>JAUIBW010000025.1 GCA_030427585.1 Bacteroidia bacterium
TCTGAATCAAATTATAAGCTTTAAAACTTAGAGTGAATAGATAGTGTACCTTTTCCGTTCTTTAAATTATAAAATATCTCAATGCTAATCTAAAGGAGTGATTTTTCATAGTGAAACGAAGAAAAATTGTATCGAGAATAGCTTTTTTGATCCCAAGTCATTCACAAAAAATTACACCATAAGAATCATACCACCCTTATACCATAGCGATCTAATAACTAGCTGTTAAGCCCTATAAACACTACAATAAATAGAGAAAATCATTTTTGGCATCATGATTGGTTATATATTCATAACAACAACAAAAATTGAATAAAAACACATTGTTATGAAAAAGAAATTACTATTAAAAAGTGCATATATCCCTAAGAGGAAAACTGATAATCCAGTAGATTGGATGCAGTATATCAATGCAAAAACACGAGAAATACGATATGGTACGCATCACCCATTATTGGGTAAGGCCTAGTTTTGGTTATGAATGTATACTATAGATTGATGTGTCATTAACCTTACTTAACGTAAATTTGATATAAGGCTTTTCTTGAAAATTCACTTGTCTTCGATAGTTCTGCTGAGCTTGGTCGAAGTACAATTTTCTATCGAAAATCACTCTGACTGACGTAAATTTTCTAAAGCTGAACTCACATTAACTTGAGGTAAATTAGAGTAAAGACTGGGATCCATTGTAAAGCAACAACTTTAGTATGGATTCCAGTCCTGTTTTTTAACAGAATGACAGGGTAAACGCTCGTCAGTTCGAGTGCCACGCTTTTGGGTGTGGTGTATCGAGAACTATTTTGCTCTTTCACTTTCAATTACATCTCGATACATTTTATACTTACGCTATGCTCCACTATAAAACACTCGATGAGACGAGAATAACTGGAGTGATAAGAGGTTGGAATAACAGAATAAACGTCCGTCAGTTCGAGTGCCACGCTTTTGGGTGTGGTGTATCGAGAATCAATTTGTATTTTTAGTACGCATCCCATTCTTCAACGGGATGACAAAAGAGACTAGGATGACAAAAGAGACTGGGCAAACAAAAGGCTAGGATGATGAAAAAAAACACATAAAAAAAGAGTGCTGAAAAGCACTCTTTTGATGGGTATGTATGGGCTAATTATAAAGAATGATGTACTATTATTCTTTGGTTACAGACCATATAGCATATCCTCCTGCAGGTGCCTGTAGTGTGGCATTACCTTCTGTATCTGTAGTAGGAGTAGCTCTAGAATTATCGGTATAATCAACCAAGGTTTTGTTTGCCCAGTTGGTTTTTACAACATGTTGTTTAGACTGTTTACTAATATTCATATATAGAATTAGTCCCGGGTTATCACCACTACCGTTTCTTTTCATGATATACTCATCTTTATTGGCTTCAAGTATTTCGACATCACCAACGGCTAATGTAGTATAGATCTGGATAAGGGTTTTTAGTTGCCCCTTAAAAGCTTCATAATCAAGATAAAAAATAGTTGGATATCCATCATGAGTAAGGATATAAGAGTAGGCGAGTAGCTTATTGTTATAGCTTATTCTATTCTCGGGATTAACATCTTTTTCGGTATCATGATTGGCAACAAAAGTAACAGCATTAGCTGGGTCTAGTTTTCTAAGCATATTATCAGCTTCGCCTAAAGCAGTAAGGTCATTAGCCCTGTCTAGGGTTTCGTCTAATCTGTAGAAACATGCAAAATCAAAAGCAGGTGATCCAGATGCATCTACCCAGTCTTTTAGTACTTGTTGGTTACCATCAAAATTTTCTCCTACAGAGAATCCACCAACTTTATTATTCCAGGCTTTCACCCATTTTGGAGCAAAACTCTTTACATAATCAAAACGCCATCCATCAAAACCAAGGGTTTTTTTATAAAATTCTGCAACAGAGTCGTCTCTACCCCATAACCAATCCTGTACATACTGCTGATCATGGCAAAGATCTGTTTCGGCGAAAAATAAAGCCTGCTCATCATGATCATGAATATCATTAGGATGAAAATGCTCGTTAGAACGGTTAAATTTACCAGAGGCATTTCCGTTTGATTCGTTAAATAAGGAATATACTTCGGTACCCCCGCGAAAAGGGTTGGCTTGTTTTCCTCCTCCGGAGTTATGGCCCATCACGATATCGGCAATCACTTCTATATCATTAGCATGTGCTTTTTGTATAAGGTCTTCTAATTCTTGCCTGGAGCCAAAACGAGTTTTTACGGTACCATGCTGGTCAAACTCACCAACATCAAAATAATCAGAAGGGTCATATCCCATAGATAAACCTCCCGAGGCACCTTTTCCCGGTGCAGGAAGCCATATTCTGTTAATTCCCGAAGCTTTATAGTCTTCAATCCTTTTGCTTACTTCATTATACCATTCTCCTGCAGGTTCTGTATCCCAATAAAAAGCTTGCATAAATACACCAGCATTTTCTTTTTTGCGGACTGTCAAATCCATTTTTAGAGATTGACTTGTGATTATGGGTGCTGCGTTGTTTGCAGTATCGTCATCATCAGAGCAACCGGTCAATCCAAGAACCAACCCTCCTAAAAGGAGGATGGTTTTGGTTGATATATGTGTTATTTTCTTCATTCCAATTTTTTAAGTGAATACCGATTTACTATTGAATGATAAAAACATAACTTCCGTCCAAGTCATTGAACCATACATTATAGGTTCCTGCAGCAACCGGGATATTAGGCCCACCAGCGGTAGCATATCCTGTTATTGCAGTATCTGCACCCCAGTTTACATCCCAGGCATTATTGGCTCTAAATTTGGCCTCACCATTGGTTAATACAATACCATTGATATACCATAAGTGTGGATCAAAAGCAGATTGCGTAAGATCGGTATCATTATCCCATCCTCCCGGAGTAGAATCACCAATAATACCAATACCCTGAGCGGTATAATCAGTTGCACCACTAGCATCAAATGCATTAACGGTATATGTTAAATCCTGGATATTTACATCGAGTGTGTAATATCCTTCTGCAGCAACAGAGAATGTATCGGGATCAGAACCAAGGGTTTCGCTACTAGCCAAACTACCACCGCTTAATCCCCATTGTGGTTGCCATTGTCCTAATACTTCTAAGAATTTGAAGGCGATATCACCACCACCTAAAAATTTACCAGTGAATTTAAATACATTTTGGTTATTAGGATCTCTTACTAATACAGGGTTGTTATTATTGTTATCCCATCCTGCTGCAGTTGCACTACCCACTAAGAAAAGATCTTTTTGAGGAAGTACAGTAGCATAAGGAGTAACGGTTAGAGAGGTAACATTAGAGGTAATAGCGCTTCCACCGTTTGTTCCGATAGAAGAAATTACACGTAGATCTATCGCACCTTCTTTATCAGGTTCTATTCCTAATCCGATAGCAAGGTTATTAAGTTCTGCGATGGTCCAGTTATAAAAACGATCAGTAGTTGTTGCAATAACCGCGGGGTCTAAGGTTGTTTCAAAATTTGTACCTCCTAAACCGGCTTCTATAGTATACGTGATAGGGGTACTGATATTATAACCTGCATCTTCCCAAACCAGAGTAAATGCACGTTGATCTGCCAAATCTTTAACAAGACTAACGGTAGAATTAGCAGTTACAATTAGTGGCCCTTCTGTTTGTTCGTTTTGAATAACAAACGTTGGTTCTTCATCTTCTACACACGCATTGAAGCAAAGTGTAGCGATGCACGCGAATAGGAGTATTGATATTTTTTTCATGACTGAGTAAATTAAATTTGTAATCGTTGTTTTAGAATCCAGTATTCTGTCCTAGGTTAGGATTAGCAGCTCTACTGGATGCCGGAACCGGAAATAGTTTAAAATTATCTGAGATTGAAGACCCGTTAGGCGTTCCTCCTTTATATCTCCAGTTATAGGTCCCACCGGTATACTTACCAAATCGGATTAAATCCTGTCTTCTGTGGGCTTCCCAATATAACTCCCGGGCTCTTTCGTCAAGGATAAAATCCAGAGTGAGTTCAGCGTCTGTAATGTTTCCAGACATATCTCCAAATGCTCTTTCTCTAAGCGCATTTACATATCCCAGAGCGGTAGCTCGATCACCACCACCATTTCTAAGATGAGCTTCTGCATACATTAAATAAGCATCTGCTAACCTGAATAAAGGAAAATCGGTATCTACAAATCTTACACTTTGTCCGGCTTCACCGGTTGACTTTATGTTAGAGTATTTAGAAACCAGATAGCCTTTAGAGAAATCTGTAAAATCAGATCCTATTTCGATAGGTCTGTCTACAGGAGGATCTGTATTTGCAGGATCAGAACTAATATCCTGGGTCACCAAAGTATTTCTACTATCATTTTGAAAAACCGGATCGGTAACAAATAGCTCAGAGAATTGTCTTCTTGCTCTATACAGTGTAGTAAATCCTTGTACTCCTAATGAAGCAGGAGTAGGTTTAAAACCATCTGCGTTTTGCTGTCCCTGGATAATGATGGATGCACCGCCAAAGTTTCTTACATTAGCACCATCGCCAACAATAGGAAATATGATTTCGTTTTGGGCACCATTGGCATCGTTATCAGCAATAAAGTTATACAGGTAATTTGGTGTTAGTGAATACCCACTATTGATGATCTCCTGAGTTGTCTGTAAACATTCTGCATAACGACCATTACCTGCTCCCAAATATACTTCGGCATTAAGATAGATCTTAGCCAAAATCATTTTTGCCACTCCTTTATCAGCACGGGCATAGTTTTGACCAGGATTTACGTCTAATAAATCAGCATTTGCTTCGAGCAGTTCTTTTTCTATATAATCGAATAAAGCCTGACCTTTAATTTCCTGAACTCGTATAAATCCTACAGCATCATTTTCGGTAGCAAAAGGAGCGCGACCATACAGGTCCATAAGATGGTAGTAGGCTAATGCTCTTAATACACGAGCTTCTGCTCTAAAGATTTTAATTTCGGTTCTAAGCGTTGCAGATACACCTCTCTCATCTAATTTGGCATCTGTGGTTTGGCGCAAAAATTCGTTTGCCAGAGAGATTTCAAAAGTTGCTCTTGCCCAAAAACCAAGAACAATAACATTATTGGCATCCCATGTATTTCTCTGGATCTCACGAATACCTGGGTCATTCTCGTAGGTCCATATTACTTCATCGGTAGATACATCCTGCATACTAAATAAACCACGAACATATTGGCTGGTTCCGGCATCGATACCTGCAAGGTTGGATTGATTAGGGTCACCATTAGCATCTACATCAAGACCAACTAATGATAAATTTGCATATACTCCGCCAAGAGCCTTCAGGTAATCTTCTCGAGTATTAAATACATCACTCGCCAGTAAATCATCATCATCTTCTAATTCGATATCCAGATCCCCTTCGCAAGAGGTGAAGATACCTATGGATAGAAATGCGTATAAAAAAATCTTATATAATTTCATTTCTTAGTTTTTTTAGTATTTATAATTTAAACCTAGTAGGAGTGATCTTCCTCTAGGGAAAATAGTATTGTCTACACCATTATTTTGAATTTCGGGATCCAGCCCCGAATAATCGGTAATAACAAATGCATTTTGCACTCCAGCCCATAACCTAAGACTGGATACTCCTTTCATAAGATCTCTAATCGTATATCCTAATGTTATGTTATCCATTCGCAGCAACGAAGCATCTTCTATGTAATAGTCAGAAAGAATAACATCTGAAGTATTCTGAAAATTAGTATCTACTATTGATGTTGGTGTATTGTTAAATACGGTTCTGAATATATTACCTCGCTGTGCATTTGAAGAAGCAACATTATTATATATTTCATTACCAATATTGGCTCTCATACTAAAACTAAAATCGAAATTCTTATAGCTAATACTAGATTGAAGTCCCATGATTAAGTCCGGAGTACCTTTACCGGAAATATATCGGTCATTATTATTAATGATCCCATCACCGTTAAGATCGGCATATGCACCTTCTATAGGTTTGCCATTGGTATCATAAATTTGTGCATAGGTAAAGAACGAGAACGGAGCCTCTCTTTGTCTATGTATCTGGATAGTATTACCCGTACCCCCACCAATACCAGTAGTTAAGATATCCTGGCCAAATGCAAGACTTTCGATTTCCCTATCTATAAATGTTGCATTATAGCTTACATTCCAATTTAGATTACTATTTCTAATAACATCGGCACTAACAGAAAACTCTATACCTTCTGTTATAAACTTACCGATATTCTGAAATCCTTGATTAGAAAAGTTAGCAGCATCGGGGATAGGGGCTTGAGATAATAAATCATCAGATTCTTTTCTAAACACATCGATGGCACCACTAATTCTATCATTCCAGAATCCGTAATCTAAACCAATGTTATACTCGGTTATTTTTTCCCATTCGATATCTTCATTTCTAAACTGTGGCTGTACAATATTGATGAGTTCTCCATCAAGAATATATTGTGTAAGCGGACTACTTCTTCGGTATCGCTCTAAGTATGCATAAGCCTGATCGATATCTTGCTGACCAGTAATACCATATCCCAAACGCAATCGTAAATTACTTACTGTAGAAGAATTTCTAAGGAAATTCTCTTCGCTTATTTGCCATCCAAAAGATGCCGAAGGAAAATATCCCCATCTGTTGTCTTTCCCGAATCGAGAAGTACCATCT
Source organism: Bacteroidia bacterium (assembly GCA_030427585.1). Taxonomy (GTDB): domain Bacteria; phylum Bacteroidota; class Bacteroidia; order Flavobacteriales; family Flavobacteriaceae; genus Aquimarina. The sequence goes on from JAUIBW010000025.1 coordinate 6,664, forward strand.
CTACGTATAGAGGCTGTTAAAAAGTATCTGTCATTAAATTTTAGATTAGTTCTTAAGAAATAAGCTAGTAATACTTCGTCTGGATCAATGGTTCTCTCTGGGACATTACCCGGATCACGCTGATCTCCTGTTTCATACTTGTCTAATTCGAATTTTTGATACGAGTATCCTCCTGTAGCTTCGATGTTTAATCGACCAAGAGTTTTGTTATAGGTAAGGTAAGCATCGAGAAGTCTGTTTTTTACTAAGAGATCTGTATCTGATTTAAAACCTAAAAATTCTCCTTGTGTAGCATTAAAACCGGTTGCACTTTCGGTAGAACGTTCCTGAAATCTGTCTGTTTCGCTATCATCTATTCCCAGGTTTACTACAGCGCGTATATCGGGAAAGAAGTGTAATTGGTAATCCAGTTTTATATTTCCGAAGTACCGTCTTACATTAGCGATCTCTTTTGTTTGTAATAGTTGAGCCAGAGGGTTTCTCTGAACATTGCTTGAGGCAAATCCAGTACTAGAATCTCGGTATTCAAAAAAACCTCCGTAGGGAGAGCTTGAGTCAAGGACTGGCTGAGTTGGATCAAAAGTAATAGCCGCCCCTTCTACACCTGGTGCGAACCGGTTTTTTTCAAAGTTTAAGTTAGCGTTTACATCTATTTTTAGGTGATTATTAAATAATCTTGGGTTTAAAGAAAGAGAGGTAGTCGTTCTTTCAAATTTAGATGTTTTTCTTAGCCCTTCCTGATCTGATCTTCCTATGGCAACTCTTGTTGGTAAGACTTGCATTAGAGAACCACTTACAGATAAGTTATGATCTGTAGAAAAAGCCGTTCTGTAAATCTCATCCTGCCAATCTGTGTTTGCAGTACCTAAATCAGCAACACGGGTAGGAAAATTTTCTGCGATAAATGCTCTATACTCATCTGCAGAAAAAACATCTACTGTTTCATGTGCACGAGTGGCACTGGTTTTAGAATCTAAACTAATCTGCAAGTTCTTTTTCCCTTTTTTGGTGGTGATAATGATCACTCCGTTTGCACCACGGTTACCGTAGATAGCAGCTGCCGATGCATCTTTAAGGATAGAAAAAGATTCAATATCGTTGGGGTTGATTGATGAAAGAATAGATCTTGAACCATTGGCTAAATCTCCTGGATCATTTAGAGGTAAGCCATCTACAACAATTAGTGGATCATTAGATGCATTTAGTGAAGCTCCTCCTCTGATTCTGATTTCAGAATTAGCGGCAGGTCCACCGTTAGTGTTAATGGATACACCTGCAACTCGACCGTTAAATAGGTTTTCGGGGGTAACATTATTACCTGTATTGAAATCCTCTGCTGTAACCAAAGCAACAGACCCTGTTAGATCTTTCTTTCTGGCGGCACCATATCCAATCAGAACTACCTGCTCGAGTTCTGCAGCATCTTCTTCTAATATGATAGTAATAGTAGCCTGACCATTATATGCTACTTCCTGAGGTACAAACCCAACATAAGAGAATACCATAATATCCCCATTGTTAACATTGTTTAAAGTATAATTACCATCAAAATCAGAAGTGGTTCCGTTTGTAGTTCCCTGAACAATGATATTTACACCAGGAATGGGCTGGCCATTTCCAGCATCAGTAACTGTCCCATTAACAGTTGACTGTGCAAAAAAGCTCATTGGTATCAACCATAATAAAAACAATGCGCTTTTGGTAAATGTTTTCATAAAATTAAATTAGTTTTTGATTGTTTTACGTCTTATATTTTCACTTTCTGCAACCAAAGTATGTAAATTTTGTGTTAATTTTTTGACAAGTTGTAGTCCGAACCTTACGCAAACGTTTGCGTGTGGAAAACTTTTAGAATTCTATCAAAATTTTAAGTGTAATTCTGGTCATATGGCATATTTTGATGCTTACATTTGGTTTTTATTTAAAGAAAGGAATAATGAAAAGGCTATACATCCTGATTTAGGAGTATTAACCATGTTTTTTTATAGTACATTTCATGTAGATGTATATCAGATAGATCTGATAACAAAAGCAATAAACCAGAAAAAGGATGAAGAGAAAAGTTACATTAAAACAAATAGCAAAGGAACTGGATGTCTCTATTTCTACAGTATCTAAAGCGTTAAAGGATAGTGCAGAGATAAGTTTAGATACCAGACAAAAGGTAAAAGCCTTCGCCAAACTATATAATTACAAACCTAATAATATAGCCTTAAGCCTTAAGAACAGGAAAACAAAGACTATTGGTGTCATTATTCCAGAAATTGTACATCACTTTTTTACAACAGTAATTGGCGGGGTAGAGAAGGTAGCTAATGAAAAAGGATACAATGTAATCATATGTTCATCTAACAACTCTTTTGACAAAGAGGTTATTAATTTAGAAATGCTAGCCAGTGGGAGTGCCGATGGATTTATCCTGTCTGTGGCCAAAGAAACTCAACTTAAAAAAGACTATCATCATATCGAAGAGACGATGAGTCAAGGGATGCCTGTTGTACTTTTTGATAGGATTATTGATGAGGTAGTATGTGATAAAGTCATTATAGATGATGCTAAAGGAGCTCAAACCGCTACTAATCACCTGCTTTCTATTGGGTGTAAAAAAATAGCCATCCTTACTACGGTAGATTATATAAGTGTTGGCAAACTAAGAACTAATGGATACCTAAGAGCATTAAGAGCATATGATATTCCTGAAAAAGAAGAGCTTATTCTTAAAATAGAGGATATCGATAATTGTGAAGCCGAAATTTCAGAGTTCTTAAAGGATAAGGATATTGATGCTGTTTTTGCAGTAAATGAATTATTTGCTGTTACAGCGGCCAAAGTTCTTGATAGGCAAGGTAAAAAAGTCCCTGATGATATCGCTATTATTGGTTTTACAGATGGTATTCTCTCTAAACATTTTATTCCCAGCTTAACTACGATAAGCCAACATGGAGAGGATATGGGGATACGTGCAGCAAAACTTCTTATCGATAAATTAGAAGGGGATGATGCTGTAACAGAGGAGTATAGAACAGTAATTATTGATACAAGTCTGATTGAAAGAAAATCAACAAAAAAATAAAGAGAGACTCTTTTAATTAAAAAATTATAATATCTTTGACCTCGATCAAAACTTATATTTTCACTTTCTACTAAAATAAGTTTTGATAAGTAGTTTCGCTTATCATAGTAATAATTAAACATTTACTTGATGAACAAGCGTAAATTAAGTTTCTGGGAAATTTGGAACATGAGTTTTGGTTTTCTGGGAATTCAATTCGGTTTTGCATTGCAAGGCGGATTTATGTCTAGAATTTTCCAAACCTTAGGTGCAGAGAAAGACGCAATCCCGTTATTATGGATTGCAGCTCCTTTGACAGGTCTTTTGGTTCAACCTATTATAGGATACTTAAGTGATCGTACATGGAGTCCCAGATGGGGTCGACGCAGACCTTACTTCTTAATAGGGGCTGTACTAAGTTCTATAGCTCTGTTTTTGGTACCGCATTCTCCGGCTTTATGGGTAGCAGCAGGATTTTTATGGATTCTGGATGCTTCTATAAATATTTCTATGGAACCCTTTAGAGCTTTGGTAGCAGATAAGTTACCAGAATCTCAACGATCTTATGGGTTTGTTACTCAAACGCTTATTATAGGTATAGGTACTTGGGTAGCTAGTAATTTACCTTGGATGATTTCTCAAATGGGGGTAAGTGACGCTGCTCCAAACGGTGTGATCCCCATGTCGGTAAAAATAGCTTTTGCTATTGGAGCTTTTGTTTTTCTTGCGAGTATTCTGTACACCGTTTTTACAACTTCTGAATATCCTCCCGAAGATATGGAGGAGTTTGAACGAGAAAAGAAAAAGAAGAACCAATTTATTCCTGATATTCTGAATAATATTGGAAGTATGCCTCTTACGATGAAAAAACTAGGACTTATCCAGTTTTTTAGCTGGTTTGCCTTTTTCACCATGTGGAGTCTTGCGAATCCCGCATTAACAGAGCATGTGTTCAATACCCCTGCACCAATCGAATCTACATTTAATATGGAATTCCCGGAATCGGCTGCAGCATTCGAAAAGGCCAATACGGCATTTCAAAAATCATCTAACGAAGTTGGTCGTTATATGGGAACTTATGGATTGTCCTCTATGGCTTTTGCTTTAATATTAACTTTTTATACTTCTAGAAAAAGAATTAATAGAAAATGGGTACACCTGGGATCTCTGGTTTTAGGAGGTCTCGGTTTTATATCGATGTATTTTATTCCGTCACCAGAATGGTTATTTCTCTCTTTTACTTTAGTAGGTTTTGCCTGGGGAAGTATTCTATCGATGCCATATGCGATGTTATCAAGTGCTGTAGATCCTAAAAAAATGGGAGTCATTATGGGAATATTTAACATGTTTATTGTTATTCCTCAAATTATTGCTGCTGTAGGCGGAGTTAATTTTGCTTATAAACTTATAGGAAGCGAAACGATTAATGCAATGCTGGTGGCAGGAATAAGTCTAATCATTGCTGGGATGTGTAATTTATTGATTGTCAATAAAGATGCGATAACGTATAACCCAAAAGGCGAGATTGAGTAATGAAGAAAGCATTTATATTTGATCTCGATGGTGTTATTGTTGATACTGCAAAATATCATTTTTTGGCCTGGCAAAAATTAGCCGATAGCCTGGGTATTTCTTTTTCTGAAGAACAGAATGAACAGCTTAAAGGTGTGAGTAGGGTACAATCGCTAGAAAAGATTCTGGAGTGGGGAAACAAAACCATATCTGAAGAAAAATTTAGCCGATTAATGTCTGAAAAAAACGAGGAATACCTCTCTTATATAGCTAAGATGGATACGAGTGAAATCCTACCCGATGTACCAAGAATCTTAGAATACCTCATTTTAGAGAACCATGCAATAGCTTTGGGTTCTGCAAGTAAGAACGCCAGGGCAATTTTAGAAAAAGTACAACTCTATGATAAGTTTACTACTATCGTAGATGGTACTAATGTTTCTAAAGCCAAACCAGATCCCGAAGTATTTTTATTGGGTGCCAAAGCATTAGGAGTTTGCCCAGAAGATTGTATCGTATTCGAGGATTCTGTTGCAGGAATTAAGGCTGCAAATACTGCTGGTATGATTAGTATTGGTATCGGTAATCAAGAAGTACTACACGAAGCAGATTACGTTTTTAAAGATTTTACAGAGATAAAAGAAGAATTTATAAATCAATTGGTTGCGACCAAAAAAGTTTAGTAAAAAATAAAAAGCCATAGCAATTTGTCCTAAAGATGTAGAGTATAAAATTCATGGCATGTTTTAGACGGGTCTATATCATAACAGATCTGATTACTAAAAACGAATAAAAAAGAATAGATGAATCAGGATTATATAAAACCAGATAACTGGTCAATTATTGAAGAAGGGTTTGATGTAGAACGAGTTAAATCATCAGAAAGCCTTTTTAGTATTGGTAATGGAGCAATGGGGCAGCGAGCCAATTTTGAAGAAACATATACGGGTCCTACCTTTCAGGGAAGTTATATCGCTGGGGTGTATTATCCAGATAAAACCAAAGTAGGGTGGTGGAAAAATGGATATCCAGAATATTTTGCCAAAGTACTTAATGCTCCAAACTGGATCGGTATCGATATAGAAGTTGATGGAGAGAAATTAGATTTGTATACATGTAAATCAGTTACCAATTTTAGAAGAGAATTAAACATGAAAGAAGGTTGGTATCAACGTTCGTTTCATGCTGTTTTACCTAATAATATAGAAGTATCTGTTACTTCTACACGCTTTCTATGCCTGGATCTGGATGAAGTGGGGGCAATTAAATATGAAGTGACTCCCGTAAACCAGGAAGCTACCATAGCATTAATACCATATCTGGATTCGGGAATCATGAATGAAGATACCAATTGGGACGATAAGTTTTGGGATACCTATAATCTGGTACATGAAGAAAACGCTGCATATATCCTATCTAAAACCATGAAAACAGAGTATCATGTGTGTACAGGAATGTCTAATCAGGTATTTGTTAATGGTGTACAAAAAGATATGTCTCCCAAGGTAGGGGCTAACGGCACATATATACATTTAAAATATACGATTCGGGTTCGTAAAGGAGAAACAGCAGGCCTTACAAAATTTGGAGGCTATACAGTATCTCTTAATCATAAAGAAGAAGGTCTGCAAGCGACAAGTAAAGCGATACTTAAGCAGGCTTCAGAATCTGGATTTAATACACTTTTGAATTTACAAAAAAAGGCATGGTCGAGCATATGGGAAACGGCCGATATTGTGATCGAAGGAGATGTAAAAGCACAACAGGGAATTCGATTTAATATTTTTCAACTCAATCAAACATATCTGGGCAAAGATGCAAGACTAAATATCGGTCCCAAAGGATTTACAGGTGAAAAGTATGGCGGAAGTACATATTGGGATACCGAGGCGTATTGTATCCCGTTTTATATGGCTACCAAAGATCAAGGTGTGGCACGTAATCTATTAACCTATCGTTATAATCACCTCGAAAAAGCTATAGAGAATGCAGAAAAACTTGGTTTTACCAATGGGGCTGCATTATATCCTATGGTAACTATGAATGGTGAAGAATGCCATAATGAGTGGGAAATCACTTTTGAAGAAATACATCGTAATGGTGCAATGACATTTGCTATTTATAACTATGTTAGGTATACTGGTGATTATACATATGTTACAGAAAAGGGATTAGAAGTCATGATCGCTATTGCTCGTTTTTGGCATCAAAGAGCAACATTTTCTACAGAAAAAAATAAATATGTGATCCTTGGCGTGACAGGACCGAATGAATACGAAAATAATGTCAATAACAATTGGTATACGAACTACTTGGCAAAATGGTGTATCGAATACTGTATCGAAAGTATTAATACCATAAAAACACAATATACCAGCGATTATCAAAGGATTATAGAAAAAACCAATTTAAATCAGGAAGAGATCAATGCCATGTTAGAGGTGGCTGATCAAATGTATTTCCCATATTCAGAAAAATACCAGGTATACTTACAACAAGATGGATTTTTGGATAAAGAATTGATTACAGTAGATAATTTAGACAGGTCACAACGTCCTATTAATCAAAAGTGGAGTTGGGATCGAATATTGCGTTCTCCTTATATAAAACAAGCAGATACGCTTCAGGGATTTTATATGTTCGAGGATCAATTTACCAAAGAAGAATTAACACGTCATTTTGATTTCTATGAACCATTTACGGTACATGAATCTTCACTTTCGCCATGTGTTCATAGTATTCTGGCAGCTACTTTAGATAGAATGGATCAGGCCTATACTTTTTATCTGAGAACATCAAGGCTAGACCTAGATGATTATAATAAGGAAGTTGAAGAAGGATTGCATATCACGAGTATGGCAGGTACATGGATGAGTATTGTCGAGGGATTTGGAGGGCTTAGAATTAAGAATGATACCTTGTCTTTTTCTCCTAAAATTCCTAAAGAATGGAAAGGATATACTTTCAATGTAAATTTCAGAAATCAAATTCTTAAAGTAAAAGTATCTCAGGAAGGAACATCGTTTACCCTTGAAGGTACTAAAGAATTATTAATTTATGTAGATAATAAGGAGTTTAAAATTTCTCCCAACAGTCTGATCACTGTATAACCTATTGCTTAGAAATAGATTTTAGTAATAAATTTTGCCCTCAACCTTTTCTAGAGAGCAGAGTCGAACTGTAATAAGATGAATGAACCCTACTTTATTGACTCTGCTTAATAGAAATAGGAATGCTTTTTTGCTAGACCGATTGTTTTCAAAAAAGGGATTGTACAAAGATTTCTATAACCGTAAAATATATAAAAATGAAAAGTAAACTAATTGTTCTGTTTTCCTTTTGCCTGGTTGTTTTAACACAAGCTCAGGTAGAAAAAATAGAACCTCCATTTTGGTGGAGTGCTATGCACCATAGCGAACTTCAGATACTATGCTACGGAAAAGGTATTGCTAAATATAATGTAGAGAGTAAAGACATAACGATTAGTGATATTACCAAAACCGAAAATCCAAACTATTTGTTTATAACATTAGATACCAAAGAGGTCGAAGCAGGTACAGTTTCAATTGATTTTAAAGAGAATGATAGTGTAGTTTTTTCTCAACCTTATCAATTTAGATCCAGAAGAACAAATTCTGCAGAAAGAAAAGGTTTTGATAGCAGTGATGTGATGTATTTAATTATGCCGGATCGGTTTGCAAATGGTAATCCAGAGAATGATTCTCATAAGGATACGGTAGAAAAAGCAGATCGTTCTAATCCTGGTGGACGCCATGGGGGTGATATTCAGGGAGTAATTGATCATTTGGATTACCTTAAAGATTTAGGAGTTACAACCCTATGGAGTACTCCGTTGCTAGAAGATAATGAACCAACATATTCGTATCATACCTATGCGCAAAGTGATTTGTATAAGATAGATCCAAGGTATGGAACCAATGAAGATTATAAGCGATTAGCTTCAGAAATGCATAAACAGGATATGAAACTGGTTATGGATTATGTAACAAATCATTGGGGATCTAAGCATTGGATGATACAGGATTTGCCAACCAAAGATTGGATACACCAATGGCCAGAAGGTTTCAGGCGTAGTAATTATCGTATGACTACTCAATTTGATGATAATGCTTCACAAATAGATAGTAAAGGATGTATGAACGGGTGGTTTGATACTACTATGCCAGATATGAACCAAAGTAATCCTTTGTTACTTACGTATATTACCCAGAATGCAATTTGGTGGATAGAATATGCAGACCTGGATGGTTTTAGAGTAGATACGTATTCTTACAACGATAAAGATGGGATCGCCAAATGGACCAAAGCAATTATAGACGAATATCCTAACTTTAATATCGTAGGAGAAGTATGGATGCACAATCAGGCACAGATAGCATATTGGCAAAAAAATAGTAAAATCGGAGCTATCGATAACTACAATTCTTATTTACCATCGGTAATGGATTTTACGCTTCATGATGCCATTACTGTATTATTTACCGAAGACGAAAACTCCTGGGACAAAGGAATAATAAGAGCCTATGATAATTTTACAAATGATTTTCTATATCCCGATATCAACAATATTTTATTATTTGCCGGAAACCATGATACAAATCGTATTAATGAGATATATCAAGGAGATATTGATACCTATAAAATGGTAATGACTTTGATATTTACTACTCGTGGTATCCCTCAAATTTATTATGGCGATGAAATAGGTATGTTGGGTAATCGCGATAAAAAAAGTGATGGTGATATTCGCAGAGATTTTCCTGGCGGATGGCCGGGAGACACAAAAAATGCCTTTTTATCCTCAACAAATAAAAATGGAAGAACTAATGACCAGGAAGCGTTTCATTCTTTTACCAGCAAAGTATTAAAATGGAGGCAAAAATCAACAGTAATTCATACCGGGAAACTATTACAATTTATTCCTTTTGGTAATGTATATGTATACTTCAGGTATAATGAAGATAAAAGTGTTATGGTTATTATTAATAATAGCCTAAAAGATCAAAAATTAGACGTTACCCGATTCAAAGAAGGTATAAAAAACTATAGGGTAGGAACCGATATTATTACGGATTCTAATATAGATATCACCGAGGATTTTAGCATTCCTGCTAAGACATCAATGATACTGGATTTAAAATAAAATATAACCACAAATAACCACCTGTAAATTTAATTAAATGAAAAAGATAATCTTAAGTCTTACAGTAATTGGAATTTTATTTTCCTGCGGAAAGACAACAAAAGAAGAAACCACTACCAAGACTGAAACTCGGGCAGTGATAGAAGAAGTACTTCCATCGGTTAACGATGCTATGATGGAAAACGCAGTTATTTATGAAGCTAACATCCGTCAATATTCTGAAGAGGGGACCTTTAGTGCATTTACCAAAGATATTCCCGTTCTTAAAAAACTAGGAGTTAAAGTGTTATGGATAATGCCGATATATCCTATCTCTACAACCAAAAGTAAAGGATCATTAGGAAGCTACTATGCAGTATCTGATTATACAAAGGTGAATCCAGAATTTGGTACTATCGAAGATTTTAGAGTATTGGTAAAAACGGCTCATGATAACGGAATCTATGTGATTTTGGATTGGGTAGCTAACCACACAGGTTGGAATCATATTTGGTTAAAAGAACATCCCGAATATTATACCAAAGATAAAAATGGTGCTATCATACATACCGAAGGTACAGATTGGACCGATGTGGCTGATCTTAATTATGATAATCAGGAAATGCGTGAGCAGATGAAAAATGATATGTTGTATTGGTTAAAAGAAGAAGATGTAGATGGTTTTAGATGTGATGTAGCGGGGATGGTTCCTGTAGATTTTTGGGATGAAACCGTAGCAGAGTTTAAAAAAATTAAACCCGTATTTATGCTGGCAGAAGGTTGGGAACCAGAATTATTAGAAAATGCATTTGATATGGGATATGGATGGGATACTCATCATAAAATGAATGATATTGCCCAGGGAAAAGCTAATGTTGCTGAATGGGATAAAAGAATGGCGCAGATAGACACTATGTATGCAAAAGATGATATTTTAATGAACTTTACATCAAACCATGATGAAAACTCCTGGAATGGTACTGTAGAAGAGAGAATGGGAGAAGCAAAAGAAATGTTTGCCGTACTTACTTACCTTGCTCCCGGTATGCCTTTGATTTATTCTGGACAGGAATATGACATGGATAAGCGTCTTTTATTTTTTGAAAAAGATACTATCATAAAAAAACAAGGCAAGTTTTTCCCGTTGTATGAGAAGTTAGGAATATTAAAGAATACAAATCCAGCATTGCATGGCGGTAAAAATGCCGCTTCGTATACTCGTATCAAAACTTCTGATGATTCTAATGTTTTAGCATTTTTAAGAGAAAAAGATGGCCACAAAGTAGTCTTTATTGCAAATATGACACAGCAACCCATAGCGTTTACTTTGGCATATGAAGGAAAGTTTACAGATTACCTTTCTGGGGAAATCATAGAAGTATCATCTGATGCAACGTATAAATTTGCTGCATGGCAATATCAGATTTTAATTGAAGAATAATATACTCATTGTATTTAGATCTAAAATGTAAATTATTTTTGGGGAAATTATTAGTTAATAAAATATTAAATATTTGTTTTTATGTTGATTTGAATTATATGGTTTTATTTTTTTAAATGATTGATTGTTAGTGTTTTAATTTATTTTTTGGTTAAAAAAATAAGGAGATTTGTTCTTTCTTTTACTGTTATTCCATATACAAATTTTTGAGGTTTGTAGTATCTTAGAAAAACGTTGTTTTATACCAAAATCAATAAGAAAAACAACTCACTAATCAATTTTCTAATTCTTAAAACCTTTACATTATGAAATCTCTTAAAACTATTTTTTTAACAATTTTAGCTATTTTTTGCCTTGTGGTAGTGCAAGGACAAGTGAAAATCAGTCAGGGTGTTACTTCTCCAAATGATTGGGTTAATTATAACACTACAGGAATTTATGTAGATGTAAATACTGCAGCCTGCGGTTTTAAAACTACTCCTCACTATTTGGTAACCCTAGAGTCTATTAGTAATAAGGGGTATCATTGGTATGTATCAGGAACCTCATCTATTTATAATGCTACGCCTACAGGATTTAGGATATATCTAAGATGGACAGATGCACCCTCAGACTTGCCTACGGTTGGATCACTTAATTTTCCAAACCCGTTAAGAGTAAGTACAGCAAAGGACAGAGAATGGGTAATTAGATGGACCGGAATAGAAATGGAGGATTGTAGTAAATCTGCAACAGGAAGTTCTACCGGGGAAATATTGTCTGGAGCCAAGCCTGAAGAAAATAAAATGTCTTTAGAATCGGGTACACCCAACATTAATAGCCTGAAGGTATTTCCTAATCCGGGGAAAGAAAGAGTAGTAATCCAATATTCTGGTTTTATCAAAAAGAGTGAAATTTATGATCTAAACTCTAGATTATTAGGTGTTTCTACTACTAACTCTATTAACATTAAAAAATTACCAAAAGGAAACTATATAATAAAGGTATATATAGAGGACGATAAGATAATTACTAAACAATTTGTAAAATAATTCTCGAGAGGTAATATTTAAAATTAGTAGTGTTAATTTACAAAAAACGACTTGCTATTGTGGGTCGTTTTTACTTTTTTACAATACTAAGCACATTAATTTATTTTAATGTAATGTAGGAATATGTGTTAAGATAGTATATTTTTTGTCAGTAAAAGTTGAATTTATTAACCGAAAACGTTTTAGTTTTTGGGCAAATTAGGTTATTACTATCAATAACGATAGATTTGGCTCAATGACAAAAAAAGTTAAAAATATAGCCGTATTAACTTCGGGAGGAGATGCTCCCGGAATGAATGCAGCAATCCGTGCTGTAGTTCGGGCGTGTAGTTATTATAATGTAAAATGTTTTGGTATTTATAAAGGATATGAAGGCCTTATTAATAATGAAATCGAAGAATTAAATGCCCGATCTGTTCGTAATATTATAAATAAAGGAGGGACTTTTCTTAAATCTGCCCGTTCAAAAGAATTTAGAACTATAGAAGGTAGGCAAAAAGCATTTGAAAACCTGGTTAGAAATAACATTGATGCACTTGTTGTCATTGGTGGTGATGGAAGTTTTACAGGAGCTTTAAAATTATCAGAAGAGTTTAATTTTCCGGTAGTAGGTATCCCGGGTACTATCGATAATGATATTAACGGTACAGATTATACAATAGGATACGATACCGCCTTAAATACAGTAGTAGAGGCAATCGATAAGATTAGAGATACAGCAAGTTCTCATAATCGATTGTTTTTAATCGAAGTAATGGGACGCGATGCAGGAGATATCGCTTTAAACGCAGGGATTGGAGCAGGAGCAGAGGAAATTTTAATTCCCGAAGAAGATATGGGAGTAGAACGACTTATAGAATCACTAAGAAAAAGTAAGAAAACCGGAAAAACCTCTAGTATCATTGTAGTAGCAGAAGGAGATAAATCAGGGAAGAATATTTTTGAACTAGGAGAATATGTCGAAGAAAATCTTAATGACTATGAAGTAAGAGTATCTGTATTAGGGCATATTCAACGAGGTGGACCGCCAAGTTGCTATGATCGTGTATTAGCCAGTAAACTTGGAGTAGGAGCTGTAGAAGCATTATTAGATGGTAAAAGTGAGGTTATGATCGGGATTGTTCATAAGGTAGTTACTATTGTACCTCTTAAAACAGCATTAGATAAAAGACCGCATAAACATGATGGATTAATAAAAGTAGCAGATATCACTTCTGTATAATTTTTGAATAGTATAACCACAGTCAGTATAAATTAATAAAACAACTAAAATTTTAGATATGAGTACGTTAAAAATTGGAATTAACGGTTTCGGTAGAATTGGGAGAATTGCTTTTAGAATTGCTTCTAAACGTGATAATGTAGAGATAGTAGCGATTAATGACTTATTAGATGTAGCCCATTTAGCTTATTTATTAGAATATGATTCAGTACACGGAAAATTTGATGGAACAATCGAAGTCAAAAATGGTAACCTTGTTGTTAATGGAAAAGAAATTCGAGTAACTGCCGAGCGTAATCCAGAAGATCTAAAATGGGGTGCTGTAGGAGTAGATGTAGTTATGGATTGTACAGGGATTTTCACAACACTAGGGACAGCAGATGCCCATCTTAAAGCAGGAGCTAAGAAAGTAGTGATTTCTGCGCCTTCAAAAGATGCTCCGATGTTTGTAATGGGAGTAAATCATAATGATGTAAAAGCTTCTGATACCATTGTTTCTAATGCTTCATGTACTACAAATTGTTTAGCTCCGCTGGCAAAAGTTATTAACGATAATTTTGGTATAGAAGAAGGGTTAATGACCACAGTACACGCTTCTACAGCTACGCAGTCTACAGTAGATTCTCCGTCTAGAAAAAACTATAGATTAGGACGTAGCGCATTAAATAATATTATTCCTTCTACTACGGGAGCTGCGGTAGCAGTTACTAAAGTGATTCCTGCTTTAAAAGGAAAATTAACAGGTATGGCGTTTAGAGTACCTACAGTAGATGTTTCTGTAGTAGATCTTACTGTAAAAACTAAAAAGTCAGTTTCTTATGAAGAACTTAAAGCTGTTGTAAAGAAAGCTTCAGAGAACGAATTAAAGGGCATTCTCGGGTATACAGAAGAAGCTGTAGTATCTCAGGATTTTGTAGGAGAACCACAAACTTCTGTATTTGATGCTAATGCCGGAATTGCACTGAATGAAAATTTCTTTAAGCTGGTATCCTGGTATGATAATGAATTTGGATATTCTACAAAGTTGGTTGATTTATCAACTCATGTAGGTAATTTATAAAATATTGTATAACACCCATTGTGCATTTTGAGCTAAAACATTTTTCAAAATGTCAGTTCGAGTGATTTTTTGATAAAAAAAATTGTACTTCGACAAGGCCTGTCCCGAGTTTATCAAAGGGCTCTGTAGAGCTATTGAGAACCCATTTAAAGGTTAAAATTCTTATTCTCGATACGATTTTTACTCATTTTAATCGTAAAATTCACTCGAATTGACAGAATTTTATCAAAATGCAGAACGGGTTATATAACATATAAAGTGTAGTATTAGTTATCTAAGCGTAATCAAAAGATAGTAATTAGAATTAATAGTTCTCGATTACGCTTAAGATGATGGCGTATGAAATTCAAGAGAATAAATGTTAGTGTTTATTCTATTTGCTAACCACATAACAAATTTTTAAAATGATTTTATTAGCTGATGGCGGTTCTACTAAATGCGATTGGATTCTTCTGGATGATGTGGGAGAAATCGTCTTTAAAACTCGAACAGAAGGATTAAACCCTGCTGTATTCGAGAAATCTCTCCTGGTGGAAAGAGTTAAAAAAAATGATAAACTTTCTTCTTATCGAGATAAAATTGATACGCTTCATTTCTATGGAGCAGGATGTGGTACTATAAAACCAGCAGTAATGTTAAAAAAAGTCTTTGAAGATTTTTTTGTTGGCGCAGAAGTTATCGTTAAAGAGGATATAGTTGCAGCAGTGTATGCCGCTACAACAGAACCAGGAATCATATGTATTCTGGGAACAGGGTCTAATAGTTGCTACTTTGATGGTAAAGATATCCATATGTCTGTAGATTCTCTGGGATATATTCTTATGGATGAGGCTAGTGGAAATCACTTTGGAAAAAAACTGATACGTGATTATTACTATAAAAGAATGCCTCCCGAAATAGCATCAGAGTTCGAAAAACGTTTTGATCTTTCTTCAGATTCGATTAAAGAAAATTTATATAAAAAAGAAAACCCTAATACATACTTAGCTTCTTTTGCAGAATTTATTTTTACCAGTGAGCGCAACGGTTATTTCTATAAAATTATTACCGAAGGTATTCAGGAGTTTATAGAGACCAGAGTATTGTGTTTTCCAGAATCGCAACATGTACCTATACATTTTATAGGTTCGATAGCTCATTTTAGTGAAGATATTATAAGAGCCGCAGTCTGGCCATATCACCTAAAAGTTGGTAATATCGTAAGAAGACCAATTGATGGGATTATTGATTACTATCGCAATGAAATCATCAAAAAAAAAACTAAAATTTGATACATATATAGGTCAGGAATCTTTACTAAATGCTTGTTTAATTAAATCGAAAGCTCTTTCTGAATAGGAAAGTTGTAGTGCAGCTTCGTGGCCTTTTTCAGACATTTTACGCCAGGTTTTTTGTAGGATGTCAATTACTTTTTGGTCGGTGTGTTTTGTTAAGAAATCTTCATAATAAAAATTAAGAAAAACTAGACAGATCACGTCTTCTAAAGTTTGCGTATCCTTGTCTTTTTTTAATTTTTTCTTTTGAATCAAAAAAGATACCCGGTTAATCGTTTCTATATCATATCCAACCTCTTCGAGAATTTCTGAGGCTTTTAATGCATGAAACTTTTTTAGTTCTTCTCTCCATTTTAAATATCCTATGCGATCCATTGCGTAATTTTTGCGAGGGATTTCCCACCTGCAAATATGCTGTGATCGTGCAGCAAGTTTAAGAGCTTCGGGGGCATTTGGTTCAAACTTTTCAATAGTATTTGTCATTCGTTGCCCATAGATTAATTCTTTGGGAACAAATTCATCATTTACTTTTTCCTTATTAGGGTCTTCTGCATTTGCTTTATCAATACTAATGTAGGCTTTTGCAAGTTTGTCTACAGACATATAGGATTACTTTTTTAGTGTAGTAACAAATTTAAAGTATTTGTAGTAAGTAATAGCATTTAGATTTTTTAAAAATTGATAAATCATTAAGATTGTATTAGAACGTATAACTTAAAGTGTGAGATAAAATTGTTAATACTTATGTGAAAAAGTATTCTACTTCTTTATTTTTTTGAGTAGGTTTTAAACTTATTTTTACCTTCGAGCTTTATGAGGTTGTACCATCATAACATTTTGCTCGAAAAATAAATTATCGTATGACAGAGTATGTACTTTTAACAGATGACCAAAGTTATTTTGTTGAATATCTTATCGGCGAATTGGTATTATCTAACAGTATTAGTGAGGCGATGAAATTTAACGATGAGCATCTTGCGCTAAGATTTAAGCAAATGCTACATAATTCTTGTGAGTTAGTCACTAGTGTAAATACATATATTGGGTGATTTTACTTATCCCCGGATCAATTTTAAAACGTAGTCCAGGTCAGGATCTCTGCCAGAGATTAAATCATCGATAGACAATATAGTTTGCCTGTCTGGAAGAACGCCAGAACCTTTAGGAACTCTTTTGTTTATTACATAGTGGTTAATTTTTTCCATGTACATTACCATAAGTATTTTAGAATTAGGAAATTCGTAATATACGGGAAACTCTCCATTAGAAAAGTAATATCCACCACCGGTTTCCTCTCCTACCAAAATAATATTAGGATCATTTTTAGCATTTAAAGCAAAGGTAGATGCGGCAGAAAAAGTTGTTCCACTCACAAGCACATATATATTTCCTCGAAATCTATTTTTATCAGGAACCATAAGAGCTTCCATATCATCAAAAACCAGTTTCCATCCATCATATATAGGATGGTTGTAAAACTTATCTTTTAAAAAATGTTTTTCGCTAAGGTAAGTTTTGGTAACATGTTTTCGCTCCGGAACAGTAAGTGAAGCCACATACTCACTAGTGATCTGTTTAAATACACTATTGGTGATGAATGAGAATAAATGCACTGCATTAGATCTAAAACCTCCATCATTTTGTCGAACATCAACAATAAGATTACTAATTTTCTTTTTATTAATTTCTTTGAAAATTTTTGTCAAATTAGATTTGAAAATTCGAGGGTCTCCTCTAAATGAATTGACTACTATAACAGCTGTACTTAAGTCTTCTTTGTAATATACATAGGGACTTTTATTGTTAATAAATGTATCAAAGTAGTCAAAGCCATTTTCTTGGTTGTAATATGAAGCAAAATAGGAATTACGCTTGGTGTTTCTAAGTCTTACGTTTACAAAAGATTCTGCTGGTAAGATTTTATTTTTTTCTGTTCCGTCTGGTTCTGTATAATCGATACTAAATTTTTTCTCAATACCATATTCATATGCCAAGTATAATCCGAATTTCAATTCTATTTCTCTATATTTTCGAGTAAGATTATATCCATCACTTGGTACATATTTCTTTAGGTCATGTAAAATTTCATAAGCTTTTTTTCCATTGATTTGATTAATTTTTGAACCTACCGGGATATCAAAATCATTGGTATCGGTATAGAACTCTGTATGTATTAATTTAAGAATCAAAGGGAAATAATATTGATCTGTTTTTATGGTATTAGGGGCAAAAAATGAAAGATGTCCATCTTTTATTTTATCAGAAACATCAAGCATGTTTTGATATAATTTTATATCAGAATCTGTTGTTGTTAAAGATTCTTTTGTAACCTCAAAAATATACTCTAACGAATCTTGATCAATATATTCATATAAACTGGGGTGTCCTTTTTTAAGGATATTTTCAAAAATTCTAAAATCTTCTCTAACAGCAAGAGAATCCATGTGTTTTTGTGCATAAACTATGCAAGTGAGTGTGTAAAAAATTACAAAACACTGTATTTTTTTCATTAGATGATTTTACTATATAACTTAATTGACTGCTTTAGATTACTTATT
The DNA here is from genome assembly GCA_030427585.1 of Bacteroidia bacterium. Taxonomy (GTDB): domain Bacteria; phylum Bacteroidota; class Bacteroidia; order Flavobacteriales; family Flavobacteriaceae; genus Aquimarina. Next base: position 24,957 of record JAUIBW010000025.1, read on the forward strand.
GTTGCAATCTTTTTGTTTTCCCAGGTGTAAAAATAATAAAATTGTTGCGTGAATTTTATGTATTACTAGATTTAATACTATGAATTCAGCTTGAGTAATGATTTTGCCTGTAAAAGCCAAAATTTTTGACTTAAAACCACTACTCAGGATGGCTTCTATAAGTTTAATAAAAAAAGAGTATGAAAAACATACTCTTTTTAGATTGTAAATTGTTCTGTTTTTTTAGTTTAATTTTCGCAGTTGTCGTTTTATTTTTTTAATTGCTGATTCTATAGATTTTTCGGGCTCTATAACATTATATTCACCCCAGAATACAGGATCAGAGAACCCAGATGCTTCATCGCTAATTACCACAGAAGATTTTAATTGATCTCTTGGCTTAACTGTTTCATTATTAATATTCTTTTTCCAATCGGTCACCGCCATTTCTACATTTAATTTATAGACCGAATTAAACAACTTCTTCTTCCAGTTAATTTTTACGACAAGATCAATTTTTCCATAACCATAATACCATTTTCCATCTTTTTGACGATAATCAATGGTATAAGATGCCTGGGTAGGGTATACTTTTGCTTTTTTTGGTTTTTTTCTAACAAACATTTTACTAACCTCTTCCTTGTTTTCCATATTAAGGCTAAAGACCGCTTTGGTCATTGCCAACGTTTCGGCATCAATGTATAATTTTCCATAATACAGGGGTTCTTTTATGTATGGACGTTGTTTAAAATCTAAGACATAAATATATTGATCATGAATTTTTGTGGATTTATCAAAACTAAAAATATAAGTATCGGTCATGTTTTCTGTAAAAAGAATCTCAGGATTTTTCATCACATCAATATAAAGTGTACTGGTAGGTCCTCCTTGTAATTTTAATGTTAATGTGTCTAATTTTTTATAGTCAGCACTTTTTCGAGCTTTAAAAAGCTTAATGATATCTGTTTTTGTAGACTCATAAGGGTTTTTATAGACATCTACTACAGCTTCAGAAAGTGATACATAGCTTCTGCGTTTTTTGATAGTTTCTCGATAAAAAGCAGTCATAATACTATTCTCGTTAAGATAATTGCTTCCTTTTCTTTTTATTACTTCACGTATAAGAGCATTTGGGTCCTTTGGGTCAATATTAACTTCGGATAATTCAGTAACAGAGATATCGAGTTTTATTTTTAATTCCTTTCCATTAAATTTTGATAACATAATCACTTTATCTCTATATCCAAGATAAGAGGCTGTTATTTTACCATCAGCCATATCTTTAGGGACTTTTAACGAAAATTTTCCCTCATCATTTGTAACCGTAGAAATATTAGTTTCATTTACAGCAATAGATGCAGATACCAAGGGGCGATTATTCTCATTATCGAGTATATATCCTTTGTACTCATTATAATTGGTGTTATCTTGATTACTATCCTGAAAATAAGTGAATGCTTGTATGTGAGCAGAATATGATATAGTTAACAAAATAAACAATAGAAAGGTTATATACCTATTGCGAAAAAAAATATTTTTTTTATCCATAGCTCAAGTTTTTTTGGTTGTAAATTCTATATTAAAGAGCTTAATCCTACATTACAAGGTAAGAAATTTACCGAAGAAATTTGATGTCAATACGTTAAAACAGTAGCTTTTTTTAAATTTTGAATTGCTTTAAATAGTATTAATGATATCCGTAATGATCTCCGAACCAGTTTTTGAGTTTAATATTCAAAATTTCTGTGGTAAAGGGCTTAGTAATATAATCATCCAAGCCTTTGGCAATAAAACGCTCTGCGTCACCGGGTAAGGCATTAGAAGTTAATGCAATTATCGGGGGAACTTTTTTGTAATTTTTGCGGATCAGTTCACAGGTTTGAACGCCATCAAGCTCGGGTAGATTGATATCCATTAAAATAAGATCATAAGTCCCTTCTTTAAACATATCGAATGCTTGTCTACCATTTTTTGCTATATCTGCTGTACAACCCAGGTATTTTAGGATTTGTTTGGATACCAGTATATTGGTTTCAGAATCTTCTACTAGTAATACATGTAAATCATATTTGTATTTTTTTACGCGTGTAGGTACTGCATTTTCTTTTACCAATACTGATGTATCAATGATATTTGTTTTAAAAGTAAACCAAAAATTACTGCCTTTTCCGAGTTCACTCTTTACACCAAGTTTTCCTCCCATTAGATCAACTAACTTTTTGCATATATAGAGTCCTAGTCCACTTCCTTGTCCCGAGAGAATTGATGCTTCGTTAAATTGACTGAAACGACTAAAAAGTGCTTCCTGATCTTTTTTGCCAATACCAATACCAGAGTCGATCACTTCTACTTTGATCGTTAAATAATCATTTTTTTGAGATACTGTAGAAACCTGTATATGTATCTCTCCGTCATTAGTAAATTTTATAGCATTACCAATAAGATTAGAAATTACCTGAGTTAGACGATTACCATCTGCCATTATATTTTTGGGTAAATCATCAGGATATTTTGGAATTAAATTAATTTCTTTAGCTGTGGCGGTGGCCAAAAAGAGATCTACATTTTGATGGATTAACTTTTTAAAATTAATAGGAGTAGGGGATAAACTAAATTTTCCTTCTTCCATTTTTGATAGATCTAAAATTTGGTTTAAGATTTCTAATAAATTATGTGAAGATTGATGAATTGTGGTAACATACTCTTTCTGAAGATCATTGAGTTCTGTAGTATTAAAAAGCAAATCAATCATACCAATAACTCCAACCATAGGAGTTCTGATTTCATGACTCATATTGGCAAGAAATTCTTGCTTAAATTTTGAGGCCTTTAAAATTTGTTGATTTTTTTCTTTTAATTTGTCTAGATTTCTACCTCCAAACATAGCGAATAGGCCTAGAAATAAAGGAGCAGTATCTATAATATAATGAATAGGAAAATTTCTTTGTACATAAGCTATAGATTGCAATGAGAATTCAAGATCAAGCCTGGTAATATCAATACTTGTGGCGAGAATAGGGAATGCAAACCCAAAAATTATCCCATAAAAAGTATATCTAGCAGCTTCAGATTTGAACCATGATATTCGTGCCATAATAGTTATTTTGGTTGAGCTCTTACGTTCTTTATTATTTAAAAAACTGGCAATATTAGGGGAAGCTTAGAGAGAATAATTGCTAAATATAGTTTTTTTTTGAAATATTAAGCAATGTTTTTAAGGATTTATATAACAAGGAATTAGAGTATTCTTAAAAAAAATCCACGACAGGAGATTGCCGTGGATTTTAAACCTTACTTTTAATGATTAAATCACATTTTGAAAATTATCTTTTTTAATTTGTATCCATCTATTTTGATTAAATAGGTTTTTGGATCTACATAATTTTGAATATAATCATCAACTTCTCCTTTGTCTAGTAATCTTCCAGACATATTGTAAAGGCTATATTTAAGGCCTTGGGGGACTTCTTTTATATGTTTAAAAGTTTTTTGATCTGTAGTTTGTTGACAAGTATCATCTGCCAAAAATCTATTGATAAAAGTAATTCTTCCTTGCTCTTCTCCTTCTAAGGTTACGGTAGCTGTATCATCAATGTCAATAATACCATTACCTGTTAAATCACCTAGAATTATTAAACAAGCGTTTCTTACTTTAATACGTACTCCAGCTTCAAGGTGTAGGCTTTCTGTAATAAAAATAACACCTTCTTCAGAATTTTCGTCCAAACCATCAACTACAGTGTTTTCTGTTACCGACATTAACTTATAAGAAATGTCAATTTTAGTATTTGCAAATGTCATGCTTGTTAATAACAAGGCTAATAAGGGTAGAAATTTTTTCATAAAGTTTGGTTTTGGGGTTGAACTTATATTTTGTAAGTATTAACTTACTTTAAATGATTTTTTTTCGTTGTAAAACACAAAATCAACGACAATATACGATATTTTATGCTAAAAACGTAAATTTTTTAGGTTTAATATTGAATTTTATTTATAAATAGGAAGTAAAAATCACGTATGCCCTTTAATTATGGGTAGTTTAATAAAAAATAATTTTTTGGTTTTTTTAACAATTTTTAAATGTAAACACCATGTTCGTTTGATTTTTAATGAAACAATAAATTAAAATACATTTAGATATGAGTATTCGTTTTATTCATTAGATTTATATTCTTATTCTTAAAATCTAAATTATTTCAGAAATGGTAAAACTGTTGTTGTTTTTTCAACAATTTAGCATATGGTTTAAAATATTGTTAAGCGAGTTATCTAATAATCTAATTAGCCTCTTCTTTATTTTGGCTTTATATTTTGCTTTATGGCACTTTCCTCAGACTATAGATTTATTACTAATTCTTAATCAGGCAGATGCCTTTTTGTTTGAAGTACCTTTGTATTTTTTCTTACTTATGGTTTCTGCATTTTTAATCTGGAATATCCCAAAGTATTTTTACTATTATAATTATAAAGATATTTCGTTTTCTAATTTAATTGGCTTTGTTCCCAATCAACATTATAAATTTCAGGATAAAAATAAATCGGTTAGATATCATTATTTGGTAAAGGTACATATGAGAAAAGTACTGCCTAGACTACTGGCTCTTTTGTTATTGATTATTTCTGCTTTGAGTATTCTTAATGCAATGAAGCTTTTTGAACTTGATAATATCTATACTAATTTTTTAGAACCAACAGATGCACTTATCTACTGTATTTTTTTTCTTTTTCTTTTGTCAGAACCTATTATATATAGTCACATGCAAGAATTTATTAATAAGATCCCTAAGACTAATGCTTTTTTTATTCTATTGTCTGTAGGGTTGATTATTTTTATTATATCTCTGGGTACTTTAAATACTCAGGCAGAAAAAGATTTGGGAAACCTTTTTCTATCTAATTGTGCACTGACTTTGTTTTTCTTTACATTATCGTTTAATAGCTATCGGTTTTTAAAAGAATTTCCCCAAAAACTCTTTTATGGGATTGTTCTTTTCTCGGGTTTTATTTTATTGTTTTCTTTTCTTACACTTAATTTTATTCCCGAATGGGCCAGTAGAATAAACCCTTTATCAATTTTAACATTATCATTATTAAGCTTATTTATGATAAGTTTTGTGCTAATTCTTTCGGGTAAAAAGTTAAAACTGCCTTTGTTTTCTATAGTAGTTGTTTTATGTTTATTTTCTTCAAGACTTTTTTCAGAAAGTTCAGATCATTATCAGCTTACCATAAAGCCTTCTGTAATAGAGAGACCCGTTATGGAACAATATCTATATCAATGGATAAAAGATAGAATTGATGTTATAGAAGAGAGAGAAGGAAAGTTTCCTGCTCTATTGGTTTCATCAGAAGGGGGAGGATCCAGAGCCGGACTATGGTCTTTTTTAGTACATAGTTATTTATATGAGAAGTCTAATGGAAGTTATTTTGAAGAAAATTTACTGTCCTTAACCGGAGCATCGGGAGGAAGTGTAGGTAATGCTATGTTTTTTGCAGAAGCACAACTTGCAATGCATAATAACAAAAAGGCTAATTTTAAAACTAAGTCGATAGATGGATACCCAGCTTTAAAATACAAGGCAAGTGCAGTGTATAAAGAAAATTACTTATCGGTTTCATTACTTTCACTATTAGGTAGAGATCTATTTAAGGAAACAACAAGTTTATTTCGTTTTAAAAATAGAGGAAAGTTGCTAGAAGAACAATGGAGCCATACATACAAAAAGTACTTTTCTAAAAAGTCAGATGAAGATATTTTACAGAAAGAGTTTTTATCTTTTTATACTAATAATGCCAATAAAGAAAAAAAGAGAACCGCACCACTTTTACTTATTAATACCACACATACACAGACAGGAAACTATAATGTAATAAGTCCTGTTAAGTATGCACATCTAAGACCACTTACCGGAATGAGAGATTTTATAGAAAATTTACAAAAAAGTTATCCTAATAGCTCTATTGGGCTATCAACTGCAATGCGTATAAATGCAGGATTTCCTTATATAACCCCGGTGGGAGAAGTGAAAAAAACTTCTGTTTCAGATAAACAATATTCTGATCAATATGCAGATGCAGGATATTACGATAATGTAGGGGGGGTAGTATCTAAAGGTGTTGAAGAAGTTTTTAGGAATGTATTACGAGATTCTTTCCCAGAGTTACGACATAAGATCGATATCAAACATATTATTATAGCTAATAGTGAGGAGCGTAAAATCATAAAAACACAAACACAATATAAAGCTCCTTTAACAACCTTACAGAATGTTAGATACGGACATACTCAGGAAATTATCAAAAAATTGGGAAGTAAGTATATCATAAAATTACAGCCAACCGCGATACCGCTTTCTTTTTCAGAACCAGAAAATGAAGAAGAAGTTCTTATGATTAAACCCGTTTTACCGCTAGGTCGATACCTGTCAACAGTAGCAGTTAGATCTATGGAAGCAAGATTAGATAAGATAAAACTACAATTAGATTCAATTTTAACAACAAAATAAGACATTTGTCATTTTTTTTCGTATTTTTGTCATAAAATGTATAGTTATGAGTGCAGTATCTCCATTAGATTTTGATAGTTTCGAAAATAAAGGTTTATTACGATATCTTAACATAGATATCCCTTTGCGTAATATGTATGATTTTATTGAATTATCAAGAAACGGGATAGATAAAAAAGCACTATTACATCTTGCTAAGACTATTGGTTTCGATCTTAAAGAGCTGGCACATATACTTCATATGTCTGAACGAACTATCCAACGTTATGATTTAAATAAAAAATTAGGAACAGAAGCTAGTGCTAGAGTATTACAGTTAGCTAAGCTTTATGCAAAAGGAGAAAATATTTTTGGAGACCTTTCTCGTTTTAAAGACTGGATGGGGCATCCAAGTGTGGCATTAGCCATGAAGAAACCAAAAGAATTATTAGATACTACGTTTGGTTTTCAGTTACTTAATGAGGAATTAGTTAGAATAGAACATGGAATTTTTGCCTAATGCGAGTATATCGAATAGCTAAACAAAAATACATAAAAGATCTTACCGGAATCGGAGCAAAAACAGTGGGAGGAAGATGGAATCCTAAAGGAGTTGCTGTTTTGTATACTAGTACTACAGCGGCACTTTCTGCTCTAGAAGTACTGGCTCATTTGCCAGCTGCATATTTTCCAGACGATATGTCGATTGCCACTATAGAAGTCCCTGATACACTAATAACCACAATAGATATAGAAAAGATACCAGATAATTGGAATCAAATTCCTGTACCCATCGAGATTCAAAACTATGCAATGCAGTGGATAGTAGAAGAGCAATACTTAGGAATTAAAGTCCCTAGTATTATAATTCCTAAAGAAAAGAACCTTCTAGTCAATCCAATTCACCCCAAATTTGATAAAGTAAAACTTCTTAATGTTGAACCGTTTTGTTTTGATACCCGGTTATTAAAATAAAATCTATATGATAAATCTTATTTTTTCGTTAAAACTCTATCCAAAATTTACCATATAGATTTCATTTTATATAAATTACCAGCTTAATATGCGTAACGAATTTTTGGTTCAAACGTCATACTTACTAATAACTAATCTTAATTTAATAACAGAATGAGTATAAAAATGAAAAATGTTTACTTTTTGACTGCATTTATTTTTGCTTTCGTGAGTTGTAAAAACGAAACAAAAAAAAGCGATAGCGAAAGCGAAGTAGTAGCTGAAGTAGAAAAGATTCCCGGCATAGTTCTGGAAAATATGGACACCACTGTAAGTCCTAAAGATGATTTCTATAATTATGTTAATGGAAATTGGATGAAAAACACAAAAATCCCTGATGATCGTACAAGTTGGGGAGGATTTGGAGTTCTTCGTAAATCTACAGATCAGGATGTGTTAGATATTTTGGCAAAGGCTAAAAAAAGTGGAAAATATGGTGAAGATACAGATCAGGCAAAAGCACTGGCTATTTTTGATACTAAATTAGATACAGTAGCTAGAAATGAGGCAGGTATAAAACCATTACAACCTGCACTTGATGATATTGCATCAATTAAAAATTTAAATGATTTACAAACTGTATTGGCCAAAAACCCTTCGGTTTCTTCTCCGTTTATGGGTATCGGTGTTCAGGCAGATCTAAATAACAGTGCAATGAATGCTGTATATTTGGGAGCAAATGGATTAGGATTACCCGATCGTGATTATTATTTAGATCAGGATGAAAAATCAAAAGAGATTCGTGAGAAATACAAAAAGCATATTGTTAAAATGCTAAAAATATTGGGAGACTCAGAATCTGATGCAACAGCTTCAGCAAATAAAATTATTGAACTTGAAACCAAGTTAGCAGAACCGAGATTGGATAAAGTAGAAAGAAGAGATGCTCGTAACTACAATAACCCTAGAACAATTGCAGAAGCAGATAAAATGCTATCTTCGATTGACTTCAATAAATTGATTAGTGATCTTGGTATCACTAAGAAGTTTGATACTATAATTGTTGCGCAATTACGTTATACTAAGGCACTAGATGGTTTCTTGAAGAATACTCCTATCGAAGATTTAAAAACTTTGGTAAGGTGGGATACTTTTAATAGTGCGACTAACCAATTAACTACAGATATAGAAAGAATTAATTGGGAGTTTTATAGTAAATATCTAAGAGGCCAGAAGGAACAAAGACCTGCAGATGAAAGAGCTTTGGCAGTAGTTAATGGTACAGTAGGAGAGGCTTTAGGACAATTGTATGTAGATGAAAAATTTCCGCCAGAGGCTAAGGAAAAAGCAGAAAAAATGATCGCTAATGTGATCGATGCTTATAAAGCACGTATCAAGAATTTGGATTGGATGGGAGATGAGACTAAAATGAAAGCCATCGAAAAACTGAACAAGTTTACAGTTAAAATTGGTTATCCAGACAAGTGGGAAGATTATTCTAAAATGGAAGTATCTGCAGATAAAACCTATTTTGAAAATATGGCAGCTGTAAATAAGTGGAGAACAGATAAAAACTATGAAGATATAGGAGAACCCGTTGATAAAACAAAATGGGGAATGTCACCACAAACAGTTAATGCATATTTTAATCCACTTAATAATGAAATTGTATTTCCTGCAGCAATACTTCAACCACCATTCTATAACTATACAGCAGACGAAGCGGTTAATTACGGAGGTATTGGAGCTGTGATAGGTCATGAAATATCTCATGCTTTTGATGATTCTGGAGCTCGTTTTGATGCTGATGGAAATCTTAAAAACTGGTGGACAGAAGATGATCTTAAAGCTTTTACAGAAAGGGGAGATGCATTAGCAGAACAATACAGTGCTTTAGAGGTGTTAGATAGTGTATTTGTAAATGGTAAATTTACACTAGGAGAGAATATCGGAGATTTAGGAGGAGTATTAGGAGCATATGATGGCCTTCAGAAATTTTTGACAGAAAATGGTAGACCAGAAAAGATAGATAATTTTACGCCAGAACAACGTTTCTTCATGTCTTGGGCTACAGTATGGCGTACTTTGGTACGTGATGATGCTTTAAGAACCCAAATAAAGACAGATCCACATTCTCCAGGTAAAATACGAGCTATACAGCCGCTATTAAATGTCCCAGCATTTTATGAAGCTTTTGATATAAAAGAAGGTGACAAAATGTTTTTGGCACCAGAAAAAAGAGTACATATTTGGTAAAATATAATATCTAATGTGTTAAAACCCTGCTCTAAAGCAGGGTTTTTTTGTTTATATAGATTGACCTTCTTTAACTTCGTTCATTAATAAAAATGCTTTATTAACATATTCCTTTTCTAAAAATAAGGTGAAGTAGTTCGAAGTAGAAATAACTTCAAAAACAGGAATGCCTTCATAAGCCAATAGTTTAAAAATATAAAAATATAAACCAATTACTTTAGAATTGTCCTCGGGTAGTGCTATAGAAATAGAAGATAGGTCATCTGCAACAGAGATGCATACTTCATTTTTAAAATGTTTCTCAACAGTAGATTTAAGTGACGAAGACACTAATATATTACTCTCCTGAAAATTACTGGAGTATGTAAAATAAGCTTTTGTTTCGTTTTTTACACTTTCTAAAAGATTACTCTGACTGGTTAAAATACTATTAGAGTTTAAAAATGTGTACTCCGTTATTCCTGATCGTACCATAATATCACCAAGATTCCTTAAATTATCGATGTGTTTTATTTTTCTTGGGTGATAACGCCTTAATGCCATTACAATAGAACCAGGTTTAACCGGCTTTTTCATGATTTTTTCCACTTTAGGTAATAGATCGACAGCTAACGAACTGAAATTAATAATGTCTCTTGATAGTGCGTCCTCTAGAAAAGGCTGATGCCTTAAAATATTGTGTACACAATCTGTAATTGTTTTCATTGTTACATATTTAACATTCTGTGCAAATTTATGTTTTTTCTTTTAAAATATTTATTATTTGTGAGTTATTAATTAACTATGCATTGTTAAAAACAAATGAAAAAGTAAGATTGATGAAAATTTTAAAGTTTGGAGGAACTTCTGTAGGATCTGTTGAAAACCTTAATAAAGTAAAGGAAATTTTGATCTCTGATCAAGAAGATAAAATAGTAGTTTGTTCTGCAATGTCGGGTGTTACAGATCAGTTAATTCGTCTGGTGGAAAATGTGAAATTTAATGATATTGATGCCATTACGAGAAATTTACATCGATTAGAAAGTAAACATAATGATGTTATTGATGAATTAATTAATGATGAGGAAATAAGAAATACACTTAAAGACGGTTTGTCTGCAATGATCACAGAAATGTTTGAGATCTCTAGTCAAGAGTATTCAGAAGTTGTTAATTCTAAGCTTATTACCTTTGGAGAAGCGATTTTGACATATATATTTTCTGGATTCTTAAATGCCGAGGGCATAACTAATGTTTTACTAGATGCAAAAGAGTTTATGTATGTAGGTTCTGTTGAAAATCCAAATATTGACAAGGTTGGTGAAAAACTAACTAAAGTAATAGAGCGTAATACTCATACATCCTTATATATAACTCAAGGGTTTGTATGTAGAAATGAGGCAGAGCAAATTAGCCATTTAAAAAGAGGAGGTAGTGATTATACAGCTACAATTATCGGAGCTGCATTAAACGCTTCAGAAGTACAAATATGGACCGATATTGATGGGTTACATAATAATGATCCAAGATATGTTGAAGAAACACACCCGATCTCTCATCTTACGTATAATGAAGCTGCAGAATTAGCATATTTTGGTGCTAAAATACTTCATCCTCAAACCGTTTCTCCAGTTGTAGGTAAGGATATACCAGTGCTTCTTAAAAATACGTTTGATCCAGAAGCACCAGGAACCGTAATTTCTAATAAAACATATCGAAAAGGATTAAAAGCAATTTCTGCTAAAGATGGAATTACAGCGATTAAAATCAAATCAAATCGAATGTTGATGGCTCACGGGTATCTAAGAAGAATTTTTGAAGTTTTTGATAACTATCACACTTCAATTGATATGATCACCACTTCAGAGATTGCAATATCGTTAACAATTGATAATACAAGCAATCTAGATGAAATCGTAAAAGAAATAGAAACCTACGCAGAAATAACTGTAGAGCAAGAGCATAGTATTATATGTATTGTAGGAGAATCGGTTATTAATGATAAGAATTCATATAAGCTTTTCGAAATATTAAACTTCATTCCGGTACGTATGGTATCTTATGGAGGAAGCAATAACAATATATCTATTTTGGTAGATACCAAAGACAAAATACCAACATTAAAGTTTTTAAATAAAAAACTGTTTCAAACTACTGTAGAAGCGGTTGTATAATTGTTTGTTATGTAATTTTATACATAAAATAAGTAGGGCATAAGCTTGGGATATTATATCATACGTAATATATCTTTGTAAGGCGAGGGCCCTACTTTTCAATTCTTATCATCTTCCTAATACCTAAGTGTATAGGCCGTAAAATTATTGTGAATACAAAATCCCAGTTTCATTTTTTAAAACTCATCATACGTATGTTTGCATGTATGTAAAACATGACATATGCTTACAAAAGTTTTTGGGAGTGCTGTTTTTGGAGTTGAGGCAACATCCATTACAGTAGAGGTCAATATCGATAAAGGAATAGGGTATCACCTTGTAGGGTTACCAGACAATGCGATACGAGAAAGTAGTTACCGTATAGCTGCTGCTTTGCAAAACAATGGGTACAAATTACCAGGAAAGAAAATAACCATTAATATGGCTCCTGCAGACTTAAGAAAAGAAGGATCTGCATATGATCTTACCTTGGCTTTAGGAATTCTTGCAGCAAGTTCACAAATTAAGGGAAGTGCAATTTCAGAATATCTGATTATGGGAGAACTATCTTTGGACGGGAGTTTGCAACCTATTAAAGGAGCACTACCTATAGCAATCAAAGCACGTGAAGAAGGGTTTAAAGGATTTATACTTCCGAAACAAAATGCCAAAGAAGCTGCGATCGTTGATCATCTAGAAGTATACGGAGTAGAAAATATCAGAGAAGTAATTGACTATTTTGATGAAAAAGGAGAACTCGAACAAACTATTGTAGATACCAGAGAAGAATTTTATATGGCACTGGATAACCCTGAGTTCGATTTTGCAGATGTAAAAGGGCAGGAAAGCATAAAACGATGTATGGAGATTGCTGCTGCAGGAGGACATAATATTATACTGGTAGGTCCGCCCGGAAGTGGTAAAACGATGCTAAGTAAAAGGTTACCTAGCATTTTACCACCTATGTCATTACAAGAAGCCTTAGAAACAACCAAGATACATAGTGTCGTAGGGCGTATTAAAGATAATGTAGGATTAATGGCGCAACGGCCGTTTCGTAGCCCCCATCATACCATATCTAATGTAGCATTAGTTGGTGGTGGAAGCTACCCTCAACCCGGAGAAATCTCACTATCCCATAACGGAGTATTGTTTTTAGATGAATTACCCGAATTTAAAAGAGAGGTACTAGAAGTAATGCGACAGCCTCTTGAAGATAGAGAGGTAACCATTTCGAGAGCAAAATTTACGGTAACCTATCCTTCAAGTTTTATGTTAGTCGCAAGTATGAACCCTAGTCCGGGAGGATATTTTAATGATCCGAATGCTCCTGTAACCTCTTCTCCTGCAGAAATGCAACGCTACCTTAGTAAAATTTCGGGTCCGTTATTAGATAGAATAGATATTCATATAGAAGTAACCCCGGTACCTTTTGATAAACTTAGTGAAGAAAGACGAGGAGAATCTAGTGTTGAAATAAGAAAACGAGTAATTGAAGCGCGAAATATACAAACCCAAAGATTTGTAGAGCTACAAAATATTCATTACAATGCACAGATGGGAGTTCAGCAAATCAGAACATATTGTGTTTTGGATAGTGCCTCTAAAGCATTACTAAAAACTGCAATGGAACGATTAAACCTTTCTGCCAGAGCATACGATCGTATTCTAAAAGTATCCCGAACTATTGCAGACCTCGAAAAATCTGAATCAATCTTGGGAGATCATATTTCTGAAGCAATACAGTATAGAAGCCTGGATCGCGATGGATGGTTAGGGTAATTATAGAAAGTAATATAAAATAAGCCATAACAATGAAGTTGGTACGTACCAATATGATCAATGGCGAATTTCATCTGATATTAAAAAAAACAACAAAAAAAACAGATGAAACTCAGGTTTTTATTTATCTCAAATCACTTCATTGAGTGATGTAAAGAATTTATAAACTATTTCCTGTTCTTATCAACAATCACATACGCATGATTCTGGAAATTAATATTTTTAAGAAAGTAGATATTTTAAACTTATTAATATTGATTATGTACCGAATACTTTTTCTGATTTCATTACTTGTTGTTTTAGGATGTAATACAAACAATGATACACCAAAACAACCATCCCAAGATGTAAAAACCGAAGAACGACCACTACAAGAAAATCCAATAGAAACTCCCTTACAACTCACAATGCAACAGGCCAATACATTGGTAGAGCTGCCATTAGCTTGCTTGCAAACAGAGTACCCTAATAAACTGGGACAAACGTTAGGAGGAAAAGAAAATATCGGAGAACCTCATACGTTGCACCCTACCTTTTATGGTTGTTTTGACTGGCATTCTTCAGTCCATGGGCATTGGTCACTAGTGAAGTTATTAAAAACATTTCCTGATCTGGAAAAAAAGGAAGAAGCAAAAACCAAATTGCTTCAAAATATGTCTAAGAAAAATATTAAAGAAGAAGTCAGGTATTTTGAAGGAAAGCATAACAAATCATACGAGAGGACCTACGGTTGGGCCTGGTTGCTTAAACTGGCCGAAGAGCTACATACCTGGGATGATCCTTTGGCAAGAGAATTAGAAGAAAACCTTCAGCCACTAACCACACTTATTGTACAGCGGTATATCGATTTCCTTCCAAAACTTAAGTATCCGATTAGAGTAGGGGAACATACCAATACCGCATTTGGATTATCGTTTGCCTGGGATTATGCAAATACCCTGGGGGACCAAAAGCTAAAAGACAGTATAGAAACCAGGGCAAGGGAGTTCTATGCCAATGATCAGGGTTGTCCCATAGGTTGGGAGCCCAGCGGTTATGATTTTCTATCCCCTTGTTTTGAAGAAATTGACGTGATGCGAAGAGTGCTAAACAAAGAAGAATTTGATCGCTGGATCACTGATTTTATGCCTCAACTTAAAGTCAAAAATTTTACGATCAATGTAGGAGAAGTGTCCGATCGTACCGATGGCAAATTAGTTCATTTAGATGGACTTAATTTTAGCAGGGCCTGGGTGTTATATGGGCTTGCTAAACAGTATAAAGAATATGAACATCTTTTTTCGGTAGCCAATACACATGTTAACTATTCATTGCCAAATCTGGTCGGAGATAGTTATGAAGGAGGGCATTGGCTGGGATCATTTGCTATCTATACATTAGATGTTATACCAGTTATAAATTGAATTTATTGTAAAATAAAATAATGATTTTTTTCTTTATATAAATGATAAAATTCAAGCATAGCCTAAGCTACGATTTCATTTTATAATGAAATAGAAAGGAAAAAAGGGTGTTTTATTACGGTAAATTCAGATTGTAAATGGTATTAATACAAAATAAATGAAGAAATTTTTTAATATAGGCCCGGGAACATGGGTGACTGCAGCTTTTATTGGTCCAGGTACCGTAACTGTATGTACGTTAGCAGGAGTACAGTTTGGATTTTCATTACTATGGGCATTGGTGTTATCTATTGTAGCTTGTGTTGTTTTACAGGAAATGGCAGCAAGATTAGGTGTAGTCACCCAAAAGGGATTAAGCGAAGTACTAAAATCTCAGTTTGATAACAAAATTGTAAGAGGAGCTCTTATTGCATTAATCTTGTCAGCAATTTTTATAGGAAATGCGGCATACGAAGCCGGTAATATCAGTGGGGGAGTACTTGGGCTGTCTACAATCTTAGAGTCCTCACTCGGGATATCAGAAAACTACCTAAGTATCGTAATCGGTGTGATTGCCTTTATACTATTGTACATAGGTAACTATAAGGTCTTAGAACGAAGTTTAATCGTACTGGTTCTATTAATGAGTGTAGCTTTTATAGTAACGGCAATAGTTACCAAACCAGATATTGCTATGATCTTTAAAGGGTTTGTTCCTAACTTTTCTGGTGATAATGTACTTACTATTGTAGGGTTGATAGGAACAACAGTAGTGCCGTATAACCTCTTTTTACATGCCTCTATTGTTAGCGAAAAATGGAAATCTACCGAAGACCTGCCAGAAGCAAAAAAAGATACTATAGTGGCAATTGTATTAGGTGGGTTTGTGTCAATGGCAATTATTATTGCAGGAGCAGCCATACAAGAAGCAGAAGTGAATAATGCAGCCGATCTGGCTAAAGGATTAGAACCGGTTTTTGGTTCGATGGCAAAATATGTACTATCTGTTGGGTTATTTGCGGCCGGAATCACTTCTGCCATCACAGCACCTCTTGCAGCAGCTTATGTAGTAAAAGGATGTTTGGGATGGCAAAAAGGGCTCAAAAGTAAATCCTTTAGAGCAGTGTGGATGTTCATCCTTTTTTTGGGAGTTTTGTTTTCTTCATTAGGGATAAAATCAATAGTAATTATTCGATTTGCACAGATCGCAAATGGACTCCTTTTACCTGTAATTGCAGTCTTTCTTTTATGGGTAATGAACCAACAAAAAATATTAGGAAAGTATACCAATTCATGGAAACAAAACCTGGTTGGTTTTTTCATTTTGATCATTACTTGTTTTTTAGGATTTAGAGGAATTTGGAAAGTAATTGAAAGTATGTAGGAATTATTACTAATAAATGTAGGAATATGGAGAAAATTATTCTTAATGCAGATGTTGGAGAAGAGGCCGGTTTTGATGCCGAAATTATGCAATACATTTCCTGGTGTAACATTGCATGCGGAAGCCATGCAGGAAGTGTAGAAGTAATCCGGGAAACAATTGCATTGGCAATGAAGTATGATGTAAAAATTGGAGCACATCCATCATACCCCGATCGTGAAAATTTTGGAAGAACAAGGATAAAGATGCCATATGATGATTTGGTAAAAACCATAACCGAACAAATACAATTGGTAAAATCCTTAACCGAAAAAGCAGGAGGAAAACTACACCATGTAAAACCGCATGGAGCATTATATAATGAAGCAGTAAAAAATGAATCGGTAGCTTTAGCAATTATCGAAGCTGTAAAAAATGTCGATAAGCGTTTATATATAATTACTTTGAAAAATGCTAAATTATCGTATCTTTCCAGAGGGAATTTTGAGGTCAAACACGAAGCTTTTGCTGATAGAAATTATAATGATGATTTGACACTGGTGTCAAGAAAAGAAAAAGAAGCTTTACTTACAGATCCAAAAGAAGTTTTTGATCATGTAAAAAGAATGGTTGTTGAAGGAAAAGTGAAAACTAAAAATAGAGTAGAAGTTCCTATTTTTTTTGATACGATTTGTGTGCATGGAGATAACCCAAAATCTGTTCAGATTTTGAAATATCTATATAAAGAGTTTTCGATTTTAAATTTACTATAACAGGAAACTTATGAGATATGAATTGCAATACAAAAGATATTCAGAAAGAGCAATTTTAATAGAATGGCCCGTAAAAATTGACGAAAATATCCTTCATGACCTGCTTTCCTTTAAAAAATCGATACTTTCCTTTTATGGTAAACTAATTGTTGAAGTAATCTCATCATATAACTCGTTGTTAATTTATTATGTGTCTACTATAGAGGATTTCTATAGTGAGGTTTTTGAGCTAAAATCGCTATATTCTAAAGATTTTGAAGATACTGTACCCGAAAATAAACTGTGGAGAATTCCTGTTTGTTATGCTGCTTCTCTTGCGCAGGATTTAGAAGTATTTGCAAAAGATAAATCACTTACTGTCGAAGAAATAATTCGATTACATACTGCTCCACTCTATACAGTATATGGTATTGGTTTTTTACCTGGGTTTTTGTACTTGGGTGGTTTGGATGATCAATTGCATAGAGCTCGAAAAATCACTCCTTCATTACATGTCAAAAAAGGTGCTGTGGCAATTGGCGGAAGTCAGACAGGAATATATCCTGTAGATAGTCCTGGGGGTTGGTATGTGATAGGTATGTGTCCTCTGGATTTTTTCAATCCGAAAACAGAAAATAGTTGCTTTGTTTCGCCTGGGGATAAGATTCAGTTTATATCGATTAAGGAAAATGAATATAACGATATAAGAACTAAAGTTGAAAATAAGAATTATACACCCGAATCTGCGTGTTTATGATTGCGAATGTCGAAATAATTAAACCCGGGCTTTTTACGACTATTCAGGATGAAGGACGTTTTGGTTTTTCAAAATTTGGAGTTCCAAAAAGTGGAGCAATGGATCATGTGGCATTTGGATTTGCAAATTTAATATTGGGCAATCCTAAAAATTCTGCATGTATCGAATGGACCATTCAACCTCCCGTTTTAAAATTTCATGATACTACAACTATTGTATTAACGGGTGGTGAAGCGGATGCATTTTTAAATGATAAAAAAATAGAAATGTATCGTGAGATTAAAGTCTCAAAAAATGATATTCTTAAAATAAATTTTTGTAGGAAAGGAGTGTATGGTTATGTAGGAATTAAGAATGGATTCCTTTCAGAAGAAGTGTTACATAGTAGATCTTTTTATAAGTCAATTACACCTCGGTTTCGATTAGCTAAAAATGACAAAATACCATACCAAAGCAGTAATAATTATACCGATCATTTTTCTGCAATTTCCCCACCTTTATTTTTAGAAAACTCAGATGCCTTAGAAGTGTATAAAGGTCCTGAATTTGACATGCTAAATGATGCACAAAAATCTAAAATGCTAGACTCGGTTTTTACAATTTCTAATACTATAAATCGAATGGCAATTCAGTTAGAAGAAAAAATACCTAACACCTTACCTTCGATTATAACATCACCTGTTTTACCTGGTACAATACAATTAACCCCATCTGGTAGTTTAATTGTATTGATGAGAGATTGCCAAACCACAGGAGGCTACCCAAGAGTTCTACAACTCACCGAAACCGCGATAAACTACATCGCACAAAAACGAATGAAAGAAAAGTGTAGTTTTAGACTAATTGAGTTTTGAGGTAATACAAAATAAAGTCAGTATGAAGCTCCCGATAATTTTTCATTTAACATAGGTATTTGATGTAAGCTTAATTAATAAGATATTGTCTGATCGAGTGTTTTTTCGAAATGTAATGGAGAAAAAATGTATCGAGATCCAATTGCGGTAATAAGTCCTATTGCATTTCGACAAAGCCTGTCCTGAGTTTATCGAAGGGCTCAATGTGACTGCCCGAATATCTTTTAGTTTATCCTAGCTAAGCCGAAGGACTTGGATGACAAATAACCATTAACTATTAGCTACCAAAGAACAAGTATTAACACTCGTTGATTTAATATTAAGACAGATGTTTATCATAAACAACATTTTTACGATCTTTGCAATCTGAATTTGATATAAGAGTTTAATTTCAAAAAACCGTCAAATTGAGTGGTTTTTCGTAGTAAAACGGAGAAAAATTGTATCGAAATTAGGTTTTTTGATTGCTTTGTTGAGTCTATCGAAAATCACTTTAGCCGATGTGAATTTTGTTATATCTAATTCTGTTTTGTAATTACTTGAACATGAGTATTTTTATGCGTTTTTTTAAATCCCTATTTCCTATCAAAAATGTATTCCTGATTCTCGGTTTAATCTTTTGTAGTTCAATTCATGCACAATCTACACAAGATACCATCAATGCTGCTCGGTACTACTCGAAAGGAGAAGAGTGGTTGGCCGATAGAAAACAAGATAGTGCATTGGTATATTTTGAGAAAGCATTAACAATATATAAGCAATCAAACACTCAACAAAAAGTAGCCGATTGTAGTGGTAAGATTTCAAAAGCTCATAAGGCCAATTATAATTTTGATCAGGCGATGGTATATGCTAAAAAAGCATTGGCTATACGATTAAAAATTTTTGGTGACCACCATCCACAGGTAGCATATTCGTATAATGATATCGGACATATTCTTAAGGAACAAGATCAATACGAAGAGGCAATGGAGTATTATCAAAAGGCTTTGGCAATTCAGAGGGATGCTTTTGGGGATAAAGATCATCGTGTGGCCGATTGTTATCATAATATAGGAACTGTTCATCATGTACTGGCACAGTATGAGCAGGCAATGGAGCAGTACAAAAAAGCCTTAACAATTAGAATAAACACTTTTGGTAACAAACACCAAAAAATAGCCGATAGTTATATAGATATAGGAACGACGTACTATCATCTGGGGAAATATAATTTAGCATTAGAGAACTACCAAAGTGCTTTAGCAATAAGAACTCTTGTTTTTGGGGAGAATAGCCCTGAGGTAGCTTTTTGTTATAATCATATTGGGAATATATTTACTCGTGTAGATAAGTTTGATAAGGCATTGAAGAATCAAGAAAAAGCACTAGCAATCATGATTGATGCTTTTGGAGAAGATCATCCTAATGCTGCACTTTGTTACACAAGTATAGGGGTTTTGTATAGGTATAGAGGAAAGCATGATAAAGCTTTATCATATTTTAAAAAAGCATTAGCTGTTCGAATCAAAAAGTTAGGAAAGGAACATGCGAGGGTTTCTGATTCATATATTGATGTTAGTTATGCCTATTTTAAAAAGGGGCAATATGATCGATCACTTGTTTATGCTCAAAAGGCGTTAGCCATAAGGGTTAAAGTATACCCTAAAAAACATTCATATCTGGGTGTTTGTTATAGTTTTAATGGTATAGTACTTAAATTCAAAGGTGAATATGATAAGGCATTATCATATTATAAAAAAACAAATAACTGCTTTATATATTCTCTTGGGCCAAATCATAGTGCTGTAGCGCGAACGTATAATAATATAGCCAATGTTTATAAAGAAAAAGAAGAATATGAATTAGCGTTATCTTACTACCAAAAAGCATTAAAAATAAGAATTAAGATACAAGGAGAATATCATTCTGATACTTCAGCTTCATATCATGATATGGGTGATATTTACATGTTTAAGCAAGAGTATGCAACAGCATTACAATATTATCAAAAAGCGTTAGAAATTCAAAAACGACTGTTTGGAGAAAGCCATTATTATATCTGTGATATGTATAATACAATTGCAAACCTCTATACAGAGCAAAAAGAGTATGAAAAAGCCCTGGAATATCTACAAAAAAGTATAGTGATTAGGCTCCGTACTGATGGTAATCATCATCCCAGAACTGCAAAATCGTATAACCAGATCGCAGCGCTATATCATCAAACCAAACACTATAAAAAGGCGATAGAATATTATGAAAAAGCGATTGTGGCCAACACCAACCCTGATGTAAAAAGCAGTGATAGGGATAGTTTGAATCCAGGAGATTATATGGATTTAAATGTCTTGTTAACTACTTTTTATGGTAAAGCCAGGGTATTGCAAGAGCGATTTAGTGTTAATAATAATCCAAGTGACCTTAAAGAAAGTATAGTTATCTATCAAAAAGCTGATAATTTAATGCAAGGTATACGAGAATCGTTGCATACCTATCAGGATAAAATTGCTTTTGCCAAACAAACTCAAAAAATATATACAGGGGCTATAGAAACACAATTGTTATATCATCAAATTGATCAAAAACAAGAGTCGTTACACCAGGCTTTTAATTATGCCGAAAGAA
This sequence comes from Bacteroidia bacterium, assembly GCA_030427585.1. GTDB lineage: Bacteria > Bacteroidota > Bacteroidia > Flavobacteriales > Flavobacteriaceae > Aquimarina. The sequence continues at coordinate 46,260 of JAUIBW010000025.1, forward strand.
GTAAGGCGAATACCTTAAAAGAGTTATTAGTAGAGTCTAATGCAAAGAGCTTTGCAGGTTTACCAAAAACAGTCCTCGATCTGGAGCAACATCTAAAATCAGAGCGCTCGTTCTATATTTCAGAGAGGATACAAGAACGATCCAAACAGATTGTGGATACTGCTACAATTACAGCCTATGAAAATAAGCTATTTGATCTTGATAGAAAACAAGATTCTCTTACCCGGGTTATAGAAAAAAACTATCCTAAATATTACCAGTTAAAACATCAAAACAAGATTGTATCTGTTACCGATATCCAGGAAAAATTAACTAAGAATACTACATTATTAGAGTTTTTTGTGTCAGATAGTAGTACCTATGTATTTACGATTTCTAAAAAAGAAATAAAAATAACAACGCTACACACCCCAGAACTCAACAAGGATATTGAAGCACTAAGAGCTGCTATTGTTGCTAAAAATACAATGTCATTTAAAACGATTTCTCATGCATTGTACGACCAATTGATAGTTCCTGTAAAAGATCAAATAAAAGGAGATCAACTTATTATTATTCCCGATGGTTCGTTATGGCATCTTAATTTTGATGTGTTGCTCACTCAAAATGATCTATCATATGATCCTAAAGCGCTATCATACCTCCTTAGAGAATATGCGATAAGCTATGCCAGTTCTGCGAATTTGCTGTTTGCTCCTGTTAAAAGTGATTTGCAATCCAAAAAACGACAAGAATGCCTTGCATTTTCTTTTTCTGATGGTGAGATTATAGATACAAATACAATGAGCCTGGCTGCACTAAGAGCTACTAATTATGATTTACCGGGAACTCGTAAAGAGATCAAGGCGATCTCAGATATTATCGATGGGCAATATTATTTCGGGTCACAAGCGATAGAAGCTAATTTTAAGAAAAATGCCGGTCAATATAATATCCTGCATTTGGCATTGCATGGTGATGTAGATAACGAACATCCCGAAAATTCTAAACTCCTGTTTACCAAAGGTAATGATAGTATAGAAGATAGCTATCTGTATAGCCATGAGTTGTTTGCGATGGATATCCCTGCAGAGCTCACTGTGCTTAGTGCCTGCAATACCGGATCAGGAAAAATAGTCAAGGGAGAAGGGATTATGAGCCTGGGTAATGCATTTCAGTATGCAGGAACCAAAAGTTTATTATTGAGTAGTTGGGAAATATCGGATCAAACCACTCCCGAATTGATGAAATATTTTTACACTAATCTTAAAGCAGGAATGCATAAAGCCAAAGCATTGCAACAAGCTAAGATACAATATCTCAATACGGCACATATCAACCGAACAGATCCCTTTTATTGGGGTGGGTTTTATTTGGTTGGAGACTCGTCTCCAATTCCTTTTAAAGAGTATACGATCTTGTATTGGGTTATAGGGCTTGGAGTATTGATGGTGTTCTGTGTAGGTGTACTCTGGTATCAAAGAAAAAGGAAAAATACGAGACAGTAGTAAAACGTCTACCATCTTAACTCGTAATGTTGTTTGGTTTTATAGTGTCAGTCTGAGTCGAAGAGCTTGTCATTCCGGTACTTCATCTACGTTCAGCATAGACTTCGGCTGGGATTCATAACTTCACGATTATCTGTTGAAGGAATATTTCATGTAAAAGTCTATCTTTTATAAGGTATAGTATATGAATACCTTCCTTTGCAGAAAGAAAAGACTTCCTCACACTCTTTTTTGTCGACCATCGGCATAAGAATATCTTTCCTGACACTCTTTTTATCGATCATCGGTATAAGAATATCTTTCCTCGCACTCTTTTTGTCGACCATCAGCATAAGAATATCTTTCCCCGCACTCTTTTTATCGACCATCGGCATGAGGATATCTTTCTCTGCAACAAGATAAGGCTCCACCACTGCGGGGAAGGCTCATCCTTATGCACGGGCTAGTAATAGTAATAACTTGAGTTTGATTAATATTTCAAGGGGTATAAAAACCGTCGATTCGATTTCTATGACATAATCAAACTGACGCATTTCAGATTAATCGAGGTGAATAGGGGGAAAACACCCTTTTGGCAGCAGGGGTAAATGCCCCTTGTAATATTTTTTAGATTTTTTTTAAGTGCTTTAGGGTATTGAAAAACAGGAGTTTGATACTGTTTGGGTGCTGTGTGGTTTTTGATTTTAAGGTAGGGTGTATTTGCTTTGCTGTATGTTTTTTAGATATATTAGCAATAATCTAATCTAAATTTAACTCGCTGTGCATTTTGATATTTTTGAATTCCAAATTCGTCAATTCGAGTGCTTCGACCATAGGAAGAAGTGTATCGAGAATAGGATTTGGAATTAAAAAAAGCTATTCTCGATACAATTTTTCTTCGTGTCATCTCGAGCCCTTCGATTTAACTCAGGGCAGGCTAAAGTCGAGAGGTCACGAAGAAAAACCACTCGAATTGACGCTTTTTTTATAGTATTAGTTTTAAAATGTATAACAGGTTAATTTAATCTAAAATTATATAACGTTATGGGAAAAGAACTACCAAAAAAAGGGAAAAAAGGTGGAAAGCCTAAAAAATGTATCACAGTAGAGGAGGCAAGAGAGCTAGAAAAGGTGTGGTGTAATACAAGAACACCAGAAATAGATAAGTGTTTAGGGTTTGAGGATACCAGGGAATTTCATTGGAGTGTTGAAGAATTACAGGAATATCTTAAATACGTAAAAAAGGAATCCAAAAAGCAAGGGATTGATAATCCAGGTATTAGAGTGTATTTAGGAGCTTATCCTAAAGGGAAATGTAAAATGGATAGAGGTTATGCTACTATCTTTTTAGCACCAACCGGGGCTCCTGCAGGTGAGATGGGTAAAGGAGGAAGTGGTGCACCAAATAACTATGGTATAGCTCCTTTTAATAGTTCGGAAAGTGGAGAACCGCCTCCAGTGTATTGAATTTAAAAAATGTTTATAGTTATTAAGCTTTTAGAGTTTGTCGCGGCTATTACCGGGACTTTTTATCTGAAAAAAGAAAAGAAAAACCTTCCAACTAGGTGTTTTGTGTATTTTTTGTGGTTAACATTTTTTGTTGAAATTATAGGAATGTTGCCTAGAGCAATTAATCACTTAGAGGGTTTTTCTTTTTTGAAAGATACTTTTTTGGAAAAAAATCATTGGTTGTATAATGCGTATCATATAATTAGCTTTTTGTTTTATATTACATATTTTAAATTAAATTTGGGATCTAAAAAAATCAGGACAATATTAGATGTTTTATCGGTTGTTTATTTTGTGCTAACAATATCTTATTTAATAACTATAGGGGGATATTTTAAATCTTTGTCGACATTTACATATATAGTAGGTTCAATACTTATTTTTTTATGTATTTTATTATACTTTTATGAAGTTATACAGAGTGATACAATTTTGTCTTTTCATACAAATCTTACTTTTTACGTTGCGATTGGAGCTATGCTTTTTCATTTAATTGTAACACCTCTCTTTATTTATAGTGAATATTATTTAGGTGAAAATCCAGAGTTTGTTAAAGTGCGAAGAATAATACTTTACAGTGCTAATATTTTTCTGTATACTTGCTATACCATTGGTTTTATTGTATGCTCGCGAAAGAACAAATCTTATTAATCATTTATTTTACCATTATTATTCTATTTTTTGTAGTATTTGGTATTGTATTCTTTGTGGCTTTTCAGCGCCGAAAAAACAAATTACTGCTGGATAAACTAAGAGCAGAACAACGTTTTGAGGATGAGATTTTTAAATCCCGTATAGAGATACAGGAGCAGGCACTTAAAAATGTAAGCTGGGAGCTTCATGATAATATCGGGCAATTGCTATCTACGGCAGTGATGCAGATTAATATTATGGGCGCTACCATAGATGAGACAGCTTCAGAATCACTACAAGATGTAAGAAAATTAGTAGGAGACAGCCTGCAAGAGATACGTACCTTATCTAAAACCTTAAACCACGAAGTGATTCAAAATGTAGGGTTAGAAAAATCTATTACTGTAGAGCTCAAACGTTTTGAGAAACTTAATTTTTTAACGCCTTCGCTTACTGTAAAAGGAGAAGAAGTATATATAAACCCTAAAGATGAGATTATCCTATATCGTATCATTCAGGAATTTTTCTCTAATACCATAAAACATGCAGAGGCCTCAAACCTCGAAGTAGAGTTGGAGTATACTCCAGAAACCCTTAATATTAGAGTACAGGATGATGGTGTAGGGTTTGATCCTAAATCAGTTCAAGCAAATTCTGGTTTGCTTAATATGAAAAGCCGTGCCTCTCTGGTAAATGCAAAACTCGACTATACCTCTTCACCAGGAAAAGGAGTTCTACTTACCTTGTCATATCCTATACAACTTAACGATTGATTTAATACATTTGTACCAAATAAGAAGCAATGCTTCAATGTAGATACTTGAAAAATTTAAATATTTGAAAAAGAGTATTTAGACCTTCAAGGTTTTAAAAACCTTGAAGGTCTAAAAAACAAATAAAAGTTTTTATTATTAAAAAATTAACTTTTTAGTATAAAAGCAACCATACATAAAAGTTTAAATTGCTTCAATAAAAAAAACAGATGAAGAAGAAGACTATAGTTATTGTCGATGATCATCTTTTATTTGCACAATCACTAGAAAGTTTAATATCTAAACTTGAGGAATATGAGGTGTTGGCGATTCTAAAAAACGGAAAAGAGCTTACACAATATTATTTACATAAAAGAAAGACACCAGATCTTATTCTTTTGGATGTAAAAATGCCTGTGATGGATGGTGTGCAAACGATGCAATGGCTTAAAGAAAATCGACCAGATCAAAAAGTGCTGGCACTAACGATGGAGGATGACGAAGAAACCATTATTAGGATGCTTAGGGCGGGAGCCAAAGGATACTTGCTAAAAGATATACATCCCGAAAATTTTGAATTTGCCATGAAGATGGTAATAGAACAAGGGTTTTATTATTCGGGTAAAATAGAAACCGCATTACGTAATTCTGAAGAAGCCGGAGGTAGTAAAAACCTACAGGAGAAATTAACCGATAAAGAGCGAGTGTTTTTAAAATACGCATGTTCAGAACTTACGTATAGGAGTATCGCAGCAGAAATGGGGTTAAGCCCCAAGACCATAGAGAATTATAGAGAAACGGTTTTTAAGAAGTTAGAAGTAAAAACCAGGGTGGGCCTTGTGATCTATTGTATGAAAAATAAACTTTTCAAAATAGAATAAATAGAACAAGAATCTCGTATTCCAAGGTTCTCGAAAGTTAAAATACCTTGTTGTGTAAGAATATTATGCAGTTTCATAACCCAGGGCTTCGACTCCGTGTTTCCCGAGCCTAGTCGAAGGGCTCAGCCCTCCGGGAATGAATATTTCAATCAAAAACGATATAGTGATCACTGAGCGCAACCGAAGTGAAAGCTGTAGTTTTAAATGAGAACTAAAAGCAGTGTTTTTCTTTTTTTGATAATTTGTAACATTTCAAAAAAATATTTTCCTATATTTGGACACATAAATGAATACAAGAAGCATAAATATCAATACAGTCATTATCATTGAGGTGATTATTTCACCTCGATAAGGGATGTATTGATACTATATATATGATATTAAAAATCCCTTTACTCGAGTAAAGGGATTTTTTTGTATAAAAAATTTGAGATTAGAATCTAAAATAAAATCTGAACCGTATAAATGAAAATATTTAGCAACATAATTAGTAATGTCATTGTCATTATTGTGATTATTTCGCCATGATGAAGGGACATTATTGTATATATATAAATACAAACTCCCTTCAGAAATGAAGGGAGTTTTTTTTTGATATTAAACTCATCTAAACTTTTTGGGTTTAAGTGAAAACAACAATTTTTTGGCAAATCGAAAAAATATAAATGAGTTCATACAATGAATATTTCAATAAAATGATGAAATAGTGATTGTAAATTATAAAAACGTAAAATATTGTAAATCAAATATTAACATGTGTAAAAAGACTATTGGATATTGTAAGGATATTGAATAATGTACATGTGTTTAGCCGTAACAAAATAATTTTATACTGTGGTTTATTCAATCTAATACATACATCATAGGGTAAAAGTTAAAACTTTAAATAATTCGTAAAAACTGATATTCAAAAAAGAAATGAGCATCAATAAGTATAGTAAACAAGTCACTCAAGATGACACGCAGCCTGCCGCCCAGGCAATGCTTCACGCAATTGGTTTAACCGATGAGGATTTTAATAAACCCTTAGTCGGGATCGCCAGTACAGGTTATGAAGGGAATCCATGTAACATGCACCTTAATGATCTTGCTAAGCTGGTAAAACAAGGAACAATAGAAGAGGATGTCGTCGGTCTCATATTTAATACTATCGGAGTGAGTGATGGGATTTCTATGGGAACACCAGGAATGCGTTTTTCATTACCATCTCGGGATGTGATTGCAGATTCTATGGAGACTGTGGTACAGGCCATGTCTTATGATGGAATGGTAACTGTGGTTGGTTGTGATAAAAATATGCCAGGAGCATTAATGGCAATGCTTCGATTAAATCGCCCTTCAGTTTTAGTCTACGGAGGAACCATAGCATCTGGATGTCATGAAGGCAAAAAATTAGATGTAGTTTCTGCTTTTGAAGCCTGGGGAGAAAAAGTAGCGGGCACCATATCCCAATCAGAATATAAAAATGTTATAGAAAAAGCATGCCCGGGAGCAGGAGCTTGTGGCGGGATGTATACCGCCAATACGATGGCCTCTGCAATCGAAGCTTTGGGGATGTCTTTACCTTATAACTCTTCAAATCCGGCGATAAGTACACATAAAGAAGAAGAAAGTATCCAGGCAGGTCGTGCTATGCGAACGCTCTTAGAAAAGGATATCAAACCTAAAGATATAGTAACCAGAAAATCACTAGAAAATGCAATACGTTTGGTTACCGTACTTGGTGGTTCTACGAATGCGGTATTACACTTTTTGGCAATTGCCAGAGCTGCCGACGTAGAGTTTACATTAGCAGATTTTCAGAAAATTAGTGATGAAACACCATTTTTGGCAGATCTTAAACCAAGCGGTAAATACCTTATGGAAGATGTGCATGAAGTCGGAGGGATTCCTGCGGTACTAAAATACCTTTTAAAGAAAGGATTACTACACGGAGATTGTTTAACCGTTACCGGAAAAACAATTGCAGAAAATCTATTGGATGTTCCTGATCTAACAGAAGGACAGGACGTTATTAAGCCAATAGAAAATCCGATTAAACCAACGGGGCACCTAAGAATCATGTTTGGTAACCTGTCTAAAGATGGATGTGTAGCAAAAATTACAGGTAAAGAAGGATTGCGTTTTCAAGGAAAAGCCAAAGTTTTTGATGGAGAATATGATGCTAATGATGGCATTAGAGACGGAAAAGTAGAAAAAGGCGATGTGGTTGTGATACGATACGAAGGCCCAAAAGGAGGGCCGGGAATGCCAGAAATGTTAAAACCTACTGCCGCTATTATGGGAGCTGGTTTAGGTAAAGATGTAGCCCTAATTACCGATGGAAGGTTTTCTGGAGGAACACATGGATTTGTTGTTGGCCATATCACACCAGAAGCACAAGAAGGAGGTTTGATTGCTTTGGTACAAGACGGAGATATCATTACTATTGATGCAGAGAGCAATTCGATTACTGTAGATATTAGCGAGGCTGAAATCGAAAAAAGAAAAGCTTCATGGGTTCAACCGGCATTAAAGTTCGATAAAGGAGTATTGTACAAATATGCACATACAGTTTCGTCTGCATCACAAGGATGCGTAACCGATGAATTCTAAAAGTATTTCAATGCAAACATTGGTTTTAAATGAAGTGTCAGGTAAAGGCTAAAATCTAAAAAAGTACAGCATTTGATACTGGTTAAACGATAAAATTATCATTCTGGTGAAGATCAGAATCTAAAAAAAGTCTAGACTCTAGTTTCTAAAAGTCTAGCCTCTAAAACAAGAGTGTATGGAAACACAAACGCAAACGTTAAAAAAAGAAACCAAAATATCAACAGAGCGTATGACAGGTGCAGAGGCAGTAATTCGATGCCTGTTGGCAGAAGGAGTAGATTTAATTTATGGATATCCCGGTGGGGCCATAATGCCGGTCTATGATGAGTTATACAAATACAGGGATCAGTTACATCATGTATTGACCAGGCATGAACAAGGGGCAACCCATGCAGCACAGGGATATGCAAGAACCAGCGGTAAAGTTGGGGTTGCCATTGCAACTTCTGGCCCCGGCGCTACTAATTTTGTAACAGGAATTGCGGATGCGCAAATAGATTCTACACCTATGGTATGTATTACAGGCCAGGTAGGATCGAACTTGCTGGGATCAGATGCGTTTCAGGAGACAGATATTATAGGGATCTCTACACCCATTACCAAATGGAACCATCAGGTAACCAAAGCCGAAGATATTCCTGAGGTACTGGCAAAAGCTTTTTATATTGCCCGTTCTGGTCGGCCAGGCCCTGTACTCATTGATATAACTAAAGATGCGCAATTTGGTGAGCTGGATTTTACATATGAGAAATGTAAAGGAGTACGTAGTTATGAACCAGTACCCAAAACAGATCCCAGAAGCTTGGAACAAGCTGCTAAGCTTATTAATAGTGCAAAAAAACCGATGATTGTTTTTGGTCAGGGAGTCATCCTGGGGGAAGCAGAAGAAGAGTTAAAAAACTTTATAGAGAAATCAGGAGTACCATCTGCCTGGACTATTTTGGGGCTTTCTGCATTGCCAACATCTCACCCGCTAAATGTAGGAATGGTAGGTATGCATGGTAATTACGGACCCAATAAGCTAACGAACGAATGCGATGTATTATTAGCAATCGGAATGCGCTTTGATGATAGAGTTACCGGTAATTTAGAAACCTATGCCAAGCAGGCCAAAATTGTACATTTTGAGATCGATCCGGCAGAAATAAATAAAAATGTAAAAGTAGATGTCGCAGTAATGGGTGATGTTAAACATACCTTGTCACAGATACTTCCTATGGTGCAGTCCAATTCTCATGATTCGTGGTTACAGGAGTTTAGAGATCACGATGCCATAGAATATGATAAGGTAATTAAGGAAGAATTATTCCCAAGCCAGGAAGGACTTTCTATGGGCGAAGTACTTAGAGGAATTAACAAAGAAACCGGAGGCGATGCCGTTATTGTTTCTGATGTGGGGCAACATCAAATGATTGCTTGCCGATATGCAGAGTTTAATAAGTCTAAGAGTAATATTACTTCTGGTGGTTTGGGGACAATGGGATTTGCACTACCGGCAGCAATTGGAGCAAAAATGGGAGCTCCAGAGAGAGAAGTTGTAGCGATTATAGGAGATGGTGGATACCAAATGACCATACAGGAATTGGGTACGATTTTCCAGACCAAAGTACCGGTAAAGATTGTAGTGTTAAATAATGATTTCCTGGGAATGGTACGTCAGTGGCAACAATTGTTTTTTGATAAGCGGTATGCATCTACAGAAATGGTAAATCCAGATTTTATAAAAATAGCAGAAGGATATCATATCAAATCTACAAGGGTTACCAAAAGAGAAAATTTGCAGGGTGCCATTGCAGAGATGATAGCAAGTAAAGAACCTTACTTTTTAGAGGTATGTGTAGAGAAAGAAAATAACGTATTTCCGATGATTCCTACAGGAGCATCAGTTTCAGATGTAAGATTAGAATAATACGATTGTTATTCTGGCTTGTCTGGATCAGTACAGAAGAATCAGGATGTATACAATCATACAATATACTAACAATGAAAAAAGAAAATTATACCATATCGGTGTATACCGAAAATAACATAGGATTGTTGAACAGGATTTCGGCAATATTTTTAAGACGTCATATCAATCTTGAGAGCTTTACTGCTTCGGTATCAGAGATTAAAGATGTATTTCGTTTTACCATAGTGGTAAGCGTAACCGAAGAACAGGTAAAAAAGATTATCGGACAGATTGAAAAACAAATAGAAGTGATTAAAGCTTTTTATCATAAAGACGATGAGACGATTTATCAGGAAACCGCTTTGTTTAAGATTGCTTCAAAACTGTTATTCGAGGAACGTAAAATCCAGAATGTAATAAAGGATAGTAATGCTAATATCGTTACGGTAACTCCAGAGTTTTTTGTATTAGAAAAAACAGGACGACGTAGGGATGTAGAAACGTTGTATGATCAATTAGAACCTTATGGTTTAATGCAATTTGTACGCTCTGGAAGAATTGCAATAACCAAAGAAAAGATGCACATTTCTAAAATATTAGAAAATTTTGGAATGGAAGCTGTGTAAGGGATAGTAGTGACATCCTTTTATCTTCTGGACCCTGAGGTTCTCGAAGGAATCCAGAAGATAAAAGATATAACGAATAGCCCGACCCTGAATTTGACTCAGGGATACACCATAAAAAATAAAACAACTAAAAATCAAAATTAAATCAAATTTCCTAACGGAAATCACAACAAATTAAGAAAGAAATGGCAAATTACTTTAATACGCTATCATTAAGAGATCAACTAACACAACTAGGAAAATGCAGATTTATGGATGCTGAAGAGTTTTCGGCAGGTGTAGAAGCATTAAAAGGGAAAAAAATAGTTATTGTAGGGTGTGGGGCCCAGGGACTTAACCAGGGGTTAAACATGAGAGACTCTGGTTTAGATATTTCGTATGCGCTTCGTGAAGCAGCGATCAAAGAAAAAAGACAATCTTTCAAAAATGCATCTGATAACGGATTTAATGTGGGGACTTATAAAGAATTAATCCCTAATGCTGATGTGGTTATTAATTTGACCCCCGATAAGCAGCATACCCAAGTGGTAAATACAGTAATGCCACTAATGAAAAAAGGAGCAACTTTATCATATTCACACGGATTTAATATTGTAGAAGAAGGTATGAAAGTAAGAGATGATCTTACGGTGATTATGGTAGCACCAAAATGTCCGGGATCAGAAGTGAGAGAAGAATATAAAAGAGGGTTTGGAGTACCTACATTAATAGCAGTACACCCAGAGAATGACCCTCAGGGACATGGTTTGGACCAGGCAAAAGCGTATGCAGCAGGAACAGGGGGGCATAGAGCAGGAGTATTAGAATCTTCTTTTGTAGCCGAAGTAAAATCAGATCTTATGGGAGAGCAAACTATCCTTTGTGGATTATTGCAAACCGGATCTATTTTATGTTTTGATAAAATGATAGAAAAAGGAATCGACGCTGGATACGCTTCTAAATTAATTCAATACGGTTGGGAAACTATTACCGAAGGGATGAAATATGGAGGAATCACAAATATGATGGATCGGTTATCAAACGTGTCAAAGATTAAAGCATTCGAACTGTCTGAAGAATTAAAAGATATCATGCGCCCATTGTTTCGAAAGCATATGGATGATATCATGCAAGGACATTTTTCTAAAACCATGATGGAAGATTGGGCTAATGATGATAAGAACTTATTATCCTGGAGAGCCGCAACAGGAGAAACTGCATTCGAGAAAACTCCCGCAGGAGATATTGAAATTTCTGAACAGGAATTCTATGATAATGGCGTATTAATGGTAGCTATGGTAAGAGCAGGGGTCGAACTGGCTTTTGAAGCCATGACTGATTCTGGAATCATTGAAGAATCTGCATATTACGAATCGCTACACGAAACTCCACTTATTGCCAATACGATTGCCCGTAAGAAATTGTTTGAAATGAACCGTGTGATTTCTGATACCGCAGAATACGGTTGTTATTTATTTGATCATGCTTGTAAACCTTTATTAGCAGATTTTATGAAAAAAATAGATACCGATGTTATCGGAAAAGCATACGATGAAGGAAAAGATAATGGAGTAGATAATGCCAGACTGATAGAAGTAAATGCAATGATAAGAAATCATCCTATAGAAGTTGTGGGTTCTCGATTAAGAGCATCGATGACAGCAATGAAACCTATAGTATAATACATTTAATTTTGTTAGGCCAGATCTGTTAGAGTTTTGAGATGTGTATTGTGTAACCTTTGATGGGTCTGAGCCGGCAGAATAGTAATAAAAGACCAGCGTAAATTTAAATTATGAGTATGATAACCACCACAACCTATTTCCCCGAATTAGATGATATCCAGAAAGCAGCTTCGACAATAAAAGAAGTAGCTATGGTTACTCCTCTTATGAATAGCATTCGGTATTCTCGAAGATATGACGCTAATATTTTGTTGAAACGAGAAGATCTTCAGCGTGTTCGCTCCTATAAGATAAGAGGTGCTTTTAATAAAATAAGTTCGCTTACCAAAGCAGAATTAGAAAAGGGGGTTGTTTGTGCCAGTGCTGGTAATCATGCACAGGGAGTTGCATTTGCCTGCCATCATTTGGGAATAGAAGGTACGGTATATATGCCTTCGGTAACCCCAAAACAAAAGGTAGCGCAAACGCAGATGTTTGGTGGAGATCATGTAAAAATTGTTCTCGAAGGCGATACATTTGATGATTCGTATAAAGCAGCAATGCAGACCTGTACTTCTGAAGGAAAAACCTTTGTGCATCCCTTTGAGGATCCAAAAACTATAGAAGGACAGGGAACAATCGGATTAGAGATTTTTAAACAAACCGATGTGCCAATCGATTATATTTTTGTAGCCATTGGTGGTGGCGGTCTGGCCTCGGGATTATGTGGAGCAATGAAGGCTTTATCGCCAAAGACAAAAATTATTGGTGTCGAACCTGCAGGAGCGCCTTCTATGTTATCATCTATCCAAAATAATAAGAATACAGAGATTTTTGATATTGATAAATTTATCGACGGTGCAGCAGTTCAGAAAGTAGGAGATCTTAACTTTGATATTTGTAAAGAATACCTCTCTGATATGTATACGGTTCCCGAAGGGTTGGTATGCCAGACTATTTTAGATTTATATAATAGAGATGCTATTGTCGTAGAGCCTGCAGGAGCATTAACCCTGGCTGCTCTGGAGTTTTATAAAGATAAGATCAAAGGTAAAAATGTGGTATGTATTGTCAGTGGTAGTAATAATGATATTACTCGTACTGCAGAGATTAAAGAAAGAGCCTTGTTATATGCAGATCTAAAACACTATTTTATTGTTCGTTTTCCGCAACGAGCAGGTGCATTAAAACAATTTGTAGGGGAAGTGCTGGGGCCAAATGATGATATTACTCATTTCGAATATTCTAAAAAATCAAGTAGAGAAAATGGCCCTGCAGTGGTTGGGATTGAGCTAAAAGACAAGAACGATCTAGAACCTTTGGTCTCCAGGATGAAGGCTCTTAATTTCTTTGGGGATTACCTTAATGATAAACCCGATCTTTTTCAGTTTTTAATATGATTTGATCCAATTAGCATTACTTATTCTTAAGTTGTCTAGTTTTTTATAATCTTCAACAGATTTGTTGTCAATAGGTTATAGTTTTTCTTCGTTATTTTTGATAAAAACACATAATATTTAGCTCTTTATCGATATATTTATACACTTAAACGATGAAAACTAAATCTATTATGAAAAAACTTTTACTTTTTACTGTAGTGATATTATTTGGAGTAACAACGATGAACGCCCAAGTTAAATTCGGTTTTGGTTTAGGTTATGTTATTCCATCAGGGGATGCTTCTAATTTTTTGGATGGAGGATTCTCTGGAAACCTTGAAGTTGGATATGGAGTTAATGATGCTATTGATGTTTCTCTTATTTATCAAGGAGACCTATTAATAGGTAAAGACTTAAATAATGATGGGTTTGATATCGGTAATGTTTATATGGGGTCTATTCTGGTTAATGGAAGATATTTTTTTAAGAATGATGGTTTTAGACCGTATGCTGGTTTAGGTTTGGGAGTGACATCTATTAGTCAGACTTCTTACGCTTTATCAGGTATTGGAACAGTAGAAGGGTTTGATACTACAACAAATTTGGCTATTCGTCCATCTTTGGGTTTTAAGTATGGGATATTAAATGTTAATGCAGTATATATTAATGCCGGAAAAGTAGGAGAAGGAAATGCAGAAGATTCTATAGGTAACTTTACCATAAATGCAGGTTTGCTATTTACATTTGGAGGAAAATAAAAACAACTCGAAATAAAAAATTAAAAAAGGCGATCTGAAAAGATCGTCTTTTTTGTTAGATATTCTATATTATAAATATCAATTTAACAGTTAAAACTTTAGAATTTTATAAAAATGATAAAAGTTAATCGGTTTCACTACTTATTTGTTTTCCGTATCAATATTTTATGTAATATTGTAGCATCTAGTTAACGAAAGGGGCTACGGCCGACGATTTAGAGTTACTATTATGAAAACGGCAAATTACATATCTACAGAGAGTAAAGTTCAATATTTGAACAATTTTGATAATACACTTATTCCCACACGCTGCTTTCTTCGCCCCTTGGGGGTCTAATAATCTTTTGAAGTAGGTGCGTCCTACTTCCCCTAGAGGCATCGAATCCATTTTAGAACAACTGAAATTTTTAAATAGTTATATACATATTCTATTTAAAATATTTAGTAACAATTCGTATCACGTTACATAACGAGATACGATTCGCACACCTACCTGGATTCAGAAAAATCAACACTAATTTTAATAGAAAAGCTTCTTTAATAAGCGAGGTTCGTTTATGGAAAAAGTAAAAATAATAATTGCTAACGAAAATCATTTTCGCTATGCAAAGGAAATATGCGAAGTAATATCCGACTCTGCCAAAGTAAGAGGAACAGGTATCGCTAAACGTACTCCAGAATATATACAAACAAAGATGCAAAACAGAAATGCAGTCATTGCTATATCAGGTAATCAATTTGCAGGGTTTTGTTATATCGAAATCTGGGGCCATGAAAAATATGTAGCACATTCTGGTTTAATAGTACATCCCAATTTTAGAAATCAAGGCCTGGCAAAAAAAATCAAAGAATTTACATTTAATTATTCTTTAAACAAGTACCCAATGGCCAAAGTATTTGGTATCACAACAGGATTAGCTGTAATGAAAATCAATTCTGATTTGGGGTATAAACCTGTTACTTTTTCAGAATTAACAGATGATCCTAAGTTTTGGGAAGGTTGTAAAACGTGTACCAACTATAATATTTTAACTTCTAAAGAACACAAAATGTGCTTGTGTACCGGTATGCTATACGACCCTTTAAAAAAAGTAAAGAAAAAAGAAAAGTGGTACGATAAAAAAGTACTAAAACGATTAAAAAATATTAAACAAACAATGCTTGCAAGCAATAAACAATTGTTGTTATGGAAAAAGTAGTATTAGCATATAGCGGAGGACTGGATACCTCGTACTGTGTAAAATATCTTATTCATGAAAAAAAACTGGATGTACATACCATTTTGGTAAACACAGGTGGTTTTTCTGAGAAAGAACTAAAGGAGACAGAAAAAAGAGCACATGAGCTGGGAAGCTCATATCATGTAAATAAAACTATTCTAAACGAGTTTTATGATAAAGCAATTAAGTATCTGATTTATGGTAATGTATTAAAAAATAATACATATCCACTTTCTGTAAGTGCAGAACGAATTTTTCAGGCTATAGAGGTGATTAAATATGCCAAAAAAGTAGGAGCAAAGTATATCGCGCATGGTAGTACAGGAGCAGGAAACGATCAAATAAGATTTGATGTGATTTTTCAGACATTAGCTCCAGAGATACAGATTATTACCCCGATTAGAGATTTAAAACTGTCTCGTGAGGCCGAAGTAGAATATTTAGAAAAGCATGGGGTTTATTACAGCTGGGAAAAAGCACAGTACTCTATCAATAAAGGCCTTTGGGGAACCAGTGTAGGAGGCAAAGAAACACTTTCTTCCCACAGTGCCTTACCAGATACGGCATACCCAAGTCAACTTCAAAAAGAAAAAGAAGAGGTTATCACCTTACACTTCGAAAAAGGAGAACTCATTGGTTTAGATGGAGTGATGGATACCCCAGTGAATAATATTCAAAAACTGGAAGAACTAGCGAGTGCTTTTGCCATTGGCAGGGATACGCATGTCGGAGATACAATTATTGGTATTAAGGGTAGGGTAGGATTTGAAGCTGCTGCGCCAATGGTAATCATTAAAGCTCACCACCTTTTAGAAAAACACGTTTTAACCAAGTGGCAACAATATTGGAAAGAACAATTAGCCAATTGGTATGGTATGTTGTTACATGAAGGAAATTACCTTGATCCGGTAATGAGAAATATAGAAGTATTTATGGAAGATTCTCAAAAATCCGTAACAGGAGAAGTAAAGGTAAAATTGAAACCCTACCATTTTACCCTGGAAGGAATCGAATCAGATTTCGATATGATGAAATCAGATTTCGGGCAATACGGTGAGATGAATAATTCCTGGACCTCTGATGATGCCAAAGGCTTTATAAAAATCTACGGTAATGCTAATAAGATATATCATAATGTAAACTCAAGTGAGTCATGATACAAGTAGGAATAATAGGAGGATCTGGATATACAGCAGGAGAACTCTTAAGGTTATTAGTGCATCACCCCGAAGTAAAACTGGATTTTGTGTATAGCACAACAAATGCTGGCGGGCCAATACATAAACAACATCCAGATTTGATAGGAGAAATAGAGCTTAAGTTCACAGATACCGTAAATCCAAATGTAGATGTGTTGTTTTTGTGTCTGGGGCATGGTAGATCAAGATCGTTTTTAGAAACCCATACGTTTTCAAAAACGACAAAAGTAATTGATTTGGGAAATGATTTTAGATTAAACGATGATCAGGAGTTTTTGGGAAGAGATTTTGTATATGGTTTACCAGAGTTAGAAAAAGAAAAGATTAGATCAGCAAAAAATATTGCAAATCCGGGATGTTTTGCTACCGCCATTCAATTGGGACTTTTACCATTAGCTTTTGCAGGAAAGCTTAAAGATACAATACACATTAATGCTACTACAGGAAGCACAGGGGCTGGTGTGATGCCGGGAGGAACTACTCATTTTAGCTGGAGAGATAATAATTTTTCTAGTTATAAAGTGTTCTCGCATCAACATCTGGGAGAGATTAAACAAAGTCTTAAACAAGAGCAATATGATTTTGAAGCTCCGATTTTCTTTATTCCCAATAGGGGGAATTTTAGTAAAGGAATTTATGCCACTATGTATACAAAGTATGAGGATAGCGAAGAAGAAGCCAAAGAACTGTATACATCCTATTATAAAAAGGCTGAGTTTACTGTGGTTTCTGATGAGGAAATTTATTTAAAACAAGTGGTAAACACTAATAAGTGTATACTACACATTAGTAAGAAAAATGGAATGTTACTCATTACATCTGTAATCGATAACTTAATCAAAGGGGCATCAGGACAGGCTATTCATAACATGAACTTAATGTTGGGATTAAAAGAAAAAACAGGATTAGAATTAAAAGCAAGCGCGTTTTAGTAAAAGAGTTTCATACTGAAATAAACGTATAAAAAATACCATGAATACAATAACAATTATAGGAGGAGGAAACTTAGGCAAATCAATAATTTCTGGATTGGTCCATAGTGATTTGTTTGAAGCTGCTGATATTACAGTAGTAGATAAATCAAAATATAACCTAAAAGAAGTAGAAGAAAAACTAGGGGTATCTACCTCACAACATATAATAGCCGCTATAAAAAATGTAAAATGGGTAATTCTTTGTGTACAGCCAAGGCAGTTAGATGCTGTTTTACAGGAAATAAAAGATACAGTAACAGCAGATCAAATATTGATTTCTACAGTAACCGGTACATCTATTGCAGAAATCAATGCAGTAGTTCCTAATAATAAAGTAGTACGGGTAATGCCAAATACAGGAGCTGCCAAAAAACTATCAATGACCTGCATTTCAGCTAATGAAGATGTAAAAGAAGAATTAACTACGGTACAAAAGATGTTTGATACCATTGGTAAAACGCTGGTTATAGAAGAGCGTCTAATGCAGGCTGCTACAGTTTTGGGAGCTAGTGGAATAGCATTTTTTCTTAGGTTTTTAAGAGCGATGATACAAGGAGGGATTCAAATGGGATTTCACCCGCATGAAGCTCAAATCATAGCAGTGCAAACGGCGATAGGAGCCGCAACATTGGTAGCAGAGAATGGAACTCATCCCGAACGCGAAATCGATAAGGTAACAACACCACAGGGATGTACTATAGAAGGTTTAAATGAGATGGAGCACCAAGGACTAAGCTCATCGGTAATAAAAGGAGTGATGGCCTCTTATGAAAAAATAAATACAATTAAGTAGTTGATCGTTTTTAGGTGTTAGTTGATGAGTATGTACTGGTAAAGAATAATGAATACTAAATAATGAAACGTGTAAAAGTACAAAGTATGAATTCTGAAACCGATGTCTGTTCGAGTGCCATGCCTTAGCATGGTGTATCGAGAACCAATATAAGTAGTTATTATCAAAACAACCTGAAGTTAATTTTTAGATAGAAAAAACAACCAACAATTAATATGATGAAATTATTTGACGTATATCCTTTATATGATGTAGAGCCGGTTAAAGCTTACGACACTATCGTAGTGGATAAAAATGGAACAGAATACATGGATATGTACGGAGGGCATGCGGTGATTTCAATAGGTCATTCGCACCCTCATTATGTACGAAGTATAAAAGAACAGATAGAGAAAATAGGCTTTTATTCTAATGCTGTTCAAAATAGCCTGCAAGCGAAATTAGCAAAAAAACTGGGAGCATTATCGGGATATGATGACTATCAACTGTTTTTATGTAATTCTGGTGCCGAAGCCAATGAAAATGCACTAAAATTAGCTTCTTTTTATACAGGAAAACCAAGGGTGGTAGCATTTCATAATGGTTTTCATGGGCGAACATCTGCAGCTGTAGCTGCAACAGATAATGCTAAGATCAATGCACCATTAAACACTCAGCAAAATGTCGCTTTTTTGCCGTTAAACCAAATTGAGCTCGTAAGAACTGAATTAGAAAAAGGTGACGTGTGTGCTGTGATTATAGAACCCATACAGGGAGTAGGAGGACTTGATGAAGGCACGACTTCCTTTTTTACGACTTTAGAAACCTTATGTCATGAGTTTAGTGTGGTTTTAATTGCAGATGAGGTGCAATCGGGTTATGGCAGGAGTGGTAAATTTTTTGCACATCAATACCATGGGATAACACCAGATATCATTTCTATAGCAAAAGGTATGGGAAATGGTTTTCCGATAGGAGGGATATTAATTGCCCCACATATTAAACCTGATCATGGGATGTTGGGAACCACGTTTGGAGGCAATCACCTGGCTTGCGTTGCAGCATTATCGGTTCTTGAAGTGATTGAAAACGAACACCTTATTGATAATGCAAAAATAACAGGAGCATATTTTAGATCTAAAGCACATCAAATTCCCGGAGTGCAAAAGGTGAAAGGAAAAGGACTAATGTTAGGATTAGAGTTTGATTTTGAGGTTAGCGAACTTAGAAAAAGACTCATCTATGAGGAGCATATTTTTACAGGAGGAGCAATGAATAAAAAGCTATTACGAATTCTTCCTCCATTAACTATTGGGAAAAAACAGATAGATCAATTTATAGAAGCATTACAAAATGTATTGGTAGAAAAACCAATGATTTAAGAGATAAGAATGAACAACTATTTTTCAATACAGGATATAGATTCTTTACCCGTTTGGGTAGAAGAAGCAATTGCAATAAAGAAAAACCCTTTATCCCATAAGACTTTAGGAAAAGATAAAACGATAGGATTGTTATTTTTTAATCCAAGTCTTCGTACCCGTTTAAGCACCCAGAAAGCAGCCTTAAACCTAGGGATGAATGTTATGGTTATGAACTTTACAGGAGAAGGTTGGGCGCTGGAGTATGGAGACGGAACGATAATGGATCAAGGAAACTCTGAACATGTAAAAGAAGCTGCCCAGGTAGTTTCTCAATATTGTGATGTACTTGCAGTACGAGCTTTTGCAAAATTAGAAGATAGAGATGATGACTATAGCGAGAAAGTACTTCATGGATTTATAAACCATGCTTCAATACCGGTTATCAATATGGAAAGCGCGACCAGGCATCCGTTACAAGCATTAACCGATGCTATAACAATTTCAGAATATAAAAAAACAGACAAACCAAAGGTTGTACTATCATGGGCACCGCATCCAAAAGCCTTACCACAGGCAGTTGCTAATTCTTTTGTAGAGGTGATGCAACGTATGGACGCAGATTTTGTAATTACCCATCCTGTGGGATTTGAGTTAGCCAGTCAGATTACTAAACAGGTGCCTATTGATTACAATCAGGAAAATGCATTAAAAGATGCCGATTTTGTATATGTCAAAAACTGGAGTGCTTATCAGGAGTACGGCAAAGTCATAGATAATGATCTTTCCTGGAAAATTACAAGCGAAAAGATGAAGCTAACCAATGACGCAAAATTTATGCATTGCTTACCTGTACGACGAAATGTAGTTGTGGATGATGCAGTACTGGATAGTAAAAATTCTATTGTTATCGAACAGGCAAATAATAGAACATATGCTGCACAGTTGGTTTTAAAGAAAATACTTGAAAAATATTAATGTGATGAAAAAGAGGTTGTTGGTGGCCAAGATTGGCGGAAATATAATAGAAGATCCAGAGGCATTGACTTCTTTCTTAGAAGATTTTTCTAAAGTAGAAGGGCCAAAAATTTTGGTTCATGGCGGAGGAAAATCTGCTACTCGAATTGCAGATCGGTTAGGTATAAAGACCGAAATGATTGATGGTCGAAGAATTACTTCTACAGAGAACTTGGATATTGTTGTGATGACTTATGCAGGGCTATTAAATAAAACCATTGTTGCAGGTTTACAGCACTGCCATTGCAATGCATTGGGATTAACAGGGGCAGATGCCAATGTGATTTTGGCAAAAAAAAGACCTGTGCAATTTGTTGATTATGGATATGTTGGTGATGTTGTTAAAGTAAATGGCAGTATTATAAAAGCATTTTTAAACCAGGGAATTACACCTGTTTTTTGCGCAGTTACGCATGATAGTCAAGGGCAATTGTTGAATACGAATGCAGATACAATAGCTTCAGAAATAGCTTCTGAAATGAGTTCTGGTTACGAAGTGTCTTTATTTTATTGTTTTGAATTTAAAGGAGTTCTTGAAAATATAGAAGATAAAGATTCTGTAATCGAACATATTGATTTAGAAAAATATATAGCACTAAGAGAGGCAGAAGTGATCACAGAAGGAATGCTTCCAAAACTTCAAAATTGCTTTGATGCTTTACAAAAAAAAGTAAGTACAGTACATATTGCTAATGCAGATTTTATAAAGGATAACACAACTAAACATACGACTTTAAGTCTATAAATAATGGAAAAACTAACACGTGAAGCGATTGAGCTTTTACATCATCTAATAGAAACACCATCGTTCTCATCAGAAGAGGAAAAAACGGCTCAATTGATCGAGAATTGGTTCATCCAAAATGATATTCCCTTTGAGAGGGAGAATAATAATATATGGGCATACAATATGTATTTTGACGAATCTAAACCCACTATTTTATTAAACTCTCATCACGATACAGTAAAACCAAATGGAAACTATACAAATGATCCTTTTAAAGCTTTTGTAGAAGATGGAAAACTATTTGGACTGGGAAGTAATGATGCTGGCGGTTGCCTGGTTGCTTTACTAGCTACATTTACCTATTTCTACAGTAGAGAAGGATTACAATATAACTTTGTGATTGTCGCTTCTGCAGAAGAAGAGAGTAGTGGTCCTTTGGGGCTAAAAAGTGTATTAAAACACCTTAAGAATGTAGCATTTGGCATTGTAGGGGAACCAACATTAATGCAATTGGCCGTGGCAGAAAAAGGCTTATTAGTATTAGATATATCGGTAAAAGGAACTGTAAGTCATGCTGCTCATCCTAATGAGGATAATGCAATTTATAATACTTTGCAAGTGATCGAATGGTTTAAAACCTATGAATTTGAAAAAACATCAGAAAACCTGGGCAAAGTAAAAGCGACAGTAACACAGATCAATGCAGGGAGACAACACAATGTAGTACCTGCAAGTTGTGATCTGGTAGTAGATATACGAGTAAATGATTGCTATACAAATAAAGAGATTCTAGACATTGTACAACAACACATGCCTCAATATGTTGAAGTTGCGCCCAGATCCCTGGATTTAAGTTCCTCGTCGATTCCTGTAGATCACCCTATTGTAAAATCCGGAATTGCACTAGGAAGACGTACCTATGGATCTCCAACCTTATCAGATCAATCGGTATTGAGTTGCCCTTCATTAAAACTGGGACCAGGAGATTCGATTAGGTCACATTCTGCAAATGAATTTATTTATGTAGATGAGATCAAAGAAGGAATCGAATTGTATATCAAAATTTTAGAAGGTATAGTATAAATAATGAAGTAGTTAGAAACTACTTTACTAAAAAAGAATAGATGAAACTTTGGGATAAAGGGTTACCAACAGATCAAAAAATAGATAGGTTTACCGTAGGTAATGACAGGCAATTGGATATGGTAATTGCCAGGTATGACGTGCAAGCAACATTGGTTCATGCTAAGATGTTGCATAAGATTAATCTGCTTTCTGATAAAGAAATTTCTGAAATTGAAAAAGAATTGAATATATTGGGGCGGGAAATAGAAAAAGGAACTTTTGTGATAGAGGACCAGTTTGAGGATATACATTCTAAAATTGAGTATGAATTAACTCAACGAATAGGAGATGCGGGTAAGCGAATACACACCGCCAGATCACGTAATGATCAGGTGTTGGTAGCGATGCATCTGTATATGAAAGAGGAATTACTTCAAATTAAATCTCTGGTTAACGAACTATCTCAGAATTTACTTACCCTTGCAGAAACCTATAAAGATGTGTTACTTCCTGGGTATACACATATGCAGATAGCAATGCCATCTTCATTCGGACTTTGGTTTTCTGCCTATGCCGAAAGTTTTATTGATGATCTGTATTTTGTAAATGCTGCTTTAAAAGTTGTAGATCAAAACCCATTGGGAAGCGCCGCAGGGTATGGTAGTTCATTTCCGATAGATAGAGAATTTACCACAAGAGAATTAGGTTTCGAAACCCTTAAGTATAATGTAGTTGCTGCGCAGATGAGCAGAGGGAAATCCGAAAAATCTACTGCTTTTGCTATGAGTAGTGTAGCTGCGACTTTATCGAAACTGGCCATGGATGTATGTTTGTATATGAGTCAGAATTTTGATTTTATGAGTATTCCGTCAGAATTTACTACAGGGTCCAGTATTATGCCACATAAGAAAAATCCAGACGTCTTTGAGTTAATAAGAGGGAAATGTAATAAAATTCAGGCACTGCCTTACGAATTAAATTTACTAATCAATAATTTACCAAGCGGTTATCATAGGGATTTACAATTACTTAAAGAAGGGGTTATACCCGCTATCCAGGATTTAAAAGCATCTCTGGAGATGACTATATATGCACTTAAGAATATACAGGTGAATAAAAATATAT
Source organism: Bacteroidia bacterium (assembly GCA_030427585.1). Classification (GTDB taxonomy): domain Bacteria; phylum Bacteroidota; class Bacteroidia; order Flavobacteriales; family Flavobacteriaceae; genus Aquimarina. The sequence goes on from JAUIBW010000025.1 coordinate 69,853, forward strand.
TGGATGATGATAAGTATGATTACCTGTTTAGTGTAGATACATTAAACGAATTAGTAATGCAGGGCATGTCTTTTAGAGATGCCTATGTAAAGATTGGATTAGATATTGAAAAGGGATGTTATACGCCCGAAAAGAATACAAAACATAGCCATAGTGGTAGTATTAATAATTTATGTCTTAACAAGATAAAAAAGAAATTAGAGGAAGTTTGAGGGAACAGCACTTTCTAAAATCATGCTAGAACACAAGCTATTCTATAGGGTTAGTTTAGAGTTCTTTAATAAAAAATTGAAAATGTTAATAAAAAGGCATATCTTAATGATATAGAAGAGAAGCTGAAGTATATTTAATTGAGTGTAAGTTGAGTTAGTTTGATTTTTTCGCTTCAGCCTAGACCCCCAGAGGAGTTGTTAACCACTGGGGGTTGTCTTTTTATACAAACGCTAGTTTGGTTTACTTCCAAACAGGTGCATATAAAAAGAATATGTCTGAAAAGTAGAATTCCAATGTCAAACTGAGCTTGTCGAAGTTTTTATTCTAGGAGGGTTTAATACCCCGAGGCTTGCCTCGCACGGAAAAAAATAGTAATCTTGAGCGTGAGCTCAAGTACCCACATAGATAAAAGTCATAATGTTTCTTTGTTGTTATATCATTTGGTTTGTTCAACGAAATATCGTCGTTTTGTTTTAAGCCCAAAGGTTGATCGTATTTTAAAGAGGACTTGTTTAGATATAGAAGACCGGTATGAAATTCATTTTTTGGAAATAGGCTCAGACAAGGATCATATTCATTTTTTACTTCAAAGTGTTCCATCTTATAGCCCAACAAAAATTGCTAGAACTATTAAAAGTTTAACAGCTAGAGAGATTTTCTCACAAGCACCTGGAGTTAAAAGAGCTTTATGGGGAGGATCATTTTGGGGTAGTGGATTTTATATTAATACAGTTGGTAGACATGGCAATGAAAAAATCATAGCTCAATACGTAAAAAATCAAGGTAAGGAGAAAGAATATGAAGTATTACATAAAGATGATCAATTGAACTTATTCTAATGTAATGCCTCGGGGCTTGCCCCGAGGATTATTTACTGGTCTCAGAATAGGGTGAAAGCCCTGCAATTTCATTGCAGCACTTTAGTAGTGCGAAAAAATCTCTATCTTAGATTTAATGGATTCAAAAATAAGAAAAGGGCCTCATACAGTTA
>JAUIBW010000026.1 GCA_030427585.1 Bacteroidia bacterium
TTAAGCCTGCCGCTAGCGTTCATCCTGAGCCAGGATCAAACTCTTCATCGTTTGTCTTTAAATATGTTTCTAAACAATACAACGGAATTATAATCGTATCTCAATATGTCTCTAGTCTTTATTCTTTGTATAAACCATAATTAAATAGTTTAATACGCGCTGTCAATCAATATGTCTATGAACTTTTGTAATCAATAAAACAATCTTCATCGCTATCAATTATAGATCGTAACCTAAGGAATCGAACCCTAAAAATGCTAATTAAAACACCCTAAACCATTACTACGTATTTAGTATGAACTTCTACTATTTCGCTAAGCGGGTGCAAATATAAAAACCCTTTTCTTATCAGCAAAACTTTTACCAAATTATTTTTGAAAAAAAATTAAAACCAAATAAAACCTAAACCAATACAAAAAACAGTAAACCGTTTTTCAAGAACAAAAACATACAACCATTTCTACCCCCCCCAACAAGATTTTTTTCTATAAAGCTTTTAAAAATTTATCCCTAAATAAAAATCAAAAATAACTCTCAATGAACTCGCAAAACTGAATCCCGTTTTGCGGGTGCAAACATACAACCCTTTATTAAAACAACAACACCTTTTGGTATAATTTTTTACAAAAAATAAGGAATGTACTGATTTTTAAAAAGATAGAAAACGAAGATAAGAAATTTAATCAAAATAGAAATAGATTTTTGACACTTTTTCTATGCTCAAATCCCTAAATGTGATTATATAATAGTATTGTTTTGTATTAGGGATGGAAATGTCATCATTTTGTTGGCACTAAAGTAATTAAAAAACTACAATCTTGTCTATCTTTATAAAGAAGTTAACTACTATAAAACAAAAGATACAATGTACAGCCTGCCCCCATTTTTCTAGAAGAATACCCAAAATTAATTTTTAGAAGAAGTTGTTTTTGATACATCAGACCATTTATTTTTCAAATCATAAAAACTAAAATCTAAAGCTGTTTTTTGCTCTTTTAAAATACTTGACTGAAAACTTCGCTGTAATATATCCTCTATCCAATAATCTTCTTCTACATTTATAGGATCGTATTTCTCTTTTAAAGAAATATTAAAAAGTTTGGCTGTATTATTATACCAAAAAGCTCTCCACCCACTTCTATATTCTTTTACTAACTCGAACATTGTTTTACCTGTTTGTCGATAAATCAATTTAACCAAGATCTGCCCTTCTGTACGAGTAAGTTTTTTTAATTCTTTGGCAAACTCTTCTTCCATGTACTTCTGTAACATTTTTATATATCGCTTCTTTTTTCTTTTAGAGTCAATATTCTCTAATCGTTCATTAAGAGATATCAGTCTATCTGCAGCCAACTTCGCATAAGGATACACTTTTCTAGTTTTACGTCGTAAAATAAGATATTTCCTTCTTGCCAGTTTATCTTTAAAATTTAATCTCCCCAAAATAATTACTTCGTCAAGATCAATAGCCTCATGAGGAATTGTATCTCCTTCTATAATATAGTACTGCACATAACCTGTAGTATCTACATTAGAAGTATCCAAAAGTTTTTGATCTTTCTTTTGGGCATTACTCAAAGAAGTTAGCATTACCAAGATAATATATACCGTATGTTTTATCATAATAGATTATGAGACTTTCTAAAATTGTTCCAAAATTAATAATTAACCAATTGTAAACTGTAAAATGAATGTGAATATTGTTATTTTCGCAATAAAATGAAATAATACTATGGCAAAAAAGAGTATTCTAAATAAAAAGTCCCTGACTTTTCTTGAAAAATATCTAAATAATCCTGCTCCTACGGGGTATGAATGGGAAGGGCAAAAAATCTGGATGAATTATCTTAAACCTTATGTAGATGATTTTATAACAGATACTTATGGAACGGCTGTTGGTGTAATTAACCCAAAAGCAAAATATAAAGTTGTAATCGAAGGGCATGCTGATGAAATTTCATGGTATGTAAATTATATTACCGATAACGGACTAATTTATGTAATTAGAAATGGAGGAAGTGATCATCAGATTGCAACTTCGAAACGGGTTAATATCCATACCAAAAATGGTATCGTAAAAGGTGTTTTTGGATGGCCTGCTATCCATACCAGAAAAGCTTCAAAAGAACAAGCACCAACCCTCGAAAACATCTGTATTGATGTAGGGTGTAATACTAAAGAAGAAGTACTAAAACTTGGAGTTCATGTTGGTTGTGTAATTACGTATCCCGATGAATTTTTTATTCTGAATAAAAATAAGTTTGTATGCCGTGCCCTTGATAACCGAATGGGAGGTTTTATGATTGCAGAAGTAGCGCGCTTACTGAAAGAGAATAAAAAGAAATTGCCTTTTGGGCTATACATCACCAATTCTGTACAGGAAGAAATTGGCCTAAGGGGTGCAGAGATGATCACTCATACAATTAAACCCAATGTGGCTATCGTAACCGATGTTTGCCATGATACTACTACTCCAATGATCGAAAAGAAAACACAAGGGGAAACCAAAATTGGTGACGGCCCTGTAATTTCATATGCTCCTGCGGTTCAAAATAGATTGAGAGAATTATTGATAGATACTGCAGAAAAGAAAAAAATCCCTTTTCAGCGTATGGCATCTAGCAGAATGACAGGAACCGATACTGATGCATTTGCATATAGCAATGGCGGTGTTGCCTCTGCCCTAATTTCTTTACCGTTGCGATATATGCACACTACTGTGGAAATGGTACACAGAAAAGATGTAGAACATGTTATAGAATTAATTTATGAAAGTTTACTTTCTATAAAAGCAGGAGAGTCTTTTAGTTATTTTTAATAAACCAAAGTAACCCGATTAACAAGAAGTCGTCTAAAAAGCAATTTTTAGACGATTTTCTTTTTTGCATTTTTTTTATGTTGTTTTTTAAACTCATTTGAGTTATTAGTTATAAAGAAATGGTTTAAATTTTTTCAATTTGCTAACAAATGTCTTTTTTCGCCCATATTTCACAATTTTTGACTTCCGTAGCTCTGCTATGCAACTAAAAATTACTTCATCTGAACAAAAAAAAACACTATTTTTCACTTAAATCAAAAAAGTTTAAACCATTTCAAAGCAAAAGATTATTAAGTGGCATTATCAAGCTATGCTTTTTTGGGGTGATCAGCCATAGCAATAAATTCTATTTTTCCGTTCACAAATCAAATCTTCTGTTCACAAAACAAACTTCTACAAACCAAACACGATTACCTATTTTTATTCTTATGTTATACCATAGGCGAAACCTGAAAAGCCTAAATAGAGTAGGGATCATTTTATATATTACACAATTATGAAAACAATAAAAATCATTGTATTGCTTGTAGCAATACTTACTGCCAGTTGTAGCACAGAAGGGACCACGGGTGAAACACCTCAACAAACTCTTATCGAACAAAGCTCCAATTATAAAGAAGGAGATAAACCAAAAAGAGTTTTAAGGATTGAGATGCTTTTAGGGAGACCTAAACATAATTGCACAGGCTTTGGCATCTGTTCATGGCCTACGATTTATGTAGTATGTGTAGACGCAGAAGGAAACGAGATCCCATGTGATACCGATCAACCAGCTCAAGTTACCCCTAATGGAAATCAAACGGTAACTACTACTGTATTCTATAGCGATCAAAAAGGGTTTTATTTTGATTTAGCATTCGACATTCCTGTAAACGGATACGAACACGAAGACTTACAGCTACATATTGAAGAAGAGTACCACATCAACACCGAAGAAATCCTTGGACATAACCTGATCATTCAGGCAGGAAAATATCAATATGATGAATCTATTGGTAAATACGGAGGTGTTCGAGTTCCCTTACAATACTAAAACCATTTACTCTTAAAACTTTTATAGGCCAGGATAATTAACTTCTGCTATAAAAAACAATGGACTAAAAGAAAAATAAACGCTCTGAGAATTGTGTATTTTAAGAACTATTCTCAGATAACCTACCTAAATAAAAAAGAGGCTGTCTTGATTTTTAGACAGCCTCTTGTTATTGTAATATAGGTAGTATCAGAAATTATGAACACAACTCCTGGCTGCACAGAACTATACTCTAACCGTCTAACACTGGTTTCTGCATGTACAGCCCCTGGCACAAGATGTTATAGTGCTTCATCAATGATTTCCTGAACTACTTCCGGATTAAGTAATGTACTGGTATCTCCAAGGTTTGAAGTATCTTTTGAAGCAATTTTCCTTAAAATCCGCCTCATGATCTTACCACTTCTTGTTTTTGGTAATCCCCTTACAAACTGAATTTTATCTGGTTTTGCTATTGGTCCGATAGTATTAGACACTTGTTCCCTAATTTCATTTATCAACCCTTCATCTGCTACTTGATCATTATATAAAGTAACATATGCATATAAAGCCGTTCCTTTTATATCATGAGGAAAACCAACAATTGCAGACTCTGCAACAGACAGATGTTCATTGATCGCATTTTCTATAGGTGCAGTTCCTAAATTATGCCCAGAAACAATAACTACATCATCTACCCTTCCTGTAATTCTATAATTCCCAGTTGCGTCCCTATAGGCTCCATCACCGGTAAAATACATATTTTCATATGCAGAGAAATACACATCCTTATATCGCTGATGATCTCCGTAAATTGTCCTTGCAATTGATGGCCAGGGAAACTTTATTGCTAACCTTCCTTCAGAACTTTTGGATTTAAATTCTATTTCTTTTCCTTCTGCATCCATCAAAATAGGTTGAATACCTGGTAAGGGTAATGTAGCAAATGTTGGTCGTGTTGGTGTAATACCTGCTAATGGTGAAATCATAATTCCTCCTGTTTCTGTTTGCCACCAGGTATCTACTATAGGTGAATTTCCTTTTCCGATATTATCATTATACCAGTGCCATGCTTCTTCATTTATTGGCTCTCCTACAGATCCAAGAACCTTAATAGAAGAAAGGTTATGTTTATCAACTAATTCTAATGGTTGTTTTGCTAGCGCTCTAATTGCAGTTGGTGCTGTATAAAAATGAGTTACATTAAGTTTATCACAAATTTCCCAAAAACGACCATAATCGGGATAACTGGGTACTCCCTCAAACATTACAGTTGTTGCTCCCGCAGCCAATGGTCCATAAATTATATATGAATGTCCAGTAATCCAACCAATATCTGCTGTACACCAATAAACATCATCTTGCTTCTTGGCATGTATATCTTGTCCTGTAGGGGCAAAATGATCACATTGAAATACATTGGCAAAAGTATAGGTAGTATACACCATATATCCCCCAATTGTATGTACCATTCCTTTTGGTTTACCAGTAGAACCAGATGTATATAATATAAACAACATATCTTCTGCATCCATCACTTCTGCTGGGCATTCTTTTTCTACTTTTTGCAATTCATCAAACCAAAACTTATCTCTGCCTTCTTGCATTGGTGTTGGCTCAACTGTTCTTCTATATACAATAACTGTTTCTATAGAAGGTGTAGTTTTTAAGGCCTCGTCACACATCTCTTTTAGTTTTACAGGTTTTGCTCCTCTATACACCTCGTTTGCAGTAATCAACATTTTACATTCTGAATCATTAATACGACTTGCTATAGCTGTACTCGAAAATCCTGCAAATACAATAGAATGTATTGCCCCAATTCGTGCACAGGCTAGCATAGCTATTGCTAATTCTGGGATCATAGGCATATATAAACAAACACGATCGCCTTTTTTAATTCCATTATTTTTTAAAACATTAGCAAAATGACAAACTTTTACATGAAGTTGTTTATAAGTAATATGACGTGATTCTTCGGTGGGATCATTAGGTTCCCAAATAATGGCTGTTTTATTACCAAATTTCTCTAAATGCCTATCCAGGCAATTTTCTGTTATATTTAATTTACCGCCTTCAAACCATTTTACTTCTGGTTTTGTAAAATCCCACTCTAATGTTTTATCCCATCGCTTATGCCAATAAAACTTTTCTGCTATAGCATTCCAAAATTTTTCGGGATTATTAATACTCTCCTGATATGCTTCTTTATACTCTGCGAAAGAACTAAGCTGAAGTGTGTCTTTTATTTTCATGATCTGTGATTTTCTAATTTTGATCTATTAAATTCTTTTAAAACATGTCATCGTCAAAAAATTATCGACAAGTAACTATTATTAAGGTGTAAACAACTTAAAAATAGCTTCATTTTGTTTTAAGAACTAAGGTTCATTCGATTATTTTAAGCAATAAGCTCATTGATTTCTGCCATAATCTTTTTTATCGAAAATGGTTTTGTTAAATACTTATCTACTCCCAATGTTAATCCTTTTTGAATATCTGAAGTCTTATTTTTTGCAGTCAAAAATATCACCTTAATATTCTTGGTTTGAGCATTTGACCTTATATGTTTTAAGGTTTGATACCCATCTACGTTTGGCATCATAATATCTAATAACACTACATCGGGAATCTGTGATTTTAATATTTCGATAGCTTCGCTCCCATCTCTGGCAATAAAAACTTCAAAATCATTTTTCTTGAATGTATACTCTAAAGACATTACAATATTAGGTTCGTCATCAACTATTAATATCTTCTTCTTATTCAAAATTTATTTATATTTATTACTTACTACTTCTGCACATCAGGAATTTCAATAATAAATCTAGCTCCTGTTTTGCAATTTTTATCGGCCCATATTTTTCCGTTATGCCCTTCTATAATCTGCTTACTTATAGCTAAACCAAAACCACTACCTGCTGGTTTTTTTACATTTTGATTTTTGGACTGGTAAAATTTATCAAAAATATGTTTCATATCCTCGATAAGAATGCCTTTTCCGTTATCTTCAATACTAATACGAATATAATCTTTCCTTTTTTTTGATACTATTTTAATAATTCCTTTTTTTTCATCAACAAACTTAATGGCATTAGAAAGCACATTAGTAAATACCTGAAGAATTCTGTCTTCATCATATCTGGCAAATAAAATTTCTGAAGGTTTTGAATTTATAATTTTTATATTCTTTTTTTCTGCAATTGTATGAACACCTAATATTGCTTTTTCTAAGGTTAAGTACAAATCATTTTCATTTTTATCTAGAATTTCTCTGCCAGATCCTAGTTTTTCTAAATCTAGTATATCATGAATTAGCTTGGTAAGACGTTCTGAATCATAAACAATATTATCTAAAAATCGTATTCTTAGCTCATCGGGCATATCCTGGCTATCCAACAACACTTCTGATGCTGCTCTAATTGATGTAATAGGTGTTTTTAATTCGTGTGCTACTGTATCCAGAAACTCATCTTTTAATTTATCATGAAGTGTCAATTCGTCATTAACCTCTTTTAATTCATCGGTAAGCCGAGTTAATTCATCTGATTTTTGTTTTAAAAATTTATTTGTAGAAATCGTCTTTTTGTTTTCTTCTAAAATTTCTAATACTTCTACCAGGGTAACAGGTTGTTCTTTAACTACACTGGATATTAAAATTCTAGAAGAAGCACTACCAATACTTCCTGTCAATAGTTTTTCTGAAAAATTAATTAGTCTTGCATCTGCTGCTTCAGCATTTTTAGGAAGGTCGTATTTAAGATAGAACAAATCTAAAGCACGTGCTGTACGTTCTTCTCCCAAAAATCGGTTTAGTACTTTTCTAATATCTGAAACATAAGCTTCTCCTTTCCATACAAATGCATTTTCCTGCAAGGAATTATAATTGCTATCCACAAACATTTCTCCATAGTTACGTTCTCTATAATTTCCTTTAAAAGAAAGCGAAACCGAAAGGTATACAATAATGTTAGAAAACATACTCCAAAAAAAAGCATGCGTTACCGGATTGAGAATATCTATCCCAAACAATGCATAAGGTCGTAAAAGTTCAATTTCAAAAGGACCATAGACGATAAAATTCATATTCCCAAATATAGTATCCAGAACAAAAGGTAAAACAAGAGTATACCCAGTGACCAATGCTCCTGTAATAATTCCCATTTTTGCAGCTATAGAAGAACCTCTATTCCAAAATAATCCTATAAAAAATGAAGGCCCGAGTTGTGCAATGACAACAAAAGATAATTGTCCGATCGAAAACAATGACAATTCTATATTAAAATTGATATAGAAAAAATATGCTCCTAATATCAAACATAAAATAGCCATTCTTCTAATATTCTTAATATAATTGGCATTACGCTCAGGACGACTTTTACTAAATTTATCTAGAAATCCATATGGAATAATTAAGTTATTACTAAGCATAGTTGATAACGCTAATGTAGAGACAACTACCATAGAAATCACTGCCGAAAAACCGCCTAAAAATACTAGAGTTGCTAAAAATACATCTCCCCTTTGTAGAGGTAGTAACAAGGAGTAATAATCTGGGTTTGCAATATCTCCTAATCGTAATTTTCCGCCCCAGGCAATAAAAATAACAAATACATTAAACAGCAATAGGTATAGCGGAAACATCCAAATCGCATTTTTAAGGTCTTTTTTGGTTGTATTCTCTATCACAGAGACGTGAAATTGTCTTGGTAAAAGAAAAATTGCTAAAAAAGACAAGGCAATCATAAAATACCAATTGATACCAGACTCCAAACTATCAAAAGTAATTAATGATTCGAAGTCTTCTGTAACCGATATTTGATTATAAATATCTGTAGTTCCATCAAAAAGGGAATAGGTAACATACCCTCCTACCCCTAAAAAGAAAATAAGTTTGATTACAGATTCTACCGCTACCGAAAAGACTATTCCTTGTCTACGTCGTGTAGCATCTGTAGTTCTTGTACCAAAAAATGCAGCAAATACTGCTAACAAAACCGCTATATAAAATGTTGAATCTTCAAAAATTATTGCTGAAGCATTAACGGTGTCATTAGAAATGATCTCAAAAGTCTCTGAAACTGCTTTAAGTTGTAATGAAATATAAGGTAATACACCCAAAACACATATTATGGTCACTAATGCTCCTAAAAATCTATCATTACCATACCTAAGAGATATAAAATCTGCAATACTTGAAACTTTATGTTGTTTTGAAATTTTGATTATTTTTTTTAATACTACAATCCAAACAGGAAAAGCTATTACGGGTCCCAAATATGTAGTGAGAAAGCTAACTCCCGAGGTTGCTGCAATCCCAACACTACCATAATAAGTCCATGCAGAGCAATATACTGCAAGTGACAATGTATATACATAAGGATTATTAACCCAGGATCTTTTTGCTTTTTTTTCGGCCCAGAAAGCAATTCCAAATAAAAGCAGCAGATATCCTACAATTATGAATATTAATACATAGCTATTCATAAAACTTTTTCAAAATTATAAAAGAGATCAAAATTGAAATTGCCCAAATTAGAAATACAAAAAAATACAGTATAGGAAACCCAAAAATACTTCCGAAATGATTAAACATAAATATTAACGGAACATTAAGCAGAAAAAGCAATGCAAGAGAAAGTACTACCAGTTTTTGTTGATGACGTTTTTTCATGAGCGTACTTCTATTTGTTACTTAAGGTTTTTAGGTTTAAATACTTTAATTCTTATCATTTTTTCAGACAGATTATACTTTTTTTAAACCTCACAGATCTTAACAAACCTGTGAGGTTTAATACCTGTACATCTAATGTGTTGCCTCTCCAGCCCCACTAGGGATTCTTATATTTTCTACAATTTCCTGTACTTCTTTTGGTGGTGCCGAAGTAAATTTGGAAATCACTAATGATATCACAAAATTAATTACCATAGCAACGGCTCCAAACCCTTCTGGAGAAATCCCAAACCACCATTCGCTTGATGGAGGGAGCGTTTCGTCGAACCATCCCAATTTGTATTTTATCATGTATAACAGCATACATAAGATACCTACTACCATTCCTGCAATAGCTCCTTCTTTATTCATTCTTTTATAAAATATTCCTAACACAATGGCAGGAAAGAAAGAAGCTGCTGCTAGGCCAAATGCCAGGGCAACAACAGCTGCGACAAAACCTGGTGGATTGATTCCGAAATATCCTGCAACACATACAGCAGCTACCGCAGAAAGACGTGCTGCGATTAATTCACCTTTTTCTGAGATATCTGGTTTAATCATTTTTTTTATCAAATCATGAGATACAGAAGATGAAATCACCAATAACAATCCGGCTGCAGTAGATAAAGCAGCTGCCAATCCTCCTGCTGCTACCAGAGCAATTACCCAATTAGGGAGGTTGGCTATTTCGGGGTTTGCCAATACCATAATATCACGATCTACAAAAAGTTCGTTCTTGGTTGCAGCATTTACATTTGTAATTTTACGCTCTCCATGTTCTCCTCTATTTTTTCCATCAAAAACCGGTTTGTTTTTATTCCCTTTAACTGCATGGCCATTGGCATATTGCACTTGTCCATCCCCGTTTTTATCTGTCCATCCTAACAAACCTGTATCTTCCCAGTTTTTAAACCATTTAGGAAGTTCTTCATATTGTTTATTTTGTACCGATTCAATAAGATTTGTTTTTGCAAAAACTGCTACTGCCGGAGCGGTGGTATATAGTATAGCGATTAACAACAGCGCATATCCGGCCGACTTACGAGCATCTCTAACACGTTTTACGGTAAAGAAACGAACAATTACATGAGGTAACCCTGCGGTACCTACCATTAATGCTAAAGTTATAGCAAATACATCTAATATTGATTTAGAACCATTTGTATATTCTGAAAATCCTAATTCTGTACTCAAACCATCTAACTTATCCAGAAGATATGTTCCTGACCCATCTGCAATGGTATCACCAAACCCTAACTGCGGTATCGGATTTCCTGTCATCTGAATTGATATAAATATAGCAGGAACCATAAATGCAAAGATAAGCACGCAATATTGCGCAACCTGGGTATATGTAATCCCTTTCATACCACCTAATACTGCATAAAAAAGCACAATAATCATCCCAATAATAACTCCGGTGTTAATATCTACTTCCAGAAATCTGGAAAATACAATACCGACTCCTCTCATTTGACCTGCCACATAGGTAAAGGATACGAGAAGTGCACAGAATACCGCTACTGATCTTGCAGTTTTTGAATAATATCGATCTCCAATAAAATCAGGAACAGTAAATTTTCCGAATTTCCTTAGATAAGGAGCCAATAATAATGCTAACAACACATATCCTCCTGTCCACCCCATTAGGTATACAGCACCATCATAACCAGAAAAGGCTATAATACCAGCCATAGAAATAAATGAAGCAGCACTCATCCAGTCAGCAGCTGTAGCCATCCCGTTGGCTAAAGGAGATACTCCACCCCCAGCTACATAAAATTCTTTTGTAGAACTCGCTCTTGACCAAATCGCAATTCCTATATATAAAGCGAAGGTTAATCCTACTAGGATATAAGTCCACATTTGAACACTCATAATATTTTTTTTTAGTTGTTTATAATCTTAGAGATTGTGAATTGAAGTAGGTCATGCCCTAATTAAATTCCTACAATTTTCTATCTTCTTATTCTTTATCATAACCATATTTCTTATCCAATCTATTCATTAACCGAACGTAGACAAAGATTAGAATCACAAATACATAGATAGAACCTTGTTGTGCAAACCAGAATCCTAAAGGAAAACCTCCCATATGAAATTGGTTTAACGCATCTTTAAAAAGTATGCCTGCGCCGTATGATACGGCAAACCATATTGCGAGTAAAATGAATAAGTATTTTACGTTTTCTTTCCAGTAAGCACTGGCTTTTTGTTGTTTTTCTGACATAGTTATTAAGTTTTAGAGATAGATCATTGCTTGTAAGGTAACAAAACTTTGTGCATCATTATCACCATATTTTGTGTTTAGATATTCTAAGGTTAATTTAGAGTTATGCCCACTAAAATACGTATTAGCTCCAACACCAAATGTTGTTGCATTATCATCAATAGCATCTATAGATCGTAAATTAAAAGATGTATACGGTTGAAATTTAATTTTTTTATTCGCATTAGGGATTACATATCCTACATGCCCATATACCATAGCACCCGTTTCATAGGTTTGTCCTAACGTATAATTCTGTCCGTAATTGTTGTTTTGATATGTTGCATAAGCTGTAATCGCCGAACCATTACTCCCTAAAGGAGCATCGTAGAATACATCTGCTGCAAATATTGCTACGTCTTCTCCTTTTAGTGTTCCGTTTGTATTTGCGATTACACTTCCATCGGGATGATAAAAGAATCCTGCACCAACATTAAATACTTTTTTACTACCCAAATATGATCCAACTTTATAAGGTAAAAAATTGGATTCCTGATCTAAAAAGTTATAATCAAAATATCCTGCAAAATTCTTTCCAGCATTTTTAGATCCTAGTAATCGCCTGCCAGCATACACAGCTGGACCATTAACTGTAGGATCGGTACCTTCCTGAAGGTTATTGGTTATCGATTCATTAACAGATATGCGATATTGTAGCTTACCAAATGTTCCTTTGGCGTAAATCCCAATATGACGGGCAAATTGATCTGATAACCCAATGTGTGCCCAGGATTGTCGATTGTTATCCAGAGTCATAATATTAAGTGTACTTTGATTGTTGAGACGGGAAATTCCGTTCCAATAATGTAATCCACCACCGATAGCATGATTTGCCCCAAGACTGTATTGCCCCCAGACCCCATGAAAGAAAAGTTGCGAACTATCACCTTTGCCTACCGGATCCAGGTTGTTAGCATTTAAACTATTTAATCCAAAATGAGTAAGAATCAAAAAATCTTTATTGATTTGAGAATACATTAGAATACGTGCTCTACGAATACTGAAATCTATATTACTATCATCATCGGGAACATCATCTATATATCTTGCCCAAAACTGTGCCCAGGAAATAATCCTAAAGTATTTTGAACCAGATTCATTAAGCTTTACTTTAAGGCCTCCTGTATAGTCTGGAGATCCTTGAGAAAAGACGGAGTGCGAAATCAAAAAGCTACTTAAAAAAAGTAGTAATATGAGTTTTTTCATAATTTAAGAATTTGATTTTTAGAAAATGATTAGTACTACTTGTGTAGTTTTGTGCACTTGCTAAAATTCTAAAAATTATGTTGGGTGATAAAAATTAGTATAGTTATTTGCTAATTAGTATAGTTATTCCTTAAAACGTTCCCATTTTATAAGCATAAACTTATCTCCAAGCTCTGTTACCACAACTCCTGCTCCCTGAATATTTTCTGGAGACTGAAAATAATTAGCTAATTCTAAAGAGTTTAAAATCTTATATGTAGGATGGTATTGAGAGTTATATGGTCGCTTGATATTGTATTTCTTTACCCAGTTAATAACACTAACATGAGATATCCCTAAAATACGTTCGATTTCACGATATGTTAGCCCTTCGAGATAAAGCTGTAATGCTTTGTTAACATAGTAATCATCTATTTTTTTACCCAGTTTATTAACTGTAAAATAATAACTACAATCTTTACATCGATATCGCTGTCTTTGTTTGATCACCCCACTTTTTGTATACTCGGGTGAACCACAATTAGGACAAGCTTTAATCTTCATATATATTATTTTTGCATAAATATATCATTTTAGCAATAAAAACATAACAAGTATTTAATATTAATTATGGATAAAATTAACTTTCATAAGGTATTTATTGAAAATATATCTTTAATTTCCCTTCAATAATACATAATTTAAAAAACAAATATGGCAGATGAGTTTATAGATATACTTCATAAAACAGGAGAGTTTACCGGGGAAGTAAAGCTAAAGTCTGAAGCACATCGATTAGGGTTATATCATGCTAGTGTTCATATTTGGTTCTTTACAGGTCAAGGTGAAATCTTACTACAAAAACGGGCCGACAATAAAGATACGTATCCTGGTTTATGGGATGTTTCTGTCGCTGGACATATCGGTACTGGAGAAACACCAGAGGATTCTGCTATTCGAGAAGTTAAAGAAGAAATTGGTTTGTCTCTTTCTAAAAATAATCTAATGTTTATCGGAACATATTTAGAAGAAAAAATACCTCGTCCTGATCTTTATGACAACGAATTTCATCATATTTATCTTTCGCGCCTTGATGTTTCTATTGAGGCACTAACCATTCAGAAGGAAGAAGTTTCAGATCTTACTCTTATCAAGAGTAATGAATTAAAGAACATCCTTAAAGCCCCAATTAAGGCTACCGCTTATGTTCCTCACGATGCTGGATATTATGATTTTATTCTTAAGAAAATCACAAATCAATTATAATAATATGTCTATTACAACTAACTATTGTAATTTGATACTCTATTATTTATATTATAATAATTTTGTATTGAAATTAAAAAATCAATAGATAAAAACTATGAATAATTCAAACACAAAAACCATAGAAGCATTAAATACATTATTAGCAGACTATCATATGCATTATCAAAAACTCAGAAATTTTCATTGGAATATTACTGGGCCCCATTTTTTTGAACTTCATGTAAAGTTTGAAGAATTTTATGAAGATGCTAAACTGAAAATCGATGAAATTGCGGAAAGAATTCTAACACTTAGAGGAAAACCCATTAGCAATTTTAGTTCTTATTTAAGCCTATCTAATATTAAGGAAGCAGTCATAACACTTGCTGATCACGAAATGGTGGCTGCTATTCTTGAAGATCATAAAGCACTTTTGAATCAATTAAAAATAGTAACTACTGCTGCCGAAGATGCCAAAGATGACGGAACCCTGGATATTACAGGTACTTATATTGGAGAAATCGAGAAAACAAGTTGGATGCTTAATGCATGGAATCATAGAAGCTAAAATAGTAAAACTCTCTTATCTTATCATTTTGATGACTGCAACCGTTAGTTGTCAAAAGGGTAAGAATACAGATTTAATAAAGATCAGTACTTTACCAAAAATTCTTCACGAAATATCAGGTATCACTATGCTATCTGATCGCAATTTGTATGCTATAAATGATTCTGGTAATAACAATACTTTGTTTTGTTTAAATCAAAAAGGAAAAATAGTACGTGAAATCAAAATCCCAAAAGCTAAAAATATAGATTGGGAAGATCTTGCATATGATAAAGA
This sequence comes from Bacteroidia bacterium, assembly GCA_030427585.1. Taxonomy (GTDB): domain Bacteria; phylum Bacteroidota; class Bacteroidia; order Flavobacteriales; family Flavobacteriaceae; genus Aquimarina. Next base: position 15,093 of record JAUIBW010000026.1, read on the forward strand.
AGACAATATTTATATTGGTGATTTTGGCAATAATGCCAATGACAGAAAAGATTTAGTTATCTATAAAGTTTCAGGAGTTCTGTCCAACACTATGGTTACCTCAAAAATTGAATTCATTTTTGAAGATCAAAAGAAATTTCCACCTAAGAAAAAAAGATTAAATTTTGATGTTGAAGCTTTTGTACACTTAAATGGTAATCTCTACTTATTTACTAAAAACAGAGGAAAAAAATCAAAAAGAGTAACTAAACTATATCGGGTTTCTACTACGCCCGGAAAACATATAGCCAAACTAATTGGAACGTATGAAACCTGCAAAAATTATTCTAATTGTCTAATCACCGGGGCCGCAATTAATCAGTCTGAAGATAAAATTGCCCTTCTCACACATAACAAGGTATTCTTACTCAGTAATTTTAAAGGTGATAATCTGTTTGACGGAAGTATTCAAAAAATAGCATTAAAGCACAATTCTCAAAAAGAAGGAATTTGTTTTAAAAACGATTCTATTCTTTTTATGACTGACGAAAAAACACATCATCATAAAGCTACTTTATATAAGTATATCCTTAAAGAATAGTATCCTATAAACTCATCCCAAAACCAAATGTAAATCGTAACCCGTCATCGCTAGAAAATATTCCCAACTGCCCCCCAATAGTATCCATAGCATTAAGCCAGATGCCTCCACCAACAGAATCATACCATCGATTAGAATCTTCATCATCTAACCACACTCTACCAATATCATAACCGCCAAAAACTCCTAATTGCAACGGCAATAAACCTGTTTTAAATGTATTAAAACTATATCTTAAATCTCCATTAAATGCTAGTGCGCTTTCACCAGTAAAACGTTCTTCTCTATATCCTCTCAACCCTTTTGTTCCTCCCAAATTAGCTCCTTGGTAAAACTCAAAACCATCACCAAGATTGATTTCTGCAATTACATCTGTTTTAAGCACTAACTTTCGATCCCTGGTAATTGCATTATAAAACCCCAGTCTTGGATAAATATATCCATATGTTCTATTTATATCTTCTACATTTGTTCTCACTCCTGTTTGCAATTTAAACAACATCCCTCTGGTAGGATTAATATCATTGTCATAGCTTTCGAATTTATACATTAGGTCAAGATTTGTAAAATATTTTCTTTCGAAAAAAACAGGGTCTACCGTTACAAAGTCCAAGCCCGATGTAATAAATCGATCTTGAGTGTCTTGAACTTCTATACCTTCAAATGCTGCTTTAACCGAAAACTCACTACCATAACGATCTCTTTTAGAAACACCTAACCCAAATGACCAAATCCCTAGCTTTACTCTGTTATAATCCAAACCCAGTTCGTCATCTAGATTAAAAGTATTATTTCCAAATCCAAAAAAGTTTTGTGCAAAATTCTCACTTGTATACACCGCATCAATAAGAAAATTCCAGTTTCCTAACGCATTTACAAATTCTCCCGAGTATGACAAATCATAACCTTCTGTCTGAAAGTAATATGCTGCCTTAAATCTATGTTTACTATGGTATGGGTTATTTTTAAATCCATTTATTGTATATGTATCTGTTATGTTAATGTTGAGTCCATCATCTGGATTAAAACCAATAAAAGGAGTTACAGTATTTGTTTTACCCACATACTTTTTGTAATCATAAACATTATAATCATAGATGTTACTTAGTATAAATTTAGCACCACCTTTTTTTTCTATAGTATTAGGTTTTGACTTGTGATCATAGATCTTAATTTTTCTTCCGTTCTCTATTGTATAAGTGTCATTATTCTGGCCACCAATAATTCGAATTTTTATCAAATTACTTCCTTTTCCTTTTACAACAAATCGATCGTCATCATCCAATCCATAAATCCAAATTTCTTTAGTCTCGTTAGCAATAAAGCTTCTACTACTATATGGTTTTTGCTTTTTATTTCCTTTTATTCTCGAAACCTTTATTGTTGTTTTTCCTTCTTCTCTAAATATTTCAAAAAGATCATCTTTATCTGTTCCTGTAATAATGACATGTTTTGAAAGGTATGTATAGTAACGATTAGCTATATCTTCAATATTATCTCTTCTGAGTTTAAGGTTTCTTTTTATTTTTTCTATTGTCTCATCCTTAAGGTTATCTGGAAGATTAGTAAATGCTTTTTCAATAGTAGCATTAGAAAGGTTTTCTTTAATATATTTTGCCTGTTCTATCCAGATTTCTTTTCCTGAATTTTGTGTTAATGTTCTATCCAGTGGTAGTCCAGATAGGTTAATCCATCTTACTTTTTTAAGTTCTCCATCATAAACCTGAAACTTACGAACTAACGGAACTACGAATTTTACTACATCCATAAGTATTCCATCATAATTAGAAAATACCTGATCCCTATCTCTAGGGATAGGTCTGTATTCTTTACCATTTTTAGTATCAAAACGAGCCCATCTCCATTGATCAGAATGGCGATCCCAATCTCCTAAGATCATATCAAAAAGCCTGGTTCTTATATAGTGTTCTTCGTCCATCTCATATTTTTCATCTTTCCTTAATTTACTTAACAGATCATCTGTACTTTCAATATCATCAGGTTTTCCAAAAGTAACTTCGTCTTTATGCTCTTTTCCTGGTCGTTCTTCTAAAAAATATATTTCATCACCAAAACTTTCATTGTATTTACCCAATGCAAGATGTTTTGGGATATAATACAACTTGGGATTTGCATGATACACTCCTATCGCATCAGCCAATGTACCAACTGCCAAAAACGCATAAGGATAACTAGATGTATAGAAATCAGAAAGGATATCTTCTGTAAACGTATCGTCAAACCCACCTTCAAGGTATGTATATTTAAATACTCCTTTCTGTAGAAATTGCGTAACACTTTTACGCATTGCTCTAAGGCTATAGCGTTTTCCTTCTTTATCGATAAGACGTAGTGATCTTGTCACCTGTCCTCCTCCTTGCCTATCAATGGTAAAACCACCCATTAAGGTATCTAAAGTAGCCACAGGAACTTTTATATCGGTACCATATACATACCGATAATGATCACCCCACATCGATTGATAAATTTTTGATTTTTTTACTTCATTCTTTGTATAAATCGAAGCCGAGACTTCTGGTTCAAAAGAATTTTTAATAGTACTAAAATCAAATTCTTTTTCTTTTTCATGAACTACAGTTTGGTATACCAATTTTGGGTTTCCGTTCTCATTTCCGAAGAAACGAACATTAGATGAACCATCTTTATATACATCTAATATTGCAAAACCCTGTCCCGGGTATGCAAACAATCCATCTTTTCCTAAAGAAACCGGTGAGACTTTGGATCCGGAACCCGATACAATTTGCTTTAATCTCTCATTATCAATATACTGTAAAGAGTGTTCATGACCTGAAAGAAAAACTACCCTATCTAAATCCCTTGTCATTGTAGATAATCTTCTCATTAACTTATTATAATGAACATTAGATAAATCTTGTCTAGAAATTCCTCCCTGGGATCGTATATGAGCGACTAATGAACCCAAGATCGGAAGGGGTATTTTATTTTTTAAAGGAAAAATATGTTTATTAAAACTATATTTACCTCCATGTATACCATTAGTAAATATGGGATGATGCATCGCAATAAGGATGGTTTTCTTACTATGTTTTTTTAATTCACCCTCAATCTCAAGAAAGAATTTCTCACGAGTCTTAATTTCACAATTGTCATTTATTGTTGGATTCTTATCCCAATTAGCCAAATACCACTGCGTATCCAAAATCACCAAATGTACTTTATCGCTAATCTCTACACTTTCGATAGGACATCCTTTTGCTGGTAAAAAAGCTTTTTTAGTGTTCATTTTTTTAGTCACATACCGCTCTTGCCGACCTAAACCTTCTACTCCATTAGCATACCAATCATGATTTCCCGGAATAAAAATGACATCTCCATCAAAACCTTTAGTGGCTTCAATTTGAGCATCTATTCTATGCTCTCCCAAAGCTCTTTTTGGTGAATCTTTTTCGGGCATTCCTTTTTGATAAATATTATCTCCTAAAAAAATAAGATAATCATCTTTTGTTTTTGCAGTATCCAATACTTTTTTAAGAATCGAAAGTCCTTCTGTGCTTTCTTTCATTTTGGCATTTCCAGCGTCCCCCACCAGATAAAATGTCTTTTCTATAGCAGTATTGGGCAATGTTTGAGTAAAATTTTCGACTTTATATTGAGGAGCGTATGTTGCACATGAACTAAGTAATAAAGCAACACAAATAATTAGAATCTTATTATATTTATTCATTGTTTGAAGTACAATCTCTTTTTTTTAATTATTTTGGTTATCGAAAAATTAAAAGTATGTCTTCTCTACTAGAAAAAACAGATTATTTCGTTTTAGAACTTTTTGAAAAAGAACTCCCTAATTCTTGTATCTACCATAATTACGATCATACCAAAAGAGTATTTAAAAGTACAAAAGAAATTATTGATAATACTAATTTATCTAATGAAGATAAAGAAGTTTTACTACTTACCGCATTGTTGCATGATACCGGGTACTCTAAAAGCTCTAAAAATCATGAAGAATATAGTGTAGAGATAGCCAAAGATTTTTTAGGGAAACAAAATGTTTCTCAAGAAATTATAGATAAAGTTTCAGAACAGATTATGGCGACCAAAATGGAGCACGTTCCTACTAATCTTATGGAAGAAATTATACGGGATGCTGATGCTTCTCATTTTGCAAAAGACTATTACGGAGAAACAAGCGAACTGCTAAGGTGTGAATTTAAACTTAATGCTATTAAAGATTTAACTCCTTCTGATTGGTTAAAGGCTAATATCGATTTATTTAAAAACAAACATCAATATTATACTGAGTATGCTATCTCTCATTGGAAACCAAAAAAAGAAGAAAATCTTACCAAAATGTTGGAAGAACAAGCGAAACTAAAAAAAGAAAAGAAACAGGAAAAGGAAAAATTGAAAAAATTACTGAAAGAAGAAAATCCCGAAAAAGGAATACAAACTTTATTTAGAGTAACTTTAAGAAACCATATGAAACTAAGTGATATTGCCGATACAAAAGCTAATATTTTACTTTCTGTAAATGCTATTATCATATCTCTGGCATTATCAAATCTTATACCTAAATTAGATAACCCTTCTAATCAATATCTGATATACCCAACTTTGATATTCATTATATTTTGTATCGCTTCTATAGTATTATCGATATTAGCAACACGCCCTAATATAACAAGCGGAGAGTTTACTCGTAAAGAAATAGAAGAAAAAAAAGTTAATCTATTATTTTTCGGAAATTTTCATAAAATGCCCTTAGATGAATATAAATCTGCAATGACAGATCTCATGAATGATAAAGAATATATCTATGATACGATGATAAAAGATCTTTACTTTTTAGGTAAAGTTTTACATAAAAAATACAAGATCTTAAGGGTTACATATACCGTTTTTATGATTGGAATTATAACCTCTGTTATTTCCTTTATTTTTGCATTTAACTCGCTACAATAAGATTAATTTGGCCAGTACAGTATATTATACTTTTATAGTATATGCTAATTCTGTATAAAAAGATCATCAGGAATAACGCTTCCTAATCTAATTAATTTCTTTCATCAAATCTTCATATGTGTAGTATTCTTTGTCTTGTTCATTCTTGTGATACAGAATATTAACCCGTAGAGCTTTTAATCCAGTAACTCCCTGAAGATCATCAAGTTCTACAATCTCAATTTCTTCTTCGAGATAATTCTTAGATTGTAAGAAATTAAGGTATTTGATGTATTCTCTTTCATCAGAGCGTTGAGAATAGATAATCACCAATTTACCTTTTTCTGTAACTCGTTGATCTGTACCTTTGATTTTTGATTTGTCTACACGCTTTTTTACAACTTCATACCTTGCATTATAAGTCCCATCAACATCAAATCTTTTTTCATCCATTCTAAACCTAACGGATAAAGATGAATTAAATACTAAAACCATAGAAGCTACATCCAATGCAATAGGTAAATCTTTTTTCATTTGATAATATGCGTTCTCCATTTCACAAATTATCTGTAACTGCCATAATCTGAGATTATACAAATACACTTTATTAAAGCTATCTTGTTTTGTTATCGATTCTCCGATATACATATTATGCTCTACCCCATCAGATTTGAAACGTTCAAAATAGTGTGGATACATTCCTTGTGCTTCATCTTGTTTTTGGTCTAACAAAGAGGCCATCTTTTTATTGATAAGCATAACAGACTCATCATATGCCTTACGATGTTTATACACTGTTTTTATAACTTTATCCAGCATATCATCATATTGACCAATAAGTACATCTAACTCAACACTTTTTTGTTTAAGATGCTTAAACAATGGTGTAATTTCTTTTTTAATAAAATTTAAAATTTTCTGTTCACTATCTACTTGCAATTGTTCTGTTATAGAATCAATATATCGATTTGTTCTATATCTTAATTGTTCATAAATAGGTATTGGATCAGATTCTATGACTTTATTAATTACTTTAGCAATTCCTTTAAGTTGTAACACGAGGTCTTTTTGTATTGCCAGGTTACGAGCCTCAGAAGAGCCTTTTATATCAATTTGCCCATATAACGGATATACATTTTCAAAAACTACTTCTCGAAATGACACAGGATTCTCATCTACTATGGCTCTCATGAATCGTTTCGCTTCTTGTTTAAACTTCCAATGTACGCTAGGGTGAATCGAAGTGCATTCTTGCTGGATAATCAATTCTAACTCATTTTCTGCTTTGGACTTAGAACGTAGAACAGAATCTACCAAATATGGCATAACATCCTGTAATTTATTAGCATTAATACTATTCAGTTCATGAACATTGGGCGATACGATTTCTAAAATACCTAATAGTTTATTATTGCTTTTTATAGGAGCAAGTATTGCACTATTAATACCTTGAGCTACCAGATTTTTATACATGATCTGATCCTTAGTTAACTTTTGGTACTTTTTTACATCAGAAATAGCAAAATATGTAGATTCTTCAAAAAGATAATGATATGTTCCATCGCATAAGGCCGATTCACAACAATCAAAATATTTATCATACAAAATATAACTATCTATATCTTTAAAAGGTACTCTTTCTAATACTTCTTCCTCAGGATTATAGCTAGAAAATCCGACTTTAATTTCATATAAATTAAATATTGCTCTAAAAATTTGTTGAAAACTACCAACAAAATCACCTTGTGTTGTATCATATTTTATAAGGCTGGTTTTAAAGTCTGATAACGAAACATCTGTTGTAACATCAAACATATTTGCAATTACTACACCTTTAAAAACCCAACTATGTGACGGGAATTTTTCTTTCCAGATATCTACATTATCAAAATTATCTAATAATTCTGCCACATCCTCATCTGTGATATCTTTGGCCTTATCTGTTTTTATAATATCTATAAAGTCTCCGTTATACATGATTCTGTAATGCCTCATTATCCCCATAGCATCAGGAATATCATAAAAGAAAGGTCTTCTAAAATCAATAGTATATCCGTAATAAATACTCAAAACCATACTACATCCCATGATATAATAATGCTTCTCATCAAAATTTTTAATCTGAGGTTCAAAATCTTTACCTGCTGCTGCTATTATATCTTGATAGCGTTGAGATGATTTTAAAACAGTATTATGAAAAGGGATAGTAGCAATTTTAATTTCGTTTTGTTGTAATATCTGTGCAAAAGAGTCTTCTAGTACCAAATTAATCTGCGGTAGTAACTCTTTTATTCTCGTTTCTTTTTTTATTCCTTTTTCTAATTCGGGGTATTCTTTTGCTATTTTTAAAATTCGCGAGGCTCTATCCTTAACAAGTTCATTACCATTTTTGAACAATTCTCTATAATGTTCAAAAAATTTTGAAAAACTAATCGATATATCTAATGGAAAATCTTGCTCTAAACCCCTCATGTCTGCTCTTTTCTGGTCATTTACAAAAATAATACAAACCAAATTGTATCACTAGATATTAACAATTAATTAAACCATAATTTTAAATCTAGTAAATTTATGTAGTTATTATATCTAACAAATACAGTTATAAAACTTGGGCAACAAATCAATGTTAAATTAATTTTTGCCATATCCCTCATTATAAATTTATATGTATTAACTATTTTAAGATTAGACTAAAACTTATAGTAATTTGTTACATAAAAGATACAATTTTTCTTTTGATTGTATTTTTATAGCAATATATCCTTTAACAATTCTTTTTATCTACAACGTTAATTTTTGGAGTATATACTTTGGATTCTTTATTTTTACGATCAAATAATCCAAATTACTATGAAAAGAATTGCTTTGTTTGTTACAGTTCTCCTGCTTGTAGCTTGTCAAAAAGATCAAAAAGGATATACTATTACGGCCAATACTGCTGGTTTTGAAGATGGAACAGTAGTCTATATTAATGCAATTAGTCAATCTAACAGACCTATTATTATTGACTCTGTAAGCATACAACAGAACAAGTTTCAAATCACTTTACCTCCTCCAGAAAATAATGATTTTAATTATTTAACTTTTAAAGACTTAAGAGGCAATGTACTGTTTATGGCTGAAAACAATCCTATAGAAATGACAATCTACAAAGATAGTTTACGTTCTTCTGTGGTCAAAGGAGGCTCTGAAAATGAGTTGTTCTTTTCTTATATTAATACAGTTAAAAAATACGGAGAAGAGAAATTAAACCTCAATAATCAATATCAGATCGCCTCAAAATTGGGAGAAACTGATAAAGTGGTTAAGGTAGCTCTCGAAAGACAAGAATTGATTGAAAAAGAAAAGCAATTTAGAAAAGGTATAACCGATAATACAAACTCGTTAGTATCTATTATAGCCATTACAGAGCTTTTAAACCTTAAGATGCTAACTGCACAAGAAGCTAAATTGAAATTTGAGCAAATTGATGATACCCTAAAACCAACAAGGTTAGGTAAAAACTTAAACATGCTTATCAATAATGCAGTAGCTGTTTCTAAGCAAAAGAAAATAGATATTGGTGTTACTGCCGAAGATTTTTCTGCTCCAACTCCAGAAGGTAAGATGCTATCTCTTAAAGAATCTATGGGCAAAATTACCATTATCGATTTTTGGGCTTCATGGTGTAAACCATGTAGAATAGAAAATCCAAATGTTGTAAAAGTATATAACAAATACCATGATAAAGGACTTAATATTATAGGAGTATCTTTAGATAAAAAACAAGAAGCCTGGACCAAAGCAATTGCAGATGATAACTTAGAATGGAACCATGTTTCTAATTTACAATTTTGGCAAGAGCCAATTGCCAGAGCTTATGGTGTAAGATCTATACCTGCTACTTTTATTATAGATGAAAAAGGAAATGTAATTGCCAAGAACCTTAGGGGACCTGCATTAGAAAAGAAAATTTCAGAATTACTAGAACAAAAATCTCTTTAATTCAACAATTATAGAATATGAATAAAACGGCCTCATGCAGGTCGTTTTTTTATTATAACTTCCCTAGCCTTTGTAAAATAAAAAGAATGATAATAGGAACTGCTAATAGACCAATCATGAATAAGTTCTCCTGAAATAGCCAAGGAGCCATAATTAAAGTTATTATATATCCTCCAACCGCTCCCCCAAAATGAGCATCATGACCTATATTTCCTATTTTGTTTTTCATCCCAAAAATAGAATATACTAAATAGCCTATACCAAATATATACGCAGGAATCGGAATTGGAATAAACATCAAATACAAACTCATATCTGGCCTAAACAATATACCTGCATATATAACTCCAGAAACAGCACCACTAGCCCCCACAGCACTGTAATGATATTCATCTTTATGAAAAAACAAGGAAAACAAATTCCCCATTAATAAACTACCAAAATATACGATCAAAAACTTAATATTACCAAAAAAACTCACAACAACAGGTGCAAAAAAATAAAGTGTAAACATATTAAAGAACAAGTGCATCATATCTACATGCAAAAAACCCGACGTTAACATTCTTAACTTTTCTCCCCTTCTTATCCCCCCTATGTTAAACTTATACTTCTCAAAAAACGAAAAGTCATTAAACCCTTTTAATGACATTAATATATTAGCCCCAATAATTAGAATTATAACTATATCAAGTGTCCCCATACAACTGTAATTTTATCCAAATATACTATATATTTTAACCTCAAAAAACCTAACCAAATTATCCTTTTCTTATTGGCAAAAGTTTATGATAAAAAAAAGCGAATAATTTTATATTTGTGTCCCTAATTTAATTTTATCGAATGCAATTATTTGTATATCGCATAGTGTATCCAATATTATGGGTAGTATCAAAATTACCCTGGCGATTATTGTATCTTTTATCCAGTAGTGTTTATATTTTAGTTTATCATATTATTGGCTATAGAAAAAAGGTAGTTACAAAAAATCTAACATTAGCCTTTCCTGAAAAATCTATCGATGACGTTTATAAAATTCGCAAAAAATTTTACAAACATATGTGTGATATGTTTTTGGAAATGATCAAAAGTCTTTCTATTTCTAAAGAAGAAATGATCAAAAGGTTTACAATAGTTGACCCTCATACTTTTAAAGAAGTACAGGCCCATCAAAAAAGTATTGTTGTATTAATGGGGCATTATGCAAGCTACGAGTGGGCAATTGCTGCTCAATTCGCCATGGATTTTCCTATAGTCGGTGTGTACAAAAAAATTAAAAACAAACATTTTGATCAGTTAGCACATCGTATAAGAGGTAAATTTAATACAAGACTGATAAGACACCGTAATGTGATTAAAGAAATCACCCGAGATAAAGTAAACGGTAAATTATGTTCTTATGGTTTACTATCCGATCAATCCCCTAAAATGAAAAATGCATTGTACTGGACCGATTTTATGAATATAAAAGTCCCTGTTATTACGGGAGGGGAAGTACTGGCAAAAAGGTTAGACATGCCAGTAATGTATCTAAAAGTAGAAAAAGTAAAACGTGGCTATTATCAGGCAAAATTCATAAAAATTACCGATGACCCTAAAAAGTGCGAAGATCATTTTATTACAAAAACCTACCTCTCTTTATTAGAAAGTCAAATTAAAGAAAATCCTGAGTATTATCTTTGGACTCATAGACGATGGAAACATCGAAGTATGAAAATCCCTAAAGGTGCCATAGTAGATTAGATTAAACATATGGCGTACTCCAACAATCTTACCATTTTATTTTTATAAGGCTATACTTTTATTTTTAGTTTTTTTAACATTTAAATCGCTGGTTTTAACAAAATACCATTATTTTCGTGAATTAAACCCCGCCTTTTATGCAGTTAATTATCTATAAATTAGTCTATCCTTTTTTATGGTTTATTTCGAAATTACCATGGAGACTTTTTTATACATTTTCTACAGGTATTTTTTTCCTGATATACTATATTTTTCGATACCGAAGAAAAACTGTAACTCAAAATCTTGAATTGGTTTTCCCAAACAAAACTTTCAAAGAAATCAAAAAAATACGAAAAGAGTTTTACCAGCATATGTGTGATATGTTTTTAGAAATGATTAAATCGATATCCATTTCAAATGAAGAAATGAAAGAACGATTTAAGGTTACTAATATTGAAAAATTACACGAATTAGAAGTTAAAGGAGAAAATATAATGATACTTATGGCTCATTATGCTAGCTATGAATGGGCAAATGTAATTGATATACAAACAAATTTTCAGGCAGTTGGAGTATATAAGAAAATAGGGAATAAATACTTTGATCGATTAGCGCATCGAATTAGAGCCCGATTTGGCTCGAGATTAATTGGTGCTAAAGATGCTATGAAAGTAATCACAGAGGACCAATCTAAAGAAGGATTATATATGTATGGACTAATTTCTGATCAATCACCAAAATTATACAAAGCAACCTTTTGGAATGATTTTATGGGTATTAAGGTTCCTGTTTTTTTAGGTGCAGAAGTATTATCGAAGCGATTAGGGTTAAATACATATTATCTAAAAGTTGAAAAAATAAAAAGAGGGTACTATCAGGCTACTTTTGTTACACTAACAGAAGATCCCAAAAACTGTGAAGACTATTCTATTGTAAAAAACTACCTTAGATTACTGGAAAATCAAATTTATAATAGACCACAGTATTACCTTTGGTCTCACAAACGATGGAAACACTGCAATGCGCCTATTCCTGAAGGCGCCACTGTAGATTAAAACCTAGATTCATCTACATACTGCCAAATAAGTTTACCTTTATGCGTTTTTAACTACACTACCTTTATGCAATTAATTATATATTACTTAGTTTATCCTATAATATTAGGTATCTCTAAACTACCCTGGCGATTATTTTATGCGTTTTCTACCTGTGCCTATATTTTGGTATACTATGTTATTAGATATAGAAGAAAAACAGTAACCGAAAACTTAGAACTGGTTTTCCCAGAAAAATCTAAAAAAGAAATCCGCGATATTAGTAAATCATTTTATAAACATATGTGTGATATGTTTTTAGAAATGACAAAATCGCTTTCAATTTCCAGAGAAGAATTAATAAAACGATATAAAGTTGTAAATCTGGATGAGTTTCATGAGTTCGAAAGAAAAAATAAAAGTATAATTACATTAATGGGACATTATGGTAGTTTTGAATGGTCTAATGCAGTTGATCTTGTATCTTTAAACCCATGTGTAGGAATCTATAAACAAATAGAAAATAAATATTTTGATCGCCTTGCCCACCGTATCAGAGGTCGTTTTGACTCCCGACTTATTCCTAGTCATAAGGTTGCAAGACAAATTATAAAAGATAAAAAGGAAGGTACTGTATGTGGATATGGTATGATTTCAGACCAATCTCCAAAAATTTACAACGCAAAATATTGGACAGATTTTATGGGAGTCAAAGTTCCTATATTTTTAGGAGGCGAATTCTTAGCACAACGACTTGATGTTATTGTATTATATCTTCATGTAGAAAAAGTAAAACGAGGGCACTATGAAGTAAGGTTTATTCCTATCTCTGAAAATAGCAGAGAAGAAGAGCCATACTTTATCATTAAAAAATACCTTCGATTACTTGAGGATCAAATTCGCGAAAAACCTCAATATTACTTATGGACTCACAAACGCTGGAAACATCGAGACTCACAAATTCCTGAAGGGGCCATAGTTGATTAAATAAACTCATAAGGTTTATACCAAATATATTTTATCACCTTTTCATAGCTATATTTTTTTACTGAATTCTATAATTTTTAAGGCTTATTGGTTTTATATCTTGGTGTATGGTGTAATGAAATTTCATGGTTTTCAGGGGTTTATTGCATAAACATATCCTATATCTTTGCTTTAAAATATGTATATCACTAATATACCTATTACTAATAAGAATTTTGCCCTAAAGCTTCTTCCTAATAGATTATAAAACTGATATCATTTCAAAAAAAAGTATTGAATACAATTAAAAAAAACAGGAGTATTAGTTTAGTAAGTATTATTCTTAATATAATATGTTGTTGTATAGTTTTATGGATTATACTTCTATTTACAGATCAAAAGGAGAACCTGGATATTGGTCTAGTTATATCAATGCTGGTTGTACGAATACTTCCCCTAGCCATTAGTATTGCTTTTTCTGCGAGACTCATACTCTCTTTTTTTAACAATAAAAAAATAATTCTTGTCATCATTTTTATGATCACTATTAGTGCTCTTTTGGCAATTGTTTGGGGGTATATTGCCTTTTTATCTACCTTCCTATTTGCTATTGGATATGGTGCATATAACTCGACTATTCTTCCTGGCATAATAGTTATATATTTTATAGCCATTCTCTTCCAGTTTTGTTTTTTACATCTATTTTTATTACAAAAAAATGAACATACAAATAATGGGATTTTGGGACTTGTCCTATTACCTGTTTATACAATAGGTTTCACCGCTATTTCTCTATTCATAACATTTGGTATTACTATGTATCCTCTTCTATTTCATAAAGAAACATATCTTATTCCTCGAAATTTTCAAGGGTGTATTAGAGTAGTATATAATTTCGAATGTGGTGTAGAGGCACAGAAAAAAAATGGAAGAAGTATTATACATGTACCTGATAATGGGCTTATACTTCTTAAAAATGAGCTAAAACGCCCCAGAAATCTTCTTGTTGCTATATGGGAACAACAATTAGATCAAGAATTCTATAGTATTGATAACAAAGGGAATAAAGAAAAATTACATCATAAAGAACAATATTCACAAGATATTTCGAAAGGAGTTAGAATAACTGGCACAGATGAAAGAGGAGAGCCTGGCAATAGCAATTTTGTATTATTCAAAAGGTTTTATGTATATAATAGTTCAAATATCAAAAATGAAATTGATTGTTCTACTGTAGAAGACAATCTATTTAATAAGCTTGAAAAGTGTCGAAATAAATAAAGAATGTTATTCAAACATAATTTTTAACCAATTAAGATATCTACATCAACTCAATATCTTAATTGGTAAATTTTAGATTCCAGCTATTTCTTTTAAAGTAACGATTGTATCTTCTGCCAATGCGTCTGCTTTTTCCTGGCTCAAAGCTTCGGTGTATATACGGATGATAGGCTCTGTATTACTTTTACGTAAATGTACCCAACAATCTGCAAAATCTACTTTTACACCATCAACAGTAGAGACCTCTTCCGAAATATATCTAGAATGAAATCCTTTCAAAATAGCGTCAACATCTAAATCTGGCGTTAGCTGAATTTTATTTTTACTCATGAAATAAGAAGGGTAACTATTACGTAGCTCGCTTACACTACATTTCTTTTCTGCCAGGTGTGTAAGAAATAAGGCTACTCCTACCAACGAATCTCTTCCGTAATGTGATTCTGGATATATAATTCCTCCATTACCTTCACCGCCAATAACCGCATTATTTGCTTTCATTAACTCTACTACATTAACCTCACCTACAGCACTTGCTTCATAGTTACCATTATGCTTTTGCGTTACATCTCTTAATGCTCGACTTGATGATAAATTAGAAACAGTATTACCACCAGTTTTTCCTAATACAAAATCAGCACAGGCGACCAATGTATATTCTTCTCCGAACATTTCTCCATTCTCGCTCATAAAAGCAAGACGATCTACATCAGGATCGACTGTAATTCCCATATCTGCCTTCTCCTTAACTACTAATTCTGATAAATCTGTTAAATGCTCTTTTAATGGTTCTGGATTATGAGGAAAATGCCCATTAGGCTCACAATATAACTCAATAGTCTCTACCCCCATTCTCTTAAGCAATTCTGGTATTGCAATTCCTCCTGTAGAGTTAACTGCATCCACAACAACTTTGAAACCAGATTTACTCACCAATTCTGCATCTACCAAAGGTAGGTTTAATACTTCTTCAATATGTTTATCAATATAAGTGTCATTTACGGTAATACTTCCCAAATTATCAACCTCGGCAAAAACATATTCATCATTTTCAGCTATCTCTAAAATCTTTTTTCCATTTTCTGCATTCAGGAATTCTCCTTTATGATTTAGTAACTTCAAAGCATTCCACTGTTTCGGGTTGTGACTAGCAGTAAGAATGATTCCTCCATCTGCTTTTTCTAAGGGAACAGCAATCTCTACCGTAGGCGTTGTAGAAAGTCCTAAATCAATAACACGAATCCCTAAGCCTACCAAACTATTCATTACCAATTGTTGAATCATAGGCCCAGAAATTCTGGCATCACGACCTACCACCACAATTGGATGATCTTTATTAGTTTCATTTTTTAGCCAACTTCCATAAGCCGAAGCAAATTTTACCGCATCTATCGGGGTAAGATTATTACCAACTACCCCTCCAATTGTTCCTCTGATCCCTGAAATTGATTTTATTAATGTCATATACCTTGATTGATTTTTCTATTTCGAACAAATGTACAAGATATGACAAACAGCAACAATTTAATAGGTCATAATTTTATAAACACAATTAGTTTTTTCCAAAATTAATAGATCTATAAAATCTTTACTTGTTATTTCTATATTACGCGATAAATGCAAAACAATAATAGTGCATCTCTTCATCTATGTTTTCAGGTATATCATCAAAAATAATTTATTTTAACTGTTAGCCTTTATTTTTTTGCAAGCGATACTTTTTGTCATATAAACGACCACAATTAATAGATATTAGTATTTAAAAAATCGTATTTTAACACAATGAATTTTCTAGCCCATATATATCTTTCTGGTGAAGACCATGAACTTAAAATAGGTAATTTTATTGCAGATTCTGTCAAAGGAAAAAAGCAACTACTACAATATTCAAATCGTATTCAGCAAGGCATTACCTTGCATCGTAAAATTGACTCCTATACCGATACTCATGCTATTGTAAGAAAAAGTGTATCCCGGCTATTTCCAAAATACAGGCATTACAGCACTGTAATTGTAGATGTTCTTTATGACCATTTTCTCGCAGCTAATTGGAAAGAATACTCCGATATTCCTCTTGAAACGTATGTAGCAGAGTTTTATGATTTATTATATGAATATCATGAAGTTTTACCTAAACAGATTCAAAATTTTATGCCCTATATGATTAAAGACAACTGGCTTCTTAGTTATTCAACAATTCAAGGTATTGGAACCATATTGTATCAAATGAACCAGAGAACAAAACATAGATCTAAGATGAATTTTGCAGTTATCGAACTCGAACAATATTACACCGATTTTGATAAAGAATTTCGTTCTTTTTTTGAAGAATTAGAGCTTTATACTAAAAATGAAATAAGAATGTTATGAAAATAAAATCCGTAAGACATTTATTTTATTATGTCGCTTTACTTGCTATAAGTTTTTCATGTAAAACCAATACAGAAGTAAAGCAAGAGACCAAGCCAGTTGTTGGTCTTGTTACTCAAAAAGCCATGGTTGTTTCTGCCCGGAAGGAGGCTTCAAAAATTGGAGCAGACATCATGAAAAAAGGAGGGAATGCTTTTGATGCTATGGTTGGTACAGCAATGGCATTAGCCGTTACATATCCGGTAGCAGGAAATCTGGGAGGTGGTGGATTTATGGTATACCGAAAAGCTAATGGTGAAACCGGAGCTTTGGATTATAGAGAAAAAGGACCTTTGGCTGCTACCAAAGATATGTACCTGGATGATAAGGGAGAGTTTATCCCTAAAAAAAGTCAACTTGGCGCTATGGCTGTTGGTGTTCCCGGAACGATTGCCGGTATTTTTGAGGTGCACAAAAAATTTGGTTCCTTACCTATTGAGGATATACTTACTCCTGTGGTGCAATTGGCAAAAAGAGGTTTTGTCGTTACCCAAAAACAAGAAAGACGCTTTGTACATTATAAAGATTTATTCTATGAGGCTAATGAAGATACAATTCCTATTCTTAGGGGTTATAAAGCCAATGATACCTTAAAAAACATAAAACTGGCTGAAACGCTAGAGAGAATTATAAAAAATGGAGTTGATGAACTATATACAGGAGAATCAGGCCAAAAATTGGTTGATTTTATTCAATCCCAAGGAGGTATTATCACTATGGACGATTTGGCAAAATACAAAGCAAAATGGCGTAAACCTGTACAGTTTCGGTATAGGAACCTTAATATAACTTCTATGTCTCCACCTTCGAGCGGCGGTATATGTCTTGCTCAGATTATGAAGATGATCGAGCCTTATGACCTAAGCAGCTATGGTCATAACTCTCTTAAAAGTATACAGGTAATTACAGAAGCAGAACGAAGAGCTTATGCAGATCGTAGTTTTTATTTGGGCGATCCTGATTTTGTAAAAATCCCTATCGACACATTGATTAATGAATCTTATCTTTCTGATCGCATGCTAGATTTTAGTTTTGATAAGGCTACATTATCTTCAGATATTAATCATGGCAGTATTACTGGATATGAAAGTGATGAAACTACCCACTATTCTATTATTGATCAGTTCGGAAATGCTATTTCGGTAACAACGACACTTAACGGAGCTTATGGTTCTAAATTATATGTTCCAGAATTAGGCTTCTTTCTAAATAATGAAATGGATGATTTTAGTGCCAAACCCGGTGTACCCAATATGTTTGGATTAACAGGTGCCGAAGCCAATGCTATAGTTCCTGAAAAAAGAATGCTAAGTTCTATGACCCCAACGATTGTAGAGAAAGACGGAAAACTTTGGATGTCGGTAGGTACTCCTGGTGGATCTACCATTATTACTTCGGTACTGCAGACTATTTTAAATGTAAAAGAATACGGAATGACCATGCAAGATGCCGTTAATGCCCCAAGATTTCATCATCAGTGGTTACCAGATGTAGTAGTATTTGAGCCAGGATCATTTGATAATACTCTACTAGATAACCTACGGCAGAAAGGATATCAAATTAATGAAGAAGATTCTAAAATTATAGGTAAGGTTGATGGTATTCTTGTTCTTCCAGATGGAAGGCTGGAAGGTGGAGCAGATAAAAGAGGTGATGATACTGCAATAGGATTTTAATCTATAATTAATAGACATGGATTTCGTAACTTCTTTAATTACTACACTCGAAAACAATGCTAATACTGAAGAAGCAGTACGCATGGAAGCTTATATGAAAAATCGTTTTTCTTATTATGGTATAAAAGCTCCTATAAGAAAATCGCTTCTAAAAGATATTATTCTTCAATATACACCTACTCTAACTCGTGATAATATAATTAGTATCGCAAATGTACTTTATAAAAAACCTCAACGAGAACTACATTATTGCGCTATAGAACTAGTCGATCGATTTTCAAAAAAAGAATATAATATTGGTGATATTGATTTTATAGAACAACTGATCACTACTAATTCCTGGTGGGATTCGGTTGATTTTATAGCAAAACATATTTTAGGTAAATATTTACTGCAATTCCCAAATCAAATACATCCCGTAATTGAGAATTTCTCAAATGCTGATAAGATGTGGCTTAACCGAAGTGCAATCTTGTTTCAATTAGGATACAAAGACAAAACAGATTATCAATTATTAAGTAGTCTTTGTGAGCAACATAAATCTTCTAATGAGTTCTTTATAAAGAAAGCTATCGGTTGGGCGTTACGAGAATACTCAAAAGTAAATCCTGATGCCGTAGTAAACTTTATAACTAACGCTAAATTGAAACCTTTATCTGAAAAAGAAGGGTTAAAAAGAATTCGTTCATCATAACCTGCCCAGAGCCCTAGTATTAGGGCTCTATATGACAGATAAAGAATAGTAACACTTAAATTATGCTGTACTTAATCTACCTTTTTTATTTTACCCATCCCACGATGGTCTAATTTTGTAGTTTTAGCATTTCCTTTATAATAAACACTGCCAATACCAGAAGAAGTTATGCTTATTTCTTGTTGTGCATTTACTTCTACTTTTCCGATACCAGAGTTATTAATCTCTAATTTCTGAGCAACCAAATCAAAAGCTCTTAAAGCACCTGTTCCATTATTATCAAGTGTTACTTCAGTAACTTTTCCTTTCAAAGTAAAATTACCAACTATAGAAATTTCACCATCTAATTGCTTACAATCTAACTCTAAAGACGTATTTCCTACTCCAGAAGCTTCAATATCTAGTGTGTTTAAGGATAGCTTAGAAGATGTATTAACATTCCCTACTCCTTTCACCTCTAGTTTTGTTATGTCTTTTAAAGTTACATAAACATTCATTTTGGTTTTTCTTTTCACATTTATTCCTTTTTTCCAACCTAAAACTAGTGCATTCCCTTTGTTTTTAACAATTACAGCTTCTTGCAGGTTCTCATCGGTTTCTACTTTTACAGATTCCCTTTCTCCTTGTGTAAGATATACGTTATAAACTCCGTTTACGATGATTTCATTAAAAGGGGATATTGTTCTCTCCTGGGTAACAACATTACCATTACCCTTTATTTTTTTTTGAGCTATCACTGGATTAATAGTGAGCAAAGCTATAACCATGCATAGTAGCATTGTAACATTACTATTTTGTGTTTTCATATTTGTACGTTTTAGATGAAGAATTTAGTCGTTAATAGATCGTTCTATCTATTATCAAAAGACAAAGCTATTTTGATATTGTTACAGTTAGCAGAATACAAAATTCAAAAAACAGAAAAATCAACTAAAAACAGTTGCACAATTAGAGCTAGCTAAGGTTACAAAAACTATCTATTAACAACTGATACATGTTAAACTCATTTTTTTAACTAAATAAATCATCCCTAATTATTAAGTATTCGTCACTTACAATATGGTACTCATCACTAACCACGAGCTATCTATCACTAAAACCTACATTATATTTTATAATCTAAAAAAGGAACCTAAATTGCTCTACATACACAAAAAATTATACTCTAGACAGAAGTTACGGGTGTCTTTAAACCATCGTAAATTTATTCATCAAATTATTTATTTTATCATGTTAAAAAAAATTTCGAATCTTGGAAAATCTTTAAACAAAACTGAGCAAAAAAAGATTTCTGGAGGGAAGCCTCCAAAAGGTGGATGCCCAAAAGGCGGTTATAGTTGGAATCCTCATAAAAGGTGTTGTTGGTCATATACATATAATTGTTGTGCTGGTTCTCCAGAATGTCCACCTCCATATTAGAATTCTAATGATAAAGGCCTATGGTCATGTATAGAAAAACAAAAAATGCGTAGCCAAAAGCTACGCATTTTCAAATTATATAAACTAGTTTATATTTACTTTACTTCCTCAAAGTCAACATCTTCTACGTCACTCCCTTCAGAATCATCACCAGAAGATTGGTCTGCTCCCGCTGCATCAGGACCAGGTTGCCCGTTCTGTTGTGCTTCTGCCTGAGCTTTATACATTTCTTCGCTAGCGACTTTCCATGCTTCATTGATTTTATCAAGAGCAGGCTGAATTAAAGCCAAATCTTTAGACTCATATGCTTTTTTTAATTCTTCTAAAGCTTCTTCGATTGGTTTTTTCTTATCATCTGATAATTTATCTCCAAATTC
This sequence comes from Bacteroidia bacterium, assembly GCA_030427585.1. Lineage (GTDB taxonomy): Bacteria > Bacteroidota > Bacteroidia > Flavobacteriales > Flavobacteriaceae > Aquimarina. The sequence goes on from JAUIBW010000026.1 coordinate 36,161, forward strand.
TTTAAGTTGCTTTTCTGTCTGAAAAATCATTCCATCTGCTTCATTTAGCTTATCTGCAGTTTCTTTTGCTGTCTTATCTGCTTCGGCATTTGCCTCTGCTTCTTTTTTCATTTTCTCGATTTCCTCCTCTGTTAATCCAGAAGAAGCTTCGATACGAATATCCTGAGATTTGTTTGTAGCTTTATCTGTAGCAGAAACTTTGATGATACCATTAGCATCTATATCAAAAGTAACTTCGATCTGAGGAGTTCCTCTTTGTGCTGGTGGAATTCCATCTAAATGAAAACGGCCAATTGTCTTGTTATCTGCTGCCATTGGGCGCTCACCTTGTAATACATGGATCTCTACCGATGGCTGATTATCCGCAGCTGTAGAAAACACCTGTGATTTCTTGGTAGGGATTGTAGTATTAGCTTCAATAAGTTTAGTCATTACATTACCCATTGTTTCAATACCAAGAGAAAGTGGAGTTACATCTAATAAAAGTACGTCTTTAACATCTCCTGTTAATACTCCTCCTTGAATTGCAGCTCCAACAGCCACAACCTCATCAGGGTTTACTCCTTTACTTGGCGATTTCCCGAAAAACTTTTCTACTGCTTCTTGTACCGCAGGAATACGTGTAGATCCTCCTACTAATATAATTTCGTCGATATCACTAGTTGATAATCCTGCACTTTTAAGTGCGGTACGACAAGGTTCTATTGTACGTTTTACTAAATCGTCTATTAACTGATCAAATTTTGATCTTGTTAATGATCTCACTAAGTGTTTTGGTCCGCTTGCTGTTGCAGTAACATAAGGCAAATTAATTTCTGTTTGTGCAGAAGAAGACAATTCTATTTTAGCTTTCTCTGCAGCTTCTTTAAGACGTTGCAATGCCATAGGATCTTCTCTAAGATCCATATTTTCATCAGCCTTAAATTCTTCTGCTAACCAATCAATGATTTTCTGGTCTACATCATCTCCTCCTAAATGTGTATCTCCATCTGTAGATAGTACTTCAAAAACTCCGTCTCCTAATTCAAGTATGGATACATCATGTGTACCTCCACCAAAATCAAATACAACTATCTTTTGATCTGTACCTTTTTTATCAAGCCCATAAGCCAAGGCTGCTGCTGTAGGCTCATTAATAATTCGCTCTACTTTAAGACCAGCAATTTCACCTGCTTCTTTGGTAGCTTGACGTTGCGCATCATTAAAGTAAGCAGGTACAGTGATTACTGCACTGGTTACATCCTGACCAAGATAATCCTCTGCCGTTTTCTTCATTTTCTGAAGTGTCATAGCAGATAATTCTTGTGGTGTATATAAACGCCCATCGATATCTACTCGTGGCGTATCATTATCTCCTTTTACCACTTTATAGGCTGCTCTTTCAGCTTCTTTTGAGGATTCTGAGAATTTATTTCCCATAAATCTCTTAATAGAAGAGATAGTCTTAGTTGGATTTGTAACCGCTTGACGTTTTGCAGGATCTCCTACTTTAATTTCTCCTCCTTCTACAAAAGCAATTACAGAAGGGGTAGTTCTTTTACCTTCGGCATTAGGGATTACTACAGGCTCATTACCTTCCATTACAGAAACACAAGAGTTGGTTGTCCCTAAGTCTATTCCTATTATTTTACTCATTTTTATCTTAAATTGTTATACTATTGTTCTTAATAACTTAATGCTCTTAGGTCAATGATTATGCCATTACGATCTATCTGACAGGATGTCATCATTGTAGTATCTTCCTTAATGAATTGATCATAAAGGTAAAAGAAAAACAATAGTAACTATTCTTTAAAAAATGAGTTTCTTTGTTGCCAAAAAACTATATTTACCCCCAAAATTTTATCAATAATTTTGTATTATGGAATGCATCAGTGTTTTTGATATGCTGAAAATAGGCGTAGGTCCTTCAAGTTCACATACATTAGGTCCATGGCGAGCTGGAAGAAGATGGATCGCAGAACTAAAAGAAAAAGAACTCTTTGAATCTGTCTCAACAATTACTATTGATCTGTTTGGGTCACTATCATTAACAGGAAAAGGGCATGCTACCGACATTGCTGTAATTTTAGGTTTATGTGGTTACGATCCTCAAACTATTGATGTTTCTACGATTGATTCTATTATCAAAAATATAAACACTTCTAAGCAACTCTTCTTTAATAATGAATTTCAGATATCTTTTGATCCTGAAACACAAATTATATTTAACAGAGAGTTTAAAGAATTTCATCCTAATGGTATGACTTTTCATGCCAATCTGAAAAATGGAAAAAAAACATCATCTTCTTTTTATTCTATTGGTGGAGGTTTTGTAGTAAAAGAAGAACGTAAGAGAAAAGAAAAGAAACTTACTGCTTTTAAACAATTTCCTATGCCAATTCATAAGGCAACTGATCTTTTGGAGTATTGTACATCAAAAAACAAAAAAGTATCTGAAATTGTTCTAGATAATGAGCGTTCATTACAAAATGATGCCGAAATCGATAAAAGAATTGCACAAGTATGGAAGGTAATGCTAGAATCAATGTATATTGGTTGTCATACTGAAGGTACTTTACCTGGTGGATTAAATGTAAGGCGAAGAGCGTATGACACACATAAAAAACTAATAGGCACTACAGCTTATACCACTCCAACAGAATGGATTGAAGCTATACGAAATACAGAAGTAAAATTTCGCCAAATATTAAAATGGGTTTCCTGTTTTGCTTTGGCAGTGAATGAGGTAAACGCATCCCTGGGTCGTGTGGTGACTGCCCCTACTAATGGAAGCGCTGGTGTAATTCCGGCAGTAATGATGTATTATATGGTTATCGAAAACCACGATGCAAATTTTGATGATGTAAAACAATTTATGCTAGTTGCAGGAGAAATTGGAAGTCTGTTCAAAAAAGGAGCTACTATCTCTGCAGCTATGGGTGGTTGTCAGGCAGAAATCGGAGTCTCGTCTGCAATGGCCGCTGGAGCATTAACAGAGCTAATGGGAGGTACACCAGAACAAGTGCTAATGGCAAGTGAAATTGCAATGGAGCATCACCTGGGATTAACATGTGATCCCATTGCCGGATTGGTACAAATCCCATGTATCGAAAGAAATGCCATGGGAGCTATAAAAGCTATTAATGCTTGTGAAATGGCCTTAGACACAGATGCTGCTAATGCCAAAGTACCTTTGGATAAAGTAATTGAAACTATGTGGGAAACCGCTCAGGATATGAACACAAAATATAAAGAAACCAGTGAAGGTGGTTTAGCAGTAAAAGTAAACCTTAGTGATTGCTAATCTATAAATCTTTGTAATTAAACACAAAGCTTAAAATTTATAGTATTGTAAACTTTTATAGAATAATTATTTACATCCTTCTCTAAATCGGGTATCAGCAATAGCTATAATTTTCCAGGTTTTACCGTCATTAAATAGTTGAAATACATTTACGCCACAATGGCTAAAATTATTATTGACATAAAACTCATAAGGAGTCCATGCATTTGCAATTGCAGAATCTGCTTCAATTTTAAAGGCTAATAGACGCTCATCCCATTTTTGTTCTGCTGGTCTATTTTGTATAGCAGTTAAAATCTTTTCTATATCATTCTTGACCGTTTTTATCTCTCCTTCTTTAGTTCTCACTATAGTTTGTACAGCTATATTTTTATCTATAGTAGTTTTCATTTTAGCAGTATCACCGGAATGAAAACCTTCAAAAAACTCTAAAACAGTCTGTTTAACTTCTTTTTCATAACGGTTTTGGTCATCTTTAGATATATTTTTTTGAGAAAAAATATTGCACGAAAAGAATAAAACAATCAATATTGATACTTTATACATAATGTTCATTATTTTTGAATAGGTATAAAAATAAGGTTTTAATCACTTCTATACTATATAATTTTTACTTCATTGTATTAAAGAAAAATCAAAAATGAATTACACTTGTTACCATATAGGTAATTGATTACTTTTACAATCCTAAAAAACAATTTAAAATGTCTACAGCAAAAAAAGATTATAAGCGCGTTACAGTAAAATCTCTTGTAGAGATGAAAGCTAACAAAGAAAAGATATCTATGCTAACCGCTTATGATTACACGATGGCCAAAATCGTAGATGGTGCCGGAGTAGATGTAATTCTAGTCGGGGATTCTGCTTCTAATGTTATGGCTGGTCATGAAACTACATTACCTATTACATTAGATCAGATGATTTATCATGCATCTTCTGTAATTCGGGCAATTGATCGTGCATTGATCGTTGTAGATTTACCTTTTGGAAGCTACCAGAGTGACCCCAAGGAAGCCTTGCGTTCTGCAATCCGAATTATGAAAGAATCCGGAGGGCATGCTGTAAAACTAGAAGGAGGAAAAGAAGTTAAAGAGTCTATTAAAAGAATCCTTAATGCCGGCATCCCGGTTATGGGACATCTTGGTCTTACTCCACAATCTATATATAAATTTGGAACCTATACTGTTCGTGCCAAAGAAGAACAGGAAGCTCACAAATTAAAACAAGATGCTCTTATGCTTGAAAAAGCAGGATGCTTTGCGATTGTTCTTGAAAAAGTTCCTGCCAAATTGGCTAAAGAAGTAGCTGAAAGTCTAACTATTCCTATTATTGGTATTGGAGCAGGAAATGGTGTAGATGGACAAGTATTAGTAACTCATGATATGTTAGGGATGACTCATGAATTTAATCCTCGATTTTTAAGACGCTATTTAGACTTATATACAGAAATGACTAATGCTTTTAAACAATACGTTAGCGATGTAAAAACTGTTGATTTTCCTAATGAGAATGAGCAATATTAATTTCATTCGATTTAAAGTGTATCGATCATACCGGCTTTAATAAACTTTCTAAAAGCGTTGAAGTCAATTAGTATAATGGCATCAAAATTTAAAGTTTACGATACGATAATTCTATAAATCAAACGATCTAAAAATCAAGGATGTCAAAAATCATTTCAAATAAAAACAATCTTCTGGTACTGCATGAAGATAATCATATTATTATTGTTAATAAGCGTCCAGGAGATATTGTACAAGGTGATAAAACGGGTGATAAACCTCTTAGCGAGGTTGTCAAAGAGTATATCGCAGAAAAATATAATAAACCTGGAGCCGTATATCTAGGAGTTGTACATCGCTTAGATCGCCCTACTAGTGGTATTGTTGTGTTTGCAAGGACGAGCAAGGCACTTCCTAGGCTTAATGCTTTATTCGCAAACAAAGAAGCTCAAAAAACATATTGGGCAGTAGTAAAAGATTGTCCTCCTAAAAAACATGACAACTTAACACATTGGCTAAAACGCAACCCAAGACAAAATAAGTCGTATGCACATACCACAGAAGTCCCTGATAGTAAAAAAGTAGTTTTAGAATACCAACTAATCAAAAAATTAGATCATTATTGTTTATTAGAAATTGATCTTCATACAGGGCGTCATCATCAAATACGATCACAACTCTCTAGTATTGGTTGCATAATCAAAGGTGATCTAAAATATGGAGCACAGCGTAGTAATAAAGATGGGAGCATTCATTTACATGCTCGAAAATTAACGTTTATTCATCCTGTTAAAAAAGAAACTATAGCTATCATTGCTCCTCCCCCTCCTGATCCCATTTGGAAAGATTGTCTGAATTAAATTTTTGGATTATTATCTTTTAACTATTTGTAGGTTCGTATACTTTCTATCACTACAGATGTTAAAATCAAAATACCGCCAATAACTGTAGAAAGCACAGGGACTTCTCTTAAAAAAATAATTCCAAGAATAATACCATATACTGGTTGAACACTACTAATAATACTAGCTGTTGTTGCAGAAAATTGCTTAAAACTGTACAAAAACAAGGTATGCCCTATTGCAGTAGTTAACAAAGCTAAAATTAAAACAAAGGGAAATTGGCTAATAATTCCAGAGCTATCCATAATAAATAAGGCAGGCAATAACAGCATTGCCATTATTATTAATTGATACCACATTAGCATAGAACCATGATAATTGCTAACTTTTGTTTTCATGATTAGATTTCTAAGCGCATAACATAATGCCGAAAACACCCCCATAGCTACAGCTTTAGCATATGTATTTTCTATACTAAAATTCGGAACCAAAAAATAAATTCCTACCAAAACAAGTACCCCCAACATTAAATGCATTTTCTGAAATTTAACTTTTAATATGAGGGGCTCTAGTAAAGCTGTAATAACTGGATATGTAAATAAAGACAACATACCTATAGCCACATTAGACATTTTTAGAGCATAAAAATAAGTGATCCAATGCAGTCCCATAAGTACCCCTCCTACAAGAATGGGAATACGATCCTTAGCTTCAATTCTAAGTGATATCTTTTTCCATTTACAAAACAAGAATAGTATGCATGCTGCTAAAATAGCTCTATAGCCAATAATAACAGGTACTGGCATATCGATATGTCTTCCTAATACTCCCGAGGTACTAATGAGCAACATAGCAAAGTTTAACTCGAGTATGTTTCTTAAGTGTTGGTTACTTTTTGACAAGATTTATCGAATTAGTGAGAAACTAGAATTAAAAACTTTTGGTATATCATTTTCAATATAATGTACTTTAAACCAATAATCACTTGCTGGTAATTGTTTTCCGCTATATGTTCCATCCCAATTACCATTTGCACCAAGGTCTTTTAAAAGTTTACCAAATCTATTAAAAATTAGAATCTGAGTTATTATAACATTGGTACTTACTGTGATTCCCCAAGAGTCATGAAATCCATCTCCGTTGGGTGTAAAATATCTTGGATAATCTACTACTATTTCTACTTTAGATTCTAGTTCGTCACACATACGCAAATCTCTAACAAATACTGTATGCTCTCCTCTAGAAACTCCTGTAAAGATATTAGACGCTTGCCAATCTCTATTATCTATTCTAAATTCGTATGTTCCATTTCCTACCACTGTAACTTCAATAGTAGCATTATCAGAAAATGCTCCGGATAACAATTCTGCTGTAATACTTTCTGGAGGGTAAGAAGTTACTACCGATGTACTTTTTGATATTTCACATCCTGTAACTATACTCGTGGCTAATACACTATATTGCCCGGGAGCATCTGGTAAAAAAGAAGTATCTACTTCTCCTTGTATTTCGTTTCCTGCTACAGGAGTAGTTCCTGTATACCATTGAAACGTATAATCAGAAGGTTTTAATCCTGTTTCTATACGATCTTCGGGCACCAGATTAAGCATTTGCCCACCTCTTTCTAAGCATAATGTATACTCATCTTCAAACTCAATAGGTTCATAAGGGCTAACTATTAAGGTAATATGCTCACCTAATCCTAAGCAAGAATTCGCTCCACTATTTTCTACTCTTACATATAGAGTAGCCCTAAAAGGGGATGAATTATTTCTATAATTAGAAGTATTGGTTATCTCATTTTGTTCGGATAGTGCATCTGCCTGATTTTCGTAATACCTAACCGTTAAATTTTGACCACTAGGATATAATTGTAATATTTGAGGAGTAGCATTACTAAAATCAAATGATGCAATCCCATCGGTAGGGTCAATATCATTTGCCTCACATGCTGTATAGGTAAGATTAAAATTAGTTGGAATTTGAGTTGATGAGACTTCCAGATCAATTCGTGATGTTCTAAAACAATCTGTTATAGATTCTACTCTAGCATATACCACACTGCTCTGTACAGTTGGATTAGGATATGCTATAAAATTGGTGATTTGATCTGCAGAATCTCCTCTAATAGCCTGCTGCTCTGTTAGATAATAGGAAAATATCTCATTTGCAGCATTAGTAGATATCAAAGAATTTGCTTCAGATAAATTAAACAACGAAAATCCATCAATATCATCATCACATTGCAGTAATCGTACCGAATTCAAAACATTTGGTGGAGGAACAAACTCGACATTAATAGCATCTGACGATGAACATCCGTTAGCGATATTTACTTCTACACTATACGTTCCATTTTGAGTAACCTCTAATTGAGCACCTCCTGCTATAAGCGTTGTTCCGTCACCTGGCGCTAAAGGCGCTCCATTTTTTTTCCAGGTATAGGTAGGGTTATTCCCCACTGTAGCATTTAGGGTAATCGGTATTCCTAGACATCCCGGGTTACCAGACGCTAGTGTTCTGTCTTCTCCTAAATCTCCTCCAATATTAAAACTTCCGGCGGCTAGAAACACTGCAGAATCAAACTGCCCATCTCGATGTTCTGCAATCACCAATTTAATTGTATATCGCTCACCAACCACTACACTTCCTTCGGCTGTCAATACTTTTGTATACCCATTAAAATCTATAGGAGCAACACTTCCTGGCCTAATTGTTTTATTATAGAAATTTGGATTTCTTGGTGGGCATTCTGAAACCTGATTAATTATATCAACAAAATCCCCGTCATTATTTAAGTCTACTCCTTCATTAACCGTAGTTACTTTAATAGGAGTATTAGTACCTGGTACAACGGCTAAGTTTCTCGAATTTCCCGATGAATCGGTAAGTATAAAAGCAAAAACATCAGAAAATGTACAAGGAAAAGCTTCTGTATATTCTTCTGAAGCAAATAAAAAATCAAAGCTTATGAAATCTATAGTGGGTACAAAATCAAATTGGATATAGCTAGCATTATGCAAATTAAACGTACTGGTCACCGATCCCAAATCGCTGTCACCGCCCCATCCCGAAGCATCACCTTCAGACAATGCAATGGGTCCGTTTGGGCCAACTGCACTCCTTGCATTTCCTGTACTTAAAATGACTCCTCTATCAATCTCGAAACCAGAATTATTAGATTCAAAATAACCTATACCATTAAATCCAAAATTAGCACCGGTAAAAGAAGAGATATTCTCTACTGTTGCACAAGGACTATCTATCAAAACGTCTTCTACCAATTGTTCTATAGTAAAAGAACTATCATCTACCATTATCTGAGCGTTCATAGATAATGCGGTAAGAAAACAAACATAAAAAACTCTTTTTGCAGTAGAGTTTTTTGGTACCCATAAATTCATTACGACTTACTATTAAATGGAATATACCCCACATGCTCATATTCCTAATTCTCATAGAGAAAGTTACGCAGTTAGATATTACAAATTAAAATTCGGATCTATTAATTTATAAGATATTCCAATTATTTTTCGAAGGGCGAAAGATATAAAATACTAATTAACTTTCAGCTCTTAATAAAATTAAGTTACCTTACTAATCCTTTTGCCTTCTCCTTTATTATGTCTGCAACAGGTCTTCCTTCAATATTACTTTCGAGCCACGAAAGAATATCCAGGTACAAAAAAGCTCTTTTTTCGTAAGGATGGTCTTCATACTGTTTTAATCTTTTATGAAGTTTTCTAAACTCATCTTTAATTTGGTGAGGATAAATATCACCAAGGTTTTTAAGAAATTTGATCATTTCTTTTTGCACTTCATGCAGATCATTCATTTTTATTAAGAACCGATAGGTTTCTTTTAATTGGGTTTCTAAATGATAATCCATACCAGATTCATAATGAGCTACCAAATTTAGTACCCTAGAGAAGCACATCAAATCTTCTCTCATCTTCAAAGATTTATTATTGATAATTTTGGTTAGATATTCAATACATTTTCGATGATTTGCCATTCCAAAATACAAACAACCAATCTTATAATAAAGTACCATTATATGATGATCGTCTAAACGATTTTTAAATTCTGATATTCCGCTAAGAATTTCTTCTACCAAATATTCTCCTTCATCAAAACTACCTTCTAAAAAATGAACATTCAATTTATTATTATAAATAAACTGAAAAGATAAAACTTCTATATTATCATCTTTAGGAAAAGTAAGATCAGTAATCCTATCTTCAAATTCCTGCAAGGTTGATTTTAATTGTGTTCTATCTTTTATGAGATACAAAGACTCTAATAAATAATGGTTTCCCCTAAGAAAAAAAACGGGGTTTTGAACAATCATGTTCGGATGCTCATAAAACAGATCCAGCCATTTCTTCGAATATTTATAGCACGATAAAAAATCCTGAGCAATAAAACTATACCACAGATGAGCTTTATATAGCCAGAGTTTTTCCCTAAACCCTAGCATGTTCCATTCATACTTTGGCAGTTTCTCATTAAAATAATTAGTAATTTCCTGGTGTTCTTTATCGTTTCTTACATAACCACTTTTAAGCATCAAACCGTATAACTGAAGAGATAAATTAGATAATCTGCTGGTCAACACATTTTTCATACTCAACATCTTGGCTTCTACCGTTAGTTCGTCTGCCCTACTATTGATACTTCTGGTTATGTATTGTGTTTCTATAATTTTTTCGAACTCTACGATTTCATAAGCAATATTATGCTCTTCATTTTCCATAGCCAGAGTTTTTGCTTTATCTAATATTTTAAGGCTTTGTTTATAAAGTCCTTTATGATATAATATAGAAGCAAAATCTAATTGTTCTCGTATTTGTGATCGTGTATTTTGATGTAATGGGCTTAGTCTTAAGCTAATTAATATTTGTTTATATAAATGAGCTTTAAGGTTAGAAAATTGTTGTTTTTTTACAATTCCTTTTGAAACAATAAGATCTTCATCCAGAGTATCGTGTTTATCCAAATGATTAAAAAGAGCTAGAAATTTAGAATCTGTGTTTACTCCTAATCGTCCTACATATACCTTAAATTGTCGTTTTTCTGATTTAGAAAGTGACTTCACTAAAACAAACAATGGATCTTTTTGGTCATTAGTCATTGTATGAAAATATAATATAATTAACTGATTTAAAGATTATTATGTTTTAATTGAAAGATTTTAGCATTGTAAAATCAGTAATCAAATACTTCCTTTTTGAATTCCCAAAATATAAATTCGTAATAGATTAAAGAAACATCTTTTAAGAATATTTTAAAATAATGATGTTTTTTATAGATAACACTAAAAGTTAAATTCACTGTATTTCTATGAGTAATAATAAAGTTCAAATATTCGATACCACATTAAGAGACGGAGAACAGGTCCCTGGGTGTAAATTAAATACGCAACAGAAACTAGTTATTGCAGAACAACTCGACCTTTTGGGTGTAGATATTATAGAAGCAGGATTCCCTGTTTCGAGCCCAGGAGATTTTACTTCGGTTAGTGAAATAGCTAAAATCGTAAAAAATGCAACTGTATGTGGATTAACCAGAGCTGTAGAAAAAGATATTAAAGTTGCTGCAGAAGCTTTAAGTTATGCTAAAAGACCTAGGATTCATACGGGTATAGGTACTTCTGAGTCTCATATTAAATATAAATTTAATTCTACTCAAGATAAGGTTATAGAAAAAGGAGTTGCCGCGGTTAAATATGCAAAATCCTTTGTAGAGGATGTTGAGTTTTTTGCAGAAGATGCCGGGAGAACTGATAATGAATTTTTAGCTCGTGTATGCGAAGCTATGATCAAAGCTGGGGCAACCGTGCTTAATATTCCTGATACAACCGGGTATTGTTTGCCAGAAGAATATGGTGCTAAAATTAAATATCTTAAAGAGAATGTAAAAGGTATAGATAATGTTACTATTTCTTGCCACTGCCATAATGATTTAGGTCTTGCTACTGCAAATTCTATCGCAGGGGCAATTAATGGTGCCCGACAAATTGAATGTACTATTAACGGTATTGGCGAGCGTGCAGGTAACACATCTCTAGAAGAAGTAGTTATGATCATGAAACAACATCCATACTTAAACCTAAATACCGATATTGATTCTAAATTATTATACAGTACCAGTCAAATGGTATCTGATCATATGGGGATGATGGTACAGCCTAATAAAGCAATTGTAGGAGCTAATGCTTTTGCTCATAGTTCGGGAATACATCAGGATGGGGTGATTAAAAACCGAGAGACTTATGAAATTATTGATCCTGAAGAAGTTGGAGTTACAGAATCTGCTATTGTACTTACTGCCAGAAGCGGTAGAGCCGCACTAGCCTACAGAGCCAAAAAAGTTGGTTACGAATTATCTAAACTTCAATTAGATGATGTGTATTCAGAATTTTTGAAATTTGCTGATCGTAAGAAAGAAGTTATTGATGAAGATATTCATCAAATTATGAAAAATACTAATGTAATAGCCGCAATTGTTGCATAAAAATTATAAATTAAGAAAAGAGACCTTCAAGGTTTTAAAAACCTTGAAGGTCTTAATATAGTAACCTATGAAGAAAACTTTATTTGACAAAGTATGGGATGCACATGTAGTCAAAGAGATACAAGATGGCCCACAAATATTATATATTGACAAACATTTAATCCACGAGGTTACTAGTCCACAAGCATTTGGAGAATTAGAACAACGTGGGATTCCTATTTTAAGACCTGATCAGATTGTAGCTACTGCGGATCATAATACTCCTACAACAGATCAACATCTCCCTGTTAAAGATGAGTTATCCAGAAATCAACTCGAGCAGCTTACTAAAAATTGTAAAAAAAATGACATTACACTATATGGCCTTGGTCATAAATATAATGGTATTGTTCATGTAATGGCACCAGAGTTAGGGATTACACAACCCGGAATGACTATGGTCTGTGGGGATAGCCATACCTCTACACATGGTGCATTTGGAACTATTGCTTTTGGTATAGGAACCAGTCAAGTAGCGCAAGTATTTGCCAGTCAGTGTCTACTACTTCAGAAACCAAAAAGCCTTAGAGTAAATGTAAATGGGCAATTAAAACCAGGTGTATTACCAAAAGATGTAATTTTATATGTAATTGCAAAACTTGGTACTAATGCAGGTACTGGCTATTTTTGTGAATATGCTGGTAATGTATTTGAAGATATGTCGATGGAAGGCAGAATGACTGTTTGCAATATGAGTATCGAAATGGGTGCCCGAGGAGGAATGATCGCTCCAGATGAAACTACTTTTGAATATATCAAAGGAAAAAAATTTGCTCCTACAGGAGCCGAATTCGACAAAAAAGTAGCCTATTGGAAAACACTACCTACAGACAAAGATGCTCTATTTGACAAAGAGTATCATTTTGATGCGGCAGATATAGAACCTATGATTACTTATGGTACCAATCCAGGAATGGGAATCAAAATATCAGAAAATATACCTGTAGATAATAATGCCTCATTCGAAAAATCATTAGTATATATGAATTTTGAAAAAGGGCAGTCATTGGTAAATCAAGAAATTAATTATGTTTTTATAGGAAGCTGCACTAATAGTAGAATCGAAGATTTTAGAATCGCTGCTAACTATATTAAAGGTAAGAAAAAAGCAAATAATGTAACTGCTTGGTTTGTTCCGGGATCACAACTCGTAGCACAGCAGATCGTTGAAGAAGGACTAAAAGATGTTTTTGAAGAAGCAGGATTTCAATTACGACAGCCCGGGTGCTCTGCTTGCCTAGCAATGAACGATGATAAAATTCCGGAAGGAGAATATTGCGTATCTACTTCTAATCGAAATTTTGAAGGAAGACAAGGACAAGGTGCGAGAACAATTTTAGCAAGCCCTCTAGTTGCTGCAGCCACAGCTATAGAAGGAAAAATTATTGACATTACTAAACAATTAAACTAATTATGGATAAGTTTACTAAACTAACATCCTCTGCTATACCATTATCTATAGAAAATGTAGATACAGATCAAATCATTCCTGCACGTTTTTTAAAAGCTACCAGTCGGGAAGGATTTGGAGAAAATTTATTTAGAGATTGGCGCTTTCATAAAGATGGAAGTATAAATCAGGATTTTGTGCTGAATGATACTACGTATAAAGGTAAAATATTAGTAGCAGGAGATAATTTTGGATGTGGATCTAGTAGAGAACATGCTGCATGGGCAATTAATGATTATGGATTTAAAGTAGTGGTATCCAGTTTTTTTGCTGATATTTTTAAAGGAAATGCTCTTAATAATGGAGTATTACCTATTCAAGTAACTCCAGAATATTTACAGGACTTATTTAATGAAATCCAAAAAGATGCCGACACGCAAATTGAAGTAGACCTTGAGGCTCAAAAAATTACCATTCTCGCTACTGGTTCTTCTTCATCTTTTGAAATTAACTCATATAAAAAGACCTGCCTTATGAATGGCTATGATGATATTGATTTTTTAATAAGCAATAAGGCAGAAATAGAAAAATTTGAAAACGAAAGAATATAAATATATAAGCCATCTAACTGAGCTTGTCTAAATATCATCAACTATAATTAAAAACAAAAAAACACATCGACAAGCTTAGTATGACAAAAAGAATAAACTTATAAAATGAACTATGACAATGAAAGTTGATACCAACTGAGATGTTCAATGGCGAAATTAAAGATTCACGAATACCTTAATTAAAAGTAATCAACAGATGAGTAATTCCTATCTGACAATTAAAAAACAATAAAAAAGAATAGATGAAATTAGATATCGCAGTATTATCAGGAGACGGTATTGGTCCAGAAGTAACCGCACAGGCTATAAAAGCATTAGAGGCAATCGCTCATAACTTTGATCATTCTTTTATCTTTAAAGAAGGATTAGTAGGTGCTATTGCCATTGATAAAACAGGAAACCCATTACCAGACGAAACATTAGAACTTTGTGCACAAACAGATGCTGTTTTGTTTGGTGCTATTGGTGCTCCAAAATATGATAACGACCCTAGTGCTAAGGTTCGCCCAGAACAAGGATTATTAAAATTACGAAAAGAACTTGGGCTTTATGCTAACATTCGCCCGGTAAAAGCATATCCTACCTTAATCGATAAATCACCTCTTAAACGTGAGATTATAGAAGGAACAGATATTTCTATCTATCGTGAATTAACAGGTGGTATTTATTTTGGTAAAAAAGAATTAAGCGATGATGGTAACGTTGCTTCTGATCTTTGTGAATATTCTAGAGAAGAAATTGAACGTATTGCACATTTGGCATTTAAAGCAGCGCAAAATAGAAGAAAAAAGCTAACCCTGGTAGATAAAGCCAATGTATTGGAATCTTCTCGCTTATGGAGAAAAGTAGTTACCGAAATTGCTACCGCTTATAATGATGTAACCTTAGATTTTTTATTTGTTGATAATGCTGCAATGCAAATGATACTTAACCCAAGTCAGTTTGATGTAATTCTTACCGAAAATATGTTTGGCGATATCATTTCTGACGAAGCTAGTGTTATTGGTGGATCTATTGGTCTCTTAGCATCTGCTTCTATAGGAAATACTTGTTGTATGTTTGAGCCTATACACGGGTCTTATCCACAGGCCACAGGAAAAGGAATAGCTAATCCAATTGCTGCTATACTATCTGCTGCTATGCTATTAGAGCATTTTAATTTATTAGGCGAAGCTAATGCAATTAGAGATGCTGTAGAAAAAGCATTAGAATTAAATCTTACAACTTCTGATTTAAACCCTAGCAATCCACTAACCACAGAGAAAGTTGGAGATTTTATTGCAGATTATATATTAAACCCAGAAGATTCTAATATCAATTTTGAGAATATACACGTAGGACAATCTACGATTATATAATTTTTTAAATAATGATTCTGTTTAAAAGCAATCAAAGAGGTGTCTTTGGTTGCTTTTTTCTATTTTAGAATCAACAATAGATATAGCATTACAAACGCTTTCTAGTTTTTATAAAATCTTACCCAATAAATCCGGAAGATATAGTAACTTTATGTATTTTAGGACATACTAGAATAAAACTAAGCCTACTTAATACATATAACCAATGAACAGCAAATCTCTTATACTTTTTTTCTTTTTAATAACATGTGCTATTCAGGCACAAGAAATTATCTGTTCTGCAAAAGATAAAGAAATCTTTACTACCAGGATTACGACTTTAAAAAAAGAATATACTCCAAAAACTGCTTTTGGAGAAACTCTCGTGTTTGTAGGGAAAGCATTTTTAGGCACTCCTTATGCAGCCAAAACTTTGGAGGTCGGATCAAAAGAGTCATTGGTGATTAATTTTCAGGGATTAGATTGTACAACTTTTGTAGAGAATGTACTAGTTTTAAGTCTAATGCTTAAAAATGGTAAAGACGATTTTGACTCTTACACCGATTATCTGGAAAAAATACGTTATAAAAATGGAAAATTAGATGGATACGCCTCGCGATTACACTATTTCTCTGAGTGGATTACTAATAACGAACAAAAGGGCATTGTAAGGAATATTACAGGGGATATCGGTGGAATGGAAATAGAAAAAGATATTAATTTTATGAGTTCACACCGAGAACTTTATCCTTTTCTTAAAGATGATAAAAATTTTAAAGGCATACAACAATCCGAAGTTAATATTAGCCAATCATCGATATGTTTTTTACCAAAAGACCAGATTAAAGAACATGAAGCATCGATACTATCTGGTGATATTATCGCATTAACTACTTCGATCAAAGGATTAGATATTACCCATACAGGAATTGCCATACGCAAAGAGAATGGACGAATTCATTTATTACATGCATCATCAAAGGGTCAGGTAGAAATCTCTGCACTTCCATTGATTGATTATCTTAAAAAAATAAAAAACAATACCGGAATTATTGTTAATCGGGTACTGTAATCTTTTACTAGAGGATCTCCTTAATCTTGTATAACTTAACTCAAATTGCTAATTTAGTAGAGTTAAAAAAAAGAAGATGTTATTTCCCAGGACAAACATAGAGCAACAACTAGGTAAACTACGTGATAATGAATTTAACGCCTGTACCTGGAAAGAACAAGTATCTACAATTTTCTTTAAAGAAGAGAAACACGAAAATCGAATTCTTAAAAATATAGAGACTTCTTCTTTTGTAATTCAGAATACTTTTGACCTCGATCGTATAGAAACCCACAACATATACCATCTGGATCAAATTAAAAAAATTTGTATAACCTACCGATTACGTTTTTTGGATGCTAAATATTTTAAAGGAAAGTTGCCGTTATCTGCAATTTCTGCTATTAAAAGTCTTGAAAAAAAACATCAAACCGAACTAAAGGGGTTTAAAATTATTGCTCCATCTAAATTATTTAAACTAGAAAATGCTGATGATCCCCTACTCTTTGCTCCTATGGGTAATGACTATTTTTATTTAGTGCATAAATGGGGAAATGATTTACATCCACTACGTAAATTGATGATGTGGTTTTTTAAAAGTTTTGAAAATTTACTCATACTCACTTTTTTAGTAAGTCTTTTACTTACATTTATGGTTCCAGAAGGTATGTTCACTAAACACAGTACAACATCAACATTTATCATGATTTTATTCTTTATGTTTAAATCGGTAGCGGCTGTGGTGCTGTTTTATGGATTTGCACTTGGAAAAAACTTTAATACTGCTATATGGGATAGTAAATATTTTAATGCTTAAATAAATAACATTATGTTTCCTGAAAGTGAATATGAAAGAGTATATACAGGTAGTTTAATTAATGTTCAGTTTTTACAAACAATATTGCAGGATAAAGGTATTAACTCTATCACCCGGGATGATATGAAATCTGGTATGATGGCAGGTTTTGGAGGAGGTATTCCCGACCATATTCAACTATTTGTAAAAAAAACCGATGTGAAAAATGCGCTTCCAATCATTAAACAGAGCTTAACCTAAAATTATGGAAAACGAAGATAAATCACCTCGAAAAACCTGGGACCTGATGATCGGGATTGCCCTTGTCTTATTTGGAGGCCTACGATTATATAATAGATTACAGACCCAGTCAGAATGGGATTTCAGAGCCATGATAACTGTATTGTTCATTGGTTATGGAGGATATCTAATTTACAAGCATTTTCAAACCCCATCTAAAGATTGAATTGGGCCTAGTGTCATCGTTTTTTCTAACAATCGAAACCCTGCAAACACACCATACCCCCCTTCCCCTTCTATATTATTAGGTGGTATAATAGGCTGAAAGAAAGGGTTTGATGTTTGGTTTTTATTTAAAAAAGAAGCTTTTAAAGTGGTAAAAATAAGCTCGTCTACATTTGCAACTTTTACGGTAATTTCTAAGCTTTCATTTGTATTAGAAATGGTTCCATTAGCAGATATGCCCAATCCATCTCCATTTACATCTGTAGCAAATCTTTCAATATCAAAATTTACAACAGAGCGGTTTTCTTCTGTACTATTGGTCACATTAAATAATGCTCCTACGATATAAAAATTATTTTCTCCTTTTATATCATCAAAACTTACATTAAGATTCTCTACGACAGCACCATCTACAGCTCTAAACCCAATAGCGGCCGATACGTTTTCTGTTTTCGCAACAGGAATTACACAAGTCGCTTTAAATTCTTTTCCTTCTGCCAAGACATTTAGGGTATACCTTTTTTCCGGTTCTATCGAGAATTCACCAGATGCTATCTGGTATAATTTACTATCGCTAGAATACTTTAATTCTATCTCTTCTTGGTTTTCATTTTTGATCACTACTAGTGCATCTTTAATAATTAAAGTATTTACAAAATCTGCTTGTTCGAGCTGTAAAGGTTTATCAAACACAGATATTGTTTTAGAGACTTCAACTTTGATCATTTCTTCTTCCGGAGATAAAAAACCATTTATCAAAACTAACTGCTCCCCTTCTGGTCTATTTCTTATCTCTTCTTTTAGATCATCGCAACCTATAACGATAAAACCTATAATTAATAAAATGTACGGTTTCATATACTAAAATTTTAAACTATAATTAAAAGATGGAAGAAACTGAAATAAGTATCTTCTATACAAAACATTAGGAGAATTTTCATTTTCGCTAGAAATCTCATAATAAAAAGGGTTTTTTCTCGCATATACATTATAAAACGAAAAGCCCCATGTTCTTTCTCTATTGCGTTTTGTGATTTTATGAAATTGAATTCCCAAATCTAAACGATGAAAATTTTCTCCTTTAAAATTATTTTTTTCGGTATTAAATAGTAATACATTATCATTATTATTTACATCTTCTATCGGGAAATTATCACCTGCTGCAACTCCCAATGTATTGGGGAGGTTGTAATTAATTCCTGATGCAAATAACCAATTACCAGAAATCGTTATTCTTTTACTGGGTTTGTAAATCCCTACAATAGAAAAATCATGTCTTCTATCATAACGTTCATTAAATATTTTTCCTCCATTTAAGCCCTCAAACTGTCTTTGCGACCATGATAAGGTGTATCCCAGCCAACCTGTTAGTTTTCCTTTCTTTTTTCTAAGTAAAAATTCTGTTCCATATGCCCAACCTTTCCCAGTAGTAATGCCATTTACAAAATCAACAGTTCGAATAGAACCTGTAATTTCTCTTACGCTTTCAAGACCTGCAAAAGAAGCACCTTCTTTAAACGCTATGATGTCCTTCATTTTTTTATAATATCCTTCGATTGTTAAGCCAAATATGTTATTCTTAAAATCCTTTGCTATCCCTAAAGCTATTTGTTCAGAAAGCTGAGGTTTTAATCGTTCTGTAGAAGATACCCAAAGATCTGTTGGTAATCCCAAACCACTATTAGACAACCTATGTATATACTGATTCATTTTTGCATATGAGGCTTTTAATGTAAGTAAAGGATACAATTTATAAGCGGCAGAAAGTCTTATCTCTGGTTTAAAATAACCTTTAGATTTATGCTGAAAATGACTAAATCTCAAACCAGGATATATACTAATCTTATCATTAATTTTCCAATCATCTTCTATATATAGTGCACTCTCTAAAGTTTTGATTTTTTGAGTATTTACTATTTCATCATCATTAATATTTTTAATATTAATTTCTTTTGGTGTAAAATCATGATAGGTTGATCCAATACCAAACCTAAATGTATGATTAGGTGTGGGGTAATAATTAAAATCGAATTTAACTCCATAATCGTTGATTCCCGAACTTGTCTTAAATGTAGAGCTTCGATTTGCTCCTCCTCTATCATCTTTACTAACCGTAAATTTATAATTGCTAAATATTAATGATGTATTCGAGAAGAGTTTGTTATTAAATTCATGATTCCAGCGTAACGTAGAAGTTATATTACCCCAAAGTATTTTCTGTTTGGATCTTTCTTTCTCAAAAACTGTTCTATTTCTATATTTATCTTGCCCGTAGTAGGTGCTCCAATACAACTTATTTTTATCATTTATAACATGATGAAGCTTAGCATTGACATCTGTAAAATAATAAGCAAGTTTTTCTTCCTTGGTCATTAATGGTAAAAGTAACAGATCTGCATAGGTTCTACGACCACTAATTACAAAGGATGTTTTTCCTTTTTTTATGGGGCCTTCTAGCAATAAAGATGAAGAAATCAGGCTAATATTTGCTTTGCCAGCAAATTTTTCTTTATTCCCATTTTTAGTGTTTATCTTCACTACAGAAGATAATCTCCCACCATATCGGGCAGGAAAACCTCCTTTAAATATTTCTACTGATTTAATAGCGTCTCCGTTAAATATAGAAAAAATCCCAAAAAGATGGTTCGAATTATAAACTGTAGCTTCATCTAGTATGATCAAATTTTGATCGGGTGTTCCGCCACGAACATAAAAGCCTGTAGAGCCTTCACTACCCGATTGTATTCCTGGTAATAATTGTAGAGTTTTAATAGCGTCTTTTTCTCCCAGAATTGTAGGAATATCTTCAAAAAATGAAGGGTTTAGTTTCTCAGAACTCATCTGTGTAATCTGACTTTTACTTGTTTCCTGATCAGAATTTATAATGATTTCATCCAGATATTCTGTTTCTTGTTCTAAGCTAAAATGTATAGTAATATCAGAAGTAAGATCAATGTTTTTCTTAATGTTTTTATACCCAACAAATGAGATTAATATCTGATGATTACCTTCTGGTATCGAAAGAGAATAAAAACCATAATCATTGGTTATTGCACCTGTATTTAGCTCGGGGATATAAATAGACACACTACCCAGATATTCCTGACTTACTTTTTCTGAAATATAGCCACTAATGGTGTACTTTTTTGGGCGTTTATAAATTAGTAGTTTTTTACCTAAAACTTTGAATTGATATAGTTTCGAGGGAAATAGATTTCTTAATACTTTAGCTAAAGTTTTTTCTTTGGCATTAATTGATATTATTTTAGAAATATCAATTGCGCTATCAGAATATCCAATTGTAAAATTTAATTTTGTTTCTAACTCGCTTAAAACACTAGCAATAGATACATTTTCTTTAACTAAACTAATTTTTTGATCTAAAATTTCTTCCTGGGTATACCCGCTAAACCTTCCAATAAAAAGCACTACCAATAGTACTCTAATCACTTTTATTCTCACTAGAAAATTAAATCGGTAATTTGATTTTTGCAAAAAGAATAATGTTTTTAAGAATTACAATCTCCTCCCTTTATAACAATATTATTCAAATCATTTTTTTCATATGTGACATCAAATAATATTTTAAGAGTTTCTAAAACATCCTCAAACGATTCATTGTCAAAGATAGTAGTTAACGTACAATTAGCAAATTTTCGACTCTCGATAATTATATTCTTATTGTAATACAGTTCTATATCTTTAATTACTTGTTCTATAGAAGTTTTTTCAAATCTAAGTATACCCGATTTCCAGGAAGAGAAATTTAGGTTTTCATTTACGGTTTTTATTAATTCTCCATTCGTTTTTGCTGTTACCTTATCCCCTGGAGCTAAAATTTCCTTATGATTTGTTGATGAAAACTCAACACTACCTATTACTAATACAAGTTCTACTTCTTTTGTATTAGCATTACTTTTTAAGTTAAAGGAGGTTCCTAAAACTTTTGTTTGTGTAGTATTGGCAATAACAATAAACGGTTTGTCAGGGTCTTTTGTAACTTCAAAAAAACCTTCTCCTTTTAGGTTTAATTGCCTGCTATTTCCTTTAAAATCCTTTTTATAAGTAAGTTGACTTCCTTCATTAAGCCATACTATAGAATTATCTGGTAATATAAACTTGTTTTCTGCTCCCGTTTTCGCCAGTAAAATTACTTCAGTATTAAAAAGTGAATTAAAATAAAAGCCTAAACCTATCAATAGTACAATCGAGGCTGCGATTTTAAGATAAACATTATTTAATTTTGGTTTCTTCTTAGCTGTAGTAATTATGCCAGATTCAAATTTACTCCATTGTTCATCTACATTAATTTTATCAAAATCCTCTATATTTTCTGAAGTACTCCATATGCGTTTAACATCTTCAAAATAGGCTGTATTTGATTCAGACTCGACAATCCAATCCTCTACAAACTTTCGTTCATCATCTTGTACGTTATTTTGTAAATAACGTGTTAAAAGTTGTAATATCTGATCTTCTTGTTCGATATTCATTTCTGAAATTAAAATCTGGCTCTAAAAGTAATAAATTATTAAGATTATGTTGTCAAAACAACTTTAAGTTCACTTTTCAAATAATAGTCTACTCGATTTTGTTTTTTTAGTTTAAAAAGTTTCTTCCACTTCTGTTAATTGATACCCTGCAAAAACACCATATCCATTCTCTCCTTCGATATTAGTAGGAGCAATAACTGATTCTGCAAATGGATCTCCGTCATTAAAATCATTTAAATATGTTGCCCTTAGCGCTTCGTATAATATTTTTTCTGCATTAGCTACCTGAATCTTTACCTTGGGATTAGGCAATGCACTATCTGATAAAGTAAAAAAGCCATCTGCTGTGATTACAGAATTTTCTCTACTCACATCTGTTGCAAACTGTTTAAACTCGAAATTTATATTTTCTACTCCGTCACTAGTTGTGCCTCCTCCATTATCAAAAGACTGAGTAACTACAGCACCTATGATATAAAAATTGTTTTGATCTTTAATATCTCCAACGGTAACTTTTAACAAGCGATTGCCAGAAGATTCACCATCTTTTATTTGAATATCCTTCTCTATCCTTTGCACAGATTCGGCCGGTATTGTACAAGATGCTTTATATTCTTTCCCCAAGGCTGTAACTTTCAAAAAGTATTTCTTGCCAGGTGAGATTGCTAAACCACTTGCTGGTGTTTCATAATTTAAAGATGCATCGGTATATACAAGTACTACTTCATTGTTTTCTTCGTCTGCTATCACTACGGTAGCATCTTTAATAACCATGTCCTTAACATTGATTGTATTTGATGCTCTTGATTTGGATCTTGACACCTGAACTTTTAGTGTAGTGTCTTGTGGTGATAAATAACCATTAATAACTACTAGTTGTTGTTTTTCTAATAGGTCACTTGCGTCTACGCTTGTCTCGCAGCTTACTAAACAAATGCCTAGAATTATTAATAGTATACTTTGAAAATATTTCATCTGTGTATCTTTATATTTTTCTAATAATATTGACCTTGTTGATTTCACTTTTTAGAATTTATAGGTATAATTAATTGATGGAATAAACTGTAGGATGGATACTTTTTTAAGTTTAGCATCGTCAAAATAATAATAGAAAGGGTTCTTTCTACCATAAATATTATATATCGAAAATCCCCAGGTACGTTCCCTATTCTTTGAAAATCGTTTATGAAATTGAATTCCCAAATCTAAACGGTGATAATTTTCTCCTCTAAAATTATTTCGTTCTGTACTAAAAGGTGTTCCTCCATTAGAAAGATCAGGAATTATTATCGGAAAATTACTTGTATTTGATAATGACTCGGTATCCGGAAGATTAAAATTATTACCCGAAGAAAACACCCATGTTCCCGATAGTGTAATACGATCATGAGGTTTGTAAATCCCAACTAAAGAAACATCATGTCTTCGATCATATTTTGCAAAGAATTTTCGCCCTTGATTTAGTTTATCAAATTGTCTTTCGGACCACGATAATGTATATCCTAACCAACCAGTAAGTTTCCCTGTTTTTTTACGTAATAATAGCTCTGTACCGTAAGCCCACCCCTGACCTGTGGTAATATTTTCTTCCCAATCTATTTCTTTTCCTGTTCCCAGGTCTTCTAACAACAAAAATGAAGCACCTTCTTTATATGCTATCACATCATCCATGTTTTTATAATACCCTTCGACAGTAATAGAATATCCATCATCCATAAAATCTTTTGCTACTCCTAATGCGTATTGCTCAGAAACCTGGGGTTTTAACTGATCTGTAGAAGATACCCAAAGATCTGTAGGTAACCCTATTCCCGAGTTAGAAAGTAAATGAATGTATTGATTCATTTTAGAATATGAAGCTTTTAGTGCCAAATCAGGTTTTACATTCCAGGCAATAGTTGCTCTTGGTTCTAGATTAAGGTAATCTGTTGATTTAAACTGAAAATGAGTTAATCTTAATCCGGGAGAGAAACTTAATGTATTAGTAATTTTCCAATCATCTTCGAGATATAAAGCGCTTTCTAGAGATTCAATCCTCTGTGTGATATCAGAGTTACTTTCTCCTGTTTCCCTTATCCTGGATTGTTTTGGCACAAAATTGTGATATGTAGATGCCAATCCAAACCGTATAGAATGCTTAGGGTTTGGATAGTAATCAAAATCTGCTTTGATTCCATAATCATTGATTCCGGAATTTGTTTTCAATTTAAAAATTTCATCCTGAAACTTTTCATCAACTTTAATTCCAAAATTATAATTACTAAAAATTAAAGAAGTGTTAGAAAAAAACTTATCGCTAAATTGGTGATTCCATCGTAATGTAGAGGTTATGTTACCCCAGAACAACTTTGTTTTTAAGTCATCTCCTGCTTCCTTTTCAACTGCGTGAAATTTATCTTGCCCGAAATAATTACTCCAGTATAGTTTATTTTTTTCATTAAAAACATGATGTATTTTAAAATTAAGATCTGTAAAGTAATATCCTGCTTTTAGATCAGATTTTTGAAAAGGTTTAGATAGTAGATCTGCATATGTTCTTCGCCCACTAAAAATAAATGAAGTTTTTCCCTTTTTAATTGGTCCTTCTACCAATAGAGATGAAGATATTAACCCAACGTTTATTTTTCCGCTCAGCCTTTCTTTATTTCCATTTTTTGTATCTATTTTGAGTACAGAAGACAATCTGCCACCAAATCTTGCCGGAAACCCACCTTTAAAAGTTTCTATAGACTTAATGGCATCTCCGTTAAATACCGAAAATATTCCGAATAAGTGGTTAGAATTATATACAGGAGCTTCATCCAGTATAATCAAGTTTTGATCCGGGGTCCCTCCTCTTACAAAGAACCCTGCGCTTCCTTCATTACCTCGTTGAATTCCTGGTAATAACTGCAATGCTTTGATTACATCTTTTTCTCCCAGAATAGCAGGGATATCTTCTATTTCTGAGGGTTTTATAGATACAACACTCATTTGAGTTACCTGGCTTTCATTCACTCTTCTGTCTCCATCTATAATAACTTCGTCAAGGCTTTCAGTTTCCATTTCCATATCAAAATTAAGTGCTAGATCACTTGTAAGATCAATCGATTTTTTAATGGTTCCATATCCTATAAAAGATACAATCAATTCATGGGTTCCTTTAGGAATAGTAAGTGAAAAGAATCCGTAGTCATTGGTAGTGGTCCCCACTGCACTACCCGGAATATAAATTGATACAGCCGGTAAATATTCCTGACTACCTGATTCTTTTACATACCCACTAATTGTATATTTCTCTACTGTTTTTTGTTGGCTAAATATTTTACTAAAGCCTATAAGTATCACCCAAAAGGCAAGAATTACTTGTTTTGTTTTCAATTTTCTAAAAAGTTTGATGATTATATATTCAAAACACTTATTATGATCAAATCATTGATTTTATATCCTATATGATATCACAATACTATTCTTTGAATCCATAATCGTTGAATCTTATGATAATATGAAGTATTATCAGAACTCTCAGAAACCCATTGTTGTACAAATGTTTCTTCTTCTGGTGTTGCTTTATCCGAAAAATATTTGATTAAAGCATATTCTAAGTTAATTTGGTTGTGCATATTCATAACAGATCTCTTATTTTAATAAAAATTATATGTTATTCTTCTTTCTACAACAAAGTATTTTACATTATCTCTGTATAGTTAGTTATCTATATGACGAATAGAAAAGAAGGTACACGTAACCGGAAAGTAAAAAAAATGAAAATATTTTATAACAAACTAATAATCAGTACTGTAAAAACAATTAAAACTATTGCTTTTATTTTTTTTAGGGCATTACTGATATGAGTTTCTACTGTTCTTTTGCTAATATTAAGTTCATCGGCAATTTCCTGATTGGTTTTTCCTTCGAACCGACTAAGCATAAAGATTTTTTGATTTTGATCAGGAAGGGTCTTGATGGCTTTATAGATTTTTTCTTGTAATTCTGTTTTCTCTATTTCATTATCGTCCTCTTCTACAAGAATAGAAGACTCTTTTTGAATGATATCCTTATGTTGCTGGCGAATATTATGAATTTTGATATAATCCAAACATCGGTTTTTTACAGATGTATATAGAAATGATTTTAAAGAAGTATGTATGATAAGTTCATCTTTTCTTTCATAGAGTTTTATAAACACTTCTTGCGTAATATCCTGCGCTGTATCCAAATCCAAAACATATCTTTTAGCATATATAGTAAGTACTTTAAAATATTGCTTAAATACGGATTCAAAAACTTTGATATTTTTGTTTTTGATTTGTTCTATGATAAGTTGATCACTCAAACGTTGATTTTGAAAATTATGCTGTCAAATATCTTGCAAAGATAAAATTACATTACTATTCCCAAAGAACGAAAAATTCGAGTATATGTTACAAAAATTAAGCAAACATCGCCTTCTCTTACCACTTTTTATCGAATGTAGAGCATAAAAGGGTATTAAAATTTGCTTCTTCTAATACCCCATTAATAGTAAATAATTAGAAATTAAATCTATAGGATATTCCTACTTGTAAAACTTCGTTAAACTGGTTTTTTTCTTTATAGATAGATTGTTGTGAAAAATTGTGAAAATCTCCATCAAAAACATCTAATGTTCCTCTTTTATATCTGGCCTCTATACCTATTCCATTTTTAAATTCGTACCCTAAACCAACTGCGATCGAAACATCAACAAAAGTAACATCATTGCCTTCATCTCGATTTACAATTCCTACCGGAGTATCATCTACATCAAAATCAATACCTGGTGCAATTAAAAAATGTAACCCTGTATTTTTAACAAAAAACTTATTTGTTGCTGATATTGAAAGATAATGAATTTCGACATCGCTCCCAGTAGCAAACTTAGTATTACCTCCCTGGTTAGAATATCCAATTTCGGGTTGAAGAGCATAAAGTTCTGAGAATCTAATGTTCAATAATGCTCCTATATAAATCCCTGGTTTAGTTTCTAAATTTGAATCAGAAAGATTAGAAATATTAACTCCACCTCTTAACCCAAAAGACATCTTCTTTTGTGCTGATGCGACACCGAAAATGCTAATACATGTACATACTAATAAAAGTTTCTTCATTTTAATAAAATTATGTGTTTTACTTTTTAGAGAATAAAGCATTATGCTTCATCTTTGTTCATTTATTAGTATGACGTATAGAAAAGAAGTGACACGTAACTAAAAAGTGGTAAAATTTCAAAAAAAACTAAAATAATTAAGAATCAATATTATAAAGCCATCAAAATTGTTGATTTTATTTTCAAGGTATTAATCATTAAAATTATTAGTTTTCTTTCCTCAATAGTAAACTCTTGAAGTACCATGAGAATAGCTTTTTCCTAAAAAATATTATTCTATCTCACTGTAAATTTTATAATTCTTAGTAGTTATTTATATCAAAAACAACGCAAGGATTAACCTTTGTCTATACATATTTTCACATAACTTTTTGGTTATTTATATTGTAAACGATTAAGTTTGAAAAACGGAAAACAAAAAAGCAGAACTACTTTATACTAAGTAGTTTGATTTTAGTAAACTTATCAAGCGTGGGAAGAAAATCTATACTCAAAAATAGAAAAGAAAAGAACCAAAAAGTAGAACAATGGACCCTGGCTATACTCCCTAAATTGAAGACTGCCGATTTAGGTGAACTAACCATGGATAATCTGGCTTTGCTAATGAAAAAAAGTAAATCTACTATCTATCAATATTTTACTACGAAAGAAGAAATTTTTGAATATATCACACAAGTAAGAATAGATTATTTGTACACTTATAAAAATCAGATTACAGAAGAAATTTTGAAATTAGATTACAAATGTGAAACTCTAGGACGTATCCTTATTGAAGGAGCTAAAGATGTTTCTTCATTTTTTTTAAGACAATTACAACAACATTATCCGACAGCGTGGAAAATTATTGAAGATTTTTTATGTGCATTACTCGAAGATCTAAAACAATTTTACACCTTAGGAATAGAAAACAATATCTTTAAACCCATATCATCTGAGCTTCTTGTTAAACTAGATGAATATTTTATCAGGCAATTAATTACTGACGATAATTTCTTTGACCAGACCGAAGAAACACTAGAATCTATAATTAGAGATTACATGTTTTTAAAATTTGAAGGGTTAAAAAAATAAGTATACCTATAAGCAAAAACTTATAGGTATACCATATCTTAGCGTTATTATAAAAGAAGATTACTTGATAACAATTCTTGATGTATTTGCTAGCCCACCATCTCCAAAGACCTTAACCAAATACATTCCAGATTTTAGATTTTCTAAGGATAAAGTT
This sequence comes from Bacteroidia bacterium, assembly GCA_030427585.1. Taxonomy (GTDB): domain Bacteria; phylum Bacteroidota; class Bacteroidia; order Flavobacteriales; family Flavobacteriaceae; genus Aquimarina. Next base: position 64,824 of record JAUIBW010000026.1, read on the forward strand.
TGTTGGGATTCATTTAGTGTTCCAATTCTTTTTGAGTATACAAGTCTACCACTTATCCCATATATTTCGACCACACTATTGTTCATTGTGGTTCCTGATGAGATTTGTACTTCTCCATTAGAAATTGTCGGATACAGAAGAGCTCCTTCTGAACTTCGAGGAGGTTGTACTACTTCTTCCTGTTCCTCGGCTACCAATTGCTGTTCTGGTGCGTTTATAGAGCGAATGGCCCAACCAAACGAAGTATATAATGGATCAGAAATTAATCGAAAACGCATTGCGATAATATCTCCCTCTTGAAAAAAGTCTAATAAATTGATAGATTGTTCTTTAAACAACTCATCATTTATTGCAGGAGAAGGGCCAGAATTAAAAGCATCTGTCCATTCTGGAAATCTTTGTGCATCATAGGTATCTAATCGTACCCAATCTTTTAAATTACTAGAAGCTTCTATTGCTACAAAGTCATAAAATTGTCCCGGAGCAGGATCAAATTCTGTGATTGCAACATCCTCGTATCTAAAATTTCCATTCTCTGCATTAACGATAATAGGGTGCCTTAAAACAGTACGATACTCTGAATCATTTAAATAGGGATGATCAGAATTATTAAGAACCGCCTGACTTACTGTTTCATTAACTGTATTGATTACAAACTCTCCTCCAAAAGTATATACATCAGACTCCTCAAAAGTTTCAATAGAGACAAGGCTTTTTGGAACTGTATAATCAATAATATCAAATAATGCAGACGAAACAACAGAAGTATCTCCTGTGTTATCAACTGCCCGAAATCCTACAGTATGGTTTCCTTCTGTTAAATTCTCTATCGTATAAGTAAACTCGGTACCTTGCTCAATATTATCTGTAATTTGAGCAATCTCTTCTTCATCCAAATACACTACTATTTTCTCTATATCCTCATTTTCCTGTACGTAAGTAATCGCTGCATTCTGATTTTCTACAGATTCTTGAGCTGCTGCAATAATTGTAGGAGGTGCATAATATATAGGAGGTTCGTATCCTTCAAGCTCTTCAAGAGTAGCAGTCCAGATTCCTCTACCATGAGTTGCCATAACTACTTCATCATTTACAATTTTCATCTGCCAAACAGAAAAAGCCGGTAATCCCTCCAAGAGAGACCAGTGTGCTCCACCATCTAATGTTTGAAACACCCCAATATCTGTACCTACCCAAATTCTATCTTCATCAAAAGGCATTTCTACCAAGCTATGTATTGCTACATCAGGAAACCCTCTGTCTTCTCCTGTAGAAAACCCAGAGATATCAACCCATGTCTGCCCTAAATCCTCTGTTTTTAATATTTTAGCAGCTCCCTGCCCAGAAAATAATACATAAGCTCTATTCTCATTTGTTGAAGAAGTTTCTACTCCAGAAATAAAATAATTATGGCTTACACCATCTCTTGGGTCAGAGAATAAAGCGGTGGGTTCATAAGATAATCCATTGTTCTTAGAAACATGAATCACATAACTTCCTGATTCTGTCATTGCATTACCAGCCCATACGATATCTGGGTTAGCTGTTGACACAGAAACATCTAATGAGCTTGAAGCTCCTACAGAAAAATTACTAGGAATAGGGGTTAACTCCCATGATTTTGCAAAATCAGGGGACCTCCAAACTCCACTAATAGAGGGGCTAAAAAGTACATTTGGATTATTATTCGAATTTGTAATTTTAGAGTAAAAAGGAGATGTTCCTGCACCCGATTCTCCATGCCTTGCATTAAATCCTTGGCCATTCTCATAGCGTACAAAACCATTAAATTGAGAACCACCTATAAACTCATTAGGGTTGTCATAATTCCATAATACTTCAAACCCGTCTCCTCCGATGATAAACTGATACCCAGTTTCATCGTTTGCTCCATTTTCGGTAAATGATATCCAGGTTCCATTATCCTGTGCGCCGGCCATATAATCTTCTGTACCGTTACGTTTATCGGCTCCATAAAACTGTGTACAATTAAGCCCTACTGCAGAAGTAGACCAATCATTAAGCGTTGTTCCTGGTTCGAATAGATAACCGGTATGATATATACCTCCATCATTAGCAAGGATTAATTTAAACTTTTTTTCTTTTCTTTTCTTAATCCATGTTAAACCATGTTGATCTACATGAACATAATTATTTAATTCACCATTATAACCTGCTGCGATAGGCTGAAAAGTATAACTCACTGGTCCATCTTTACTTTTACTTTTGATTCCGGTTCCTGCTTTAACTATTTGTACTCTATGCATCACTACTCCCCCTGCATAAAAAACATTTTCATTAAAAGGGTGTGCGCGTATTATATTATCATACCATCCTTGCCCAGTAATCAAATTTCCTGATGCCGGAGTTCCTTCATAACCAATTAATCTAAATGTTTTACCAGCATCACTAGTAAGATAAAAATCGGTATTCACTGCAGTAGTTGCTCCTCCACTACCTGTATATACCGAAATAAAAACTCTGTTAGGATTAGCAGGAGACACATCAAGCTCAAACCGCGAATGGTTTGAATTATAATCATCCTTATTCAACACTAGATCCCATGTTAATCCACCATCTATACTTTTTATAACTCCTACACTGTTTACACCTCCATATAGAGTATTAAAATTAGTAGGATCATAATTAAGATCCTGAACATTCCCTGCACTATACGTATTTTGCCATGTTGCTCCTCCATCTAAAGTAACATAGATACCATTTCTACTTGCAACAACAAGGTTATTTTCATCATCAGGATTTAAGGCTAATCTGCCAATTCCTCCAAAATTTTTGGTATTATTAAGATATTCCCAGCTACGGCCTCCGTTTACACTTTTTAAGACGCCAACACCTCCAACTGCATCTAAGTTATTAAAAGGCTCTCCTGTTCCCAAGTACAATGTTTCGGGATCACTTGTTCCTACTGCAACTGTAGATGTAGATAGATTAGGTACTTTATAATCTGTAAGATTTTCCCATGTCGCTCCGGCATCTTCGGTTACCCAAAGTCCACCACCTACAGTACCTGCATACCACTTATCATCATTATCAGGAGCCACTACAATACCACGTATTCTACCTGGTACATTTACAGGCCCTCTTTCTTTCCATTTAATAATACTAGAGTTCTTGGCTGTAGACATATTTTTCATTGCTTTTTGATGTTCTATCATCAAAAAACCATCTTTATATGTAGATTTTTCAGCGCCAATTGGTTTTAAAAGGTTTGCCTTATACTCTGCAATAATCTCAATTCCTTTCTTCTTATTATGATCTTTCTTTTTTTTGGGGCTCTTAACGTTTACTACAGTTTGTATTTCTGAATGTTTTTGTTCTTGATCCTTATCGCATGCAGCATAAACGAATAGCAGAAAGATAAGAATAGTCAGTTTCCTAAAATAAAATTTTTGTGTCATGAGTCAGTTTTTTAATTTAATAATTGTTATTTGTGTTTGTGTATCTAACAGCAATAGGTCATCAGGATTTTCGGAAGTTGGTTTTTGTTCTATCCCGATGTAAGGAACAAGTTTTATAGAGGTATTATCATTCCAATCAACATTAGTCCCTCTATAATAGCCTTGTTTTATAATTTTTTTTGACGTAGTATTATATATAGTATATTCAAAATGAGTAGCTGGATCTCCTTGTTTTATTACCTTTTTAACATGAAGTTCCATAGATTTATCCTTGTTTAATTTTGAAATGGTCATATCATTTTTCGTAGATGTAATAGACTGATGTGGTAGTTTATCTTGTGCAATTTTATTTTCTGCAGTCTTACACTGAGCAAAAGAAAATATGGTTAAGCCCAAAAAAAGTATACTTATAATTTTTCTCAATAACATCGATACTATTTTATAAATCGCTTGTGAAAGTTTTATTAACTATTCGTTAGACCAGCAATTACTTTCGACTTTTGGGGAAGGAATATGGGAAAGCTTTTACTTTAATATATAAATAATAAAATACAGCCGAATAACTAACCTCTAAAATAGTTTTTATTTTTTTAAAAATCAACAACTTACTTATTGATTTAACAAAAAAACTAGCTTAATTTTATGTATACGAAAAGCTTATGTACGAATGTTCTTTTATTTGAAACCTGGATACATTACTAAATGATCTTAACCAAAGTTTTAAGGTTTCATCAATTTATATACTAGCTCACTTTATAGACAGGGCTAATCTCATATTTTGAAATCATTTTTTAGAATTTTCAAAATAGAGTTTTACTCCTAAAACTTCTTTGTAAATCTCTTAATTAAAGAAGTTTTTTGTATAGAAAGGCTTTAGAAATTATAAGATATAACTTCAAAATTAATTTATCATTTGCTGATTTTTATAACAAAATCAAACATTTACGCTATACATTTTTTCTCGAAGCTCTTTAATTTTCGGGTCGCTCATATATTCATCGAATGTAGTATAACGATCGATAACTCCATTTGGTGTTAGTTCAATCACTCTGTTACCTACAGTTTGAGCAAATTCGTGATCATGAGTAGTAAACAAAACGGTACCTTTAAATTTTTTCAATGAATTATTAAAAGCAGTAATCGACTCCAAATCAAGGTGATTTGTAGGTTCATCTAACATCAATACGTTTGCTCTTGTCATCATCATTTTAGATAACATACAACGAACTTTTTCACCTCCAGATAATACATTCGATTTTTTTAATGCTTCTTCGCCACTAAAAATCATTTTTCCTAAGAATCCTCTAATAAATACTTCCTCTCTTTCTTCTTCTGTAGTTGCCCATTGTCGTAACCAATCTACGAGTGTAAGATCATTTTGAAAATATTCACTATTATCTGCTGGCAAATAGGATTGAGTTGTGGTAATCCCCCAGCTAAATTTACCCGAGTCTACCTCTTGTTTATTATTTAGTGCCTGATAAAATGCTGTTGTAGCTCTTGAGTCTTTAGAGAAGACAACAACTTTATCTCCTTTGGTTAAATTAATATCAATATCTTTAAATAATGTATCCCCATCCTGGCTTGCGGCCAATCCTTCTACATTTAGGATTTGATCACCTGCCTCTCGATCTCTTTCAAATATTATAGCAGGATAACGACGACTTGATGGTTTAATATCTTCGATATTAAGTTTTTCTATCATTTTTTTACGAGATGTAGCTTGTTTAGATTTTGCTACATTTGCACTAAATCTCGCAATAAATTCTTGTAATTCTTTTTTCTTCTCTTCTGCTTTTTTATTCTGTTGGGCTCTTTGCCTTGCTGCTAATTGAGAAGACTCATACCAAAACGTA
>JAUIBW010000027.1 GCA_030427585.1 Bacteroidia bacterium
TCAATTTGCTAAAAAAATGTCTTTTTGCGCTCATATTTCACAATTTTTGACTTCCGTAGCCCTGCTATGCAACTAAAAAATTATTTCATCTGAACACAAAACCACTATTTTTCACTTAAATCAAAAAAGTTTAAACCACTTCAGTTTATAAAATACACCTGCCAATCGTATTTCTATAAATTTTGTGATAGGTGCTATCTGGAGTATCTTTTTGATACATAGAGAACACTTTTGATATATTTTACCGCTTTAATACTCTAATACCCAATAAATTCAGTAAAAAAGGTATCATTTGTCTAATTCATGATTTTAAAAATCATAAAAGTATATTCTACACTATATAATCATACGAAAATTGATTATAAAAACGGTGTAAAGAATTATATAAAATTCAATACACCTAACCCGTTTTAATATTTTAAATAGAGGGTATTAATAATCAAAGAGAATTGAGTGATCATTTATATGTATGCTCTTTTCTAAAAATATTGAATCTAAAAAACTACATTTTAGAAGATAATTCTGCTAGTTGTTCTGATTTAACCTGCATATATTCACTTAGTTTTTGTATTTCCTCTCCAGGAAGTATATTCATAAGACGATTATATTGCTTACTAAGATCATTACTTGCATCACTTAATTTCAGAAAAGAATCCATATCGTTTGCCTCTACAGCTTTCTTATAGTTTGCTACATATCGTTCATAATCTTTTATATACTTTTTAGAATAAGAGTTATCGGTAGTATCAAAAGTTCCTGGTATATGTAGCGTATTATCATCTTTTGTAGTCTTTTTATCTTTAGTTATTTTTTTCTTCTTTTTAACTACAGGTTTTTTTTCTTCTTGAGTTTCTTCAACAAAATCAGAAGTATCTCCCCTTGGAATTTCTACAGGATCTAAGGTATTATCGGTCTTAGGGTCTTTTTTGCAAGAAACTACAGACAACAGTATCATACAAAGGAAAATGGATAAAATAGGGGTTTTCATAATTCTAGTTTTAAGACAATATATAGTTAAATTAATATTACAAGTAGTAACGTTAATTTAGTATTTTATTCCTTAAAAATAATAAAAAAATTATCGTAAAAGCTCTTTTAATTCTTTTAAGTCCATTTCTTTTTGAGTTCCGGATTGCATATCCTTGACCGTAAATGTATTATTATTCATTTCAGAAGATCCTGCAAGTACAACATAAGGTATCGCTCTTTTATTTGCATACCCCATTTGTTTTTTCATTTTCGCATTATCGGGATATAACTCAGCAATTATGTTATCATTTCTAAGCTTATTAACTGTTTTTAAGCAATACAATGCTTCTTCTTTTCCAAAATTTATGAATAACGCCCTAGTCGAAGGCGCCACTGTTTCTGGAAACAACCCTAACTCTTCAAGAACAAGATAAATTCTATCCAAACCAAAAGAAATTCCTACACCACTAATATTTTTTAGTCCAAAAATTCCTGTTAGATCATCATATCGACCTCCCCCTCCTATAGATCCCATTTTTACAGTATCTGGTGCAGATACTTCAAAAATAGCTCCTGTATAATAGTTTAATCCTCTTGCCAGCGTAACATCAAGATCCAAAATTGCGGTTTCCAGAGGAATCTCCTTAAAAGCATTGATTATAAACTGTAATTCTTCTACTCCCTGCATTCCTTCTTCAGAAGAAGCCAGCATGTTTCGCAATTTATCCAACTTTTCTAAAGTTGTTCCTGTAAAGTTAAAAAGTGGTTTTACACTTTCTATAGCAGTTTCTGAAATTCCTTTATTTAGCATTTCTTTTTTTACTCCATCTTCACCAATTTTATCTAGTTTATCCAGAGCAACTGTAAAATCAATTAATTTATCGCTTGCTCCTATTACTTCTGCAATACCTGAAAGGATTTTACGATTATTAATCTTAATAGTTACTCCTTCAAGTTTCAATTTGGTAAAAACCGAATCATAAAGTTTAACAAAATCAACTTCTTGCCATAAAGAAGTGCTTCCTACCACATCTGCATCACATTGATAAAATTCTCTAAAACGTCCTTTTTGTGGTCTATCTGCCCTCCATACGGGCTGCATTTGATATCTTTTAAACGGAAAATCAATTTCATTCTGGTGTTGCACAACATAACGTGCAAATGGTACAGTAAGATCGTAGCGAAGTGCTTTTTCGCTAATCTTGGCAGTTATTTTAGTGCTATTCTTTGATGAATATAAAGCTTCATCCACTTTATTTAGATAATCACCACTATTTAATATTTTAAAAATCAATCGATCTCCTTCTTCTCCATATTTCCCCATCAAGGTTTCACTATTCTCAAAACTAGGAGTTTCGATAGGATGAAAACCAAATAATTGAAACTGTGATTTGATAACATTCATAATATAACTTCTCTTGGCCACTTCTATGGGCGAAAAGTCACGTGTTCCTTTTGGTATTGATGGTTTTTGTGCCATTATCTAGTTTTTATTAAGAACCAATAGAAAATATATTATAGTTGTAAAACGCATACATATAATATCCTATACAGTACTCATATATCAATTTAACCTGTATACAAGAAGTAATTAGATCACTAAGGGTCAACATTATAGCTAAAAACCATTACCTATGCTCTAATACCTACCTGCTATTTCGAGCTGCAAATATCTAAAAAAAGTATAAAGACATGGATCATTACTTATAAAAAATCTGGTTTTTTGAGTAACTTTAAACACGTTTTGTAGTCCTATATAAAGAACACATTATTAAAAACTATTATGTTTTCACTTTTTAGAGAAAATATCAGGATCGCAATAGACTCTATAAAAGGGCAAGTTCTACGAACTGTTCTTACCATATTAATCATTGCAATTGGTATTACATCATTGGTTGGAATACTTACTTTGGTTGGTGCTTTAGAAAATACAATTTCTGGAGATTTTGCTTCAATGGGCGCTAACACTTTTAATATCCAGCGTTACGAATTTAATACCAGAAATAGTAGAGATCGGGACAAAATCAATCCTATTATTAGTTATCGTAATGTAAAAGAATTTAAAGATAAGTTTAGGTATCCTTTCTCAAAAACCTCTATTCATTTTACAGGTACACGTAATGCTGAAGTAAAATATGAAAGTGAAAAAACAGATCCAGAAGTATCTGTAGTAGGGATCAATGAAAATTATCTTGAAAATACAGGAACAGAAATAGATAATGGTAGAAATTTTACTTTTTTTGATGTAGAAAACAATAACCATGTATGTCTGATCGGATCTGATTTCAAAAAGAATTTATTTAAGGATACGAATCCTCTGGGAAAAACAATAAGTATTCGAGGAGTAAAATTTAAAGTAATTGGGCTTCTGAAGAGTAAAGGAGCCACATTTAGAAATAATCAGGATTTACGAGTCCTTATTCCTTTACAGATAGCAAGATCCATTTTTACACTCCCTAATATTAATTATGGTATTAGTGTAAAAGTAGATGATAAACAATTTTTAGAAGGCGCTCAGGATGAAGCTATTCTAACGTTTAGAAACATAAGAGGATTAAATCCCATCGAAGAAAATAATTTTGGACTTGAACGCAGTGATGACTTATTAAATCGAATAGCTAGCATCACTGTTTATCTCTATTATGCTGCCTGGATTATAAGTATTATTACCATATTTGGTTCTTCAATTGCCTTAATGAATATTATGTTGGTTTCTGTTACCGAACGAACCCGGGAAATTGGAGTAAGAAAAGCGTTGGGAGCCAAAAAACATACTATCGCAGGGCAGTTTTTTATGGAAACCATAATTATTGGCCAAATTGGTGGTCTGGTAGGGATTATTCTGGGAGTTTTGATTGGTGGGGGAATTTCGGCTGCTGCTAATTTTTCTTTTAGCACTCCCTGGCTCGCCATATTTGCGGCCACTACTATTTCTTTTGTTATTGCAGTTGTTTCTGGATTGTACCCCGCCGTAAAAGCAGCAAAACAAGACCCTATAGAATCTTTGAGATATGAATAACAGATCACAATATATATCCTCTATAAAAAAGGTAATCCCACCTTTCTTATGATATCTTGTTTTATTATTCCTTATTTTGAATCAACTTAGAGAAAAAACGAAACAATTCTCCTTTGGTTATGTTGGCCCCTTTCTGTATCAATGCGAATCGATCTTGATTTTTATCGTCCTCGTATTCCTTAGAAGCATTATAAAATACGACGTCATCATTTAGTAAATTATCTTTAAGCCATTGATACCCTTCTTGCGTAGTAATATCAATAGTATCATTATTTATCTTTACAGCAATAAGATCCATTTTATCCTCTTTTAATTCGAATAAATGCATTTGATCTTTCGAAAAATGTTCTAGATATTGTGCATTGGTAAGTACTTTTTCCCATACCAAATCACTAAAAATGTCAATTTCTTCTTCGGCCACCTGGGGTTTATTTTCTTTAATATCACTCCACTCCTCTGCTGTAATGGATTGTGTTGCCAAAAAGTTAATAAATTCTACATGTAATTCTTCTAACTGCTCCTTACTTAATCTTTGATATTTCATTTTAAAAAAATTGACTGCAAAAGTAATTATAAAAAGATGATTATAAAACAATAAGCCTTGTCTTCTAACTTCTATTTTGTCTTTCCATCAAAATAATAAAATCTATAACTTCTAAAGTCCTTATATTTATCCTTCATCAAATAACATCGCACAACATGAATACTTTTAATATCATACGTATCTCACATTTGTTTTTATTTCTTTTCATAACACTTACCATGAATGCTCAAAAACTTTCTAAAACAGAAAAAAAAATCATTAATTCGATAGAAGCCAATCATGAATCAGCAATTCAGTTTTTAGAAAAGGTTGTAAATATTAATAGTGGAACAATGCATCATGCCGGTGTAAAAGAGGTTGGCATGGTATTTAAAGAGCAATTTGATGCAATTGATTTTACTACTCGATGGATCAATATGCCTACAGAAGTAAATCGAGCTGGACATTTGTTTGCCGAAATTTCTGGAAGTAAAGGAAAAAAAATACTACTCATTGGGCATCTGGATACAGTATTTGAAAAAGATAGCCCTTTTCAGAAATTTAAGAAAGATGGTGATATTGCATATGGTCCCGGAACTAATGACATGAAAGGCGGAGATGTTGTTGTTTTATATGCTTTGAAAGCATTACATGAAAATAAATTGCTTAATGATGCGCAAATCATAGTTGCTTTTACCGGAGATGAAGAAAGCACAGGTCAACCATTAGATATTAGTAGAAAAGATTTAATTGATGCAGCAAAAAAAAGTGAAGTTGCTCTGGGTTTTGAAACCTCTACAGGGTTTAATTATGCCACTGTTGCCCGAAGAGGGTCTTCTGGATGGAAACTAAAAGTTAAAGGAAAAAGAGCACATTCATCTGGTGTTTTTAATGAACATGTAGGTGCAGGTGCCATTTTTGAGGCTTCCAGGATTCTAAATAGCTTCTATACCGATGTTAAAGGAGAAGAATTCTTAACTTTTAACCCTGGAGTAATTCTGGGAGGAACAGAGGTAAAATTTGATAGCTCAATAAGTGAAGGAGAAGCCTTCGGAAAAAGTAATGTTGTACCACAAACTGTTATGGTAAAAGGAGGACTACGTTTTATCTCTGAAGAACAAAAAGAAAGAGCCCGTTCAAAAATGAAAAAAATTACTGAAGAAAACTTACCTCATACCAGTGCTACTATCACTTTTACTGATAGCTATCCTGCAATGCAACCAACTGAAGGTAACCATAAACTATTAGCATTACTAAATGAAGTAAGTAAAGATCTGGGGCAAGGAATAGTTGAAGCTTATGACCCTGGTAAACGTGGAGCTGCAGATACTTCTTTTGTAGCAGAGCATGTGGATTGTCTGGACGGATTAGGAACTATGGGGATCGGAGCGCATACTCCAAAAGAAACATTAGATCTAACTACTTTTGAAGCTTTGACCAAGCGCACCGCAATACTTATCTATCGATTAATCCATCAATAATTTCCAGTTAAAATAAAAAAGCCTTCAAAATGAAGGCTTTTTTTATACTTTAAAGAACAATAAATTCTTTTTTTTAGAATATATATCGTAGTCCTACCTGAGCCTGCCATCTTGATTGAAGACTAGAGTCATATCCAAAAGTATCAACCAAATTAGGGTCAAAAGAATATGTTGGAGTATTATTTGAGGTATCTACATTAACTCCCAAGACTTGTACATTATTTGGTTGTTGCACTAATCCCCAATCCGAGTTGATTAAATTACCTAAATTTAAAATATCTAAGCTTAATTGTATTGTATTTATTCTTTCTCCAACATTAAAATTAAAATCCTGAAGTAATTTAAAATCCACCTTATTTCTCCACGGAGCTATAGCTCCATATCGTTCTGCATAACTCCCTCTGTTTTCACTTAAATAGTCATCTTGTCTAATATATGCTTCAAAAGCAGCCCTTTGCGCTTCTCTTTCATTAAATGAAGCACCACTAAATGTATATGTCGCTAATTCGGTCTGTGTAGGGATATAAATTAAATCATTTAAAGAAGATCCGTCTCCATTAATATCACCTGCATATGTATAATTAAATCTGCCCCCTTGAGCAAACTCAGCAAAAGCAGAAATAGTTGTAGCAAATTTTTCATTACCATAGGTCCATTTTTTAGAAGCAATAGCAATAATTCGATGTCGATCCCCATATTTAGAATATGATAGAACATCATTATTTACATTTCCTAAAGCTGGATTACCTGCAAATGCATCCCCAGTAATTTCTGCTTCAATAGAATTCACATCTTTAGAATCTAAATAGCTATAAGCAACACTCGCATATAAGTTATTCTTAAAATTCTTAGCTACTTTAAAAGAGGCATTTACAATTCTCCCCTGATTAGAATTAGTGAGTACAAAAGCATTATTGGCTCCCCTATCTGAAGCACCGTATATTTGCCTATTATCCACTCCTGATAGTGTTTGTGTTGGTTCACGTAATCCCCAATTCTGAACATGAATTCCATTAATATCTTCTGTATAAGCAAAATCACCGGTAAGAATTATACCATTATTTAATCTATAATCAACTCCTACGCTAGATCTCCATACCTGCGGAAATTGAAAATCTGGATCTACAATTTGAAAGAAACCATCATCTGCTCCACTCACCTGGTTTCCTATCCATACAAATGGCAATCTCCCCGTAAATATACCGGTACCTCCACGTAGTTGAAAAGTTTTATCTCCTCTTACATCATAATTAAATCCTAATCTTGGAGATATCAAAATTCTATCTGTTGGTATCGTAGTAGAGTTTAAAGTTACAGCTCCTCCATTCGGATCAAAATATACAACACTCTCATCTCTGCTAGCTCCATTATCTGTATCTATATACTCTTGTATACGTTCGTCTGTATCAAAATATAATGGTTTATCAAACCTAAGTCCATAACTAAACTTAAACCGCTCCGTAATATTCCATTCTTCCTGAATATAAAATGCCAATTGTCCTACATTCAATTCTGCCAATTTCCAGCCTCCATCGTTACCTTCTCCTGCAGCATTTAGAGCCGTAAAACGATCTTGGGCAAATTGTAAGTTAGCAGCAACAACACCATTATTTGCATCATCTAAAAAAGAACTTACAGAACTATAGGGAGAAAACAACCCTCGATATGTTGATCCAAAATTAGCAAAGTCTTCATACGCTGTTAAATTAAACGAGTTCTTAAATCTAAACATCTCGAAAGATGCTCCAACTGTAACGGTATGATCTCCTAAGAAGATATTAAGGTTATTAGTCGCCTGAATTACTTTTTGGTCTAATTTATTATTGATAGAAAATGGTTCGTGACCAGCAATGATATAATTTGATCCAGCGCCATCCTGAATCGTAATTACAGGTGCCGGTGTTGATAATGGATTTCTAAAATCGTCAAAATGCGTGTAGCCCGCCTGAAATTTATTAGCAAATTTACTAGAGAACGTAGAATTGACTTCTAACTGAAAAGAATTTATATTATTATTAATTTCATAGCCTGAATTTTCAAACTGTAATGTAGAAGCACCAGGCCCTCGAATTCCTAATGCTGTCGGATGTGCAGGTTTTTCTTTAGAAGCTCTTAAAAAATTATAAATAATAGCTGCTCTATGCTTGTCATTAATATTCCAATCTAATTTAAGGATTCCTTTAGTAGATTCAGAACCATACGTAAATCCCTGGTATGCACCAGTAGTATACCCTAAATTTGCAAGTGCATTACTTACTGCAATCATATCAGACTCTAATACACGAGATTCATTTATTGCACCACTACCAGTATTAGGTAGCCAGGATGAACCTAAATCGGTACGTTGATCTCTTTCTGCATTTGCGAAAAAGAATAATTTATTTTCTATGATAGGTCCGCCAATACTAAATCCGTATTGTGTTTGCTCGAGATCAGACTTAAACACATCTTCTCCCTTTACTTTTCCTCCGGTAAGGTCTTCATTCCTAAAGAACCCATAAGCCGTTCCTTTAAAAGTATTGGTTCCACTTTTTGTAACTGCATTAACAGATGCTCCTGTAAATCCAGATAATGTTACATCATAAGGAGCTGTAGATACCTGAATCTGATCGATAGCATCTAATGAAATTGGTTGTGCATCAGTCTGGCCTCCGGGAGTTGCAGCATCTAATCCAAAAGGGTTATTAAACACGGCACCATCTAAGCTGAAATTATTAAACTGATCATTTCTTCCTCCAAAAGAATTTCCGCTTGCGGTAGGTTCCAGCCTTGTAAAATCGGTTGCAGAACGTGATATTGTGGGTAACGTTCGTAATTCTCTTCTACCTACACTGGTTTCTGCACCAGTACGATCACTACTAAATGTAGAATTCTTATTTGTTGTAATTACAACTTCCTCTAATTGATTACTATCCTCGACCAATGTTATATTAAGATTGAAGGTTTGCCCTAATTGTAAAAACACTTCATCAATAAGTTGTTTTTTAAAACCTACGTAACTTATTGTTATTCTATATGGCCCTCCTACACGTAGATTGTTTAGATTAAAACGTCCGTCAAAATCGGTCACTCCACCATACGAAGTACCTGTAGGTCCATGCACTGCAGTAACATTAGCTCCTGGTAGTAATTGATTTCCATTATCACGTACTATCCCCGAAATATTAGAAGTAGTAACCTGAGCATTGATCGTACCCCCTATCAACACCAAAATTAATAGAATAATTTTTTTCATGTAATAATAACTTTTAAATTAAATTGATTTAAGAATAAAAATAAAATAAAAAAATCGCTCTTTTGAGCGATTTTTTATAATATTATAAAACAGTTATCAACTGTTATTTACTTATTTGGCTTGAGTAATTACTTCAAAAGTAACAGGAACAATCACTTCTCTATGAAGACGAACAGAAGCTTCATACTGACCTAGACGTTTAATGGTTCCACCTGGCACAGTAATAAATTTCTTTTCTAATTCAACTCCTTCCTTAGCAAATGCTTCTGCAACATCTGCATTAGATACAGAACCAAATAATTTGTCTCCGGCTCCAGCTTTTGCTAAAATTTTGATCTCTAATCCACTAAGTTTCTTTCCTACTTTTTCTGCATCTTCGATTTCTTTCTTTTCTTTAAAAGCACGTTGCTTTAATGTTTCGGCAAGTACCTTTTTTGCAGAAGGAGTTGCTAATAATGCAAGTCCATTAGGAATTAAATAGTTACGACCATAACCATTCTTAACTTCTACTATATCGTCTGCGAATCCTAGATTCTCAACGTCTTTCTTTAATATAAGTTCCATAATATGTTATGACGAGTTTTATTTTAATAAATCACCAACGTATGGCATTAAAGCTAGATGTCTTGCTCTTTTTACTGCAACACTTACTTTACGTTGATATTTTAATGAAGTTCCTGTAAGACGACGAGGTAATAACTTACCTTGTTCATTTACAAATGCCATTAAGAAATCTGGATCTTTATAATCAATATACTTGATACCAGATTTTTTGAAACGACAATATTTCTTCGTTTTTGATGTATCTATATTAAGAGGAGTAAGATATCTGATCTCTCCATCTTTTTTTCCTTTTGCTTGTTGTTCTATAGATGACATAATTAAGCTTTTTGTTTGTTTCTATTTCTTCTCTTCTCTGCCCAAGCAATTGCATGCTTATCAAGGCGTACAGTAAGGTAACGCATTACTCGTTCATCTCTTCTGAACTCAACTTCTAAAGCATTAATAGCTTCACCAGGTACTTGGTATTCGAATAAGTGGTAAAATCCACTTTTTTTGTGTTGGATTGCATATGCAAGCTTTTTAAGCCCCCAATCCTCTTTTGATATCATCTTGGCACCATTAGAAACAAGAATGTCTTCGTATTTCTTAACTGTTTCCTTTATCTGATCTTCAGATAAAACGGGATTCAAGATGAAAACAGTTTCGTATTGATTCATAAAAATCTATATTTAAATTAAAAATTGGCTGCAAAAGTAAGATTATTTTTTGAATTTTCAAACCCTAATATCACTTCGACGAAACACTATTTTTATCGATAAAAAGCCGAAATTGTTTGTGCAAATAAGATATATTCATTAATATTGTATTGGAATATATAACACTAAACAAGTGGAGCAATCTCAATTAAAATGTGCGGTAGTAGATGATTCCCGCCTCCAAAGACTAGCTATTGTAAAGCTAATAGACGAACATTCTTCACTAGAATTAGTGGCTGAATGGAATAATGCTATTGAGACAAAAAATGGTTTACTCGATACTCAAGTAGACTTATTATTCTTGGATATCGAAATGCCAATCCTTACTGGCTTTGATCTTTTAGATGATTTAGAAAACAAACCTCATATCATTTTTGTCACAGGAAAAACGAAATATGCTTTTAAAGCTTTCGACTATGATGCAATAGATTATTTAAGAAAACCATTAAAAAAAGATCGTTTTAATGCTGCCGTTGATAAAGCCCTTAGTATGTCCCGTATTGGAGGAGAAAATGCTACTGTAGAAGATGATGATTATATTTTTGTAAAGAGTAATCTGAAAAAAAGGAAGATTTTTCTTAATCAATTAAAATATGTAGAAGCTTTAGGAGATTATGTAAAACTTATTATGGAAGAAGGTGATCCTATTGTTGTATTGGCTACAATGAAATCTTTTGAAGCGCAATTGCCTAGTGATCGTTTTTTAAGAATTCATAAATCTTATATTGTGAACCTGGATAAGGTAGAACGTTATAACAGTCGTAATATAGAAATTGCGGATGAGAAAATACCACTTAGCCGACATAAAAAACATTCTCTAATAGAAGCTTTGAATAATTAGTAGTTATCTACATTAATTATAACTCTTACCCCCGAAAACTCTTTTATACTTTTAAAAGAAATGTTGATCTTTTTTATTACTTCTTTTGTTTTATTTAAAGATTGACCTTGAGGTATTTTAATTACAATATTTTTGTGATATTGATTTCGTATTCTTGAAACGGGAGGAAACTCTGGCCCAAGAACATTTTCACCAAATACGTTTCTAAACGATTTAGCTAACCAATCTGTAGCTTCATTTACCTTATTATAGTCTTTATGTTTACCAGTAATCTTTATTATTTTATAAAAAGGAGGGTACTTATATTGATGTCTTTCCTCAATTTGATCAGTAAACATTCCTGAATAATCATTAACAGACACTTGTTGTAAAATCTGATGAAAAGGATTGTAAGTTTGAATCAGAACTTTACCTCTTTTTTTAGTCCTTCCTGCCCTACCTGCAACCTGCTGTAATAATTGAAAACTACGTTCATGTGCTCTAAAATCTGGAAAATTAAGGAGGTTATCAGCATTCATTATCCCCACCAGGCTCACGTTTCTAAAATCTAATCCCTTAGCTAGCATTTGTGTACCTACCATAATATCGATATCTCCTTCTTCAAAACGACTTATAATCTTTTCATATCCATGTTTCCCTCTGGTTGTATCCTGATCCATTCTGCCAATATTGTGATCAGGAAAAAGCTCTTGTAGCTCTTTCTCTATTTGCTCTGTTCCGAAGCCTTTTGTCGTTAGATCAACACTATCACAAGCCATACATTTTTGAGGCATTGCTATATGATATCCGCAATAATGACATCGTAACTGATTTCTATAGCTGTGAAACGTAAGACTAACATCACAATTTGGACATTGGGGAGAGTGCCCACAAGTGTTACACTCTATAACAGGAGAATACCCTCTTCTGTTTTGAAAAAGAATAACTTGCTCTCCTTCTTTTAAAACATCACGAATACCGGTTAGCAAGGTATCGCTAAAATGCCCTGTCATTTCTTTTTTCCGATATTTTGTTTTTATATCTACTAAATTTATTTCTGGCATTAGTACATCACCATATCTTCTGGTCAATTGCACAAATCCATATTTTTTTTGTTGGGCATTATAGTACGTTTCAAGAGCTGGAGTCGCAGACCCTAGCACCACTTTGGCGCAAAACATTTTAGCCAAAACAATTGCTGTATCTCTGGCATGATATCTGGGTGCTGGGTCATATTGCTTGAAGGTATTCTCGTGTTCTTCATCTACAATAATTAACCCCAAATTGGCAAATGGTAAAAATATGGCTGATCTCGCACCAATAACTACCTGTGCTTTTGATTTTTTGGCCTTTACATTGTTCCATGCCTCTACTCTTTCATTAACAGAATACTTAGAATGATATACTGTGAGTTTTTCTCCAAAATATTCCTGTAATCGGGTTATCAATTGTGTTGTTAGCGCAATTTCTGGTAGTAAATACAATACCTGCTTTTCTTTCTGGATAGCTTGCTCTATAAGTTTTACATATACCTCTGTTTTACCAGATGAAGTAACCCCATGGAAAAGACATACGTCTTTATTTTCAAAAGAATCTTTTATTTCGTCATATGCCTTATATTGATATTCGTTAAGCTGTTTGGTATTTCCTGTTGTCTCTCCTGTATATTGAACACGATCCGTTTGTAAATGGTATTCATCCAGGATATTTTTATCCACCAATGCCTGTATTACAGCTGTAGAACTATTAGAAGTTTTTATAAGTTCGCTTACCTTAATTGGTTTGGTAGCCTGAGCCTGTAACGTAAATAAATGCATTAACACCTCTCGTTGTTTAGGTGCTCTGGTCATTGTATCCAGTAAATCCCGTAGTGCTTCTTCTTTGGTATATGTTGTGTTTAATCGAATATATCGAACTATTTTGGGTTTATATTGTTCATAAATTTCTTCCTGAACCGTAATGACTTCTTTTTCTATTAGTCGTTTTATGACGGGTAGTACATTTTTCTTACCTACAATATTCATCACTTCTTGTATACGAAGTAAGCTTTGATATTGTAATGCTTCATAAATCAAAAACTCATCATCTTTTAACAAGGACTCATCAAAAAGAGATTTTTCATTTTTCAGAATTATAGTTTCACTTTCTAGCAAGAAGGCCCCGGGAAGAGCAGCTCGCATTACCTCTCCTTTTGTACACATGTAATAGTTAGAAATCCAAGACCATAGCTCTAACTGATGCTGAGTAACTATTGGTGATTCATCAAGAATATGCTCTATTTCTTTAGCTTCATATACCAAAGGTGGATTTTGATGTATCATGGTTACCAAAGCAGCATATACCTTACTTTTTCCGAATTGAACAGCTACGCGCATTCCTGGTTGCAAAAATGCAGCTTCAGTTTTATTAATACTATAGGTAAACTCTTTATCAAGAGGTATAGGAAGAATTACATTTATAAAGTATGACATTACCAATTATAACAAAATTCGGAATAGTTTAGTGCAAAACAACAAAAATACAAGTTTACTCCATAGGATAAAGGTTAATTTTTAAGAATAAAAAAAGTCTAATTTATTACTTAAATCAGACTCACTTATATAAACTTGTATTTCTTACTTACTCAATCCTAACATTCCTCCTTTAATAAGTTTGCAAGCAGGTTCATTACCTAACCAGATTTTGAATAGGGCATATTTAAAATCTCTACCTTTTATAAAACCAAGTTCTTCGCCATTTTTATAGGTTTTGATTCCTTTTTCTTTGATATATACTAAATCGAAGTAGTCATTAATCTGCATAGGTGAAGCAAACAATTTTAAAAACTTTTCGATTCTTACATCTAAGCTTTGGGTATTACCAAACATTGCATCATCAAATCCTTTTCTAAAAACTTTAATCATTCGCTTATTGGTTACTTTCTTAGAAACTATATTTAACCGTATCGACATACTCTCATCAGAATCTAATACAACTCCTGGGTCATTATATTTTTTTTTGGTATATAGACCTCCCGAATAGGTATCAAATCCAAGGATACTTCTCATTCCTGCTCCATTTAATGATAGTTCTTCTCCCTCAAAACTAACTTTATAAGGTAATACAATATCCCCTACTCTTACCTGTGCCACTGCCAAGGTAGATATAAGGGCTACAATTGTTAACGTAATTATTTTTTTCATGGTTTAGATTTTTAAAATTTCAAGGAGTTAGTCCTAGATCTTTAAAAAACTAACTAAAAGAATTGTTAAAATTTACAATCTAATAAATTTCAAGAAGGGAATACATCTTATACATTATACTCTAATCCATTTTTGAGTTCTATATAAAAAAGCTATATATCCTCGTACATAAAGTACGTTTGGATTATCCTTATCAATCCAGATTTTACACCGGTATACTTTTCCGTTCTCAGGGTCCATAATAGTTCCATCCTCATATTGATTTCCATCTTTTTCAAGCTCTTTAATAATTACCATTCCCTCTATAGGTTTATTATAGTCGCTTCCTTTACATTCGACACATAACTTATTTCTTTCGGCTTCATCTAATATCTTTAAAATCTTTCCAAACAGTTTGTTTCCTTTCTTATAAATTTCTACAATAGATCTTGGTTTGCCCGTGGTATCATCAATAGTTTTCCATTGTCCTATTATTTGTTGTTGCGCACTCACTGTCATCGATGCCAATGCTATTGCTACAAAAAGTATCTTGCAAAAATTCATAACTTTCATGATAATTTGTGTTTATACATCTCAAGATAAACAAATATGGTAAAAGCAAAAAGCTACCGATTGCAACCGATAGCTTTTTTGTTTAATTATTTTGGTGGTATTAGGTTATTGTATTCCTAACATTCCATTTTTAATTTCTTCACTTGCTGGTTCATCTCCAAGCCAAATTTTGAATAATGCATATTTAAAATCACGTCCTTCTATTACTCCAAGTTCTTTTTCATTTTTAAAAGCAATAACTCCTTTATCTTTAATATATACTATATCAAAAACATCATTCTTTACTATGGGTTCAGAGAAAAATTTAATAAACTTATTTATTCTCCCATCCAACGCTTTTGTATTACCAAAAGTAGCCCTGGTAAAGCCATCTTTTACTGCTTTTATCATTTTCTTTTGTGTAACAAAACCAGAAACAATATTCAGTTTTATAGCCATAGTTTCATCTGCATCAAGGATTTCTTTAGGGTCTTTACTTTTTTTGGTTAAATAAAGCCCCCCTGCATACATATCAATCCAAAGTACTTTTCTCATTCCAGCTCCATTTAATTTCAAATCGGTATCCCCAAAATTCTCTTCATAGGGCAAAATAGCTTTACCAACTCTAATTTGCGCAGTAGCAGTAGACAGAGAAATTAGTGTTACTAGTACTAATGTAATTTTTTTCATTATAACTAAAGGTATTTGGGGTATTAATATTTGTTTATATTTAATTTTTAAAGCGCACAAATATAAAAAATATTATGCATGCACAACATAATGAAATACATTTACTTAATTTTTTAACAAAAATACAATTATATCTTATTGATTACTAAAGACCTAACATTTCTTTTTTAAGCCCTTTGTCTGCTGGTTTGCTTCCTAGCCAGATATTAAAAAGTGCTGTTTTAAAGTCCAATCCGGTTACGTATCCTTTTTCTTTGCCATCTTTATAAATCACACTTCCTTTTCCTTTTTCATATACCATATCATAAATTTGACCTACTTCTATTTCATTGTTAATAAAGCCTATAAATTTTTCTATTCTTTCATTATAAGGCTTTATATTTCCGTTAGTTGATTTTTCAAATCCTTCACGTAATGCATTAGCCATTTTGCTTCTAGACATCATACCAGAAAGGATATGTAATTTAATTGCCATAGTTTCATCTGCTTTGGCAATTGCGTTGGCATTACTACTTTTTTCCTTAAGATATAACGCTCCTGCATAAATGTCAAAAAAGAATTTTTCTCTAAGACCTCCTCCATTAATCGTTAAATCTTCTCCATTAAATTTTACTGTATTTGGCAAGGTAGCATCGCCAATTTTGGTTTGAGCCTGAACAGATACAATAGTTAAAAGTGCAATAAATAATATACTTAGTTTTTTCATTTTAAAAATTATTTAGAAGTCTATATTAGTAAAATTATGTATTAAAATTCTTTCTTAATTGATTTAATGACGCATTTAGTTCAAAACCCAGTAGCACCAAATTAGCATTAAGCCATATGTATAGCATTAATATCAACATTGCTCCAATCGAACCATACAATTGGTTATAATTAGAGAAGTTATCTATATATACTCCAAATAGATATGTAGTAATAATAATCAAAAAAGTGGTCATAAATGCGCCTGGTGAAAAGAATTTATTTTGTTTTCCTTCTGAGGTACCGAAATAAAATAAAGTAGCAATAATTACAAATATCATAAAGACAAATAATGCATACTTACCTAATGTTAACCAGAAAACAGTATCATCAACAACTCCCATTTTATTTAAATCATCTACCAAATACGAAAAGTATAAAGTTCCTATAACTGTAATTAACAATAACGATGCCACGATAATAGACACCCCTAATGCTACCACATATTGCCGTACAAAATTCCTATTAAGTGTTACATGATACGAATATTCAAAACCAGAGAAAACTGCATTGACTCCATTGGTCATAAAAAGTATGGATAGCACAAAAACAGTTGATAGTAATCCTCCTCGAGGATTAGATGCAATATCTTCAAATATCCCTGAGAAAAAATCTGAAGATTGCTTAGGTAATGCTCCTTTCACAAATTCAAAAAAATTCTCCTCAAACCCATCTATTGGTACATAAGGAATCAAATTAAGAAGAAATAATAAGAATGGAAACAGAGAAAGAAAAAAACTCCATGATATCGCACTGGCTCTAGCCGAAAAAGTGCCTTTTATAATCCCTATTACGTAGATCTCTATTAAGTCATATATCGATAATCCTTCAAAACCGGGAAGAATAAGTTTCTTCCCGGTTTTGACCAATACATTGATCACAGGAATCTTATTAAGCCTATCTTCTATGGGTTTCGACATATACTATACAGCTTTCAAGCTCAAATCCAGATTATATACAGAATGTGTTAGCGCACCACTACTAATATAGTCTACACCACATTCTGCATAATTACGTACTGTTTCCTCATTAATTCCTCCGCTGGATTCTGTAAGGCAAGAATCACCAATTAATTTTACAGCCTCTCGAGTATCTTCGTAATTAAAATTATCAATTAATATTCGATATACTCCTGGTGTTTGAAGTATTTCTTTAATCTCATTAAGGTTACGAGCTTCGACGATAATTTTAAGATCAAGATTTTGGTTAGAAAGATACTGCTTGGTCTTTTCTATAGCTTTGGTAATTCCTCCTGCAAAATCGATGTGGTTATCTTTTAGCATCACCATATCGTATAATGCAAATCTATGGTTTTCTCCTCCCCCAATCTTTACCGCCCATTTTTCTAATGCCCGTATTCCCGGAGTTGTTTTACGGGTATCCAGAATTTTTGTTCCTGTACCTTCTAAAAGGGTAACAAAATGATTTGTTTTGGTAGCAATTGCACTCATTCTCTGCATCGCATTAAGCACCAATCGTTCTGCTTTAAGAATAGATTGCGAACTTCCTGAAACATAAAAAGCTATATCTCCATATTTAACACGAGATCCATCTTCTAATAATACTTCGACCTTCATGTTAGGGTCTACATAATTAAATACTCTTTTTGCAAATTCTACCCCAGCCAGGATTCCTTCATCCTTAACCAAAAGTTTTGCTTTTCCGGTGATTGATTCGGGGATACACGCTAATGAACTATGATCACCATCTCCTACATCTTCGCGTATGGCATTGGTAATTATCAAATCAATTTCTTTATTGAATTGGGTTTCGCTAATCATATTGAATGGTTATTTTTGCTAATGTAAAAAAAGAAGTCGGAAGTACGAAGTAACAAGTACATCGTATTTTTATTTACTTTACATCTCGAACCTATGTTTTATCTGGTTTTTGAGTAAAAACTATTACAATATTAAATATACATGAACATTAAATTACTTGCAGTTGGCAAAACAGATGACAAACAACTCAATGACCTTATTAATAACTATATCAAAAGGTTACAGTTTTATATTAAATTTAGTTTTGAAATTATTCCGGATATTAAAAATGCTAAAAACTTAAGTGAAGCTCAACAAAAGGAAAAAGAAGGAAAATTAATTCTTAATCATGTAGAAAATTCTGACGTATTGATAGTACTTGATGAAAATGGAAAGCAATATGATTCTTTACTATTTTCTGAAGTATTGCAAAAACATATGAATAGTGGAATCAAACAATTGATTTTTGTAATAGGAGGACCTTATGGATTTAGTCCCGAAGTATATAATCGAGCAAATAATAAATTATCACTATCAAAAATGACATTTTCGCATCAAATGATACGTTTATTTTTTGTAGAACAATTATATCGTGGGTTTACCATATTAAGAAATGAACCTTACCACCATAGATAAGGTTCATTGTGGTGTACAATTATAATTTTCTCATATTCCTTATTGTATTTGAATTATCTTTAATGATATCTTTAAGATCACCTAACATATTATCTATCAGATCTTCTTAAATGTTGGCCCTATTTACTCTTTATTTAATCATTATTGATAAACTTCTTAATTGCATTATTTAACACATAAAGTTCTCTGTTTTCGAAATTTTCTTTGTTAAGTTCCACAAGAAGATCCAGCTTAGCAGGATTGCCCTGAAGCATTTCTCCCTGTTTATTTACAGTTCGTGAATAAGGTATAGAGAATTGAAAAATTTCTTGACCTGCTATCTTATATTCTCTTTGGTCGTTCCCTATGTAGGTTTTCTTAATATTTCCATTATCATCTATATAAAATACCACCGTAACAAGTGCAAAAGTAAGGTCTGCAGATTGAGGCTGTCCTACAATAAGAGCATTACCGTATTCTTTCATACGATATGCAAAATCATCGGCAGAGCTTGCAGTATTTTCATTTACTAAAACGATAACATTTTTAAACTCGCGCTTTGCAGTTTTATTAGGTTGAATATACGCTAAGTCACAATTTTCACTACCTCTACAAAAATCTGCCCTGGCTGGTAAAAAATCACCTGTTTTAGTTTTTTCATAGGTTTTGTTCTTCAGAATATTTTCAAACCATTTTTCTGCACCGCTAAACCCATATGACAATTCTAATCGTAAGTTTTCATTAAGCAAAAGCCCTGTCTTCTTATATTGTACCCTAAGATCCATAAACTGAGATGGGCATAATTCTGCCATAAATGATGAATTCTCCTTTCCTCCAGAGTTATCCTGAACATCAAATACAATATGATCTACCTGATTTTTTATTAATTGTAAACCTTGTCTAAGTTTTTGAATATCACTACATATTGTAGAATCTTTTGCCTCTAGTGCACACCTTAAATCATTACTACCACGCTTATATGCAAAGTTTTTGATCTTAACTAATGCTATCTTATCCTTAACCAATAATGCCGCTTTATACCCCTTACTCACAAGTTTCCAATCTTTGTAACCACTAACATCTATAGCTTTATATCTGTTATAACTGGACTCTTCATTTTTATGATAAACAACTTTTTTTGAACTACCATCAGAATAAGTGATGCTTTCAGGAATTTTTCCATTGATTTTCAAACCATTTTCGAATCGAAATTTAAAACTGGCCTGACTGGTTCCCAAACCATTTGATCTGGTTTCATAATTCACAAATTTTTTAAAAACATCTTTTATTGAAACGTCATTGATTTTTTGAATGGTTTTTTTTGTTTCTAAGTCAAAAAATGAAATATTTGGATAGGTATACCCAATTTTAATGGAACTTTTGTATTTATTTTTCTTAGTTTTTTCTGTTGGATAGGTAAAACGAAAATAAGAATGACCACTAACGAATCCTCTTCCGAAATCAAGAAATTTTTGTCTTAACTCCTGGTAACTATCTATTTTTTTGAATTGTTTTTCGTGATATTCCTTATACTGATCCCAGGATATATCCTTGGTTTTATTCCTTACGACAATAGCTTCTGCATCCAGAAATTCTATTTCTGAAATCATTTGTTTATACAGTTCTGACACCTGTTGAGAGGTTAAAAATGACTGATCTTTATCTTGAGCATTAACTGAAATTACAATACTCAAAAAAAATATGCTGTTAATAATTAGTTTCATCTGTTTATTTTAAATAGTAAGACGGGTATGGATTAAGAATAACTCATACTTCTTCATAAAAAGCAATAAGAGTTTCTTTTGCCAAAAACACTGTCGTGACAATCGTACTGTTTTTATTTTAAGATATTCTGTTGATTAAATCCGGATAGTATTGAAATTATCTCCTATCCCAGACCTAGGTGTTGTATAGTTTAAATAAGAAACTATTGTTTTATTATCTCTTTTATATCGCTAAACATATCTATCAAATCTTCTACTAAGTCCGCAGATACAAATTCTTTATCCATAAAAACATTTAACTTGCCTCTTTTCAGTTTTACAACATATCCTGTTTCTCCTTTGGTATTATATTTCCAGGTAGATGTCGTTCCGGTTTTGGTCATTTTTGGGGTTAAATGGTCTTTTAAGAATTGTTTTAATTTTCCTGTTTTTGATGGTGAAAAGCTAGCTTTTAAGGTATACATATCTTCTGTATTAGAAATAGAAATGTTAACTCTATAATTACCTTCTCCTGGTTCGTTGCTAGAATAACTAATAGACACTTTAGAGTTTGAAGTCGAAGTTGTTTGTGCATTGCTCAAAGAAAGGGCAAATACAAGGCTTAATGTGCAAAGGATTGTTTTCATAATTTCTGTTTTTTGATTGATGATTGATTTAATTTTCGTTTTTTGATGTAATTGATTTTAATTCTTTGCCTATACTTTCAAATTTCTTAATCAGTTTATTTGAAGCCAGTTCTTTATCTACTTTAATTCTTAATTTATTGTCTTTGAGTCGTACTTCATATAATTCATCATCCTCTATTTCTTTTCTCCACAGATAGGCTTCATCGTTGATAATCATATTTTCTTTTCCAAATTGATCGATCAGATAAGATTTTACATCTCCCTCCATATATTTCATAAATCTAATTTTGATCCTAAAACTCTCTTCCATATCAATGATGGCAAAGGATCTAGAATAACTTTTCTCTCCAGAATCATCACTAATACTTATGGTTACCTGTGATGATGATTTAGAAGAACTTGTAGAACTTGTTTGTGCATTCATGGTTAGTAATCCTATTAGTAGGTTTACTAAAACGGTGATTACTGTTTTCATACTATTCGTTTTTTGATTGATGATTTAAGCTATACTAAATGTGAGACCAACCCCACGTACACTTTCTATATTTATAGCATTGTCTTCTTTAAAATATTTTCTTAATCGACTTATGAATACATCCATACTTCGACCAGAGAAGAAATCATCATTACCCCAAATATCTTTTAACACCTCTTCTCTTTTGATCATGCTATTTCTATGTTCCCATAAATATTGAATAAGTAATGTTTCTTTTTCGGTTAATCGCTGCGATTCTCCATTCAATTTTAATTGATGGTTAACCATATCAAACTCATAGTTTCCAATTTTTACTATATCCTCTTTTATGGATTCTACTTTTCGTGTTCGTCTTAAAATATTCTGAAGTTTAAGAACTAGAATATCGGCTTCAAATGGTTTTACGATGTAGTCGTCTGCACCTAATTTTAATCCTCTTATTTTATCTTCCTTCATTTTCTTAGCAGTAAGAAAAACGAATGGAATTTCGGGATCTATTTCTACCACTTGCTCTGCTAATGTAAATCCATCCATTTTTGGCATCATCACATCAAAGACACATATATCAAATTTTCCTTCAGAAAATATAGATAGTGCTTCTTTACCGTCTTTTGCCCAGGTCACTTTATAATTATGTATTTCGAGATATTGTTTTAATATACTTCCAAAATCAAAATCATCCTCTGCGAGTAGTATATGCTTCATAATTATCAAATTATTGGTATGATTATTTTAAAATTTGTTCCTTCTTCGGGTTTACTATCAATATTGATTTTGCCCTGGTGTGCTTTAATGATTTGATTGGTATAGAATAGTCCCAGACCTAATCCTTTTACATCATGTACGTTTCCTGTTGTTACTCTATAAAATTTTTCAAAAATCTTATGGTGTTCTTTTTCACAAATCCCAATCCCATTATCACGAATCGAAATTGTATACGTATCGTCTTTACACTCTGTTCGTATTCTAATTTCAACGTTTTCTTTCCCATATTTCACGGCATTTTCTAATACATTAAATAATGCTGTGGTAAATAGAAATTTATCGATATAAAGATCTACATCCCTAAATTCGATCTTTGTACTTACATCTACTTGTTTATTTTTAACCGATACCTTAAAATCTTCTACTACTTCTCTAAAGTATTCAGTATCCCGGACTTTTTCTTTATTTAAAACGATTTCTTCTGATCCCAAAGTGTTATTCATTACCTGATCAATTAGTTTTTGCAATCGGTTATTTTGTCGATCTAATATATCTAATGCATTAGAGAATATTTCTGGTGAATTTTGGGTTTCTTTGTTCCTTAAACTTTTTGAAGCAATACCCAAAGTTGCCAAAGGAGTTTTTAGCTCGTGAGTAATATTATTTATAAAATCATTGCGTACATCGGCTATTTTCTTTTGCCTAATTACCGTTTTAATCGAATAGAAGAGTAAGACAACCACAAATAGTAACAATATAACAGAGAACAAAAACAGGCTTGCCATTTGACCAAAAACTATTCTCTTCCATCCAATAATGCTAACAGCATCTACTGTTCTAATTTCTAGATTAAGTTGGGTTTTTATAATTTCGCTACCACTATCATCTTCTATATCTTGTTCTGTAAACCATCTACCATTACTTATTACATTACCATCTTGATCAGGAAAATCTTCTCCGAACAGAAAATAACTGCTTTGTTCTTTTGCATTAAATACAGTATCCAAAAGGTCATTATCATGGATAACAATACTCTTTATTGTTTTCTTATATTTTAACTCGTACTCCAGATTAACCTTACCAATTTCTTTTTTATAGTATTCATTAAATGTACCATTTAACGAATCTGTAAAAGGTTTGAAACGTTCTATAGTTTCATTTTTAAGAAGATTATTCTTTCTATACTCTATCAGATTCTTTGTTAGCTGATTATACCAAAGTTCTGCTATAGAATCCATTTCTCTTGTATTATCTATACTCGAAACGGCCTTCTTGGTTTCTTTAATAAACACATCCTTTTTAAGCTGATACGTGTTATAAATCAAATACCCCTGAATACCAGACAATGCCAATAAGGTTAAAATAGATGTAATAATAAGTATGTTTATCTTTTTCTTCATTATGGTGATATACAGCTTGTTTATTTTTTAATACTTATTCGTTTTTTGATTGATGATGATTTCAAAAGTATAGCAAACATCCTTTTATTCAATGAAATCAGCTTCTATTAACCCTCTATTAACGTTAATACATCCCTTCACTACTATAAAAACAAGGTTTTTAAGTATCTATGTTAATAAGGTAAAATTGGTATTAATTATTACATTTGCTGACTAATTAACCAATTACTCCTATGCTATCTTATCTAAAGCTTATAAAATTTGATAACCTACTTATAATTGCCTTTGCTCAATTATGTATTAAATATGGTCTTTTTGAACCTTTTAATATTGCTATTACCCTAAATGGTTTGGGAATTGCTATTTTAATGATTGCTACATTTTGTATTGCTGCAGCAGGAAATATAATTATCGAAATTTACAATCGAGAAGATACTGGTGAAAAAGGTCTATTGTATGGCTCTATAACCGAAAAATCAGCGAATCGATTATTTATTATTTTTAACATAATTGGCGTTCTTATTGGGTTTTACATAGCCAATCTTATTAACAGGCCAGGTTTTGCAGCATTATTTATAGTAATTTCTGGAGTATTTTACATCTATGCTTCTTACCTAAAAGAAATCATTGTTCTTAAAAATTGTATTCTCGCACTACTTGTAGGACTAAGTTTAATTGTCGTTGGGATTTTTGATCTTCTTCCTGCTATCACCGAAAAAAACAGAGAATCGCAGACCGTTATTTTTTCTATTATTTTAGATTATTCAATATTTGCATTCTTAATTGTACTCTTAAGAGAAATTGTAAAAGATTGCCTGCATATAGATAGAGATCATAATATAGGAATTAGAACCATCCCAATAGTTTTAGGTAAAAATCGAACAACAAAATTAGTTGGGGTATTAACATTGCTTCCAGTTATTTCTGTAATTTACTACATATACACCTATCTTTTTTCGAACAGTAGAGCTGTCATTTTTGTATTGATACTTATTGTTGCTCCATTGCTCTATTTTATGATCAAAAGCTTTAGTGCCGAATCAGATAAGCAGTTTAAAAGGTTAGCATTCCTTTTAAAGATTATTTTAATTGGGGCATCCATCTCATTGTTATTTTATCAATTTGTTTTAGTATAACTCATGTTAAAAGATATATTAAAAGATAAAAATATAATTCTTGCATCTGGTTCCCCTAGAAGACAACAATTTTTTAAGGATCTGGACCTGGATTTTTCAATACAATTAAAAGAGGTCGACGAGGTTTACCCTGATCACCTTAAAGCCGAAGAAATTTCGGATTATCTCGCTAAGCTTAAAGCAAGTGTATTTACAGACTTACACCCAAAAGATATTTTAATTACCAGTGACACCATTGTTTGGCATAATAACAATGCCTTAGGTAAGCCCAAAAACCTGGTAGAAGCCTCAGAAATGATTAATTCTTTATCCGGGGATACCCATGAGGTTATTACTTCGGTGTGTTTTAAAACAATCCATCAGACAATTGTAGTACATCAAACCACCAAAGTTACTTTTAAGGAGTTATCTGCAGAAGAAATCGAATACTATGTACAAACGTATAAGCCTCTGGATAAAGCCGGAGCTTATGGCATACAAGAATGGATAGGTTTTATTGGCATATCCAATATAGAAGGGAGTTATTTTAATGTAATGGGACTGCCTACACATCTTGTCTACAAAACGTTACAACAGTTAGCCTAAACGCACCATCTCAATAAATGTAGTGCATAACATATATATTAACTTTTCTATTGATACTTCTTATGGTAACAAAATGTTAATTGAGGTTTTTCCGTAACTATCTGGTCTTTATTTTGTTTATATTTCTTAACTTATTTTTAAAACTTACTATTATGCTAAAGCATCTCTTAAACCTCGATGGTATCAAAACACTTAACAAAACAGAACAAAAATCTCTAAAAGGAGGATGGACCTATGTGATGTGTCACTCTTGTGATCAATATTTACCACCAGGATATGTATGTATGAATCAGGTGTATTGCGGGCCTAATTAATGCCCTATAAAAAATTAAAAACGGGATCTTAGTATTCCGTTTTTTGCTTTCAAATTGTGAGGTATTTCCTAAACTGTTTCTTTATTGATTTCCTATCCGGTCTCTCTTTAATATTCTTATAAATAGATTTTTTTCTATACTCAAAAAACAGTCTAAACTACCTATAGCATTAAATAATTTCTCATTCATCCGCTAATTATATAGTTACCGAAACGTTAACAATGCTTGCCAAATCCGAGGTTTATTGTAATTTGCTATATAAAAACGTTATCATGAAAAAGTTAATACTACTGTTCGCTTTATTGGGTGTATTAGTCTTTATTGCATGTAGCAATATTAAGGCAGACGAAGCGACTAAATCTTCAACAACTAAAGAGATTAATAATGAAAAGATACCTCCGGCAAAAGTTCTTTCTGAAGAATTTAAGAAATACTGGTATGCTGGTGAAGCAGAAATATCATCATATCAACTAGAACAAGCCAGATATGGTGAAATAAGAACAGGGACCGCAGTACTTATTTATGTTACTGAAGATTTCTTGCCTAAAAAACAGGTGAAAGCAGATCGTCAAAATACAAGTAACATACCCGTTCTAAAACTTAATGCTACCAAAAAATTTAACACAGGAATCTATCCATATTCTGTGATGCAGAGTACATTTTATCCTGTGGCGGATAATCAACATGCTATTAAAGTATCTAATTCGATACAGGAATGGTGTGGTCATGTATATGCGCAATTAAATAACCGAAAACAATTCGAGATTACCTCTCATTCTTATTTTGAGAATGAGGCAGATCAGGATTTTAAATTAGATAAAGCTATTTTAGAAAACGAACTTTGGGCAAAAGTTAGAATCAATCCAAATGCATTACCACAAGGAGATCTACAAATTATTCCTTCTTTTGAGTATGCTAGATTAAGGCACAAAGAAATCAAAGCATACTCGGCTAAAGCATCTATAGAAAAAGGCACTACTATGAACACATATACTCTAGAATATCCCGAACTTGATAGAAGTATCAGTATTACTTTTAATGCCTCTTTTCCTTATGAAATTGAGCATTGGACAGAAACCTATAAAAGTGGGTTTGGTCCAAATGCAAAAAAACTTACTACAAAAGCAACTAAAATCAAAAGTATTAAATCTGCTTATTGGAGTAAAAACAGCAATAAAGACGAAGTCATACGTGAAGAATTAGGGCTTACAAATCAAAAATAAATATTAAATAACTTACAACTAACTAATACTATACTAATGGTAAAATTATCAGAAGCTGAGATCAAAAAAAAACTAAACGACATAGATGGTTGGGAATACCATGATAATGCTCTTCATACCACTTTTGAATTTAATGATTTTAAAGATGCGTTCTCTGTTATGACTCGTATTGCTTTTGAAGCCGAAGCACAACAACATCACCCCGACTGGTCTAATGTTTATAATAAATTACACATTAGCCTTTCTACTCATGATGCTGGTGGTATAACCGAAAACGATTTTAATCTCGCAAAAACCATAGATAACATTATTGAAGGAGAATAATCATTAAACTCATTTAAAATCGAAAAATAAATATCAAATTCTCGGGTCAAAACTTTTTGTTTTACTTTTTGAATTTTGGTATTTTAGGCGTAGAACTTATTATAAACAAAATTGATAGCACACAAACATTTGTCAAAAACTTGGTTTCTACTTATGTTTGTATCTAGATTTTAAAATTAGCATATGGGAAGAGCTTTTGAATTTAGAAAAGCACGTAAGATGAAACGCTGGTCAGCAATGGCAAAAGCGTTTACTCGAATTGGTAAAGATATTGTAATGGCAGTAAAAGAAGGTGGGCCTGACCCAGCTTCTAACTCCCGTCTAAGAGCAGTGATCCAGAATGCCAAATCTGTGAACATGCCAAAAGATAATATCGAAAGAGCAATTAAAAAAGCATCGGATAAAGAACAAGGAGATTACAAAGAAGTTCTTTTTGAAGGGTATGCTCCTCACGGGATTGCAATTTTGGTAGAAACTGCAACAGATAATAATAATAGAACAGTTGCCAATATTCGATCCTATTTTAATAAATGCGATGGTAACCTGGGAACATCTGGTTCTGTAGAGTTTATGTTTGATCACACCTGTAATTTTAGAATTAATAGTGAAGGATTAGATCCAGAAGAGCTCGAACTTGAATTCATTGATTTTGGAGCAGAAGAAGTTTTTCAGGATGATGATGGAATATTGATCTATGCTCCTTTTGGAAGTTTTGGAACGATACAAAAGGAATTAGAAAGCCGTGAAATCGAAATTCTATCTTCTGGATTTGAACGTATCCCACAGGTAACTAAAAAAATAACTCCAGAGCAAGCTGCAGATGTAGAAAAATTACTAGAAAAAATAGAAGAAGATGATGACGTGCAGAACGTGTATCATACTATGGAAGAATCTTCCTCTGAAGGATAAAAATATTTAATATTATTACAAAAAAGAGTTTAGCTATGCTAAACTCTTTTTTTGTTATGTTTACTATAATATCCCGACTATAGATAAAATATAAGCTATGAAAAAATTAGCCATACTTCTTCTATTTTCTTTTACAGGTATAGTACATGCCCAACATATGGATAATGACAAACTAGAGTTAATTATCAAAAAAAACGCAGATACTCTGGATGGTATCCCTGGTAACTGGAAATTTATATACAAAGAAATCCCTATGCTTTGTGTTACCGATGAAACCAATAATCGAATGCGAATTATTTCTCCTATTACAGCATCGGATCATCTTGATAAAGATTTATTGCTTGATGCAATGACAGCCAATTTTCATTCTGCTCTTGATGTAAAGTATGCTATCACCAATAAAATTTTATGGTCGGTTTACATACATCCTTTAAAAGAACTTACGAATGAACAGGTAAACAGTGCCATATCACAAGTATATTATGCTTCAAAAACTTTTGGTACCACTTTTTCTAGTACAGCACTTATTTTTGGAGCCGGAAACGTAAAGGAAAAACCTAATGATACTACTTCAGAAGAAAAAATTCATAAATTTTAAGTTCCATCAAAGCTGTTTTTAGGGACTTTACCTTTAACACCTTTAAAGAAACTATACATATATTCGAAATCCTTTTTAATATCCTCTGTAGGATAATAAGGATCAGAGACCACACATTGTTTTTTTCCAAAATCAAAAGCAACCATTATAATAGGAATATTTGCAGCTTTAGCGATATGATAAAACCCTGTTTTCCAGTCTTTAACTTTTTTCCTTGTTCCTTCGGGGGCAATAGTTAAACGCAATTCATCTTTTTTTTCAAATAACTCTGCAATAGCTTCTACCTTATTCTGACCAGGAGTTCTATCCAGAGAAATCCCTCCTACTTTTCTAAGGTACCAACCTAATGGCCATTTAAAAAGTTCTTTTTTGGCCAAAAAACTTATCTTAATTCCGGCTAGTTGTCGTACCAAAAGACCAATATAAAAATCGTGCCAGCTTGTATGAGGTACTACAATAACAATACATTTTTTTACAGTATTAGCACTGAAATCACCGATAAACTTCCAACCTATAATTTTATGATATATGAAGGAAGAATAGTATCGCATGAAAATAAAGATTGAAATACAATAATTTACAAAGAACGATAAAGTTCTTTCAATATATCTGCATTTATTTTAGATTTCCAATTACATCCCAGAGCATTTTCCCAGAGCGGTTCTAAGCTTAGTGCAACCTCTGTCATAACATCTAATTGCTCTTCGGTTACATTAGCACAAACTCCTGTGGGCAAATTAATACTATGAAATTCTTTCATTTTTTTGAACAAAGCTACACCTTCAGGATAGTATTTTTCTAATTTATCAAATACGATACAGTTACCAATTCCATGCTTTGTCCCCAGCACATATGCTAGTCCATAACTCATCGCATGAGCAACACCAACCTGAGAGTACGCAATACTCATACCTCCATGCCAAGAAGCCATCATTAGTTTTGCATCTACCTCATCTTTGCTTAAGTTATTTTCTAAAAAAATCTCTTTACATAAATCCAAGGCTTTTTCGCCATAACTCTGGCTAAATGCATTTAAATAGGTTCCGTCTAGCGATTCAATACAGTGAATATAACAATCCATACCTGTATAGAACCATTGATCTTTAGGAACATCTTTTATTAATTCTGGATCTAATATAACCTGATCAAAGGGTGTGAAATCAGAATTGATTCCTAATTTACGTTCAGGCCCCGTAAGAACAGTAGTGCGAGAAACTTCTGCCCCTGTTCCTGAGATTGTAGGAACCCCTACATGAAATACAGCTTTATTCTTTACCAGATCCCATCCCTGATAATCTGCAGCACTTCCCGGATTGGTAAGCATGATCGCCACAGCTTTGGACAAATCTAGTATAGAGCCTCCTCCTATTCCAATAATACCACTAGGAACATACTGATAATCATTTCTTATTTTAGCAACGATATTATCTACCTGAGATGTTTTAGGTTCTTCAACAGTTGATACATAAATTATCTCATCGGTATAAGATAATGGTATTCTATCCTCTATAAACGAGGTATTGTTCTTAAAAACGTCATCTACCAAAAAGATAAAAGGAGCAACACCATTTCGTTCAGGTGAAATAATATCACAAATCTGATTAAAAGCTCCTTTCCCAAATACTACTTTTGGTACCATTGGGAAATTTTTATGCGTAGAAGTAGATTCTTCTGGAGTACTTATAGATTTTGGATTCAATAGATTTTCTTTATTTATTATTCTTTTTGCTCTTTCTAAATCTTCCGGGGTATCAATTTCTACACCTTCGTGGTGTGTTTCAACCATTTTAATATTTTTACCATATTCGAGGTATCGAATACATTCTATTTTCTCTGAAGCTTCTAGAGAACGCATTGGTAAACGGTAAAAATCTAAAATAGCTTGTTTCTTAAATGCATAAACACCTTTGTGTTTATGGTAAACGTGGTTTATTTCTTTATCTCTTGGGTATGGTATAGGTGCACGAGAAAAATATAATGCGTAATTATTTTCATCTACAATAACCTTTACACTATTAGGATTCATGATATCATCCCAGTCATCCATAGGAGTCATTAGACTGGCTAAATCTATACGATCCGAATCTTCCTGGTAAAATACGCTTAGCACTTTTTCTAAGCTTTCTCTATCGGTAAACGGTTCATCTCCCTGAACATTTACTACAATATCAACATCCATATCTTCGACGGCTTCGGCTATTCGATCACTACCACAGCTATGCTCTTTCTTACTCATAATAGCTATGCCACCGTGAGAAGTAATTTCTTTATAAATAACATCGCTATCGGTAACTACATATACCGAATCAAAAAGTCCTGAATTTAGGGTCGCTTCATACGTTCTTCTTATGACACTTTTCCCTTCTAGATCCTGCATTAGCTTGCCAGGAAATCGCGTGGCAGCATATCTCGCAGGAATCATTGCGATAGTTTTTAGAGTATTTTTGTTCAAAATTTGTTGCTTTTCTAGAATTGCAAAAATAACTTTTTTAAATCAATTTTCGAGCCAACCTTATGTTTAGTTTCATACTTAAATCTTAAAAAAATCTTAAAATATAATATAAAAGCCTTACATATGTTTTAGTTTTCAATAAAAAAATCATCTTTAAATCCTATCAAATATAATTTTTTCTTAGCTCTGGTAACGGCAGTATACAGCCATCTCAAATAATCCTTATTGATACCATCTGGAAGATAGGGCTGCTCTATAAAAACATTATCCCATTGTCCTCCTTGAGATTTATGACATGTAATAGCATAAGAGAATTTAACCTGCAAACTATTAAAAAACTTATTATTCTTTACTCCCATAAATCGCTTATATTTCGATTTCTCGTCTTCAAAATCTTTGAGTACTTCCTGATACAACTTGTTTGATTCTTCATAGGATAAAGATGGAGTTTCTGATGTTAATGTATCTAATAGCAAGACCGTTTCAAAAGGTTTTTGATTTGGGTAATCAACCATATTAACATTAACTATTGCAAATCGAAATCCATACAATTCTTTTATAGAAAAAATCTCCAAAATTTTAATTATATCTCCATTAGCAATAAAACCAGCTTCACTTTTGTTATCCAACCAAAAATAATTATTCTTAACTACCATCAAATAATCCCCAGGCGATAGTTCTTCTTCCTGAAAAAGAATCCTTGAGCGAATCTGCTGATTATAAATATTAGCTCTTTTATTAGAACGAAGTATAACCACAGATTCTTCGTGTCCCACACTAGCATATGCCTCATTTAATGCATCCATAATCTCATGGCCATCAAAAAACCTAACTACATCTGGATATCCCGACACGTCAAACTGAAAAGAGTCATAAAAACCATCATTAATAGTCTCTCTTAGCTGGGTAGCATTCATTAAAATACCACTATTCTCTGCTTGTCGTACTACTTCATCCAGCTCTATTTGAGTAACCTCTTTATTAAATCCCATTGCAAGATTATTAGGATCGAGTGCCGGGCTTACTTCTAGTTTTACCGGGGGTAATTGTGCAGTATCCCCAATAAAAAGAATTTTACAATTATGCCCAGAATACACATACATCATTAGATCATCTAGTAAAGATCCGTTTTCGAATAATTTACTATCGCTAGGTGTGTCTGGTATCATAGAAGCTTCATCTACAATAAAAATAGTATTACGGTTTTTATTTTGTTTCAGTTGAAAAGCTAATCCACCACTTTTATCTTTTTTGGGATAATAAATATTTCTATGTATGGTTTGGGCCTGCTTTCCCGAAAAATTACTAATCACTTTAGCTGCACGACCTGTCGGAGCAAGTAAAACAACATTTAATTTAGCTTTCCATAAGTTTTTCACCAAAGATCCTATCAAAGTAGTTTTTCCTGTACCTGCATATCCTTTTAATAAGAAAAGTGATTCTTTTGTTCCTGATAGCACAAAATAAGATAGTTTTTGTAAGACAATATCTTGTTTTATAGTAGGTTCAAAAGGAAAATCATCTTTTAATAATTCATAAAATTCTTTTTCCTTCATTAAAAAAATTGGTCTATATGATTCATATCGCTATTAATAAATCAAAGATAGGGATGATTTTTTGGCAATAAACTTTTACGATTAAAAAAAAATTGTAGATTTGCGTATACACTAATGTTTAAAGCTAAATCATAAAATGAAAATTGTTATTCAATTAGTTCTGTGGGCTATTATAGGAGTTTTAGGGTACTTGGTATTCAATTCTGTTAATGGTCCTGTAAAGTTCAATAAAATAAAGCAAGCTAGATATGCAAAAGCTGTTGAGAATTTAAGAGATATTCGTACAGCTCAATTAGCATATAGATCAGTAACTGGGAAATTTGCCAAAGATCCTGTTAAATTAGTT
Source organism: Bacteroidia bacterium (assembly GCA_030427585.1). Taxonomy (GTDB): domain Bacteria; phylum Bacteroidota; class Bacteroidia; order Flavobacteriales; family Flavobacteriaceae; genus Aquimarina. The sequence goes on from JAUIBW010000027.1 coordinate 33,202, forward strand.
GCTTTTATAGATACTGCTAAATTTACACTAACCCAAAGAAGAGATTCTAGTTTTATTAGATTTAATAAGATCCTAAAAATTGATGAACCAAGAGATACAGTTATTATTGATACTCTTGGATATGCATCGGTAAAAGATTCTTTATTCAAAACAGGAAATCACAAAAATATGATAAAAATACCTATAGAAGGTGTTGAATCTAATTTTGAAATGGATGCAGGTTATATTAACAAAAATGATCTAAGAATTCCGGTTTTTGAAGCTAAAGTATCTAAAGATGTGCTACTACATGATCAGGATAAAGATTTATTAGCTCAAGAAAAAGAAGTACGTTCTGTTGATGAAGTTAATGGAGGATTCCTTTCTGTAGGATCAATGACAGAGGTAATGACTTCTGGTAACTGGCCAAGAACTTATGGAGCAAACGATCAATAATACAATTGATAATACATCAAAAACATTGTCCATTCAGGTAAGCTTGAATGGACTTTCTTTTTGTACTGTAAATACTAATAACCAAATAACGTCAATAGAGCATGAATCCTTTAGTATACAATTAACTCCTGCACAAGTGCTTGACAAAATCAAATATATTTTTGATCATAATTATAATCTAAAAGGAGCTTTTGATACCGTCGAAGTAATTCATCAAAATGACCTATATACTGTTGTTCCTAAAGCTCTATTTAACGAAGATTCATTAAAGGAGTACCTAAAATTTAATACAAAGGTGCTTCAAAATGATTTTATTGCCTATGATGAATTACACCCTCATAATATGGTAACGGTTTATATTCCTTATACTAATATTAATAATTTCTTCTTTGATACATTTGGTTCTTTTACTTATAAACATTCTAGTACCATTTTAGTAAATTCTTTGCTTACTCAAGAAAAAAATAGTGAATCTACCACCGTTTTTGCAAATATGAATGATGCCTCTTTTGATATTATAGTAATTAATAAAGGAAATCTGATATTGAGTAATACATATAAATATCAAACTAAAGAAGATTTTTTGTATTATCTATTGTACACTACAGAACAACTACAACTAAACCCAGAAGAGTTTAGTTTGGTGTTTTTAGGGAATATTTCTCAAGATAGCGAGCTTTTCAATATTGCATATACTTATATTCGTCATATAAGTTTCGGAAACCTTCTTAAGAAACCACACATAATAGAAGATATAACATCTTTTGAACCTCATAAATATTTTGTATTACTTAGTCATTTTTAACTATGCGTATCATCTCAGGAAAATATAAAGGAAAAAGACTTACAGCTCCTAAAAAATTGCCTGTACGTCCTACTACCGATATGGCAAAAGAAGCGTTGTTTAATATCTTAAGGAATCGATATAACTTCTCTCAGATATCATTTTTAGATCTTTTTGCAGGTACAGGAAACATAAGCTACGAATTTTTATCCAGAGGAACAGAAGATATAACAGCTGTAGATGCTCACTATGCCTGTCTTGGGTATATCAAAAGTGTGGCAAAAGAACTAAATACTCCTATTGAGACTATAAAAAGTGATGTGTATAGTTACCTAGAAAAAGTAAAACGAAAAATAGATGTTATTTTTGCCGATCCCCCATATGATTTTACAACAGATCAGTTTCATAAAATTGCAACATTAGTTTTTGAAAATGAATTATTGAATGAACATGGAGTCTTAATCATTGAGCACTCTAAACATACCTCTCTTGAGGAATCACCATATTTCAGTAATTCAAGAAAATATGGAGGGTCTGTTTTTAGCTTTTTTGAAAAATAAATCTATACAAAAACCTAAATACAATACATTACGTCTCATTCATTACCGAAGTTCGTATTGAAAATTCATCAATAGTAGTAAGATTGCTTAAAGAATTAATTTGATGAGCAGCATTACTAATAATATCCTCATAAAAAGCCAAAACTTTTACATCAAAACCAGGAGTATCTTCTGCTGTAATTTTAAATATATCCATTTGATAAATAAAATTATTTAGGATATGATGACTAGAAGAAAGCATAGCTTTATAAATATTTAGCTTAGCATTCTCCATCTTTACTTTTTTAGCATTTTGTTGGGTATCTATAAATAGAAATACAAAAAATACTAGTAATGGAATTATGATCTCATCAAACTCAAATTGTTCTATACTTGCTAATAATGTGATAATTTTTTCAAACAACTTTAATTCTAATACAATAGCTATTACATAAATAAAAATAGATAACACTAATCCGATACACGTTAGTTTATACTTATTCATTAGTTTGGAGTTAGGGGTTAGGGGAAACGATTTGTGAAGACTTTAATGCTACGGTTTACAAATATTACATAAGATTGCAAATAACGTTCGATTTTCAATATTAAATATATACCAAAAAACAGCAACCTGAAGTAATTTACAAGTATTTTAACATTCTATATAGACTAAATAGAACACTATCGTACACATCTAAACTAAAGAAACTGACAACCAATTACATATACAATTAGGTATGTTTTATAACTAAAGTAGCTTTTTTATAAGCTACTTCTTTTCCTTTACAAACTAGATACCATCAATAATCTATTGCCTCATAGATCAGCCGTTGTATCTCTGAGCGAATATCGTGTGATATGAGTTTTCTATTTGCAGCATTAGGAAAAGTACGGTTACTTAAAAAAACATATATTATTTCTTGTTCTGGATCTGCCCAGGTAAATGTTCCTGTAAAGCCACTATGTCCAAAACTAGTCATAGATATACACCCACAAGTCGGCCCTACATCACCCAGCTGTGGTTTATCAAAACCTATTCCCCGTCTTACATTTCGATGACAATAATGACATGTATTAAACTCATCCAATGTTTCTTCTCTAAAATATTGTTTACCTCCATAATACCCTTTATTGAGGTACATTTGCATTATTTTGGCAACATCATTAGCATTAGCAAATAGTCCAGCATGCCCGGCAATCCCTCCTAACATAGCAGCTCCCTGATCGTGAACATATCCATGAACAACTTCATCTCTAAAAATCTTATCATACTCTGTAGGAACTATTCTTTTTTTTCTGAAACGTGTTAAAGGTAAATATGAGGTATTATTGGCTCCCAATGGCTTATAAAAATGTTGCTGGGTGAGCCTATGCAATGTATTACCATAATGATCTTCTATATAGGTTTTTAAAAGATAGTATGGTAAATCACTATATTTATATTTTAACCTATCTCTCAATTCACTATCTCTAATTCTTAACAATAAAGAATCTTTCATATCACTTCTAAAATAAAGGTTATTAGTAACTTCTATATTAAAATCTTTAGAGCGACTATTTCTGTAGTACTTCTTATCTGGTTTTCGAGTAACAGAATCCATTGTTTGCAAATAAAAAGGAATCCAAGCTTTTAATCTTGCATAATGTGATAGCATTGATCTTATTGTAATATGTTCTTTATTAGAACCTTTAAAAGAAGGTAGCATTTTTCCTACCTCTGTATTTAAAGAAATAATTCCTTTATCTTTTAACTCTATAGTAAGTGGTAAAGTAGCTAATATTTTGGTCAAAGATGCCAGATCATAAACATCAGACCCTTTAACATTTCTAAATTTACTATAGGTATGGTACCCATAATTTTTATTGAATACTACTTTTCCTTTCCTCGCAACAATTAACTGTGCACCAGGTGTCATTTTTTCTTTTAGTGCAAAATCTACTATAGAATCAATTCTATTAAGTTTATAAGAATTCATCCCTACACTTTCGGGTAACCCGTAAGATAATCTATTTAAAGCTCTGGTATGATATCCTGTACCAACAGGAAACTCCTCTCCGATACTTACAGGAAGTTTTCCTTTGGCTTCTATCGCTCCAAAAAGTAATTGTGCCGTTTTTTCCTGAGCTACCTTACTATTTTGGTAAGACATTACAATACCTTCAAAATTCGTAGTGGTTAACATATCTAACATAGCATAAGGTCTTGCAAACACACTAAGAACGGTAGTATTCAATCTGGCAATCTCATATAACCAAACTAATTCTTTATCCTTAAACTTATATTCTGCCCAGGGCGAATCGTTTGATTTATGAAAACCTACAATAACATAATTATAGTTTTTCAATTGTTCTACCATTTCACCCAATTGATTAGCTTTTACCCATTCAACCTGGGTATATTTACTTAATTCTTCATAAAAAGCTTCTCCAGAATCATCACCAAGAGAAACATAAGCTATTTTTTTTAGGTCAAGATTTTTAATTGGCAGTGTTGCTCTTTCATTCTTTATAACAGTCAAAGAATTTTCGACCAAATCATGAAATAGCACCTTATTCTTAACACTATTTAATTCCTCATAAAGAAAATCTGTTTCTACAGGTTGATAAGCATTAAGGCCAGCTTTATATTTGGCAAATAAGATTTTTCTAACAGAATAAGACAAACGTTCTTCTGTTAGGGCTCCAGAGTAATATGCAGAGACTATTTTCTGAGATGCCAACGGTACATCTTCAGACATTAAAAGAATATCATTTCCTGCCAAAAAAGCTGCCAAATCAATATCTCCAGGTGCTTTAAAATCAGAAGCTCCTTTCATATTAAGAGCATCTGTAAAAATTAAACCTTCAAACTTTAAGCTATCCTTTAATACTCCAGAAACTACTTTTTTAGAAACAGAAGACGGGTAGTCTGATCTGTATTCTAAACTAGGGATATTAAGATGAGCTACCATAATGCTGGATAATCCTTCATTAATAAGTTTTTTATAGGGGTATAATTCGATACTATCAATTCTTTTGGCATCAAAATGAATAGTAGGCAATGTATTATGCGAATCGGTATCGGTATCTCCGTGACCAGGAAAATGCTTAGCAGTAGCCAGAATCCCTTCTCGTTGCATACCTTTCATAAAAGCCAGTGCTTTTTGAGCTACCTTTTCTTTATCTTCTCCAAAAGAACGATTGCCAATTATCGGGTTTTTAGGATTTGTATTAATATCAACCACAGGTGCAAAATTAATATGTACTCCCATTCGTTTACAATGCCTCGCTACCTGTCTTCCGGTTTCTTCTATTAAATGATCATCTTGTATTGCTCCAAGAGTCATGTTCCAAGGGAAAGTTTGTGTCGAATCTAATCGCATACCAAGTCCCCACTCTGCATCAACACCTATTAACAATGGTATTTTGGATAATTTCTGGTATTCATTATTTAGTTTAGCCTGTTGCTTAGGTCCTCCTTTAGAAAAAATAACGCCTCCGATCATGAACTCTTCTATGAGTCCTTTTATTTTATCTGTTTCTTTTCGGGAGTCAGAAGAAGATACATTTACCATAAATAGCTGTCCCACTTTTTCTTTAAGGGTCATTCTATTGTATATACTATCCACCCATCTTCTTTGGGTTTCAAAATCTTCTACTAATAAAGGGTTTTCTGATTGAGCATTAACACCAAAAGTGATTAGAAAAAATATAAAATAAAAATACTTTTTTATGATACGCCGCACGAAAATTTTAATTTAAAAAACGGTTATGCCAACTATCTTTTGCTGGGATTTCCCAATTGATTCGATATTCGGCAATATTAGTAACCAGGTTATTGAAAACGATAGTATTTGGGGATACTGATCTATTTTTAGCCATTTTCTTAAAATCTGCAAGAGGTTTATAGGCTACAAACTCTCCTTGCTTAAAAGACACGTTCATCTTATCCATTAAGTCTACATCATATGCTTTTTCTAGTTTCTGGATAAAATGAACAGAAGCATCTATAGAGCATCCGGTTGCCTGATTCATCCCTTGATCTAATCCAATGGTTATAAATCGTTTATATTTTATCTCATAACCTGCTTTTAGGTCAGTCCCATGGGCTGTCCACTGAGTTATAAATTCTTTTATTTTTGTTTCGATCTCTTCCAATTCATCCAAAGTGAATGACCGATTTGCCTGATAAATCCACACTCGAGATGTTTCCGGAAGGTCATTAAAATCTACCAACATGAGCTATTTTTTACTAAAATAACAAAAACTATTGCTATTTACGATTATAGAAAAGAGTTAATATGAAAAACATATTAACTCTAATAAAAATATAATATAATTAAGAAAAAATCTACAAATCCTGAGCGTTGGCAATAAGTTCAGCTACATCCATGACTTGTACACTTTCTTCTTTTTCTTTACTTTTTACCCCATCTGTCATCATTGTATTACAAAAAGGACATCCAGCGGCAATAATATCTGGTTTGGTTTCTAAGGCATCTTCTGTTCTTTCGACATTAATATCCTTATTTCCAGGTTCTGGTTCTTTAAACATTTGTGCACCACCCGCTCCACAACATAAGCCATTTCGCTTACAGCGTTTCATTTCTACGAGTTCTACTTCTAATTTTCTAAGTAAATCTCTTGGAGCTTCGTATACATTATTTGCTCTACCGAGATAGCAGGGATCATGAAATGTAATTCGTTTACCTTTAAATCTTCCTCCTTCAACTTTTAATCGACCTTCATCAAGAAGGGATTTTAAGAATTGAGTATGGTGCATTACTTCATAATCTCCTCCCAATACAGGGTATTCATTTTTTAAAGTATTAAAACAGTGAGGACATGCTGTAACTACTTTTTTAATTTCGTAAGCATTCATTACTTCTATATTTGTAACTGCCTGCATTTGAAACAAGAATTCATTACCTGCTCTTTTTGCTGGATCTCCCGTACAGCTTTCTTCGGTACCTAATACAGCAAAATCCACATTTGCATTATGAAGTAATTTTACAAAAGCTTTTGTAATTTTTTTAGCTCTGTCATCAAAACTACCAGCACAACCCACCCAAAATAAAACTTCTGGTTTTTTACCTTCTGCCATATATTCTGCCATTGTTGGCACCTTTACTGTCTCACTCATATTATACTATTTAAAGTTTAGGAATAGACTCCTAAAACTCATATTTTAATCATGTTTTCCATCATCAAAAACTTCGATAGTCACAACTCTTTCTACCAGCTCTGTAAATTTACCAGTATATCGCGTTGCTTTTACCAAATGATTATCAATCCAATGATAATTTCCTCCTCTTGGTTTTCCCATCAAAAGGCTATGATACTTAAAGCCACATTTCTTTAACCATGTTTCGGTTACATCTCTATGTTCTTCGGTTCTTGAAGTAAAAAAACATATAATATGTCCTTGATCATACCATTTGTTTAATGTAATCAATGCATCAGGAAAAGGTTCGCAAGTAACCATTCGTTCTGGTTCTTCATTGGGTACATCTTCGGTTATGGTTCCATCAATATCAATAAGATAATTCTTGACACCTTCTGGCAAGACTGGGCTTACATGTTCTCCTTCTTCTATTTTATCGTGCAATAATTTTTCTACTTCTTCCTTTTTCATAATTTTTATTAATTTGTGGTTTAATTGGTTAAAAGTTTTGGTTAAAATTTAATGCATTCTCATTGGTTATTTAATAAAAATTATTCGTCACTCCAGTTTAATCTATCCATTTGGTTAAATGGCCATGGAGCTCCATTATTTTCTATATTAGTCATCATATTATTAAGATCAGAAGGCGCAGCACTTTGCTCCATTACCAAATAACGTCTCATATCAATAATAATAGACAATGGATTAATACTTACCGGGCAAGTTTCTACACAGGCATTACAACTGGTACAAGCCCACAATTCTTCGGGAGTAATGTAGTCATTAAGCAATTGCTTTCCATCATCCACAAAACTACCATTCTTATCAATATTATCTCCTACCTCTTTTAAACGATCTCTGGTATCCATCATAATTTTACGAGGAGATAGTTTTTTTCCTGTTTGATTTGCAGGGCATTCACTCGTACAACGACCACACTCGGTACATGTATATGCATTTAGTAATTGAACCCAATTTAAGTCTGCAACATCTGATGCTCCAAATTTCTCTGGTTCTCCTTCTTGCTGATCATCTGCAGGAGCAGCAAAAGGATCTGCACTTGGATCCATCATTAGCTGTACTTCTTTGGTAACAGCCTCGAGGTTATCAAGTTCTCCTTTAGGATTTAAGTCTCCATAATAGGTATTCGGAAATGCCAACAGGATATGTAAATGTTTTGAGAAATATAAATAATTTAAAAACACTAATATGCCTACAATATGTAGCCACCAGCATGTTCTTTCTAATAGTATTAATGCAGTTTCTGACATCCCATCAAGAAGTGGTAATAGGTACTGACTTACTGGGTATGCCCCGGCCTTAACATAATGATCTGCTCCTAATGCTTGTAATTGAAGATCTGCTGCATTCATTACCAAAAATAAAGTCATCAAAACCATCTCGAAATACAGGATTAAGTTTCCATCGTTTTTTGGCCATCCTTTCATCTCTGGATTCCAAAAACGTTTTAATTTAATCACATTACGACGAATCCAAAATAAAACTACTCCTATAAATACAAGGAATGCTAAAACCTCAAAAGCTCCTATTAAGAAATCATATAACCCGCCTAAAAAGGCAAAAATCCTATGCGTACCAAAAATACCATCGATAATAATCTCTAGTACTTCTATATTAATGATAATAAAGCCCAGGTATACAACAATATGCAATATTCCTGCCACCGGACGTCGTACCATCTTAGACTGCCCTAATGCGCTCCTAGCCATATTTTTAAATCGTTCTCCTTTATTATCAGAACGATCTATGTCTTTTCCTAATCGGATATTACGAATGACTTTACGGACATTTTTTGTAAAATATCCAATACCCGCTATCAAAACAAGTATAAACAGGATATTAGGTATGTATTGCATAATGTTTTAATTTATAGAATCTGTTGGTTTTTCGTAAGGCTTATTTTTCTTTCCGAAAACCGAAATATGAACATATCGTTTTGGATTTAATCGTAAATCCTGTAAAAGCAACTCTAGTTGTTTACTGGTTTTTTCTAAATTATCATATAATTTATCGTCTTTCAGTAATTTTCCAACTGTTCCTCTTCCCGAATTAATATCTTTTGAAATTTTCTCAAAGTTGGTCAATACTTTTTCCAGATCTTTTCCTAGTTTGGCTACATTTATCTGAGCCAAAGAATCTGAAACCTGATTAAGATTAGTAGACATTTTATCCAGGTTAGCAAATGTATTATTTAACTTATCTTCATTACCAGAAAGAATCGTATGTAAAGAGTTTGAAGCCCCTTTAAAATTCTTAACTGTTATGCTTAAATCTTTAAAGATAGAATTCAGATTATTTTTATTATCTACATTAAGAATCCCGTTAACCGAGTTTAGAAGTGTATCTGCATCTGTAATTGCAGCTTCAAGTTTTTCTTGTAAAGGAGCGAGTTTATCATTTACCAGTTCAAGTAAACCTGCTTCTATTCTACCGGGTAATGTGTCTTTATCTTTTGCTTCAAGGCCTTGCTCATATTTAGGCATTATTGCAAGTGATTTTCCACCTATCAATCCTCCTCCATATACTTTGGCCAAGCTATTCTTTGAAAACGAAAAATCACTATCTACATTAAACTCTACAACAAGGTTACCCTTGGTATCTGCAAAATTTATAGAAACCACCTGCCCTACAACCATACCATTTATGGTTACCGGAGAAGAAGGTATTAACCCTTCTACATTATCATAAATAGCATAAAAGGTTCTATCATTTTCTAAGAGATTTTTTCCCTTCAGGAAACTATAACCAAAGATTAAAAGTGCTATTGCACAGATTGCTAATATTCCTGTTTTGACTTCTCTAGTAAATTTCAAAATAGATTACATTTTAGGACACAAATTTAGAATAAAAATACATTTATACTGGTAATTTCCTAAGGAATTATCAGTATTTATTTAGATTAATTTGAAGATGTATCAGCTTTTAAAGCTTCGGTTAAAGGAATCAATTCACTATTACGAAAAGCAACGATAAAACTAGAATCAAATCCTTTACCTACTGCAATTTCTCTTAATTCCTGTATTAAAGTATAATTAGATGTACTTCCGAAGTAATACTTATACAGGTCTCCGGTTTTATTTTTAGACAGTTGATCCAAGCCGTTAAAATTAAACGATTGTAATTCTATATCACTGGATCCAGCTGCAATTTGCACCTTAAATGTAACGTCTTCATACACAAGATCTCCATCCATTTTAGCAGTTACTTTTGTTACTTCGGGAGTTTTGGGAGGATCTACTTTATAAATAGCATCGAGGCTTTCTTTATAATCTATAATCGAAGTGGTGATAGATTTTGCCATCTCTTCCTGTCCTTTTTTAGAGTTAAGATATTTTCCTTCATTATTGTTAGTTAAAAAACCCAGTTCGATAAGAACACTAGGCATATAGGTTTGATGTAAAACGACAAAACCAGCTTGTTTTACTCCTCTACTCTTTCTTTCTAATGTTTTTTTAAATCTATTCTGGACAAAACTAGCCAGTGTAAGACTCTGATCTAAATATTCTTCCTGCATTAAAGTAAGTCCGATAATTGATTCGGGAGAATTAGGATCAAACCCATCATAATTAGCTTCGTAATTATCTTCCAGAAGGATTACAGAGTTTTCATTTTTTGCTACATTAAAATTTTCATTATTAGCATGCAACCCTAAAACAAAGGTTTCTGTACCAGAAGCCTGTGAGCGGTGCGAATTACAATGTATAGATACAAAAAGATTTGCTTTGGCCTTATTAGCAATACTTCCTCTCTCATGTAATTCTATAAAGGTATCTGTTTTTCGGGTATATACTACTTTAAACCTGTCATCTTTTTCTAAAGCTACACCCACAGCCAAAGCCACATTTAGTGCTATTTCTTTTTCTTTATAGCCATTTCCGCGGTTTCCGGGATCATGACCACCATGTCCAGCATCTAAAACAACAACAAATTTTTCTTTCTCCTGGGCAATCATATCTGCGTTAAAGACAGATACAACAGACATAAAAACCAGTAAAAAAACACTACATACTATACTTCGTCTCATCAACTACAAATAATTTTACTACTAATTTTGAAACATTTTTATTATGTTTCAGTATTTAATATAACAAGTTAAAAATCTAAAGATTGTGATTTATATAATAAACCTATATCTTCTATGTTTATACAGCTTAGAAGGTATGCTTTTGATATAATTTTTTATTTTTTTCTGAATTACAATCTAAGCATAAAAAATATATGTAATTTTGGCACTTCAAAAACTGAGCCATAGTTATACAAAAATAGGATTTAAACCATTGCAAACAACGGTACGCCACATACTTTATTCACTAAGTTTTTCACTGTTTTGTATTTGTCAAATTACAGCACAGGAAATAAACAAAACTAAGGAGGTACCTATTCCTGCTAATCAGGACACTATAAAACCTGTTCAAATCAATCCAGAGGAATTACTTAACGAAAAAGCTCAGGATACAGTTAAAAAAGACACACTTGCAGAACCACAGCTATTAACAGATAAAGTAGCTTATAAAGCTACTGATTATATGAGATTGAGTCGTAAAGAGAACAAAATGTATCTTTATGATAATGCCGAAATTGTATATGGAGAGATGCAGATTAATGCTGGATTTATCGTAGTAGACAATACCAAAAATGAGGTATATGCCTATGGAATTAAAGATTCTCTGGGCGAATATGTACAAACGCCTGTTTTTAAACAAGCACAAAATGTTGTAGAGCCAGATTCTATTCGTTTTAATTTTGATACCGAAAAAGCACTGATCTACAATTCTAGAACAGAACAAAACGGGTTTAAAATTAAAAATGAGATTTCAAAACGGGAGAATGATTCTGTAATTTACATGAAAAATGTAAAATTCACTACTTCAGAAAACATAGAAGATCCCGAGTACTATTTTTATGCCCGTAGAATTAAGTTTGTACCTAAAAAGAAAATTGTAACCGGGCTTGTAAATATGTTTATTGCCGATGTCCCTACGCCTTTAGGATTACCCTTTGGATATTTTCCTTTAACAGAGGATAGAACTTCAGGATTTATTATTCCCAGTCCGGGAGAAGAGAATAATCGTGGATATTTTCTTCAAAATGGAGGGTATTATTTTGCTATTAGCGATTATGTAGATCTAACCCTTATGGGGGATTATTATACTAATGGCAGTTATACTTTTGCTGCAGAATCGGCCTATGCCTTACGTTATAAATATAGAGGAAGTCTTAGGTTTAGGTATGAAAACAACCTGCGTAGTGAAAGAGGATTTCCTGATTTTGCCAAAACCACTACATACAATATTCAATGGACACATAGCCAGGATGCAAAAGCCAATCCAAACTCGAGATTCTCGGCTTCTGTAAATTTTGGTAGTAGTGACTTTTTTCAACAGTCTACCAACCAACTTAATACAGGTAATTTCCTGAACAATCAAATTAGTTCTAACATATCTTATTCAAAAACATTTCAGGGAGACCCACAGGTTAATGTTAATCTTGCAGCTACTCATAATTCTAATACCAACACTGGTATCGTAAATTTATCACTTCCTAATATGAATGTAAGTGTATCAAGGGTATTTCCATTTGCTCCAAAAGTAGGAGCAAAAAAAGGAATCATACAGAATATAAATACACAATATAATTTTAAAGGAGAAAACAGAATACAAACTACCGATGATGATTTATTCTCGTCTAATATGTTTAAAGGTGCCAAAGTAGGAATGCAACATACCATTCCTTTATCAACAAATTTTAAACTGTTTAAATATCTTAGTGCTACTGCGGGAACAAATTTTCAGGAAAATTGGGTATTTGAAACGATAAAACAAAGTTATGATTCTAGTGCTAATGATGGTGCTGGCCAAGTGGTTCGGGATACTATAAAAGGTTTTGATGCTTTTCGTACATATAATTTTTCAACAAGTCTAGGAACGACTATTTATGGTACTTTCAAGTTTAAGAAAGGTAAAAAAATAGAAGCGATTCGCCATACTATGAGGCCATCTATTAGCTATAGCATCAACCCTGCATTTAGTGAGTTTTATGATAGTTATACGGTTACCGATGATCCTAATACGATTAATATAGATGAAACAGAAGTTGTAGAATACTCTAGATTTGAAGGAGGCTATTTTGGGGCACCAAGTAATACATTTTCTAGCAGTATTGGATTTTCTCTTAGCAATAATGTAGAAATGAAGGTAAAAAGTAAAGACAGCACCGCTACAGAAGCTAAAAAAGTGACTTTATTAAACAACCTTAACTTTAGTACATCTTATAATGTGGCAGGAGATTCTTTAAAGTTAAGCCCGCTATCCATTACCGGTAATATTCCAATAATCCAAAATAAGCTGGATATTAATTTTAATGCACAATTAGACCCTTATGCATTAGATAACAATAATCGTAAAATCGATGTATGGAATATCGATAATGGAGGTAGTCTTTTTCGTTTAACCAGAGCCAGCGCTAATTTCGGATACTCATTTTCGAGTAAAGATTTTGAAAAAGGAAAAGTAAATGAAGACCCACTAGACAATCAAAACTTTAGAAATGAAGGTCGACCGGATAATCTATTTGGAGGAGTTACCGATTTTGGAGAGGATCGTTCTTTTGATAAAGATAAAAGTAAAGATACCGATAAAGACATCAAAAACTATAATTATAAAATCCCCTGGACATTGCGATTGTCATACAATGTTAATTATAGCAATAACGCCCGACAAAATGAAATATCATCGCATTCTATTATGTTTTCTGGAGATGTAGAACTTGCACCGCGATGGTCGGTTGGAGTATCTTCGGGATATGATCTAAAGAATCCCGGGTTTACCTATACCAATTTAAGGTTTCAACGGGATCTGGAAAGTTGGGTGATGAATTTTAATTGGATTCCTTTTAGTGAAAGAACATCATGGAATTTCTTTATAGGTATCAAATCATCGATGCTTAGTGATATTAAATGGGATAAAAGACGTGAGCCAGACAGACAACTATAAGATCTTGGTTTCGAGTCGATTTTCTGGTTTCAAGTTTCAGATTAGCAATAAAATTATAAATTAATATTATACACTATCACATGAAAAAAATCATAACCACGACCAAAGCCCCAGCTCCTATTGGTCCTTATAGCCAGGCTATTTTAACCGGAAATACATTATATACATCAGGTCAAATTGCAATTAATCCAGAAACAGGAGCATTAGTTCTGGATGATATCACAACCGAAGCCAAACAGGTAATGCAGAATCTAAAAGCTGTACTGGATGAAGCCGGAATGACATTCGAAAATGTGATTAAAACCACTATTTTTTTAAGTGATATGAATAATTTTACTGAAGTAAATGCCGTGTATGGTAGTTATTTTAATGAAGCTACTGCACCAGCAAGAGAAACTGTAGCGGTATTAACATTACCAAAATCTGTAAATGTAGAAATCTCTGTAATTGCTGTAAAGTAATATTTTTTCAATACTATTAAGACCCCATACTAAATAGTTTGGGGTCTCTTTTTTTTAGATGATTGTACTCTTATCTAATTATAACCTTTCTACTTGTCTTTATTTTTCCAGCTTCAATAACCACCACATAATTTCCTTTTTTAACATTGCTTACATCAAAAGTTAGGTTGTAAATTCCTTTGACTATCTCTTGATTTTGTAGTTGTTGTATTAACTTTCCGTTTATGTCATAAAGAGAAATGACTAGTTTGGTAGTTGATTTATTAACCAAATAATGAATATTTCCTTCATTCTCCATTGGATTTGGGTACACTCCTATTACTATAAAATCTTCTTTAGGAGTTTCTATCGTAGGTTCTTTGGTGTTAGATAGTTCCTCGTGTACACTTCTGGTTGTTGCTACAGCTGCATTTGAAGCTTCTCGTATCCTACAATCGTTAGTATTTACATACCAGCTTCTTGATCTTTTTTCACCGATAACTGGTTTTGACAAATCATCGATATCAAACCAATCTGCCTGTACTTTATTTTCTGTCACATCCAGAACAAAATATCCATGGTTATCCATATCTACATCTTTGATATGCTTATTCAATAATTTTGTATAAAACTCTACAACTCCTGAAGCAAGTCCTCCTAAAAAATCCAAGTTCTGTGATGTAACACTAGGAACTACAAACTCACACATTTCGCATTCGTCTTTATATCTAATTTCTCCGGCAAAAGTACTGTGGATATCCCCTGTAAGAACCACTATATTAGTTATCGAATTTGTTTTTATATAATTTAATAACCGATCTCTTTCTTCTGCATATCCATCCCAGGCATCATTAGAAGGCACCCCATTCCATGGCATCACCATTACCTGATTCCCGATAATTCTCCATTTTGCAGTAGAAATTGACAACTGATCTGTTAGCCAATTAAATTGTTCTGATCCAAGTATCGATTTATAAGTCGCTTTATTTTCTTTACTATTAAATTGCTCATCATACACCACGCCTTTTCTTAACAATGCTTCTAATTCTCTTTGCCGTTTGCTTTCTATACCGGTATTTTTTTTCTCAATAATAAAATCGGCAAAACTATGCACCACAGTCTTAAATTCTTCTTTAGATAATCCAACTTGATTTTTCTTTGAATCGCTTGATATGGTAAGTATCATGGGAAGCATATTAGTTAAAATTTCTTTTACATCTTCCTTATTCGTAAGGTCTTTTTTAGCAATAACGTTTTTGGCATATTGTTTAAATTCTGTATTAGAAGCTGCCGCACTGATCAGGTTTTTTGAACTATTCACCTGGGTATCTCTACCTTCAATACGAGTATCTAACATAATAAGATCCATAAGTTTTCCATAAGATATAGTACGGTATAACCTGTATTGTTCTATTGTATTGGCACGAACAGGCATCCATTCGAAATAGGCTTTATGAGCATTATTTTTTCTTACTTCCCAACTACCTTCTGTTTCAGGACTGTGATTTTGAGCCCCATATTTATTAGCATCATTAGCAAACTCGTGGTCATCCCAAATATTAATAAAAGGATGTTGTTGATGAACATTGCGAAGCATTGGATCTAATCGGTAATAAGAGTAGCGCACACGATAATCATCTAGTGTAATAATTTCATTTTCAGGAAGATGTCCTCTCCCTATTTCGTCACTATACCCATACCCTCCGGACTCATACTCATAAATATAATCTCCAAGATGAATAACAGCATCGATATCACTACGACTTGCAATCTGATTATACGCATTAAAATATCCATTTTGATAATTAGAACAGGATACTACAGCAAATCTTAGATTATTTACATGGTCTTCTTTTGCGGGAGCAGTTCTCGTTTTACCAATAATTGATTGTATTCCCAACGCTTCAAACTGGTAATAATATGTTGTAAAGGCATTCAGATCTTTTACATCAATCTTAACAGTATAATCTTTATCCTGATTAGTAATCACCTGGCCTTGTTTTACAATTTGAGTCATTTTTGAATCTGTTGCTATTGACCAACGTACTGGTACCGAAGCATCATTTGTCGTTACTCTTGTCCAAATAATAATGCCATCTTCTAACGGATCTCCAGAAGCAACTCCATGATAAAAGGGAGCTAGATTGGCATCAAAATAATCATCGATAGTTTTGTTATTGGTAGTACGATTAATTTTTGTTAACCTGGTTTCTATATCTTGAGCATAGAAACATTGTGTTATAAAAAATAACACCATCAGTTTTTGTAAGAATGATTTCATGTAAGTTTTGTTTAAGTTAGTATTAGATAATTTCTTACGAAATTATAGGAATGACCAAACAAAAAACACGACTCCTTTTCTATTTAATAGAATCTTAATTTGGGTAACAATCTGTTGGAGATTTCAAAAAGAAAAATTAACTTTTTACTAATGGATTAGCCTTATCAATTTATTATGCATACATAATTTATAGTTTTATAAATGGTTGTAAAATTTAGACACTTACCGATAACAATTAAATAAAGTTGAACGATCAATCCCCTCCTATAATTTCTATTTGCATCGTATCGATATGTTCGTCTAAAAGAATTTGGCAGGCCAATCTGCTGTTGGGATAATAGTCTAATTGTTTTTTTAATATATTCTCCTCTAGTCCTTCAAAAAATTGCATTGAAGTATTAGATGAATGTACTCGAATATGACAGGTACCACATAGCCCCCTGCCCTTACAATCCCCTATTTCATCATGTAGTCTATTCACTAATAACTCCATAAGGTTGCGATACTCAAATTTTTTAAACTCTAAAACATGGGCTTCTCCAATAGTATCTATGACATATATCGTATACATTACATCTGATTATACCTGCAAATTACGATTAGGAATTTACTTCACCTTATGATTTAACTCATAAAACAAGGAGAAGAATATCTTTAGTTTTGTTGTATAAAAACAATTACTATGCAATTAACCTCATTAGTCAAAGATCTTACTTACGGAGATACAAAACCGGTAATCACCAAATTAATAGAAAATGATGCGACCAAAGAAATTAGAATCGTTTTTAAAAAAGGACAGGAAATGAAAAGTCATAAGACTCCATTTCCTATTACTGTTTCTATTTTTGAAGGTAAAATTAATTTTGGAGTCGATAATGCCGAACATATTCTTAAAAAAGGAGATCTTATTTCTCTAGAACCTAGTATCATGCATAATTTAATCGCATTAGAGAATAGTATTGTTCGACTTTCGCTCTCTAAGCATGATTCTGTTGAAAGAGTACAAAAAGTGAGTGAACAATAAACTTCTACTCTAGATAAGTTTAGAAATAAAAAGAAGAAAACAGTTACTACAATGTAACTGTTTTCTTCTTTTGTTATGTCTCACAACCTGTAACCCGAGTTAGAAGCGTTATTAAACCATGTCTTATTGCAACTCTAAAATTGCACGCTCCAGGACTTCATCTGTTGTTAAATTACTCCAATCTATCAGGGCTTCAATATCTGGCGGAACACCATTTTCGTAATCAGGGTTTTTATCCAATGTTAATGCTTGTGTAATCGAGAACCTGTAGGTCCAACCATTAGGTAATTGTCCACCGTTAGGTAGACCAAGCCCTCCGCCTGTAGTATCCCCAATAAGTGTAATGTTTGGAAGTGCTTTGGTGGCAAGTGAGAAAAATGAACCAGCACTATATGTTCCACGGTCTACCAATACAACAATCTTATTTTTATAACGTATTCCACTATACGGAGAGACATATACCGGCTCTGCTTCAGAAAATTCATTTCGCCCCGGGCCACTTTTTATCCTAGAATAGTTAACCAGTGTTTTACGCTCTACAAAACGGCTTAAAATTTCAAAAATATCGGTTACAGCTCCGCCTCCGTTTTCTCGTATATCTAAGATCAGTCCTTTTGTATTTTTATATCTGTTTAAAACAAAATTTAGATTATCGGCATCTACAGTGCCTGGAAAAGAAGGAAAACGTACATATCCTATTTCTTTATTATCAAGAAAATTATGCAAAAATGGCCCCGTAATGTAATAGTCCCGATTTAAATAGTGATCCTCTATGATGCGCCAATCAAAATTATCCTGCCCCAAGTAATCTACCCTAAATGTAGAAACATTAAAGTTGGATATTAGATTTGTATGATCATCCCTTAATTCTGTTAACATCGCTCCCAATACGTTAAATAGGGAATCCTCACTCATTTCATCATAAATTTTGGCAACGTATTCAGATTTTACAACATCCCAATCAATATTTTTTACATCAAAATAGGAATATTTTTCATTGCATTGGTTCCATAAATATTCAAAATTATCTTTTGGATTTGTAGAGGCCAAGTCGTTTTCAAAAAGTGCTTTCTCACAAGAGATAAGGGATAGACTTATTAATAATATACTATATAACTTTCTCATTACTTATTATTGGTATTAAATAGAAAAGTGAGTTTTAAAAGATGGGCAGACATTTCGAATTTATCAAAATCTCCCCCTGTTTTATACGCATCCCATATATACGAAAATTGTAGTGCATTTTTGTTCTGAAGAGCAATTGTATAGTCTAAAGAACTATTCACCCTGAACCCCGAAAACATATCGAACTCGTATTCATCAAATATATTTGCTTCATTTAACAAACCTGATTGCCCATTATAGACATATCCATTTCTAAACGAGCTATTAACCAATCCTACATTTAATCTAAATGCTAAATTTCTTGTTCTTTTCTTTAGTTTATATTTAATAAATAAGAACTTTTTACTCTTTTCTTCTTTACGACTTATATCTTTTTCGATTTTAACAGAGCCAAAAAGAGTTGGAATAATTTCTACTCCTACTCCGTTATTACCAAATCCTTCATTGGTTCTAAAATTAGTTGTAGCATTAAATAATCCACCCACTTTTACATTTAATTTAGGAGAACTAAGCATATTTAACCGGTATAACCTAGAATAGTACAAGGATACACTATGAAGCTTACTACTTTGAGAATGCCTGTTAAAGTTATTATGAAACTGCCCAAAAAGATAAGATGCTCCAATTTCGGATTCTCGTTCTACATCAGCTTTAGTAAATGATAGTGCTATATTTCTCGGTGTACCTTTATAAAAAAGTGGAGATGTAGCAAAATCTCTAAAAGATGATCTCCCCAGCCCTGCTGTAAACCCTATAAATGCAGGTCTGTTTTTTCTTTTTTCTTTCTTAGAAAGCACTGGGTTTTCTGTTTGCGAAATACCTGATACCGACATAAACAGTAACAGTACAATGACAATTCTATTTTTTCTTATCATTTAGACGTTAGTTTTAATTTGTAATGATGTAATGATATGAATGTATGTTGTTCATCTAATGACAATCAAAAAAACGATTGGTTGCATCTTTTTCTAAATCTCTAGTGAATTTAATGTGATTCCTATAGTAAATCTGTTTTTATTTTGGTTTAGATAAGTACAAATACTTACATATCTAAGAGAATCCAGGGGTGCTTACGAAGTACCCTCCCCCTACTGGATAAGTACCCCTCCCCCTGTGTAAACTGTTTTATCCTAAAATAACTTTACAACTTTTAACTTAATCCCGGTATTGGTTTACAGCGGTCGTTTTTTGTATACTAATCGGGTAAATAGGATGGTAATCTCTATCAACCACATGTGTTACTACATCTTTTTTTGATTTGAGATTTTCAATATACTCGGGATTGATGCAAAAACTGCACTTATACTTAGAATTACCGTATAATTAATTTCGTTATAGCGCATTACAAGTATTCCATCATCACAAGTCGTGCATCCTATTATTTTAAAATTGGTAGCAATTGTACAAACAATGATCAACATGATGGTAAATATCCCTATCCATATCAGCACATTTTTTAATATCAACTTAAAATTCAATGTTAGATTAGCCATACCTAACATTATTATTGAAATTGTAAAACTTATGTAATATAAAGGGCTCAAAAAAAGATAAAAATCTTTTCCAAAATATTGAATTCTACCATGAGTTGTTAGTTGAAACAATAGCTGAATCTGGTTTCTAAAAAATGATGTCAAAAAAATAGCAATCGCCATACCTATTATAGAAAAAACAATCCCAAAACCTATTTTTTTAATCATAACAACGTATAATTTATTAGTATCATTTTACCAATTTCTATATACCTCTAATTAAGTGATCAAACTCGTTTATTTATATTTCTATCACTTTTGTTTTAGAAAGTGTATCATGCCAGCCCGAACCGTCACCCAAAAACGAAAACGCATCAAAAGGAATATACCTGCATAGACTACGTACTAATATGGTTTGTATATCAGGGTTATTTCCATATTCATCAACTACTTTTGTTCCTGTAACCAGCTTACCAATGGTTCTACCCGTAGTTATTTCAAAAAAAGAATAATAAATCATTCCTAATATAAAACCTAACCCATAGTCTATAATTCGGCTATCTGTTTCCAAAATCGATAACATAGACGGAAAAATAAAAGCTACGACAACACCAAACATAAAACTAAACATCAAAATACATATAGAGTCCAGAATATAGTTGGTAAATCTTTTTCCCTGACTCGCTTCTTTACCCGCTATTGTTCTTGTTATCGCAAGTTGCTTTTCTTTTTCTGTAAGTATCGGGTCTTCTTCAAATGTAGTGCAGGTATCTTCAAAATTTGCAATTGCATCGGTTAACCTGCAAACTATACCTCGTTTTGAGTCAATTTTTTGGTTTATACAGATTTTACAAAATTGTAAATGTTCTTGTCTGGTCATAACGGTATCTAATTATTTTGTTTGATGCTACAATAATACATCTCACCAGTTTCATTTTTCGGAACTGAGAAAAAAAGTGAACATTATTTTAGAAATAAATTTGAAGGGGTTTCTGGTTACAGATTTTGGGTCTTGGATTTCGGGTTATCCACGTCTCTAATTACCCTATAAAAGGATTAATAATATTTGTTTTTCGATCTTTTGTATAGAAACCAAAAGTAAAATCAACGGGTTCGGCGTACACAAAACTTTGTACCGTGATGTCATACTCGATAGGAGCATTTAAACTTTTCATCGTGTTAATAATACGGTACAGCTTGGTTTTTGAAACTCTTAATTTAGAGGTCAGTTCTTCTGGTGATCCTGTTGCTTGCAATCGAATAAGCTGATCAATACGTTCTATAAGTTCGATCTGTTTGATAATACTATTCATAATGAGTTGCAGATTAACCCCAGATAATGTACCAGAACTTTGATAGTAATGTCAAAAATGTAAGGAAAGATGCTTCTTTAAAAACATCGACATCAACTCAATATACTATTTCTAAAAGCATAATGGAATGTCATATTTTATTATATGTTCAACACAGCACACATTTCATAATACATTATCCAAGGTAAAGTAATGAGAATATTAGTCATTGTTTAATGCAATTATGGGGTGGTTTACATTAGGTACGTAATGGGGTTAAAAAAGGTACTTTTTTATATACATCCTTTTAGAATATTTGTTATAATTTAGTTTCTTTTGGTATCCTTTGTAATGAGTCATCTTACTATTTTTTTGTTTCCTCAAATGTACGGTTACAACGTAATCAAAAACAAGAAAAGTAAGTCGACATTTATCAAATACGACTTACTTCATCACTATTAATATATTGATTTTTAAATACTTAAATATAAAATTTATGTAAAGGCTTATATTTTAGGAAAAGTATAAATTCGAGAGATTTTTATGATGAAATAAGAAAAAATTGATGTTAATGCATTCAATTTTTTAAAAGTTCTTCTTTGTTATTCTAATAGAACCCCTGATAAAATTTATATTTTGAAGTGAGGGATACATTTTAAATAGAAAGAATATCAGAAATGCGAAGTAATTCTTTATTAATTTCATGACCTTCCCTTAGGCCAACATCAAAACTGGTTGCAGTAATTTCATTATTAATAATCCCCACCATAACATTTTTTTCTCCGTCGAGAAGTAATTCTACAGCTTTAACACATAATCGACTAGCCAATGTTCTATCAAAACATGATGGGGAACCACCGCGTTGCATATGCCCCAATACGGTGACTCTTACTTCGTAGTCTGGTAGGTTTTCTGTTACATAGTCTGCCAATTCATATACATTTTTCCCTGTTTTATCACCTTCACTTACCACGACTATGCTCGACGATTTACCCGATCGTTTACTACGTTTTAGTGATTCTAATAATCGGTCAAGCCCTAAATCTTCTTCGGGAATCAAAATTTCTTCTGCTCCTGCTCCTACTCCACTATTTAGAGCAATAAATCCTGCATCACGCCCCATTACCTCAACAAAAAACAATCGATTATGTGAACTGGCCGTATCTCTTATCTTATCTATCGCATTGATCACTGTATTTAAGGCAGTATCATAACCAATCGTATAGTTTGTTCCTGCAATATCGTTATCTATAGTACCGGGAACACCGATAACAGGAATATCATATTCTTCGCTAAAAATCTGTCCTCCTCTAAATGTCCCATCACCACCAATAAGAACCATAGCTTCTACTCCTATTTTTTTTAGTTGATCTGCTGCTTTTTTTCTTCCCTCGGGAGTTTTAAAATCTGCAGATCTGGCAGATTTAAGTATGGTTCCTCCTCTACTAATGATATTGCGAACGCTTCTGGCATTCATTACGGTATAATCTCCTTCTATCATCCCTTGATATCCACGATAAAATCCTATGCATTTCACATTATAATAAGCGCATGCTCTCGCAACAGCACGTATTGCTGCATTCATTCCGGGAGCATCTCCTCCCGAAGTCATAACACCAATGGTTCTTATCTCTTTTGCCATAATTAAACATTTAGTAGATGAATTGATCTATAGTTGAAACAAAATCTTTGATCAACAGATTAGTTGTTTTTTTCGGTAAAGTTAATAAAATTCGGAGTTTCGATTTTGGTAGTATCCTTAGGTTTTACAATAGAATCTTTCACTTTTTTGTTTTTGAAAATCTTAGTCCATAACTCATTAAAATTATCAAAATCAACAGAATACGAAAGTCCAATCCCTTGTTCATATCCCTGATTTCCTGAACCCACAAATTGAATTGTATTTTCCCTGTTAAAAATCTTTCCTCTCAGGGATCCTTCTTCATTAAAAAGGTATTCTACCTCGACATCTCCAACAACACTAGATTCGTTAACTCCCCCGATAGGAACTCCTACTCGCCCGTTAATTAGAATTCTGTTGCTAATCTGGGTAGAAAGCGTTAATCCAAACTGATCTGCATCTTCTTGATCTAAGCTTTTAACACCTTGAACATAATTTAACCCTACTTGAAACTTATCATCCTTGTCAGAGAAAACATTATTAAAAAGGTTAGATGCTCGTTCTGCTACCAAACCACCGGTAAGTGTATTGGCATCAAGGGTTCCGTTATAAAACTGCCCAGAAGAGACCAAAGAGAGCGCTTGTAGTTCTTTATTAGACTGATCACTTAGTTTATAATCCAACTCACTTTTTATCACAGAGCTTAAGTTGGGGAATTCTATATTAAAATTAACATTAGGTTGAATTAATTCTCCCTGAAGATCTATAACTACTTCTACCGGGATTTTACGGTTTATAGAAGAATTTTCTAATAATATTGCAGGATTTGCTTCTGTTTTGTATACTGCACTAAGATCCAGAACAGCGCGTGTAGGACTTCCATCCCAGTTAATTGTTCCTCCTTCTCTAACAGTAAACAATTTTTCTACAAAGGCTCCATATCTAAAATTATATGTTCCTTCATAAGCTACAAAATCACCCCACATATTAAATTTACCGTTGGTATTAATCTCAATAAGTAATGTCCCGGCTCCACGCCCTTTTAACGAGCTCCCTGTACTTTTATCTACAACAACTTCTACTTCGGCATTATTATTTACATCAAGTTCAAAATTAAGCTCTAGTCCTTTTATATCATCTAGTACAATTTCTTTTCCTTCTAGTCGGGCTCGTTTCTCCTCTGGGCTTAAAAAATGGATATATGAATTATCGCCTATGGATTCTGTCTCATTTAACGGGATTTTAAAAATAGTACCTCTTTCTGTTTTTGCATTAACATCGATAACCAATTCATCGGTTGGTCCTTTGATAGTTGCTTCACCACTTATAAAGCCGGTACCATAATACAAGGATTCTTCGTCTTCTTCGGTATCCAGAACCAGGAGTCTTTCATTAGCCAGTACTTCTAATCCAAGTTCCCATTTAGAAAACCTTCGATGTGCAATATATCCTCCCAGGATACCTTTGGTTTTATACTTTGTATCTGTAATATCAACATTATCAAAACTAAAGCGTTGTTGTTTTAAAATAACTTTTGAGTCATCATCTAAATCAAGATCAATATTAAGGTAGGGTATTGTAAGTCCAGCCTGATCTAATGCCAATATCCCATCTATAGATGGGTTTTTATAGCTGCCCGATATTTTTGCTTCTCCCGAAACAAATCCCCGTATATTGGTAAGTACGATTCCCCCGAGTGCACTAAATTCTGATATATCGAAATCATCTAATTCTAGATCTACATCTATTGATGGGTTCGTTTTTGAAACATTAATTTCCCCTATGGCTGATAATGTTTTTTGTTTTTGATTATTAATCAACCGTGTATTGACGTTATATTGTGTAAGATCTTCGTTTCCAGAAACATTAAGTCTCAATTCCCCCAACGGTGTCTTATTAATCTCTAGATCCCGAATCACTACGGTAGAGGTTGGGAGGTAATTACCATTTTCCTGAAGAACAGATAATTCCCCATCTACTCTTCCATTAAAATTTAAACTATCAATCCTTGGTGTAATTTTATTGAGATCTACATTTTCGAAAGTTGCTTTTAGATCTTTATAATCTTTACCTTTGGTAATCCCATTAAGCTTAATCTCTTCATCTAGATAACTAAAGATTACCGATCGTATATCTATATTCTTAAAATCATTGTCAAAAATAATTTTATTGTTTTCTCTACTCTTTTCTCTGTTGGCATACCAGGTATGGCCTTTATATGTGAAATCAGATTTTTTTATCCCTACTACAGAATTATTATCTTCGTTTATCGTGTGATAGAAATCCAGGTTAAAATTGTCTTTATTATGTTCTCCTCCCTTAAATTCTGAGTGCATAAACAAGGTGTCCTTTAGGGTAACATTAATCAAACTAAACTCAGAAACATCATAATATTTTGAGTCAATACTATCAATAGCAATATAGGTATTAAATAGTGGGTTTTTATTATCGATCCGGATATCTACATCCTCCATAAAATTATCAAAAGCCTGAATCGATGGTGATTTAAACGTAAGTTTAAATTCTGACTCATTACTTTCTACTTTTCCTTTAATACTAGTATTAGGTGCAAATTGAATTTCTGGAAAGAATACATCAACTATTTTGTTATAAATATTGAAGTTAAACTCCATAAACTCATCATCGGTAATTTCGGTGGCTTCAAAATTAGTATACAAGCTTCCTATAGAATTTCTAAACAAGTCATATACATTTTCAAACCTAAAAATTCCTTTTACATTACCCTCTACAATATCTGGGCTATTGATTGTAATGGTACGTATATTTTTATCATCAAAACTTGATCTGATCTCAAAATCTTCAAAATAAAACCCTGCGTCCTGATTGGTATACAGTGTTTTTTCAAAAGCAATAGTACCAAAAGCATCATTGATTCCTGTTCCTTTCATATTCATATATACATCACCATTAAAAATAGAAATACTATCCCGGGTAAATAAGTTTAATTTATTAAGATCCATATGATCTACATAAGCCTTAAAATTGTAATTATGTATTTCTTGCGACAAATCAGCTACCCCATTAAAACTAAATCTTATGTTAGGATCTTTAGAATTAAGGTTACCATCAAATACACGGTCTTTAAGGTTTCCCTGTGCTTTTAAATCTGTATAGGTATATCCATTAAAATAGAGTTTACTAATATCTCCTTCTATCTTGGTATCCAGGCTTTTTAAAGTAAAGCCCGATCCGTCTACATGAATATCAAAAACAGCATTCCCTATTGATTCCTTATCCAAAAGCTGGCCTATATTAAAATTATTAGAAATAATATTTCCGTTATACGATGCACGTTCTATATCATTAAGATTTTCTAGTAAAACAAAGGCATTGATCTTTCCTAGTTGTGAATACAAGTCCATATCAATATCTACAGCTTTTGTGGTTACGATAGCATTACCTACTGCTCGCACACTTCCAAATTGATATAATTGTCTTGGTAAAGAGGTTCCTAGCACACCTGGTAACAAATTTACCAGATCGTAATAATTACTGGTTAAGTTTTTAAAATCTCCTTCGAGCTCAAATTTTGAGGCATCGCTTACGGCATTTTTAATTCTTATATTTCCTTTTATTATAGATCTATCTAATCCCGAAATATTGGCATTAACTATTTTAAAATCATTAAGTATTCCTCTAACCAAGGTGTTTTGCATCCTTAGCATTTGGTTTTTTCCAAATTCGCTGTAAAAAGGGACTAAATCATTAGTAGAAATAGTTGCTTTATCAAAATCTGCAGTAATATTTACCTTATTTTCAAAATCGTCTAACCCACCAACATCGTAAGAGAATAGGATTTCGCCTTCGACCTTAGAGTCATTGGTCTCTATAACCAATTCCTGAAACTTCATATCGGTCGATGTTATTGTAAAACAAGTTTGAAGTTTGGAAACATCTAATCCTCTAAAATCTTTAAATGATAATGCATTTATTGTAATATATACATCATCGCCATCTACCAAAAGGCTTTCTGCATCAAGAACAATATTAGTATACTCTACCGCTTTTGGGTTTCTTAAATTCTCATTAGTAAAACTGTATTTTCCTCGCTGTAGGTCGATATTTTTTGTCGAAAGGACAAATTTTTCTCCAGAAGGTGGTTTTTTCCCTGTATTGAATTTTCTAACAAACGTCATCAGGTTATCACTATTTTCATCTTTATATATTTTCATATCAAAGATCAGGTCTTCTATAGAAACTTGCCCTAATTCGGGTCTTCCCTTGGTCACTTGTGTAATACTTCCTATCGAAGTTTTTATACTCCCGGCATATATTAATGTATCCTGATGATGGTCTCTAACCAAAATTTCCTCAAGATATACGTTACCTGCATAGGTTAATCCAATTCGGTCAATATGAATATCAACGCCATAGGTTTCATTAAGATAATTGGTAATTTTTCCTCCAAAATATGTTTGAACCGCAGGAATAGAAAACAGCACTACCAAAAATGCAAATAGTGACAAAAGGATAAGAAATGTCCTTAACAATATTTTCCTAAGTTTCCTGATACGTTTTATTGTTTTAACTTTGTTGACAATATTAACAATTTCTATGCCCTTTTCCTCATAATGAATCCACAAAAAATATACATTCTCGGCATTGAGTCTTCATGCGATGATACTTCTGCTGCTGTATTATGTAATGGACAGGTTTTATCTAATGTTGTTGCATCACAAAAAATACATGAGTTATATGGTGGTGTTGTACCCGAATTAGCTTCTAGAGCACATCAGCAAAATATTGTTCCAGTAATAGATCAGGCAATTAAACAAGCAAACATAAAGAAAGAAGATTTACATGCTATTGCCTTTACTCGAGGGCCCGGATTAATGGGATCTTTATTAGTGGGTACTTCTTTTGCCAAATCATTAGCCTTGGCTCTCGACATCCCATTAATAGATGTTAATCATATGCAAGCTCATATTTTGGCTCATTTTATTGAAGAAGATGAGTTTGACATCCCAGAATTTCCTTTTTTGGCAATGACAATAAGTGGAGGACATACGCAGATTGTTAAAGTTAATGCACATTTTGACATGGAAATTATTGGTGAAACCATCGATGATGCTGTTGGAGAAGCTTTTGACAAAAGTGCAAAGATATTTGGATTACCATATCCCGGCGGACCATTAATTGATAAATATGCAAAAATGGGAAACCCAAAAGCATTTCCTTTTCCTAAGCCAAAAGTTGGTGAACTCAATTTCAGCTTTAGCGGGCTTAAGACTTCTGTTCTCTATTTTGTTCAGAAAAAGGTAAAGGAGAACCCTAATTTTGTTGCCGAAAACCTAAATGATATATGTGCATCGCTACAGTATACAATTATTAATATCCTGATCGATAAACTAAAAAAAGCATCTAAACAAACCGGTATTAAAAGTATTGCAATTGGTGGTGGTGTTTCTGCAAATTCTGGAATTAGAAAAGCATTAAAAGAAGGAGAACAAAAATATGGGTGGAAAACTTTTATTCCTAAATTTGAATATACTACAGATAATGCTGCAATGATCGGAATTGTAGGCTACTTAAAATACCTGAAAAAAGATTTTACCGACATGAGTGTGGTAGCTAAAGCCCGAATACAATTCTAATCAATAGCGTTATATTAAGTGTAAAATGCAAAATGCAAAATGTAAAAGTATACTATGGCGAATCATACTATACTAGTATTCATTATTTTACATTTAAAATTTGATATTTAAAACTAGAAATGAAACTCTAACATCCAACTATAAAAATATAAAATGCAATTATTCTATAACCATACTTTAACAACATCTAGTAGCGAAATAAAGTTTTCGAGAGAAGAAAGCAAACATATTGCTAAGGTATTAAGAAAAAAGGAAGGAGATCAATTGCATATTACCAATGGTTATGGTTTTCTATTTTTTGCTCGTATCACATTTTCTAATCCGTCGCAATGTATTGCAATAATTGAGAGCTATGAACAGCAACAGCATAGAAAATATAAAATTCATCTTGCTGTAGCTCCTACTAAAATGAATGATCGGTTTGAATGGTTTTTAGAAAAAGCTACTGAAATTGGTATCGATGAAATTACTCCCATTATTTGTGATCACAGTGAGCGAAGAATCATCAAAACAGAGCGATTCGAACGTATCCTGCAAAGTGCGATGAAACAATCCCTACAGTGTTATTTACCAAAGTTAAACCCTGCTATTATATTTTCTGAGTTTATAAAACGTAAAAATGAAGATCAATTATTAATCGCGCATTGCGAAGAGACTAAAAAGCAATCTTTAAAAAGTGTTCTTCTGCCAGAAGCAAACACTACCATTCTTATTGGTCCCGAGGGAGATTTTTCGACAAAAGAAATTGATATTGCGCTAAACTTGGGGTATACACCCGTTACATTGGGAGAAACCCGATTACGTACCGAAACAGCAGCAATCGTTGCAGTGCATAGTATAGCTTTTATAAATAATTAAAATGAGCTACCTCTAAGTAATAGAAGCAGCTCACTTTAATCATTTGATTTTAGTACCAAACCTGTTTTATTTTTTAAGGAATTTCATCATACGAGTCTCTCCTTTTTGGGTTCGTAGTTTAACAATATACATTCCTGGTTGCAGACCTTCGGTGACCAGTGCTATTTTTTCTTTTTGACCTGGTACTGTGTTTTGAAGAACCATTTTACCATGCACATCAAAAACCTCAACTTTGGTTACCTCAAATGTTTTTTCGACATCTAATGTAAGGAGGTTATTTACCGGATTAGGAAATAGGATTACATCGGTTTCTAATAGCTTAGCCTCTTCTCTTGTAAGGGCTTTTTTACTTTTTTTGCAGAGATCTTCTTTGTATTCTACTCTAATTACAGGATGCTCTATTCTTCTATACTCATCTACAAAGATTTGTTGTGCACTTTTAGCAATACAAGGTTCGTGCTTTATTTCTTTTAGATCTATTTCTTTTTCACAAATTGTACCTGTCTTACCAGTATCTGTGGTTTCTACGAGGTAAATTTCTGTAGCCCCGGCTCCAAAAGATGTGGTGTATCCTGTAAAGGCAAACCCTTTATCATAAGTGTCAATTACCAGTTCCATTCCTCCTTCTTGTTTTTCTCCCCCATATTCACGTGCCCATTGTAAAGTACCACCAGCATCTGTTTGAAATAGCATAGCTTTACGTGATGAAATAACCTGTTGCCCAACTACGGTAAACCTCTGGTTTCCTGCGCTATCAAAAGTTTCTTCTAAACTAAATCCTAACTCTGTTCTCTCTGTTCCATATGTTTTCATCCCTAAGAAGTTACCTCCCCCATCCAGGTATACTAAAAATGCATCATAAGAATTATTAATCCCAAAGCTATTAGTATATCCTGTAAGGACGTAGTTACCATTTCTATCCTGTTTTACACAAGTAGCTACATTTCTATATCCCATTGTAGGATCTAGCTCATTAGGGTATCCTAATATCCTGTTCCACTCTATGGTAAGATCAGGTTTTAGTTTTATCACAAAAAGATCGGTAGGTGGATTGGCCAATGTACTACTAGCACCACACCAGTAATTTGTAGTTGATCCTGCAATGATGTACCCTCCATCTCTTGTTTGTTCTATCCACATACCTCGTTGATCTCCTCTACCTCCTATTACTGTAGCTCTTATTAGGTTTCCTTGTAAATCTGTTTTAACAACGTATACATTGGCTCCCGGAAATGCTGTATAGCTTCTGGTTTCACCAACAAGAATATATCCAGGTTTTCCTGTTACCTCCCTATTATTTTGCACACAGTGAGCAGCATCGTATTGTTGCCCCCCATATACCGCAGAAAAAACGAGAGCGCCATTGGTATCTGCCCCCATAAGATATGCGTCTCCGCCTCCAAAACCAAAACTGCGAGTAACTCCAGCAGCCACATAAGCTGTTTTGTTATTGGGGCTAAAAAAGGTGGATTGTCTTACTGAATTAAAATATTCATAATCTTGCCCCCCATACACCCTAGACCATATTTGATTACCATTAAGATCTGTTTTGACCAAGGTTGCTTCAAGGCTACCAATAAAGTTCTTAGAGGTATATCCCGCTATTACATATCCTCTTTCAACTTGTTGCAGCTGAGTAAGAGATCTACCCATCTCTGATTTTTCTGTTCCGAACGTGTGTTGAAATTGTGAAAAGCCCATACTTGTAATAAAGCAAAAAGCTACACTACATAAAATTGTTTTCATGATAATTTATATTTAAATTGGTTAAAAATATATTCTTCTATACTTACAACATTGTTATGGGGCTAAACAATTAGCTTTCTTTAGCTATTGATTTTTCTGAGTACCTACTAGCGAGAAATCAAAGAACTGTCACAACGTTTTTCTCACACTAACTCACCACTACTAATTTACAAAATAACATGTTGATTATCAAATGGTTAAACCCTATAAATACAGAGGTAAAAGCCTGTTTTATTTTATATATTTACTAGTAGATTACAAGACAGTATTTGTAAGTGTATAGCGATATTTTTCATTACAAATTGATATCTTTATCGCTTAATACAGTTCATTATGATACAGGTAGTAAAAAAAGTATTTTTGATCATTTTGGTATGTTGGTGTTGTTCTTCAAGTACAAGTGATACCACACCTGTTACAGACGATGAACCTACACCAATATCTCCGGTAAATGAACAAAATACAATTAACACTCTTGAATATATTGATGAATTGGTACTTGCAGACCAGGAAATTAATGGTGTTCCTATTGGAGGGTTTTCTGGAATCGATTATCAAAATGGTAAGTGGTACATTATCTGTGATACTTCTACCCCGCCTATACGGTATTATGAAGCAGATATAACATATACTAAAGATGGTTTTACTTCGGTTGGTATTAGTGCCATGATAGAAATTAAGGATGAGGCAGGTGCACCTTTGACACAGGGAGTTGTTGATCCCGAAGCTATACGTTTTGATATAGACACAGGCTCTATTGTATATACCAGTGAAGGCTCTATTACCAATGGTGTAGATCCGGCTTTGATCGAAATAGCTCCAGAGGGAAATCAAATTAAACGTTTTACACTACCTGATAATTTTAAGGCCAATACGGTGGGCACCTCTTCTGGGCCAAGACATAATGGGACCTTAGAAGGTCTCGCGCTGGGTTTTGGGAATAAAGGATACTGGGTCTCTTTTGAGCTACCACTTATCGAAGATGGCCCCGAACCCACCACTACAGATACGCAATCTCCTGTAAGAATCACTTATATAAACAAAACATCGGGTATTGCAGAACGACAATTTGCCTATGAGTTAGACCCGGTAGCACGTGAAGCCACACTAGGCACTACATTTGAAGTGAATGGTTTGGTCGAAATTCTGGAGTACGACACTAACAAATTTCTGGCGTTAGAACGTTCTTTCTCTTCTGGATATATAGATGGGGGAAATACAGTAAAAATATATAAAGTTGATGCTACAAATGCTACAAATACATTGACTATAGAGACATTAGCAACTACATCATATACTGCAGCAACAAAAACTTTGCTCTTTACTTTTGATAGTATTCGAAGTCAACTCACTAATAATACTGTAGATAATCTTGAAGGTTTTTCGTTTGGACCAAAATTAAAAGATGGTAGCCGAACGATCGTTGTAATTTCTGACAATAACTTTAATTCCTTTTTTCCGCAACTTAATCAATTCATTGTTTTAAAAGTGATACCGTAGCAATAACTCTGATAACTAAGTATTAAGTTGTATTAAAAACCTTTCGATTTGCCTTCTATGTCTTAAAACATGTACAATAGCATGTTCTAATAATTGCTCTATATTGTACTGTTGTCCCCATGCTACTATTATTTTTTTATCAAGATCTTTTTCTTCAAGATGTAAATCTGGATACTCTTCAAATAATTGTTCATTGTACATAAACATTTCCTGTAAACCTGTTTGATATTCTTTTACGCTACTTAATGTTTTACGTTCTACAAAATCAATCTGTTCGCCTAATGATTTTCTTATTTCAATAATATAGCAATATCCAGCTCTTATGACATGGGTCAAAATGGTTTGTATTGATCTACAATCGGGATCATCGGTTTTATCATCCACAATAGTGGTCAACTTCTGATTATTAACATTAGACAAAATGGTAATAACTTCTGTAAGTGCTTTTTCGTATTCGTCTAATAGTGCTCCTACCGCTCCTTGATCTCGATATTGTTTCATCTTTTTTGATTTTTGATCTACTTCTTAGGAATTAGAATGGTCCCGTTTCTATAGACATCTAATGCCTGATTCAAAATTAACTTGATTGTTATTACTGGCAGGTCTTTATTTGGATCTATCCTAAAAATTTTCATTCTCGCGCGATCACCTGTTTCTAATTGAGGATGATCCAGATGTTTTCCTTCTACCATTAGAAAATAAGGTTCATCGGTTTTTTTATCAACCCATAGATAACAGAACATTTTTCCTTTATAACAAAAACATGGCATCCCGTATTTACGTGTTTCGGTAACATCTTTATCCTGATCAAGAATAATACTGCGCATGGCTAACAAACAGCTTTTGTTGGGTTCATCCTTTTCAAAATAAAATTGATCGTTAGTATTCATTATTTTTCTGACTTACTGAAATGGTTAAAACTTTTTTCAATTTTCTAAGCTCATAATCTTTGAAAAACTATATAAGTATGTAAAGAATGAAGCACTACAAAAATTAAAGCGATTGAGATATAAATTACCGATAGATAGAAAGTTCTAAAAAAAGCTTTATTTCCGATTAATCCAATTCCTACAAACCAAACTATAGTTGTATATGCCGGAGAGACAAATCCTATCATGCTTTGGCTCCAATTAGATCGAGGATAAACGATCATAATGATCCATGAAAGGAAGTACAATATAATACCTATTAAATATATAACAAATCCAATCTTTTGTACTCTTGTCTTCAACGAAAATATCATTATCACAGGCATTGCCAGCACAATGATTCTTAAAATATTTTCGCTGTAGCTTAGTGTTTTAGGTATATCTTTCCAAAATATTTCGGGAGTATAACTTTTAGGAAGAGCATCAACAAAAATGATATTCCATAAAAAAACCGGAATTAAAAGTAAAAAACAATTTATGAAATACCTTTTAATTTTTAAACTCATCTTCTTGTATTTTAAAGGATTAATTTGTTGGTTTTCTTCAAATACAATACAGTAAATACAAGTATTATTTCAAGAAAAACCATCCATGACTACCTGCCACTGCTCCTGCTGTGGTAACTAAACTTAATACCAGTAAAATCCAATGCATACGATGCATAAACCTAAATGTTTTTGCAGGATTATCCCCAGCATATTTTTTAAACAACTTATGCAATACAAGTGGTTCTAAAACATAGAGAATTAGTGAAAATATTATCCAAACCAAAGTCATTGCATGAATCCACCAAAATCTATAATCAAAATATCTATCCCAGGCATCAAGTACATACAGCATATAAAATCCTGTTATACCTGTTATTAATGTTGTGATTTTGGCTTGCAAAGCAAATTTGCCTTCGATCTGCTCAAAGGTTTTTATCTGATCCTCCTTAGATTTTAGTTTTTTAACAGCAGGAATAATTACGGTCGTTACCATTGCCACTCCCCCTATCCATAAAATCACCGCCAAAACATGTAATACCCTTGCCAATGTGAAATATTCCATTTTTTTATTTTATTAATTGTGTGATTTTGCTATTTGATGTAAATGATGTTCCATATGATGTACATAGTCTTCAATTAAAAACTTAAAATCAGATTTTTCTCCTTTACTAATTTCTATTTGATATGCCAAAGTATGCTTATCTTGTAATTCGATTACTTTTTTTATACGTTTGTTAATCGCTACCCAAAAACTTAGTATTTCATCAGAACTGGCTTCATTATACTGATTTACATTAACGAGTTCATTCTGATTATACTTTCGAATTTTGTAAGGTTTCGTTTCAAATTGAATTTCTGTAAATCTTTGTAAATTATGTATTCCAGAATCTATCAGATGACCTAAAATTTCTTTTTTCGACCATTTATTAGGTAAAGGTTTAAACTTAAGTTCATTTTCACTACTATTTTTCATTAGTTCTGCTCCTCTATCCAGTAGATGATCGAGTTGCTGTATTATTTCAGGTATTTCCATTTTTGAATACGTATTGTATATTGTACATAATAAGACTATAGTATCAAAGTTACAAAAGGCAATTGTACTTACACATATTTGTAAATCTTTATGTTGTAATTATTAAGGTTATTCTAATGGGCAACATTCTTTACAAATTCGTTTAAAAGGAAACAGCAACTGTCGTATATAGTTTTCTTTTTTTGGATATACCATATGGTTTTCTATAACTCCAACATCATCTACTTCGCCCTTACGATTATAATAGGTACCAAAAATCAAATCCCATAACGGAAAAATATTTCCGTAATTTTTAGCTTCATGCAATAATTTACTATGATGAAAATGATGTATTTGTGGAGTAACAATCAAATAATCCAAAAAACCTGTTTTGGTTTTGATATTAGCGTGAGAAATATATGCTATGACTACATGTGCTACTCCTACCAAAAAGATTATATCTTGATTAAACCCTAATAGTAAAAGAGGTATCATTTTAAATATAGTATTTAAAAAAATATTAATCGGGTGTATCCAGTTTGTCTTAAACCAATTTAACGAAGTTGGTAAATGATGAATCGAATGTATTTTCCATAGTAACAAACTTAGGATAGAGTTATGATTTCCGATATGACTAATTCTATGATAGAAATAAGGTAAAAATTCTCCAATTATATTTGCAACTATAAACGTTAGCACGAAAGGAACATCATCCCATATTTCTGATGGTTTAAAGAAATTTTGTTGAAGATATAATACAAAATACAGTGATACTGTTTTTCCTAATGCATCAAATAATGCTGTCGAAAATATAAAGTGCTTTATATCTGTTGCCAGGTTATTTTGTTTAGTTTTCCAATCTTTTTTTAAGGGAGTAATTTGTTCGAATATCACAATATAAATTGCCGTAAAAAGAAAGATGGCATAAGACGATATTTCAAAACTCCAACGCTTACTAATCGTTACAGATGCAATTATGCTGGTTATTAAGAGTAGAGCAGGAACGGTTAAAACAGGTAAGATTTTATTTTGCTTCATTATTCTATTTTAACCTATAGTCGTGTAAATAGAACAAAAAGATGCAGTTTTAGGTAGTGTCCAATAAACTGTGTAAATAAAAAATAGGCGGGTTTTAAAACCCGCCTATTTTTTTGTTTAATTTTAATAACACAGTTTTCTTATGG
>JAUIBW010000028.1 GCA_030427585.1 Bacteroidia bacterium
CTAAAACATCGGATTGCTGTCCCTGGTAATTATAGCGTAGTTGCTGGGCTACATATTGCTCATGATCCAGGGTATATTGTAAACGGTTCATCTCGTCATACTGGTAATAAGTAGTATACCCTTCTGGATCGGTCATACTGGTCACCCCAACCAGTGGGTCATAGGTATAACCACTTATTTCTGCATTTTTAAAATAGGCATGTTCCCGTAAATCTTTAAACAGGTTGCGCATGGTTAGCTCTTGGCCAGCAGTATCTTCGGTATTAGATACCGTTTGTAATTGGGTAATTAGTGCTGTAGCTGTTGCAGGAATCCCTGTATAACTAGCGTTGTCGATCTTAGCAATAGGTTGAGTATTGTTATACCCCCATACATACATGATATGACGACCATCGGCTTGTGAAACTTCTAAAGGATTTCCCTGAAGATCATAAGCCAGATACTCCAGACGGTCTTGTGGTATATTTACAGCGTTTTGTTGCCCTTTTAATGTTTTGATTGTTCTGGGAAGTATTATACCATTACCCCAATCTTTATATTCGGTATTTTTAGAGGCGAGAAACACACTATTTTCTTTCGTTTGAGTTTCTATAGGAGTCGCAATCCTGTTTTGAGCTACCAAAGCATCATTAACAACACTATTCTTATCGTAGGGATATACATAGTTTGTCGTAATGGTTTTGTTTGCACTATCAGTATTGGTTTGTGTCTTTAATTGCCCATAGGGATTATCATAACCGTATGAGGTTTCATTAATTACAGTTTCACCATGTAAAAACTCTCTGGTGGTAGTCTTTATCAACTTATACTCTTTGGGATAATCTACATAATAATTCTCTGCATAATGGTCCGGGTTTCCGTCTATTAAACCTGCAAGTTGGCCAGAACCACTATACTTATATGTGGTCCTACCTACAGCCATACCATAAGCCCGCTTGGTACTTTTTACCCCTACACCATAGGGATAATAGGCATCATATTGATTAATAATTTCTTTTACTAATTCTGATTTGCTATATATCTTTTGTTGTAAGAGCTTTCCAGTTTCCCAATTTGCATCAGGTGGGCTTACAAATGGAAAAGCACTTCCTCCCGCAGAGCTAGCAGAATAATAATTTTCTGTCCAACCATTATGATCAACACCATTTTCATATATTTTAACCTCTTTATATAATATGGGTGACCCCTGATAACCAAGCATGTTGAACATACTTTTGGCCGTTCTATAGGTAGTAATGGTAGTCCCGTTGTCCTTTATCTCCCAGGTAGAGTACCGGGATATATACGGAGACCCTGAAAAGACACCTTTACTGTACACATATTTTTTTGAGGTGCAATTACCATTGGCGCCACAATCCCTGGTGGATTGTACCCGTACACCCCCTACGTCTAGTAGCTCTACAGGATCCCCAGAGGGGGCATTATACTGATAAAACACCTTCAACCATAAATTGGTTTTGAAGGGTGTTTCTACATAACCTGTTATATGTATTTCTCCATTTTTGGTGTAGCCCCGTTTTTCAATATAATCACTCTCCCAATAATTAGGGCAGTTAGCGGTATTTTCACAACCGATGGTCTCCCCGGCAAAATTAAAAGGAATGTTAATAGCCCCATCGCAACCACCCCCATCGGTAGTGACTTCTAAATTGGCGATTACACCAGAATAACTAAATTCATCTCCTATTCCCGACATTAATGTAGGTACTATCCGAACGACCCCATGTTCTCTTACTTTAATAATGGTATCTATATTTTTTCCAAAGTTACCCTCCCCAACTTTTATCCATACCGTTTTTGAGGTATTGAGGTCTTCATTACAAATTGAGGAAGGGGCATTACTCCTTAAAACCTTATTTTGCTCATAATAGATATGTGTAGTACCTCTTGTTGGATATGTGATTTTTTTTAAAGCACCCGATACCGT
Source organism: Bacteroidia bacterium (assembly GCA_030427585.1). Lineage (GTDB taxonomy): Bacteria > Bacteroidota > Bacteroidia > Flavobacteriales > Flavobacteriaceae > Aquimarina. The sequence continues at coordinate 1,928 of JAUIBW010000028.1, forward strand.
TTTATCAAACTTGATCTCTTTTCCTTCAGATGAAAGTAACGAATATCCCGTATCGTTATAATACCCCCAATAATCCTGAAATTTATAATTGTCCCTGGCAGGAAGATTTAAAGGAAAAGAATGATAATCAAACTCATACCACGGCAAACTTAGACCACCATTACTTTTGGTGATTTTGTTTAGTGTTTTTCTGTTTTTGATAGGGTCGCTATATGTGAAATCATATTTTACAATTTGTTGACTATTATTCCATACCGAAATATCACGTAGTGCCTGTGTTGCGATCTGCTGATCCGTTCCGCTGGTAATGTTAAACCGTACTTCCCCATTTGGAAACCTTATTTTTTGAAGCTTTTTTCTAGTTAGTGTACTGGCTTTTTGAGATAAAGAATTGGTTACTTGTGGATTTCCAGATATATTGGTCGAGGTTTCCGTTTCCGAATACACTACTTTACCATAACTCTCTGCTACTGCATAATCAAAATAAATACTCCCTTGATTATCAGTAAGGCGTATTTCTGTTAATAAATATCCAACAGGTACTGTGTGATCCACAGATTCATTATTGGCACTGTAAGAATATGTGCCCAAAGTATGTGTATTGAAGTAGTACCGGATCCCTTTATCATCGGTAATGGTAAATTCATTATTGTTTTTTTCGATCTTGTAATTTTTATGATCTATAAAAACAAGTGCTCCAGTTTCATTAAATACAAAACTACCACCCAACCCCTGAACACCAATAGTGTATTTGTCTTGCTCTGCATCATAATTTCGCTCACCTATATTATTATATATCTCATATCGTTTATTTTTTAAATCTTCATCCGATAAGTTGTTATAGGCTCCTTGTAAATATGGTATAATGGTACTTGCCTTATACGCCTGGTTTCCCATATCATCATCAACACCCCGTACCTGTCTTGTGATCTGGCCTCCTGCAATTAGGTTCCAACCCATACCAGTTAACGGATGGTCCTGCTCAGTGATCAATCCATTATAATCATAAGACAGCATAATAGGCCATTTAAAATTCCCTACCTTGATGGTATAAATTGGTACCGTATAGTTAATTTTTCCGGTAGCTAAATTGATAGGGACATTTCCGTATTTGCCTAATGAAGCAGCCTCTGGTGGTACAGGAAAAACCTGTAAAGCCTCCTTTAATGGATCTGAGGTGACGTTTTCCTGCCCTACGGTGATAGCACACACCATAAGAAGAAAACTTAAAAATAATGTTCGCATAAAAAAGTAATTAGTGACTGATTTTGTTTTTTTATTGTATTCCTGGTGCAATATTAAAACATGCCAGTTTCATTTTTCGGGACTGAGGATATAGGTGTTGTTAAATTTATGTTAAATAGATGATTGTGCTTAAAAACCTAAAGTTTTGGTACATCAATGATAGTTATCGCTAAAAATATGTATAGCCACGATCCTGGTTAATATAATGAGATAGTAATGACAAGGACAGAGCATTTATCTTAGGCTGAAAATTCCCAAAAAACCATTGTATTGTGGTTATATTTTAGTGTAAAAAAGAGCGTATACCGACCTGTTTTTTAAGGGTATTTTAAGGTATTTTTACTTCAAAAATGGTGTATTTTGAGCACTATTTTTGGTCGTCTAGAGCAAAAAAAACGGCTTCTTAGATGAAAAAAAACGGCATCTAAGGTCAAAAAAAATCGCTTCTTAGGTGAGTTTTGGTGTTTTTTGGGCAAAAAAATGCCCCCTGACACTTTTTGGTGTTAGGGGGCACCTTGTAAACTGTAGCGTTACACTACGTATGTATACGTTCTTTTTTTCTGAATTGAAACATAGGGTTTAATGCGATATTCGAACGATCATGAATCTTAATTTGTTTAATAAATGCCAGAGTTACCTCTTTTAAAGTAGTAGTCACTCTTATATCCTTATGTATCACCAAAGCATCCCCCGGATTCTTTCTGGCTACTAATTTAAAACTTACCGACATATTCATCCTATTTTAAACATTCGTATGACCAATAGTAGTGCAAGTTTTGTTCCAAAAACAAAAGATGATATGATAAACCTGTTAAAAAATAGTTTAGATGTTTGATTATCAACAGTATGACTAACGATGTCAAAATGACAATGAATTAACATTTTTATTTAAAATATTGCATTAAAAATGGTTTTGGTATAAAACATATACTACAAATACTGCGGTTTGGGTAAGGATACGATTTAGAACTTGAAACTGTCTTTTTACCCCTGCTTTTTTAAATGTCTTTGACTAGCCTGATTGATGTAAATTCTCTTAAAGATTCTATAATTTTAACCTCAATAGTTACTGTATCACCTATAGAAATTCATCTCATCAATATATTCCCATACAACTTCGGGAAGTAAAGGTCTTTTTTATGAGATACTTATATCTTAAACCTCTATTTTTTTGATATTTTGTGCTGCAAAATATCAAAAAACCAGCTACATCTCTGTAACTGGTTCTTAGCATTTATATATTCTTACCTTCTAAGCTTTAACGCCACTGAGCGGGAGGACGTCACTAGCCATAGACATAACGAGAGCGATCAATTACAGGTTAGGAGCTGCAGAGGGGTACAATCAAATCATCACATTAACAAGAAAATTTTTTATAAAAGCACCAATTTGACCCATTACCGTGGACGCTGATATTACAGCTGATCTACAACCATAATTAACAAAATAATCTGGATTAATTAAGAGCCTTATTATAAAATAACTTAATAAAGCTTTTATAGGTAGGTTTAATATGTTTATTTTAAGCGTAACCTTATAATGAAACCTATTTAGTTTTTATGAAGCATTTTCTTTTTCTATTTTTCCTTATTCTATTTTGTTTATTTAACTTCAATGATAGTTTTGCTCAAGACAATGCTATAGACAGTTTAAAAACTCAATTGCAACTTCATACCAGAAAAGATACTACTCGTGTTAACTTATTAATTGATATTGCCTCTGCATATTTCAGAATTGATTTAGATTCAACCCGAACGTACCTTGAAAAAGCAAAAAGCTTAAGCACTAATTTAGACGATATAAAAGGTAAAGCAAATGCATTCCGTTTATTAGCTAGACTAGAAAATATCAAATCAGACTTCACAAAGAGTTTAGATTTTTTACAACTATCATTGACAAACTATAAACTCATTAATAACCAAGAAGGAGCAGCAAGAGTTTATATTGGTATGGGAATCAATTATTATAACCTTTCAAGATTTGAAGAAGCAATGACCGCCTACCAACAAGCTTCAAAAATATACCAATTGTTAAGAAATAAAAGGGGTATTGCTACCTGCCAAATAAATATAGCTATTGTGTACGAAGAACTTGGCAAATATGATCAATCAATTTCTAGATATAAACAAGCATTGGAGCTCAGTAATCAAATTGGTGATGACGAAGGTGTAGCTTATGTAAATACAAACTTAGGAGGTATTCATCAAGTACAGGGCAACTATCCTTTAGCTCTAATATGTTTTTACAAGGCTTTAAGCTTCAGAGAAAAAGTATCTGATTACGAAGGTTTAACCTATACACTTCATAGTTTGGGTGAAGTCAACCTGGCCATGCAGAAGTATGATAAAGCATTAACATTTTTTGAAAAATCGTTAAAACATGCTGTACAAATTGGTGATAAAAACAATATCGTTTCAAATAATAGTAATATTGGAGATATTTACTTAACTAAAACTGATTATGCAAATGCCTTAAAACATTACACTTCTTCACTACATATAAGTGAAGAAATCAATAACCTAAAACAAATCGCTACTGTCAAAAACAAGATTGGAAAAGTTCATTTATTGCTGAAAAGCCCCCTATTTGCTCGCTCATATTTCACTGAAGCAATGCAGATAAGCCAACAAACTGGAAATCAACGAATTTTAGCCAATAGCCTTATGGGAATTGCCGAAACCTATATGTATAACAAAAAATACAAAATAGCAATTTCATACATTCAGAAAAGCAAAAAAATTGCGGATGATTTACTATTATTACCAGTTCAGCAAAAAGCAGCTCGTTTTTTATATACTATCTATAAAAAGACTAAGAATTACCAAAAATCTCTAGATTATCATGAAATATATAAAAGATTAAGCGACAGCATCCTTAACAAAGAAAATATTGAAAAAATAACCGCACTAGAATACGAATACAAATATGAGCAAGAACTTTCAAAAGCTGCTGACCGAGAATTAAAACTTACCCAAACGGTAGAGACCACAGCTCAAAATTTAGAAAAATCACAACGTAACGTATTGATCAGCATTATTATATTTTTGGGATGCGTTTTGATGTTAGGGAGTATTATATTTTTTCTAAAACTACGACATGCCAATGCCAAAAATCAGAATATTGTGATTGAACAAAAACTGTTGCGTTCACAAATGACACCACATTTTATTTTTAACTCGCTTTCCGTTTTACAAGGCATGATCTTAGGAAAAGAAGATAAAAAGTCAGTGACGTATCTCTCTAAATTTTCAAAACTACTACGCATCATTTTAGAAAACTCAAGAGATAAAACCGTATTACTCTCCGAAGAACTTAAAGCCATTGAAAACTACCTAGAGTTATACCACTTAGAACACGAGTCTTATCAATATACTATTCAAGTTGATACAACAATAGATATACATCAATTCAAAATTCCACCAATGTTGATACAGCCTTTCGTAGAAAACGCTATTGAGCACGCCTTTATAGGACATAAAGGAGTTAAAAAAATAGATATTACTCTTAGTATGGTTGGCAAAAAATTACAATGTATCATCATAGATAATGGTATAGGCATTAATACAACACTTACTAATAAACACACTTCCAAAAATTCAGTGTCTACTACTATAACAAAAGAACGATTGAGTATCTTATCTAAAGACTATAATATGAAAGGCACTATTGAAATTAAAGACCGCTCAATAACTAATGAAAAAGGAACTGAAGTCCTCCTGACTATTCCTTATAAATTAGTAGAATTATGATAAAATCTCTAATTGTTGAAGATAAGACTTATATACGACAAACTTTAAAAAGCATGTTGAAATCGATTAATGCAGGCGTACAAATTATAGAGGAATGCGAATACATACAAGAAGCAGTAATCGTAACTAAATCCTGTCAGCCTGAACTAGTGTTTTTTAGTAGTATTTTTGGTCGTCTAGAGCAAAAAAGTCGGCTTCTTAAATGAAAAAAGAACATTTTATTCCAGTAGGTTTAAAGTGCAAATGGTATTAGCTATACATTTTCTTGTTTTCGATACACCAAATCATAGATTTGGCACTCAAACTGACGAAAATTTATTATCTATTATTCACGTTAAAATAGGATATCAAAAATGATTTTTATCTAAAACATATACTACAGATACTGTGGTTTGGGTAAGGATACGGTTTAGAATTTGAACCTGTTCTTTCAAATTTACTTTTTTAAATGTTTTTGACTAGCTGAATTGATGTAAATTCCTTTACAGTGTCAATGATTTTAATCTCAAAAGTTAATGTATCACTTATAGAAATTCATGTCATCAATATATTCCCATACAACTTCGGGAAGCAAAGGTCTTACATTTTTATGAGCTGCAATTGCCTTGCGAATAAATGTAGAAGAAATCTCCATAATAGGAGCGTCAATTCGATGTATTTTGGGATGATCTGTAAATTGAGAGGCTACAATTCCTTCAGCAATTCTTGGATATACATAGATGTTATGGTTTTCGAGAATAACCTCATGATTTTTCCATTTATGAAAACTTTTCAGATTATCTTCTCCCATAATAAGATGAAATTGATCTTTTGGGTATTTTTCTTGCAAATGTGCAAGTGTATGCACCGTGTAATTGGGTTGTGGTAATTTAAACTCTACATCACTAGGTTTTAATTTTGGATACGATTGTGTAGCGCGATATACCATCTCATAGCGATGATGATTATCCAGAAGCGAACTTTTCTTCTTATGAGGATTATGAGGAGTTACGATCATCCATAACTCATCAAGATCAGAGAACTCAGCCATGTGATTAGCGATTGCCAAATGCCCGATATGAATGGGATTAAACGTCCCAAAATACAATCCGATTTTTTTCATGGAAAATTTATTTTTCCATTTCCACGAAGGTGGAAATCTTATTTTAATTCTTTAAAAAGAAACTTTTTAACCAATTGGTATACTTCGTTTTTAGCTTTTTCCAGGTCATCATTCGTTATGATAGCGTCAAACTGAGGAGCAGTAGCCATTTCGGTAGAAGCTTTGGCAACTCTCATATTGATTTTATCTTCGGATTCGGTTTTACGTTTCTTCAAACGAATTTTGAGTTCTTCAATACTAGGTGGTTTTACAAAAATTGCCAACGTACGATCTGGAAATATGCTTTTAATATCCAAACCACCTACAACATCAATATCAAAAATCACATGTTTACCGTTATCCCAAAGTCGTTGCACTTCAGTTTTTAATGTTCCATAAAAATTATCCCGATATACCTCTTCCCATTCTAGAAATTCTTCGGCTTTAATCTTATCTTTAAACTCTCGTAAGGATAAAAAGTAATAATCTTTTCCATGAACTTCTCCTCCACGAGGTTGTCGGGAAGCTGCAGAAATAGAAAACCCAAGATTTAATTCTTCTTGATTAAGTAAGTATTTAACTAAAGTAGTTTTTCCACTTCCAGAAGGTGCCGAAAGTACAATAAGTTTACCCTGGTTCATTTACAACACGTTTAGTAATTGTTCTTTAATTTTTTCGAGCTCATCTTTCATCTGAACTACTAGTTGTTGCATAGGGGCATAATTAGATTTACTACCAATCGTATTAATTTCACGGCCTATTTCCTGAGTGATAAACCCAAGTTTTTTTCCATTAGAATCTGAAGAATTTAATGTAGTAATAAAATACTCTAAATGATTTGCCAATCGAACTTTTTCTTCGGTAATATCAAATTTCTCGAGATAATAAATCAATTCCTGTTCAAAACGATTTTGATCGACCTCTTCTTTTAAATCAGATACAGCTTTATGTAATCGTTCTCTAACCGCTTCCATACGTTCAGGATCCATTTGTATGACACTATCAAGGAGCTCCCTTATATTTTTAATACGAATATTGAAGTCTTTTTCTAATGCTTTTCCTTCATCGATTCTATAATCCTCTATCGCTGTTAACGCTTTGGTTAGTTCATCTTTTATCGCATTAAATTCCTGCTCGTCTATTTGTTCACGTTCTGTTTTTAAAGCATCAGGCATACGAACGGCCATTTTTAATAACTCTATAGTATCCCCATCGTGAACATTTGATAATTGCCTGATGTATTCTTTTACAATAGCTTCATTAACCTTGTTTGATGTTTCTTCACCAGTTGCTTCAACATATAATCCAAAATCAACCTTACCTCTTGCTAGTTTTTTTGCAATAGTATTTCGCATTTCAAGCTCCTTTTCACGGTACTGCGAAGGGATTCTTGCATTAAGGTCTAAGTTTTTACTATTAAGGGATTTAACCTCAATCGTTATTTTTTTTGTAGGTAGCTGAAGGATAGACTTCCCGAAGCCTGTCATAGATTTGATCATAGAATTATGCTAAAAGTTGCACGAAGATAATGAAAAGTCTTAACAACCACATCTTAACTCATAAAACCAAATTTTATAATCCCCCAATCGTTGTCTTTATTTTTTTTGATTAGCTAAAAACAAAGTGTTTAAAAATGCACTAATAATCCAAAAAAGTTAAATATATAACAGTTTATTTGTTTTATAATTAGTGTTTTAATAGTTTTAGGGTTCAACTTAAATATACTCATTATGAAAACTATTAAATTAGCTATGCTGGTAGTTATTGCTATCGGTATGGCAAGATGTTCCAGTGATGTTGAAAATGATATTCAACAAGACACTACAATTACACAAGAGGATATATCTCCCGAAATTTTATCAAAATTACAACGTATGGGGTTTGACACGGATAAAACATCCGTTGCATCTGCTAAAGGAGGATATATTGTGGACGGAGATATTTTTATCACCGAAGAAACATTGAAAGAAACTAACTTTCAAAAACAAGCTTTTTATACCATTGTTGACTGCAACAGGGCAGGTAATATTCGTATTCAGAATGCTTTAGGTAATAATGCTGCGGGAAGAGGGTTTCAAAGAGGTATTGACCTATGGAATAATGTTAATAGAACAACTTTACAATTGATACCAGTAAATAATAATCCTGATATTTTGGTTCGTTTGGCAAATCCAGGTGAAATAGGAGGCTGGGGTCGTGGAGAATTTCCTTCTAATGGAGTAGAAGGAGGTTTGATTATCCTAAACCTTAATGAACCTAGTATAGATGGAGATGCGGTAACGGCTAGAGAGTGGGGGAACATATTAGCTCATGAAATTGGGCATAATATTGGATTCCTTCATGCAGAACAAGGATTTTTTGGTACACAAATACCAGGAACACCTAATGTAGACCCTAATTCGATTATGACTTCTGGATCAAACCCGAATGTAGTATTTAATGCCAATGATGTTTCTAATTTTGACAAAAGGGCTATAAGAAGAATGTATAGCAATAGAAATAATAGATTGTGTAACTAATCGAACACACTAATAAATTAAGAGACTGTCTGAAATAAAATATTTGGGCAGTCTTTTTTTATTTTTGTGGTAGTATTACCAAACCTTAAGAGGAAATAACCTCAAAGATTAATGGTCATGGTGATTTTATCTATATATTTTCCCTCTTCAAGAAAAAAATTCGCAATATTTCCAGATTCCTTAAATCCCATTTTTCTATACAAAGCAATACCATTAAGATTTGTGGCATAAACTTCTAACCATAATACTTTTACTATTTCATTTTGTTTTGACCATTCTAATACATTTTGAATCAAAAGAGTACCTATGCCTTGGTTTTGCCATTGAGTATGAATTCCCATTCCTATCATAGCCGTGTGTTGCATCTTTTTACGCCAACTCCCGGTAAGGTCAATATTCCCTATTATATTTCCTTCACTTTCAGCTACCAACAATAAGCTGTTGGGGTGTTGGTGAAGGTTTTGGATAAGTTCCTCTTCTTCTTTTATCGTATTAGAATATTCGTAATCAAACAAAGGAATAGTATTGGTATTTTTAAGATACTCTAGTTTTAATGCTAATAATTGCTTAGCATCTGCCGGGCTTGCTTCTCTAATTAAAAGAGGTTTCCCTAATTTGGTATGGTATGTTTTTGAGATAAAGTTCAATCGATATTATGCGTCAGGATTCTTATCCCGAATTCTTTTATAAAGTTTAATGCCCATCATAAGTATAATGGCAAGTGATAGTATGCCTACAACACCGTATATCCAGTGTATTGCATCTCTAATGATAACCAGAAAAATGACAGAAAAGAGAATGATTGTTGAACCCTCATTCCACATTCGCATTTGCCCAGATGACCATTTTACAATATCAAGCTGTAGTTGTTTATAGATATGATGGCACTTAAGATGATACATGATAAGTAACACTACAAACCCAAGTTTAACATGCATCCACGGTTGTTGTAGCCAACCTGGCATTAAAATGAGTAACCAAATGGCAAATAAAGTGGCTAATATAGCAGAAGGCCAGGTGATAATAAACCAAAGGCGTTTAGCCATTAATTTAAGTTGTTTACCTAATATGTCCCGATCGGGTAGAGGCTTTTGAGAAGCTTCTATTTGATAGATAAATAGACGGGGAATATAAAATAACCCGGCAAACCATGTGATTACAAAGATCAGGTGCAAGGATTTTATATAATTATAATATTCGAGCATTGGGTTAATTTTAAATTACCTCCTAAACCATTCGGGATGACAAAAAGATTTACTTTTCTACAAAAAGATAATTAAGCTGCAAGGTATTGAACTCTGTATTAAAACGTTTAATTTCTTCGGTAATTAATTTATCAAAATTCGCTAATTGCTCATTAATCTTTTTAGTGAGTTCATTTTTTACAGCAATATCCTGTTCTGTAGGGCCAAAATCTCCCATGCCTACCAGAGAATTTAGGTGTCCCAGTTTATTGGTAAGTTTAATAGGAAAGTTTAAAGGGTCTTGGTTACTTTTGTTTTTGGTTTGATATAATGCTTTTTCGATTTCGCCAAATTGTTTTTGTAAGTCTGAAGCTTTTTTTACCAGATCTTTAGTTGCCAAATTGTCTTTATACTGTGTCGAAAATGCTTTGAGCTGAGCATTAATTTTCCTGATTTTCTTTATAGATTTATGTGCCTTGTCTACTGTTTTATTTATACTGGTAATAAAATCAAATTGCGATTGCATTTGTTGTGGTGATGCTTCTGTTCTGGGATCGGCTACAATGGTAAAAGATTGTTTAGATACTTCTTTTCCATTTATGGCAAGACTTACATTATAGCTACCAGGGACAGCTTTTGGGCCATTAAGATTTGCCCACCAGAGAATCATACCCTCTAGTTTTTCTGCTCCGTCCCCTCTCATATCCCAGGTAAAGAGTTGAGCTCCTTTTTTTTCGATTTTTAATTGGTCTTTTTTCTCTTTTGCTTTGGTACTAAATGATTTTATAGTATCATTTTTGGTATTAAAATAGGTTAAAGAAACCGTATCTTTTGCTGCATCATAATTTTTGAGATAGAAATACGTCATAACACCAGCGGGATGATTGGTTCCTGCTGTCTTAGAATCCTTAACACTTCCTCCACCCATACGATACGAGTTCTTGGGTTTATATAAAATGTGATTTTGAGTTTTCATCGTATTGTTTAATTGATGCAAGACCGTTAAATCATCAAGTATCCAAAGACTTCTTCCTTGCGTAGCAACAATCAAATTATTATCCTTAATGGTTAGATCTGTAATGGGAACAATTGGTAAATTTAATTGAAAAGATTCCCAGCTAGCCCCATCATTAAAAGAGATATACATGCCTGTCTCTGTACCTGCATATAATACCCCTTTTTGTTTAGGATCTTCACGAAGCACACGTGTAAAATGTTCGTTTTTGATTCCGTTTGTAATTTTTGTCCATGATTTACCATAATCGGTAGTCTTATATAGATAAGGAGCAAAATCTCCTGATTTATATTTGGTACCTGCAATATAACATGTACCTTCTGCAAAAACACTGGGTTCGATACTATTAATCATCATCCATTCTGGCATACCTTTGGGCGTTACATTGTTCCAGGATTTTCCTCCATCCTGGCTTACATGTACAAGTCCGTCATCACTTCCTACCCAAAGCAAACCTTCTTTGACAAGGCTTTCTGCTGCTGCGAAAATAGTACAATAATATTCTACAGATGTGTTGTCTTGTGTGATTGGGCCTCCAGAAGATTTTTGTTTATCAGGGTCATTTCTGGTTAAATCGGGGCTGATTACCTTCCAGCTTTGTCCTTCATTTTCGGTGATATGAACATGATTAGAAAATGTATATAATCTGTTTGGATTATGTTTAGAGAATAGTATTGGGAAATTCCATTGAAAACGATATTTCATGTCCTCTGCACCGTGCCCCATAGGATTGTCTGGCCATACACTAATAGAGCGTACAGTTTGTGTTTTATGATTTACCCGGGTAAGAAAGCCATCATAACTTCCTCCATACACAATATCATTATCTTTAGGATCGACAGCAATATGAGCCGATTCTCCCCCAGCAGTACTTTCCCAATCATTTTCAGAAATACTCCACCCTGTGCTTCTATGATTGATTCGTATAGTAGAATTATCCTGTTGAGCCGCATAGATTCTATAAGGAAAACTATTATCGGTAGTCACTCTGTAAAACTGTGAAGTGGGCTGATTATGGTACGTACTCCAGGTTTCCCCACCATCATAGGTAACTTGTGCACCACCATCATCGCCAATCACCATACGGTTTGGATTTTCTGGAGCAATCCATAGATCATGGTGATCTCCATGCGGAGCGCGATAACTGCTAAAATTTTTACCTCCGTCTTTACTTTTATGATAAGATACATTAACGACATAAACGACATCTATATCTTGGGGGTCGGCATAAATACGACTATAATACCATGCACGTTGACGCAGACTTCTGCTGCTGTTTAATTGACTCCAGGTTTCACCACCATCATCACTGCGATATACGCCTCCTTTTTCTTTATTTTCTACAATAGCCCACACTCGTTCACTATTTACAGGAGAAACGGTGACTCCCATTATTCCTAAAGTATCTTTGGCAAATCCTTTGTGTTGCGAAATTTCTTTCCATGTTTGTCCACTATCTGTACTTTTCCAAAGAGCAGAACCCTTTCCTCCAGAACTTAGGCTATAGGGTGTTCTTCTTGCATTCCATGTCGAGGCATACAAAATTCGGGGATTATTAGGATCTAAAGTTAGATCTACTGCTCCGGCATCCTGATTTGCAAACAGTACTTTATTCCATGTTTTTCCTCCATCAATACTTTTGTATACACCACGATCTTGAGTAGGTTTATAAATATTGCCTAATACTGCAGCATATACAATATCAGGATTAGTGGGATGAATAGTTATTCTCGGGATATGCCTGCTTTTAGGAAGGCCAGCTTGCACCCATGTTTTACCAGCATCAACACTTTTCCAGATACCATAACCCGAAGATACATTTCCTCGTAATGTTTTTTCTCCACCTCCTACATAGATTACGTTAGGATCACTTTTAGAGATGGCAATAGCACCAATTGATCCTCCAAAGAAACCATCAGAGATATTTTTCCAGGTACGCCCTCCATCAGTAGTTTTCCAGACTCCACCACCGGTAGCGCCAAAATAAAATAGATTAGGCTTTCCTGGTACTCCGGTTACAGCAGCACTTCGCCCACCACGAAATGGCCCAATAAGTCTATATTCTAGAGCGTCATAAAGTTCTTGATGATACGTTTGAGAATTGGATGTAAAAATACTTGAGAAAGCAAAAAAGAGTATAAGAATTAGGTTACCGAATTGTGAATGCATAGTTAGTTGAGATTTAATTTAAAAGTGTTGCATTTTCAGAGAAATTATAGATAAAATAGATTTGATGGGATACTAAAGTCAGGAATTAATAAATGATTCCAAAAGATTTTCACGTAATTTTAACCTTAGCTATAAAGATCATTTCTAATTTTGAAGCATGGTTACAGAAGGTTTTATACTTGTGTTAAGTTGTCTGGGAGTTATTCAGGCGCTTTTCTTATGTTTTTATCTGTTTACACTTAAAAAAGGAAATAGAAAAGCAAATATATTTTTGGCTTTGGTATTGTTAGGGTTAACCATACGGATAGGGAAATCCGTTTTTCATCATTATATAGAAGTTGATCCCAGATTACGAAATTTGGCTCTTTCGACAATATTGGCAGTAGGCCCTTTTCTTTGGTTGTATGGAAAAGCTCTTTTTGAGAAACAACAAATATTTTATAATCAACATTATATTCATTTACTACCTTTTGGATTATTTGTTTTGTGTAGTCCTTTTATTCCTAATAAAGGAGATATACTATCATATGTTGCATATTCTTTAGTCATTCTTCATTTTGGAATCTATCTATCTATTTGCTGGAAAACTATTTTAAAAATATCAAACACTGCAAATCCTCAACTTTTAAAATGGTATAGAAATATTGTAATTGGAGTTAGCTTGATTTGGGTACTGTATCTTGGTATTTTTATGAGGGTGATTCCTTTTTATATTTTAGGTGCTATTTCTTTTTCATTTTTAATATATATGTTTTCTTATCTGTTTTTAAAAAGACATGTTTTTGCTTTAGAAAAATATAGTAACTCCAAAATTGATCGGGAAACCTCTAAAGAATTGCTTCATCGTGTAAAAGAACTATTTGAAAATGAGAAAATTTATTTAGATAGTACTATTACGTTAAAGACTATAGCAGAAAAATTATCGGTTCCTTCCAGAGAAGTATCCCAGGTGATTAATGAGAATGAACAAAAGAACTTCTCTGAGTTTGTAAATCATTTTCGAATTACAAAAGCCAAAAAATTGCTGGTAGATTCTGAGTATGCATTAGAAAAAATTGCTACTGTAGCTTATGATTGCGGTTTTGGTAATGTTACCTCGTTTAATCTTGCTTTTAAGGCTGAAACTAAGCTTACTCCTTCACAATATAGAACTCAATATAGTGCTGTCTAATACCATTTCTAATCTAAATTTACTCAAAAAAACCACGTCTTTTTGTCTAATATTTCAAAATAAAACACAACCGTAGCCCTGCTATGCTTGAATTTTCTTTTTCATCTAAGCCAAAAATTCATCATTTTTCTTATGAGTAAATTTAAATCAGAACTGGTATAATTGATTTTTCATTTTAAAGATCGTGTTTTTTAAAGGATTTTAATGTAGTCTTTTGGATTTTGCGTTCAGAAAAATTCAAAATGATATTAATGAATAGATCCATATTCGTACTGTTTTTGATCGTGACAGCTTGTACTAAAATTGAAAAACCTTCAGAAGTTTTACAAACAAAAACACGTCCAACAAAAGAAATCATAATAGATAGCCTTAAGCACCCCTGGAGCATTGCTTTTTTATCAGAAGATGAAGTTCTGGTATCTGAAAAAGATGGAGATTTGATTAAAGTAAACCTTGTCTCAAAAGAAAAAAGAACGATTAAAGGCTTTCCAGGCGACCTTACAGATAGTATTAGAGTGATTACAAGGGGTGATAATTCGGGTATTTTTGAAGTATTGTTGGATCCTGATTTCAGTAAGAATAAACACATATATCTTTCGTATGCAGCAAAAAGGAAAGGAGAAGGAAGTGCCACAAAAGTAGTGCGTGCAGTACTAAAAAATGATTCCTTAACTAATGTGAAAACCTTACTCGAAGCAGGCCCCTATACTAGAGAATACTTTCATTACGGAGGGGGGATGACTTTTGGGCCCGATGGTAAATTATATATCACTATAGGAGAACGGTTGTATAAAGAAATTGATGAGCCCGAAATGCCTATTGCTCAGGATATAACCGATAAACGAGGAAAAATCTATCGAATAAACCCCGATGGAAGTATACCTGATGATAATCCTGATTTTGGTACAACTGCAGCCCGGGGAGTTTATGCCATTGGGATTAGAGCTGCACAGGGGATAACCACACACCCGGAAACAGGTGAAATATGGTTTAGTGAGCATGGTACCCGACAAGGGGATGAGATTAATATACTAATAGCTGGAGCTAATTACGGATGGCCGATTATAACAACAGGAGGTTATCGAAGCAAAGACTATTATCCTCCTAAAATTGAAGGAGCTGTATTTACCGACCCTGTTTGGTATTGGCAGCATACTGTTGCACCTACGGGACTTATGTTTTATACAGGAGATGAATTTCCTGAATGGAAAAATAATTTACTGGTTCCTGGATTGAGTAGAGGAAGTCTGTGGAGATTTAGAATTGAAAATAAAACCATAAAAAGTGCCGAGGAATTATTTATTGACGATAGAATACGATCCAGAAAAATTGCGCAAAGCCCAGAAGGAAAACTCTATCTGCTAACCGATGAACCTAATGGAAAAATCTTAAGAATTAAAAATAATCAATAAACATGTTGTGCATTTAGAAATCAATAATATAAAAAAGCGTCAATTCGAGTGTTTTTTTGAAGCTTAGCGTAGAAAAAATGTATCGAGAATAGCTTTTTTGATTCGAAATTCTTGTCATCCCGAGTATATCGAAGGGCTCGATACACTTCTTTCTTTGGTTGAAGCACTAGAACTGACGAATTTTGAATTAAAAAATCTCAAATGTACAATAGACTAATCAATAACATAAATAAACAAAAACACATGAAAACCTATTTTTGGATCACCCTATTTTTAGTTAGCTGTAACATCACCATTGCACAATCAGAAGATGATAATATACGCTCTTCGATTAATAAATACCTAGAAGGAACTTCATATAATAAACCCGAAACCATTAAAGAAGCTTTTTATGAGGAAGCGAATTTGTTTCTTACTCACAAGGAGAAAAAACTATGGATTGTACCTATTCAAGAATATGTTTCATGGTTTGAAAAAAGGGAACAAGGAAAATTTAATGGTAGAACAGGTAAAATACTATCTGTAGATAGAGAAAATGATATTGCTATGGCAAAAGCCGAAATTTTGATAGAAGGTAAAAATGTACGATATATAGATGTTTTTCTTCTAAAAAAGATTGACGGAGCATGGAAAATTATTAGCAAAGCGGCTACAACCAAAAGATAGACTCGAAATAAAACTACTTAATGTCAGAAATACAAAAATGAAAGATTTTTTTGAAATATTATTTGTTAGTATTGTGTTTTTTCAAACCGTACAGAGTCAAACACGATTGTCTCAAAACGAGATCACAACACAAATAGACGCCTTATTTTCTAAATATAATTCTGAAACACCAGGAGTATCTATAGCAATTGTTAGTAATGGAGAAATAGTTTTTAAAGAAGGATATGGTATGGCTAATCTAGAGTATAATATTCCTATAACTTCACAGACTGTTTTTCATGTCGCTTCTGTATCCAAACAATTTACCACTTTTGCTATATATCTTTTGGAAAGACAAGGTAAAATTTCTTTAGAAGACGATATCAGAAAATACATCCCGGAAGTTCCAGATTTTGGAACACCAATTACTGTCAAACATTTGTGCTATCATACAAGTGGTCTTAGAGATCAGTGGGGTTTATTAACTTTGGCGGGTTGGAGAATGGATGATGTAATAACTAAAGCGCAAATTTTAAAATTAGTAAATAAACAGAAAGAACTAAACTTTGATCCGGGGAGTGAGTTTATGTATAGTAATACTGGTTTTACCTTATTGGCAGAAATAGTAGAGAA
Source organism: Bacteroidia bacterium (assembly GCA_030427585.1). Taxonomy (GTDB): domain Bacteria; phylum Bacteroidota; class Bacteroidia; order Flavobacteriales; family Flavobacteriaceae; genus Aquimarina. The sequence continues at coordinate 18,751 of JAUIBW010000028.1, forward strand.
GGTTTCAGGAAAAGCCTTTGCCGAATTTATCAAAGAAAATATTTTTGAACCATTGGGGATGAATAGTACAGAATTTTATGATGATCATGAAAAAATTGTAAAAAACAGGGCATACTCATATACCAAACAAAATGGAGATTATAAAAAGAAGAAATTGAATTATTCAACCGTTGGAGCTACAAGTCTATTTACTACTGTCGAGGATTTAAGTAAGTGGATTTTGAATTTCGAAAAACCAATAGTAGGAGATGTAGAGCTAATAGAAAAATTTAATCTACCTGCGGTTTTAGATACTGGAGAAAAAGCTGTTTTAGCAGTTGTTGATAATGAGACTATTTATCATTGCAAAGGGCAATTTTTTAGAAATTATAAAGGACTTACACTTTATAATCATACAGGAAGTGATGCAGGATTTAGAGCCTATTTGGCACGTTTCCCAGACCAGAAGTTTTCTGTAGTACTATTAAGTAATGAACAATCTTTTAATTCTTTACCTACTGGATTGAAAATAGCCGAATTTTATTTAAAAGACAATTTAAAAACAAGAAAGAAAAATAATGATACCAATATCCAAAAAAATAAACCCGATAAAGAAAACGAAGAATATATTTTAGATTTTAAGGACTTTGAAGGAAAATATTATAGTGAAGAATTAATGACGAATTATACCATAAAAGTTCAAGAAAAGAAATTAATAATGGAACATAAAAGATTAGAAAATATAGAATTAACTTCGGAAAAAGGGGATAAGTTTTCAGGAGCCATTACATTTCCAATATGGTTAGAGTTTTTAAGAGATAAAAACCAACTAATTATTGGATTTAAAGTTTCTAATTTTGGTGCAAAAGATGTGGTATTTCATAAACTTAAATAACTTTTGAGAGTTATTTATGCTATTTTCTTAGTACAACTTAACTAAAAATAGATGTTATGTAATTTTTGAAGTTATAAGCTTAGTTCTCACTTCTCGATTTAAGAAATACCCGGTAACTAGGGTTGCTAATATGTCTGCAATCGGGAACGAAATCCAAACCCCTAATTCACCATAAAACTTAGGAAGAATCAAAATCAAAGGAATAAAAAAGAAACCTTGTCTTGATAAGGTAAGCAATAAAGCAGGGATGGCTTTTCCTACAGCTTGAAAATAGGCAGCTCCTATAAGCTGAAGTGCAATAATAGGAGTTGCTGCAAATACCCAGCGCATAGGTTCTGCAGTATGAGATAATACATATTGATTTAGAGCTAATTCTTTAGGAGCCAGATTAGGATTGTTACTCAGAAATAAAGTGGTTATTTCTGCCGGGAAAATCATTAATCCTATAAAAACCAGGGTAGCCAAAATTGCAGCATATTTGATAGCAGTATTAATAGATTCCCGAACACGGGGATAACGTTGCGCACCATAATTATATCCTGCAATGGGTAAGAACCCTTGCGTAACCCCAAATACAGGAAACAAGGCAAACATTAGCATTCGACCAATGATAGCATATACCGCTACCAGACCTTCTTGACCAAGATCGAATAAAATAGTATTCATTAATAAATAAGTAATACTTACTACGGCTTGCCTGGCTAGGGTTACTCCACCAAGTGAAGCAATTTCAGAAACGATCTCTTGTTGAAGGCAAAGATGACGAAAACTAATCTTTAATTCAGAGTTTTTAGAACTGAAAAACCAAAATATATATAAAAAACAGGCAAGATACGACCCTGTTGTTGCCCATGCAGCACCGTGCATTCCCATATCCATTACCTTAATAAAAAGATAATCCATAAACAGATTACTGACTGTTGGGATGATCATAGCCGTCATAGCAAATTTGGGCTTTCCTTCTGCTCTGATCACTGTATTACCCATCATGGCAAAACCAAGGATGGGTACACCATATAAAATAATAGTGTAGTAAATTTTTGCTGGTTCGAAAATATCTCCTTTGCCACCAAATTTTGGAATAATATCATCGACAAAGACCAAACCTAAGACCACCAAAGAAACCATAAAAAGCAGAGAAAGAGTAATCTGGTTTCCGAAGGTTTTGAGTGCTTTTTCTTTATTATTAGCACCTAATGCTCTAGAAATTATACTAGAACCTCCTACACCTATAGACATTCCTAGTGCAGCAATAAAAAAGGATACAGGCAGTACCACATTAATAGCTGCAATAGCAATAGAACCGATCCAGTTACCAACAAAGATCGAATCTATTAGGATATTAAGTGACATGACTAATATTCCTATAGATGCCGGGACTGCTTGCTTTATTAGCAATTTCCCAACAGGCTCTATCCCGAGAGCTTCAGAAGTTATTTTTGCCATTATGCTGTTTGGGTTTTAACAGCGACCCATTCGTTTACCCAATTTGCAAGTAGATCTGCCCAATCATCACGATCATTAAGACAAGGAATAGTTGTGAATTCTTTACCACCAACTTCGTGAAAAATTTCTTCTCCTTCCATGGCTATTTCTTCTAAGGTTTCCAGGCAATCTGATACAAATGCCGGAGTTACGATAGCCATTTTTTTTATTCCTTCTTTTCCCATACGTTCTATAGTACGATCGGTATAGGGTTGTAACCAAGGATCAAAGCCTAAGCGGGATTGATAAGAGGTAGAGTAAGTTCCATTTTTAAGCCCAAGTTTTTTTGCTACTTGTACAGTTGTCATTTCACATTGATGACGATAGCAAAACTTATGTTGTTCTGATCCTTTTTTAAAGCAACATTTACCATCCATTTTACAATTTCCATTGCTAATGTCACTTTTTCTAATATGCCTCTCGGGTACTCCATGGTAACTAAATAAAAGGTGTTCATATTCAATACCTTCTAGTTTTTCGGTTATACTTTTTGAAAGGACATTAATATATTCGGGTTTATTATAAAAAGCTGGAAGATCGATAAGCTTCATATTAGGAAAATACTCTTTTTGCAATTTCTCGGCAAGCACTAAAATAGTTTCGGTAGTTGCCATAGCAAATTGAGGATAAAGCGGAATAATCATGACTTCATTTACACCTTTATCGAGTAATTCTTGCAACCCTTTTTTAATATTCATCGAGCCATAACGCATGGCTAACCCAATAGGGATTGAAGTGCGATCTGCTACTTTTTTCTGTAATCTTTCTGATAATACAATTAGCGGAGAACCTTCATCCCACCAGATTTTTTTATAAGCTTCTGCCGATTTTTTTGGTCGGGTATTTAAGATAATCCCTTTTACTAGTAATGTTCGTGCCCATAGCGGAACATCAATTACTCTGGGGTCCATCAAAAATTCACCAAGATATTTTTTTACATCCTTTGGATCAGTACTGTCTGGTGATCCAAGATTAACAAGGAGAACTCCTTTACTCATAATTTTCTTTTTGCATATACAAAAATACAAACTATATAGAGTAATGATACTAAAAGTGATAAGACTTTTTGATAGTGGTATTGTAGAATTATTAGTGTATCATCCTATTAAAAACCAAACAGAACTTAAAATACGTTAAATTCTGGCAAACCGAAAGTTGGATAGTTTTATTTTAGTATTTTTAGGTGATTAAAAAAAGCAAAGATGAAACGTATAATTGTAGATGTCGAAAAAGATAAACTACCCTTTATTCTAGAGTTGTTAGAACAGTTTAATTTTGTATCTGTTTTGGCAGATGCTTCTGATGATGATCAGGGAATGTATGATTCGATAGTATCCTTACAAAAAGGAGTAGGTATTCCTAGAGGGGAATCATTCGACTAAATGAGTTTTAGTTTAAGCTCATCACATATTTTTTTGGAGTAGTGCCAAATTTCTTTTTAAATGCAGCTATAAAATGGCTAGCGGTGCTGTATCCAACTTTTAGACCTACTTCATTTACATTATGGCTTCCCGAGGCTAATAGTTGTCGGGCTACCTCCATTTTGTAATCAAACAAGAATGTATATACAGGTTCACCATAAATTTGTTTAAATCCGTCTTTGAGTTTTTTAAGAGGCAGTCCAATTTCGTTAGATAACTCCTGAAGTGTAGGGGGTTCTGCCATACGAGTGATAATAATTTCTTTAGCTTTCCGGATTTTTAGTACATTTTCTTCATCTACCAAAAATGGACATTGCTCTACATCTGCATCTCCTGGTTTATTAAAATAAAGACTTAATAGTTCATATGCTTTTCCTTTAAAGTATAATAGCTTAATCGACCTATGTAAGTTGTAGTTCATAATTTGATTTAATACCACAGCCATTGAAGGAGAAATTTTGGCATCGGTATAATATTTTTTATCACGGTTTCCTTCTCCAAGGAAAGGAATATAATCTGCTTCTTTAGAAAATAAAGAGTGAAACTTTTTTATAGAAATAAGGATAGTGATCAACCACGAATCCTTTTCCATTTCGAGATTCATAGGCAAATCACGTTGAGGATTATAAAGAAGAAGCGAATTTTCTTCAGAGAGGTTTATAGCATAGCTTCCGTTATTAAAATTAAATTTAATTCCCCCCTTAATGCAGAAATGAAACTGGATAAGACTACTGTCGATATCTCTTACAACTCGTTGATTATCATGGGTTTCATTTAGAAATTTTAGAATATGAAAACCATCTTCGATTTGGGTTTCTTCTAGAATCCCTGGAGCGTTATTTTTTAGTTCAATTTCCATAGTTATAAAATTTTGTTTATTTAGAACGAGTCTAAACTGTCGATATAAGAATCCTTGGTATATACACAAAAATAAGGGTTTTTACTCATTTTTTCGCAAAAAATACCTTAAACAACGTTTTTCGACACTTAAAGTTCTTCTGGCGTTATTTTTTTTGATATATCTAAAATACTTTTGTTATGGAATATAATAGAACTGAACTGCATGGAGTCTCACTTAAGAGCGAAAGGAACAAATTTTTACACCATTGGACTTAGTTATAAAAAAGCTGATGCAGATATCAGAGGTCATTTTAGTGTAAATGAAGAAGCCAAAGAAGGAATACTACAACAAGCAAAAAAAGAAGGTATTGAAGCCTTGCTTGTTACCTCTACTTGTAATCGAACCGAATTACATGGTTTTGCTCAACATCCATTTCAATTAATCAAGTTACTTTGCGAACATACTCATGGAACCATAGAAGAGTTCGAAAAAGTAGCATATGTACATAAAAATAGTAAAGCAGTATCACATTTATTTAAGGTAGGTACAGGTCTGGATAGTCAGATATTAGGAGATTTTGAAATTATAAGTCAACTAAAAAAAAGTTTTAAAGCTTCAAAAAAAGCAGAAATTACCAACCCTTTTCTTGAAAGACTTGTCAATGCAGTAATTCAGGCAAGCAAACGTATCAAGAATGAGACTGAGATTTCATCTGGAGCAACTTCAGTTTCTTTTGCATCGGTTCAATACATTCTTAGAAATGTAGAACATATTTCGGATAAAAAAATTGTGCTTTTTGGTACCGGTAAAATAGGTAGAAACACCTGCGAAAATTTAATAAAACATACCAAGAACGATCATATTACACTAATTAACCGAACAAAAGACAAAGCAGAAAGAGTAGCAGGGAAATTTAATCTTATTGTAAAAGATTATGCTAATATTCAGTCAGAAATAACAAATACAGATATTCTTATTGTGGCTACAGGAGCCCAGAATCCTACTATTTCTAAACAACTCATCCATTCGCAAAAACCATTATTGATTTTAGATCTGTCTATTCCAAAAAATGTATCAGATGATGTAGTTGAATTACCTAATGTAACTTTGGTACATCTTGATCATTTGTCAAAAATGACAGATGATACATTACAAAGAAGAAAACAATACATCCCACAAGCCGAAGTTATTATAGAAGAAGTAAAAACAGAATTTGATAGTTGGTTAGAAACTAGAAAATTTGCTCCTACTATTAAGGCACTTAAAAATAAATTATCTACATTAAAAGATGCAGAAATTAATCTACAACGAAAAAAATATGCAGATTTTGATGAAGAACAGGCAGATATTATTAGTAGTCGAATCATTCAGAAAATCACGAATCATTTTGCCAATCATCTTAAAGATGATAACACTTCGGCAGATGAAAGCATAGAATTGATTCAGAAAGTATTTCAATTACAAAACAAATAACTTTGGCAAAAACGATTCGCATAGGTACCAGAGATAGTGAATTAGCACTTTGGCAAGCAAATACTGTACAAAAAAGTTTAGAAAAACTGGGGTATAAAACGCACTTGATCCCTGTTAAATCAACCGGAGATATTATATTAGATAAACCATTGTACGAATTAGGAATTACCGGGATTTTTACCAAAACATTGGATATAGCCATGTTACAGGGCGATATTGATATTGCAGTGCATTCTATGAAGGATGTCCCAACAATTCTACCTAAAGGAATTGTAGAAGCCGCGGTTTTAAAACGTGCAAATGTGCAAGATATTCTGGTTCACAAAGGTTTGGATTTTTTAGAAAACGAGGGAACAATTGCTACCGGAAGTCTTCGAAGAAAAGCACAATGGTTACACAAATATCCCACCCATACCGTAGTAGATTTGAGAGGTAATGTAAATACACGTATGCAAAAACTTAGCAATAATGATTGGAATGGTGCTATATTTGCCGCTGCTGGATTAGAGCGTATTGATCTAAAACCTGATCATTATATTGACCTGGATTGGATGATTCCTGCACCAGCGCAAGGAGCAATGTTGGTTGTTGCAAAAGAAGAAGATGAGTATTGCAGAAAGGCATTATCAAGTTTAAATGATAGTTCATCTGAAATATGTGTACATATCGAACGCGAATTTTTGCGAGAATTAGAAGGAGGCTGTACCGCACCAATAGGAGCACTTGCACAAATTAAAGAGGATATTATCTATTTTACAGGAGCTTTATTTAGTCTTGACGGAAGCAATAAGATCGAAGTGAATAAAGAAATAAAAATAGGTGATGTAGATAACCTGGGAAAGATATGCGCTCAGGAAATATTGAATAACGGAGGACATGAATTGATGAAAGAAATAAAAGCAGAAATAGGATAGATTGAATACTTCACCAACAATACTGTCAACCAAAAAGCTTTCTGCAGCTCAAAAAGAGTTGTTGCTAAATACTGGTCTTGGGTTTGTCGAATATGAAGCCATTACTATTGAACTTTTAGAAGTTTCAATTAAGCATACTATCCAGAATGCAATTTTTACAAGCAAGAATGCCGTAAAAGCAATTAAAAACTCTGAAATGGTTATTTCAAATTGTTTTTGCGTAGGAGATAATACTAAAAAGCTTTTAGAGGAAAATGGCTTACATGTGGTAGAAACTGCTCAAAATGCATCAGATTTAGCTAAAATCATTATAGAAAAGTATCAAAATGATTCTTTTTTATTTTTTTGCGGAAACTTAAGAAGAGATGAATTACCAAATCTTTTGAAACAAAATAATGTTGAGGTAAAAGAGCAGATTGTATATAAAACACAGTTAAAATCGAAAAAATTTACTCGTTCGTTTGATGGAATATTGTTTTTTAGCCCATCCGGAATTCAAAGCTATACTTCAGAAAATAAAATAGGAGAAAGTATTTCGTTTTGTATAGGAAATACGACTGCTTCTGAAGCCAAAAAGCATACAGATCATATTATTGTTGCAAATAAACCTACGGTAGAGAACGTAATTGTTCAAGCCGTAAAATATTTTACAAAAGACAAAAGAAAAGACCTTCAAGGTTTTTAAAATCTTGAAGGTCTATAATTTTTTATCATTATGACAGAACTAAAAAACGACTTATTTCTTAGAGCGCTAAAAGGAGAAACCGTAGAACGCCCACCAGTGTGGATGATGCGTCAGGCTGGGCGATACTTGCCAGAATTTCGTGCATTAAAAGCAAAATATGATTTTTTTACACGTTGCAGAACACCAGAATTGGCCGCAGAGATAACCGTGCAGCCTATAGATATTATTGGTCCTGATGCAGCAATCTTGTTTAGTGATATTTTGGTCATCCCGCAGGCTATGAATATCGAGGTCGAAATGAAAGACGGAATTGGTCCTTGGCTTCCTAATCCAATTCGATCTCTGGCAGATGTAGAACAGGTAATTGTTCCCAATATCTACGAAGAATTAGGATATGTAATGGACGCGATAAAACTAACTAAAGAACGTTTGGATAATCGTGTTCCTTTAATCGGTTTTGCCGGTTCACCATGGACAATCCTGTGTTATGCTGTACAGGGGCAAGGATCTAAAAACTTTGATAAGGCCAAAGAATTGTGTTTTACACAACCAGCCGCAGCACATCAATTATTACAAAAAATTACGGATACCACTATCGCCTACTTAAAGGCAAAGGTAGCTAACGGAGTTAATGCTGTTCAAGTATTTGATAGCTGGGGAGGGATGTTATCACCAGTAGATTACCAGGAATTTTCCTGGAAATATATTCAACAAATTGTAGATGCACTAAAAGAAGAAACCGAAGTGATCGTTTTCGGAAAAGGATGCTGGTTTGCATTACAAGAAATGGCGCAATCGGGAGCTGCGGCTCTTGGAGTAGACTGGACCTGCTCTGCACGTAACGCCCGTTATCTTACCGGAGGAAACATTACCCTGCAAGGCAATTTTGACCCTTCTAGATTGTTATCCCCACCTGCTGAAATCAAAAAAATGGTAAAACAAATGATAGACGCTTTTGGTAAGGATCATTATATCGCTAATTTAGGACATGGGATTTTACCTAACATTCCTGTAGAGAATGCTCAAGCTTTTGTAGATGCAGTAAAAGAATACCAAGCATAAGAATGGGTATTGGGAGCCTGTTAAAACGATTGAGTTTTAGGCAAATCCTTAAGTTAACAGGGATAATGCTTCAGAATCCTTTACTGGTCTATCCAACATTAAAAGCTACAAGGAGAACTATGATCATCTGTGATTTGCATTATAGAAAAGCACATCATAAAAACGGAAAAGCTAATGCTTTTCGACATGCATTATGGAATATATTGATTTGTCAAACTACTTTTAGAATAACCAAAAACAAAGAAAAATCTGTAAACTGGGCACAAAAAATAACTGATTTACATGAAAAACTGGCTCCAAATAAACCTCTGGATACCGCCATGGATTTGCATAACAACGCAATGGGTAGAACATATTTTTTGGAGTTAGCTGCTTCTTCTGAAGAAGAAATAATCATTTTTTTAAAGGAAAACACTCAAAAAGCTAAAAAAGTAACAGATAGTAAAGAAATACTGGATCATAAAGATAAATTGGTTTATCTTTTGGAAGAAAAAAGTTAAGGCCTTCAAGGTTTTTAAAAACCTTGAAGGCCTTAACTTAGGAAAAGTGAAACAGAATCAATAAAAAGACTACTTATATAAAAGAGTAAATCCATCAAAAAACAATGACCAATGTTTAAAAATATCATTAACGGGATCAAAGCCTATTTCGGAACGTTTAAACTTATTTCAAAACTGGGATTGTGGAAATTTTTTGCTATTCCTATTTTGATAAGTGTAATCACAGGATTATCTTTTGTAGCATTAGTATACTTCTTTTCAGATAACCTGGGAGCTTTAATTGCTCGGATTTGGGTTTGGGAATGGGGATCAGAAACATTTGCAACCATTAGCACCTATATTGGTGGGGTATTGATTCTGGTGATAGGATTAATATTGTATAAGCACATTGTAATGGCATTATCTGCCCCATTTATGAGTCCGGTTTCAGAAAAAGTAGAAACGTATCTTCTGGGAGAAACAAATCATTCGCACCGTAATACATCCTTTAGTCAACAATTATCCAGAGGTATCCGTATTAATATACGCAATCTATTTAGAGAATTATTATTTATGATTCCGTTGATTATTTTAAGTTTTATTCCTGTTATTGGTATTGTAGCAACAATATTCATCTTTTTGATACAAGCATATTATATAGGTTTTGGTAATATGGATTATACAATGGAGCGTCATTTTAATTATAAAGAAAGTATCCAGTTTGTAAGAAAAAATAGAGGAACCGCTATTGGCAATGGTATTGTGTTTGTACTCATGTTATTTATACCCGTTGTAGGGTTTATTATCACATTACCCATATCTGTAGTTGCAGCCTCTACAGAAACGGTAAAAATTTTGAAAGAAAAAGGATTTATAAAACTAAAAAATACATCCGAGGAGATTTCTAAAATTGCATAGAAGACCTTCAAGGTTTTTAAAACCTTGAAGGTCTTGTCTTTTCCGTCCTCGAAAAAAGAAGAAGAAATAATCAATAAAATGAAATTGGAACAGCTAGAAAAAGATCATATCTACCATATTTATAATCGAGGGAATAATAGTGAAGATGTTTTTAGAAGCAAGGATAATTATGAATACTTTCTTAAATTAATAGATAAGTACTTAGCTTCGTATGCAACTGTTTATGCATACTGCTTGCTTAAAAATCATTATCATTTAATTGTAAAAGTGGAAAAAGAAGGAAAAGAGGTTACCCAGAAAATTTCTAATTTAATTAATGCATATACTAAAGCGTATAATAAATCTTATAACAGAACAGGAAGTCTTTTTGAAAATAGATTTAAGCGTAAAAAAATTACTGATGAGGAATATCTAAAAAAAAGCATAATTTATGTGCATACTAATTCTCAACATCACAATATAGTTGAAGATTTTAGAAAGTATCCTTTTTCGTCTTATTCTAATTATTTTAATGATAGAGCAGAAAACTACATAATAGATTTGTTTGACAACAAAGAAAATTTTGAATATTGTCACATGAATAAATTTGAAATAAAAGAGAAAGACCTTCAAGGTTTTAAAAACCTTGAAGGTCTGAACATAAAAGATACATTTTATCAATACATACAAGATTTACAAGATACTATAACTTCAAAATTAGAAGAAATAGATGGTAAAGCTAAATTTAGGGAAGATCTTTGGAAACGCCCTGAAGGTGGTGGAGGGAGAACCCGTGTGATCGAAAATGGAAATGTATTCGAAAAAGGAGGGGTAAATATTTCTGGAGTTCATGGGGCACTTCCCAAAGCCATGCAAAGCTATTTTAACGTAGGTGAGGTTGACTTTTTTGCCTGTGGTTTATCGTTAGTACTACATCCCAAAAATCCAATGGTACCAACAGTACATGCCAATTGGCGTTATTTTGAAATGTATGATAAAAACGGAAAAATTGTAGACAGCTGGTTTGGAGGAGGGCAGGATTTAACACCATACTATTTGTTTGATGAAGATGCAAGACATTTTCATCAGGTATGTAAAGATTCTTGTGATAAACATCACCCAGATTTTTACACCATTTATAAAAAGAAATGTGATGAATATTTCTATAATGCACATCGCGGAGAAGGGCGAGGTGTAGGAGGTTTGTTTTTTGACTATTGTAAAGCAAGTGATATGATGTCTATGCAAAATTGGTATGACTTTGTTACAGAAGTAGGAGATAACTTTCTAAATGCATATACCCCAATAGTAGAAAAAAGGAAAAACTTACCTTATACCCAAGAGCAGAGAGATTGGCAAGAAATTCGCCGTGGGCGTTATGTAGAATTTAATCTGGTACATGATAAGGGCACATTGTTTGGGTTAAAAACCAATGGAAGAATAGAAAGTATTTTGATGAGCCTTCCTCCTCATGTACAATGGAGATATGATTGCCATCCGAAAGATGGAAGTGAAGAAGCAAGATTACTAGAAATACTAACCAACCCCATAGATTGGGTATAATACCTCGATATAATCCTAGTTTACTATAGTAAGAATATTTTTTTTATCAATAAGGAGAAGATGATGTTAATTTTAATGTAGAAAAGTTTATTTCTAATTTGGAATAATTGGCTTTTTATCTTAGTAGATAATGCCATATAATACTTACTTAAAACTTAAAATGACAACAAAAAACCGGTTAAAGTGTTTAAAAATTCGGCTGAATGACAATTATGTAGTTTTTTTTTATTAACTTGCAAGACAATCATTTAGGGCTTATCTATAAAATGTTATATTAATTAACACAAATGCCTTATGAAAAAAATTCTACTATTGCTAATCGTAATCCTTATCGTAGGATGCGAATTTTTACCCAAAGAATCTAAGTTTTCTAAGTTTTCGAAGAACACAATCGAATTTAGAAATAATACTATTGTGCTTACAAGTGCTTATTCTAAAACATCTCCTGAAGAGTTTAAAAATAGATTAGATTCATTAGAAAATAAGCCAAAATTTAAAAAGGTTGCTTTACATGAATTGAAAAAAATAGAAGATAAAAAAGTAGATTTTGAACTATTCGTTGATGAAAATAATGTAGAAAACTATGTATTTATCTATACTTGTGATTTCTATCAGTTTGATGAGCATAGAGCCGCTAGAGTCGTTGCTGCACTTAATGATCAATTGCAAGACGAATCTAATATTCAGGAAGTAAAATATAAAAGAATTCATGGTCGTTTTTTCTTTACTCCAACGTCAAAAGTAGTTAAGCTTAAATATTTAAAAGCTTATAAAAAAGATAGAAAATTTCAAACAGAATATATTGTCGCTTCAAAATCCGGAGGAATTGGATTATTGATTAGTAACCTGGAGGACATTGATTTTGAAAGTTCTATAAAGCGATTTGCTTCAAAATAAGTTAGAGAGATAATACTATATCTTTTATCTTGTTTCTTTTTATAAGAATGATGCATAGAATAAAGATGGTTTTTGTTATTATTTTCATTTTTAGTTGTGCTCGTAGTGTAGAGCCAACGGTAGAAAATATTAATAAAATATTTGCATCCAAAGATTTTACTTTTGAGTTTAACAGTCATACCGGGGATAAAAAATCCCTTAGTTTTAGGAATGATTATCTGGTTTATAAAAGCGATAAACCTACATATCGCAGAGAGATAAGTTACGATGAGGTTCTTTTAATTAATGACTTTATTCAAAAGATCGTTAATCGCCATTCTAAAATATTAGACCCCGAGACCTCTTCACATTATATTATAAAAAATACAGCGTATAAAGTAGTGATCATACCAGACCAGGAAGATTACTACTTTGATGCTTTACTTAAAACATTAAAACTTGATATGGTAAAATAAATAATATTACTCAAAAAGTAATGAAAAAGAAGTCTCCCTATTAGGTATAGAATGAACTGTTAGACTACCTCCGTGCATATGCATAATTTGTTTAGAAAGGCTTAAACCTATACCAGTACCTTCATTTTTTGTGGTATAAAAAGGTATAAATATCTGGCTCATGATATCTGGGTTTATGCCAGGGCCATTATCTTTAACTGTTATATATTTTTTCCCTTCAGAAGTAATTCCAACAATAAATATAAGAGTTGCTTTTTCGGTATCTTTTAAAGCTTGAATTGCATTTTTGCAAAGGTTCAGCAATATCTGGGTGATTAGCTTTTCGTCTGCATAAATTTCGAGATCTTCTGCAGTATTATGGATGTCAAAAGAGATAACATTAAAATCAATATCCTGGCTTATTAGTACTTTAACCTTTTCTAATAATTCATCTACTTTAATTATTTTCTTATCGGGAACAGGCACATTTAAGAAACTACGATACGACTGTACAAAACTCATTAAATCATTTCCCTGATTTTTGATTACTTCTAGTCCTTTTACCGTATTGTGGATTTTATTTTCATCAATTTCAGTAACTGGTATGATCCCACTATTATCCTTATAATAGCCCAAAATAGATTCTGATATTGAAGTGATAGGAGTAACAGAGTTCATAATTTCATGGGTCAAAACCCTAATGAGTTTTATCCACGAATCTGTTTCTTTTTCATCTAATTCGTTATGGATATCTTGTATGGTTATTAATTTTAAAACTTCATTGTTTAATACTATTTCTGAAGATTTAATAGACAGTTGTATCGTCTCTCGCTCGTTGGTAAGTTGAAAAAGTTTTCGTTCGAATGGTTTAATATTATTAAATAAATCATACAATTTTTTATCAACCTGTACGAGTTGTTTTATATGATTTAGGGGAGTATAATTTAGTAATTTTTCGACCTTAGGATTGTTAAAAAGAATATGCCCTTTATGATTAAAAGTCAAAATACCGATTTCTACTTGCTTTAGTATTTCCTGATAATACTGTTCCTGTGTCTGGTTTTTTAAGTGTACTTTTCGAATTACATCATTAAGACTATTAAGGCTTTGATTTAATTCGTTAAACGATTTTGGACCTCCTTTTTCGGGAAATCGAAGTGTGAAATCTTCATTTTTAATTGAATTAAAAAAGTAGGCAATCTTTCTATTATTATGGTTTAGATATTTGATTAAAAATATAGTTTGTAATGAAAATAATAATAGAACAAAAAAAGATAAAATATACAATTCTTTAAAAAACACAAAAGCTAATATCAGTGCTGTTAAGGAAAGCATTACTACTCTTAGGATTAGTTGTGTGTAGATATTCTGGCTAACCATTAGTTTTCTGATTTTTTTATTTTGTTATATAAAGTTTGTCTCGAAATACCAAGTTGATTTGCAGCAGCACTATAGTTTCCATTATGTTTATCAAGCGCTTTAGCAATCATAAGCTGTTCCATTTCATCAAGAGTATCAGGGCCTTTATCCAAAGAAATTCCAGGATTATTACTCAATAAAAAATCGGTTGGCTTCAGTACATTTCCTTCACATAAAATTACGGCTCTTTCTATGGTGTGCTGTAACTCTCTTACATTTCCTGGCCAGCGATATCCCATTAGTTTTTCTTCGGCAGCAGTATTAATTCTAAGTGATGGTTTTCCATATTTTGTTGCGAATTTTTTTAAATAAAAGTCTGCAAGTATCAGGATATCATTATCACGTTCTCGCAACGGGGGTACTTCGATATGAATCGTATTTATCCTATATAATAAATCTTCGCGAAAAATACCTTCATCTACCATCTGATTAAGGTTGCAATTGGTAGCACAAACCAGTCGTATATTTACGGGGATAGGTTTATTAGAACCAACTCTTACAACCGTTCTGTTTTGTATTGCAGATAATAGTTTGGCTTGTGTTTGTAGGGATAAGTTTCCGATTTCGTCAAGAAACAAAGAACCATTATTTGCTGCTTCAAACTTTCCTGCACGATCTTCTTTGGCATCTGTAAAAGCACCTTTGGTATGACCAAAAAGTTCACTTTCGAATAATGTTTCTGATATTGAGCCCATGTCTACTCCAATAAAAATTTCGTTTTTTCGGGGAGACATCCTATGCAATTCTCGGGCTATTAATTCTTTTCCTGTTCCATTTTCACCTGTGATCAAAACATTAACATCTGTTTTTGCCACTTTTCTAACTAAATTCAAGACGGCAGTTAACGCTTTAGAATTGCCAATAATATAATTACTATCTTGATTAATAACCTGTTTTAAGTGGTTTTCTTTCTGTTTTAGTTCTTGAACTTCTTTTCTGGATTTACGAAGTAAAAAAGCAGACTTTATTGTTGCCAGTAGCTTCTCATTATTCCAGGGTTTTAATACAAAATCAGAAGCTCCTTCTTTTAATGCCTTTACAGCAAGATCGACAGCACCATAAGCTGTCATCATAATTACCGAAGTATGAGGAGCTTTTTTCTTTATTTCTCTGAGCCAAAATAAACCTTCATTTCCGGTATTGACACCTGCAGAAAAATTCATGTCTAATGCTACAATATCAAAATCACTTAGATTGTGCAATGAAGAAATTTGATTCGGATTAGAAATCGTTTTAATGTGTTTGTACTCAAACTGCAATAAAATTTCTAATGCGCTTAAGACGCTCTTATTGTCATCAATTATTAAAATTTTTCCATCCTGCATTACTTATTATTTAAGTTACCATAGTAAAACTACAAATTTGAGACAGTACTCTTATAGAGGTGTAAAATTATTTGACACTATTTGTATAAAAATTTTACATTTTTAAAATTCTATATTAACATTTTGTTTTGTAAATTACTGATAAGTAGTGTTTTATGTTTTTGGCATGGCATTAGGTTATGGTTTGGCATCAAAACGTTATTTAAGAGTTTATAAATGATAAATTTTACAAACAAAATCTTATTCCTTTTCTTGATGTTTATATCAAATATGATGTATTCTCAAGAATCATGGTCATTAGATGATTGTGTAGCCTATGCTGTAGGTCATAATTTACAGCTCAAGGATTTTAAATACAATGAGGATGCTAACAGGGAAACATATCGGCAATCAGTAAGAAATTTATTGCCAAATATCAATGCATTTTCAGATTATAATATTCGATACGGAAGATCGGTAGATCCCAATAATAACAATATTGTAAACACTGATTTTTTCTCTAATAATTATAGGTTAAATGCAGAAATTGATTTGTTTAGAGGTTTTCAAAAAATAAATACGATCAAAGCTTCAAAAATTTTGCATAAAGCAGCAAATGAAGAAGTATTACATCAAAAATATCTTTTGGCATTTAGAGTGATGTCTGCTTTTTATGATATTCAGTTTATGGAAGGACTTTTAACCATTTCTAAAGAACAAGAAGAAGTATCTGATACTAATTATACACTCGTAAAAAGACAAGTAGAACTTGGTCAAAAAGCAAAAGCCGATTTGTATGAAGCAGAATCTGCATTATTGGCCGATCAATTATTGGTTACTCAAAATGAAAATAATGTAGCAGCAGCAAAACTTAAACTCATACAAGAAATGAACTTAGAAGGTGTTACTACTATTTCTATTCAATCTTCTACTATAGAAGCCGATGATAATGTGGATGTTTTTCGGGTAAATAGAGATTCTATTTACAATAAAGCCACAACTTTTGTTCCTATCATAAAAGCGCAAGAGTTAAAAGCGAAAGCAGCCAAGAAGCAATTAGCCATAGCCAGAGGGGGCTTGTATCCCTCTCTGTCTTTTTTTGCAGGATATCAAACAGGGTATTATGAAACCAATGTTAACGAGAATACAGGAAAAGTAATCTCTTTTAACAATCAGATTAAAGACAATGCCTCGAAGTATGTTGGAGTTTCACTTAATATCCCTATTAGTAATGGATGGTCAAATCGTTCACGCGTAAAACAACAAAAGGTAGAGATGATGAGGGCAGACAATAATTTTGATATTCAAAAACAAGAACTGTTTAAATTAATACAACAGCTTGTTCAGGAAGGAGATGCATTACGTACAGAATACCGACAGAGTTCGCAAAAAATGAACGCACAGGTTTTAAGTTTTAAGATCGCACAAAAGAAATATGAAAAAGGACTGATAAGTGCTATAGAACTTACCCAATCTAAAAACTTATTAGCCAATTCACAAAACGAAAATCTACAGGTACAATTACGTTTAAAAGTAAACGAAAGCACATTGGATTTTTATAACGGATTACCTGTTTTTAATATAAATAGAGCACAATAAAATGGATATAAAAATTGAAAAGAAAAAAGGATTGAGACCTAAACATTTTGGATACATTGCTATAGGTATAGTATTGTTTTTTGTAGGTTGGAAAATGGTATTCGGAAACTCGGCAACTACATTTAGAACAGAAAAAGAAAAATTGTCGATAACAGAAGTTTCTTTTGGGAAATTTGATGATTATATTACCATTAATGGTGCGGTAGCTCCTATAAGTACAATATATATGGATGCTTATGAAGGAGGTAGAGTAACAGAAAAACTTATTGAAGAAGGAGCGATGGTAAAAAAAGGAGACATTATATTAAAATTAGAAAACAGTGCTCTTTATGAACAGATTTTGGCCAGTGAAAGTAATTTGGCATTGAAACAAAACGACCTTCGTTCTACAAAATTGACTTTTGATTCTAGGCAGGTAGAAGGTCAAAAAGATCTGGTAAGCTCAAAATATGAATTACAAAAATTGAAGCGAAATTATGAACAAAGTAAAGCATTGTTTGAAGATGAATTGATTTCTCGAGAAGAATATCTAATATCAAAAGAAAACTATGAACTATCCAAAAAAAGATATGAGATAATTAAGTTACAAACAGAACAGGATAAGTCTCTTCGAGCTAATTCTTTATCAGGGTTAGATACCGATCTGGAGCGTATGCAAAAAACACTTTCTATGGTATACGAACGTCTCGACCATCTAAATGTAAGAGCTCCTGCCGATGGCCAATTAGGATTTTTGGATGCAGAAATAGGTCAAAATATAAGACAGGGACAACGCATAGGACAGATAAATGTGTTAACAGATTATAAAATAGAAGCGACGATTGACGAACACTATATAGATAGAGTAAAAAGAGATTTAACCGCTGTGTTAGATCGTAATGGTGCAGCATATCAACTTCGTCTTCGTAAAGTATATCCCGAGGTACGTAACGGGAAGTTTAAAGTAGATCTGGTTTTTGCAGATCAAAAACCCGAAACCATACGAACCGGACAGAGCTATAATATAAAACTGCAACTTGGAGCATCAAATGATGCACTTCTATTGCCTCGGGGTAGTTTTTTCCAGAGTACAGGAGGGCAATGGATTTTTGTTGTAGATGCTTCGGGCGAAGTAGCATGGAAAAGAGCCATACGTATAGGAAAACAAAATTCGAGATATTATGAATTACTCGAAGGACTGGAAGCAGGAGAAAAAGTAATTACTTCGAACTACGATAGTTTTGGAGATGCCGAAAAAATAATTTTAAAATAAATAGCATTTAGAAAATAAAATCAATCAAAAAATGATACAAATAGAGAACATAAAAAAGAGTTTTAGAACCGAGGAAGTCGAAACTCTGGCATTAAATAATGTAAATCTAAAAGTTGAAGCAGGAGAATTTGTAGCTATAATGGGACCATCAGGTTGTGGAAAATCTACTTTACTCAATATCATTGGTATGTTAGATAATCCTAATGAAGGATATTATCACTTTAATGGTCAGGAAGTAGGCGGATTAAAAGAAAATCAACGTACTAAAATTAGAAAAGGAAACCTTGGATTTGTATTTCAGAGCTTTAATTTGATTGATGAACTTACCGTTTTTGAAAACGTAGAGCTTCCTTTGATTTATCTCAACATGAAAAAAAGCGAACGAGAACAAAAAGTAAAGGAAGTGCTCGAACGAATGAAAATTGCACATCGCGAAAAGCATTTCCCTCAGCAATTATCAGGAGGACAACAACAACGTGTAGCTATTGCCAGAGCTGTTGTAACCAATGCCAAGCTTATTCTGGCTGATGAGCCTACAGGAAATTTGGATTCTAAAAATGGTATCGAGGTTATGAACTTGCTTACCGAACTTAATAAGGAAGGAACTACCATTGTTATGGTAACGCACTCAGATAGAGACTCGCATTATGCGCATAGAGTTATCAATCTATTTGATGGACAAATCGTAACCGAAAGCCAAAACAAACCTTTTAAGGTTAATGGATAACACTCATTAAATAAAATAGTAAAACCAAAGTCATGATAAAATATGTATACCACATAGCAATCGCAATATTACTTTTTTGTATCAATCTATGTCAGGGTCAATCAGAAACAATAGCAGTACGACATTTTGATAAAGTAATTATAAGTCCACATATCCAGGTAACTTTTATTGAAGGTAAAAAAGAAAGTGTTATGATCGAAAATGCACGTTTACCGCAAGAAAAAATTAATATCGAGGTAGCAGGAAATACACTTCATATGTATTTGGATGGAGCCAAAACAACAACCAAAACAGTAAAAACCAACGAAAATGGATGGGAGAGAAAGAAACCCATTTATAAAGGAACTATGGTAACTGCTGTGATAACATATACCCAACTTAGAGAACTTTCAATACGAGGGGAAGAAATAATTGAATGTAAAAGTCCAATAAAAAGAGATGACTTCAGATTAAAAATCTACGGAGAATCTAAAATGACGATGAATTCCTTAAAAGTAAACTCACTACGTGTTTCTATTTATGGAGAAAGTTACCTGGAAATTAAAGAGGGTAGTGTAAACGATCAAAAATATACAGTGTATGGAGAAGGAAAAGTGAACACTTTAGGGATGATTAACGAAAATACTAAGATCACAGCATATGGCGAAAGTAATTTTAGAGTAAGAGTCTCAGATCATTTAAAAGTTACAGCATACGGAGAGGCAACTGTGGCTTATAATGGAAATCCTTCGATACATAAAGGAATAATTTTAGGTGAAGCAACGATTCATAAAATAAATTAAACATCAGATCAATCAAAAACCGATATCAAAAAACGACAGTTATGTTAAAGAATTATTTAAAAATTGCATGGAGAAACCTATTAAAAAACAAGGGATATTCTGTAATAAATATAGGAGGTCTTGCGATAGGAATGACTTGCTTTTTGCTTATAACGTTGTTTATAATGAACGAACTTTCTTATGATAGTTATCATGAAAATGCTGATAAGATATATAGAGTAGTTCACCATAGTAATAAAGATGATATAAAAGATGGTTGGATTTGGGGGAATGCACCAGTAGGGGCAGCTTTAAAAAATGATTTTTCAGAAGTTGTTGAAAAAGTTCAATTTTCAGGAAGGTCAGATGTTTTATTAAATTACAACGAACGTTCTTTTCAAGAAGCCAATTGTTTTTATGTAGATCCAACTGTATTTGATGTATTTAGTTGGCCTTTAGTTTCAGGAAACCCAAAGACAGCTTTGAAGGCACCATATTCTATAGTGTTAACCGAAAGTATAGCAAAAAAATACTTTGGCAATGAGGACCCAATAGGTAAAAGTATTAATGGCGTTGGTGGTAGAGCTAGTGATGGTGCCTATACGGTTACTGGTATAATGAAAGATGTGCCTTCTAATTCACATTTTTCTTTTGATATACTCATGTCAATGAGTTCATTTCACCAAACAAGACCCGATATTTTTGATGCCTGGGGATATGTAGATTTTTACACCTATTTTTTAGTAGCTGATAATTTTGACCAAGCAGCATTTCAAGCTAAGATACCTGGCTTTTTGAAAAAAAACAGACCTTCAGAAGAAGCCGAATATTACTATAATATTTCATTTGAACCTTTAAAAGATATGTATTTAGGTTCCAAAGCTGCTCGACAACCTGGGATAACCGGTAATGTATCTAATATTTACATTTTTGTGATTATTGGATTTTTCATACTTATAATTGCATGTATTAATTTTATGAACCTTGCTACTGCTCGTTCGTTAGAGAGAGCAAAAGAAGTTGGGGTAAGAAAAGTAATAGGAGCAGATAAAAAGAGCTTGATTTATCAATTTTTAGGAGAGTCATTGCTTATGGTTTTTTTATCTGCAATAATAGGTTTGGTGTTGGTCATTATATGTCTTCCATGGATGAATACTATAACAGGGAAGGAATTTGTAGTCAGAGATATTTTTAGTGATACAACACTTTTATTATATTTCGGAACGGCATTGATCACAGGAATATTAGCAGGAAGTTATCCCGCTTTTATATTGTCTAATTTTAAACCATCAAGTGTACTTAAAGGGATTTTCAGAACTTCAAAAAAAGGGGTTAACCTAAGAAAAGGGCTTGTCGTATTTCAGTTTAGCCTTTCGATTGCTTTAATAGCAAGTACGGTAATCGTATATTCTCAATTAGATTATATGCTAAATAAGAATCTGGGTTTTGATAGGGAGCAACAGTTGGTTATTGATTTTAATTGGGATGGTCAAGTATTGGGTAATATAGAAACCATTAAAAATGAATTTCTAAATCATCCGGATATTAGCTCGGTTTCAGCTTCAAGAACGGTTCCTGGAGGACATTTCCCAGCAGCAGGAACTGATATAGAAACAAAAGAGGGGCCAATGGAAAATTTTAGCCCTTTTTTATATGAAATTGATGTTGATTTTATACCACATTATAATATTGAAGTAGTTGCTGGCAGAGCTTATTCTAGAGACTTTACCACAGATACTAGTTCTTCTATGATGATTAATGAAGCAGCAGCTAAAAGTTTTGGATATGCAGATCCATTAGAGATTATAGGGAAACGTTTTGAACAATGGGGTAAAGAAGGTACAATTATAGGGGTAGTAAAGAATTTTAATTATTTATCCTTACACCAAAAAATAGCTCCCTTAGCATTGCGGTTAGAACCTGGTAGCAGTAGGTATTTTTCATTACAAATAAAATCTCAAAATCTTCAGGCAACTATTAAAGATATAGAAGATAAATGGTCTGCCTTAGTTCCTCATCGCCCGTTTTTATATAGTTTTTTAGATGACTCTTTTAATACACAATATGAAGCTGATTTTAAGTTTAAGAAACTATTTACCATATTTTCATTTCTGGCTATTCTAATAGCTTGTTTAGGATTATTAGGCTTAGCCATTTATAGTGCTATGCAAAGAACCAAAGAAATAGGCGTTCGAAAAGTATTAGGTGCCGAGGTTACAAGTATAGTAACACTTTTATCCAAAGATTTTATCAAATTGGTAGGTATTGCAATTGTTATTGCTACACCTTTTTCCTGGTATGCGATGAATAAATGGCTTAATGTGTATGCTTATAGAGTCGAGGTAAATTGGTGGGTTTTTGCCTTAGCAGGATTGCTGGCTTTAACAATAGCATTGCTAACAGTTAGTTTTCATGCCATTAAAGCAGCTAGAACAAACCCAATCAAAAGTTTAAGAACAGAATAATAAATGTATAGTTAAAACGAGAATCATGTTAAAAAACTATCTAAAAATCGCTTGGCGAAATTTACTCAGAAATAAGAGTTTCTCAGTATTGAATATTGTTGGACTATCCATTGGTTTGGCTGTTACCGCACTCATTGTAATCTGGATTAATTTTGAAATGGGTATTGATCAATTTCATAATAATAAAGACCGTACTTATCAGGTGTATAATCAATACCCTGTAGATGGTGAAATATGGACTTGGGATTCTACACCTAAAATTATGGCATCTGTCATAGAAAAAGATTATCCCGAAGTAGAACATATTACAAGAGTAAATTGGGGTTCTGAATTCTTATTTGCAAAAGATGATAAAAGAATAAACGGTACAGGTAAAATTGTTGATCCTGATTTTTTAAAGATATTTAATTTTCCATTATTAGAGGGTAGTATAGAAACCGTTTTGGATGATGTTAATTCTGTGATTATTACCGAATCTTTTGCCAAAAAAGTATTTGGTAATGAGCAAGCAGTAGGCAAAACGGTTAAGGTAGATAATGCTGATAATTTTATGGTCACAGGTATTTTAAAGGATTTACCTTCAAATACAGCCTTTGAATTTGATTTTTTAATGCCGTGGGCTTATTTAAAACAACGTGGCTCAGATGATAAATATTGGGGCAACAATTCTGTGGCTACCTATGTGATGCTTAAAAAAGGAGTGGATTATACCGTATTCTCAAAAAAGATAAAAAATTTGAGAAAAAAATATGATAAAGATTCTCCGGAAATGGTCACTTATTTATACCCATTTACACGTTCCTGGTTGTATTCAAATTTCGAAAATGGTGAAGAGATAGGGGGGAGAATCGATATAATTCGAATGTTTGGTTTCATAGCAATTATTATTTTGATAATAGCCTGTATCAACTTTATGAATCTGAGTACAGCACGCAGTGAAAAACGAGCAAAAGAAGTAGGGGTACGTAAAGTTGTTGGGGCAAGAAGATTAACACTTGTAAGTCAGTTTTTAGGAGAGTCTGTATTGATATCATTCCTTGCAGCAGTATTAGCTTTTATATTAGTTTTGATTGCATTACCCAACTTTAGTACATTAGTAGAAAAGCCATTATCATTAGATTTAACTAATATTTGGTTCTGGGGATCGACTTTAGGAATAATATGTTTTACAGGCCTTTTGGCAGGTAGCTATCCTGCGCTGTTTCTTTCTGGATTTAAGCCGTCTTCTGTATTAAAAGGGACTTTTATACAATCAAATACAGCCGTTACACCAAGAAAAATTTTGGTAATTCTTCAGTTTTCTGCTGCCATTATACTAATTACCTCTAGTATTATTGTTTCACAACAGCTTAAAAAAGTTCAAGACAGACAAATGGGTTATGTAAAAAACAACCTGATTTACTCGGTAATACAGGGTGATACAGAAAAAAATTATTCTCTTATAAAAGAAGAGCTTCTTGCATCCGATGCTGTTACTTCTATCACAAGAACCAGTTCACCAGTAACAGAGGGTTGGAGTAATAGCTGGGATTTTGAATGGAAGGGAAAAGATAAAGAAAATAAGAGTCTTGTTCAAAGGTTCTCAGCAGATGAGAATATTCAGGAAACTTTAGGAATTGAACTTGTTGTTGGGCGTGATTTTGATTTAGATAAATACCCAACGGATTCTACCGCAGCGATTATTAATGAATCCGCAGTTGCACTCATGAATTTTGATGAACCTATTGGTCAGATTGTTAAGGATAATGGAATAGAATGGCATATTGTAGGGGTTGTAAAAGATTTTGTATTACAATCTCCTTTTCAAAAGATAGAACCAATGGTCATAGAAGGAACTAAGGCTGGATTTGGTGTAATCCATATAAAACTTAATAAAACTAGTAGTACCTCAGAAAGTCTTGCCATGGTAGAAGCTGTTTTTAAGAAATATAACCCCGAGTACCCCTTTGAATATCAATTTGTCGATCAGGAATATGCTAGAAAATTTGATAGTGAGAAAAGAACAGGTCGGCTTGTAAGTATGTTTACATTGCTCACTATTTTCATTTCTTGTTTAGGTTTATTTGGTCTTGCCAGTTATATGGCAGAAAACAGAATTAAAGAGATCGGAATTCGTAAAGTTTTAGGAGCATCAGTTAGAAGTATTACCACACTTCTTTCATTAGATTTTATAAAACTAGTTTTAGTTTCTATTGTTTTAGCTGTACCCATTTCCTGGTATTTTATGAATAATTGGTTAGAGGATTTTGACTATAGAGTAAACATCTCGTGGCAGACATTTGTTTTAGCAGGAATTTTAGCTCTTGCAATAGCACTTATAACAGTGAGCTATCAAGCTATTAAAGCTGCGACAACCAATCCAATAAAAAGTTTGCGAACCGAATAAATCATCATCAAAAAACGACAGTTATGCTAAAAAATCATTTGAAAATAGCCTGGAGAAGTCTTAAAAAGCAACCTTTTTTTACTTTCTTAAATACATTTGGTCTTGCTATTGGTATGGTAGGAGGATTACTGATTTCATTATATATCTATGATGAATTAAGTTTTAATAAAATGTTTACAGATGCTGATCGTATCTATAGGATAAATGTAGATGTAAAATTTGGAGGAAACGCCGAAGAGTATGCAGAAGTATCGGCTCCTATGGCCGAAGCCATGAAAAGAGATTACCCACAGATAGAACTGGCTACACGATTTAGGAATTTAGGAAGTGTGTTTATCAGAAAAAGTAATACCGAGTTAAACATAAAAGAGGTAGGAGCTACTTATGTAGATACCACTTTTTTCGAAATGTTTGGCCTTGATTTGTTGGTAGGAAATCCAAGGACAGCTCTAAAAGAACCTAATACTTTGATCCTAACCAAAACCGCAGCAGAAAAACATTTTGGTATAAATCAGGCTTTGGGGCAAAATATGATATTAGATAATAGAGGTACATATACAGTAGTGGGTGTGATAGATGATATGCCAAAGAACTCTTTCATTAGAAACCGTAATGTTTTTATTGCGATGGCCGGAAATGAAGATGCTGCCTCTACCGAATGGGGAAACCATAATTATCCAACTTTTATTAAGTTAAGACCAGGCGCAGATATTAAAGATTTTGATATTTTTTTAGAATCTGCGTTAAGAGACTATGTAATTCCTGGAGTACAGAAATATGCACCAGGGATAACAGAAGAGCAATTTTTGGCTTCAGGGAATTACCTTAATTTTAGCACCATAGCCTTAACAGATATTCATCTACATTCTAGTAGGTATCCAGAATTAAGTACAAATGGCGATATTCAAAACGTTTATATTCTTTCTTTTATCGCATTATTTTTGATTATTCTGGCAAGTGTTAATTTCATGAACCTATCTACTGCTCACTCCCTCAAGAGAGCAAAAGAAGTAGGAGTTCGTAAAACGTTAGGTTCTAATAAATCTGAGCTTATCAAACAGTTTTTGATAGAATCTGGAGTGATTTCTTTTATGTCATTAATATTAGCTATTATCTTGGCTTCAATTTCAGTTCCTTTTTTTAATGAACTTGCTGGAAAAGAAATTTCTATACCATTTGCAAGCCCTATTTTCTGGTTGATCTTGTTAGCTTCAGTAATAATATTAAGCCTTTTTTCAGGGAGTTATCCAGCATTCTTTATGTCAAAATTTAAACCTATCCAGGTATTAAAAGGTATAACCGAAAATGGTGTAAGAGGAGGAAAAATCAGAAATTCTCTGGTCGTTTTTCAGTTTGCTATTTCTGTTTTTTTGATGATAAGTACTCTGGTTGTTTTTCAACAATTACAATTTATCCAAAACAAGGATTTAGGATTTACAAAAGATCAGGTTTTAATTATAAATGATGTGTATGCGGCTGAAAACCAAATAGCATCTTTTAAAAAAGAAGTACAGCAATTAGCTCAAGTAAAAAGTACTTCGGTAAGTGGTTTTTTACCAACACCATCATTTCGAAGTAATAGTACATTTTATAGAGAAGGGTTAAAAGATGATCATGAAAAAGCAATCAATATGAGTGATTGGGATGTTGATTTTGATTATGTATCAACTCTAAATTTAGAAATTATTGCAGGACGTGATTTTAATCGACAATTTAGTACAGATTCTACGGCGATGATTCTTAATGAATCGGCTGTAGCTGTTTTAGGGGTTACACCAAAAGAAGCACTTGGGATGCGATTATCATCGGATTATGAAGGAGGTGAAGTTATATTTAGAACCGTAATAGGAGTGGTTAAGGATTTTCATTATGAATCTTTAAGAAGGGATATTAATGCGTTGAGTCTTTCACTGAACAATAGTCCTGGATCAATGGCAGTAAAACTTAATACAGGAGATTTCTCTAATACTATAATGCAAATTGAAACTATCTGGAATAGAATATCTCCAGGTCAGCCTTTTGATTATTATTTCATGGATGAATCTTTCAATACAACCTTTCAGGCAGAACAACGATTGGGTCGAATTATTATCATATTTACCGTTCTATCCATCCTAATCGCTTGCCTTGGCCTATTTGGTCTGGCTGCATTTAATGCAGAAAAACGAACCAAAGAAATAGGGATTAGAAAAGTGATGGGAGCTAGTGTAAGTCAGATTACGTATAGACTTACTATTGATTTTCTTAAACTTGTTGGGATAGCAATATTAATATCCCTACCGTTAGGATGGTTTGCTATGAGTAAGTGGTTAGAAGATTTTTCATACCGAATAGAGATCAATTGGTGGGTATTGATTATGGCAGCTTTTCTCGCTGTTGGGATTTCAATATTGACCGTGAGTTATCAAAGCATTAAAGCAGCAATTACCAATCCGATAAAAAGCTTGCGAACCGAATAAATCATCATCAAAAAACGACAGTTATGCTAAAAAATCATTTGAAAATAGCTTGGAGAAGTCTTACAAAAAATAAACTTCAGACAAGTATAAACCTACTAGGTCTTACTGTAGGTACCGTTTGTTGTCTAAGTATCATAGTATATGTGGTTGCTCAATTGGGATATGATACTCATCATGAAGATGCCGAATCTCTTTATAGAATAAGAACTGTAATTACAGGTAATGGTAATGGTGGTGCTGATTTTAATTCTGCTACAAGCTCACCTCCAATAGCGTTTGCTTTAAAAGAAGATTTTCCAGAAGTCATAGAAGCTTGTCGTATTGTATACTTTGGCGAAGGTAATGATGCACTATTGCGAGTTCAGGATAGTAAAGAAAGCTATTATGAATCTCGTGGTTATTTAGCAGACCCAACTTTTTTTAATCTATTTAGTTATTCTTTTAAAGAAGGTAATGCTTCTGGTGCACTAGTAAATCCTAATACTGTTGTCCTTTCTTCTACATTAGCCAAAAAATTATTTGGAGAAGGGCAAGCTTTGCATAAAAACCTGGTTTTAGGTAGTGGTGAGGATCAATTAATCTTAACCATTACAGGGGTTTTTGAGGATAATATCACAAAATCTCATCTTAATCCAAATTATATTTTAAGTATGAATTCTCCTGGGTTAGGGGAGTTTGTAAGAAATGAACAAAATTTTGCAACCCAGAATTTTGTACATAGCTATGTAAAATTGCTTCCTGGGTCTAATGAGAATGAACTGCAACAAAAATTACCCATATTTTTGCAAAATCGTGGGGCGCAAAATTTGGCGGAAGTAGGCTTTGATAAAGCATTATTATTGCAAAAAGTTAAAGATATTCACCTGTATTCGAAGGGAATCTCTAATCAGATTGATACCGTCTCGAATATTCAATATTTATATTTACTACTTATTCTTGCTCTATTTATTCAGGTAGTGGCATGTATTAACTTCATTAATCTAAGTACGGCACGGGCAAATAAACGCGCCAAAGAAATTGGAGTAAGAAAGGCGGTTGGCGCAAATAGAGGATCTTTAATACGTCAATTTTTAGGAGAATCAATAGTACTATCCCTGTTTGCTTTGGTGATAAGTATTCCTTTAACAGCGTTAGTATTACCATTTGTGAATATACTTACCAAAGGAAATATACATTATACTGCTTTGTTTGATATAAAAATTTTAATGCCTTTGTTAGTATTAAGTATATGTAGTGGGTTATTTGCTGGAGCATATCCTGCTTTGATTTTATCGGCCATCAAACCAGTTAAGGTGCTTAAAGGCACTATTAATGTATCAACTGGTAGCGGGAATTTCCGTAAGGCATTAGTTGTCTTCCAGTTTATTGTATCAATTGCCTTGATAGCTGCGGTAATAATAGTGAATAAGCAAGTAGAATATTCACAAACCAAAGATATGGGGTTTGACAAAGAAAACCTTATTGCAATTCGTTTAGGAACTGAAGAAGCGATAGGAAAATTTGATGCATTGCGATCTCAAATATCTACAGTATCAGGAGTTACCGATGTTGCAGGGAGTAATCACTACCCATCAGAAAATATAATGAATGATTTAGGATTACACCTTCCGGGAGAAAATCCTGCAAATCAAACATTGGTTAAATATAACGGTGTTAGTGATAATTATTTTAAAACCGTAGGAACACCTCTGCTTGTTGGTCGGGATTTACGTGCTAATGATAGCACTCAGGTTATCGTTAATAAAGCTACTATTGATGCCTTTGATATCAATATCGATAACGCATTAACTTCTAAATTGATACAAACGTATGAAGGACAAACTTCGGTATATGAGATTGTAGGAGTTGTAGCCGATTATCATTTTGCTTCTCTAAAGGAATCAATAGCTCCTATCTTACTTTTCAATGATAATGAACCGGGATGGCTTATCGTTAAAACAGAAACTACAGATTTTAAAACCTTGTTAGCTAATCTTGATCGTAGCTGGACATCCATAAATCCTAGTACACCCTTTGTATACACTTTTGTTGATAAAGAAGTCGGGAAATTATTTGTTGAAGAAAAACGGTTAAGTCAAATATCAATTGTATTTACTTGTCTGGCTATTTTAATTAGTTGTTTAGGTTTATTTGGACTGATTTCGTTTATGGCAGAGCAGAAGAAAAAAGAAATAGGAATTCGAAAAGTACTAGGTGCCAGTGTGGGGAATGTGATCAAAATGCTTACTAAAGATTTTGTACAACTGGTAGGTATAGCATTACTCATAGCTACCCCTCTTGCATATTATTATATGGAAGACTGGTTACAAGGTTTTGCGTACAGAATTTCGATTAGTTGGTGGGTTTTTGCCTTAGCAGGTGCCATTACTTTGTGTATTACTATATTAACTGTATGTGTACAGGCATTTAATGCGGCAACTGCCAATCCGGTAAAAAGTTTGCGAACAGAATAATAAAAAAACATCGTAGATCTCACAGGTTAAAACCTGTGAGGCTTAAATATCACTATATTATGCAAACCTTATATTTTAAAATAGCAATTAGATATCTTTTAAAGAATAAACTCTATTCTTTTATTAATATTTTGGGATTAGCCATAGGAGTTGCTTCTTTTATTTTGATCATGGTGTATGTGAATTACGAACGTAGCTATGATACTTTTGAGGGATCAGAGGATGTATACCGCGTATATATGGATTATAAAGAAGGGGATATGTATGTGCCGGGAGATGCACAAACTTATAATCTTACAGGGCCAACCATAAAAAAGAAATTTCCTGAAGTATTGGAGCAAGTACGCCTTTATAAATTTGATAAAGTGGTATTTACCTACAACGATCAAATTTTTAAAGAAAAAGATGGTTCAGTAGCAGACCCCTCATATTTTGATGTATTTGGATACCCATTGCTGGAAGGGGATAAAAGCAGTGTTTTGCAAGAACCCAATACCATTGTTTTGACCCAAAAATTAGCTTTAAAACTATTCGAAAACGAGAACCCTATCGGAAAAACCATACATGCTTTTGCAGGTGGAAATAAAACTATACTTAGAGTAACGGGGATAATGGATAATATACCTCAAACTACTCATATGAAAACCAATTTTCTAATCTCATATGCTACTATTAATACTTGGGGAGTATTTAGAAAGCTTCATAGAGAACTCAATTGGAATCAAAATGAATTTTTCACCTACCTTAAAATTGATAAAAATGTAGACATAAAAGCATTGAAAGCAAAAATAATGACTGCTGATTTTGATGATAACTTTGATGAACGCCATAATATCGAATCCCTAGAGGATATTCATTTACACTCTGATAAACCCTACGAAGCAGAAGTCAACGGAAGTGCCATACGAGTAAAATTTCTAACTGCTATAGCTTTTGTGATACTAATCTTATCCTGGTTAAATTATATTAACCTTTCTATTACCAAATCTTTGGAACGTGCCAAAGAAGTAGGTATTCGCAAGGTAGCAGGAGCACAAAAAAGACAACTGGTAATACAATCTGTTATAGAATCTTTAATTCTTAATCTTATAGGCATTTTATTGGCATTGTTGCTAAGTACTTTTGTAGTATCAATGTATAGTAGATTTATCGGTAGTGAACTGGTATTAGATGTAAAAATCTTACAACAAGTATTACCTGTTATAACTATGGTAATATTGGGAACAGTATTAGCAAGTTTATACCCTGCTTTTTTACTAAGTAGCTATTCACCTTCAAAAGCCTTAAAAGGAAAAATAA
Source organism: Bacteroidia bacterium (assembly GCA_030427585.1). Taxonomy (GTDB): domain Bacteria; phylum Bacteroidota; class Bacteroidia; order Flavobacteriales; family Flavobacteriaceae; genus Aquimarina. The sequence continues at coordinate 49,900 of JAUIBW010000028.1, forward strand.
AAGCCTCTGCCAATGGTTTACACATTAGAAAAGGGCTCATAATCACACAATTTGCAGCAACTATTGTGCTCATTATTGGCACTATGGTCATCACACGCCAGATTAATCACTTGCAAAACCAACCTTTAGAAACTTCATTAAACAATATTGTAGCTTTTTCTGGAGAATTGCTAACTAAAAAGGATAGTGTTTTGAGTACAAAGTTTGAACGTATGAAAGATGAGATCAAAAAACTGCCCTATGTTACGCATGCAATGACCACTCAAACATTTCCTGGAGATGATTATATAAATTTGTCTTCTTCTATTGGAATTACTTATCCCGACGGTACAAAAAATGATCATAGTATACAGTATGGTTACGAAGTAAATAACCCGAAATATTTTGAGATGATGGGTATGAAGTTTATTGCGGGAGGTACGTTTTTACCCAATACCAGAGGAAAAAATAAGCAAATAGTAATCAATGAAAAAATGGCAGAAATGATGCCTTTTAGTAATCCGGCAGAAGCCATAGGGCAAACTATCAAATTTTGGGACGAAAATTGGAATATTACAGGGATCGTAAATAATTACCATCATTTTGGATTAAAAAAACCTGAGGTACCCATTATTATACGCTATAGTCGTGTCGATAATTATATATTAGTCAAGTTTGATCCCACCGTAGCTTCTGCATCAGAATATACACAGGCCATTACTCAGATAGAAAACTTATGGAAACAAATATTTCCACAGAGTACGTTTGAGTATACATTTATTGATAAAAAATTTGATGCTCAGTATAATGATGACAGACAGTTTAATACAGCATTTCGAGGATTTACCATACTTGCCATTTTTATCGCAGTATTAGGCTTGTTTGGGTTAACATCATATACCTGCGTACAACGCAAAAAAGAAATAGGAATTAGAAAAGTAAACGGAGCAAGTATTTTTAAGATCCTGAAATTACTAAACATTGATTTTATCAAATGGGTTGGGATTGCCTTTATAATTGCTATTCCTATAGCCTGGTATACCATGAATTCGTGGTTAGAAAACTTTGCATTAAAAACAAATCTTAGCTGGTGGATATTTGTACTTGCAGGTATAGTAGCACTTGGTATTACATTACTTACAGTAAGTTGGCAAAGTTTTATGGCAGCCAATGGAAATCCTGTGGATGTGCTAAGAGATGAATAGTATGTGATTTTAAATCAATTAAGAAACAACCATTATGTTAAAAAACCATATCAAAGTAGCTTGGAGAACCCTTTTGAAACACAAAAGCTTGTTTACGATTAATATTCTGGGTCTTGCAATAGGGATTGCTACTGCACTTGTTATATTTCTTTTTGTAGTAGACGAATTAAGTTATGATCGCCACTATAAAAAAGCAGATCAAATTGTTCGGGTAGTGCTAAAAGGAAAGATGAATGGCGAACTAATAAAAGAAGCTGTTACACCAGGTCCCGTTGCATATACATTGCAAGAAGAGTTTCCAGAGGTTTTACAGGCCACTCGTATTAAATCAAACGGAACACCACAAATTACTTATAAAAACAACATATTTAGAGATCAAAAATTTGCATATGTAGACCCTAATTTCTTTCAGGTATTTACATTACCATTTATTAAAGGAGATCCTACCATAGCTCTACAAGAACCTAATACTATTGTTATTACTCAAAAATTAGCATCAAAGTATTTTGGAAATGAAAACCCTATGGGAAAAATTTTGGAGTTTAAAGAATGGAACCAACGCTATAAGGTTACAGGAGTGATTAACGAAGTCCCTGCAAATTCTCACTTTCATTTTGATGCTTTTGGTTCTATGGAAGGGTTTGCAGCTGCAAAAGAACACAAATGGATAGAATCTGGTTATCATAGTTATCTTGTTCTTGATGAGCGTGTGGATTATAGAAATGTAGAAGAAAAATTACCAAAAATCGTTCATAAATACATGGGACCACAGATAAAAAAATCTATGGGGATGACTTTTGAAGAGTTTAATGGAAAAGGAAATGACATAGGATTATTTCTACAACCTTTAGCCGATATTCATTTGCATTCAGATTTTGCAGATGCAACCAATCTTGAGCCTGGTGGAGATATAAAAACAGTATACATTTTTGGGGCAATAGCTATATTTATATTAATTATTGCCTGCATAAATTTTATGAATCTTTCTACAGCTGCAGCATCAAAAAGAGCTAAAGAAGTAGGAGTGAAAAAGGTATTGGGATCACCAAAAAGCCAATTAATTAAACAGTTTTTGATAGAATCTTTTATTGCAACTATGGTAGCTATGGTTTTGGCTTTAATTCTGGTCATGATCTCGTTACCATTGTTTAATGACCTATCTGTAAAAGCATTAGATCTAACTTATATGCTTCACCCTCAGATACTCATGTACTTATTAATATTAGGAATCATTATTAGTTTTCTGGCTGGAGGTTATCCTGCTTTTTTCCTTTCATCATTTGCTCCTATAACTGCGCTGAAAAACAAATATACTAATACAGGCAATAGTAAAGGGTTAAGAAGTGGATTGGTAATTTTTCAATTTGCGATATCGGTAAGCCTTATCCTGTCAACCATAGTAGTAGATCAACAGATGTCTTTTATTCAAAATAAGGATATAGGTTATGAAAAAGATCAAATACTGGTATTAAGGGATTCATGGATGTTAAAGAACAATGAAGAAGTTTTTAAAGAACAGTTATTTAAAGACCCCAGAGTATCCAACATTACAATGTCTGGCCATATTCCCGCAGGGCCATCTCATAATCATATGTCGAGTATTTATCCAGGTCAAGATTCTGATGCGATTAGAAGAACCGTTGTATACAATATCGATGAACACTATATCCCAACATTGGGAATGGAATTGATTGCCGGAAGAAATTTTACTACAGACGAAGGATCAGAGACCACAAATTTGATTATTAACGAAACGTCTGCCAGGATTTTGGGATTTATGGATAATGCAATTGGTCAGCCAGTAACGATGTCTATCGATAATGAAGGAGGCACAAGACAATATTCGGTGATCGGAGTGGTAAAAGATTTTCATTTCAAATCATTACATCAAGCTATAGACCCCCTAATTATGATTAACGAACCAAGTTCGGGGCTTATCGTAAGAGCAAAAACTTCTGATATGAGAGGGTTGATTGCCACTGCAGAACATATATGGAACGGTTTTGAAATAAATGAACCCTTTAACTATACTTTGCTAGACGAATTGTATAATCAAACCTATCTGAAAGAGCAAAAAATGGGAACCATTCTTAGAATATTTGCTTTGCTTACCATTTTTGTGGCATGTCTGGGATTATTTGGCCTGGTAACTTTTACAGCAGAACAACGATTTAAGGAAATAGGAATTCGTAAAGTATTAGGGTCTACCATACCTCAAATTATCACTATGCTCACAGTTGATTTTATGAAACTGGTATGTATTTCTTTTTTGATAGCCTTTCCTCTTGGATTTTATGTTATGAATACATGGCTTCAGGATTTTGCTTACCGTATACAAATACAGTGGTGGGTATTTGTTCTGGCAGGTTGTATAACGCTAATAGTTGCATTTATGACTATAGGCTGGAAAAGCTTCAAGGCAGCATCGATGAATCCTATAAAAAGTTTAAGAACAGAATAAATCAAAAGTGATGATCAAAAACTATATCAAAATAGCGTGGAGAAATGCTCTTCGACAAAAACAATTTACTATTCTCAATATACTTGGACTTAGTATTGGTATAGGAACATGTTTTATTATTGGATTATATATTCATAGTGAAATGACCTATGATACTTTTCATGACAAGGCAGATCGTATTTATAGGGTTAACCAACCTAATATTTGGGATGATTGGAATGAAATAGCTTCTAATACAGGGCCTAATGTAGCTATCGCATTACGGGAAGATGCCCCAGAATTTGAAGAAATAACAAGACTTTTAAGGACAGGTACACAGATTGTAAGATCTAATCATAACGAAGAGGCAAGTTTATATAGTGAAGAGCACTATTTTGCTGTCGAAGAAAACTTTTTTGATGTGTTTTCTTTTAAATTTTTACAAGGTGATTCTAATACAGCACTTAGTGAACCTATGAGTATGGTGATGACACAAAAAACGGCAGAACGTTATTTTGGTACAGAAAACCCAATCGGAAAAACAGTAGAAGTAAAAGATTATGATAACTCATGGAAAACCTACACAGTAAAAGGAGTACTTGCCGATGTTCCTTATAAATCACATATTCAATTTGATATGTTGGTTTCCTTAAAAAGTTATTCTGAAATGATGCAAAGAAACGGTTGGAAATGGATTTGGACAGCATTTTCGACCTATGGATTGGTGAAAGAAGGAACCGATATAGCAGCATTTACCAAAAAAATTCAGGCTATCCCACCAAAATGGGCGCCACCTACAACAGAACGTATTTTTAATCAAACATTTAAAGAATTTACAGCAGGACATGACTGGACATTATACCTGCAACCTCTTAGAGAAATATACTTATCTGAAGCTCCTGCTATCCATTCCTTTGGACCAACTGGAAATCCAATGTTTGTTAAAGTATTCGGGGCAATAGGTATATTGGTGCTTATATTATCCAGTATTAATTTCATGAACCTCTCTACAGCAAGATCATCAAAGAGAGCAAAAGAAATAGGAGTGAGGAAAGTTTTAGGTTCTAAACGAAAAGCATTAATCAAACAGTTTGTTATAGAATCTACACTCTTTGTTTTGATAGGTACTGTCTTTGCCTTGATATTCGTACAACTTTCTTTGGGTATATTTAGTACAGTAGCAGATGTAAAGATCGAACTAATCCCATATTTAGGCAACCCAATATTTCTGGCAATTGTGCTATTATTTGTATTGGGATTAGGTTTAATTTCTGGAAGTTACCCTGCGTTTTACCTTTCGATGTTTCAACCTATAGAGACTCTTAAAGGGAAAATGAGCACAAAATTTAAAGGAAAAGGAATTAGAAATGGATTAGTTGTCTTTCAGTTTACTATTTCTATTGCCCTAGTCATTTGTACTTTATTTGTGCAAAAGCAATTGGCATATACTTCTTCGTTAGACTTAGGATTTGAGAAAGATAATATTTTACAAATTCATAATATCGAGCAAATTGGTTTTGATACTGAAACACTTAAGACAAAACTCGAATCAAATCCTGCTTTTTCAAAAGTTGGAAAATCGTTTGGGCTTCCACCAAATATATGGTCAGGAGATCGATATAAAACACTGGGAGGTAATGACCAGGTGGTTCAACTTAGAAATGTAAGAACAGAAGAAGATTACCTTGATGTATTGGGAGTAGAATTTGTTGCAGGAAGAAATTTTGATTCATCAAGACCCACTGATAAATATAAAGTAATATTAAATGAAAAAGCGGTTAAGACTCTGGGATGGGGTAATCCTGAAACTTATGCTACAAATTCTCCTATAGGAAAAATTGTAGCTTTAGCCTCTGGAAGCGAAGATGAGTTTGAAGTGATGGGTGTAGTTAAAGATTTTAATATTAATAGTGTACAACAAGAAATAGCACCATTGATTATCATTCATCATCAAAATGATAAGGTTTGGGATTATGGTGCAGGTTTATCTTATTATTCGATGAAACTTAATCCTGAAGTGGTTAAAAACCCTGGCGAACTTCAAACATTGATTGATGAAGTTAAAAATGATATCGCACAAATAGACCCTTCCGTTCCGTTTGAATATAGTTTTATGGATCAGGATTTTGAAAACACTTTTGTATCAGAACAAAGAATGGGAGTAATACTTAGTATATTTACCGTTATGGCATTGCTTATAGCATGTCTTGGGTTGTTTGGCCTTGCTGCTTTTACGGCAGAGCAACGTATCAAAGAATTAAGTATTAGAAAAGTACTGGGCGCTAAGGTATCAGAATTAGCTTTTTTGTTCTCTTCAGAGTTTACAAAACTGGTTCTTATTTCTATTATTCTTGCTTCACCTATCGCATACTTTTTGGTAGATGAATGGCTCAAAGATTTTGCGTATAGAACCCCAATAGATAGCTGGGTATTTATAGTGGCGGCGATAAGTGCATTTGTAGTTACATTAGTAACAGTGAGTTTTCAAACCATTAAAGCAGCATCAACAAATCCTGTACATAATTTAAGAGCAGAATAGAATTATTTAAAACCTCACAGGTCTTAGATACCTGTGAGGTCTAGCGGAAGATCTATTTTAAATCCAGATAAAATATCATAAAAACAACATAAAAAATAAAACATGTTATTACAACTAAAAAATATATCAAAATGGGTACACTCAGGAGGACAAAAGGTGTTTTTACTAAAAGACATTAATTTTTGGGTGAATGAAGGGGATTTTATCTCAATTATGGGCCCTTCTGGTTCAGGAAAATCTACTTTGCTCAATATCATCGGGATGCTTGATGATTTTAATGAAGGAGAATATACGTTTCTGGAAGAAAAAGTACATTCACTTAAAGAGAAACACCGTGCTAATCTGTATAAGCAATATATAGGATTTGTATTTCAGGCATATCATCTAATTGATGAATTAACCGTAAAAGAAAACCTTGAGATGCCATTATTATATAAAAAACACAGTGCATCAGAAAGAAAATCTTTGGTGGCTGATATGTTGGATCGCTTTAATATTGTAGGGAAGAAAGATCTTTTTCCGTCTCAGTTAAGTGGTGGGCAACAACAATTGGTAGGTGTTGCCAGAGCACTTATTGCCAGTCCAAAACTGATCCTTGCCGATGAACCTACCGGGAATCTTAACTCTAAACAAGGAGAAGAAATTATGGAAATTTTCACACAATTAAATAAAGATGGGGTGACCATTATACAGGTAACTCACTCAGAAAAAAATATGGCATATGGCTCTCGGGTCATCAATCTATTAGATGGCAAAATTGAATAGATAATTTATTTTAATCAGACCTCACAGGTCTCCAAGACCTGTGAGGTCTGGAATTTAAACTGTTCAAATCTAAAGGGTTAGAATGACATGAAGTATTGTATTATTCCTGTACTGCTTCTGTATCGGTATCAGGAGCAACTGTAAATTGTTTTATAGCAGAATTTGGTTCTATGATGTTGTATCCTTTCCAGAATTCTGGATTGTATCTGGATAAGTATTGCGGCTTAATACTCTTGTTTTCGGTGCTGGCCTTGTAATCAGCTTCAGATAATGGGCTTGAGTCAAAAACAACAATCTCGAACTTACTTACATTTGCCATAATCACATCGAGTGCCAGAGACAGCTCATTTTGCTTACGTCTTCCTTTTACATGTTTATTTTTCTCGATCACCTTTAGAGGGCGGTCAAAACCAAAGCGATTTCCTCTACGCATTTCAAGATATTTTAAGTCGTATTTGTTGTTTTGTCCTTTAGAAAAAATCACTTTATTACGATATAAATTGTCCTGAAACATAACTCCCAGGAGTTTAAAACTCTTAAGATTTTTTACATTTTCGTAATCGGCTCTAACAATGGCAAAATCTTCAGTATTAACATATAATGTACCTTTAAAATCTGCTCTCCATTTTGGCGAAAAATTAATAATATACACACTATTGTCATCGATATAAGTATAATCGACAAGTTCGAAATTATATCTGCCTGATTTGTTCAAAAAATTAGACATCACATCTTCGTTAAAGAAAAGACTCGACATTAAACTTTCTAACCCAGATTTTCGATGTTTTAAAAATTCGCTCTTGTCGTCTTTTTTCTTTTGATTATCGATTTCATCTTTAACAACCGATGCTTCTTCTGTATTTTCTAGCAGAGAATCTACCTGTACCTTAGTGCCAAAAAGACCAGATTTTATTTTGAGGTAAGAATTAGGTTTTACATTTTTCTTAAATATAGTTTCCATACGTTCGGCCACAGCCTCCATAGATACTCTATTGTTTTTGTCATAGAGTTCTGCGGCTTTTATAATATGAAGTTTCCTCTTATCGAAATTACCATACAGATCACATAAAATTTCGGTATAATATTCTGCTCTTTTGGGGAGAATTGAGGTTACACTATCGATCAATTTTTTATTAAGCTCTTTGATCGTAGATTTTTTAAACTTGACATCGAACTTTTTTACGGTATTAAACTCAGATTCTCTAAAAAAAAGTCGCCTTTTGGATAACCCAAAATTATAATTTTGATCTACCCGTTCCTTAACATTATCAATAATTTCGTCTACGGTTAGATTTTTATTTGAAATAAAAACACCTTTTAACTCTATAGCTTTGGGCTGGATATAAATGATACTATCGGTTACATTCTTTACTGACACACCTACTTTTTCATACCCCATAGAAGAGATGTATATAGAATCAATTTTGGCAAGATCACCGTTTAGATTTAGGCTAAACCTTCCTTCTTCATTGGTAATCACTCCCTGGTTTTCTGATAATTGTATAGTTGCATATGGGACGGGTTCGTTAGTTTTTTTATCGACTACCTTAGAAGTAATGGTTTGAGCGGTTACCATAGTCCCTATGGATAAGCATAGAAATAAAGCTGATACTACCTGATTATAGTGCATAGTTTGATATTTAGATCAATAAAGTTCTTATAGAACTCATCTTGACTTTTTCTATTTCCTAAAAAAATGGCTGAAATTCACCCATATTTCGTTACTTTTCTTACCCGTAGCGCTACTTCGGCATAGCTCAGCACAAGTGCTATGGCTTTCAAAAAGTGCCTCATCTGGTCAAATTTCAACTCATTTTCGGTTAAAAACAAAAAGTCAAGATCAGTTCATATATAAGACGCTATGTTAGCGTATAAAGTTGCCTGATACATCCAACAAAAGGAAGACTGAAACAAGAACCATTTGTTACAATGAAATGTACAAATTAAAAAAATCACAATCAAGATAATTTTATCTTTTTGGGTATCGAAATATGCCCTGGTGGCAACACTTGTTATATTGCCCTAAAAGCCTGTATAGTATAGGTTATGTTAATCAGCTTTTAATTAGGGATACTACTATTCTTAAAAAAAATGATAAATTTAACTTGTATAACTTACGGTTTTACCGTAAGTTTATGATGTCAAAATTGTAAAGTCAAAGGGAGGACTTGGAGTAAACACAAAAATGGTGCATTATAAACTGCACCATTTTTTTATGTTATACCAGTTTACTTAGAATTTACTGCAAAAAAATTAACTATTCACTTATTAATTCAGTTCTTACTCTTAGACACCTGCTCTGCCAATAATAAAGCATTATATGCATTGACTACTGAGCCAGATTTTGAGAGCTCAGAAAAAGGAACTAACTTTTTAGTACCGTCTTTTTGTTTAATCTCTACATCGATATTATATGAAACGCCAGATTTCATAAGTATTTCTTTTACCTGTGCTGCACTTAAGTCTGGATAATACGATTTGATTAAAGCAGCAACACCAGAAACAATAGGGGCTGCTAAAGATGTTCCGCTAATAAACCCATATTCATTGTTATAAACGGTAGTATATATTTCATGTCCTGGAGCATAAATATCTACTTGCTCTTTACCGTAATTACTGAAGTTGGATTTAAAATTTTTATCTACTGTTTTTGATATTGAACCTACAACAATCATATTATTTGATATCTCTTCACCACTATTACTATAATCATTAGGATAGTGCGAATTTTCAGGGTTTAGTTCTTTATTTTCATTTCCTGCTGAACTTACAATTAACACACCATTTGAATCCGCATACTGTATTGCTTCATCTACCCATTTTTTATTCATCGAAATGGGTTTTCCAAAACTCATATTTATTATTTTTGCTCCATTATCTACAGCATATCGTATTGCTAATGAAATATCTTTATCATGTTCATCTCCTCCTGACGATGCAACACATAAAGACATTATTTTAATATCATCAAAAACTCCTTTAGTTCCTTTATTGTTTTTAGAATCTGCAGCAAGAACTCCTGCCACTTTAATGGCGTGTTGAAAAGGTAGACTATCATTCCACACTTTATTATTGCCGTATTTTATATCTCCTAAATCATCTGGATTATCTCCAATTATGGTACGTTCATTATAGTCAAAATTTAAAGATGTCATTAATCGGGATTCTACAGATTTCTGATAATTATTAATCCATTTAGGGCTAAGTTTATATTTCTTGTAGTCCGCCATATAATAGATAAGAGGGCCTATTATAGAATCTTTTTTATAAATGCTATATAAACTGTCTAATTGCGAAATAGTATAGTTTTCATTTGGGAAGAATTTCAGTAATGCTTGTTTTGATTTTGGATAAGTTTTAAAAAGGAAATTACCATACTTTTTATCTCTTTCCACTTGTTTAAGCTCTGATTCTCTTAATGTTTTGGCTTTTTTATATAATACGTACTGCTCCCTATATTTCTTTTCAAAGTTTTCTTCAGACTCTGTATTGAATATAGGATCATATTTTCGGATGATTCGTATAGATTCAAAATTAGAATATATAATATCTTCTCCAGAAGAGTTTCCTAAAAAATTCCATCCATGTATATCATCAATATATCCATTGTTATCATCATCAATTTGATTATTTGGTATTTCTTTAGGATTTTTCCAAATCTTTTCGGCAATATCTTCGTGATGAATATCTAACTTGGTATCGATAACAGCAACTATTATTTTTCTTCCTCTTTTTTGGTTTACCAATTCTTTATATGCTTTTTCTAGACTAACACCAGGAATTGTATCCTCAAGAATATCCTTATGATGCCAATATTTTCTTTCATCTTCCGAAAGAGAACTAGTTTTGGTTAACAACCTAGAAAACTCTATAAACTCTTTAGTATCTGAAGGATCTAATTAGCAATAGAATTATTTTTGTTTTAGTCCGTTTTCATGAATTTGGAGTATTAACAGAACGATTATTTATTCAATTGCTTTATAAAAAAAGAAGGATAAATTCCTGTTTTTTTATAAAATGCTTTAGAGAAAGATTCTGCCTTTCCGAACCCAACTTCATCTGAAATAGCCTTAATAGTATAATTTCTAAATAATTTGTCGTTCTTAAGTCTTTCAATAACAAAATTTATCCTTAAATCATTTATATAGTTATTGAAATTTTTCTTCTTGTACATGTTAATAACCTTGGACAGATACCTAGAATTCGTATTAAATTTTTCTGCCAAACGCGATATTGTAATATTTGATTTTGTAAAATCATTAGATTTTTCAAAATCAGCTAACGATTTTAATAAATTATTTACAATTTCATCTGAAAAACCAATTGATTTGGGATCAATTGCAATTAAATTATCTTGCTTGTTTTCTTTATTTTGATTTATATTAGAACTTATCAACTCTTTAAACCTTTGTTTATAAATCTTTTTCTTTCTAGAATTTAAAACCCAAAAAATAATGGCTGTTAGGCTTAAGAGTGTCAAAATTAATATTAGTCTAGATGATAAGTTGTTTTCGTTTTTTAAGTTTTTAATAATTAATTCTTTTTCATCTATCAGATTAGATGTATCATAATTTTTATTAATTTCTCCCCACAGGTATTTATAATTTTTTAAGAGTACACTATCAACTTTTAATAGCTTTTCAATATATAATAATTGCTTTTCCTTGTTTCCTTTTTTCTTAAAATGACTTATAAGAATTTCATAACTATCTCTTAGTTCTGGATGTAAATCGTTAGTTGTATTAAATATTTCATCAACTTGTTTTAAATGGTAAATAGCAATATCCTCATTTCCAATTTTATAATACGCTTTACCTAAAAATGAATTAACATATTCCAGATGAGGCTTATTATTAGTTTTAATTAAATAAGGAAGAGCTTTAGACAAGCTATCTATTGTCGCTGTATAATTTTTCTTCGCGTACTGATTAATTCCTTCATTGAAGGTAAATATATTTTTATATTTAAGATTATTATTATATGACGATTTAACAAATCCAATTCTGTTGAAAAATGATGTAGAGTCTATTTTTTTTACCCTTCGATAAGCATCAGAAAGTGCAAAAATTGACGATAAATAATAAGGTTCTAAATCATAATTCTCTTTAGAATACAGCTTGGAATAATATTTATAATTCTCTATAAATAATTCTAAAGCCTGATCATAATTACCTGCCCTTATTTTTAAAAGACCCATAACATGATTTATAGAATGTATTAGTTCTTGATTATTAGCTTTCTTGGCAAGCTGATGTGATTTTAAATAATTGTCAAGAGAAGCTATAAAATTCCTTTGAAGATAAAACTGATTTCCTTTGATCAAATATCCGGTGGCTAGATAATCTTTTCTTGGAAGTTTTTCAGCCATTTCTATAATACTATCTGCGTATTGTAAACCGATTTTATTTTTATACAGGTAAGACATGAGTTCATATCCTTTGGCAAGTTCATCATAATTTAGCTCTATTTTGCTCTTTGATATATATGCATTAGCATAAAATTTTGATAAAATAGAATCTGGTTTACTCTCAAAATATTTTCTTTTAATAAAAGTAAAATCCTTATTAACTATTGAATTAAAATCATCTAATATTTTTTGTTCTTGTGAAACTAAAAGCATAGTGGCTAAAAAGAAAAGTATTTTAAATATACTCGATTTTACCATTTTCTTTAGAAAAAAGTTTAAAACTATAATGCTTAAACGAATATAAATATAAAACATTCTAAAAGAGATTGATAGTTTTAGTTTTGGTAAAAGAAAACAGCAATCCAAATTCACGAATTTACTGATCGATTTTCGTGAATTTGGATTACCTCCTCTTGCACTAACGCAATTCCTCACTCTATATTTGATTCAACAAAAAACAACCAACATGAATTCTTCAGCATATAACAGTAAACATCAGTTTATGTCTGATATCTTAAAAACGTTACACCTTACTATGGATATTTTTATGTACAACCTGGCACATCATAGCCCTTATGAGATGGTATTGTATCATTGGATTGATAAACTATACCGTAAAGGAACGTCTATAGAAGATGCCATACAATTGATTTATAAAGCCCGTAATATACTATTGCTTAACCCCAAAAATGGTTTGTACAATACCCCAGAGCCTATCGATAGCCCTTCTTAAAACTTACCTACTTATGTTTATGCATTATGACCAACTCTGTAGTACACAAAAAGCTTTGGTACACCGCAAATTAATGGCAAGAACAAAAGCCCCCCAGGAGATCGTATGTAAGGTACTCACACATATTAACCCCGTATTAAAAATAATAGACAGAGATGTGATTATGATGTACTATATGATGAGCAAAATAGAACAGAGAATACAAGAAGAATTACGAATGATGAATGAAGAATTATGAAAGTTGGAAGTCAGATGTCGGGTGTCAGGAGTCTGTAAAATGAAAAATGAAAAATGATAAATGTAAAAGTGGAAAACGTTGATCTCAATACTCAATACTAATATCTCAATACCAAATGATAAATGTAAAATGATAAATGTAAAATGTAAAAGTCAGAAGTCTGATGTCCGAAGTATCAAGTTAGTTAAGGTTTGAACTTTGAAACTAAATAAATATCGAATACTAAAGTGAGAAGTCGTAAGTCGGGTGTCGGATGCTGGGAGTCGGGAGTTGTCTCAAAAACTCAGATACTTACCTATTCAGACACTTAGGTACTATAAAAGTCAGGAGTCCGAGGTTAGTTACAATCAAAACTTAGATTCTTTGAAACTTTGGAACTAAATGGAAAATGGAAAGTAAAAAATACTGAATGAAGAATATTGAATAACGAATATCGAATTATGAAGTATTGAAATGTGAAAGGAGTCGGGAGTCAGGAGTTAGGTGTCGGAAGCTGGGAGTCAGGAGTCAGAAATCAAAACATCGGGCATCAGACTTCGGACATCAAACGTCGGACAACAAATAGCCATTAACTAACAACAAAATTTAAAAGTCAGGAGTCGGAAGTTGGGAGTCAACCTCGGACATCGAGCATCGGACTTCGAACAACAAACACCGGACATCGAGCATCAGACAACAAAAAACTAACAACGGAATACAAAAACAAAGGGAAAACACATTATGAACATTATGATCAAACAAATTGAACTTATAGAACGGGTTGATCAACTTATTCGCCTGCAAGCCACAGGGTCACCAGATGATCTTGCCTATCGGTTAAGAATCTCGAAAACCAAATTGTATCGGGTGATTAATACCATGAAATCCTTAAATGCCCCTATAGAATATGATATTACCACACAGAGTTTTGTCTATGCAGAAGCGGTAGGGTTTACATTTGGGTTTTATCCAAGACATCAAAAATATAGAAAACTAGACCCTTTTGTGAGCTAGAAAAAGTGAAGAATAAAAAGTGAAAAGTGAAAACGGTCGGGTGTCAGGAGTCTGTAAAATGAAAAATGATAAATGATAAATGAAAAATGATAAATGAAAAATGAAAAAGTGGAAAACGTTGATCTCAATACTCAATACTAATATCTCAATACTAAATAAAAAATGTAAAAATGAAAAATGATAAATGAAAAATGATAAATGAAAAATGATAAATGAAAAATGAAAAATGATAAACGTTGATCTCAATACTCAATACTAATACCTCAATACCAAATGATAAATGTAAAACCGAAAAATGAAAAATGAAAAATGAAAAAGTGGAAAACGTTGATCTCAATACTCAATACTAATATCTCAATACTAAATAAAAAATGTAAAAGTGAAAAGTCGGAAGTCAACACCTCGGACATCGAGCATCGAGCATCGGACTTCGAACAACAAACATCAGACATCGGACATCGAGCATCAAACATCAGACATCGGACATCGAGCATCAGACATCAGACATCAGACATCGGACTTCGGACAACAAACATCAGACATCAAACATCGGTCATCAAACACCGGACAACAAAAAACGAACAACCATCAACAAAATACAAACAACAAACCCATGAAAGAAAACAACAGAATTAGTAAAGTGCTTACTACAGAC
>JAUIBW010000029.1 GCA_030427585.1 Bacteroidia bacterium
ATATTTTATAATCTGGTATGCTAAACCTTCAAAAATCTTATGGGAAACTTTGGCAATTGCAATAACCATAGGCTATTCTTCTGCTATTTTAGTTCATTTTGCTATCGGGTATTTAAATTTTTCTCATCTATTTCCTGCGTTTTTAGGTTTATTCATTTTTATTACGGGTCTCTTCTGGATAGAAAATGATTGGTCAAAAAAATAACACTTGGTCTTCAATTAATTTAACGCAAATAATGGATAAAGAAAATTTACATTAAATATTTTTTCCTAGTTTCTCACACAATACATATATGAATTATGTATTTTTGGATATAAACAGACCTCATACTCATTCTATATGTCTATTTCGGTATCTAATATTTCTAAATTTTATAATGATCAAAATGCACTTAATGCTATTTCTTTTGAAATAAAACAAGGTGAGGTTGTTGGTTTTCTAGGCCCTAATGGAGCAGGTAAATCGACTATGATTAAAATTCTAACCACTTATCTTGATCCTTCTGAAGGTTCTGCCATTGTTAATAATTTTGACATACACTCCCAACCCATAGATGTACAAAAAAGTATAGGATACCTTCCTGAACATAACCCCTTGTATCTGGAAATGTATGTACGAGAGTATTTAGGATTTAATGCCCAAGTATATAAAATCTCAAAATCCAGAATTGAAGAAGTAATCAAATTAACGGGGTTAACTCCCGAGGCTAATAAAAAAGTCGGACAACTTTCTAAAGGGTATCGCCAACGGGTTGGTTTGGCATGTGCATTACTTCATGACCCTCAAGTTTTAATACTGGATGAACCTACAACTGGTCTAGATCCTAATCAACTAGTAGAGATTAGAGAATTGATAAAAACAATTGGTAAAGAGAAAACAGTTTTTTTATCGACTCACATAATGCAAGAGGTAGAAGCGATGTGTGATCGGGTCATTATTATTAATAAAGGAGAAATTGTTACGGACAAATATCTGGATGAAATAGCCGATGAGACCGAGCAGGTCATCGAGGTAGAATTTGATTATCGTATAGAAGAAGCTTTTTTACAAAAACTGCCGAATGTAAATGATGTAAAAAATATTCATGGGTTTATCTATCAAATCACTTTTGACACCAAAACAGATATGCGCCCAGTGGTTTTTGACTTTGCCCATGATAATAAGTTGAAAATATTACAACTATCCCGAAAAAATAAAAACCTGGAGAGTTTGTTTAGAGAACTCACTAACCCTTCATAAGCTAGTTTCTATTTCAATTTATTACCAATGATTTGCCTGTTCTAAATCATTTAAAATCTCTTTGAGTTTTTCTACAGAAATAGGCTTAACGATATAATCGCTTACACTTTCAAAAGATTTAGCTCTTATAATATCTTCTGGATCAACAGACGAAGAAACGACATAAATAATTATTTTCTTTTTGCATGGCACTTTTACGAATTCTTCCAAAAACTGTATCCCATCAAGCACTGGCATATTTAAATCTAACAAAATAACATCTGGGAGTTTCTCTTTTGCCAAAATAATCGCTTTTAGATTATTTAATGCTTCTTCTCCATTTCGGAAGACCATAAAACCATTGCAAAAATCAACAAGTTCCATTATTTTTTTAACACCAAATACAAAAATTGGATCATCATCAATAATACAAGCTATATCAATTTTTTTCATGTTTCATATAAATTTTAAAAGTTGTTCCTTTATTTACTGTACTTTCTACTTCAATTTTACCTCCCATGGCTTCTACCTGGTTCTTGGTAATAAACAGTCCTATACCTCTAGCTTCCTTATTATTATGAAAAGTCTTATACATTCCAAACAGTTTGGCTTTATGTTTTTTTAGATCAATACCCAATCCATTATCCTTGATATTCAAAACCACAAAATCGCCTTCTATTGTAGTACTTAAATCGATATAGCTATCTCTTTGATCAGAACTATATTTTATTCCATTAGTTATAAAATTGAGTAAAATACTATCTAAATATGCTGGGATTCCCAAAATATTGATGTCTGGTTGTGTTTTATTATTTATAGCTACCATAGTCTCTTTTGCAATAGCAGAAACGCTTTCGGTCACTTTATTAATTGCTTCATATAAATTCAACCCGATTAAATTCTCATCAACAGAAGTATTCATTAAGACTACTTCATTTAAATGCACTATGGTTTCGGTAAGGTTCTCGGATGCTGTTTTAAAAAGTTGAATGATTTCATTATCCTCAATCTCTGGATTTTCCTGAATAAACAAGTCTAGCAACATTTGAAAATTTCCAGAATGTGATTTTAGATTATGCGAAACTATATGTGCAAAATTACGCAGTCTTTTATTTTGATCTTCTGCAACCGTTAACCATGATTTTAAATCCTGTTCTACTTTTTTAATTTCACTAATATCAGTTGCTACCCCAAGATATCCACTAATCACTCCTTCGTTTTTTATGGGAGACAATGTAACCTGGACAGGAAAACAAGCTCCATCTTTTCTTACGTGAGTCCACTCTTTTACATCATATTCTTGACTCTCTAGCAATGTGGTAAAAACCTCAAAGCCTTTAATCTCTCGATTTAGCAATAACGATAATTCTTTCCCTCTTTTTTCTATTTCTTCTTTTTGGTGTAATAGTAAGAGTGATTTTTTTAATATTATTTCCTCTTTGGTATACCCTAACAGGTTTTCTGCTCCTTTATTGAATGTAGTGATCAAGCCATTCTTATCTGTACCAATTATACTTACCTGAGTTATATCATCGATTATACTTTTTAGTTCACCAACGGTATTCTGCAGTTTTTGCCTGGCAATAATTTTATGGCTTATATCTGCAATTTGAGCAATAAAATAGGTAGGTTTATTGCTTTCTCCTTTAATAACAGAAACCGAAAGATTGATATATACAATATGACCATCCTTATGAAAGCATCTTTCTTCCATATTATTATACAAAATTTCTCCCCTAAAAAGTTTTTGAAATAACGTATCACTGATTGCTAAATCATCTGGATGAAGAATATCTTTAAAAGCTAGTTTTGTTAATTCTTTATTAGAATACCCAAGAATCTCACAGAGTTTATAGTTTACTTTTGTAAAATGACCTTTTTGATCTAGCATGACCATTCCTATGGCAGCATTCTCAAAATTTCTTCTAAACATTTCTTCACTAATACGTAGGCCTATTTCTGCCTTTTTGGTTCTAGTGATATCAGCGGTATGCATTAAGACACCTCCTATTTTATCTTCGTCGGTAAACCATGGTCTTAATTCCCAGGTAAGCCACTGTACAGATCCATCTAACCGTTCAAAACAATCTTCTTCACTTTTTAATACTTCTCCATTAAGGCATCTTTTATAATCATCTTTCCATTTTTCTCCTATTTCGGGAAAAACATCATAATGAGATTTACCTATAATAGTATCATCACTAATATTATAATCTTCATACCATTTTTGAGAAACCGCCAAGTAGCACATATTAGTATCGAACATTGCTATAGCACTTGGGGCTTGTTGTATAAATAATTTATTTTTTTCTAAATCCTTCTTACTCTTAGTAATTTCTTGATGTGAACCAATCATCCACTCTGGGTTTCCTTCTGAGTCCCAACTCACTACTTTTCCACGGTCCAGAACCCATATCCACTCTCCATTTTTATGTTTCATTCGAGCTTCACATTCATAAAAAGGCATTTTTCCAGAAAAGTGATCTTGTAACAGTTGATTAGATTTCTTCAAATCTTCGGGATGTGAAGCTTCTATCCATGTATTGATAGAAACTGGTTCTAACTCTAAGAGGGTATATCCCACTATATTAGCCCATCTCTCATTGAATATGGTTTCTCCTGTTTTCACATTCCATTCCCAAGTCCCCAAATGTGTACCATCAATAATATGCTGATAGCGATCTACCTGTCTTTTTAGTTGTATTTCTACTTTTTTTAATTTAGTAATATCGGTATGAGCACCCAACATTCGCACCGGTTTTCCTTTGCTATCGCGTATTGCCAATCCTCTGCAGTGAATCCATACAGTATGTCCAAGTTTATGTTTATATCTTACAATTTGATCATAAGGGTGTGAAGGATCTTTACAATGTTTTGTAAAATTAAAAAATACTACTTCTAGGTCTTCTTTATTAATTATATCCTGCCATGCAGAAGCACTGTGAGGCATCTTGTTAGGATCATATCCCAAAGTGGTCCAAAACTTAGAATTCATCCATTCGTTTTCGGGGTTATCTAAATCCCAAAACCAAAGGCCATCCAAGCTCGATTTTTGTATAAAATCAAAAATATAATCGTCTTTCTTAATAAGAGCATACAGTTCCTCTTTAAGATAATTTTCTTCTACATTCTCAACATCTTGGGTCTTATCAAACTGATTTTGAATCATTTTTAAATATAAAATTTGGAATAAAATCCTGGTGTCTTATAAAGTTAGGCATTAATTTCTATTAAAAAGATTTAAATTCCGCAAACTTTTTATGGTATTTCCTTACTGGTTTTTAGGCAAATTTTATTGAAATCAGTTCGAAATTGAAACGATACTATAGATGAAAAAGAAATTCAAAAGCAAGTATAGAAAATACAAATATTCTATTTATCAATACTAACAAAAGCGTATTGAATACTTATACCATTTCCGACTTAAATTTACCCACTAAAATTTGCCCTTTTTCATTTATGCTTCAAAATAAAACTAAACCGTAGCTAGGGCTATGCTTGATTTTTCTTTTTTCGCCCAATCAAAAAATGACTGCTTTTTATTTGAGTATTTTTAAATTAGAACTGGTATTATTGAAATATAAGTTTTCCTGTAAAAAAGGCTTCTACTTCGACAATTGAAGGTCTGTTTACCGAAATTACATCTCCTGTACTTCGTATCTCTCCTGTAATTGATTGTTGAGGGTTTACTATAATTTTATTAGTTCCTCTATGAAAAACCAGAACATTCTCGGCTACTAAATTGTTTCCTTCAAATCTTCCGGTTCCCGAAGCAAAATTAATATCTAATGTTTGTACTGTTCCGGTTATGAAAAATGAAGTAATATTATTTCCAATTATACCCATTGTTTCACAATCGACGCTCAAATTGAATGTTCCTGTTGTTGTTTCTGTATTTTCACCAAAATCCTCGGATAATAATGTTAAAGAAGTATAGTTTAATATCCCATCGGATGAGATATCGAATTGTGTTCCGCTCCTTATTTCTGTGAGGTTAGGGGCAGTAACAAAAACCTTAGTTTTATTAAAATCCCTAAAGAATGCACAATCATTGGTATTACTAAGTATTAAACGATCATCTTCAACTATTGCCGAGACTTCGTTTAGCAAATTATCTCCTGTTTCAATAATTACCGAAGTAGTAGCTCCTTCTTTTATAATTAATTCTACATTTGGATTCACCAAAATGCGTGTAAAATCAGCAACTTCAATTTCTTTTCTAACTATTGTTCCTGTTCTTTGAAAACAATCTGATGCATTTTCAGAATCACAACCAAACAAAAATAACACTACCCATATCCCAATACATATTACCGCTATATGTTTTAAAAAAGACTTCGACATATTAAGCCCAACGTTTTGTCTTTTTAAACTTATATTAAGATTCATCTGTTCTTTTTTATTGTTTTTTTAATTGTCAGGTGGAATTCAACATTTAACATCCCGGTTGGCACCCACACAATTGTTATGGCTCATTTTATAGTAATACTTTTATAATCTATATCCTATCGAAAACTCCATAGCCTCGGCTTTGGCAGCATGAGATCTAACGGTTAATGAGCCAAATATGTTTTTAGTAAAATAATATTGAACTCCTGCCCTAAGATACGTTTGGCCTTCAAAGTCGTAAGGGTAATATACATAATATCCTACTTGTGTAAGTACAGAAATTCTATTTACCCTTAATTCGTGCCCCAGGAACATCCCTACTCGTTTAGCATCTTCGTCGCCGGTAGTTCCGTCATTAAACCCTCCTGTTGCCCTAAAATTTATATAACGCTCTAAAGCTTTAGAAAAAAACACTTCTGCTCCTAACTGAATGGCGCTTTTTTGATTCAACCTTTTATCAACAAAACCTCCAAATGTATAAAAAGGAAACCGTCCTGATCCTACTACATCACTTTCATTAACTCCACTTCTAAAAATAAAACCGTAACTAATTGGTTCTCCTCCTTTAAGTGCTCCTTCTTCTTTCTCTATATATTCTGGGGTTTTCTGGTCTAATGCATAGGTTACTCCTGCATTAATAAATAACGTATTTGTACTTTTGTTTGGTGCTTTAGAATTTCCATTAGAATAATGAACGACCCCCAAGCCTGCTTGCAATCCAAAACCTTTAAAAAAGTTTTCTTTTTTAGCTTGTAATAAAACATATGTTCCGCTGGATAAATGTGTCCCGTGGGCTATATTTCTATAATTATCATCTTCATCATAAGGATTTGTACTATATCCTATTCCTTGGCCTATTCTTAGATTTAGGTATCGTTTTAAGAAATAAAAATTATAATGAACAAATAGTCCTAAATGTGTTCCTAAAAACTCATTATCCATATCTTGATATAAAAAGGAAACACCATAATCGGGATAATTATACAATCGCTGCCATTTTTCATCTCCAAATGTTTTGCGCTGAAGGGAAAGAATCATACCATATGGATGACCCGTAATTAAATGCGAGATATCGGGATTATGTTTCAGTATCGTGCCATAAAAGTTATTGACATCCAGCGTATAATGTATTTTCGATTCTGTCTGAGCATACATGCCAAAATGAACGATAAAGATGAGTACATAAATCCTTTTTATCATCTGGCAAAAGTATGATAGACCTTCGAAGTTTCCAAACACTGATAGACTTGGTTTTACTTTAACATCGCTTCAACCAGTTAAATAGTTAAAAATAAAGCATCTAACAAGGTTAATAACATTACTTCAAAAGGCAATAAATCTATAGCAAATCTTATAAAGACCCTAGATTCTTGCTCAAATCTGAACTTAGGTAGATCTATTTAAATATATATCAAAAGCTCCTTGAAAACGGCAATAATTACCGTTCTCTTACTTTTTAGGGAAGAATGTTTTTTAAAAGACTCCTTCGGCAATCTTTCTAATATTATCAGATTTACCCATAGAATAATAGTGCAATACAGGAACTCCAAACTCCATCAGTTCTTTAGATTGTTGTATTGCGAATTCGATCCCTACCTCCCTAACTTCTTTATTGGTTTTACATTTCTCTACTGCTCTCACCAATTCATCAGGCATATCTAATTTAAAGACTTGGGGTAATAATTGTAAATGTCTTTTTACCGCTACGGGTTTAATCCCTGGGATAATAGGTACATTAATTCCTGCTTCTCTAGCTTTTTTTACGAAATCAAAATATCTTTTATTATCAAAAAACATTTGGGTCACTACATAGTCTGCTCCCGCATCTACTTTGTCTTTTAATCTTCTAATATCAGAATCTACAGAAGGTGCTTCCATATGTTTTTCCGGGTAGCCGGCAACCCCTATACAAAAATCAGATTTATTGTCTGTTTCAATCACTTCATGAAGAAATTTTCCTTTATTCATATTCAATATTTGTTCTACCAATTCATTAGCATAGCTATGCCCTCCTTTGGTAGGAGTAAAATATTTTTCCTCTTTCATTGCATCACCACGTAAAGCCATTACATTTTCGATTCCCAAATAATGACAATCTACCAATAAGTATTCTGTTTCTTCTTTGGTAAACCCACCGCACAACACATGAGGTATTGTATCTACATTGTATTTATGAGTAATCGAAGCACAAATACCTACAGTACCTGGTCGCATACGGGTTAGTTTTTTATCTAACAACCCTTCTCTATCGATATAAATAAATTCCTCTCGAGATGTAGTTACATCAATAAAAGGGGGGTTAAACTCCATTAATGGATCAATATTATCATATAATTCTTGTATGCTTCTTCCTTTTTGAGGTGGTATTAATTCAAAAGAAAACAATGTTTTTTCTTTGGCTTTTTTTATGTGATCTGTTACTTTCATTAACTGTTTATTTCTATAGTTCCTGTGTATACAAAAATTTGATCTTTTTATTTTAGATGTTACAGGTTACATCTTGATTAAGCAATCTAGCCATTATAGCCAGTAATTTGTTTTTATTTACAGGTATTATCCAAAGGATTGTTCACTTAAAACATTATAAACACTAATCCCCGCAGCTTTTTTAATCATCACCATTATAGAATTTGATATCACCATAATAGAATTTATATTCATCATATAGTATTTATCAATACACATATATTATTTTACCTTCACCATTAAGATGGTTTTTATGTTGATAATGGTGAATATTAACTTTATCATGTTTCTTTCTATTATAGTATTGGAAATTATCATATCTATTGTTATAAAATATTCATCTTATAATAGGTTTATATTTCTATATTAGGGCCCAACCATTTCTTAGCATACTCAAGATCTACATCTTTACGTTTGGCAAAATCTTTTACCTGATCTTCTTTTACTTTTCCTAATCCAAAGTATCGAGCTTCAGAATTGGCAAAATAATATCCGGATACAGATGCTGCAGGCCACATAGCGAGGCTTTCTGTTAATTCTACTCCGATTTGTTCTTTAACCCGAAGTAACTCCCAAATTGTTATCTTTTCGAGGTGATCTGGGCAAGCTGGATATCCTGGTGCAGGTCGAATACCTTTATATGCTTCTTTTATTAATTCTTCATTGGTTAATGATTCATCATTAGCATATCCCCAATCTTCTTTACGTACTTTTTTATGCAAATATTCTGCAAAAGCTTCGGCTAAACGATCTGCTAATGCCTTAATCATAATAGAATTATAGTCATCATGATCCGCTTCGAAAGCTTCAGCAAGTTCCTTAGTTCCAAAACCTGTTGTAACACAAAAACATCCCATATAATCTTGAATTCCGCTTTCTTTTGGGGCGACAAAATCAGACAAAGCAAAATTGGGCTTACCTGCATATTTTTTTAATTGCTGGCGTAGTGTTCTGAATATAAAAGTCCCCTCTTCTGAAGACACCTCAATATCATCATCATTTATGGTATTAGCCTCGAACAATCCATAAATAGCTTTGGCTCCTAATAATTTTTCATCAAATACTCTTTCTAATAATTCTCGCGCATCTTTAAATAAAGATGTAGCTTGTTCACCAACTACGGCATCATTTAAAATAGCAGGGTATTTACCATGTAGATCCCAGGATCTAAAAAATGGTGACCAATCGATATACGGTTCTAGTTTTCTTAAATCAAAATCTTCTATAACCTGAACTCCTAATTGATTTGGTGTTATAATTTCAGAGGCTTGCCAATCAATCAAATATTTGTTCTTTCTAGCCTCTTTAATACTCAGATATTCTTTTTGTTTTGTTCTTTTTAAGAACCCTTCTCTAAATTTCTCGTAATCTTCTTTGAGATCACCTATATATTTCTGATTGCTTCTTTTGTTTAACAAATCACCTACAACCGTTACTGCTCTTGATGCATCATTAACATGCACTACAGCGTTTTTATATTGCGGATCAATCTTAACTGCTGTATGAGCTTTTGACGTGGTAGCCCCACCTATTAATAATGGAATCTTAAAGTTCTTACGCTCCATTTCTTTTGCCAGGTGAACCATTTCATCTAATGATGGGGTTATTAAACCACTTAACCCAATGATATCTACTTGTTCATCGATTGCAGTTTGAATAATTTTATCTGGCGGAACCATTACACCAAGATCTACGATTTCATAATTATTACATCCTAATACTACCGAGACAATATTTTTACCAATGTCATGCACATCTCCTTTTACTGTTGCCATCAAAATACGACCATTAGAATCATTTTCTTTTACTACACGCCCAGAAAGTGCATTCTTTTTCTTTTCTTCTTCAATAAACGGAAGTAAATATGCTACTGCTTTTTTCATTACCCTGGCAGACTTTACTACCTGAGGTAAAAACATTTTACCAGATCCAAAAAGATCACCAACTACGTTCATCCCTGTCATTAAATGCCCTTCTATAACCTCTATTGGTTTATCTACGCTTAACCTTGCTTCTTCTACATCTTCTACTATAAACTGATCAATCCCTTTTACCAGGGCCTTGGTAATTCTATTTTGCAGTGATTCTTCTCTCCATGAAAGGTCAACAATCTGTTCCTTTTTGGTTCCTTTAACGGTTTCTGCAAAATCTAATAGTCGTTCGGTAGCATCATCGCGTCGATCCAGAATTACATCTTCTACATATTCTAATAGATCTTTAGGAATATCATCATACACCTCTAACATTGCTGGATTTACGATTCCCATATTCATCCCTGCCTTAATGGCATGATACAGAAAAACAGAATGCATAGCCTCTCGAACCACATTATTTCCTCTAAAAGAAAACGAAACATTACTTACACCTCCACTCACACTACTGTGTGGTAGATTTTCTCTTACCCATCGTGTAGCTTCAATAAAATCAATAGCGTTTTTACGATGCTCTTCCATTCCGGTTGCAACCGGAAATATATTGAGATCAAATATGATATCTTCTGGCGGAAATTTTACTTTATGAACCAATAGATCATAGGATCGTTTTGAGATTTCTATACGACGTTCATAATTATCTGCTTGTCCAACCTCATCAAATGCCATGACAATTACAGCCGCCCCATATCTTTTTATGGCCTTTGCATGTGATATAAACTCTTCTTCTCCTTCCTTAAGGCTAATAGAATTTACCACACATTTTCCTTGTACTACCTGAAGCCCAGCTTCGATGATTTCCCATTTAGAGCTATCGATCATAATGGGTACCCGGGCGATATCCGGTTCGGCCATTATAAGATTAAGAAACCTTATCATCGCATCTTTACCATCGATTAAGCCATCATCCATATTGATATCAATGACCTGTGCTCCTCCTTCTACCTGATGTCTTGCTATATCTAAAGCTTCATCAAATTTTTCTTCCTTCACCAAACGCAAAAACTTGCGTGATCCCGCCACATTAGTTCGTTCTCCAACATTAATAAAATTCGTGTCAGCAGAAACAACCATTGGTTCCAGGCCAGAGAGCTTTAAGTACTTTCTGGTTGATTGTTTAGAGTTATCGGTTGATAGGTTTTGTGATTTATTTTCTATCATAACTTATAGGTTTTTATAATAGTTGATAAATCCATTTAATAACTTTTTACATTTTAAAATTTGGGCTAACAGAATCTGATGCTGTTTTATTTCAAAATAATTTTGATCCAAAGCCAAATATGATTGTGTTTCTAATTCATACAATGAACCTCTTGAAATATGTAAAAACTGAAGTGTATCTGCAGAAGTCCTTCTTCCGCATCCCTCAGCGATATTTGACGGTATTGAAATCGTGCTTCTTCTCATTTGATTTGTTAATCCATATAATTCATCCTTAGGAAACGTTTTTGTAATTTCATAAAGATTATTAACTAATATTCTTGACTCCTTCCAAACTTCTAACTCTTTATACTCCATAATCTATCAACTAAAAACTATCAACAGTCAACTTTCTTGGTTTATACTCTTTTGCTAACTCTGCTATTGCTTTAATATGCTCTGGAGTGGTACCACAACAACCACCTATAATATTTACTAAGTTTTTTTCCATGTATTCTTTAATCTGTTCTGCCATTTGTTCAGGTGTTTCATCATACTCTCCAAAGGCATTTGGTAATCCGGCATTAGGGTGTGCAGATATTCCAAAACTTGCTTTCTGAGCCAAAACTTCTAAATAGGGGGTCAATTGATTTGCCCCCAATGCACAATTAAATCCAACGGACAACATCGGAACATGAGATAGTGAAATTAAAAATGCTTCTGCAGTTTGGCCTGATAATGTTCTACCACTTGCATCTGTTATCGTACCACTTACCATAATCGGAACATCGATATTTCTTTCGTCTTTTACCTCTTCAATTGCAAAAAGTGCTGCTTTGGCATTTAATGTATCGAAAATAGTTTCTACCAGTAAAATATCTACTCCTCCATCTAGTAATGCTTCAACCTGTTGTTTATAAGCGATTCTTAATTCATCAAAGGTTACTGCTCTATATCCTGGATCATTTACATCAGGAGACATACTTGCTGTTCTATTTGTTGGACCAATAGATCCTGCTACAAACCGGGGTTTATGAGGTTCTTTTTCGGTCAACTCATCTGCTACTTCTTTAGCGATTTTTGCCGACTGATAATTTAGTTCATAGACCAAATCTTCCATTTCATAATCAGCCATGGCAATGGTTGTTCCCGAAAAGGTATTGGTTTCTACGATATCTGCTCCTGCTTCAAAATAAAGTCGATGTACTTCTTTTATTGCTTCGGGTTGGGTGATACTCAATAAATCATTATTTCCCTGCACAGGAACAGGCCAATCCTTGAATCGCTCTCCTCTAAAATCTTCTTCTGTAAACTTATACTTTTGCAGCATGGTTCCCATGGCCCCATCAAGAACAAGGATTCTTTCTTCTAGTATTTTGTTTATGTCTTTCATTAATTATCAAGTATTATTGTAGATTCCGACCGTAATCTATATTAAGCATAGATCAAGTATTGGAATAACAAAACATTATTAATTCTTTATCAAAATAAAAAATTAGTGTATCAAGAAAAGTAAATGGAAAATATAGCAGAGCTATAAGTTTTGGTTATCTATACCGCTTAACGGATAGAATGTAGCACCTTCTTTACAAGGATAAAGGGTTGCTAAGGTTTCATAGGGTCTATTCCCTCCACCTTTCTTGATAACAATTAAAATATATATGAACTAAACAACTCTTGCTGTTAATTTAACTGCAAATAAAAGGCATAGCCTTTTGTTATGCAAGTTTATTTATCAATTTCACCTCGTATTAACAAAAAAAGATTACCTAAAAAGGTAATCTCTATTCTACATGTATATACTTTATATTACCTTCGGAGCTCTGAGCCTCCAAAACCTCCTGTATTATGCCCTAGCGAGATGTAATTTGGCCCTTCGACAAATCCTCTTAGAATTCCATCGTTATTTGTATTCCCTTTAGGAACATCAACCCAATCTAACCACAACTGGCTATAGAAACGACTCCCCCAGGCAACATTGGACCAGGTAGGGCGACCATTTACAAAATTGCGCTCTCCGAACCAAACAACCCTATTACCTATTTGTCTGATATAATAAATCCCTCCATCGTCACCAACCCATCGACCAGTAATATTATTACTATCATTTACAACTCCAAATCCTGCCTGACGTGGACGAGGGAGATGCGAAGGCCTTGCTGTTTTTGTCCAAACAGAACCCCCAAAATTACTCCCGGACACTTTAGTAAATCCACTTCCAAAACAACCTATAGACAACGTTAAATTTCCACTTCCTGCTATTTTACCTTTAGGTACATCATAAAAACTACCGGTAATTGTTTTACCATTTATACTTCCTTTAAAAACATTGGCCCAAATACCCGATGGATGTTCTCCAAACCAATACACATTATTTCCAATATGCCTAACATAATAATGCCCTCCATCATTGGCATAATAATACCCAGACAAATTTGGTATAATAGAACACCAATCAATATCTATAATATCGATATTGATTCCGTTTTCCTTCAGATAATCCTCTTTCGCTTTAGCGAGGAATTTTTCTTGTTCTGTATTTATTGTATTTAATTCTTGATCTATAACTGATTCTTTTTCACAATTTGTAAATAATAACATACTTGCTATTAAAAGAATGGAAACACCTAAATTAAATCTACTTTTTTTTGTTCTCATACCCCTTTAGTTTTTGTTTTTTCTATACTTCAGACATGCTAATTCTCATTAAAATACCACTTATAATACTCTTCAAACTTATTTTTTCAATTCAAAAATACAATCAAAACCAATCAAAAAGCGGGGTCAAAAACCCCATTTTCTATAAGTGTAATACAGCCATCGCCAGAGGAAAACACCTTTTACCTCTAGTGATTATTGCAACAACTATATTTAACAAAGGGTCTTTGTAAAGAAAGGCTTAACAACAACACTATTAGCTATCATGAATGAATTAATTTCAAAAAAAAGCTGGTGGAATCGAAACTGGAAATGGGTACTCCCTATGACCGGGATAACTGTTTGTGTACTCGTATTTTTTATGATGACGGGTAATGCTGTATTTATACCATTTCCAATCTAAATTTACTCAATAAAACCGCGTCTTTTTGTCTAATATTTCAAAATAAAACACAACCGTAGCCCTGCTATGCTTGAATTTTATTTTTCATCTAAGCCAAAAATCCATCATTTTTCTTATGAGTAAATTTAAATCAGAACTAGTATTAGATATGGATCTGTTTATGTTCAACCCAATCTTACGGAAAATGCTCTTGAAATAGTTAAAAAAAATGATCGTGTTATTGAAAAATTAGGCGAGCTATCTCCAATAGATTTCTTTCGGTTACTAGAAGGAGAAGTCGAATATGCTAATCACAATACTTCAATTGCATTAACTGTTGGAATTAGAGGCACCAAAGGAAAAGGTAAACTGGATATCGTAGCCTCTAAACAAGGAGCTAACTGGGAATATCAAAAAATTACTGTTAGAATTAAAAACCAAAAAAAGAATCTATTGAAATCCTGAGAGATTAATATGATTAAGACTCTGGGGCTAATTCTATTTCTAATCCATCCAACTCGGGAGTGATAGGGATTTGACATCCCAATCTACTATTATCCTCTACATAAAAGGCTTCTGCCAACATCAAATCTTCATCCTGTCCCATTTCTGGTAATTCATGATCAGATAAAATATAGCATTGACAAGAAGCACACATGGCCATTCCCCCACAAGTTCCTTCTACCGGTAATTCGTAGGCCTTACAAACTTCCATTAAATTCATAGCCATATCGGTAGGTGCTTGTATCTCATGTACTACACCTTCTCTATCTTTTATTTTTATGGTAACATCTGACATATCTTTTTATTTCTGTTTACAAATATAATCAAAGACCTTACCGGTTTTATCTAAGGTCTTTTACATTTTATTTTAAATTGTTTAGCGTATTTTATTTAAGAGTTGTATCCCGTTTTTTTAAACCTGTAATTATGAAGATTTTGAAGGTTCAAATATACTGAATCTTATAAAAAATCATTCAAATAATAATCATTTATTAGCATCAATTTTACAAAAAGTAAATCAACAGAAAAGTGTGCCTCTTAATGAAAAAAGTAAAGTCAATACTATTTTTTATCTTTATTATGCTAAAAAACAGACCAAAACAAAGAAGATATCATAGTTTTAGCTTGTATTTTTTTTGTTCTAACCACCCAGTAAAAACAACAACTAATAAAGAAAAAATAAAAGATATAAATAATCCTAAGCAAGAAGAGTTCAACATATCAGGAAACTTAATATCGGTAATAGCATATATTGGATACAAAAGATAAGGGATCATATAACATGTTAATGTTGCTGTACCTGCCGGAGCAATTATCTTTGCCCAGCTAGTTTGTTTTTTCACATCTGTGATGTAATACAATATTGCAAACATAAGAAAACCTATCCCTGTACAGATAGCTAACCAAGATGGTGTTCCTTGTATTTTAGAAATCCCCCAATATGGCCTGGTTGCTATTCCGTAAATAATATGTATTATTCCTAATCCTATTAAACTTATAAACCGCCATTTTATATTGGTTCCTGACAACTTCTTAAATACCAAAGTTGCTACTATACCAGCAGTAGTAAATGCAGGAATAGTACCGGTATATAATGTAGAAAACAAAGTAATACTATCATTTTCAAAAATTAACTTATCGGTCTGATTCAATATAGAGAGTAGATTAAAAATGATCCATAAAATAATTATTATTGTAATGTTTCCTTTACTAAATAAGTAAATTAACCCATTGATGACATAAGCCCAACCAATAAGTCCCAAAATCCCCCACCATTGTATTTTCATCCAACTCTCTCCTTGAGAACCTCCATTGTATATAATGGCTAAAAAAATAAGTATAATAAATCCAAAAGTTTGAAAATAAACATGCCATTTTTTTTGAATTGGACTTTTTTTCCAATTCATCCAAATTAATAATACCGCCAAAGCCATAAGTAGACCCCAAAAATATTTCCCAATAAGAATGCTTTCATGATGAGCCGTTTCATAGTTTACCATAAAAAAACCAATTAACAGCAATGATAAAGATCTTATAATTATATGCCTTGCTATTAAAGTTTTACTTTCATTTTTAGCAAGTCTATTTTCTATTGCATAAGGAATACTAAGTCCAACAATAAACAAAAACAACGGGAAAATAATATCAGAAAATCCCATATAATCTTCACTGGCAGTGGCATGTTTAAGCCATTTAGGAATATCTGTAAGTGTCCAGAAGTCATTTACCCAAATCATTAAAACCATGGTCAAAGCTCTAAAAATATCTATTGAGGCTATTCTCATATTTAAAACCTATTTTTTTTTAAGTATAATAACTTAGGCATATGGTTTAAAAGATATTATTTAGTAAAATCTGTATTCATTGTTTTTTGCAAAACCTCCCAATGCGCATCTGTCATTCTATTGGGTGTAAACAAACAAATACCTGTGGCTCCATTTTGAATAGATTCAATAATTGCAGCTTCTAATTCTTCAGGTAGTAAACCATGATTTTCGGGATCTGCTTCGTTTGCCTTATTTTTAGGTTTCGGGCAAATGAATAAACCGCTATAAACGGGTTTCTTGTTATTAGCAGCTGTTACTTCTTCTTTTGTTAGCTCGCCGATCCATTTTGTATCTTCTAGATAGAAGTCATTATAATTCATAGGAAAAAATGCATCTAAATTCCATTTATTCCACTCTTGTCTTACTAGTTTTTTTGCGATAGAATTTGGCCCTGGAAACACCGCTGCATTAATCACCTTATTTTTATCATGCACTACATTTGCCAATCTATTCACCACTTTAGTTATCAAATCATAACGAAATTGTTTCCATTCTTTGATTTGCGAAGGATCTTCGACATCTTTAATATCTATACCAGATAATGATTTAAAATCATGAACACATTTATCACAGTAACAATAATCAAATTGAGGATATTCTTTATCCATTACCAGATTATATTTTTCCCATAATCCTTTTGCTAAAATCACATCTGGAAACCGGATATAATCTAGATGAATTCCATCTACTTCTTCTACCTCGGCAACACTACTGTATAGATTTTTAAGAAAATCATATACCTCATCTTTATTAGGGCATAAAAACTGGTAGTGCGAAACATATGCAGGTTTATCATATGCAGATTCATCATTTCGATTAATAGCGTACCATTCTGGTTTTAATTTTGGATTAGAGTTTTGTATCATGGTCGGTATCCATGCATGAAACTCCATTCCTGTTTGCTTAACAATTTTACCTACTCTTTTATAAATTAAAGGATCATGGCCTGCAGAATACATTAAACCATCTATTCCTTTATTTTTTAATTCCTGAAATTGTTTTCTTAACTCTTCGTCTGATATATTTTCGGGTAAATGTGCCCATGCATAAACGGGTATTTTGTTTTTAGTGATGGTATTCTTTTTAGTTTCAGTTTCAGCTTTATTTTTACAGGCAATTAACACAAAAACAATCGAAAGAATAGAGAATAGCTTTTTCATAAGAACGTTTAAAAAAAATTAGAATCATAGGTAAAGAAAAAAAACAGGTTTTAAAATTTTTTTCTACAAAACACATCTTTTTATAGAAATACAACCAGTTTTGCATCCTATTATACCATTTTTAACAACGCTAAAAACAGGATATTGAAACAATTCAATCTTTATTCACAGGGTCTAAAAGAAAAAGGCATATACCGAAAACTAATATTCGGTATACACCTGTTTTTATTTTTAAAGTAAACTCTTTTCTAATTAATGGCTTTTACCACTTCTTTTTTAGCTTCTTTTTTAGTTCCATCAAATCCTTCTACTCCACCAACGGTTGTATATTTCATCACATACTTTTTATCTGGAAAGATTCTTTGGTAAGCACTCTGACACATAATCGCTGCTTCATGAAAACCAGAAAGAATTAATTTTAGCTTTCCTTTATATGTATTTACATCGCCAATAGCATATATTCCCGGAATATTGGTTTGATAATCGTATGAATTATCTACTTTGATCGCATTTTTTTCGATTTCTAATCCCCAATCTCCTATTGGTCCTAATTTTGGAGACAATCCAAATAA
The DNA here is from genome assembly GCA_030427585.1 of Bacteroidia bacterium. Classification (GTDB taxonomy): domain Bacteria; phylum Bacteroidota; class Bacteroidia; order Flavobacteriales; family Flavobacteriaceae; genus Aquimarina. The sequence continues at coordinate 18,248 of JAUIBW010000029.1, forward strand.
CGGGATGAAGTAGTCTGTATCTAAAACAATTTCACCTTTTGTTTTGTGTTTTATGCCAACCGCAGTAATATGATCATCACCTTTTAATTCTTTTACTTCAGCTTCAGTAATCAGGTTAACCTTTCCTAGTTTAGAAAGTTCTGCTACTCTTTCTACAGAATCTAAAGCTCCTCTAAATTCATTTCGTCTATGTACTAGTGTCACTTCACTAGCTACATCTGCCAGGAAAATCGACCAATCTAAAGCAGAATCTCCTCCTCCTGCAATTACAACTCTTTTGTCTCTATACACTTCTGGATCACGTATAATATACGCTACTCCTTTATCTTCGAAATCTGCAATATTTGGGATGGGTGGTTTACGAGGCTCGAAAGAACCCAATCCTCCTGCAATTGCAACTACCGGCGCATTATGTTGTGTTCCTTTATTGGTAGTTATCAAAAAAGTATCATCTTCTAATTTCTCGATAGTTTCTGCTCTTTCGCCAAGGGTAAACCCAGGTTTAAAAGGTTTTATTTGTTCCATCAGGTTATCTACCAATTCTCCTGCAAGTATTTCTGGAAAACCAGGAATATCATATATTGGTTTTTTGGGATATATTTCTGAGCATTGCCCACCTGGTTGTGGTAAGGCATCAATAAGATGCGTCTTTAACTTCAGTAATCCTGCTTCAAAAACAGTAAATAATCCTGTTGGTCCCGCTCCGATTATTAAAATATCAGTCTTGATCATTTTTCAACTTCTTTTTTCCTATTAATCCTTTGGTAAATTCGTTTAGTGTCTCCACTTTTTCTTCAAAATTACCTTTTATTGTTTTTCTGTACTCGTTTAAATTTTTAACTAAATCATCAATATTTTCGGGTATCGCTTCCTCAAAAAACTGACGTAATCGTTTGGCTGTAGTTGGTGATTTCCCATTAGTAGAGATTGCCACTTTTACATTGCCTTTGGTTACAATCGCACCCATATAAAAATCACAATACGGTGGATTATCTGCTACATTAACCAGTATACTTTGTTTCCTGCAGTCTTTATACACCTGCATATTAACTTTGGGAACATCTGTAGTAGCAATCACAATATGTTTTCCTTTGAGAAAACGTTTGTGATATTTTTTATGTATCATTTCCACTCCAAACTTTTTTGCTAATACTATTGTACCTTCTCTAAACATCGATGATACTATAGTTACTTTGGCGTCTGGGCTGGACTTTAATAAGAACATAAGTTTTTCTTCTGCTACATTTCCTCCTCCTACGATAAGGGTTTCAAGGTTTGCAGCCTTTAAAAAAACCGGATATAAATTGTTTCTTTCTTTCATTTTTAAGCTGATCCCGAACTATTAAGATACAATTTCTTCCTGAACTTCATTATAAATTGAAGCTAGTCGAACTCGTTGGTTTACTACTTCTCCTATTATAATAATGGCTGGCGAGGATAATTCTTTTTCTAAAACTATTTCCTCAATATTTTCTATTGTACCGTATCCAAACTTCTCTTTTTCTGTGGTTCCGTTTTGGATAATAGCTACCGGAATGTCTTGCTTATTTTCGGCAGCAAAGATACTAACTATTTCATTCAACTTACTCATTCCCATCAAAATTACCACAGTTGCATTTGATTTTGCTGCCAGGCATATATCCTGTGATAATTTGTGGGATTTTGTAGTTCCTGTAATCACCCAAAAACTTTCTGAGGACCCTCTTTTTGTTAATGGGATTCCCTGATATGCCGGAACGGCTAAGGATGATGATATACCGGGAACCATATAAGACGCTATATCAAACTGTTGCACATAATCAATCTCTTCTGCTCCGCGCCCAAAAATAAAAGGATCTCCTCCTTTTAATCGCACTACATGTCCATGACTTTTAGCTCTACTTACTATTAATTCATTAATCTGTTCTTGTTGATATGCATAACATCCTTTTCTTTTACCGACAAATATTTTCTCTGCTTTAGGTGCATAACTCAATAAGGTTTCATTAATGAGCGCATCATATAACACCACATCTGCAGATTCTAAAGCTTTAATTGCTTTAAGAGTGATCAAATCCGGATCTCCCGGACCTGCTCCTACTACTGTTAATTTTGGTGTTCTATTATTCATTATTTCTTTATGCATTTTCTACTTCAATGGCTCTAAACTCCTGTACTTTTTGCAAAAATTGTTCTGCATTTTTAATATAATCTACTGCAAAATCTCTGGTAGGTGCATTTTTTTGAAGCTGATAAATCAAATCTGTAAATGTTCCTTCTAATTGTACTTTTCCGCTTACCACAAATTCTTCATCAAACTGACTTATAATTCTTGCGTGAGTGTTTGTCTTTTTGTTTTCGGCCAATAACAACGCTTTTGCAGAGTTTACTAATGAGCTGTATGCATGATACACAGCATCTGAGTACACCTCATTCTTAAAAGATATTTTTGCGTTTTCTATTTTCTCTTCACTTTCTAAGAACAGGGTAGCTATTAAATCTATAACTACTCCAGCACATTCTCCCACGCCAATTGCCTTTACATAATTCTCTTCTGTTCCCCAATCGATAAAGTCTTCTTGAGTAAGGTTATCTACATTGGATAAATCGGTAAGAAAGTCATAGAAATACTTTTCACCTTGATTTGTGTAGTACTCTATAAAGGTTTTACCATTTGCATTTGCTTCAAAATCATTAAGAATCCTGCGTAATGCTTCTGGCCCTCTTCTACTAGGTATTTTCACTACTTTATCTGCAAAACGGCCATTACCATCTCCCAAATTCCCTCCTCCTAATAGTACTTGTAATGCAGGTGCAACTAATTTATCTTTGGTACGTACGGACATTCCCTGAAAGCCAATATTTGCCATATTATGTTGCCCGCAAGCATTCATACATCCGCTAATTTTGATTACTAAATCTTCCTTTTCGAGATATTGAGGGTATTCTGTCTTGATAACACGTTCTAGCTCCTCGGCAATACCTGTACTACTAGCTATTCCTAAATTACAGGTATCTGTTCCCGGACAAGCTGTTATATCTACTGCTTTGTTATATCCTGATTCTACAAACCCTAATTTCTCTAATTCCTGATAAAAGAATGGCAACGCATCTTCTTTTACAAAAGGGATCAAAATATTCTGACGCAATGATAGTCGTATCTCTCCTGCTGCATATCTCTCTACTAAATCCGCCAGCAACCTGGCTTTATCGGTATAAAAATCGCCTAATAATACTTTAATACCTATAGCTACATACCCTTTTTGTTTTTGAGCAATTACATTGGTAGATTTCCACAAATCAAAAGCTTTTTGATTTTTGATCTGTACCTGAGGTATTTCGACTTCAACAGGAGTTGATATTTTATATGATTCTGCATCGATCACAACAGTTTTTTGGGCTATTGCATTTTGTTCTGCTTGTACTAATTCTTTGAACGCTTCAAGACCTATGTCTTTAAGTAAAAACTTCATTCTTGCTTTGGCTCTACTTTTACGTTCTCCATGGCGATCAAAAACTCTTAATACTCCCTCCATTAAAGGAATGATCTTTTCTGATGGTAAGAAATTATATAACTCATCTGCATGTCTTGGTTGCGACCCCAGTCCACCACCTAGCATTACTTTAAATCCTCGAACTCCATTTTCTATTTTAGCAATAAAGCCCAGATCATGCATGTAAGAAAGCCCGGTATCTTCTTCTGTTCCTGAAAAAGAGACTTTAAATTTACGTCCCATTTCCTGGCAGATAGGATTTCTTAAAAAGAAACGAAATAACGCATCTGCATAAGGAGATACATCAAAAGGTTCTTTTGGATCAATTCCTGCAGTTTCTGATGCGGTTACATTACGTACTGTATTACCACAAGCTTCTCTTAAGGTTACATCATCTTTTTCTAATTCTGCCCAAAGTTCTGGAGTTCTATTTAAATCTACATAGTGAATCTGAATATCCTGACGTGTAGTGATATGCAGTCTTCCCCTAGAATACTCATCAGAAACTTCGCAAATACGCCTTAGTTGGTTACTCAACACTTTACCATAGGGTAGCTTAATACGAATCATTTGCACTCCTTCCTGGCGTTGACCATATACACCACGTGCCAAACGAAGGCTACGAAACTTCTCTTCATCAATCTTACCCTCATGAAACTGCTCAATCTTATTAGCTAATTCTATAACATCTTTTTGAACAATTGGATTTTCTATTTCGGTTCTAAAACTTTGCATTTTTTTTCGTATTTCTGCCTTTAAAAAAGGTCATAGTTATGACTTTTGTATGATGGTTTTACGGGTTCTATTTTTCTGTTTTTCTTCCTATAAAAAATGACTTCTATTATTCTATAAAGCCAACTCCTGAAGTAGTATTAGTTTGTGAATCTATTAATATAAATGACCCTGAAGCTTTGTTTTTAACATAAGAGTCAATCGCTAAAGGTTTGCTCAACTGCATCTGAACTTTTCCTATTTCGTTTAAACTCAAAGCATTTTTTGAAGTATCTTCTCCAGAAAAATCAGTTGCTATGGTTCCGTCTATGCTCTTCACTTTTGCTAGAATTCTATTACTTCCACTTTGTATAAAATAATTTGTTCCTGGATTTAGGTCTTTACTGTCCATCCAGCATACTGTTGCAGTAAGTTGTTTTTCTACACGAGGTTTTTCTGATGATTTTACAATCATATCTCCCCGACTTACATTTACATCATCTTCTAATGTAATTGTACAAGAACTCCCTCTACCTGCAGTATCAAATTTCTGATCGAAAAAGTAAATTTCTTTTACTTTTGATGTAGTTAATGAAGGCAAAATTGTTACTTCATCCCCAACCGAAAGATCGCCTCCATATAATTTACCTGCATATCCTCTAAAATCATGAAATTCATCTTTTTTAGGACGAATTACGGTTTGAATTGGAAAACGTACCTGAGCTTTTTCATATACATCCTGAGCATCTAATTTCTCTAAGTGCTCTAGTAAAGTTTGCCCGGTATACCATGGGGTGTTCTCAGATTTATCTACCACGTTATCGCCCTGCAATGCACTTACTGGGATAAATGTTATATTCTGTTCTTTGTAATCGCTTTTTTCGATTAATGTTTTAAAATCGGCTTTAATAGCTTTATATTTTTCCTGAGAAAAATCTACTAAATCCATTTTGTTAACGGCTACAATTACGTCTTTAACTCTTAACAGATTATTGATAAAAAAGTGACGATAGGTTTGTTCTATTACACCTTTACGAGCATCTACCAGAATGATAGAGGCTTGTGATGTCGATGCTCCTGTAACCATATTTCTGGTATATTCGATATGCCCAGGGGTATCGGCTATAATATAACTTTTGGTCTTTGTAGAAAAGTAGATATGGGCAACATCTATAGTAATTCCTTGTTCACGTTCGGCTACTAATCCATCTGTAGCCAACGAAAAATCTAAATAATCAAAACCGTTAGCTTTGCTTCTGGTTTCAATGGCTTCTAATTTATCTGTAGTTAATGATTTAGTATCATATAGAATACGACCGATCAAGGTACTTTTACCATCATCTACACTTCCTGCTGTTGCTATTTTTAATACATCCATCTTATTTTGGTTGATGGTTAATAGTTTTTTATTGAAGGCCATTTTTATGACTTATAAAAGACTCCCTTACTAATACTATCACCAATTATTTTGATCCTTAATTTATATCTTCACTAATTATTAGAAAACTAATAACCTGCAATTAATTTTAGAAATATCCTTGTTGTTTTCGTTTTTCCATCGCGGCTTCTGATCGTTTATCATCAATACGGGCTCCTCGTTCTGAAATTGTAGATTCTCTGATCTCTGATACTACTTTATCTATAGTGATTGCATCAGAAAGGACAGCTGCAGTACATGACATATCACCAACAGTTCTAAAACGCACCATTCTTTCTTCTACCACTTCATTATCCTCTCTATACACCACATCATCTTCGGCAGACCAAATCATCCCATCTCTTACGAATGTTTTGCGGGTATGGGCAAAATATATAGACGGAATTTCGATTCCTTCTTTCTGGATATAACTCCATACATCTAATTCTGTCCAGTTACTAATTGGAAATACTCTTACATTTTGACCTAAATCAATTTTTCCGTTAAGGTGATCAAACAACTCAGGACGTTGGTTTTTCTCATCCCATTGACCAAAATCATCTCTAACAGAGAATATACGTTCTTTGGCTCTGGCCTTTTCTTCATCTCTACGAGCTCCACCAATAGCTGCATCAAACTTAAATTCTTCCAGAGCATCTAAAAGTGTGGTAGTTTGTAAACTGTTACGGCTAGCATATTTTCCTTTTTCTTCTATAACCTTGCCTTGATCAATAGAATCCTGAACGTTACGAACAATAAGTTCTACTCCTAATTCTTTAACTAATCGATCTCTAAATTCTATAGTTTCGGGAAAATTATGTCCCGTATCAATATGTAATAAGGGGAAAGGAATTTTTCCGGGATAAAATGCTTTCTGAGCTAATCGCACTAAAGTAATAGAGTCTTTCCCTCCAGAAAAAAGTAATACTGGTTTTTCAAACTGTGCTACTACTTCTCTAAAAATATAAATTGCTTCACTCTCCAAAGGATTTACCTTAAGAACAGATGCTCCAGCCAGATTACCTGCTGTCCCTTCTAATTGTTCTATTTTCTTTTCTAGTATTTCCATTCTTATCTTTTTCGTAATTTATTAGTTAGTATGTAACCCACACTCTCTATTCTCCAACACTTTAGTTGGATCAAAATATTTAAATTCGTTAGGTAATTTATGTTCTTCTAAATACACATCTAACTCTTCATCACTGTAATAGTAAAACGGGCTTACTTTTAAAATTCCATCTTTACCCATACTTACAATATCCAGCGAATCCCTAAGCGCTGTTTGCCCTTTTCTAAGGTTTGTAAACCAAACATCGGGAGTAAAATCAGACATTGCTCTTCTAAATGGTTCTAATTTTACTTGTTCTGTAAAAATTTTGTGTTTGGGATCATCAATATCCGGAATCCCCATAGTTACATCTCTATATGCTGCGGTCTGTTTAGGTACGTATAATTTAATATTTAGCCCTAACATATCAATAATCTCTTCTGCATGTCTGTAGGTGTTTGGAGTATTATATCCAGAGTCACACCATATTACTGGAATGTCTGATAATGCTTTTGAGCAAACATTAAGAATTGCAGCTTCATATGGTCTAAAATTAGTAGTTACAACAGGAGTCTTTGCTTTTAAAACTGCCCATTGCGTAATTTCTAAAGGTGTTTTATCCTTTAGAGACTTATTTAAATTTTCTATTTCTTTTTCTGTTAAACTCATAGCCTACTATACTTGTTTTTTATACTATAGCAATTATTTTCCCCATTTAATACGGTTCCAAATTCTTTCGTGAAAAAAATACAGAATCATTTTTGTCACAAAATCAATAGATGCAATCGAAGTAGCAAGAGCGATCTCTCCTGTCAACACATAAGACACTATTAACGTATCTAATGTACCTACAACTCTCCAGCTTACTGCTTTTGCGATACTACGTATTGGTTTCTCAGAGGTTTTATCACCTTGATACGTTGTTTTCTGCGTAGCCACTTTATCTAATATCATTTGATCTAAAATCATTTTTTTCTACAAAACTCTATTACCCTATCGGAATAGTAGATTATTAAACAAATGTATATATAATATTTTGTTTATAGCATAAAAATCTCAAAAGTTCTTATAGAAAATCATAAGAATTACGATATCTTTAACAAAAACCCTAGTAACTTAGTAGATTATTAAATCAATCTTTGAATCATTAGATATTTTATTAAAGAATCTACTATTAAACTTTTATTAATTATCCTTAAAAATCACATAAAAAGAGATTTCGTCTAGAAAAAATGACAATATGTAAATTTCTAATTCGTTGATGAGTTGATAAAAGTAATATTAACCCAAAATATATAATCGAAATGAAAAGATTTGCAATGCTTTTATGTTTAGCGACTACTTTACTATTTGTTTCTTGCAACAATGATGATGCTCCAATTGAAATTGATCAATCTCTAATCCCTGGAGAATGGAGTCTCACAGAAGTCAAATCTGAAAATGGAAAAGTTACTGCTACTATCGAAAATATACCTGTGAATGGTGATTATTCTATATCAGGTAAGGATTATACTGCAGAAGCTATTTTTACAGAAGTTTCTGATGCTACTAAACCCAATACTTTTGTTAGTTCTGGAGGGTTTACATTAGTGGCAAAAATAACTATCCCCACACAATCTATTGATTATGAAGAATCAATTCCAGATTTTATTGGAGCAGGAGAGTGGAAAATAGATGGAACTAAATTAATTACTATTGTTGCTGAAAAAGAAGTGTCGTTTGATATTATGGCATTAACAGCGCAAACTATGAATATAAAAAAAGACATCAAAGAAACGATAGAACAACAAGGAATCGCTTTTGAAGTTACCGGAAGTCAAATTTTTACTCTCACAAAAAAATAAGGTTATAAGCTTCTTAATTCTTTGAATAAAAAAACTGAGAAATTTCTCAGTTTTTTTTATTTGCTCATTTTCCTAAAACCTGTTTCTATAATCAAAAATACATATTCCCCTGTTTACAGGGGTCTACATACTATATTGAAATTTTAAATTTGAGAAACTAAATTATAGAATTGTTCATTTAACCAATAACACCCCAATTTAAAGGTGCAATTCTATTCATTCTTAAAACAAATTATATTATGAAAAAAATTTTAAACTTGAGAGGAGTTTCCTTATTAAGTAAAAATGATCAAAGTCAAATTTTGGGTTCGCGCAGCGGGACTCCTTGTTTTCAAAACGGAAATCTGTGTTGTATAGATACTGGCAATGGAAGTATCTGTGATACCGGACACTGCCTTCCTAATGGATATTGTCTATTTTCTTAAAACAAATTATATCATGAAAAAAATTTTAAATTTAAAAGGAGTTTCCTTATTAAGTAAAACCGAACAAAGTTCAATCTCCGGTTCGGGAGGAAGAGGTTCTGGCTGTTATCAAAACGGATATCAATGTTGTACCTGGAGAGGTGGAGTACGTTTATTTTGTGATGCAGGTACATGCATGTCAAATGGGCGTTGTCATTTTATATAACCGTAATAATTAATTTTCATTAAAAAAAATGCTCTGAAAACTGATTTTCAGAGCATTTTTTATTTTATATCAACACTATTAAGAAGTTTTATAGCTTCTATATCTTTTCTAATGCTTGTTCTAAATCCGATATAATATCCTCAATATGCTCTAACCCCACAGAACAACGTACCATTCCATCTGTAATTCCAACAACAAGCTTATCTTCATCAGCTAGTTTACTATGTGTTGTTGAAGCAGGATGTGTAATTATGGTTCTCGTATCGCCAAGGTTAGCAGACAAAGAACACATTTGTACACTATCAAAAAAAGTTTTACCTCCTTGTATCCCTCCTTTTACTTCAAAGGCAACAATATTACCTCCCATTTTCATTTGCTTTTTGGCAACTGCATATTGCGGGTGAGATTTCAAAAATGGGTATTTTACCCAGTTTATTTTAGGGTGTGATTCTAAAAACTCTGCTAACTTTAGTGCATTCTCACAGTGACGATCTACTCGAACTGCTAAGGTTTCTAAACTTTTAGACAATACCCACGCATTAAAAGGCGATAGCGATGGCCCCGTGTTACGCGAAAAGAGGTAAATTTCTCTTATCAGCTCTTTTTTACCAACAGTCACTCCTCCCAGAACTCTTCCTTGACCATCAATTAGCTTAGTTGCAGAATGAATTACCAAATCTGCACCAAACTTAATTGGATTTTGCAAATATGGAGTTGCAAAACAATTATCAATAACCAAAAGCAGGTTGTGTTTTTTTGCGATCCCTCCCAACAATTCTAAATCTAAAACATCTACTCCCGGGTTTGTTGGGGATTCGGCATATATAATTTTTGTATTGGGCTGGATCAAACCTTCTATTTTATCCACCTTATCTACCCTAAAATAACTAGTTTCGATATTCCATTTTGGCAAATATTTGGTAAACAAAGTATGAGTAGAACCAAATACAGATCGAGCCGAAATAATATGATCGCCAGCATCTAATAACGCAGCAAATGTAGAAAATACGGCTGCCATACCTGTTGCAAATGCATACCCGTCCTCTGCTCCTTCTAATTTACAAATCTTATCTACAAATTCTGTTGTATTAGGATTGCTAAAACGGCTATATAGATTTCGTTCTTTCTCTTCTGCAAAAGAGGCTCTCATCTCTTCGGCATCTTCAAAAACAAAGCCCGAGGTTAAATACATCGGTGTAGAATGCTCTAAAAATTGTGTTTTATCAGTTTGCGTTCTTACCGCTTGTGTTTCAAAATTTAAACTTTTAAGACTCATACTTCTTTATTGTTAACCACTACCTTGTACTCTATTGTAGCTGTAGGTTCTAATGTTTTGGATACCGAGCAATATTTCTCAAATGACAATTCTGCCGCTCTCTGTGCTTTTTCTGGAGTAATATCACCTTCGAGATAAACACTTACTGTAATTTTTTTAAATGGTTTTGCTCCATCAATTTCTTCGCGAGTACCATCTACTTCTGCTCTATAGTCTGTAATTTCCTGTCGTTGTTTCTTCAAAATAGAAATTATATCAATAGCACTACATCCTGCTACTCCCATCAATACATATTCCATTGGACTTGGTGCCTGATCATGTCCTCCAACTTTGGCAGTACTATCTATATAGGTTACATGCCCTCTTTCATTTTTTAACTCGAAATGATAATCGTTGTCTATTCTTTTTAGTTGTATTTTCATTATATATCGTTTTGGGCGTTCCCCTAACCAATTAGGGGTCGGGCTTTCAGCTATATCTTTTATAATCTAAAAGCCTTTCGATACTATTCTAGGCTAACAGGATTATAAAAGGATGCCACTTCAATCCCTAACGCAATTATTATTTCATCCTTTTTCTGCTAATCGTAAGACATCTCCAAACACTCCTCTTGCTGTTACGGCTGCTCCGGCACCAGCTCCCTGAATTACGATAGGTTGATCGCCATATGATTCTGTATAAATCTCGAATATAGAGTCGGAACCTTTTACTTGTCCTAACGCACTACTTTGAGGTACAGAAACTAATTTAACATCCAAATTTCCTTTCTCTTGTGACAAATCACCCCAAAGATCACCAATATATCGCAATACATGATCAGGTTTTTGTTCTTCTTTAACTTTTTTATAAACAACGTCTAATTCTTTTAGTCTTTCTAAAAACTCTTTTGCTTCTCCAGCCCTTAGTTCTTCAGGAATTAGATTATGAATATTAATATCTTCAAATTCGTTGCTTAAATCCAATTCCCTTGCTAGAATTAATAATTTTCGTCCTACATCATTACCACACAGATCTTCTCTAGGGTCAGGCTCAGTAAACCCTTTATCAATTGCCTCTTGCAATACCTCACTAAACGGTCGTTCTTCTACAGAAAAAGTATTAAATAAGTAACTTAATGACCCAGAGAAAACTCCTTTAATTCGAGTTATATTCTCTCCCGACAAATGCAGTAACTTAATAGTATCAATCAACGGTAATCCAGCTCCTACATTAGTTTCGTACAGATATTGTTTTTGATTTTCATCTAGTTTAACTCTTAATTTCTTATAAAAATCAAAACTTAATGTATTGGCTACTTTATTAGAGGATACCAAATCAAAACCATGTTCTACCAAATTGATATAGTTTTCTGTAAACTCCTGACTAGCTGTATTATCAATAGCGATTAGGTTTTCTAAATGATGATCATCTGCAAATCGAATCACATCTTCTACTGTATATGCAATTCCTTTTTCATCGATAGCATTTTTCCAGTTTTGCGCTACCCCGCTTTTATCTAAGAGTACTTTCTTAGAATTTGCTACTGCAAAAATATTGAGGTTGATCTTTTTTCGTTTTTCGATCTGTTCTGAAGATTTTAAGATTTGATCTATCAACGTGCCTCCTACTAATCCATGACCAAATATGGCTATATTGATTTTTTTAGAAATTTCGAAAATCTCACCATGAATCACATTTAAGGCACGATGTAATTGTTCTTTTCGCACCACCAAACTCACATTTTTTCCTGTAACCGTATTATTAAACAATAATGGGATTACCTGATTCTTAATCAGTGCATTATATGGCTTATGAAATGTACTTAGATCCTGGCCAATAATAGAAATCACAGAGACGTCTTTTTCTATCGAAATACCACTAACATCACGTTTATAAAAATCTGATTCGAATTCTTGCTCTAATATAGATTTGGCTTCTTTTGCTTTATCGGCTTCAACAACAAAACCTATCCCCCTTTCTGATGAACCTTGCGAAATAATACTAACACTAATATTTTTATGGGCTAGTGCTTTAAATATTCTTGCATCTACTCCTACTTTTCCCAAAAGCCCTCTTCCTTCGAGATTGACTAGAGCTACATTTTCTAAAACAGAAAGAGATTTGATTCCTTTTTCACTCGGTTCAGATGTAATTAGAGTTCCTTTATTTTTATGATCAAAAGTATTTAAAATCCTTAGCGGGATATTCTTTTCTATTAATGGGATTATTGTTTTTGCATGTAAAATATTAGCTCCAAAATATGCTAATTCATTAGCCTCTGTAAATGATAGCTTCTCAATTTTTATAGCATTGGGTACTAAGTCTGGGTTTGCTGTATAGATCCCGTTTACATGAGTAAAACTTTGTAATTCTTCTGCTTCTAGATAATTTGCTAGCAATGATGCAGTATAATTACTTCCATTTCTTCCTAAAGTGGTCGTTTCATTTTTGGTATTAGACGCTATAAAACCTGTGACTATATTTACCGTAGCCCCATTATATGTTTGAAAATGATTAATTACATTTTCTTTGGATAGTTTATCGAGAGGCTGGGCATCTCCAAATTGGGCATCTGTGATAATAAGGGCTCTACTATCGGTAAAATTAGCTCTGATGTTTTTTTCTTTAAGAATTTGCGTTACCAATTTGGCCGAAATAACTTCGCCCTGTGATAGTACTTGATCTTTTATCCTCTTACTATAGTCTCCTAAAAGTGAAACTCCTTCAAAAAGTTTGTCTAATGTTTCGAACTCCTGGTTAAAATCAGCATTATTAAAATCTGCAATTTGATATTTTTTAAGTGCTTCTAGTTGTTCCTGGTATTCTTTTCCCTTAACAGCTTTTTCAAGAATTTCTTCAAGCTCATCGGTTGTATTACCACGAGCAGAAAGGACAACGGTAATCTTTTCACCATTTTTAACCTTATCTTCAATTATATCTATCACTGCATGAATTCCTTTTCCGTTAGCAAGTGATTTCCCTCCAAATTTTAAAACTTTCATTTTTTCTTTTTCTTTAAAACACATCTTTCAATAATGCATTCAATTGTTCAAATTCTATTAAAAAGGCATCGTGACCATGAACCGAGTTAATTATGTTATGAGTAACATTTTGTTTTACTCTTTTCAGTTTTTTAAATGTAACTCTATCTTCTTCCGCTGTAAAAAATATATCAGAATCTACACTGATGATATGAATATTGGATTGGATTGATGCGGCTACTTCATTAAAATCTCCACGTCCTTCGGTTATATCTATATTTGCCAGGATATGATTTAGTTCCTTATACGCAGAAAGCGCAAATCTACCATCTAGTTTTTCTCCGTGATACAATAGCCAGCTCTCTATATTATACATATCTTTCTCGTCGTTATAAGTGCGATTAAATTTTTGCTTAAATGATTCTGGAGATCTATAGATCAACATGGCATGTAATCTGGCATCATGAACAGGGTTTTTAGAATTCAATAAAATCTGTTCTTGTACCAAACAATTGGCTTTTAACCAATCTGTAGATTTCCAATCTGCAGCCACCGGGATTAGGTGAGTAATTAAACTGGGATTAAGAGCTGCTAATTCCCATGCAATTCCCCCACCGACCGATCCTCCAATTACAGCATAAAGTTTATCAATGTTCAATAGTTTTAGCCCTTCAGAGAAAATTGCAGCAATATCTCGTGCATTAAACATTTGATACTCTTCAATTAAGTTGTCTTCTTTTCTATCATATCCATTTCCAGGAATATTAAAGGATAGAATGGTATATCTATTGGTATCAATACACTTATTTTCTCCTATCAAACCATTCCACCAACCATACTCTCCACACACAGTAGAATTACCAGTAAGTGCATGGTTAACTAAAACAATTGGTGCTGTATAAAGAGGCTTCCCAAATACTTCGTATGTGAGACAGAGCTGATCAATAGATCTTCCCTTTATCGTGGCATAATTTAAGATGTCTAATTCTTGAAGCATTATTTATAATTTCTATGAGGGTATTTTGACACCTCTTTTATTATAAATCCTTTTAGAAAAGGATACCGATTTTGGATCTTTTAAATTTTGACTTTCACTTTATTAAAAGCTTCTTTTAAATCTTCTTTTAGATCTTCGATATCTTCGAGTCCAACAGATAATCTTATCAAATCCTGAGTTACTCCAGTAGATTCTTGTTGTGCAGGGTCTAGTTGTTGGTGCGTGGTACTGGCTGGATGTATGATTAAAGATTTAGAATCTCCTATATTTGCCAATAAAGAGAAGATTTTTGTTTCATCTACTACTGTTTTAGCCGAGTCAAAACCACCTTTTACTCCAAAAGTAATGATCCCACTTTGCCCTTTTGGCAAGTATTCTTTAGCTAATTTATAGTAGGTATCATTTTGGAGTCCGGGGTACTTTACCCAACTTACCTCTTCTTGGTTTTCTAACCATTTAGCAAGTTGCAATGCATTTTCGCTATGTTTTTTTATTCTAATTTCTAAGGTTTCCAAACCTTGCAAAACCTGAAATGCATTAAATGGGCTTAATGCGGCTCCATGATCTCGCAATCCTTCTATTCTGGCTTTTGCTATAAATGCTGCTGGCCCTAATGCTTCGTGATATACTAACCCATGGTATCCTGGTGAAGGTTCTGTAAACTCGGGGAACTTACCACTAGACCAATCAAAAGTTCCTGCATCGATAATTGCTCCTCCCAGAGATGTGCCATTACCGCTAATATATTTTGTAAGGGAATGAATTACAATATTAGCCCCATACTCAATAGGGTTAAGTAATGCCGGTGTGGCTACTGTGTTATCGACTATTAGAGGCACTTTATAGGTTTTAGCTTCAGACGAAATTGCTTTTAAGTCTAAAACATCCAGCTTTGGGTTTCCTAATGATTCTACAAAAAATGCACGTGTATTCTCTTGTACAGCATCTTTAAAATTATTTGGATTTGAAGGATCTACAAAAGTTGTAGTAATACCAAATCTAGGCAATGTAACATTTAACAAGTTGTATGTTCCGCCATATAAACTACTCGATGCAACGATATGATCACCTGTTTTTAATAAGGTTAGTAAAGTAGTATTGATTGCTGCTGTACCAGATGACGTTACTACTGCTGCAATACCTCCTTCTAATGCAGCAAGGCGTTGTTCCAGGATATCATTTGTTGGGTTATTCAATCTCGTATAAATAAATCCTGTTTCAGACAAATTAAATAGATTGGCGGCATGATCAGAATTGTTAAAAACATATGATGTTGTTTGATAAATTGGTACTGCTCTTGTTCCACCATTGGCAGACACATCATGACCTGCATGCAAAGCTCCTGTTGCAAATTTTTGTGTACTCATAATTTTCTATTTTAAATTTTAAACAAAATTCAAATACATCAAACACATGATTTACAGTGTATGTAAATAGAAAATTAAAAAGAAAGGAAAACGACAATTAGAGAAATCATAATTGTATCGAGTTATCTTTTCCCGATTAATCGGGATAGAATTTAGCACCTTCTTTAATAAATCAAAGGGTTGCTAAGGTTTCATAGGGTCTATTCCCTCCACCTTTCTTAATAACTTACTAATATGTATAAGAAACTTTGGGGACAAATCTAGTGATTATTTTTAAACCGCAAAAGATTTCTCAAAAAAACCTTGAAGGTTTTGTAAACCTTCAAGGTTTGATTACCTTTGCCAAATATTTTTCAGGGAAAGATTTGACTGATTGCAACCCAAATACTGAAATATTTTTTTTACAGTATAAAAAATGCTAAAGCAGTTCGATTAAGATGTTCTGTCGAAAGCTTCACATTGCAATTACGTCTAAGTATTTTTCCATAAAAACAATAAAGAATGGCATATTTATTTACTTCAGAAAGTGTATCTGAAGGACACCCAGATAAAGTAGCAGACCAGATAAGTGATGCATTATTAGATAACTTTTTAGCTTTTGATGCTGACTCTAAAGTAGCCTGCGAAACGCTTGTTACTACTGGTCAGGTAGTACTTGCTGGAGAAGTAAAATCAAAAACATATCTCGATGTACAATATATAGCAAGAGATGTCATTAATACAATTGGATACACCAAAGGTGCCTACCAATTTAGTGGTGATTCTTGTGGAGTAATCTCTCTTATTCATGAACAATCGCAAGATATTAATCAAGGGGTTGACCGTGAAAATAAAGAAGAGCAAGGTGCTGGTGACCAGGGAATGATGTTTGGGTATGCTACCAAAGAAACTGCTAATTACATGCCTTTGGCTCTTGATATTTCGCACAAAATATTAATCGAATTAGCCAAATTAAGACGAGAAGGTACAGAAATTCCTTATTTGCGTCCTGACTCTAAAAGTCAGGTAACTATCGAATATAGTGATGATAATGTACCTCAACGTATTGTTGCGATTGTAGTTTCTACACAGCATGATGATTTTGATAGTAATGATGATGTAATGCTAAGTAAAATAAAAAGTGATATCATTTCTATTTTAATGCCTAAAGTAATTGCTCAATTGCCTGATTATGTTCAACAATTATTTAATGATCAGATCACATATCACATTAACCCAACCGGAAAATTTGTAATTGGTGGTCCTCACGGAGATACCGGTCTTACCGGAAGAAAAATTATAGTTGATACTTATGGTGGTAAAGGTGCTCATGGTGGAGGTGCTTTTTCGGGTAAAGACCCAAGTAAAGTAGATCGTTCTGCTGCATATGCATCCAGACATATTGCCAAAAATCTTGTAGCTGCAGGAGTAGCGAATGAAGTATTGGTACAGGTATCTTATGCAATTGGTGTTGTAGAACCTACTTCTATTTTTGTAGATACTTACGGAAGTAGCTCTCTTGGATTAACCGATGGCGAAATTGCAGAAATAGTAGGTAAAATCTTTGATATGCGTCCAGCGGCTATCGAGAAACGTCTTAAATTACGTAATCCTATTTACCAAGAAACAGCTGCTTATGGCCATATGGGTAAAGAACCTCAAACCATTACTAAGGTTTTTGAAAGCCCATATTCTGGTAAAATCGAAAAGGAAGTAGAGCTATTTACCTGGGAGAAACTTGACTATGTAGAAGCTGTTAAAAAAGCCTTTAATATCTAGTTTTTATCTGGTTTTATAGTTATTCATCGAAAAATTGAGTGAAGCCCTGAAAAAATGAGGTTTTCCCGTATTACGAAATCAAGTATTATCATTACATTTATCCCGTTAATATAAAGTAAGATACATAAACATATCTATTTTGGAGGGAAAATAATTTTGATATGTTTTTTAGAGTTTTAGTGTATCACTATTGATTAATACATTTTAAATTTAGGGAAATGAAATTAAAATTTGCATTACATATTGCTTTTTTATTCGTATTTGGTATGTCTTTTGGCCAGGATTTTAAAAATGGTTTGACTTCGGTAAAGTCTATTGATAATCAAATTCAAGAGGAACAATATAGCACTGATGAAATTACTATGACAGATCGTTTGGTAATACATGCTCCTATAAAAATGAAGGATAAGGATTTTTATAGCAAAAAAGAGTGGCGAAAAATAAAAAAACAACTCAAAAAAAATAAAAGAAGAGCTTCTAATGCAAAACATAGTATCTACACTTCAAAAGTTATGGATACTATATATATAGATATTCCGGCATATAATATAGGTAGTGGTCAATCTCGTTTATCAGGCTGGTAGATTAATTAGGCCTAAATAAGCTAAAAGAAAATAACTTATTTCACTTTAATTAATTTAATAGTTATTTCTTTTTGTACAACATTTGACGTTTTTCACCATTTTGTGAAATAAAAAACAGGCTGATTTTCTTGAAAATAATGCTTTTTTCAAGAAAATCAGTTTTTTTATTCGATATTCCAAAATAGCTTTCGTCCCTTATTATCACTTGATTAGCTCAATATTTTATGTTTTTTACAAGAAAAAAATAAAATAAATTTTTCGATTAATATTTAGAAAAAAATACGAGTAACCACAGTGCTTTTCGGCTCTTTTCAGGGGAAAAATCCCTGTAGTATATTGCGGTTTTTCCGTAGTCAGAATTGAATTAGTATAACTATCTTAGTAATTGAAGATCAGGTGTTTATTTAACATCTGGATTATAAAAACTAATCTTATTTAAACCTATATAAATAACTTCAATTTTATACTTATGATTACTAACCCCCAAAAATCTAAAAAAATGAAAATGAAAATTGCTATGACTACAGTACTATTACTATGCATATCGTATTCATCGATAGGACAAAGTAACACAACTGATTTTAAATCTATTTCTAATAATACGTTACAAAAGCAAGCCTCTTCTTATACTACTACTTCGGTAGAGGTAAATGAAAATATAGATCAGCAATCAAAAAATACTACTATCTATAGTGAAAAGAAGTGGAAAAAAATAAGAAAGCAAATCGAAAAGAATAAAAAAAGAGCTTCTAAATACAAAAGCGATGTTTACGCTTCAAAAAAAATAGATACTATATATTTAGACATTCCCGCCAATAGTGGTAAATCTCGCTTATCGGGATGGTAAAAAAATAAAAAAACCGCTTCACAAAATTGAGCGGTTTTTTATTTTCGAAATGTACTACACTCCTTATTTTGTTTTTAGTTTCATTGTTGCATTTTTAGATAGTAATCTACAGAATGTTTCCCCGAACCGTAGAACAAGAAAAACACACATAATAACAAAATTATACTAGCAATAACGAGGTTTGCCACATTCATCTCTCCCATAAAATTGATAAGAACTGCTCCAATTAATAATGGAAGCTGTGCTGTAACCGACCATCGAGTAAGTAAACCAAAAGAAATAAGTAAACCTCCTATTAAATGTGCTGGAGCTACATAATGAATTATGATCATAGCACCCGCAAGGTTTTGAACAGGTTTAATAAGATCTACCAGAATCTGGCTATTACTAATA
This sequence comes from Bacteroidia bacterium, assembly GCA_030427585.1. Lineage (GTDB taxonomy): Bacteria > Bacteroidota > Bacteroidia > Flavobacteriales > Flavobacteriaceae > Aquimarina. Next base: position 37,553 of record JAUIBW010000029.1, read on the forward strand.
AAATTTATTCCTTTTATAAATAAGAAAACTCCTAATGCAATTCTTAACAAATCTAAAGGATAATATGTATGTGCATTAGCCCATTTGTTTAATGATTTTATTGTTGGCATGACAAAATGAGTATTGATTAGACCACTATAAGATACTGATTTTTAACCTAATAAAAAACACAATGATTAATCAATCTAAAGATAACTATACTATCGCCTTGAATATCTAATGTTTCGATATGTGCGAATAATAGCATTTTTAAATAACATAAAAACTTCTGGCAAGGTAGCCTTCATCTTCTGGTTTGCCGAATTAAGCATATAATGTGCTTGAAACTTTAGTGCTTCTTCATATTTATAATAATACAAAACTGTTGCACATATACTAATTATAAAGAAAAATGCTCCTGTAAAAGTTTGTACCGGTGTTAAACTATGATAAAAAAAGCGACTAAGCCCCAGTCCGAACCAACTTCCATAAAGTACAAAAAAGTGGACTATATAGATTGATAATGTTCTTCCTCCTATTTTAGTTATCATCTGGCTTGAAAAATAGTTTTTCATTAAAATAAATATAGAAAAAAGGATACACACATTTCCTAATCTTATAAATAAGAAGTTGTTATAAGCTACTGATTTAAAAACACCAATATCTGTTATACTATAAATAACCATTAGTATAGCTGAAGAATAAAACACCAATAATACACCTACGAATAAAAGTATGATAATGGCGTATGGGTAAAACATTTTTTGTTTTCCGTATTTTAAAAACAGGTTTGCCATAAAACTACCAATACATACATATCCAAACCAGGGTAATAATGTAAAAATAGAACCATTCCTATTTGTAAAATAATTTGCAACTGTTTGTGGTAAAAACTCTAGTATGCAGCTACCATACATAGGCTGCAAAAGAAAAACAATCACGCCAATACCTAACATTACATTTTGAAACCAGGTTTCATTAATTCGACACAAAACAAGATATATTCCTATCAATAGCAACAATGATGTACCTATACATTGTAATACATCTACATAGAAAAACGAAGGGTTTACTCTTCCTGTAAAGACTGCATAAAAGCTTAATCGCAATAAATACCCCCAAAAAATAACTTTAACAGCCCGCTTTATGCCTTTTAAAACTCTTGGATTATCTATTCCTTTTACGTTTTGTTTTAGTAGTAAATATGTAAAAATAAAGCCTGTTATTGTAAAAAAGGTTGGAGCAGTCATACCTCTAAAATATTCCCAGGTCGCGTATACAATATTATTTTTATCCCTATATACATCTCCCAAAAGAGAATGCACAAAATGTCCTTGAAGCATCATAAGAATTGCAAATGCCCGAATTGCATCAAGAAAATGCAATCGACTAGTACGTTTAGTCATTATTGTGGTTTGGTTAGGTTGTCCTCAAAAAACGAGTTTTCGGGTTCTATTATTGCTTAAAAAAGTGCAAATCTAGGTAATTTTTATTGGTTTTTGTATTGGTTTTAAGGCATTTACTTCATTAAGCTCTAATATATATAAGATTGCATATAAAGAAAGTTAGATTTTGGCACCTTTATTGGTGTTTTTTAGCAAACAAAAACCATACATTATGAAAACTGATACTTATACCAGGTTTACAATCACAGTTATCGCTATTTGCCTCGTTGTTATTGTAATACGAGATATAGATATTTTTCCAAAAGCATATGCAAACAATACTCCTACAACAAACTATGGGTTAATCCCTATTAATGATGATGGATCAATAACGGTTAGGCTAAGCAATACTGATGAGATCGATGTAAACATTAAAAACATTGATACTTATGATAAGCTTAAAGTAGATCTTAACAGTATCAGTACACAAGATGAATTGGATATTAATATTGATGAAATAGGTGGGAGTTATGTATCTAGCGGAGGCCCAATTAAGGTAAAGCTACAAAACTAGCCTCCAGAAATAAATGATATGTATTCCTGAAGGCATTTATATTGAATATTGGGCTAACTCAAGTATCCTAATAGATTATTATATTCCTGTAGCTCCTTTTGAAAGATTGTCTAAAGCTTTGGAAATAATTGTTAAGATCTCCTCTTTACCTGTAATCTCATGGCGAAGTTTTAAAAATTCGGGATCATTGTACGAAACATTAACCACACCATTATCATCTTGCCATATTAGAATCTTTTGAGGAAGATCTAATCCCGTAATTTGAGAATTCTGCATTAAAGGAGTTCCTAATTTAGGATTACCAAACATAATTACTCGTGTAGGATTCAATTTTAGATCTACGGATGCAGCATTAGCTTGATGGTCTAATTGCGCTATAATCCTCAGGTTAGGATTATTGATAATGATTTCGACTAATGTATTATACGTATCTTCAAAATTCTTAGAGCTTACTTTTGTGATTATGCCTTGTGTCCTGGTAATTTCCATTTGTTCTTGTGAATTCGTTTGCATATCCTTAGACGTATTTTTTTGGCTTTGATTACAAGATATCATCACTATCAAAAACAAAAACCACAATACTTTATATGTTGTCATTACATTTTTCTTAGAGTACTTCTAATTGGTCGTAATCATCTACACTATAATTACAGATTATATTTAATACTTAAAATCCAGTAACGAGGTTGGATCACATAACTCGACGTGCTGTTGTATAATTCATTAAAATTATCTTGATTGATACTTTTGGTATCCAGAATATTGGTTACCGAGAGTTTATACTCCCATTTGCTATTGGGCTTTTGATAAAACAAATCTGCATCCCAAAAACTATAGTCGTTTAGAATCACTTTTGTGTTGCGATAATCATAATACCTGTACGATGATTTTATTAAAAAACCTTTGGCGAAAGACCAATCTAATCTTGCAAAAGGCTGACTGGTATAAAATGTATTTTTGGCTCCATTATTATCATAATCATTGACTGTAAGGCTATATCCTAAATCAAAATTTGGTCCTTTTTTAAAATTGGTTGACCATTCTGTACTATACACTTGTGTAAAACTTATACTTTCGCTTGGGAGTGTATTTACGATATTATTAAAACTAGACCAACTTATATTTGCTCTCAGGTTTCCTTTTATTTTTCCAAAAGTACGAGTAACATCTCCATTGGCAGAAAGTATTTGATCTTCTATAGTAGAATTAATAGGTGTATCTACCCTATTTATTCCTGTAATCATACTAGTATTCTTAATCGGATTACGTCTGTTACTATACGATATCTGGGCAAAAATGTTAGTGTAATTAAACATATTAAAATTGAAATAGTTTAATGAATAATTATCATATAATGAATTTTCCAGATTTCGGTTTCCCTGAAATAATGAATTGTAATTATTAAACACATACCCAGCTGCCAAACGATTAATATCGGTATACTCTGCGGTTATCGAGTAATTAAAACGTAAGCTTTCATTTTGCCTTAATTGCGCTAAAACAAAAAGATCTGGTAACACCTGCCATTCATTCTGAGTTATTTCGGTTCCCAATTGCTGATCTTTTAAGCTATAATTATGCACGCTCACCCCCGGATTAAATGTAAAAATCCCTTTAATAAACTTATAATGTAGACCAACATATAGATCATTAAAGCTGTATTTTACATCATTAGTAAATTCATTAGCTTCAAAGTTATTTTGGTTTCCATTATCTAAAATCTGAAAAATATTAGAATCAAACCTTTGAGTGCTTAGTGTGCTTCCGAAGGTGAAATTAAGGTTACTTTTCTTATTTAACACATAATAATAATCCAGTTTTGCATCTAGTTTATTTGTTTTCACCTCTTTTTGTTGATTAATACTATAATTTTCAGATTCTTCTAATGGGTCAAAAGTATTTGTATCAGGGAGCAAAGGATCATTTATTTGTGTAAAAATTCCCCTAAAAGGGATTTCTGATCGTATTGCATTATAAAAAGGATCTTCATTTTGAAATAGATGTTGTGCTTCTAATGAAAATATATGTTTTGTCCCTAATGTATAGTATGCATTCATATTTTGCTGGATCGAAAATGTAGAATTTTCAAGTTTTTCATTTATATCTTCAGAAACCGTTGATCTTATAGATCGAAAAGTACCATCTTCTTTTTGCCTGGAAAGTTTTCCGAAGATATCATAATCCATTCTAAAATCGCTGTTCGGTCTATAACTTGCACTTAATTTTAACAAGCCCAATTTACTTCGTTGCCGGGTGTTATCAATTGTTTCTTCTATGGTGTTATCTGTAGGATCCGAAGTATCATCAATATATACCCTCTGCGAGTTAGTGATCAAATCAATTCTGGTATCACTTGCGATTCCATAACCGCTAAGATCGAGTTTTTTATTAGCCGTAAGGCTAAAGTTTGCCGCACCAAATTTGGTATCAACTTCATTAGCTCTATTATTTTGTAATGTGGCAAAGACCAGATCATCTGTAGAGATACTAAAAGTAGTGCCCCCCCGGCCTAAATTTCTAAAACCTCCTGTGAAATTAAAATAATCCCTCATCGTAAAAGGGACTTCGCCAATATCATTAATATCTGTAAGCACATTAATACTGTACTTTGGGCTATAATAAAACAGTTTAGGTTTTATGATATAACGTTCGGTCTCTCCTACTCCAGAACCTGCGGTTATATCACCAAACCAGAAGTTCTTTTTTCCTTCCTTTAATTTTATATTAATGGCTACCTGATCCTGCGAATTGCGCACCCCGCGCATCTGCCCTACATCTTCATAGTTTCTAAGCACTTCAACTTTATCTAATGCATCTGCAGGAATATTTTCTGTTGCCAGTTTAGAATCTCCGTCAAAAAAATCTTTTCCTTCTACCATCACTTTAGAAACAGTTTTACCTTCGACTTCAATTTCACCATTTTCATTAATATCAATGCCTGGTAGTTTTTCTAACACATCTCCTAATTTCTTTTCTGTACCATTCACAAAAGAATCTGTATTATAGACTAAGGTATCCCCTTTTACCACCACTGGCATTTCATAAACGATTTCTACTTCGTCTAAACTGTTTTCTTCAGATTCCATTTCAAAATCTGAAATTACATCTTTGGTAGTTACTGTAATTGATTTTGTTTCTGCGGTAAGACCAATAAAACTAACTTTTAGCAGATACGTTTCATTATTAGGAACTAAAATTTTATACTTACCCTGATCATTCGTAATACCGTAGCTGGTCATAGCATTATCCAACTTTTTATACGCAATAACATTAGCCATTGCAATAGGGGCACCTAATGAATCTTTTACAAAACCAGTAATTTGTACTTTTTGAGCAGTAGATGCCAGGGATACCCCTATAAGGAATACCAATAGTCCTAATTTTTTATGCATTTTATAATGATTTTATCTATTTCTATAACCAGAGTTATAGAAACAGTAACCCGTGATGAAGAGTAGAGTTACTGCTTTTCAATTAGTATTATTTTAGGTTTGAATATGAATTTATCCTCCGATTCGTATTTCGAAATCTCCACTATCTCGTCGTGTATTCATTCTATCTCTCATTTCTTTCATTTTCTTCTCCATTATTTTTTCAAATTTTTCTTCTGTAACAACCTTACCTTTTGTAGGTTCTTTGATGTCTGTTTTCTTTTTTGAATTCAATACCAATTTAGTACTTAGTATACTTTGATCCCCATCATTGATTTCTAATATCAAACCAGGAAGCCCCCAATAATTTTCGGGTCCATTAGAGATTGGTATTTCTGGTGTATACCATGCTGTAATTGTAATTTCTTCTTCTTCAGGCTCTCTCATTTCTTCATCACTATTGACACTAATTGTCATACTGCGCATACGTTGCCCCATTCGTTTTGCTGTTGCTTTATAACACGTATAGTTTCCTATTTTTTTTGTTTCATCTTCGAGCTTCCAGTCTAATTTTTCTAGCTTGTCTTTTACCAGAAATAGCTTACCCATCATATCTTGTTTTCTGGTAAAGCGTTTTTCTTTAATATTTTTATACAAAGTATTAGATGCCCCAGATCCTGCAATTACAATCTGAACCCCAGAGGCTGGTTGTGGTGCTCCCAGGCTTTCTTCTTCTTTATATATCGATTCTGAAGTATTAAAATTTAATACATACTCTTTTTGAAATTGCTTTTTCAACATCTCCTGAAGTTGCTTTTGCATATCAGCATTCATTTTAGAGTCTTCCATATTAAGATCCACTTTTCTATTGGTCTTATACGTTACAACACCTTGAAAATCCTGAGCAAATAAGCTTTCAAACATAAATAGTGTTATCAATATTATAATTCGTACCATGATTAGATTTTTTTGATTAATACATTACAAATATGAAAACTGAATCCTAACCAGAAGGTTAACCAGTGTTAACGTATGTTAACCGATTGGCTTTATATAAGATAAGAACCTTACTTTTGAAGTATGCAAAAGAATCGTTATAAGAGCATATTGTATTTTATTTCAGCCGTTATTCTGGTTACCTTAGTGATTCAGATATACTGGAATTTCAAAAATTATCAGGCTTCGAAGCAACAACTGGTGAATGAAGTACAGATTAGTTTAGACAATGCTGTTGACCAGTATTACGAAGAATTAGCCAAAAACCAGACCTTTAGCTTTATATCCAACGCAAAAAACTTAAATTATTTCTCAAACAAACAACTTGATAAAATTTTAAAACGAATTGATTCTACCAAAAAACATTTTAGTAGATCTAATCTATCAGATTCTATCAAAACTTCAGAAATATCATTCTATAGAAATAAAAATATTGATTCGACAAAACAATTTATAAAGGTTTTACAACTCTCTGATTCTATTGAAACTATGCTAAATATATCAGAGCATGACTCGATTACAATTTCTACCCATACAAATCCGTTTGAAGCCTTGACTTCTAAAATTGTTATTTCTATAAGCCAGGATGAAGTTAATCTCAATACAATAGATAGCCTATTAAATGTTGAACTGGTTCGAAAAAAAGTTTCTGCTGATTACACCTTAAAATATACCAATGGACTAGAGCAATTACATAATAATAATATATGTGACACCATAACGATTCATAAAAACCAATTATACACTCAATCTAAATCTTCATATCTTCCTCCGCATAGTTCTCTAAAACTTTTTTTTACAAATACTACAATTACTATTCTGAAGAAAAACCTGCTTGGCATACTTTTATCTTTTATATTAATGACTGCCGTAATTGGTTGTTTATTGTATCTATTGCAAATCATCACCCATCAAAAACATCTGGCAGCACTTAAAAACGATTTAATAAGTAATATCACTCACGAATTTAAAACCCCTATTGCTACTATAAGTGCCGCTCTGGAAGGTATTCAAAATTTCAACCAGGAAAACGATCAGGAAAAGACAAAAAAGTATCTCAACATGTCTTCGGGTCAATTAAACAAACTTAATACCATGGTCGAAAAGATCCTGGAAACGGCTACACTAGACAGCGATGAATTACAGTTAAATCTGGAAGAAACTAATCTAACACCTTTAATTCATACGATTGCAGAAAAGCATAAGGTAAATTCGCCTGAAAAAAACATAACCTTTACCAATTCTCATGAAAATATTTGGAGAAAAATAGATGTATTTCACTTTGAAAATGCCATAAATAATATGGTTGATAATGCAATTAAATATGGAGGAAACTCAGTAGGTATTAGTATTATAAATACAGATTCGCATATTCTCATAGAAATTAGAGATAATGGAACAGGATTAACCAAAGCCCATAAAGAGAAAATATTCGAAAAATTCTATCGTGTACCTAAAGGAAATACGCATGATGTTAAAGGTTTTGGCATTGGTCTTTTTTATACCAAAACTATTATTGAAAAACATAAAGGAACCATACAATTATCATTAGATCAAGGGTTAACCAATTTCAAAATTACTTTACCCAATGGCTGAAACAATCGAAATACTACTTGCAGAAGATGAACCTTCTCTAGGTCAAATCATTAAGGAGAGCCTTGAGACCAGAAGTTTTAAAGTACACTTGGCTAAAAATGGTGAAGAAGCTTATGACCTATACAAATCTGTACAGCCTCAATTACTTGTTCTGGATGTTATGATGCCTAAAAAAGATGGTTTTACGCTCGCCAAAGAAATTCGACAAGAAGATAATACCATTCCTATCATATTTCTTACTGCTAAGTCTCAAACACAAGATGTGGTAGAAGGATTTACCATTGGTGGTAATGATTACCTAAAAAAACCTTTTAGTATGGAAGAACTGATTGTAAGAATTAATAATTTACTGCATCGTATTACCTTACAACAGAGTGCAGAAATTATTAGCATTGGCGCCTATACTTTCGATTTCCCTAAGCAATTACTTACTTATAAAGAAGAAACATTACAACTTACACATAGAGAAGCCCACCTATTGTTTCACCTTATCAAAAACAAAAATCAAGTACTGGATCGTTCTATGATTCTTAAAAAACTTTGGGGTGATGATGATTTCTTTAGCGGTAGAAGTATGGATGTATTTATCACTAAACTTCGTAAAAAATTAAAACAAGACGAATCCATTCAAATTATTAATGTAAGAGGATATGGATATAAATTAGTATGCTAAAATCAATTAGTATACGTTACTTACTATTAATTAAACAAGCACTTAGGTTTTTAAAATGTGCATCTTACCGAAATTCTTTTCTATCCTTTTTATGTTACTCATAAAATCCACTATATTTACGCCCAAAGTTTAACGCACATTTTTACAAAACCTCTCAAGAAAAATAATCAACTATGCATATAGCAATAGCTGGAAATATCGGAGCCGGAAAAACTACATTGACCCGATTACTTGCTAAACATTATAAATGGGAAGCTCATTTTGAAGATGTATTAGAAAACCCTTATCTAGAGGATTTTTATAATAAGATGGAGCGTTGGTCTTTTAATCTTCAGATTTATTTCCTTAATAGTCGTTTTAGACAAATATTAGATATTCGTGAAAGCGGAAAAGATATTATCCAGGATAGAACGATCTATGAAGATGCATACATTTTTGCTCCAAACTTACATGCCATGGGGCTTATGACTAATCGGGATTTTGAAAACTACAGATCACTCTTTGACCTTATGGAAAATGTAGTAGAAGGCCCTGATTTACTTATTTATCTTAGAAGTAGTATTCCTAATCTCGTAAATCAGATACATAAACGTGGGCGCGAATATGAAAATACCATTAGTATTGATTATCTAAGCAGGCTTAACGAACGATATGAAGCCTGGGCACATGATTATGATAAAGGTAATCTTCTTATTGTAGATGTAGACAATATTAATTTTGTAGACAATCCAGAGGATTTGGGAAATATTATAAATCGCATTGATGCCGAGTTAAACGGGTTATTCTAAATCTTTGGATCAAAAATGGATTTTAATGCACTCTTTCAGTTTTTGCAAGATTTACAGGCCAATAATCATAAAGAATGGATGGATGCTAATAGAAAGCAGTATCAAACTATTCGTAATTCGTTTATACAATGGTTAGATGAATTGGATGAAAAATTAGCGGCAATAGATCCAAATTACTACCCTACTTCGGGTAAAAAAGGAATTAATCGTATTAATAACAATTTACTTTTTCATCCAAATAAACCCGTATACAAAGATCATTTTGCAGCAGGACTAGATCAGCGTACCAAACAAGGTGATTTTTATATTCAAATTGGGGTTAATGAATGTGAGTTAGCTGGTGGTTACTGGAGGCCAGAAAACAAGATGCTAAATAGTATTCGAGAAGCAATTGATTATAATGGCGAAGAACTGATGAAAATTTTAAACAAAAAAAGCTTTAAACAGACCTTTGGAGGGATGTATCTAGATAAAGACAAACTAAAAACTACTCCCAAAGGATACTCTTCTGATCATGAATACATTGACTTGCTACGTCATAGAACATTTGCTGTCATTCATCCTTTAACTCAGGAAGATATACTTAAAGACGATTTTATGGATAAGGTGATTACTGTATATAAAGAAATGCTTCCGTTTAGACGATATTTTAATCAGGCTGTTACCGTATAATTAAAAGTTTTTATTCTTTGTTGTTTTTAACAGCTTTCGTTCTAATTAATTTTCTTGATCAAATACTCCATAATCCTTCCTGTAGCACCCGTGTTACTATTGATAAAATGACCAGAAATCATTCCTGTTTTTTCTCTAAATTTTTTATCCTCGACAAGTTTATTTAGTATTTGGTTAAATTCACCAGCATTCGAAACCGAAAATAAGCCCGCCAATTTTTGAAGTTGCCTGGCTTCTCTAAATTTTTCAAAATTCTTCCCAATAACAATAGGAATTCCGAACGTTGCCGGTTCTAAAATATTATGTAACCCTCCCGTTCCCATAGCTCCACCAACATATGCTATATCTGCATAACTGTATACCCGAGATAAGTATCCTATAGTATTCATTATAAATACCTCTTGATCCCTCAGTGCTATTCCTTCTTTTTCAGAATATAAAACGGTTTTCTTTTTAATCTTTCGTTTTAGTGCATTGGCACTACTATCTTTTATTTCGTGAGGAGCAATAATAAAACAAACCTTATCCGAAGCTTCGTTTATATAGTCTATAAAAATTTCTTCATCTTCTGGCCATGAGCTTCCCATTACTATACAAAGTCGCTCATTAACAAATTCTGAAATAAAATCAACATGATTATCCATTTCTATTTGGTGTGATACCCGATCAAATCGCGTATCTCCACTCAATATAACATTGGTAAAACCTTGTTTTTTTATTAACGCTTGCGATATTGTATCCTGAACAAAAAAGTGATCCACGGTTTGTAAGGCTTTTCTCATAAAACCACCATACCATTTAAAAAATGCCTGGTCTTCTCTAAATGTAGCAGATATAAATACTGCGGGAATATTCCTGTTTTGTAATACCCTCAAGTAATTAGGCCAAAACTCATATTTCACAAAGACAGCAATTTCGGGTTTTACCAATTGAATAAACCGAATAGCATTTGCATTGGTGTCCATAGGCAGATATACTATAATATCAGCCAGTGTGCTATTTTTTTTAGCTTCGTAACCCGAGGGGGAAAAAAAAGTAACTAGTACTTTATGGTCAGAATACTTTTTCTTTAATTCCTCAATTACAGGAACACCTTGCTCATATTCTCCCAAAGAAGCACAATGAAACCAGAGGACACGGTCTTGAGTAGGAAAATGCTGCTCAAGAGTTTCGAAAACTCCTTTCCTTCCATTTGCAAATAATTTAAGTTTAGGACTTAACAAACCTATTATAGGAAGTATACTATTAAATATTGCAATAAAAATGTTATATAAAATGCTCAAAAATGATAATTTTTATGAATTGCTAAAATACATTTCTTTTATCTAAAATTACATTGGCAATAGTATCAATATTTTGTACTTTCGTGAGGTTACAATAAAACATTTATGAAGAAGATACAAATGGTTGACCTTAAGGGTCAATATGAACAAATCAAAGAACGCATAGATTCATCTGTTCTCGATGTTGTGCAATCTACAGCTTTTATTAATGGCCCCGAAGTGCATAGTTTTCAAAAAGAACTAGAGGATTATCTTGGTGTAAAACATGTTATCCCTTGTGCAAATGGTACAGATGCATTACAAATTGCTATGATGGGATTAGGTCTACAACCAGGTGATGAAGTAATAACAGCTGATTTTACTTTTGCTGCTACGGTAGAGGTAATTGCCTTACTACAGCTTACTCCTGTACTCGTAGATGTAGAGACAGATTCTTTTAATATTGATCCCGAAGCTATAAAAAAAGCAATTACTCCTAAGACAAAAGCTATTGTACCTGTACATTTATTTGGGCAGTCTGCCAATATGGATGCAATTATGGCTATTGCCAAAGAGCATGACCTATATGTAATTGAAGATAATGCCCAAGGTATTGGAGGAAATTACCATTCTAAAGATGGAAACACTTCAAAATCAGGAACGATTGGTCATGTAGCTTCTACTTCTTTTTTCCCTTCGAAAAATTTGGGGTGTTATGGAGATGGAGGTGCGATCTTTACTAATGATGATGATTTGGCACATATCATAAGAGGAATTGTAAACCACGGAATGTATACGAGATATCATCATGATGTTGTAGGTGTAAATTCTCGTCTGGATTCTATTCAGGCAGCAGTGCTAAGAATAAAGCTTCCTAATCTGGATCGATATAATAATGCCCGACGAAAGGCAGCAAAAAAATATACGGCGGCTTTTGCCAATCAGGAGCATATTATTACTCCTGTTGTAATTGATAAGGAAGACACACATGTGTTTCATCAATACACGCTTAGAGTGATCGATGTAGATCGAGATGCTCTGGTTAAACATCTAAATGATAACGGAATTCCTTGTGGTGTTTATTACCCTATTCCTCTACACAGTCAAAAAGCATATCAGGACAAACGCTATAATGAAGCTGATTTCCCTATAACCAATCAATTGGTAAAAGAGGTTATTTCTTTACCCATGCATACAGAATTAGATGATGAACAAATTGATTTTATCACCAATACTGTTATCAATTTTGTAGGCAAATCTGTTACTATCTAAAATAGTTAAAAAACTAAAAAAATTATATAAAATCGAAAAACGTTGAAGAAGAATTTCTTTGATGTTTTTCGATTTTGTTTGAAAATGAAAGAAGAAAAAGAAATTTAATCTTCTCAACACCTAATTTAATCCCTTAAACTTATCCCTTTTTCATGGATTCACTTTGCATCTGCTATAATCTTGTTGATCATAATTTACCTGAAATACCACTCTTACCAGAAGCATATGTAGTACCCGTAACTAATGGTCATCTTGGTTATGTAGAAAAACAAGCGATTCCCGAAACTTTGGAAAGCTACAATATAGAATTTTTGGGCACTCCTCATGAGCAATTACTAGACATATGTTCGCATCTAAAAATTAAAGCATTAGAGCAACAGTTTATGCCTATAAAAAGGAGAAAAAGTTTACGTTTTCCTGATGTGTTAAAAGATCAAAAAATAAAAGAGGTTGTACTTGATTATATAAGCAAGAAGTTATCTATTTTCTATTCCTTGATTGTTACCCATCAATATGCAATAACTAGTAACGCTCAAAGAAAAGATCCTTTCGAAAATCATAAATTATCGATTGGTAATACGACACTCAAGCCTATTCTCGAATTCACTAAAACAGATGAAGGTATTGAATACGCTTTCTCTCTAAAAAATAAAGACACGCTCATTATCCCTAAAAATAATGACATCAGAATATTACTTAATGAGCCATCCTGGATTATTGTAGATCAATACCTATACCAAATTGAAAACCTAAATGCTAATAAACTAAAACCATTTTTTGAGAAAGAAAAAATTACTATTGCCCATAAGCATATCAAAATTTACCTGGAAAAAGTAATCATCCCAATAATCAAAAATATAGATGTTATCACTCATGGTTTTGATATCATTACCCATAAAAATATAGCATCTTATGGGATAGAAATTGTTCAGGATTTTATTCAGAATACTTATGTAGCTAAGGTCATTTTTGAGTACAACACCGTTCTTTTTGATTATAATAGTACAAAAACTACCGTTTCTAATGTGCTTCTGGAAGATGATGATCAAATTCAGATTATACAAATCAAACGTGATCCGGAAGCCGAACAGGAAATCATTAGTTTACTTACTTCCAAAGGGCTGCAGGTAAACAATAATTTACTATTGGAAACCAAGGCTTCTGATGATCCTTTTGAAATTCTAAATTGGTTAAAATCGAACAAAGCTCAATTAGAAACCGATGGATTTGAAATAAAACTACCTATATTGGATGACAGGACAGTTACTATTGCTTCATATACTATCGAAATCGGCAGCAAACAAGAGAACGATTGGTTTGACATTAAAGGGGCTGTTACTATCGGAGATCAGGAAATTCCTTTTTCAAAATTCATCCCATACATCAGGCAAAATAATCGTTTTTTTCCAATGGATGAAGATCAGGTTTTTATTATTCCTGGCGAATGGATGACACGGTATAAAAAGCTTGTAGATTTTGGTCAGGTACAAGATAAAAGTATACGTATCACCAAAAGTAATTACATCTTGCTAAAGGATATTGTTCCGCCAGAAGAAATTAGTATAGACGATGCTACCGATCATCATTATAAACCATCATCAAAACTTAAAGCAACATTACGTCCTTACCAGGAAGAAGGAGTGCAATGGTTAGTTAATCATTATTACAATAAATTAGGTGCATGTCTAGCAGATGACATGGGTTTGGGAAAAACTTTGCAAACTATTGCAATGTTGGTATACGCAAAAGAACAGCTAGAACCTGTGGATAAAAAGATCGAAAAAATTCGGCTAGACCTTTTTAGCGATCCTCTCGAAGTAAAAACCTATCTCAAAGCTTTGATCTTACTCCCCTCTTCTCTTGTATTTAATTGGGCACAGGAGATAATAAAGTTTGCACCACATCTCAATATTGTTAAATACACAGGTCCTGATCGTAAAAAAATCACTCCATACCTAGAAACTTACGATATCATTCTTACCACCTATACTACAGTATCAAAAGACATCGCTGCCTTAGAAAAAATTAATTTCACCTATCTGATTACAGACGAAAGTCAACAGATCAAAAACAAAGAATCTAAAATATTTCGGGCTATAAATAATATACATACTATCCATAAGGTTTCTCTAAGTGGTACCCCAATAGAAAATTCATTATCCGATCTTTGGTCCCAGATGGAATTTATTAACCCGGGAATGTTAGGCAGTTATTCTTTTTTTAAAAATCGCTTTAAAATTCCGATAGAAAAACACCAGGATCCGGAATGTATTAAAGAATTAAAAGCATTAATAGACCCCTTTATATTAAGAAGAACCAAAGAACAGGTTGCCAAAGATCTTCCCGAGTTATCAGAACAGACCATATACACAGAAATGCTTACTGAACAGAAAAAACAATACGAATCCCAGAAATCTGCAGCCAGAAACCTGCTCCTGGGTATTGATCCTACCTCAACCAATAAGATTCATATTCTTAATACGTTAACCAAACTGCGCCAGATCGTAAATCATCCTAAACTTGTAGATGATAAAACAAAAGATCAATCAGGAAAATTTCAGGATGTTACTCATTACCTTAGTACATTGGTCAAAGCCCATAAAAAAGTACTGGTATTTAGTTCTTTTGTATCTCACCTTAATCTGTATCAGGAGTGGTGTGCGACAAATAACATACCCTATCTAACATTAACCGGGCAAACCAGGAGCACTGATCGAGAAGCTATTGTAAATGAGTTTCAGCAAAATGATGATATCAATTTGTTCTTTATTTCATTAAAAGCAGGAGGTGTTGGATTAAACCTTACCAAAGCATCCTATGTAGTAGTATTAGACCCCTGGTGGAACCCATTTATCGAAAAGCAAGCCATAGCCAGGTCCCATCGTATAGGACAAACCAATAATGTGATGGTTACTCGATTTATTACTAAAAATACGATCGAAGAAAAAATACTCCAATTACAGGAAAAGAAAAAAGGTTTATCTGATGAGATTATCGATATTAATGCTATCCCACAGTATATCGAACAAGATTTAGAAGAGTTATTAACGTAATATCTTTATAGTTATTTTAGCGTTCAAGACGGGCTATTCGCTATATCTTTTTCTCATTAATTTCGAAAAGTTATTCGAAATAATAATAAAAAGGATGCCGCTTCTATCCCTAACGCATTCAAGGTCATCGATAAGACCTCAGGTTTGTGAAACCTGCGAGATCTATAAAAACTAACCCATATTTCTAAAAGAAATCATAATCCCCCTTTTAATCACAACAATTTATTTTAAATTGTTCCTTTTGTATATTCAAAAACTCAATTTTAATTTATAATAATTTTTCACACTATCACACATGAAATATCTATACACCATATTTTTTATATGTATAAGCACTACTATTTTTGCTCAAGACACCTATTTACAATGCGGAAAGCTAGTCGATACCAAAGCAGGTAAAATTCTTACCGAAAAAACAATTGTCATCTCTGGAAATAAAATTATTAAAGTAGAAAATGGCTTTATTGCCGGTAAAAAAAACGATATCACTATTGATCTTAAAAATAAAACAGTACTGCCCGGCTTGATCGATATGCATGTACACCTGGAAGGTGAAACAAATCCAAAGGCGTATTTACAAAAATATACAGATAGCGAAGCAGATGTTGCTTTTAATTCGGTTCAGTTTGCCAAAACGACATTAATGGCAGGCTTTACCACAGTTCGGGATTTAGGGGGAAGCGGAGTAAACATTTCGCTTAAAAAAGCAATTAAAAGCGGACGTATAAAAGGCCCCAGGGTATTTACAGCCGGTAAGTCCCTGGCTACCACTGGCGGACATGCAGATCCTACCAACGGAAGCAAAAGGTCATTAATTGGTGATCCTGGCCCAAAGGAAGGTGTGGTAAATAGTGTCGAAGATGCAAAAAAAGCAGTACGACAACGTTATAAAAATGGTGCAGATCTTATCAAAATTACAGCTACAGGTGGTGTATTGAGTGTAGCAAAAAGTAGTTCTAACCCTCAGTTTACTGTAGAAGAAATTAAAGCAATATGCGAGACTGCAAAAGATTATGGATTTCATGTTGCCGCACATGCACATGGTGACGAAGGGATGCAACGTGCTATTTTGGGTGGTGTAAAAACTATTGAGCACGGTACATTAATGAGTGAAAAAACCATGGATTTAATGAAACAGCATGATGCTTATCTGGTACCCACTATTACTGCCGGAAAAGAAGTTACCGAAAAAGCAGCTATTGATGGTTATTATCCCGCTATTATTGTTCCTAAGGCCCTGGAGATTGGACCAAAAATCCAAAACACATTTAAAAAAGCATATGATCGTGGTGTAGGTATCGCATTTGGTACTGATGCCGGAGTATTTAAACACGGACAAAACGGAAAAGAGTTTGGTTTTATGGTCGAAGCAGGTATGCCTGCAATAGCTGCCTTACAAAGTGCAACGACCACCAACGCCAAAATCCTGAATATGCAAGATCAGATCGGGCAAATTACTCCTGGCTATTTAGCCGATATTATAGCCGTAAATGACGATCCAACCCAAAAAATAAACACTATGGAGAATGTAGTGTTTGTAATGAAAGATGGAAAAATATATAAGAACTAGTAGATAATGAAAAAACCTATTGGTTCTATAGTACTACTTGCTTCCCTAATACTATTAACCAGTTTCTTTTTTGTTAAGAAATCAGAAGCTCAGGTTGAAAAATCCAGGTTTTTAAGCTATGAGGTAGATCCTTTGCAACAAGAGTTACATTTCTATTGGAAAAATAAGGACAATATTAATTACAAAAGCTTCCGGAAGTTAAAATCAGGGCTTGAAAAAGAAAACAAGGAATTGGTTTTTGCCATGAACGGGGGGATGTATCATAAAGATTTATCTCCCCAGGGGCTTTATATTGAAAACGGAGAAACCAAAGCCAGGATTGATACATCCCAAAGCGGATATGGCAATTTTTACCTTCAACCCAATGGGATATTCTATGTAACCCAAAAAAACAAACCTGTCATTTGTACTACAAAAATGTTTAGACCCAATACGCATATCAAATATGCAACACAATCTGGCCCTATGCTTTTGATTGACGGAAAAATCCATCCCAAATTTAGAAAAGGGTCTTCTAATGTTCATATCAGAAACGGAGTAGGAATCTTACCCAATGGAAATTTACTTTTTGCAATCTCTATAGAGAAAACAAACTTTTATGATTTTGCTTCCTATTTTAAGCAAAACGGTTGTAAAAATGCCTTGTATCTCGACGGATTTGTATCCAGAATATACCTCCCTGCTAAAAATCAGAATCAATTAGACGGAAACTTTGGTGTAATTATAGGAGAAACGAAAATAAAATAACAGATCTAAAGGGAAAGTTGTGGCCTACGCTAAGGTCATACCAATACAGAAAATATTGCTATGCTATAAGGTATGTTTTTCTATTGTTTTAGTAATTAAAGTGATTTAAAAGATAACTTAATCGCGATAATATATAGATAGGAATTTCATTTTATAAAACTAGAAAAAGATATACAGAAGGTACTTACAAAGTACCCTCCCCCTACTGCAGAAGTACCCCTCCCCCAGTACAAACAAAGGCCAATCCTATGTAAAACAGAGGTAGCACCTCTGTTGAACACAAGTGCTGCTTCTGATTGAAGTACCCCACCCCTCTAATCGAAGTACCCCTAACCAGGTGTCTTGTCCTGAAATAGGTTTACACAAACAGTGTAAAAAATGGAAAGATATTCAAAACCATCTTCATCAAAAAGGCAATCTAGATACAGTGAAGATTTTAAGCAGTTTATTTGTAATGAACATTTAAGAGGAGGTCATTCTCTAACTTCTCTTAGGATACGATATAATATTGGAGGCAAAATGACGATTTCCAGATGGTTAAAAACTCTTGGTTATTTAACTCCTAAATTAGTATCTTCCTGTGGTATGGCATCTGAAGAATTAAAATCATCCAATCCGGATAAATCACGATCTGAATTAGAACAAGAATTGCAGGAGGCTAAATTATTAGCTGCAGCTTACAAGAAGATGATTGAGCTTGCTGAACAGGAGTTTAAGATCAAGATTATAAAAAAGTCCAATACCAAGTAATCCAAGAGATGAAAAACACGTACCCAAAGATAAGTTTAGGCAGGTTCTGCCGATTACTTGGAGTGACTCGTCAGGCATATTATCAACATTTTTGGCATAAAGAACAAATTACTTTAGAAGATAATCTAATCATTTGTGAAGTATTACGGTTTAGGAAGAATCATCGTCATATAGGCACCAGAAAACTATATGAGCTCTTACAACCTTTTTTAATGGAACATCAAATAAAGATGGGGAGAGATCGATTATTTGATTTGTTGGCAGCGAATAATTTATTAATCCGGCGTAGAAAAAGAAGGTTATATACTACCAACTCCTTTCATCGGTTTAAAAAGTATCCAAACCTCATTAAAAATTTTGTAGCTACAGCAACAAATCAATTATGGGTGAGTGATATCACTTATTGGAGAATTGATAGTGGATTTATATACATTAGTTTGATTACAGATGTTTATTCCAGAAAAATAGTCGGATATCATTTAGCAAATCACTTACAAACTACAGCCACTATTGAAGCTTTACAAATGGCAATATCAACCTTACCTGAGCATCATTCATCGCTTATTCATCATTCAGATAGAGGAACTCAGTATTGTAGTAATGAGTATGTTGAAGTATTGAAAAACTACAATATTAATATCAGTATGACACAACAAGGAGATCCGTTAGAAAATCCAATTGCAGAAAGAGTTAATGGGATTATAAAAGAGGAGTATTTAAATGATTATCAAGTAGAAAATCTACAGCAAGCAAAAGAATTATTAAACACAGTAATAAAACTATATAATAATGAAAGACCCCACATGAGTATAGGAAACCTTACTCCAAATCAAGTACATCAAACTAATATGAAAACTGAAAAACTATGGAAGAATTATTATGTGAAAAATCCTATTATTGTAAACCAATAATAGGATTAAATAGTAACAGTAAACATATATCAGGATTTAAATAAAAACTGTAAACTTTTTTTAGGACGATACACCCTTCATTATATGGGGGGGACCCCATATCGATATGGGGGCGGGCTATTTTGAAGTTGCATAGAAAGTAGGGGTATTCTTTCTCGATACTTCCCTTCTTTGTTAGATCGAATTGATTTTGTTGCGTCAAATTCGGGTTTATAAATACCATAGTATTAATGGTGTTTTACCAGAATATCCTTCAAAAATTTCTATATTGCTTATTTCAATTAGAACTATAAAAGATGGATAGTATATCGACAATTATTTTAGCTTTATCTCTTATTATTATAATGTTAGGAATGGGATTATCGCTGGTTGTTGATGATTTTAGAAGAATATTTATATATCCTAAAGCAATACTGTTAGGATTGACCAATCAAATACTAATTTTGCCAGTATTAGGATTTGCATTAGCATCTTTATTTCCTATTCAACCCGAGATTGCAATCGGAATAATGATTTTAACTGCGTGCCCGGGTGGGCCGACGTCTAATTTGATATCTCATTTGGCAAAAGGGGATATAGCATTATCTGTTACCCTTACTGCATTAAGTAGTTTTATTACTATTTTAACTATACCTTTTATTATAAATTTTGCACTTCTTCATTTTTTGGAAGAGGGGCAAATGATTAAATTAGATGTAGTAACAACTATTGTTCAGATATTGGTAATTACTATTATTCCTGTTAGTATTGGGATGTCAATTAGAAAATATAATGAGCGGTTTGCTTTAAAAATGGCTAAACCTGTTCGGCGAGCTTCCGGAATTGTGCTTATACTTGTAATTGCGGGTATCACCATTAAAGAAAAAGATAATATTGTGTCTTACTTTCAGCAAGCAGGAATAGTTGCTTTATGCTTAAATGTTATTACAATGATTGTGGGGTATTATTCTGCTAAATTATTTAGTATTAAAGATAAAAGAGCGATTTCAATCGCAATAGAGTCAGGAATCCAAAATGGAACTTTAGCAATAACTATTGCTGTTGTTTTGCTTGAAAATACCTCGTTTGCAGTTGCTCCGGCAGTGTATAGTTTATTAATGTTTTTTACAGGAGGTATTGCTGTTTATTTGGGTATTAAGAAAAGTAATACCCAAGAAAATTAGTAGTACCGATCCCGTTGGGCGGGATGCATATCCAAAAGACGGTCAGATGTGCTAACAATTGTACCACAGTACATACTATATGATATTGGTTCTGGTATTAGGGCCTTATCAAAAAAAGCGCCCAATTCTTTGGGCGCTTGGTTATATTTAATTTTTGTTTTAAATCACTTCCGTTATAAAAATATTAATAGTTTCTTTATTGTTTTCAAATATTAACTGAAATTAACTCCATTTTCACGTGCCTACTTCTTAATTCCAGGTAATCCATTCGGTTTTTTGGTTTGCCAATAAAAAGCTTCTGCTTTTTGTTTTTTTGGCCACACTTCATCCAAGGTATTTGCATTATATACTCTTCCATTTTTGATGACATGGGTTAGTGTATTCGTGTTTCTGATATTTTCTAATGGGTTTTTTGATAAAATTAAAATATCGGCTAGTTTTCCGGCCTCAATACTTCCCAAGTCATTATCTAATCCCAATGCTTCAGCACCAAGTGTCGTAGCAACTCTAAGCGCATCATGATTTTTCATTCCGCCACTACCCACAGACCATAATTCCCAATGAAACCCGAGTCCTTGTAATTGTCCATGACTTCCTACTCCAGCCAAACCACCTGCTTCTACCAAGTCTTTCATAAAGGCTGCATGTTTTTTAAATATATGTTCTTCTTCCATAAACCAACCTGGTCTTCTTCTTGATTTTTGTGCTAATTCTTCATAAGGTGTGAAATATTGTATTTTTTGATCACTCCAAACATTTTCACGTGAGTAATAATAATTTTCTGCCCAGGGGCCACCATAGGATACTAATAAAGTGGGGGTTACTGCCATTTTTGAATCTGCTACGGTTTTTACGACATCTTTATAGATAGGGTAAATAGGTAGGGAGTGTTCATGACCGGGATAACCGTCTAGGAGCTGAGTCATATTTAGTTTAAAATCTAACCCTCCCTCGGTAGTAGGCATTAGTTCTAATTCTTTGGCAGCCATCATAATCCATTGTCGGTGTTTACGGTTGCCCACCAAATACATTTTGATACTCTTGGTATTGTAATACTCGCTATACTGTTTTAATATATCTTTGGCATGATCCAGGCTTTCGACTTGATATTTCCAAAACCCAACTCCCGGGCCAGTACTATATACACGTGGACCATTAATCATACCAGATTCTACCATATCACTATAAGTAAGCACATCTGTTGTAGCAGTTTGTGGATCCCTGGTAGTGGTAACACCATAGGCCAGGTTTGCAGAATACATCCACACCTGGTTTTTATGAACGCCCCAATTAGGCCACATATGGGCATGAGTATCAACAAATCCAGGAACTAATGTTTTTCCAGAAACATCAATAGTTTGGGTACCTGTAGGAATGGTTAAGCTTCCCGAAATACCAACAGCTTTAATTCTATTGTTCTCTATAAGAATATCCCCTTTTTTGATAACATCGTATCCTTTCATAGTAACAATATGACCTCCTTGTAATAATAAAGATCCTTTAGGGATATCTTTTTTATAATTTACTTTGATTTTAAATTCTTCAGCTTCAAATTTTGGTTCTTTCTTTTTTTCATCTTCTTTTTTCTCTGTTTTTGTAGTATCAGATTTTTTAAGTTCTTCTTCTTTTTTTTTGGCAGCAGTTAAGCTATCGGTAAACTTTTTTCCTGCTTCCAGATCATATCTAAAATGACTTGCACCTAGGGACCAATGTACTTTTTTACTATTCGAGGACCAGGCAGGAAACTCGCCCCCCATAATTGTTAATTTCATAGCCGGAAATGCAGCTCCGCTAACTTTGGCAACAGAAACCGAAGGTGTTTTACCATATCGAGGAATAATTACTGTATAAATATCATTATTAATTAAGGCAAGTGCAGTTTTCCCATCTGGCGAGATCTGTATTTCTGATGGTTTAGAAGCTTTACTTTTATCACGCCATCCTTCTTCTGCAGATGGTAGCGCAGTAGAAATAAAACCGTTAAGGTTGTCTTCATGATGATCTTTACCAAAAATATCTTGAGAACCATAAGTAGTGATTCCGGTTAATTTTAGATGCTCTTTTTCATCAGATCCATCCCAACGAATAGAAATTAGCCCTTTTTCATTGCTACTTAGATAAATACGGTTATCTATTTTGGTAAAATGAGGATTTTGCCTTCCTTTTGTTTTATCTATCATATTGATAGTACCTCCATCAGCATTTATCCATACTAAATCTTCTTGTGCTCTATTTGAAAATGGATTAATTGCATCATCATAGGTTTGAGCTACCCCTCGATGAAATGCAATTCTATTCGAAGAATAAGACCAGGAAGGTTTTGTATAAATACCGGGTTGTTTGGTTAATTGTACAGGCGCAGAGCGACCATCATGACTTACTTTAAATAAATGACCGCCTCCTTGTTTCCAGGTAGTGAATACAATATGTTTTCCATCAGGAGACCAGGTAGGTTGTGCTTCTGTAAAATTATTTGTAGTTAAACGTCTGGGAGTACCATTAGGTAAATTCATTACATATAATCGATTCAGTGCAGTAAATGCCAGTTTCGAACCGTCTGGTGAGGGCTTGGCATCACGAATCTGGGTTACCAATGCATTTTCTGTATCTTTTATAGGATATTTGAAAGCTAGTTTTGGCCCTAAATCAAGTTTTACATCAACTTGAAAAGGGATTTCTTTAGCAGTGTTATTTTCTACAGAAACAGCATATATTTTTCCACCATACGAAACAATCAGGTTCTTATTATCAGGAGTAAATGACATTGCCGGAAGTACTCCCAGAGGAGCAATTGATTCTTGCTCATCTCGTTGAACCGGGTATGCTAACCATCGTTCTTTTCCTGTTTTTAAGTTTCGCAATACAAGCCCGGTTTCTTCTTCAAAACGAGTACCATACACTAACCAATTGCCATCATTAGATAAAGTAGGAGTAAAAGCAGAACCATATCGAGAAGTTATTACTGCCATATCACCATCTTCCATGTCATAAGTCCCTATTTGATATTGTGGTAATTGTGCATTGTAGTTCCATGAACCTTTTCGCTGAGAGAAATACAACAATTTACCATCGGCACTAAAAGCAGGATCAATAGCTTTAATATCTTTAGGTTTTTCAAACAATTGACCCCCAGAGCCACCTTCTTTATGATAAATATGTAGTTTAATATTTCTACGTCCTTTACCTCCTACAATATATTCGCCATCGGTAGTCCATTCAGCAGAAAAGAAATTGTGCTTTTCTTCTTTGGTAATCTGTTTATCCTCTTTGGTAGCCAAATCCAGGGTCCAGATATTATCAGAACCACTTTTATCCGAGATAAAAACCAGAGATTTGCCATCAGGACTATATCGGGGATGTACATCATATGCCATACCACTAGTAATTTGTGTTGCTTTACCACCACTAATAGGAATGGAATAGATATCACCCATTAGATCAAAAACAATAGTTTTTCCATCCGGACTTACATCTAGCGAAATCCAGGTTCCCTGATCAGTTGTAAAGGATATGGTACGTTCAGGTTCTAAAGGAAGCTCCTCAGTTGCTTTTTTGATCGAATCTTTTTCCTTTTTAGCATTTTGAGAAAATGTAGTGAGCGTGCATAAAAATAAAATTAGGGAAGTAACTCTTAACGTGATGTGTGAATTCATTGATTGAGAATGTTGAATTATTTTAAAAGTAAATATAAACAATAAATTGATGGGCTCTCTTCTTGTTCAAGGCCTTAAGTACTAAAGTTTTGTGAAATGTATTGCTTTTTTAAGTTCTCTAAAAGGAAATTAATAAGATTATCTTTAATAAAATCATTAAACCGACACATATTAAAAAAAGTTGATAAATATCAGGATTTGGATTGATGAATTCGAGAATTTGAATGATGATAAGAAAGTATTTTTGAATCATTATTAGTTACAGATCTACACAAGCTTATGAAAACCAGTAAAGTACTCTCATTTTCAACTTTTGTATACGACCATTCATTACAAATTTACATTCCTAAATGTTAGAAAAAAGGAAAAGCCGCACTACAGCTTTATAAAAGCACATAGCATTTTTATAAAAATGAATTCAGTTTAAGAAAATAAACTATCATCAGGATAGATGTAGTCTATAGTATTGGTCTATAATCTATATGATGATAAAAACTTTATTCAAATAAAAAAATAATGAACTAGGGGGTAATTATGATTAATACGTCATAATAAATAGACACAACCATTTTAATTAGTAACCAAATTAAAACCTATGAATACTCAAAAAACCAGAAGGAACAAAACAAAAATTATTATTTCCCGACCCCAATGTCTTTTTTGGACATAAAAGGTTTTTATCAGAAAAACCTTGAACTAATTTCTCTAAACACACAATCTTAATTAATTAAAACTCAACTTATGAAATCAAGGAAGAGTATATTCCTCCTTATTCCTTTTTTGTTGTTTTCGATATTCGTTAACGCACAAAATCAGAATGATCGAGAGAATATTAAAAAGCAGACCAATTTACAAGCCTTACAAAGGATTGTTGACAGGTCTAATAATGTAAATAATGCCAATAGGGCCAAAATTGCAAATCAAAAAGTTCCTCTTACTAAGACTACCGCAGATGGTCGATTAGGAGTTTTTTATTCTTTTAATGAAAAAGGTGAAGCCATTTATGCATATGATGATAATGTTGATGCAGCTGCTTCGGGACGTACAAATAAAATTTGGACAGGAGGTTCATCTGGGCTCAATCTTACTGGTGCTGGCATCGAAATAGGTGTATGGGAAAGTGGTTATGCCAGGCCGACTCATCAGGAATTTGGAGGCAGAGCCTCTAATGGAGGTGATGGTGGATCAGTTACCAGTCATGGAACACATACAGGAGGTACATTAATTGCCAGTGGTAACGATCCGTCAGCCAGAGGAATGGCTTCTGGAGCAACTATAAAAAATTACACAGCGTCTGGGATGGTAACAGAAGCGGCTTCATTTGCTGCTGCTGGAGGAATTTTGGCTAATAATTCTAATACCCCAAGTGGTTCGGCAGGTGTTTATGACGCTACTGCCCGTGATATGGATGAAGTTACTTATAATGCCCCATTTTATCTGCATTGTAAATCTGCAGGAAATAGCGGAAATAATTATGGAGTAGTAAAAACAAACCAGCTTGCAAAGAATTTACTGGTTGTCGGAAATTGTAATGATGTACTAAACTATACCGGACCTTCTTCGGTAAGTATGTCTTCATCTAGTTCTTATGGCCCTTCTGATGATTGGAGAATTAAACCAGATATTACTAATAATGGAACTTCGGTATATTCTTCAGATAGTACCAATGATACAGATTACGGCACTAAGAGTGGTACTTCGATGTCTACTCCAGCTACAGCAGGTACTATTGCTTTGCTACAAGAGCATTATAAAAATATTAATGGAGTGTACATGAGAGCTGCTACAGCTAAAGGATTGATTATTGATACCGCTGATGAAATGGGGGCCAATGATGGCCCTGATTTTGCAAGTGGATGGGGACTGGTAAATGCAGAAAGAGCTGCTCAGGTAATTACTAATAATGGTACTACATCTATTATAGATGAGTTAACCTTAAATAATGGAAGCACATATACCAGAGCTATTATTTCTAATGGATCTACTCCATTAGCCTTGACTATCGTATGGAATGACCCTGCAGGAGCAATAGGTTCAGGGAATACACCTGTGTTGGTAAATGACCTGGATGTTCGTGTAACTGGTAACAACACTACTTATTCTCCTTGGGTAATGGTACCTAACGGAAGTTTTAATAACTATACCGATCCTGCTCAAAAAGGCGATAATTTTAGAGATAATGTCGAAAAGATAGATGCTGTTTTAGCAGCTGGTACCTATACAATTACAGTTACTCATAAAGGAACTCTAACTAATGGATCTCAGGATTTTTCATTGATTGTTAACGGAGTTGTAGTAAGTGCAGATACGCAGGCACCAAGTACTCCTGCGAATTTAGCAGCTTCTACTATTGGAGCAACAACAGTTGGTTTATCCTGGACAGCTTCTACAGACAATATAGGAGTTACCGAATATGAGATTTTTCAAGGAGGTAATAGTATAGGAACATCAACAACAACTAGTTTTAATGTTACGGGTCTTACAGCTTCAACAGCGTATAGTTTCACAGTAAAAGCTAAAGATGCAGCAGGTAATGTATCAGGAAACAGCAATGTTGTTAATGTTACTACTACAGCTACTCCGGCCTGTGCTGGGATTAACAGTTTTCCATACAGTGAGAGTTTTGAAGGTAATGTTGGTATTTGGGTACAGGAAACGAGTGATGATATTGACTGGACA
>JAUIBW010000056.1 GCA_030427585.1 Bacteroidia bacterium
ATATCTACAGACAAAGCACTGGTAACCGTAACCTCTTTGGTAACACTACCACTACAACCATCTGTAACTGTAAGGGTGTAGTCTCCCGATGCAGTAGCAGTAAGCGTATTTGAAGTTTCAGTTAATATACTACCATCCAACTCCCACACATAGGTAGCTCCAGAACTAAATGTTCCTACTGCTGTAAGTGTAGCTTTACCCGAACAGGTTTGTTGGGTGATTGACATATCTACTGCTAAGGCAGTAATAACTACCTCAAAATTACCCACATCATAACAGTCATTACCATCCTCAATACGTACATAAATCGTGTCATCACTACTTACGGTATAAGATGTAGGGTTTGCTATAGGGTTTGTTCCAGTATCAGCATTTGTTTCTGTAGTATAATAGCTAACCGTAAGCCCAGATTGCCCATTAATAGCTAGAGCATCATTAACAGTAAGGTCAAATACTGCCTGACCATTTTGATCTGCGCAATTTTCCAGATCTTTTACTGGGCCTACTTCATAGGTTACAGTACAATCATTACATACTTTTATCGTTTCGGTATATTTAATACTACCACATTCATTATGTACTGTATGCGTTATCTTATACGTTCCCTTTGTCGAAAAAGTGTATATTGGTTTTGTATTTGCTATATCTGTTCCTTCTCCTGATACTTCTGGAGTTCCATCACTATTAAAATCCCATTCATGAGTTTCATATATCGTGTTAGCTTCAAAAGTATAGGTGAAACAATCATTAGTATCTGTTACTGTCATAAAAGTAGCATCTATAGGTTTTTCAGGGGATACAGTAATAGTAATTGGCAATATCGCATTGGCATTATTATGGCTTATAGGCACTCCATTAGATTCTGCAAATACACGTCTCATTTCTATATCTACATTGTTCATAATATTGTTTAATTGTACCTTAGATGCATAAAGATCACTTACAGCATACACATCTGTATTTGTAGTACTTGTTAACTGAAACTCATTTTGAGGATCAGTTACATCCCAAAACTGATAGATTAATCCATTGACAGTACATAGGTTATCTATTCCCAACGTTGCGCTCTGCCCGCATATTAAGGAATAGGTGGTCTGTATATTGGCAGTATTATTGATGAATTTGTCTTCAATGAGCTCTATGTAATCAAAATATGCTGTAGAACTAAGTCCTCCATATACATTTAGGATCAAAGTTTCATAATCATTATCTGATGTAAAACTAAATATAGATTGTTTCCATACATGATCTTCTATTGTTTCTTCCTTTGCTATCAAAAACATATTTTCAAATAAGTTTAGACCTTCCTGGCAAGATTCTCTGGTAGGATTGTTTATAATTCTGGAAGCTTCACTTAAATAAACTTCATAGGGCCTCTCTGAATATGTAGTCCAAGGCATGGTATGGAGAGACAGAATATAGTCTGTTTGATTTTTGACGCTTACATATGCCAGTACCGATTCCCCAGCTTTACCTTGAGTTTCGCTACACCCCCATAATGCCATTGCGCCTCCTGGACTTCCTGGTAAATCAACATAATTTAGAATTCCGCATTGTGTTCCGGTGCAAGGGATATTAAAATCATAAAATGATGGAGATCCATTGTAGGTATACCATCCTTCTATTTCTCCCGGGTTATGGTCGTCATTTAAATGGTATACCATATTAAACTCATCTGGATTGTATTGTTCTGGACTCAGATCTACAAAATGAGGATTACAGATCAGGTTACAAGGATCAGTATTAACACAATCTAATCCCGGGCAATGTACTACTTTGATATTGACATAAGTATATTTTCCATAATGACCATTTTTATCACGAGGTTGGTATCGTAATTGTATTTCTCCGGCACCCTCAATGGCAAACTGAAATGTTCTGTTGGGCGTCGCCCCTGTAAAAGGAATAGCTGTTCCACCCGAAGTAACCAGTCCGTAAACCTCTAGATCAGTACCTATATCATTAGCAAGGATATCTTGCTCCTGGATTTCTAAAACCGAATCTTTACAGTTTTCTACAATAGGTCTGGTATTGGGATCTGTATAATCATCAACTCCTATTACTATAGGGCTGCACCCGGAGTAATTGATGACATTGTTATTAGAAATACTTGTCACAACAGCAGGGTTTCCAAACTCAACAACATTAGGATTTCCATATTGACCAGACAGGCTATAATCCAGATCACACAACACTTTGAACTCATCATTATGAATCCTTCGAGGGGTTTCTGTAGTAACAGCATAAGCCATAATATAATCATCAATAGGATAGGTACAATCATTATCCAGATCAACATGACTGATACTAGACCCTCTACTGTATACCTGTGGGGCATGAACCACTAGGTTTTCACTCCCTAATCGTATGTTTGAAGGACCAGGACAACCCGCCGTAATCTCATTACCCAATGCTGGATTAAACGACCATGTATTTCCGGTCGGAAGTAACAAATCATCTGTTGCCGTATGTAAAAGTTTATCATATGTAGTATAGGATCTACCATTTTTTGGGGAACCATCGGCATTTATTCCAGAGGCAAACCCAAGAGCATGCAAAATCTCATGTAACAATACGGCATACATATCAAATTTTCCTGTTCCTGAAATCCCACCGGGATTATTGGCGTTAGCATACCAATCATGAAAGAAATTAACCCTGATATTACCATCCCACTCATCAGGATTATTGGTTCCTGTATTAATCGCTTTCCAAACTTCACCTTCTGTAATGACTCCTGCCGGAATTCCATTATAATTATAATAGGGTCCTGCTGAAGCCAGTACACTACTATTGACATACATAGAGGTAACTTCAAATTTAACAGGTTCTTTGGTTCTGGGATTTTCATCTATGATCTGTTCCAGATCTGCAAATATTTGTGCCAATGTATTTCTAAAAGCAGGGCTGGTTATAAAACTTTCCTTATCAGGATCCTGTATATCGTCTTTTAGATAAACTGCAAATAATTGTTCGGGACTCACATAATCAGGTGTTATAGGAATAAGAAGGTTCTCAGTACTATTGGGGTTAATTTGCCGTAGATGGATATTCCCAAAACGATCTGTGAAATAATCGTTTTTTTCATTAACCAGGAGTTGTTGGGGATGCAAATCAGAAAGATTTTTTAGTTCTCCACATACTCCTATTTTATCTCCCGTTTTTGGAGAAACCTGGGCAGTTACAGCTACACAAAAAAAGGGCAGAAGAATAGAGAGTAGTTTTTCTAAACGAAACATTGTATTTTATTTTTCTTTTTTAAAAAGAAGTACAAACCTCTTTTATTCCTACTATCTAACAAATTCGTACTAAATAGAATAGTACTTGAAGTATCTTTTATAGTGATTACTACATAAGACTTATAGGGATATTTTGCTACCAGATCAGGGTGTAGTACCGAGGCTTTCTGTATCTTATATTTGGTAAACTGGCCATTATGATCAGGAAATTCGACAATCAGCCCTGCTACTCTGGAGGCTATATTTCTCTCGGGAGCTTTTTGCAAATGGGTAGCAAAGGATTCCAGATTAAGGCTCAATAAAGTATAATGACCTGGTTCAATATTATTGTTTGTCTTGATCGTATTTTTAGGCTGAAAAAATAATACAGTATCCCAATACTTTGATTGTGAAAAAGCAGATACTGAAAAAGCAAAGACTAATATTGGAAATAGAATGTTCCTTAGCATCATAATTACTGTAAAAAATTATATCAAATAGTAGATTTGAAGAATATCTTAAATACGTAGTTCTAATTTTGTGAAGGCAAACATAACTCAACCACAGAAATCACAAAGTAAAAATGAAGTTTTGTGACGAATACCTAAGAAATAGGGGTGAATTATAAATTACCTAATGATATCATTTTGTATCAGAAAACAATTAATATGTATTTAAATCACATATTAATCTCAATAAGATGAAAGTTTTTAAAATCAAAAGCCGCCAAATCCAATGTTTTTTTTTGAAATAATCTTTCAACTACTCTCAAAATAAGGTAAACTACTTCATAAAAAAACCGGTAAAGTCAAATTTTACCGGTTTTATCTAAATAGCTAATTCAATATACACATTGTATAATTGAATTGGGGTGATATGTATTACTCAAAAGATGTATCTCCTTTATTAGGATTATACACATAATTAAATGTATAATGTTTAGAATCTTTAGAGGTATCTTCATCTTTATAATAGCTTAGTATTTCTACCTTGGCATAGTGACCATTACGGGTTCTAAAAACAAGTATTTTTCCTGGGATTGGCGAGATTATATGTGTTGGTGGTCCTGCATAATTATACCATCCATTATCACTTCCTGTAGGAATCGCAAATACACCATCTGCATCTTGACCAAAAGTTACATCTTTTGCATTGGTTACTCCTGCGAATGTACCCGTAACTATTGCTGCTCCTACATTACCATTACGTGCCGGTTCATCTGCTGTACCAGTAACTGCTCCTCCGTTAACTGCTATAGTAGTTCCTCTAAATGCAATATCCCAGGCAGTATCACTGGTAGTTGTTTTTCCTGTTTCAAAATCAAATTTGGTAAAAACACCTCCTACGGGTTGTCCTTGTCCTCCTGTTTGTGGTGCTTCAAGATTAGAAATTTTCTCAGATTTAACCGGTACCGGAACAGGCGCATCATCATCGCTGCTACACGAAATAAGTACTGTACTAAGTACTAAAAATAATATTGATAATTTTTTCATTGTCATGACATTTAAAATATTAAAATTGATAGTTAAGTTTTGCATATAATTGTATCCCAGGTAAAGTGGGGATATTATCTTTGGTATAATCGAAAAGATTATTTGCACCTATTTGTAGTGTAAAGTTTTCATAAAAAGTCTTACTGGCTGCAATATTTGCTATTGCAAATCCATTAACAAAGCTGGTGTCATAATCATCGATAAGATCATTGCCATTAGTATCAAATAAGGCATATTTACTTCTATATAACAGCCTTAGGTTTATATTCGCTTTCGCGGAAACGATATCATAAAAAACTTTAAAGTTTGCATTATGCCGTGAGCGATTTACAAGTCCAAAATATTCTGATCTCGAAACTACAACGGCCTGGTTAGTTTCGGGATCACGGGCAAATACTTCACCATTTTTTATTTGCTTTTCTTTTTCTTTATCAAAAGCATAGAGTAACTGGTAACCTGCGCTCAATCTTATATTATCGGTGATTCTATAGTTGGTATTACATTCTAGGCCTGTCGTGTATATTTTATCAAAATTGAAATAGCTAAATACATTTTGCCCATTGGTTTTACGAGCGATAACACGAGTATCAATAAGGTTTTTAAAATCGTTTCTAAAGAAATTGAGCTCTGCATTCCATCGATTTTCTTTATACGTTAATCCTGCATTATATCCAATAGAGCTTTCTGCTTCGAGGGGGACTTTTAGCGATGATTCGGGAACAACTACATCAAGAATTTGACCCTGCGCTTGTAATTCATTTAATTTTTCTAAAGCTACGTTATACCCCAATATAGTATAGCCCACGGTAGAGTTTGTAAAATCAAAATAAAGCTGTCTAAAATCCGGAGCTTTAAAACCATACCCTATAGAGGCTTTGGCAGCCAAAGTCTCTGTGATTTTATACCGTAACGCAAGCTTAGGACTAAATTGGTTACTATATTCTGAATGATTATCGAAACGTGCCCCCGTAATGACGTTTAGTCGCTCAATAAGGTGTGTATCATATTGAGCATACACATATTGAGAATTAAAATCTACTTGCTTATCAAAAAAAGTACGATCTAACTGGTCGTATTGAAAACCTACCCCAAGAGTAAGTTTACTTCTATCTTTAAATGCATAGGTAGTTCGTATTTCGGGACGTAATAAACGCTGATCAAAATCACTATCACTTACTATATCACCAGAACTAGAGTCTGCCAGCTGTTCTTTGGCATTATAATTCGTATAATAAAACTCGTATTGAGTGGTTAGGTCATCACTCCATTTGTGATCGAGACGTAGGTGGCTGTTCCATTCCTGTTCCTCGCTATCCCCTTCAAAACTTGTAATATTGGTTGTAAATCCGGCATCCTGGTATTGCGTATATAAACGACCCGACAGAAATAACGAAAACTGATCAGAAAAATCATAATACAACCTACCATTAAATGTATAATTCTCGAATGGGTTTACCGTCTGTCCTGCAGTATCAGGAGTAAGATCATAACCTTCACTAGAAAATCGATTTGCAAAAACACCATACCCAAGTTTCTTAATACGTTGCTTAATATCTACATTAATATCCTGCTGGGTGTAACTAGCTATTCGATAGGAAGCATTACCTGATAACACATCGCTTTTTGGTTTCTCGGTAATGATATTGATTACACCTCCTAAAGCTTCAGAACCATAAAGGCTGCTAGATGGTCCCTTAACAACTTCTACTTGTTTTATATTACCTACGGTTAACCTGTTTACATCAAAATTTCCTGCTTTTCTACCAACCAAAGGAACACCATCTATAAGAATTAAAATATAATCTGAAGCAATTCCTTGTATCTGTATCCCTTCAAAACCGCTTTCATCGGCTACCGTTATAATCCCTGTTTGCTCATTTAGAATTTCATTAAGCCTAATGGTTCCTGATTGTTTAATAGTTTCCTGAGAAACAATAGTAACTGGTAAAGGCAAAGAAGAAAGCTGTCTTTCTGTTCGAGTAGCGGTAAGAACTACTTCTTGTAGCTCATTAACCAAAGTAGTATCTATAGCTTTTTCTTGCGTATATCCATTTACAACAACAAAACCTGCTAGAACACAGATTATCAGACTCTCAAACTTCATTTTATTTAGAATGTTTCTTAATAGAGTGCAAATATATATTTATTTTTATTTATTCTAAATAAACTTAACTATTTTTGTCATTCAGTTACAGAAATGACCTACATGTCATGAAAACAATATTTTGTACATTTTTAGGAATATCATTACGATTAGTAGCTACTGTTTAAGCAGAAAAACAATTAGAATACAATGTCATTAGAGAGTGTGGTTGTTACGAAGTTGTATTTAGAGATACCAAAACGTTTACAATCAGGATCGATTATAAAAAACCAGGGGTATCCAGGCCTCTTTTATCGCTAATGCATATATCAAAATATAGAATCACTCCTCACCTTCGAGCTTCTTATAAACGCCGAAACAAATTCAAAAAAGCTCATAAGGTTTGATAAAAAAGACTATTTTCAATAAAACTAAGTCATTAGTTTGTTCTAACAAAAAAACCCATAACAATAAATCTTTAAATAAATTTCAACAAGCCGTTTTTATACTTACTTCTATACCGTAACTTCTTACAACCAACATCATAAAACATACAATATAAAGCACTGAATTATAGATTTTTATGGCAATTTCATAGGATTTCAGATGGAAATAGCACAAAAAATATTTAAAAAAAAGGAGAAATATCTTACGGGAAACCGTAATTATTTAAAAGCTTCTTACTATATTGTGCTTTAGGAAAATAGAACTACTAAAAAAGATAAAATAGTTCGTTTTATATTTTTTAGACACAAATTATCGAATAGAAATTATATATAAGGATTTAGGGTTAAATCATTCAGAAATCATATCCTTTTTTGAGCTATTTACTCTAAAAATATCCTTATAATGGTTGATTTACCTTAAATCAATCGTTATTCAGACCCTGCTTTTGTTGGCTCGCCAAAGTTTTACAATTGCGGGGTTGTTTCTGTTTTATAACTACTTATTTAGTAGTTTTTTACGATTGATCAATCTATACTTGCTACTCTTTTTAAGCTAGCAATCTCAGTTATTTTAAGTATTACTTCAAATTTAAAGCTAATAAACGACAATTCCTTGTGGATTTCCGTAATAAAAGCGTTAAACTAATGTGAATCTGGTATTTCAAAAATTAAATATCTGATTTTTAGATTTTTACACTTAAAACATTTCATTTATATTATCTGGAAAGTAGTAAAAACTAAACCTCACAGGTTTTAAAAAACCTATGAGGTCTCATTAGAGTAAAATCTACCTAAACTTTTACTTTAACATACTTCAATACCTTTTTGATACGAATTAGCCTATCATCCCAAATAAAAATACCTGATTAATACACTATTTCTTCAAAACAAGATTTAGTTCCATGGTATACATCATAATTGTTTCTGGCTCAATATCACCTATAAAAGAGCCTCTTTTTCCGTATGCCAGGTATGATGGTACGATCATCGTAATTATAGCGCCTTCATTAATTAACATAAATCCTTCTCTTACGCCCTCTAGCATACCATACATAGAACCTACTAATCCATATTTGCTATCATCTCTGGTCAATTCTCCTAATACTTCTCCGGTTGCAGGGTTTATCGTTTTATAATAAAAAACAATAAGATCTTCCTCTGTAGGAGTCAACCCATTCCCTTCTTGCTCTATAACATAGTGTAACCCTGATTCTGTCTCTATGGCTGGTATCTCGTTTTCTTCAATAAATGATTTGATCCATGCAATCTCAGCATCTTTTTCTTCCTGGGTATACTCCAAATTTATGGGGTTTGGTTCTAGAATTGAGTCATCATCATCTGATTTGCATGAAAAAATAAAAATCAAAAAGCTCGCTATTACTAATGTGTTTTTCATCATGTTACTGTATTTGTGATTGTTAATATTTTGGTTAATGTATTTGTTGATATAGTAATCATGGTGCGATAATAAAAAATACTAGTTTCATTTTTCGAAACTGAGTTTTTTTATGTATCCTAAAAAAATATAAATTAATAGGCTTGGTGCTCTATAAAGGGGATAAAAACAAATAAAATAAACAGGTAAATACAAAACCTCACAGGTCTCTGATACCTGTGAGGTCTGATTAGAATAAAATCTATATGTGAAATTTTTAGCTACAATACCTAAACTTTTACGCTGGTATACCCTCTTTTTAACCACCAAGACCATGCTATGCGTCTTTTTGGCCTTCTCACGGGCCTTTTTGACGAAGTTTTTAACGTATTGCCTTTAATTTTTAAAAGGCTGCTCTAAAATTTTAAGATAAAACCTTAAAATCTTAACCTCCGCAGTGCAATTTTTAACCCCATGCGTTAAAAATTGCACGAACCGAGTTAAACCGAGGGCCTTTTTGGCCCATCAGAAGGTCTTTTGGGTTAAAATCACATCAGATCGAGACAATCAATAAAAATGCTTATTGAATATATTAACGTTCCAAAGCAGAGCTTTGAAAATCTTTTTCACCAGTATAAGATTTGTTTTGCGTTAAAAAATCTTGAAGCCTTGGAAAGATTTTAGCAATACTAATCTGGTTTTCAGCACAGCTGAAAAATACCTTGAAAAAGTGCCTTTTCTTTTGTTTCGTTTTCTTTGGGCAAGCAAAGAAAATGAAAAGAAGGTTGAATTGAAGCTATTTAACTTATATGAAAAAAATATTTTATTAATAATCAATTTATTATAAGAATATTCTAATAGTAAGTTTTAATTAAGCTATTCTTCTGTTTCATCGGTCTTAGGAACACTTTTGGTACGGGCAAAAAACTGTTTTAGCTCTGCTACTTTTTCGGTAAATCCGGGTTTACCAGCACCTTTGCTATATTGTGAATATGAATAATCATTTAATGCATCCTGGTAATTATCATAATCATGCAAGATTTTAGTACTTTCTAAGCGATAGGCGAGGCTCTCGATTCGTCCCAAAAGACTTTCTGTAAATACACGGGCATTATAATCTTTCTCAAACTCTTCCCAGTCTACATCGGGAGAACTTAATACACTACTATGCTGGCGATAATCCCAAACCTTATTAACAAACAATTTGTTTTTTTTCATTAATCGCCTTGTAGTCCTGGTGCTCTCTTTCGGTCAATGCCGATAGCTTATCCATAAATATGGCTTCTAACTGGGTAACCAGCATTTTTGCCTTTTCTTTCTCATCTTTGGTAAGTTGATCTTCGATAATATTTCTCATTTTTTTATGATTTAATTTAGTATTGAGATATTAGTATTGAGTATTGAGATGTCTGAAGTCAAGGGTCAGGAGACAGGTGTCGGATGTCCGAAGTTGGGAGTCAGGAGACAGGTGTCAGGAGCTAGAATAAAAATAACATCTAACTTCGACCATTCATTC
>JAUIBW010000030.1 GCA_030427585.1 Bacteroidia bacterium
AACAAAATGAGTGTATTAAATGCTGTAAGAAACAAAATAATACACATCATTTTTGCATTAATCAAAAATCAAACTTTTTATCAAAATCGTTTGGTTACGTCATAGAAATCGAATTGACGCTTTTTTATGCTATTAATATTAAATGCACAACGGGTTTCTTATAATATATATGTTGCTTACCATGTGCTATGAACTGGAAAATTCAAATCGATATTTAAGATCAATAAATTTTTTATTCGTATCAAATAATATTTATTCTCAAACTACTAACGATACATTAGTTGCCAGAAAATATTAGAGCATATGGGAATAATTGAAGTACTATTGTCTGTTCGAGTGTTTTGTGAAACATAGTGAAGCAAAATGTACTTCGGCAGGCTCAGCAGAGCTATCGAGAACTGATCACTTATTGAAATGCTTCTTGCTTAAATTAGGAAGCATATCATACTCATTATTTATTAATGCTTCTTTTTTTGATTTAGACCATTTTTTAATTTGTTTTTCTTTTTCAATAGCAATATTAATATCAGTAAACTCACAGTAAAAAACTAAATGCAATGGTCTTCTTGATGAAGTATAAGAATTCTTATAGAATCCCGAATGATGCTGAAATAATCTTTTTTCAAGATTAGAAGTCACTCCTGTATAATAAGTTTTATCCGAGCATTTTAATATATATACGTAATAAATTTTCACCTTAGTAAAATTACAAATTGAAACGCTTCTCGATACAATTTATTTTCCGTTACACTACAAATAAACCACTCGAAGAGACAGTAGTGTACATTGTGATAATTGAAGTACTATTGTCTGTTCGAGTGTTTTGTGAAACATAGTGAAGCAAAATGTACTTCGGCAGGCTCAGCAGAGCTATCGAGAACCAATGTAGATTCAAGTGTTTTTTTGAACAATACAACCCTTTACGATAAGGGAGTATCCCTTATCAACATGGGATCGAATGTATCAAAAGGTAGTTCGAGCTGATATTTTGATGCTTCGAGTTGATACAATAACGCTTCGAAGCCGTACATTGATCCTTCGAAGCGATAGATTACAGACTAAAAGCGATAACATAAAGGTTTTTTTCGATACATTGATGGGTGATGATCCAAAAAAAGGTAGCTCGAACTACCTTTTTAATCCTTCGAAGTACCTCGATACCTCTTCGAGCTACCTTGTGTGGTAGTTCGAGCTATGATTTTAATACGTTGATGTATCTAAGCGATCCTTACAAGGGCCTTGATAACGCTTCGATTTCTATGACAAAACCAAACGATTTTGATAAAAAGTTACAAAGACATCGAACTTTTAATTATCTCTACCAGAGAAGGGAGTACCCCCTTGTCGACATAGGGGGTACCCTATCAAAAGGTGGTTCGAGCTGATATTTTAATGCTTCGAGGGATGATAATGACCCTTCGAAGTGATACATTCAGGCTTCGAGCTGATATTGTATGGCCTAGAGGGCTTGGCAGGAGGGGTAAAAGTGATAATTTTTGGGGTTTGAGGCCATAAAGGCAACCTTCGAAGGACTTCAGTAACGCTTCGAAAGGTGTTGCAAAGGGGTATCGCCCTAAGTTTATAACTGGTTGATGTGTACATATGCCCGTCACACTGAGCTTGTCGAAGTGCTTTCATAGTTTTTCGTTTTTAAATTGTTTCTATGGTTGATGATGTACATATATCTTTCATCTTAAGTCTGCAATATCGTTTAGTTTAGCTTATAATTGTCAGCTAGAGACATCCAATATATTTTATCCAGTGTTTAAGCTGACGTTCCAAAGCAGGGCTTTGAAAATCTTTTTTCACCAGTATAAGATTTGTTTTGCGTTAGAAAATCTTGAAGCCTTGGAAAGATTTTAGCAATACAAAACTGGTTTTCAGTACAACTGAAAAATACCTTACGACATAGCGTAAGCTGTGGGCGAGATGATGTGGTTGAGTGCCTTTTCTTTTGGTTCTGTTTGCTGCCGGGCAAGCAAAGAAATCGTAGATTCATGAACTCAATATTATCAAATAAAAACCTTGTGAACTAAAATGAACAGAAAGCCAAATCAAAGGAAATTAGATGAAATTTAAGAGCATATAAGTTTTTGAAAAACAAATCATTATGAAATACGTCAATGACAAGAAATTTTAAATCTTAACTTTTTCTATTTTCTAGAAAAAGTTAAGATGAGTTCACTATAAAGTAAACGCTACATCGAATCTGTTGATAAGCAAGAATAAAAAATAAGTAATAAGACGTTATAAACCTATATCTTTGTTATCAATCCTACCCAAAGATCATCTAAAGAGAAACATACTTTATTGGATGATCTATTTTTTAGCACAGCACATTTCTCTTTAAAGAGATAGAACTATGTATGTGATAAAATATAAAACTATAATTTCGTTTATCGATTAAAGCTCTCTTATGAAAAAATTAGCATCGATTTTTCTAACCTCCTTTTTCTCTATTATTTTATGTATGCTATCGTTACAGGCTACTCATGCACAAGTTACAAATGATACTTTGCTAGCTTCGCAATATTATAAACAAGCAGATTCTTTATTAATACATAGAAAACATGATAAATCTATTGAGTTATTTAAAAAAGCATTGCCTATGTATAAAAAAGCCCAAGCTTGGGAACGTTTGGCAGCATGTTATAATAGAATTTCTGAAAATCAATTGCGGAATAGAAAACTTGAAGAAGCGTTGTCCAGCGCTAAAAAAGCTTTAGAGATTAACATTGGGTATCTTAACAAGAATACTACGGAAGAAGCAAAAGCATATGATAATGTTGGGGAATATTATTTTAAAAAGTCAGAGTATATTAATGCTTTAGATAATTATGAAAAATCATTGAACTCTAGATTAAAAGTATTGTCAAAAAATCATTTACTGGTAGCTCAAAGTTATGATAATGTTGGGGTGACTCATTTTAAATTAGGTAGTTATGATGAAGCAATATGGTATTTCGAAAATTGTTTGAAAATTTATAAAAGTTTATTAGGAGAAGAACATTTAAATACAGCAAAAGCGTATAGCGATATTGGTTCCGCATTTAGAGAAAAAAGACAATTTGATATGGCTTTAGACTATCATAAAAAAGCTTTAAATATTAGAATAAAAACATTTGGAGAAAGTGATCCGCTAATTGGTAGTTCTTATATGAATATTGGTGTTATATTTAAGCATAGAGAGCAATATCATATGGCTTTAGAATATCATCGAAAAGCTTTAAAAATATACCTGAACAAATTTGGAAAAAAGAGTCATAAGCTCATTCCAATATATATGAATATTGGGGTAACTTATGATGCTATGAAAAAACATAATATAGCAATTGAGTATTTTGAGAAAGGTCAATTCTTAATTTTAGATTTTTATGGTAATGAGCATTCTTTTGTAGCTCGTGCTTATAATAATTTAGGAAAAGCTTATGAAGGATTAAAAAAGTTTGAGATTTCAATCGATTATTTTTTGAAATCACAGGATATTTATAGAAAGAATATGGGATCAAGAAATTCTATTGTGGCAAGTGCTTATAATTATACAGCTATAAATTATTTCAAGAACAAAAAATACTATAATTCTTTACAATATTATAGAAAGGCTATTGAAGCTAATTCAAAATATGATAATGAGAAAATAGAGAAGAATAGTTTTGATCCTAGTCACTTTTTTTACCTAAATAGGTTAGTGACGAGTTTAGAGGGGGTGGCACGTACCCTAAAAGTATTGTTTCTGAAACATAATAAAACTGGGGATTTAAAAGAATGTGTAGATACATATAAGAAAATGGATATAGTTATAGATGTAATTAGACAATCTTTATCTAGTCTTGAAAGTAAAGTAATGTATTCGAGGGATGTTCGAGGCGATAGTAACTCTAGAGATATTTATTTCGGTGCTATTGAAGCTCAATTGCTATTGTATCAATTAGAAAATGATCCAATATCATTAGAGCAAGCTTTTTATTATTCAGAAAAAAGTAAGGCAAATACTTTAAAAGATTTACTGCATATATCATCAGCCATCAAAAACTTTGCTAGCTTACCCAGAGAGGTTTTTAATTTAGAAAAAACGATTAAAACAGATAAAGCATTTTATCAATCCCGAATCACAAAAGAGCAATCAGAAAAAGAGGTCGATACCTCAAAAGTTACCTATTATGAAAATAAACTCTTCGATATTAACCGAACACAAGATTCATTAACCCAGGTTTTAGAAAAAAATTACCCTAAATACCATCAATTAAAGTATAAAAACGATATTGTAAGTGTATCAAACATCCAACAACAACTGGATGATACAACTACGTTGTTAGAGTTTTTTACAGGAGATAGTATCACTTATGCTTTTTCGATTTCTAAACATGATATTAGTGTACAAGAACTATCTACTCCAAAACTTACCGAGCAAATCGAGACATTTCGTAAAAGTATTATTGCCAAAAACACAGGAGTATTTAAACAACAAGCATATGCTTTGTATAATACACTCATAGCACCGGTTAAAGATAAATTAGTCGGGGATCAACTCATCATAATCCCCGATGGACCACTATGGCATCTTAATTTTGAGTTACTACTCACTCAAAAAGATGATTCTAATAATCCAGCTCTCTTATCTTATTTGCTTAAGAAGTATGCAGTTACTTATGCCAATGCTGCAAACCTGTTGTTTACCACCTTTAAAAATGATCCAGAGGTTAAACCATTACAAGAATGCCTGGCGTTTTCTTTTTCAGATAGTACAAAGATCGCAGATACATACATGATGAGCTTAGCAACCTTAAGAAGTGCTGGTATGGATCTACCAGGAACCCGTAAAGAGATCAAAGCCATTTCTGATATCATCGATGGGCAATACTATTTTGGATCACAGGCAATAGAAGCTAATTTTAAGAGCAATGCAGGTCAATATAACATCCTACACCTGGCACTACATGGAGAGGTAGATAACGAACGCCCAGAGAACTCTAAACTCTATTTTACCAAGAGTAAAGACACCATAGAGGATAATCTGCTCTATAGCCATGAGTTGTTTGCTCTGGATATCCCCGCAGAACTCACAGTACTTAGTGCCTGCAATACCGGTAGTGGTAAGATTGCCAAAGGAGAAGGGATTATGAGTTTGGGAACTGCTTTTCAATATGCAGGAACCAAAAGTTTGTTACTCACCAGCTGGGAGGTATCGGATCAAACCACACCAGAGTTAATGAAATATTTCTACACCAACCTTAAAGACGGAATGAGTAAAGGTAAGGCCTTACAACAGGCAAAATTACAATACCTAAACACTGCCAATATCAATCGTACCGATCCTTTCTATTGGGGAGGGTTTTACCTGGTAGGAGATACTACAGCAATGCAGTTTAATAACAATACTCAACTGTATTGGGTTTTAGGATTAGGAGCTGTAGCAGTTATACTTTTGATGGTGTTTTTGTATAGGAAGAGAATTAAGAATCAATAGATCATAGAACCTAGAGTTTGAAAATGCCAGTCGTCCTACCAGGTGTCTAACGAATTTGACCCAGTGGGAATACTGACGTTCTAAAGCAGGGCTTTGAAAACCTTTTTCACCAGTATAAGATTTGTTTTGCGTTAAAAAATCTTGAAGCCTTGGAAAGATTTTAGCAACACAAATCTGGTTTTCAGTACAACTGAAAAATACCTTACGACATAGCGTAAGCTGTGGGCGAGATGATGTGGTTGAGTGCCTTTTCTTTTGTTTCTGTTTGCTGCCGGGCAAGCAAAGAAAATGAAAAGAAGGTTAAATCGAAGCTATTTAATTTGAATATGAA
The DNA here is from genome assembly GCA_030427585.1 of Bacteroidia bacterium. Classification (GTDB taxonomy): domain Bacteria; phylum Bacteroidota; class Bacteroidia; order Flavobacteriales; family Flavobacteriaceae; genus Aquimarina. The sequence continues at coordinate 5,799 of JAUIBW010000030.1, forward strand.
ATAAGGTTGTTTTTTGCTTATAATTAGCATATTAAAACATACGTCAATGATAGCCAGTCGAAAGGTATTGATAAGTTAGTCAAATTATCTATCTTTGTACAAGTTCTTTGGAATTCAAATTAGTATAAACACCATACTCCATAGTTTATGAATTTATGTTTAATTTTTAAAACTATGTATGATGAATTGGAAAATTCAAAAACTATTGAATGGTGAGACTATTGTCTCCAAAGAACCTGGTAATTCTATGTTACCCATCTTAAAATCAAAACAACCTGTACTACTTGAACCCGTACACTGGGAAGATTGCGAAGCAGGAGATATTGTTTTTTGTAAAGTGAGAGGGAACTGTTTTACGCATTTGGTTAAAGGAAAAAATGCTAAACGAGGATTACTAATCGGTAATAACCGAGGACGCCTTAACGGGTGGACCAAAAATGTATACGGTAAGGTAATTGAAATATTACCAATACCATAGAGATAGCGCTGAGAGCGCTTTTTTTGTTTATATACACCACTATTTATATACTATTTTATCAAAGTAAATCTAAATGACTACCCGCAATAGAGGAAGAGAAGCTAGTGATGATCGATTGTTTGGAGAGTTACCGATGCAGGAAAAATTAAAAGCAGCAGCAAAAGATATGTTGTATCTCCTTTCTCACGGTTATGCAGAAAAATCATCTGTACAATTGGTAGGGAATCGTTATAAACTTAATGCACGACAGCAAAAAGCTTTGCATGGTATGAGTTGTAGTGAGCAACAAATTGCGATTCGTAATAAAAATAGGGTAATGCCAAAAATGTTAAAAGGGCAAACCATAGCAATAGACGGATTTAACTTATTGATTATTCTCGAAAGCGCCTTGTCTGGAGCATATATTTTTAAAGGACTTGATGGATATTATCGCGATGTATCTGGTGTTCATGGTACCTATAAACGAGTTCAGAAAACAGAAGAAGCCCTTCTAATAATAGGAAATACACTTCATAAACTTGGAGTAAGTAAAGTACACTGGTATTTTGATGCTCCGGTTTCTAATAGCGGACGATTAAAAACAACACTTCGGGAATTAGCAGAGCAATATCATTTTTCCTGGAAAATAGATTTGGTTAATAACCCAGATAAAGAATTGGCAAGTTCAACACATATTGTAGTAAGCTCCGATGCGTGGATATTGGATAGAGCACAAAAAAATACGAACCTGGCTGCTTATCTCATTGATCATCATATCCAGCAGGCGAATATAGTATGTGCAGAATAACCAAACTAAGTAAGATATTTGTTTGGCATAATACTTCAGAATAAGAGTTCCCTAACTCAAAACTACCACTCACTCATTCTGTGTTTTATAAAATGATATTGCGATTTACTTTTGAGTAAACCAATGAGCATATAAACACTTTGTCTACTATTTAAACTTGGAACAAGGGCTAAAAAAAAGTGAAATTCGAAAGGAAGAAATGTAGTGTTTAGGTATAGGGAAAAGATAATATAGGTTCATTCCTAAAATATATTTGATGGATGTTGGAGGAATAATTTTAGGTTGGTTTAGTGTGTGAAACGGATGCGGCATGGGGTAGTCGTATCCGTTTTGATTAAAAAAAGAGCTTCTTATAGTAAGAAGCTCTTTTTCTGGTTAAAATAAGGAAGTCAGTAACTTGATATCACCCTTTTTTACTGGGATCAAACCATTCTCCCCTAGCGTTGGTATATACCGTTTTAGTGTCGTTACCTATAGCAAGGATTAATTTGTAATTTCCAATCTTGTCGGTATAAGCTTCAGAAATACGGGCTTCCGGAAAATCTTTTTCTACAGCAGCTTTAATAATTTCAGAAAGTTTGTCTATTTTAACTTGCTTATAATCCTGCTGATCGGTAGAAGCTTCTGTTTTAGTAATGGGTAGGGCTTCTTCGACTTGTTGCGCAGATACGGTCTGGAATGAAAACAGGGCGACACCTATAGCAGCTATGATACTTATCTTTTTCATGTTTTTTAGAATTAGTTTTGTTATACGTCATAATATAAATAGAAATTATTATTCCAGAATGTGAAATAATAATTAAGGTACTGAGTATTAATTGATTGTGTTTTTAACGTATTATTTCAAAACTGTTGATCTGGTATACCGATTGTAGATTTATTTCACATTTAGAAAAGAAAAGATACAGAAGCATAGATTGCATTTTAATCATATTTATTATGATAATTTTTACACTAACTAAAAGAAGAGTTTCTACTTTTGATCACGAATTCATATTCTCAACTTAAAAATTTATAGCCAAAAGAATGAAGTACACTACATTACCTGGTACAGATATACGAGTAAGTAAAATATGCCTGGGAAGCATGACCTGGGGTGAGCAAAATACCGAAGAAGAGGGACATCAGCAGTTAAATTATGCTATGGATCAAGGAATTAATTTTATTGATACGGCAGAGTTATATTCTGTACCGGCAAATAAAAAGACCCAGGGAAGCACAGAAAGAATTATCGGAACATGGTTAAAAAAAACGAATAAACGGGATGAGGTAGTTATTGCTACAAAAATTGTTGGCCCCAGGGATTTTGTTAATCATATTCGTACAGGAGGTTTTACAAAAGCAGAATTTATCGATGCGATACATAAAAGCTTGAAGCGATTACAAACTGATTACATTGACCTGTATCAATTACATTGGCCAGAACGAAATACCAATTTCTTTGGAGTTAGAGGCTATACCCATGATGAAGCAGAGCAATGGGAAGACAATTTTGGTGAAGTATTAAGTTGTCTTCAGGACTTTGTTGCAGAAGGAAAGATAAGACAAATAGGTCTTTCTAATGAAACACCTTATGGAGTAATGCGCTATGTTGAAGAAGCTCGAAAAGGAGCCCCAAAAATGATTACAGTTCAAAACCCTTATAATTTATTAAACCGAAAAGATGAGGTAGGTCTTACCGAAGTTTTACATCGCGAAAATATTGGGCATTTACCCTACTCCCCTCTTGGTTTTGGGCAATTAACAGGAAAATATCTCGAGGAAACCCCAAAAAATGCCAGAGTTACCTTATTTCCGCAATTTTCTAGATATCATAATGAAAAATCGTTTGAAGCGACTAGAGCATATAATGAGATAGCCAAAAAACATGGTATAAGCTTAACTCAAATGGCGTTAGCATTTGTAAATGACCGCCCTTTTGTAACCAGTACTATTATTGGTGCCACATCACTGGATCAGTTAAAAGAAAATATTGGCAGCATTGATATTACCCTTTCTGATGCGATTTTAGATGAAATTGAAGCGGTACACGAAAATAATCCCAATCCCGCTCCTTAACCAAATAAATACTCAACTACATCTTCGATTTTGGTAACCATCTGAATTTGAATTCGGGTATTTTGAAGTGATATTTTATTGTATTTAGAAACAAAAATAGTAGAGAAACCTAGTTTCTCTGCTTCTTGTATACGTTGCTCTACTTTAGTTACCGGGCGTATTTCTCCTGCCAGGCCTACCTCTGCTGCAAAGCAAAAGTCTTTGGGGATAGGAATATCTTCGCTCGAAGATAATATCGCAGCAACAACTGCCAGATCAATTGCAGGATCATCTACAGAAATACCTCCTGTGATGTTAAGGAATACATCTTTGGCCCCCAGTCTAAAACCAGCACGTTTCTCTAAAACTGCCAGGATCATATTAAGACGTTTAAGGTTGTACCCTGTTGCACTGCGTTGCGGTGTCCCGTATACCGCAGTACTCACCAAAGCCTGTACTTCTATCATGAGTGGTCGCATACCTTCTACGGTAGAAGCTATAGCAGTACCACTTAATTCTTCTTCTTTTTTAGAAATTAGAATCTCGCTGGGATTCGTAACTTCTCGTAAGCCACTTCCTTGCATCTCGTATATTCCTAACTCAGAGGTAGACCCAAATCTGTTTTTTAAGGCACGTAAAATTCTGTATACATGGTTTCGATCTCCTTCAAACTGTAGTACGGTGTCAACCATATGCTCCAGAATTTTTGGACCGGCGATATTGCCATCTTTTGTGATATGGCCAATTAATAGTACAGGCGTTGCAGTTTCTTTGGCAAACTTGATTAATTCTGTGGTGCATTCTCTGATCTGGGAGATACTTCCTGCACTACTTTCTATATAATCACTATGTAAAGTTTGTATAGAGTCTATAATAACAATATCGGGTTGGGTCTCTTCAATCTGTCTAAAGATATTTTGAGTTTTGGTTTCAGTAAGAATTAGGCAATTGTCTGTTTTAGAATGAATACGTTCTGCACGCATCTTAATTTGTTGCTGGCTTTCTTCACCAGAAACATACAAAGTTTTATAGGGTAATTTAAGGCTAATTTGTAGCAACAATGTACTTTTTCCTATTCCTGGTTCACCCCCCAGTAGTGTTAAAGAACCAGGTACCAATCCACCTCCGAGTACTCGATTTAATTCGGCATCATCGGTATTATACCGGGCTTCCTGGCTAGTGTCAATTTCTGAAATTCGTAAAGGCTTAGCTATTCTATTTGTTTTGGCACTAGATGTAGCACTTTTCCAATCACTGGTCGAAGCTTTTTGAACGATTTCTTCGGCAATAGTATTCCATTCTTTACATGATGTACATTGTCCTTGCCACTTGGAATATTGTGCGCCACAATTCTGACAGAAAAAAACAGTTTTGATCTTAGCCATAGAAGATTGATAAGAGTGTAAAAATACTATTATTTTAATAATACAGTACACAAAAATGAACTCGTAAAATAAGTGTTAAATAGTTTTGTTTGGATTTCAAAAACCAACTTTCTTAATTAAAAATATGGTATATTTAGTAGGTAACCAATAATAGTATATAATCATGAAAATTCTAAAATTAGCTGGGGTAAAACCAATATGTAAAATTGTTCAAAAAGAAATTAATGGAGGAAGGCCTAACTGTATTGATCGTGCATGTATGAGAGCTTGTATACAAACGGGTCAGACACCTTACGAGTGTTATATCGAATGTATGATTTGTTAAAATCAATAACATTCAAAAAACAAAAAGATCCTGTTTTCAGGATCTTTTTTATGCGTGTGACTGGTAAGGTTTACCAACCAAAATCTTCTTTAATTTTGTTAACTTTATCCAACATATAGTCTTTGGTTAAGAAAGCAACTTCAGAAAGTTGAAAACCATTTTCATAAGCTCTCATGGCTTTTTTAGGTTCTCCTGTTTGCTCATAGAACATACCTAAATAATAATACCCTAACATTAAATCAGAATGCTCTTTTATCGCTAGCTTACCTAAAGGTTCTAATTCTGACCAATTTTCCTTTTTTTCGAGAGCAGTAGATACCGCAATAAAATCATTAATTCTTATTTTACGCTTAATACCATACAGTTTTTCTGTAGTTTTATACATATCTACAAGATAGTCATAGGGCGAAGTTTCTAGTGTAAGAAGAACTTCTTTATACGTTTTCTTGCTTATAGGGCGATACATTTCAAAAATACCTTCGAGAGCATTAGGAATAGCTTTTCCAACTAAAGTATAATGTGAAGATTCTTCAAAATTATCAAAGAAATAGCTCATTTCAGGATTTTCTATTGCAGATAGTTTCTCATCTAGAGCAATGAGGCTCTTTTTGATATTGTCGGCATCATTAGTTGCTGTGGCCAAGTAATACCAAATATCGGAAGAAGTCTGTAATTTGCTTGAAATTCGATCCCCCATCGGTGGGCCTAATTCTGGGCTAATGCATATATACCCCTGAAAAATAGGATTGTCTTTAAATAAAAAGTAATTTATAAAATTAGCAGTATAATCATGTCCAACAATAATTTTAAGTTGTGCAGTACGATAATTTTCATTTAGGTAAGGAACAAGCTCTTGCCCTATAAATTCATAGAATTCTGCTCCTTTTAAAGTAGGTAAAAACTCTGCAGTATCGTATCTGCAATCATCTTCTCTGGTTTTTCTTTGATTAACACCAACGACAATTGATTCTGGCATATCTTCCCAATAGGAAAAATAATCCACGTTGCCGGCAACGGGTTCGAATAAGTAATCTCCATCAAGAACAATAATCAAGGGGTATATTTTGTCTTCATTTTTCTTATAGTTACGCGGAAGCTGAATTTTTAACTCTCTACTTTGGTCTAATTTGATAGATCTAAAAGACTCGTATATTGTTTGTCCGTAACCGGAAACAACAAAAATACAAGCTATAATAAGAGTCACACTTTTTTTCATAAGTATTAGGATTAAGGTTAAGCAAGGGACAATATATAAATTATTTCCTTATTTTTCTCTGTTTAAAATAGGGAGGAACAAAAAGGATAACGCCCCAATGATTATATTTATTGCGGTCTGTGAGGTCCATAATATCCAGCCAAAAGCTTCTCCTGCTGGTTTTTCGATATCAAAAAGTAATAAAATCGTAGCAATGGCGATAGGAAATGCACCAATACCTCCATTAGTGGTAGACATAGCAAATGATCCCGCTACAAAGGTTGCCAGTATGGGGCCTATAGATAAAGAGGTAGTTTCGGGAACCGTAAATTTAATAACATAAAACATCACGACATAAAGTGCCCATATAAGAAAAGTGTGAAATACAAAAGCTTTTTTTTGTTTCACCTTAGAAATGCTTTTTACACCTTCTAGAAGACCATTTCCAAAATTTCGTAATTTAACAAGTATTGGATTACTAGAAGTTTTTATGATTTTCAGAAATAGTATTCCGGCAAATAGTAGCCCCAGTACAATAGCTAGGGTGATAAAAGGGCTTGTAATTTTTTCTTCTAAGTACGATAAAAGAAGTTCTGATTGAAAAAATAGTGTAATACCTATCACTAATAAAAGCATGAGCAAATCAATAACTCGTTCTGAGATAATGGTTCCAAAGGCTTTTTTAAAAGGCACCCCTTCATACGTTGATATCGTACCACCACGTAAAATTTCTCCAGATCTTGGGATTCCCAGATTTGCAAGGTATCCTACCATAATGGCCATAAAACTATTTGATAGTTTGACCGGGTATCCCAAAGGTTCTAATAAAAATTTCCATCGGTATGCTCTTGAGAGATGAGAAATAATTCCCAGAATTAAAGAAAGAATAATCCATTTAGGATCTGCTTGTGTAATATACTGAAGCGTTTTTTGCCTTTCTTCTGGAGTTGCTGAAGCGATAGAATACCAAATTAAAAAAACTCCCAATGCTAAAGGGAGTATAATTTTAAGAAACTTTATAAGTTTGGGGTTCACTATCTATTTTAATAAGTTATTTTCCTCGTTTGGGAAAAGAAGTCTTGGTTTGAAGTTTTTAGCTTCTTCAATATCCATCATGGCATAGGTGATTAGTATTAATACGTCTCCTTTTGCTACTTTTCTAGCAGCAGCACCGTTTAGTGTAATTTCGCCGCTGTTTCTAGGTCCTGGGATGGCGTAAGTTTCTAAACGCTCTCCGTTATTATTATTTACAATCTGTACCTTTTCTCCTTCAACAATATTAGCAGCATCCATTAGATCTTGATCTATTGTTATACTACCGATATAATTAAGATCGGCACCAGTCACCTTAACGCGATGAATTTTTGATTTTACTACGTGTACAAGCATGTTACAAAGTTAGTTATTTTTTAATTTAGGGCAATGTTATCAATGAGTCTTATTTCTCCTGCAAATACAGCTATAAAAGCTCTGTATTTGGTGTCTTTTTGTTTTCGTTTAATGGACTTTAAGTCAGATACTTTTGCAATTTCAAAGTATTCTAATTTTAACTCATCATTGTTTTTGAATTGTTCTGACACCCATTTGTTTAAGGTATGAACACTTTTTGTGCCAAAGTCTTTTTTTACCCGTTTCAGGGTCGAATAAATCAAGGGAGATTCATTAAGTTGCTTTTGGTTAAGTCTTTTGTTTCGAGAGCTTAAAGCCAATCCATTTTTTTCTCTATAGATAGGACAGCCAATAATTTGAACTGACATTTTTTCAATTTCAACTAATTTTTTAACAATCTGAAGTTGTTGAAAATCTTTTTCTCCAAAGTAGGCTTTATCTGGATTAACAATAGTAAAAAAATGGTTTAAGACTGTCCCGACTCCATCAAAATGACCAGGTCTATATTTGCCTTCCATTTCATTTTCTAATCCTCCAAAATCATAATTAATTGATAATATTTCATCTCCATACATCTCCTTTGGTGTAGGAGCGAATACGATTATTTCTTTAGATAATTGTGATAAAAGCTCAATATCAGCATCCAAAGTTCGAGGATAATTCACTAAATCTTCGGTCGTATTAAATTGTGTAGGGTTTACAAAAATACTAACTACAACTTTTTGATTTTCTTTAAGAGCCCTTTCTATCAGTGCAAGATGACCTTTGTGCAATGCTCCCATCGTAGGAACAAATCCAATGGTTTTGTTTTGCTTATTAAAAGCTGCAACATCTTCTAGTATATCTCGTCTTTTTCCGTGTACCCGCATTAGTGTATAACTTAAAGGCGTGCAAAAATAAGATATTACTGGCAGACTGCATAAATTTTCGTAATTTTGCAAAATTAATTCCAAAAGGAGGACGATAAAAGTATCGATTATATGAAAGATAAGAGGATATTGTATGTATCATCAGAAGTAATACCTTACCTGCCAGAGACTGAAATCTCATCTATGTCTTTTGAAGCACCAAGGATGGTAAATAATAAAGGGGGTCAAATTAGAATTTTTATGCCTAGATATGGCAATATCAATGAGAGGAGGCACCAGTTGCATGAAGTAATTAGGCTTTCGGGAATGAATTTAGTGATTAATGACCTGGATATGCCTCTTATTATTAAAGTTGCTTCGATTCCAAAAGAACGAATGCAAGTTTATTTCATCGATAATGAGGATTATTTTAAAAGAAAAGCAACATTAACAGATGAAGAAGGAAAATTATTTCCTGATAATGATGAGCGAGCAATCTTTTTTGCCAAGGGAGTGATTGAAACAGTTAAAAAATTAAACTGGTCACCAGATGTGATTCATGTACATGGATGGTTAGCTTCTCTTTTGCCATTATACTTAAAGAATTACTATGCTAATGAACCTCTTTTTGGTCAAAGTAAAATTGTTACTTCTGTATATAATAATGGTTATGACGGGATATTAGATAAGAATATGATGGAAAAAGTAAAGTTTGACGGAATAGATGAAGAAAAAATAAGTGATTTGGCTAAACCAACATATAGTAATCTAATGAAGGTGGCTGTTGATAATTCTGATGCCATTATTGTGGGGTCTGAAGAAATCCCGTCTGAGCTTGTCGAACATTTAAAAACAATAGACCAACCCGTTTTAGAATATAAAAAACCAGATGAATTTGCCGATGCCTATGAAACCTTCTATCAAACAGAGGTATTGGTATAAGCAAAATGATGAAATTATTTATGAAATTGAAGAATATTTTAATTAGAATAACGGTTATAGTAGCTGTTGTTTTTGCATTTTTGTCTTGTAACGATGATTTTGATTCTGTTGGTAGTGAGGTTATTGGTGATGTTAATTTTGAAGACAAACAGTACTCTGCAGTACCTATAACATATAGTAAAAAATTCGAAAGGGTACGCACTAGTAATTTGATAACTGGTCAACAAGGTGCCGTTCATTCTAATTTGTTGGGCGTTTATAATGATCCTATATACGGGCAATCAGTGTATAGTATTTTATCCCAGGTTCAACCTTCAAAATTAAATCCAACCTTTGGGATTGAGGCAAAGTTAGACAGTGTTGTCTTTAGTTTGCCATATTTTAGTACCGCGACAAGTACAGCATCGGTTCAAATAGATAATGTTACCGAGACAGCGACTACCTATAGATTAGATTCGATTTATGGAAACCAACCGATTAAACTATCGTTGTATAAATCTAATTACTTTTTAAGAGATTTTAATCCAGAATCTAATGAAAGACAAGTTTATTATTCTAACGATGTCGAAGCTAATTTTGGAGCAGAAGTAGAACAAACATTGTTATATGTTAACGAAAACTTCGTTCCTTCTGCTAAAGAAGTTATTACAAAAACCGAAACCGATGCCAATGGAGAAACTACAACCAAGAGAGAACGGTTAACTCCGAGATTAAGAGTTAAGTTTCCAGATGAGACAAAAACCCTGTTTTCTACATTGTTCCTGGATAAGGAAGGTAGTCCAGAGCTAAGCAACGTAAATAATTTCAGGAATTATTTTAGAGGGATTTATATTAAAGCAGAACCTATAAATAATAATGGAAATTTAATATACCTTAATACTAGAAATGCTCAAATAACCCTTCATTACAGTTATAAGGAAACTTCAAATGCTGCCGATACTAAACAGGATAAACTGGATTTAAATTTCACGAATACTTTTATAAACTCTATAAAAACTACTTTAGATCCAACTATTGCTGAAGAATTAAAAGAAGAAAATCAAGATACAATAAACGGAGAAGATAATTTGTATCTAAAAGGAGGTGATGGTTCGTATGCAGTAATTGATTTATTTGGAGGCAATGTTACCAATGAAAATGGCGAACAAGAAAATGAACTTAGTTTCTTAAAAAGACAAGATTGGTTAGTTAACGATGCAAGTCTAAAATTCTATATCAATAAGAATAAAGTAACTGGAGGAGCTACAGAGCCCGAAAGGATCTTTGTATTTAATATTGAGACAGGGGCAGTCCTTCTGGATTATTTTCTGGATGGTAGTGCTAATACAGATGTTCCCTTGGCTTCTGTTGTTAATCATTTGGGAAGAATCAGTCGTGATTCTGATAAGAATGGAGAATTTTATAGAATAAGAATAACACAACATATCCTAAACATTTTAAAAGGTGAAATTGAAAATACCAAACTAGGGTTGTCAGTGTCTCAAAACGTAAACATTATAACAAGCGCAATAGGCGATACCCCTACAACTAATAATGAGATCATTCCCTCCTCATCAATAGTTTCCCACGAAGGAACAGTGCTCTATGGAAATGGAGTAAATGTTCCCGAATCAAAACGTTTAAAACTTGATATTTTTTATACATCATCAAAGGAAAACTAACAATATTTTAAAAACTTAAATTATGTGCGGAATTGTAGGGTACATAGGGCATAGAGAAGCCTATCCAATTGTTTTGAAAGGTTTAAAAAGATTAGAATATAGGGGCTATGACTCTGCAGGGATAGCTCTTTACGATGGAAAAGACATCAAATTGTCTAAAACCAAAGGAAAAGTAGCAGATCTGGAAAAACGATTATTAAAAGAAATTCCTACAAAAGGAAATATAGGAATAGGACACACCAGATGGGCCACACACGGAGTTCCTAATGATGTGAATTCGCATCCACACTATTCTAACTCGGGGAATCTGGTAATGATTCATAACGGAATCATAGAAAATTATGATGCTCTTCGTAAAGAGTTGATGAATCGAGGATATACATTTACCTCAGAAACCGATACCGAAGTATTAGTAAATCTTATAGAAGATGTAAAGACTAAAGAGAATGTAAAACTAGGTAAAGCAGTTCAAATTGCTTTAAATCAAACTGTAGGAGCTTATGCAATAGCTGTTTTTGATAAGCAAAAACCAGATGAAATTGTTGTTGCAAGGTTGGGTAGCCCCCTAGCTATTGGGGTTGGTGAAGATGAGTTTTTTATTGCCTCAGATGCATCTCCGTTTATAGAATACACAAATAATGCAATTTACCTTGAAGATGGTGAAATGGCTGTTGTGAGAAGGAACAAAGGAGTTAAAGTAAGGAATATTAAAAATGATAAACTTGTAGATCCGTATCTGCAAGAACTGCAAATTAATCTGGAGCAAATAGAAAAAGGAGGATACGATCATTTTATGCTCAAAGAAATCTATGAGCAGCCTAATGCGATTAGCGATACCTATAGAGGTAGAATGCGAGTTGCAGAAGGAATTATAAAAATGGCAGGTATCGATGATAATCTTGCTAAGCTATTAAATGCAAAACGTATCATTGTTATTGCTTGTGGTACCTCATGGCATGCAGGTTTGGTAGCAGAATATATTTTTGAAGAGCTGGTTCGTATACCTGTAGAAGTAGAGTATGCGTCAGAGTTTAGATATCGAAACCCGGTAATTCATCAGGATGATGTTGTAATAGCAATATCACAAAGTGGTGAGACTGCAGATACAATGGCTGCAATTAAACTTGCCAAAGAAAATGGAGCCTTCGTTTTTGGAGTCTGTAATGTGGTTGGATCTTCAATCTCTAGAGAAACTCATGCAGGAGCTTATACTCATGCAGGACCAGAAATAGGAGTTGCTTCTACAAAAGCATTTACTACTCAAATAACAGTGCTATCTTTAATAGCATTAAAACTGGCAGAAAGAAAAGGAACAATTTCTAATAGTGATTTTCATTATTACCTACAGGAATTAGAAAGAATTCCAGAAAAAGTTAAAAAGACTTTAGAATCTAATGATCATATTAAGTTTATTGCAGACACCTATAAAGATGCAAAAAACTTCCTGTATTTAGGTAGGGGATATAATTTTCCTGTTGCTTTAGAAGGAGCATTAAAATTAAAGGAGATATCATATATACATGCCGAAGGATATCCGGCAGCAGAAATGAAACATGGCCCAATTGCGTTAATTGATGAACAAATGCCAGTTGTCGTAATAGCGACCAAAAAAGGACACTATGATAAAGTAGTGAGTAATATTCAGGAAATTAAATCCAGAAAAGGAAAAATTATTGGCATAGTTACAGAAGGGGACATTACTGTAAAAGAACTGGCTGATCATGTTATAGAAATACCAGAAACAGAAGAATTTTTAACACCTCTCCTTACTACAATACCGCTACAGTTATTATCATATTATATTGCTGTAATGTTAGATAAAAATGTAGATCAACCAAGAAATCTTGCAAAGTCTGTAACTGTAGAATAAAGAGTTTTCTTAAATAAAGATCAATTAAAATATGGTAGCCCTATCTGAAAATTTTCGGATAGGATTTTTTAGCTTATAATAGAGATGGGATAGCAAATAAAACTGCTAAATGATGATAATGTGGTGTAATGGTTTTTTTAATAATGAAATCACAAAATTTTATCGATTTTATTGAAAGATTACTATAAAAACGTATATTGTTGTCATAACTATTAAAACTTAGGGGCATGAAAAAAATTACATTAGTAATAATGATGATGGTATGTATTATTGCTACTGCGCAAACAACAATTAGTGGAAAGGTTGTTGATAATGGTAACCAACCTATTCCTGGAGCTAATATTGTATTAAAAAATTCTTCTTCAGGAACAGTAACAGATTTTGATGGTATTTTTACTTTAACAGTTCAGGAATCACCCCCTTTTACAATAATAACCAGCTCTGTAGGGTTTGAATCTTCTTCAATAGATATATCTTTGCAAACTACAGATTTGACTATTGTATTGAAAGCAGGTACAGAGCTGGATGAAGTAGTCATTTCAGCTTCCAGAACACCAGAACGTATCTTCGAATCCCCAGTGAGTGTCGAACGTTTCGGAATTAAAGAAATTAAAAATACACCTTCAGTCGATTTCTATGATGGATTAGAAAACCTTAAAGGGGTTGACATCAATACTAACAGTTTAACGTTTAAATCAATTAATACCAGGGGATTTGCAGCATTTGCGAATACTCGTTTTGTTCAATTGGTAGATGGGATGGATAATACTGCACCAGCTCTTAATTTTGTGTTAGGAAACCTGTTAGGGATGACCGAACTAGATGTTAATAGTGTAGAACTACTGCCAGGAGCATCTTCTGCATTGTATGGAGCAAATGCTTTTAATGGAATTCTGTTCATGACGAGTAAAAACCCATTTGATCACCATGGGATAAGTGCATATTTTAAAGGTGGAATTACCTCGCAAGAAGCAGCAGGAGATAATGAGTTTTATGATTACGGAATTAGAGTTGCACATAAGTTTTCTGAAAAATTCGCCGCAAAAGCTAATTTCTCGTATCTACGAGGTACAGATTGGTTTGCAACCAATACCGTTAATGTTTTAAATCCGGCTACGAATAGATCAGACCCTAATTATGATGGGCTTAATGTATATGGCGATGAGGTAAGTACAAATATAAGAGGAGTAGGAGAAGCTCTTGTAAATAGAGGGATCTTACCGGCTGGAGCCGAAAACTTGCTTCCAGATGAGAGTGTTAGTAGAACAGGATATAATGAACAAGACTTAAATGCTAATAAAGCAGAAAGTATAAAATTTGATGCAGCATTACACTATAGGCCATTTGCTAATGATTTTGAAGTTATTTATAACGGAAAAGTAGGTAGAGGAACTACAATTTATCAAGGAGCAAATCGATATTCGATTCGTAATTTTTTCTTACAGCAGCATAAATTAGAATTCAAAAATGATAACTTTTTTGTTAGAGGATATTTAACAGATGAAAGTGCAGGAGATTCTTATGATATACGATTTACTGGAATTAATATTAATAGAAAATGGAAAGACGACCAAACTTGGTTTGGTGAATATGCAGGCGCATTTGTTCAGGCAACCTTAGCTGGCCAATTGCCAGAACAGGCCCATCTTATTGCAAGACAAACAGCAGATACAGGTCGTCTTATACCAGGAACACCAGGATTTGAACAAGCTTTTCAAACCGTAACCAATGATCCGAATCTATTAACCGGATCAAAATTTCAAGATGCTACTCAGTTAAGACACGTAGATGTTAATTATAATTTAAGTCATATTACAGGAGATTTTGCAGATATTCAGATCGGAGGATCGTTTAGAGAATATAAACTAAATTCTTCGGGTACAATCTTTACAGATTTTGATAGACCCATAAGATATTCTGAATACGGAGCCTATACACAAATTCAGAAAAAATTTGCAGACGAAAGAGTAAAAGTAACAGGATCTGTGCGATATGATAAATCAGAGTTGTTCGATGGTAATTTATCGCCTAGATTATCAATAGGATATACCTTGGGTACTGAAAGAAATCACAATATCCGAGCTTCTGTGCAAACGGGATTCAGAAATCCAACTACACAGGATTTATATATTGGTTTAGATGTTGGGCGTGCAATATTGGTTGGATCAGCTAAAGATAATCTAGACAGAGATGTAAGGACATTTAGTGATTTAAGTGGCGCTGGAGAAACCATTGTGGGGTCAAATACTGTTACTATAATTGGAAGAGCCGCTTATGAAAACTCATTTTCGGCAAATTCTGTAGCAAATGGAGCACCAGAAGCTTCTAATGCCAATCTTGTTGAGCCAGAAAAAATTACTGCTTTCGAAGTAGGATACCGTGGTAAAGTAAAGAAATTTATTATTGATCTGAGCGGGTATTATAACCAGTATACAGATTTTATATCAAATGAAAATGTGATTGTACCATTGTATGGTCAGGTGGGAGACGGAACATTATCACTTCTTGCGCTACAGAATGATGATTTTAAGGTGTATCAAGCCTATACAAATTCAGATGTAGATATAAAATCTTTTGGAGCTACAATTGGTGTAAATACCAGAATTCCTGGAGATTTTGATTTAGGAGTTAATTACACATATGCCGAACAGGATTTTGATAAAGATAAAGATCCTGATTTCGTAACTAATTTTAATACCCCAAAGCATAAAGTAAAAGCTACTCTAGGACATGCAAACTTGTTTAAAAACTTTGGCTTTAATACCAGTTATCGTTGGAGTGATAGTTACTTCTGGGAAGCATCATTTGGTAATGGAAATATACCGTCTTTCTCGGTTATCGATGCCCAGATAAATTATAAAATTCCAAAATTGAAAACTACTCTTAAAGCGGGTGCAACCAATATTGGAGGGGATGAATATTTTACGGCATTTGGAACTGGATTTATTGGATCCCAGTATTATATAGGCTTGTCAATAAATAATTTGTAGGCTACGATTAAAAAACAATAAAAAAAGAACAAATGAATACTCAATATAAATGGTTAATACTCCTGTTAATTTTTGGATATATTTCTTGCGAATCAGATGATGATGCTTCTACTATAGGAGAAGAAGTAGTAATTACTGCAGGGACTGCTGATTTTTCAAAATTTGTTTCCTTAGGAAATTCTTTGGTTGCCGGATTTACCGATGGAGCTTTGTTTATTGCTGGACAAGAAAACTCAATGCCTAATATTTTGGCAAAGCAATTTGCTCTGGCAGGAGGAGGGGAATTTACACAGCCTTTAATGAATGATAATATCGGAGGGGCCCTGGTAGCAGGAACCCCTACTTTAAATCCAAGGTTTTATTTTTATAGTGATCCTAATCCAGATCCGCCTAATGAATCGGGACCGCGATTATTAGGAACTACCCCAGGAGATGCTACTCCAGAAATACCTACCACAGAAATAACAAATATAATATCAGGGCCTTTTGGTAATATGGGAATTCCTGGAGCCAAAAGCTTTCATTTACCTGCAGCAGGATATGGTAATGTAGCAGGGTTACCAAGTATGGCTAACCCTTATTTTGTGAGAATTGCTTCTAGCCCTACAGCATCTGTACTCGGAGATGCTATGGCTCAGAATCCAACATTTTTCTCGTTATGGATCGGTAATAACGATGTCCTGGGATACGCTTTGTCGGGAGGAGACGGTACAGATCCAATTACAGATGAAACCATATTTACGCAGGCTTATAATGCAATAGTTACCACGTTAACTTCTGGTCAGGCAAAAGGAGTAGTGTTTAATATTCCTGATGTAACATCTATACCACATTTTACAACTGTACCTTATAACCCTGTTCCTTTAGATGCCGCAACAGCAGGAGCGGTTAATCAGGGATATGCGGCCTATAATGCAGGATTATTGCAAATAGAAGGGCTTGGAGGAATTGATGAAGTAGAAAGAAAAGCTAGGACAATTGAGTTTGTAGCAGGGCAAAATGCAGTAGTAATCGAAGATGAAAGCCTAACAAATCTAACAGGGTCTGGCTTGCCAAATTACAGACATGCCACTGCAGAAGATTTATTGGTATTACCAAGTTCTTCTTTTATAGGCACAACAGTTGGAGGAAATCCATTATTAATAAACGGAGTTTCAGTTCCTTTAGAAGATAAGTGGGTGTTAATACCTAGCGAACAACAAAAAATATCTGCAGCGACAACTACGTTTAATACTATAATAAGTACAGCAATACAGCAAGCTGGTTTAGCATTTGTAGATGCAAATACAATTCTTAAAGAAGCTTCAGAAAATGGAGTGATGTTTGATGATTTTTTATTACAGGATGATTTGGTTTTTGGTGGTGCTTTTTCTTTAGATGGAGTGCACCCTACAGCTAGAGGCTATGCTTTTTTAGCAAATAAAGCAATAGAATCTATAAATACTACATATGGCTCTAATCTGCCAATGGTAAAGGCAGCAGACTACCCAACTTTTTATTCGCCTTTGTTAAAATAGAATGTGTAATCTAATAATAAAACCCACTGTAGATACTCTACAGTGGGTTTTTTATGCTGTTTGCTGAATAGAATGAGAATTGTAATTTCTTTCTATTAATTGAAAATATATAGATAGTAAAAAAGATATAAGTATATATCCTAAAACTACAAATGTAGCTCCCCCAAAAATGGTATCAATATCAAACCAACTACCATAGTAAAATATAAAATACAATCCCATTGCAAGCTTAATACATTCTGCAAACAAAGAAATTATATGTCGATCCATTAGAGATGTATAAGCAAATATTGAAATTGCCAGAAAGATAGCATAATTTACAATTTCAATAAACTCCAGATCTCCAACACTAATCAACAAATAATACATAAGTGCTACTGTAATTACAAGCTGCGCCCATGACCACAATTTTAATACGAATGAACTTTCTGTTTTATACTTTTGTCTGGAATAAGGATTAGTAATGATCTGTATAGGATATTTTTCTTTTACATCCTCTGGTCGCCATCCTGTAGGCATAAACCATATCCTAATTTTATCAAGCCAATTTTGAGTTCTCCAAGCATCTTTTAGTATCCCCCAAATGTGCATAAAATTGATAAAGAAAGGATTCCAGGTGTTTACGGGTTTTTTTACACCATAAATCGGAGGTTTGTCTGGTAATTCTTCTTGAAAAGTTCCAAAAAGTTTATCCCAAAAAATGAATACTTCAGAATAGTTTTTATCCAGATATTCATCGTTAATGGCATGATGAACCCTGTGATGAGAAGGAGTAACAATAATATGTTCTAAAACCCCCATTTTGTTAATCAATCGGGTATGATACCAAAATTGAGCAAAGAAATGAATAGGGGCAACAAATGCAACTATATCTGCAGGGATGCCAATTAATGCCAATGGGATATATAGAAAAAAATAAATAGCAACTATTGCCGATACATTTTGACGTAGAGCACATGCCAAATTAAACTCTTCACTACTGTGATGTATGATATGTCGGTTCCAGAATATATTTATAGTATGATTAAAACGGTGAGACCAATAGCCAACAAAATCCAACCCGATAAAGGTTAAAATATAGATCAAAATTGTGGATTTAATTTCTATTAAAGCCAGATGTTCGACCATCCATTCGTAGCTTAAAATAATAACAGTAAGACCTATCAGGCTTTTGAGCGTGTTTGTGATACCAGAACTAATACTCGAAATTGTATCCATACCTTCATTAACTGGTATTTTTTTCCACCTACTAATTAAATATTCTATAAGTATAAGCACAATAAAGCCAGGTATAGCATAGCTTAATGCCGTTGCATAAGTTTCCATTTAACTAGTTTTATCTAAAAATAAGGAAAATATTTATTTCGAAAAACTAATTCATTCAAACAATTAGAGTCTACCATATAACCATAAAAAAAGAGATGTTATAGGAGTAGAAAAAAGAAGTATAATACTCCTTAAAAAAAACTAAAGAAATTGAGTTATTTTTTTCATTTTAAAAGACTATATTTGCAGCCTGAAAAAAGCTAGTATTCAGTATAGTTGAGTACTTGATTTTTTTAACATAGTTAAATACTAAACATTAAATAGTTATATAATGTCTAAAGTTACAGGTAAAGTATCTCAAATTGTAGGTCCGGTTATCGATGTAGAATTCGCAGCTGGTTCTGAATTACCAAAGATTTATGATTCGTTAGAAATTAACAAAACAGACGGTAGTAAACTAGTGTTAGAGGTTCAGTCTCACATTGGTGAAGATACTGTGCGTACTATTGCAATGGATTCCAGTGATGGATTAAGCAGAGGAATTGAAGTGGTTGCAACTGGAGCCCCTATCCAAATGCCAATAGGTGGTGATGTATATGGACGTCTATTTAATGTAATTGGAGATGCGATTGATGGTCTTGGAGATCTTCCTAAAGCAGGAAAAGAAGGACTTCCAATTCACCGTCAAGCTCCTAAATTTGAAGATTTATCAACTTCTACAGAAGTTTTATTTACAGGAATTAAAGTAATTGATCTTATTGAGCCCTACGCAAAGGGAGGTAAGATTGGATTATTTGGTGGTGCCGGTGTAGGTAAAACAGTACTTATCCAGGAGTTGATTAATAATATTGCAAAAGGACATGGTGGTCTTTCTGTATTTGCAGGAGTAGGAGAAAGAACACGTGAAGGTAATGACCTTCTTCGTGAAATGCTAGAATCTGGAATTATCAAATACGGTGATGATTTTATGCACTCTATGGAAAATGGAGGATGGGATCTTTCTAAAGTAGATAAAGAAGTAATGAAAGAATCTAAAGCTACTTTCGTATTTGGGCAAATGAATGAGCCTCCAGGAGCACGTGCACGTGTAGCACTATCTGGCCTTACTATAGCAGAATATTTCCGTGATGGAGCTGGAGATGGACAAGGAAAAGATGTACTTTTCTTTGTAGATAATATCTTCCGTTTTACACAAGCAGGTTCTGAAGTATCAGCACTTCTGGGACGTATGCCATCGGCGGTAGGTTACCAACCGACATTAGCAACAGAAATGGGCGTGATGCAAGAGCGTATTACCTCTACAAAGAAAGGATCGATTACATCTGTACAGGCAGTTTATGTACCTGCAGATGACCTTACCGATCCTGCACCAGCGACAACATTTGCTCACTTAGATGCAACAACAGTATTATCACGTAAAATTGCAGAGCTAGGGATTTACCCAGCGGTAGATCCATTAGATTCTACCTCAAGAATCCTTACTGCAGATATTCTTGGGGATGATCACTACAACTGTGCTCAGAGAGTAAAAGAGTTACTACAACGGTATAAAGAATTACAAGATATTATTGCAATTCTTGGTATGGAAGAATTATCTGAAGATGATAAACTAGCTGTAGGACGTGCACGTCGTGTACAACGTTTCTTATCTCAGCCATTCCACGTAGCAGAACAATTTACAGGAATACCAGGAGTATTAGTAGATATTAAAGATACAATCAAAGGATTTAATATGATTATGGATGGTGAATTAGATCACCTTCCAGAAGCAGCATTTAACCTTAAAGGAACAATCGAAGAAGCTATAGAAGCTGGTGAAAAAATGCTAGCTGAGGCATAAAACAGTGGTGAGAAGTTAGTAATTGAGTAGTGAGATTAATTTCTTTCTCATTATTGTCTAAATACTAATTACTCAATACTTAATATTTAAAAATATGTATTTAGAAATAGTAACTCCAGAAGCAATATTATTTAGTGGTGAAGTAAACTCGGTTGCTGTGCCAGGAATAAACGGAGAGTTTCAGATGTTAGATAATCACGCACCTATTGTTTCTTTACTGGGAAAAGGAGATGTAAAAGTGTATGGTGAGATGAATCTAGAAGAAGAAGTTGCTGATAAATTCACCAAAGGTGGAAACGGAGCAACACTACTTTCTATTACCTCGGGAACTATCGAAATGAAAGATAATAAGGTTATTGTACTTGCAGATTAATTAGATTACAATACTTAAATTATTCGTAAATATATAAATCCCTGTTGCATCCAGATGTAACAGGGATTCTTTATTTAAATCCTCTATGAAATTGATAGGACAGTCTGTATAAATTATTGATTTTTAGATAAAATTATGTTAAACAGCCTTTTTTAGTAAAAAGGTTTTATACTTTTCCAGAGCATATTAATCACTCTAATGTTAAAACCTTACATATGATTCAAAGACTAATCACCTTTGTAGTTATACTAAGCACCTCATTGATTTCTGCTCAGAAAAAAACATTGACTCATGCTGACTACGATTTATGGAAAAATATTACTGATGTTAAAGTATCGGATAAAGGGAAATTAATTGTATCTACTATTGAAACCAATACCAAAAGAGGAGACGGCTATATAGAGATATATAACACTCAAAATAAAACTAAATTTAAGTATTCTAATGGATATGATCCTTCAATATCCTCAGATGAAAACTATGTAGTTTTTAAGAAAAGACCAAAATATCAACTTATCAGAACAGAGAAAAAGAAAGAAATAAAAAAAGAAGATAGAACTAAAGACGCATTGTTTATCTATGATGTAAAAAATAATACTATTTATGATTCTATCTTAAGAGTGAAAAAATATAAAATGCCTAAAAAGCAAGAAGGTTGGTTGGTTGTTGAAAGTTTTAAAAAAGTAAAAAAGAGGAAAGGGAAGAAAAAAAGTTTATCCGACCAAAAAAACGATAGTATAGACAACAATGCTCCAATGGCATTTAAACAAAATTATGCGTTGGTGTATGATCTGGCAACAAAACGAAAAGATACCATACATCAAATAAAAGATTTTGTGCTGCCAGAACAAGGCAAAGTATTTTACTATACTTTAAAAAACAAAGAGGAAAAACAAAAAGATATAGGGATTTATGAATATCAACTAAAATCGGGAACAAGAATTGCAATTGATACCACAAAATATAAATATACCAGGTTGGCTTTGCATAAACATGGAAATCACCTTGCTTATCTATCGGCATCAGATTCTACAACAGTAGATTCTATACAATTCGAACTGTATCATTATGAAAACAGGAAACTTGAAAAACTTGTGGGTACATCAGGTAAAAATTTAAGAAAGAACTGGGAGTTAAGTAAGGATCAAACGCCTTTTTTTTCTGAGCATGGCGACAGGTTATATTTTTATTCAAAACCAAAAATCTTATATGCCAAAGATACAACACTGTTAAAAGATGAAATCCCACAGGTTGATGTTTGGAACTGGCAAGATAAACTGATTCAGCCAGAACAAAAATCAAAATTCGAAAAGCTTACTAAAAAAGCATTTCTATCGTATTATAATACCGAATCAGAGCAATTTGTTCATATTCAGGATAATAGTATTGAAAAACTTAGTTTTGATGAAAACAAGGAACAAGAATTTATAGTAGGTTCTTCAACCTCTCCATATGATATTCAGCGTTCATGGGATTATCCATGGACAAAAGATTATTATGTGATTAATACCAATACAGGAAATAAACATTTGATTCTTAAGAACAAAGGAAGACAACCTATTCTTTCTCCAGATGGACAATATGCATTGCATTATGATATGAAAGAAAAACATTGGTTTTCGATTGATTTACCTGCTTTGAAAAAAACAAACCTTACCAAAGAGTTGGATGTAGCATTTTATGATGAAGATGATGATCACCCTTCATTACCCTTTCCTTACGGCTTTGGTGGATTTGATTCAAAAGGAAATGCATTGATTTATGATAAGTTTGATATTTGGCGAGTTGCTCTTTCTGGGAAAGAAAAACCAATAAATCTTACGCAAAATGGAAGGAAAAACAATATTGAGTATAGAACAGAAATGTTACATCCTGAACATACAAATCGGGCTTCATATATCAACAATGATTTATTGGTTACCAGCTTTGATAACACCACCAAAGCTTCGGGATTGTATATCTTACGCAAGAGAAAATTAGTAGAGAAAATAAAGCCTTCGGGCTTTAAGATCAGCTCATATACCAAAGCAAAGGATGCCGAGGTATTTACTTATAGAAAACAAAACTTCACTACATTTTCTGATCTTTATATAACTACAAATACATTTCAAAATTCTGATAGAATAACAGCAGTAAACCCACATCAAAAAGATTTTAAATGGGGAACGGCAGAATTATTTTCCTGGAAAACATATGATGGTAAAAAACTTGAAGGCATTATTTATAAACCCGAAGATTTTGACCCTTCTAAACAATACCCTTTGATTACTTATTTTTATGAAAAACGATCTGATAACTATCACAATTATCATATGCCCAGGCCTAGTGCATCTATTGTAAACCCATCCTATTTGGTAAGTAATGATTATATCATGTTTGTTCCTGATATCGTTTATGACGAAGGTAAACCAGGAGCCAGTGCATATAATTGTATCGTTTCGGGAGTAGAAGCTTTAGAAGAATTAGGATATATAGATAGAGATAATATAGGAATACAAGGGCAAAGCTGGGGTGGATATCAGGTAGCATATCTAGTTACCGTTACTAATAAATTTAAAGCGGCTATGGCAGGTGCTCCTGTGAGTAATATGACTTCTGCTTACGGAGGAATCAGGTGGAAATCGGGATTGAGTAGGGCATTTCAATATGAAAGAACACAAAGTAGGCTAGGTAAAAATCTATGGGACGGATTTGATCTTTATATTGAAAACTCACCACTTTTTGGTATTCCTAAAATAGAAACTCCATTATTAATGATGCATAATGACAACGATGGAGCAGTACCTTATTATCAAGGTATAGAAATGTTTATGGGAATGCGTAGATTACAAAAACCAGTATGGCTGTTGGTCTATAATGAGGAAGCTCATAATCTGAAAAAAGTAAAAAACAAGCAGGACCTTTCTATCAGAATGATGCAGTTTTTTGATTATTATTTAAAAGGTGAGCCTGCTCCTAAATGGATGACCAAAGGTGTTCCCAGAGTACAAAAAGGAAAAGACTTAGGCTATGATTTAGAAAATACACGAACCTCTAGTATTATGCCCAGTTCCAATGAATAAGATGCCATTCTGTACCATCAGACTCATGAGTAATTAATGTTTTAAAACCAATGGCATAATGTGCTTGTAAAGAACGTAAATTATTTGAAGCCACTTCGGTGATTAAAAGATTGTATTTGTCTTGTAATTCTGTTTTCATAGTTTGATAAAGACCTCTAAAAATCCCTTGTTTACGATAGGCTTTGTCAACACACACTTGTCCCATTATTACATAGGATATCGAAGGATCTAAGTGATTTTCGATGACAGTAAACATGGGTTTTAACAGTTCTATATCATCCTTAAAATCTTTTAACATACACAATGCATACCCCACTACTTTATCACCATCTTTAGCAATAATATGAGGTTGTTTGTTATTCATTTTTCTTAGAATATCAAGATCATGTTGTACAGAAACAAAACCCTCTTTTTCTTTTTCTGTTTGAGAAATTGAAATGGGTAGATTATTGTGCTGAAGCACTAAAATCTGTTGCAATTCCGTTTCAGAACTAATAACTGTATATGCTATATTCATCGTATATTATTTAGTTTTAATCCGTTTTGATGCCTGCTCTTCTTTTATTTAATTTTCTAATAAATCATTACTGCCATTTCACGCAGAGTGTATTTTTAAAGTAGTGCAAATAACTATTTTTATCAAGTGTTTGCTAATTCCTATAGGGGTTATCGGTAAAATACTTTAGATTAAGAGCTGTATATTTATTATTTCCAACAAGAAAAAGCAGAGTGATAATTTTCCAATTTAGATATTTTCTGGGATCAAAACAACTTTTACAGCTTTGTCTTTTAGCACTGTAGCAACTATAAAAATGTCAAAATGCACAATGCATTATACAATTAATATAGGCATTAATTCGAGATATGGATTTATTCTTTGGTGTATTCTAAAATATCAGATGGTTGACAATCCAAAGCCCTGCAAATTGCTTCTAGTGTAGAGAAACGTATTGCTTTGGCCTTCCCAGATTTGAGTATGGAGAGATTAGCAGTAGTAATACCAATTTTTTCTGCCAATTCTTTACTCTTCATTTCTCGTTTAACCAGCATTATATTAAGATTTACAAGTATTGGCATAATTATACTGTTAATTCGTTTTCAGATTGAATTTCAACACCTCGTTTGAAGATCAATGCAATGATAAATATAATTCCGGCCATAAAAAGGAATTCTGAGCTTCCGAAATCGTATTCAAAAACAACTCCTTTTTTTAATAGCCTTTTGCTATATCTGGTTGCAAAATAGGCTAATAAACCTATCCATAATGAAACGTAACTAATATTCGAAATTAGATGTGCTACAGCGGGAGTAAATGGTTTGTCAAAATCAATTTTTGAAAAAATTTTAATTACCAAATAAAGCATATAAGCCTTAAAGGCCAGTATAGCAATAATTAATGAGAGCAGCATGATATAATACCGAATAGAAAAGTTATAAAGGTTTGATAAATCTAAACCTAAATATAAATTTTCTGCAGCTTCTTCATTTATAAAAAGACTTATTGTACTCGAAATAAGTATTGCTCCCAACTTAATACATAAACCAATGAATATAACCCAGGATATTATTTTCATTGCATTTAAAACTTGTTTTGTTTCCATTTTATTATCGTTTAACGATAACAAATATACAGAAATTATTGATAAACGATAATTTTTGTATTTAAAAAACCTATTTTTTAATTTTTGGTTTCTAAAACGTGGTGGTATCTTTGGGGCATGATTTCCAGAAAGCTAAAGCAAAAATTAGATAATCGTATCAAGAACAACTCTCTTCGATTATTAACCGATTCTAATGGGTTGATCGATTTTTCGTCTAATGATTATCTGGGTTTTGCGTCTTCAAAAACTATTTTTGAAGGAGCACATCGGTTATTGGTAGGAAAAACAATACAAAAAAACGGAGCGACAGGTTCTCGTTTACTCTCAGGAAATCATAAATTATACGTAGAAACCGAAAAAATACTTGCAGATTTTCATAATGCTGAAGAGGCTTTGACTTTTAATTCTGGGTATGATGCCAATGTTGGTTTTTTTTCTGCAGTACCACAACGGGGAGATGTTATTTTTTATGATGAACTAATTCACGCCTCGATAAGAGATGGGATGCAGATGAGTAATGCAAAATCTTATAAGTTTAAGCATAATGATATAGAAAATCTAAAGTTTCAGGTCGAACGAAATCGAAATGAGAGTAGCGATCAGGAAATATATATCGTTACAGAGTCGGTTTTTTCAATGGATGGAGATTGCCCAGATTTAAAATCGTTAATCGCATTTTGTCAGAAATACAATTACCACCTTATTGTAGATGAGGCTCATGCAACCGGTGTATTTGGTGATTATGGTGTGGGGTTGCTTCAGAAATTGGGACTAGAAGATCAGGTTTTTGCAAGGATCAATACTTTTGGTAAAGCTTTAGGTTGCCACGGTGCAGTGATTTTAGGCTCAAATAATTTAAAGACGTACCTGGTGAACTTTTGCAGAAGTTTTATATATACAACTGGCTTACCACCACATTCTGTGGCAACCATCAAAATGGCGTATGAAGAACTTCAGTGTACATCAGAAATTGAAAAACTTACCGAAAATATAAGCTTTTTTAGGCAAGAGCTTACATCCAAAAATCTAACATCAAGATTTATTAAAAGTAATTCTGCAATACATTCCTGTATTATTTCGGGTAATAAAAACGTAAAAAAAGTTGCGAAGGAAATCCAGGAAAAAGGGTTTGATGTCAAGCCGATTTTGTCACCTACCGTGACACAGGGTAAAGAACGATTGCGATTTTGTTTACATTCTTATAATTCTAAAGAAGAAATCTCGGAAGTCTTAGAACTACTTGCTACTTTTGTGCACATATGAGCGAAACATTTAAAACTGTTGCAGTTTTTCAATATTCGGCAGAAGCATTGATCATCAAAGGGAGAATAGAATCAGAAGGAATCCAGGTTTTTACTATGGATATGCATACTATCGATACTGATCCTTTGGCTAGTAATGCTATCGGAGGAGTTAAATTGAGAGTAAAAGCAGAAGACGAACAGAAAGCACTTCAGATTATAGAAAGTATACAAAAATATGCTATAGATGATCAGGGAGAATCTATTTTTTGCCCAAAATGTAATGGAGAAAAAATAGTTCTGGATTCAACGATTGACAGTTTTAAAAATCTAGTTCTTTTTCTTTTGTTTCTATTACCAATTAATAAAAAAACAAAATATAGATGTGAGGACTGTAATCACAAATTTTATTTAAAATGAATAAAAAAATATTCGTTACGGGAATAGGCACAGAAGTAGGCAAAACGATAGCCTCGGCAGTTGTGGTAGAGGCACTGCAGGCTGATTATTTTAAACCAATACAGGCAGGAGATTTAGAATATTCGGATACCGATAAAGTAAAAGAGTTGGTGTCTAATTTGAAATCTGAGTTTCATAGTAATAGTTATGCATTAAAAACACCAATGAGCCCACATGCTGCGGCAGAAATTGATGAGATTTCTATTGAAATTGATAAAATAACACTTCCCGAAACCAATAATGATTTGGTTATTGAAGGTGCCGGAGGACTCTTGGTACCATTAAACAATACCAATACCATCCTGGATCTAATACAATCTGATTACCATGTTATCGTAGTTTCCAGACATTATTTGGGGAGTATTAATCATACCTTAATGACTATCCAGATTTTAAAAGAAAAAGGGTTTAATGTGTCTATTATTTTTAATGGGGAAGAGCACAAAACTACTGAAAGCATTATAAAAGAAATGACAGGAGTTCCGGTTATAGGAAGAATTGACAATGAACCTTATTTTGATAAAATGGTGGTCTCAGAATATGCAGAACTATTTAGAGATCAATTACAATCACTTTAATATTTACTAAAAAATCTTCGCTTTCGCGGAAGCGACACTTATATGACTTTAAAAGAAAGAGATAAAAAACATCTTTGGCATCCGCTCACCCAGCATAAAATACATCCAGAAGCATTGCCAATTATAAAAGCAAAAGGAGCTTTGCTTTATGATGAAAATGAGAATATATATATCGATGGGATTGCATCGTGGTATACTGCTATGTATGGTCATTGTAATGATTATATTTTAGAGAAAGTGCAACATCAAATGCAGCAGCTGGATCAGATTGTATTTGCTGGGTTTACACATGAGCCTGCTATAAAGTTGTCTGAAGAATTAATTAAAATATTACCAGATAATCAGGAAAAGATATTCTTTTCTGATAATGGTTCTACCGCCAATGAAGTAGGCATTAAAATGGCACTACAATACCATTTTAATAGAGGAGAAAAAAGAAATACAATTATTGCTTTTAAAGATGGTTTTCATGGGGATACTTTTGGAGCAATGTCTGCTTCGGGATTATCGGTTTACAATGGTCCTTTTGAAGATTTTTTTATAAATGTTAAACGTATTCCTACTCCAAATTTTGAAAATATTGATAGTGTTATAAAAGAATTACAAGAATGTATTGCAACTCATGAAGTAGCTGCTTTTATATACGAACCACTGGTACAGGGAGCCAATGCCATGCATATGTATGAAGCGCGATATCTGGATCAAATTCTCTCTATTTGTAAAGACAATACTATTATTACCATTGCAGATGAGGTAATGACAGGTTTCGGAAAAACCGGAAAAACATTTGCTTCTGATCATATAGAAACCAAACCAGATATTATTTCGATGTCTAAATCTTTAACAGCAGGTTTTGTGCCTATGGCAGTAACAAGTTGTACTCAGGAAATCTATGATGCTTTTCTTGATGATTCGATTGGTAAAGCCTTTTTTCATGCGCATACCTATTCTGCTAATCCTATAGCCTGCTCAGTAGCTCTTGCGGCGATAGAACTGTTAGAAAGCGAAGAAATTCAAAATAGTATTAACAGAATAACAATGTCTCACAAAGATTTTGATGCTAAAATCAAAAACCATCCAAAAATTAAAAGAACTAGGCAGGCAGGAGTGATTTATGCTCTGGATCTGGATATCGAGATGGATCGTTATGGTAAAAAACGATACGAGATATTTGACCATTTCATGAAAAATGGTGTAGCATTAAGACCATTAGGAAGTACAGTTTATGTTCTGCCCCCGTATGTAATTACCCAGGAACAGTTACAGAAAGTATATGCTACTATTATTGAGTTGTTAGAAAATGTTTAATCCTTTAACCGATCTTCTATAGAAGATATAAACCTATCTTTATCATCAATGAAAAATGCTATTGTTGTATACGTCTTTTTCATTCCATAAAGTCCAGAAAACATATTTTCTTTTTTCAAATTGATTAGCATATTATGACTTTCTAACTCACCAAGCGGCGATAATTTTATAGTCTTAGCATCAAATTCGATTTCTTTGTTTGTAATTTTGATAGATGCAATGTTATTAATGTCTATTGCAGTTTCACTAAGAATACCATAACGTAGATGTAAGATATTACTTTCTATGGTAATAGGTCTTTTAACAATAGATTTTAGAAAACCAAAGATTTGGATACTAGAGTATACACTTAATATACTTGCAATCCAGGCCGCAATTATACTCCATTTTAATAAAAGAATATGTAACACATAGGTTTCAACACCAATGATTACAATTAGTGCCGCTAATAAAGAAATAGTTCCGCTGTTTTTGTGATATGTAAATTCATTTTCTGTTAGGACTCTTTTTTTCCAGGATACGAATCCATAATAGAATACTGCAAGCTCTATAGCAAGAAATGTTGCAATTTTACCAGGTACGATTTCACCACAAGTTTCTTTTAATGCAGAAAAAAAATCTAACTCTTGTTTAACATTTACTTTATATCGTTTTATAGTTTGACGAACTTTATAAAATACAAAGGCACCTACACCCAACTCTACAAAAGGAAAAATCCAGTTTTTTGCCCAGTTTAGTGTAGACTGATGTTCTTGCGGAATTATATAAGAAGCGATAACCATTCCCAGAATAAAAAAAGGAGCGATAGTAGTTTTAGGAATATTTCTCTTTTTGATTAATACAAAATAAACAATAGGTATCGTAAAAAGTAGATCAAGAGTAATACCGATTGATAATGCACTGGTATTTGAAGCAAAAATTTGTGATTTGGTGATCAAAATCACAGATAAAATAAGAAGTACTGGCACTCCAAACACTACTAAATTACTATGGGTTTTCGTTGTCATATTCATTTTGTTGATATCCTAATAAATCAATTTGCTCATCAGTTTCATCAATGATCACATACATTTCTTTGTATGTCCATTGGTCATTTTGTTTAGTACCTATAACATATAATTGTGCTTCTCCTTTTGGTCCTTTTATAGGAATTGATATATCTGCAGATCCTGTGTTGTTTTTATAAGAAAGACTACCATTCATAATACCATTAGTCTCTATAGGTTCTCCCAAGATATTTATTACATATTCATCTTCATTTACTTTAAAAAGAGCATCTTGATAAGGAGCAGATTCGGTGATTAGTTCACTTACACCAAATATCAGAGAGCCTAAAAACACAAAAAATAAAACAATTAGAGTAAGACAACCTCCCACAGGAATTGCCCAGCCCCAATTTCTGGCAAACCAAC
Organism: Bacteroidia bacterium; assembly: GCA_030427585.1. Classification (GTDB taxonomy): domain Bacteria; phylum Bacteroidota; class Bacteroidia; order Flavobacteriales; family Flavobacteriaceae; genus Aquimarina. The sequence goes on from JAUIBW010000030.1 coordinate 36,363, forward strand.
TTTTTTGTTGTATATGATCTTCCATAATTTTTATCATTATATCCTATAAAGATAAGTATCTAAAATGTGTTTTTTGTTACTAAAATCTTATGATAAATGATATAACTATTGAACAAGATGGAACAAACCTGTACATTTGCCAAAACTTGAAAATTGCAACAGAAAATATCAATAACAGGAATTTCTTCTATATCTCCATTAGGAGTTTCCTCTGGCGATATATGGAGAGCATATAAAGATTCGTCACATCATATCTCTTTTAAAGATTTTGAGGCAGAACAAGCCCCAATTGCATTACTTTCTCAAAACGTAAAGCAGAAAATAAAAGAATTAAGAGCAGAGAGTTCCCATTATGAAGCATTAGATGACTCGGTTCTTTTTGGTATTTTTGCAGCCAGGCAAGTAGTCAAAAATGCCGGATGGAATAAAGATCGCAATTTTGGAATTAATATTGGTTCTTCTCGTGGAGCAACGGGGCTTTTTGAAAAATATCATCAGGAATTTCTAAAAAATGGTAAATCATCTACATTAAGTTCACCCACGACTACACTTGGAAATATCTCATCATGGATTGCGCATGATTTACAGACCAACGGACCAGAAATAAGTCACTCAATTACCTGTTCTACAGCATTACATGCTATGCTTAATGGTGTTGCCTGGCTGCAATCGGGATTGGCTGATCAATTTTTGGTAGGAGGAAGCGAAGCTCCATTAACACCATTTACGATTGCGCAAATGAAAGCTCTTAAGATATATGCATCTAATGATAAGGTAGCATATCCATGTCAGGCAATGAATTGGAATAAAAAAAGAAATTCTATGTTTCTTGGCGAAGGTGCTGCTATTGCATGTATAGAAAAAGGAATAAAAGAAAATACTTTAGCTTTAATAGGAGGTATTGGATATGCTACAGAACCATTAAAGCATAATATATCTATATCTACAGAAGCAGATTGTTTTCAAAAATCTATAAAAATGGCCTTAGGAAAAACACCTGTAGATGAGATAGATGCGATCGTATTACATGCACCGGGTACAGTAAAAGGAGATCTGGCAGAATATAATGCTATTAAAACTGTTTTTAAAGGTTCATTACCGGCTTTAACGACAAATAAATGGAAAATTGGCCACACTTTTGGTGCCAGCGGGATCTTGAGTCTGGAGCTTGCAGTATTGATGTTGAAACATCAGGAATTTATACCAGTACCCTATGTAGCTTATGATGAGTTTCCTAAACAGTTAAATAAAATTATAGTAAATGCTGTTGGTTTTGGAGGCAATGCAGTTAGTATTTTACTCGAGCGTCTTTAATTTTACGATATTTGAAATATAAAACTTTGGTATTGAAACGTAGTTAAATACGTTCTCAAATCATTAAAAAGATTTAGAATATATGAAAACACAAATCACTCTTTTTTTAGTGAGTCTGATCTTACTTTTTTCAGTTCAGGCACAAGAAACTATTCATGATGAGTTTGAGTCTAAGTTACTCAATATTAATGGGTACAATATTAATGTTGAAACAAAAGGCAAAGGAAACCCAATAGTATTTATTGCGGGAGGCCCCGGAAATTCTCATGATTATATGCAAGGCAATTTTGGGAAATATCATAAAAATCGACAAGTCGTTTTTTTTGATGGTTTAGGGAGAGGATTGTCTGATGACGCTAAAGATGCTAAGGAATATTCGATACAAGGGGATGTAGAAACACTAGAAGGTATTAGAAAAGCGTTACAATTACCTAAATGGACAGTAGTAGGACATTCTTATGGTACTGTAGTTGCTCAGGCCTACGCTCTAAAATATCCGCAATATACAGAGAAAATGATATTGATTAATGGATTTCATAGTGGATTAATGTGGCAGGCAAATTGCGATAGTTATAATCATTATGCCAAAACACACTTTCCAGAAAAATGGAGAGTAGTTGATTCATTACGATCAGAAGGGTTTGTATCGAGCGATGCTGAATTTTCAAAAGTATATGGGGATTTTCCAACAAAATATATATACTATCATAATACAGAATTAAAGCAACCTGTACCTAAAGATGTAAAACGTTCATGGAACTCTGATGTATATTATACCATTGTTGGAAGAGATGCTGATTTTCATGTTACAGGTGATATGGGAGATATAGATTTCAGAAGAGAGTTAAAGAAAATACAATCGCCAACTTTAATTATTGCTGGCCGTTATGATGGTGTATCGACACCAGAATTTGCAATACAGTATAAAAAGTATATGCCTAAGGCAAAGTTTGTAATGTTTGAAAAAAGTGGTCATAACCCGTATCTGGAAGAACCCAGAAAGTTTTTTAAATTGTTTGAGAGTTTTTTAGAGATAAAGCATTAATTTTTTGTGATATGAGTTTATCATATTAATTGATACAAATACACCAGATTTTCTTACATTTGACTTTTAGATTTAGATGATTTATGAGCGTTATTAGACACGATTGGACCAAGCAAGAGATTCTTGATATTTACAATTTACCTATGATGGATTTACTGTATAAAGCAGCAACTATTCATCGTGAATATCATGATCCCAATGTCGTACAGGTATCTACCCTGCTATCTATTAAAACAGGCGGATGCCCTGAAGATTGTGGATATTGTCCACAGGCGGCCAGATATCATACCGATATCGAAGGCAATGATCTGATGAGCGTACAACAAGTAAAAGCACAGGCACTTCGTGCAAAATCTTCGGGAAGTTCTAGAGTATGTATGGGAGCTGCCTGGCGTAATGTTAAAGATGGGCCAGAATTTGAAAATGTGCTTGAAATGGTTCGTACGATCAATAAACTTGATATGGAGGTATGCTGTACATTAGGTATGATTACCGAAAATCAGGCACAACGATTAGCAGAGGCAGGATTATATGCTTATAACCATAATTTAGATACTTCAGAAGAATATTATAAAGAAGTAATTTCTACAAGAGGTTATGAAGATCGATTAAAAACAATTGATAATGTTCGTAAAACAAACGTAACCGTTTGTAGTGGAGGTATTATTGGTATGGGAGAAGAAATAGGTGATAGAGCAGGAATGCTGGCAGCATTATCAAAATTAAGTCCACAACCCGAATCAGTACCTATAAATGCATTAGTTGCAGTAGAAGGAACTCCAATGGAAGATGAAAAACCTGTAGCGATATGGGATATGATTCGAATGGTAGCTACTACCAGGATCGTAATGCCTAAAACACAAGTACGATTATCTGCAGGAAGAACCGAAATGAGTAGAGAAGGGCAAGCGATGTGTTTCTTTGCAGGAGCAAATTCTATTTTTGCCGGAGATAAGTTACTAACGACTCCTAATCCAGATGTGAATAAGGATATGGAGATGTTTAAAACATTAGGGCTTAATCCGCAAAAACCTTTTGTTAAAAAGGCTCAACCAGAAACAGTCGAAGCAGAGGATTCTATATTTGAATCCCTGGGAGAAAAACCAAAATGGTCCAGACCAGATCATACTATCGAAAGAAACCAAGCAGCAAAACAAAAAGCTAAAGGAGTGATAGCAGATAAATAGAAACGTGATAAAGCCATTATTGAGGTTAATGCACGTTTACATATTTTTAACTGTATCTTTTTATTATTTTTTTGATCGTCAAACTACGTTTTATGTAGATCAGTATAATATTGCCATCACCTACTTTTGGCAGATATCGCCTTTAATTTTTAAGGCTTATTTTTAGTAAGTGAAATTAAATTTAGAACAAATACCAAGGGTAAAATCAATTACCAAAGAGGAATTTATTAAGGAATATGTAACATTACAAAAACCTGTTGTAATCGAACAGTTAATTGTAGATTGGCCTGCGTATACCAAATGGAATCTTTCTTATATCAATGATATTGCAGGGGATAAGATTGTTCCTTTATATGATGATAGGCCAATTTCGTCTGAACGTAAATTTAATGAAGCTCATACTAGTATGAGAATGAGAGAATATCTTACCCTACTTGAACAAGGCCCTACTAATTATCGTATTTTTTTATATAATTTACTAAAAGAGGTACCTCGGCTTCAAGAGGATTTTAGATATCCGGAGGAGATAGGATTAAAATTTATGAAAAAACTACCATTTTTATTTTTCGGAGGTAGTAGCTCTAAAGTTTTTATGCATTATGATATAGATTTAGCTAATATTCTTCATTTTCACTTTCATGGAGAAAAACAATGTATATTATTTCCACCTTCAGAAACAAAATATTTATACAAATTACCACATTCGTTATTATCTCATCAAGGAATAGATTATGCAAATCCAGATTTTAAAAAATGGCCCGCATTACAACATGCCAGAGGGTATATTGCAAATTTAAAACATGGCGAAACATTGTATATGCCCGAGGGATATTGGCATCAGATGACATATTTAACTCCAGGGTTTTCTATGAGTATTCGTTCTGCACCCCAAGGAATTGTTCAGTTTTCTAAAGCTTGTTACAATATATTTTTTATGCGATATCTAGATAATTTTATGCGAAAAACAAGGGGAGAGAAGTGGATCAGTTACAAAAATAATAAGGCAGTTCTACGAACTAATAAAAGAAACGGATACACCAAAGAAGAGGTATAATTTCCTAAAGGATTATATAAAAAACAAAACCTCGACTACCGAGTTTTTACTCATTGCCAAGGCTTTGTTTTCTAAGGATGTTTAATAGCAGAGAAGAATCTGATTAAAAATCTCTTAGCATGTTTACACGGTTGGAGTGATTTTTTTTAAATTCTTAATTATTTCAGCAGCAGTTTCTACAACGTCTACTATTTTATCAATTAAATCTCCGATAGAGGACCCTCCTCCTATTTGTGTGATTTCTTCAAGACTCAATTCGCTTACTTTCAATTCGTTTAAATTTTTCATAGTTAAATAATTTACAGATTTATGATTCTAATTAGTATTCTAGTGATTAGTTTACCCAAAAACTTTTTCTAAACTTAGTTTTTATCGTTTTCTGGTTCAAACTTAAGCAGCAAGAGTCTCATATTTTGAGACGCACTAAAATTTTGTATCTGCTTATCATTTTTAATGATTTAGACAATTTGAATTTTGAAAATATATCTACAGTGGGATGGAAAGAGCGATCTCTTTGTTAAATAAATAGAAATTTTTATGAAGGGGAGGATTATTTCTAAATTGATGTATTACCCTTTTTAATTCATAGAATTAGCTCATTCACTTTTTCATAAACAAGAGTTGTCTCCCATCCCCTATATAAAAGATAGTCTACAAGTTTTTTGCCTTTTTTGTTTTTGTCTTGCTCGATAATACTATGGTATTTTTTTTCGGCAAGCTTATGAAAAGTTTCAAAATACTCTTTTTCGGGTATTTCTTTAAGTGCCGTTTTTATATTGTAGGGTGAGATATTACGAAATTTGAGTTCACGTACTATTCGTTGTTTACCCCATTTTTTGATATTAAATTTTCCTCGGGCAAAGGCTTTGGCAAAACGTTCTTCATTAAGGAAATTTTGATCCAGAAGATGTAGGATAATTTTTTCTTTAGCTTCTGGGATAAGTTTCATTGTCCTTAATTTATCCTCTACATCTTTATGACAACGTTCCTGATAAGCACAATAGTGCTCCATTTTTCGCAATGCCTCGGCTACAGTCATAGATGTAATGGGATTTCTATACATAATCACAAATGTACAGTGACTTTTATAATTACCCCAAAAGTTATGCTTCTAAAATTAATAATCTATTAGTCACTACATCTTTTTTACAAACATTATATTTCTTTAAAAAGGTTCTTACTTTTTCATCTTCATTTTTTTCTTTTACATCTTGTAAAAGATTCTTTTTGGTTAGTTTTTTAAGTTCTAAAGGAGCATATCTTGTTTTAAAATAATACGTTTCGAAAACAGGCCAATCGGGTAATATTCTCTTGTTTTCTTTATAAACATGCATCCAGTTATTACAACCTACAAACTCACAAAAATTACCATTTGGCAGAATGGTAAAATGAAAAGGGTCAATTTCATGATCATGATCCATATCAGAAACTATGAGTTGTTTAAGTTCTTTGGCATTAATAGGATTAGATGCATAAAACAAAAGAGTTTCTAGTTTATGGGTTAGGTCATAAGCTTCAATTTTTCCCATTCCATTAAAGTTTTCAAGGATTTTATGGAGTAGTTCTTTTTCGTTTGTCATGGTGTATGTTTTTAAGATGTATAGAATCGAATATTCTGTTATAAAGAAGAGCCTAGAAGCATAATTCTCCTATAACCAAATAGATTATAGGAGAAAATGAACTCACTAACTTTACTCATTAGTTTACAAGCTAGTATTTTGACCCCCGGGACCGCTTCCGACCCATCCCCAATCTTTATTAAATTGGTTGTCAAGTCCAGGAAATCCTGGTGTATCAGAGGTAGAAATTGCAGGAAAAAAAGCACCACCTTCTATTGTGATTAGTTCTGATGCATTTAATTCCTGAAAGGATGCAGTTTTATAACTTTTCATGCGATTTCGTTTTAAAATTGATGATATAATGATGATTGATGAAATTAAAGTGTTTTTAGAAACCAGGAGTTTCTTTTTTAGGAAAATAGTTATCCCACTCTCTAGGATCACCAAATGGTACAATTGGAAATGTATCCAGATCTCCTAGATTTGGGATAACCAAACCACCATTAATGGTATTTAATTGAGTGTTGTTTAATACTTCGAATGATTTTAAATTTTTCATGATTTCTGTTTTAAGATTGATGATTATTAATGATACTAAAGTACTTAGAGCACTGCAAGTAGATGTTTTAAGTTGTCTAATATTTCTTGTATTAGTTCTAATTCTGGACACTCGATGTCCTCTCCTCCGCAACCACCATTGATGGTCGTAATTTCTTTTGATGATAATAATGTGTACTGGGATATAACTTGATTTTTCATGACACTTAATTTTTGCAATTTGTTACAACTGTTTGATTACTTTTTTTACATTATGTACAAAGATGATAGCCTCGGTTACTAAGCTTGTGTATAATCCTGGGAAAATTATACCTCCCTGCGTTTGTCTGGTTTCAGTGGTACTTAATGATTGAACTCCAAGTTTTTCTAAATTTTTCATTTTTTACGTTTTTAATAGTTAATATTTATTTTATGGTAATAAGTGAAAAAGGTTTTTTCGCTTCCTTTTGATAGTACAATGATAAGAGGTGAATGTCTCATCTTATGAGACGCTATGTTTTTTCTGAAAAAAGTATAGAAAACGTTATTAGAATGTGATAAGATCTTCTATGGTATAATGATTTGATAATTTCCTATTATTAAAAATGGTAAGCGGAGTTTGCAAAATATTATTCTGGGTACACCATTTTTTGTGTTGGGCATAGGTTGCTCTCGATTTTTCAGATATTTCTATGGCATACTTTTCCTTTAGTATATTTAAATTTTTGTGTTCAAACCACTTACTTAATACAGATAAGAATTCTGATTTTGTCATTTTATAATACAGCTCAATAAGAAATTGTGAGATTTCATTGCTGTCGGTATCAGAAAAAATCAATGAGAAATTGATCCCATCAGAAGTTTTATTGATTTCAAGGATTTTTTGAAACTCCTCTGCACAAAGATGACAATAAGGGTTTATGACCAAAGCTGCTCTTTTATCGATATCTTTAGAATTTTCGAATGCAATATGATTTTCAGTAAAAGCAGTGTTAATATGGTTCTCTTTTTCTTGTAGGAGTGTAAAAACTTCGGGATTGTTTTTTAGCCTTGCATATTTATACATACTTTCTTTAAATTGAAAATATTTGTATACAGGATTTTTAAGATAGGACCATATAATGATGATTAGTAAAAAAGAAATACCAGGTATGAGAAATCCATTTATCGATGATTCGAAATTGTAGTTAAAAAGAAAATATGAAGAAAGTAAGGTTTCTATAAAAAATATCCCCTGGATTGCCAGGCATAGCATACACCATTTCTTGACTATTTTGTACTGATAGTAAATAGAGAAAAATATATACGGAAATGCAAAAAAGGAGAGTATACTTATCAAAAAAGTAACACTTTTAAAATTGAAAGTCATCGAGGCTATGCAAATCGATATAAAACTTCCTGAAAAATATAATAATCCTAAATCTGACATCGAAAGCCAGGAAAAAATTTTAGAAGCTCCAGAATTTAGAACACCTTCACAACTTATATGGTCATTAGATTTACAGAATTTGGATTTATGTATGATACTAACCTCTGTATATACTATTAGTAGGCTAATAAGAGTTCCTGCTAATTTTGTAAGTAAGAACAGGTTAAATACTCCATGATAACTTTTTATGGATAAGGTGATAAGGATAGCTAATAGAGACAAAGCTCCAAAATGCTTTGTTCTTTTTAGTTTTTCGCGAGCCAGATCTTCGTTAGACATTTCAACGATGGCATCGGTATCAATCAAAAGTACAATGCCATTCCATTTCTGCAAGAAGTCCTCAAAACTTTCTATAATAGGGGTATTACTATTACCACTATAATAGCGTATTTCGGTACTTGAAATTTCAGTGACGATTACTAAGCCTTCTTCTATAGAATAGGCTAGAAAAATAGGAAATAATTGCAGTAATTGATCCGACGAGATTCTCCCAGCCTTATTTTCGACACCTATCTTTTTTAAGGTATCAGAAAAAGAAAAAATACTGGGATAATCCTGATGACTAAGCAAAAGTGATTCTAATTTCTCATTAGGAATTTCTAGTGAGAGTTCTCTTTTAAGTTGAAGAAGAACTTTTAATACCGTTTGATCCAAAATAAAATGTTTTTTCGGTTATACATTAGAGTGAATGCAATGCATTTTGAGATAGCTGATCGATCAGAACGACCTGGGAATTTATAACATCATCTGAAAAATCACAAAGATTCTTTTATACAGATTTCTATACACTTAGAAGATTAGGTGATTAGTTTACTGAATAATTGAGCAAATAATCATATCGATTAATATCGGTTGTTAAAACCTCAATGTTTTTTATTACGGTTTTATTTTTAATTCTTTTTCCCTGTACATTAATATTAATATCGACAAAATCAGTGATTTCATTATTCTCCATATCGATATCGACCAGGGCTGATTTGCTTAGTAATTTGTATGCTGCGATATTAGCAGTATGTTCAAGATTAGGAAATTTAGATATTTTTACTTCTCCCGATATAGTTACTATATTGCCTTTACCATCAATACTTATGCTTCGACTATTTTCTTCGGCTTTATGCTGAACATCTATTTGAGAAAATAGTTTTTTAAATTGATCAGCTTGTTGTTGCCTTTGATCTAATGAAATAGGTGTTATATTTTTTGCTATTTTGTTTACAGCATACATTTTATTTTCATCTTTTCTATAGAAAACATCATTATCTTTTTGCTTGGTATACACAAATAAATCGGTAATAAATTCTTCTACTTGTGTTGTACTTTCTGTTGTTTCTATTTCTTTTATAATATGAATTAAAACTTTTGATTCCATGATGTTAGATTTTTTGAGACCGAAACAGGTTCGGCGCGAATTGATGATTTTTTTAATAAAGTAAACAACCCTCTTGACAATATGCCAGAGGGTTATTTTAGTGGTCTAGTGTTTAATATGATAGATAAATTTACCTATTGCAACTCCAGCGTTATAGAAAAAGATTACTGCAACGATTGCAAGTACAACATATTCTAAATAAGGAGTAATATCAACACCACTACCTTTTTGAAATATACCCATGATAGTTATATTAGTTAAAAAGGTGGTAAAGTCCTTTTCCTATTGCTTCTCCAGCTTTGTAAATTCCACCAATAGCTGCAATTACTACTGCTGCTCCAGCTGCTGTTACTGTGATAGGATCGATAACACCACCTTCTACGGTTCTTAATTCATTGCTTGATAATTCTGCTACGTTTAATTCTAAAGTATTCATGTTGTTTGTTTTTTTTAAATTAATTAATGTTTTGTTTTAAATTTATTTTACACCCTCGTGCTTGTCTTTTTCATCCTGGTATCCATTGTATATGCCAAGTCCTAGAGCACCAACTGCAACTACCGCTATAATACCGATACACAATCCACCACAAACGATACCTCCGTTAATTTCTGTTGCTTCTTGTTTTGATAATTCCTGAAATTCTAAGTTGTTCAAATTTTTCATTTTTTACGATTTAATGATTAATGATTTTTTTAATTTATGCTTACACTATCAATTCCGTCAAATCGATATGTAAACTGTTTTTGTTGTTGCAACAATCGTGAAAAGTTTTGTTGTTTCCCTTTCACAATACAATGATACGGTGGGGCTGTCTCATCTTGTGAGACTGGTATTTTTTTTTCATTTTTTTCATGATTATTTTTAAATAAGACATGATATTGTAGGACAATAGCATAGTGTCTAATACTATTTCGATACCAGTTAAAAGCTTCGTTATTGATATTTATTAAAATCTGGTCTGGGATTTATTTCGGGATAGTATACTATAGTGGTAAGATTTTTTTCAGAAATACATATGCTGTAACTTCTTAATACTTTTTTGGGAAAGAAGAGTACTGATTGGCATAAAGCAAAAAAGAGCCTTGTTACTATAAGACTCTTTTTTTTACAATGCAAACACTGATGTGTTATCAATCCAAATGGTTCGTTTATTATTATCTAATTTTTTACAATCAATAATTATGATAGCGTTAATAAAGTAACCGGAATATTGGGAAAACCTGGGGTAACTTCGCAAATGATTTTACGCGTAGTAGCAGATATTAATAAAGTACCTCCGTTGTTGTTAAAAAGTTCGTTTGATTGCAGTTCCTGAACGTTGTAGTTGTTTAAGTTTTTCATTTTTTACGATTTAATGATTAATGAATGATTTTGTTGTTATAGCTGTAAATAAAGCTACGCTATCTCTTTTATACTACAATGATAGTGTGCGATGGTCTCATTTTATGAGATGCTTTATAAAATTTCTTGTCCATTATTTACATTAAAATGATAAAGTCTATAGGGTGAAATAAAAAAATCCCGGAAATTGATTTTCCAGGATTTTTATTCAAAAGAATTTTTCATTTTACATTCTAAATTTAGGTTCGTGTATTTATACAGTTGCGTTAAACATAAGTATGATATACAATTAGTAATAGAATTGATTTCATAATTTTTCTGTTTACTTATATTGAACAAATTAAATTATAGGAAGTATTATAAATAAATGATATAAATCCTTTTGTCTATGGATGTACTTGTGAAATTTCATTTTATATGATGGCAGCCAGGTATTGTAATCTTTCAAAAGAATTTCCTCCGCTAACAGATCTAATCTCTGTGGCATCTAGTTCTTTTGTATAAAATCCAAATTTAAAACCTACACTTTCTTCATAAACAAAACTCTGTATCGTAAAATCATAAGTGATAGGAGCGTTTAACTCTTTCATGATATCAATAATCCGATAGGTTTGCGCTCTTGACATTCCTAGCCTTGATGCCAATTCTACAGGAGTTCCTGTGGCTTGTAAGCGTATGAGTCGATCGATTCTCTCGATCATTTCGATTTGTTTAATAATGATATTCATAATTATTTGTTTTTTGATTAATAAAGTAGTTTAATGCGATTAGGTGTTGTAAATCGGTTGACGATCTTTTTAGAACATCCAATCGTTCATATCATCATGATCTATATAGATTTCGTACTCTTCAGAGTAGGAAATAACATCGGATATCACATGTTTCAGTTCTGGATCATTGATTTCTTGTTGTAAAAAATCGTTTTCTAATTTACGTTCTGTTAGGTTGCTTTTGTTTTTTTGTGGATCATAATTTTTCATCTGTTCTTTTTTTATTGTTTTTTAGTTGTCAGATGGAATTACTCATCTGTTGATTACTTTTAATTAAGGTATTCGTGAATCTTTGATTTCACCATTGAACATCTCGGTTGATATTAACTCAGTTGTTACGGCTCATTTCATAAGTTTATTCTTTAAATGTTATTATACTATTCTTAAGCTTGGATATTTAAAATCTACTTGCATCATAATACTTTGAGCATTATAAGAAGATACCTCTAGTACTTCTTCTCCATAAAGTTTACGGGTATAAAAACCATAGGTAAAGTTTACAGATTCTTCATAAACGTAGCTCTGTAGTGTGATATCAAATACAATAGGAGCATTAAGTTGTTTCATTACTCTAAGAATCTGAAACAAAGATGCTTTTGAGATTTCCAATTTTTCGGATAATTGATCGGGAGTTCCTGTTTTTCCTAACCGTATCAACCGATTTAATCGTTCTATGACTTCAATTTGACGTTCTATTTTTTTCATAACCAAGTATTTAGATTAAAAAGTTTTTTAGCATTTTAAAAACATAATTATCAATTAAAATTTTATCGAACCATCTTCTAGCTATGCAACAGCATTTATTTTAGGGATGTGATCTACTACTGGCATTTGTTTTTGCCATAGTTCATAGTATTTTTCTTGTCGGGCATATAATACTTCATGATTTCCTTCTTCTACTACTTTCCCTTTTTCGAGTACTACAATTTTATCGGCATTAATCACTGTACTTAATCGGTGGGCAATAATGATGATGGTTTTATCCTGGTCACGCAGGCTTTGTACTGCTTTCTGGATATAATTTTCAGAAGTACTATCTAGTGAAGAGGTAGCTTCGTCCAGGACCAATACTTCAGGGTTTTTATACAATGCTCTGGCAATGGCAATACGTTGTTTTTGTCCTCCGGATAAAGTGGCCCCGTTTTCTCCCAAATACGTAGCAAAGCTATTGGGCAGATTTTCTATAAATTCGAGAATACCGATGGTTTTACATACCTCCATAATACGCTCTACATCGGGAGCAAATTCCCCTACTGCGATATTGTCTATCACATTACCGGCAAACAGATCTATTTTTTGTGGCACTACACTTACCAGGTCTCTCAGGCTACCATTCTCGATATGTTTCAGATCCTGATTTCCTATAGATATTTGTCCTTTCTGGATAGGATAAATATTTTGTAACAGAGACATCAGGGTAGATTTTCCCGAACCACTCTCCCCGATAATGGCTGTGATTTTTCCTGTCTGAATCTCAAGATTAAAATCTTTAAAAACCTCTACTCTGGATCCATACCTAAATCCTACATTAGAGAAATTGATATCTCCAATGTTATTTTTTGTGAGTCTTATTTTCTGCTCATCTTCTTCGCGTTCCAGATCCATGATCTCAAACAAACGATCTGCAGCAATCAATGCATTTTGGATTTGCTTATTGGCACTAATTAAACTGGCAACAGGACTGGTAAAATATCCTATAATGGCATAAAAAGCCATGAGTTCTCCGGCAGTAATTTCTTTTTGAATCACAAAAAAGGAACCGCTCCATAATAGGATGATGGTAAATAATTGTGCAATAGTACCGGTACTGGAGTTAGAAAACACACTGTTAAGTGCAGATTTATATCCTATTTTTAATAATCCAATAAAACGGGTTTCTGTTTTAATATTGGCAAAGCCTTCAAGGCCAAATCTTTTGATAGTCCCTACAGCATTTAGAGATTCTACCAACTGGCTTTCAAGATCCGCAGATTTTTCCATAATCCCTCGTTCTGTACGTTTATTCAGTTTATTGGTAATTACGTATATGGTTGCATAAATCGGAATAATCGCCAGCATAATCAGAGCCAGTTTCCAATAGTAGGTAAACATCAATCCAAAAGAGAACACCAGAATTAGAATATTAACCGTTAGGTTTAAGGCTACCCCATTGATAAAATTTCTGATTTTTACAGCATCACTAATACGAGAGATGATCTCTCCGACCCGCATAGTATCAAAAAATTGCTGAGGTAGTTTTAATAAATGTTTATAATACCCAAGAATCAATCGCGAATCGATTTGTTGTCCGGTTTTGATCAGGAAAACATCTTTGTATGCCCCTATGATTAGTTGTAAGAGCACTAATGTGATCATTACAATCCCTAACAGGTTAAGCAATTTGGTACTGGTACCCATAAAAACATGATCGGTAAGTTTTTGGATGTATATCGAAGTAGAGAACCCTAATAATGTAAAGATGATTGCTCCAACAAATGCCTGTATCAATACTCCTTTATGAGGCCTTAATAAAAACCAGAATCGCTTATAAACCGATACTTTTTGGTTACCTGTTGTAAAATCTTCTTTTGGGAGTAATAATACCAATACTCCTGTCCATTCTTCATTGAACTCCTCGTGAGTTTTTTTATGAAATCTGCCATCTCCCGGATCCATTATTTTGATGTACTCTTTAGTCACTTCGTAGATCACTACATAATGATGCAATTTCTCATTTACGATCACATGAGCGATGGCTGGTTTAGGGATTTTAGACAAACTGTCCAGGTCCCCACGTACTCCTTTGGCCTCAAACCCGAGTTTATCGGCAGCTTCGATTAATCCCAATACATTGGTTCCTTTTTTATCGGTACTTGCAAACTGTCGAATACGTGCAATTGGCAGTTGCAATTTATAATGTGCAGATACTGATGCCAGGCAAGCCGCACCGCAATCAGTGATATCGTGTTGTTTTATTTTTGTTTTAGCCATAATTTATTTAGTATTGAGATAAGAGTAGTGAGAATAGCCGTGAGTCTATGAGGTTTTGAGTGGTTTTTATTTCTACATTTACCAATCCAATCTCTACAAGCTCAGTGTGACAAGGGTATTTTTCACTTTATTATTTAAAATTTTACATTTTACGGTTTTACATTTTATAGTTTCAAAGAAGCAAAGAATCTAAGTTTAGATTACAGTTAACTTTCATACATTTTCACTTCACGCCTAGAGCTTTTGTCTTCAGGCTTTATACTTTTACATTTCTAACTTCAATATTCAATATTCAATATTCAATATTCGTTATTCGTTATTCGACATTCACTGCTTCTGCTATAGTGGGACTCGATGGGTTAAGCCAATCATCTACTTTGTCATAAAGTAATTCATACAGAGTGCGTTGTGTAAGTTGAAATCGTGCGCTTAGTGTCATCCCTTTGTTAAAACTCCCTTTAAAACCATTTTTAAGTTCGAGATGTCCCTGGTCGATAGCACAGCGTACTTTAAAAACAGGTCGTTCATTAATGATGTCTACATCTTTACTGATCTCGAGGATTTTTCCGGTAGCCAGTCCCCATTGGTTATAGTTAAAAGCATCGATCTGAAAATTCACCAATTTATTTCGACTTACTAATCCTATATCTGATGGCGAGAGGTAACACTCTGCAACCAATCCGGTATCAGGAGATATCTCGGCAATAGTTAGCCCTCCTGCAATTAGACTACCCGGCTCGATACCCAAAACATTTTTAAGAATCCCGTCTATGGGTGCTATGATCACCAGTTCTTTTTGGTTTTGTTCTAGTTGTGTTAATCCACCTTTTAATTCTCTTATGGTGTTGTGATATTCTGTTACTGTAGCCTGCCAGTTATTTTTTTGTTGTTTTCGGTATTGTTGTAGCGTACTCGATGCCAGTTGATGCTCAAAAGCACTGTTCTCATAATCGACTTTGGCGATTACCCCTTTTTCATACAGTTTTTGGTTACGCAGGTAATCGATTTTTGTTTTTTCAAATCGGGTTCTTAGCTCTTGTATTTTTTGAGTGAAGTACAGATACTCTTTTTGGTAACGTGCCGATTGTATGTTATTAAATTTCGGGGTAACCGTATTGATCAGATATTCGCAATCTGCAATAAACTGCTCGGTCTCTTCGATCTGTGTCGAGGACCGGGTAATTTGTTCCTTTACTACCGAAGTATTGGTCATAAGCAAAGTATCGCCTTTATTTACTTTTTGATTATCAATCATATTTACATAAACAACTTTACCTGATTGAAGCGGAGTAATAGCAATACGTTCTTTGCTAGGCCTTAACATTCCTCTTGCGGTGGTATAGATATCGATCTTTATAAATGGCAAAAGGGCTAATGCGATGACGAAAGCAACCAATATCGTCGTATAGATCATTTTACTTTTGCTGCTATGCTCAAACTGATGCACCTCTATGGTGTTTTCTATAATTTCTTTTGGAAATAACTGTTTCATGCTGGATATTCTTTAAACGTTAACAATGGATTGATACATGATGACAAAATGATCCATCAGAAAAGTGGTGAGCTGTGAAATGAAATTGATTAGTACATGTATCATAAGTTTTGATTTTTTTAAGTGAAACTAAAGCGACTGCTACGTTTTTTGATTTGATCAAATATACCCTCGATAAAGCCCCAAAAACAAAGGAAAGAAGTCGTGATTCCTGAAAACAAACACTGAATTCCTAGAATACAGACTTTTAGTTTAAAATGGTAATCGATTGATTATCATATAGTTTTGTTATAATTATCTAAAAGAAATCTTAAAACAGAAAATAGTATATTTATATCCTGTTAAAATAAATATAGAATAATACCAACACCTCTTGAAACAAAAAAACCCATATACCTTCTTTGATCAGTTTTGTCTGAGAACGCCCCTTTTACCATTAGATTTTTATTATGACCTTACCAAAGAAAAGGAGATACCTGTAGAAAGGTTTAAAGATATCTGGAAAAATGATAGCATTAGAGAAGCTATTTTTCTGGCATCACCAGAGTTATTTTCTGAAATCGAGAAATGGTTATCCGGGCAGCTCAAAGATGTTAAAAAGAAGAAACGATTAGCATCATCTTTATTAAAATATTTATCCAGGATGAGTTCGCGTTGTACTCCCTTTGGATTATTTGCCGGTTGTAGTATAGGAACCTTTGGTAAGGATACGGCAATAGAATTGTCTAATTATGATACCCATCAAAGGCAAACGCGGTTTGATATGAACTTTTTGGTAGCGTTTTCACAAAAGATGGCCAAAGAAGAAGTTATCAAAAAACAACTATTGTGGTATACCAATAATAGCTTGTATAAAATTGGAGATCAATATCGATATATAGAATATAAGTATAATCAATATAATCGACGAGAACATTCTATAGAGGCAGTGGCCTATGCAGAGTATCTCGAAGCTATAATCGAGAGTGCCAGAACCGGTAAAAAAATAAACGAATTAGCATCTCTTCTGGTTGATGACGAAATTACGCACGAAGAAGCTTCAGAATTTATAGACGAATTGATAGACAATCAAATCCTGGTGAGTGAGATAGAACCCTCTGTAACCGGAGATGATTTTTTAGAACAGTTAGAAACCTGTTTGAGTCAGATAGAGGGTACAGATATTATACTAACAGAGATTGATTCCTATAAAAAATTTCTGGAACAAATAGATCAGAAACTGGGTAATGCATCTGATGAATACCTAAAACTTAGTGAGCGGGTAGCAAAGCTAGAAACGCCTTTCGAGTTAAAGTATCTTTTTCAGACCGATATGTATACCCAGGCACAATCTAATCAATTAAATATACGATGGGGATATAAGTTAACTCGGGCACTAGAACTGTTAAACAGAATGACTAGTGCTTCGTCAGAAACACACTTACAAAAGTTTAAGGATGCGTTTACAAAACGATACGAAACTCAGGAAATTCCTTTGGCTACTGCTTTAGATACCGAAGTAGGTATTGGATACCTGCAACATCAGGATGCCAGTGACTCTACTTCTTTTTTAGACGATCTGTATATCCCTTCCAAACCGGCTTCAAAACAGGATATGCACTGGACCCCGGTACAGGAAATTTTAAATAAGAAATTACAACATATACATAAAGAGAACCAGTATACCCTATCGCTCGAAGATAAGGATGTAGAACATCTCGAATTAGACTGGAGCGATTTGCCCGATACCATGTCGACGATTGCTCAAATCACAACGGTTGATGGCGAAGAAAAGATGATATTTTCTTCTGTAGGAGGGTCCTCTGCAGCGAATCTGTTAGGGCGGTTTTCTACTGGAAACGAGGATATTTTAAAACACGTACAAGGTATTGCAGCGATAGAACAAGAAATGAATAAAAACCAGATCCTGGCCGAAGTTGTTCATTTACCAGAATCCAGGACAGGTAATGTAATTCGCAGGGCAACCATACGGGAATATGAAATCCCGTATTTAGGAAAATCTAATGTCCCTCTAGAGCAGCAGGTTGCCATATCAGATCTAATGATATCGGTGCGATATGGCCATATTATACTACGCTCTAAAACACTTAATAAAGAAATTATCCCTCGTTTGACCAATGCTCATAACTATAGTGTTAATGCCTTGCCGGTATATCATTTCTTATGTGATATACAAAAACAAGGCGGTCGATCGGGCCTTGGGTTTTATTGGGGAGAAGCGTTAGAGAAGCATACTTTTTTACCTAGGGTAATATATAAAGAGTTTATATTGGCAAAAGCCCGATGGAAGATCACTATGGCTAACCTGTCTTTTCTAAAAGAAAATAATGAAAACGACAGGATCGCAATGATAACCACCTGGAGAGCAAAACATAATATACCAAAGATGGTACAATTGATCGATGGAGATAATACTTTGCTGATTCATATGGAAAATACAAACTCGATAAACATGTGGTTAGATACTATAAAAAATAAAAAAACATGCGTATTAGAAGAGTTTTTATTTGCAGAAGAAGGACAGTCTAATAAGCAAAAAGGTATCGTACAGCAAGAAGGTATGAGTTATACCAACCAGTTTGTGATCTCGCTGTATAATAAAGAAAAACTAGAACAAGCAAGAAAGAACACCGAAGCATTAAAAGCCGTTGAGGTATAAATAAAATAACATTTTCGTCACATCGAGTGATCCTACGATATGAGGACTGTATCGAGATGTATTTGGGACAATAGCAAAATAATAAAAACACAAAACAAGGGGATACTACATGAGTACAAAAAGAACATATATACTGGGGGATGAATGGCTATATTATAAAATATATTGTGGTGCCCGTACATCTGATGTCATCCTTACCGAAACCATAAAACCACTTACAGTACAATTATTAGAACAAGGTTTGATCGATTCCTGGTTTTTTATACGATACGGAGATCCCGATTTTCATATCAGGATACGATTTCGTTTACCCGATATACAAGCAATAGGAACCGTGATTTTGCAGATTAATGCTGCGATGCAACATTATGTAGAACAGCGGGTAGTATATAAACTACAAACCGATACCTATATACGAGAATTAGAACGTTATGGTACGAATACTATAGATGCCTCTGAAACCTTGTTTTTTTATGATAGTGCCATGCTGCTGGATGCTATAGCGTTGATCGAAGATGAAGAATTGTACTTTTTATTTGTAGTAAAAGCGATCGATAGGTTATTAAACAGTTTTGGCTATGAGCAACAACAAAAATTAGAGTTGGTCACCCGAAACAGCCTAGCGTTTAAGCGAGAATTTCATGCCGATAAAGGACTTAATAAACAATTAGATAAAAAATATAGGGGATTAAAAAGCAAGCTTTCTTCTTTTTTAGAGACAACTTCTATGCAGGAGGATTATAAAGTATTAGATGATTTGCTGGATCACAAAGCAAAACAATCATTAGGGATAGTACAAAAGATTATGAAAGCACAGCAAGATAACCAATTAGAAATGCCATTAGACGATTTGCTAAGCAGTTATATACATATGCTGGTAAACCGGGCCTTTAGATCCAAACAACGATTTTATGAGTTGGTGTGTTATGATTTTTTAGTACGATATCAAAAAACAAAAGTAAGCTATACCGTATCATGAAAAAACGAATACTTATCGTTAGTATCTTTTTTTTATATATGATCCCGGGGATTGCCCAGGAGACAAATGCGTTTACCATCCCGGATTCGTTAAAGAATAAAACATTTGATGAGATTGAAAAGCTAGGCTTTAAGTATTATAATGATTCTATTAAACATGAAATTTATGCAAATACATTATTAGTCAAAGCAAAGCAAAAAAATGACCCATTGTCTCTTGCCAAAGCATATCGATCTGCTGTATTTATGTTTAAGAACAAATTTCCTGAAAGAATTGCATATTTGGATAGCTCAATCGCAGTAAGTAAAGATTTAAACCATAAGCTATATCCTGCAGTACCATACTCTATTAAAGGTGGGGAATATAAACAAATAGGAAACTATGATAAGGCATTAGATAACTATCTGGCTGCCTTAAAATATGCTAATGCGTCCAATAATAAAAACTTTTATTATTTAACCAAACACAATATTGGTAGTTTAAAAGAGGATATAGGGGAGTTTGATGAGGCGGCTAAAATCTTTAAAGAAGTGATAGATTATGAAGATAAAAACAATATAAGTGGTATCGGTCATCTGGTGACTATGCTACATTTGGCAGATTCGTATAGAAAACTAGAGTATAGAGATTCTGCTACTTTTTATAATACCAAAGGAATACAAGAATCGCTTAAAGATAGTTTAGATATTTATCATTTTTTTGTATTACATGAAGGCATCAATTTATACTATAAACAACAATACCAAAAATCATTAGATAGTATTGATAAAGCAATGCTTTTTATTGGGGGATATGAGTATAGAGATGAAGAGTTATTGGTCACTGCCTATATACATTTGGCAAAGCTGTATAAAGAATTTGATGATAAAGAAAAATACCTGGAGTATTTATTAAAAATAAATCAATCCTATGACCGTTCGGGTTTTGTTTCTATGGAAATGCGAGAGGGATATGAACTATTGATTGATTACTATAAATCGATAGATGATCAAAATAAGCAGTTATACTATATTGATAAATTATTTAGCGTAGATAGTGTCCTGGATACCAATTATAAAAACCTGAGTAAAAAGATTGTATTAGAATATGATACTCCAAAATTATTAGAAGCTAAACAAAACTTAATTAATGCTCTAGAACAAAAAGAAAAAAAGACCAGTGTAAAATTTATCATTGCCGTTATTTTTGCCATAGTGCTAATCATTGCTGTAGCTGTCATCTATATTAAAAATGTACGCTATAGAAAACGTTTTAAAGAATTGATGCAGGCTCCAACCCTTGAAGCTACTGTACCAAAAGAAATCTCGGATAAGCACCCTGCGACACCCGAAGCGATTGGGATTTCTGAGGATATTGTAAATTCTGTATTAGAAGGTTTACAAAAGTTTGAAGATAAACAAGGGTATTTATCGGCTAATATTACTACAGGAGAGTTAGCCAAAAAACTACAAACCAATTCTAAATATTTATCTAAAATCATTAATACCTATAAGCAAAAAAGTTTTAGTGTGTATATTAATGAGTTGCGTATTGACTATGTAATCGAAAAACTAAAGCGCGAATCTAAATTTAGATTATATACCATCAAAGCGATTTCTCGCGAAATTGGGTTTAATACTACCGAAGCCTTTTCTAAGTCCTTTTACAAAAAGACGGGAATTTACCCTTCTTACTTTATCAAGCAGCTCGAAAAAGAAAAATAAATAAATTGTTGATTATTAATTTGTTAAAGGTCTGATTTCTTAGAATACAGACTGGTACTTCCTTTTTTTACCTTATTTTTTTAAGGTTATCCCCTACATTTGTTTTGAACTCAAAACATAAAAACTCATGAAAAATCAACATCAAACAAAGAAGCTGGGATTAAAAAAAATTAATATTACTTTATTAACGACGCATAAGTTATCACAGGTTAAAGCCGGAGAAATGCCGAGTGAAGCAGTTAATGGATGTGAAGGTTCTATAGTACACGATTGCCGAAGTTATCAAAGACCACCTCAATGTGGCGGTAATCAAACAAATATTAATGACCTTGTTGCGCGTAGATAAACATCTATTACAATTGTAATACATAAGTACTACATAAATATTAATTAAGTAGTAAAAAATAATCGTCCTGGCATATCTAAACTAGGACGATTATTTTTTTAGAGATTATACCATTTGTTGTTTGAATTTGCTAGAAAAGACCATTTTATTACGGTAAATCCAAATAATAAATGGTATTATCTATTATTTCAATACTTTTGGTAGGCGAACCAATATCGATTATGAGAGCCACCTATCTTATCCTGTTTATCTTCTTATTCTCATCTTTTGGATATGGTCAAAAATTTCAAATCCCAGATTCGTTACAAAATAAAACTATTGATGAACTAGAAAATTTAAGCTATGAGTATTATCCCGATACGCTCAAATACAAAATGTATTCAAATACATTACTTGCCAAAGCAAAAGAATTAAAGGATTCTTTAGGATTGGCAAAAGGATATCAATTAGTGTCTTATTATCGTGGCGAGGATTTCCCTACAACATTGGCATATTTGGATAGTTCTATTGCTGTAAGTAAAAACTTAAATCATAAAAGATTTCCTGCAATTTCTTATTCGGTTAAAGGAGGAAAGTATAGAGAAATGGGAGATTTTGATAAATCTCTTGATTGTTATATTGCTGCTCTAAAATATTCTAAAAAAGCAAATAATATGAATTTTTATTATTTGACCAAGCATAATATTGCTAGTTTAAAAAAGAGAATTGGGGAACTTGAAGAGGCTGCAGTAATGTTTAAAGAAGTTATAGATTATGAAGATAAAAATAATATAAGTGGCATAGGGCATTTAGCAACTATATTATATCTAGCCGATTCATATAGAAAATTAGAATATAAAGATTCTGCCACTTTTTATAATAAAATAGGTATAAAAGAATCGCTTAAAGATAGCATAGACATTTATGACTATTTTGTATTGCATGAAGGGATCAACTTATTCTATAAACAACAGTATCAGGCTTCATTAGATAGTATTAATAAATCATTGATTTTTTTTGAAGACGCTAAACCAAGAGATGAAGAAACATTAGTTATCGCATATTTACATTTAGCTAAATTGTATAAAAAATTTGATAATAAAGAAAAATATTTGGATTTTTTACTTAAAATCAATCAATCATACAAACGTTCAAATTTTGCTTATAAAGAAATGAGAGAGAGTTATACTATGTTGATCGATTATTATAAATCAATAAATAATAAAAATGAGCAATTATATTATATCAATCAACTAATTAAAGTAGATAGTCTTTTAGATAAAAGATATAAAAGCTTAAATAAAAAAATCACCAAAGATTATGATATTCCTAATCTCCTTCGGGATAAAGAAGAAATTATTGCCTCGTTAGAAGCAGAAAAGAGTAGTAGTGCTACCCAAATCCTGGTGATCTCTTCTTTGTTGATACTAAGCTTGGGTGGAGTGGGCTATTATTACTATAACCAGCGCCGTTATAAAAAACGATTTTTGCAACTACTCGATACCAATACACCACAAGAAACTGCACCAGCACCTAAAGATAAAACCGGGATCACTACCATAAGCCCCGATACCTTAGAGCAACTGCTGGCACATTTAGAAGAGTTTGAGAAACAGCAGAAGTACCTTGCTTCTAATATTAATTCTAAAGACCTGGCCAAAAGCTTTGGGTCTAACTCCAGCTATTTATCGTTGGTGGTTAATACGTATAAGCAAAAGACATTAAGTCAATACATTAACGACCTACGTATCGATTTTGTAGTAGAGAAACTACAGTCAGATTCAAAATTCAGAAAATATACGATTAAAGCTATTGCGCAAGAGGTCGGTTTTAATACCGCAGAGGCGTTTTCTAAAACGTTCTACAAAAAAACGGGGATATACCCCTCGTATTTCATAAAAAAGCTGGAGGAGTGAGATTTTGGGTTGGTTTTGTCATTCCGGACAGTAGTGAGCGTAGGCCGGAATCCACGACTAGGAGTAGTATTATGATGCAAAATCACGAGTTTTGGATTTGGTGGTATAAAATCTAGACCTCACAGGTCTCTAAGACCTGTGAGGTCTGATTAGAGCAAAATCTTTAACTACAGCATCTAAATTTTTACTCCGGTATACCTTCTTTTTAACCACCAAGACCATGTGATGCGTCTTTTTGACCTTCTCACGGGCCTTTTTGACGAAGTTTTTAAGCTGTTGCTTTCAATTTTTAAAAGGATACTCTAAAATTTCAAGACTTTACCTTAAAATTTTAACCTCCGCAGTGCAATTTTTAACACATCGGGTTAAAAATTGCATGGGCCGAGTTAAACCGAGGGCCTTTTTGGCCCATCAGAAGGTCTTTTGGGTTAAAAGAAAAGCTATTCTTCTGTTTCATCGGTTTTAGGGGCACTTTTGGTACGGGCAAAAAACTGTTTTAGCTCTGCTACTTTTTCGGTAAATCCGGGTTTTCCAGCACCTTTGCTATATTGTGAATATGAATAATCATTTAATGCATCCTGGTAATTATCATAATCATGCAAGATTTTGGTACTTTCTAAGCGATAGGCGAGACTCTCGATACGTCCCAAAAGACTTTCTGTAAATACACGGGCATTATAATCTTTCTCAAACTCTTCCCAGTCTACATCGGGAGAGCTTAATACACTACTATGCTGGCGATAATCCCAAACTTTATTAACAAACAATTTGTTTTTTTCATTAATCGCCTTGTAGTCCTGGCGTTCTCTTTCGGTTAATGCCGATAGCTTATCCATAAATATGGCTTCTAATTGGGTAACCAGCATTTTTGCCTTTTCTTTCTCATCTTTGGTAAGTTGATCTTCGATAATATTTCTCATTTTTTTATGATTTAATTTAGTATTGAGATATTAGTATTGAGTATTGAGTATTGAGATGTCTGAAGTCAAGGGTCAGGAGACAGGTGTCGGATGTCCGAAGTTGGGAGTCAGGAGACAGGTGTCAGGAGCTAGAATAAAAATAACATCTAACTTCGACCATTCATTC
>JAUIBW010000031.1 GCA_030427585.1 Bacteroidia bacterium
ATGGAAGAATTATTATGTGAAAAATCCTATTATTGTAAACCAATAATAGGATTAAATAGTAACAGTAAACATATATCAGGATTTAAATAAAAACTGTAAACTTTTTTTAGGACGATACAAACCGGGATCAGAGGCCAGTATACCCACTACCATAAGTACCCCCTGTAGCATAGATACCATTAACATACCTACTTCTATAAGTACCCACCCCCACTTGTATAAGTGGGTATCGCCCTGTTTTGACTGTTTTTGTATCGTCCTAAAAAAAGTTTACATATTGTCCGATACTGGTTTTACTTTACAGTGAAACGATTTTTATATACTAATCTGATAGTTCACTTTTATGCATCCTGAATAATACTGTATTTTTTTAAATGCCTATACTTCTGGCAATACTCAAAACACCACAGCTTTCTTTGAGTAAACTTTTAATTAAAGCATCTGTTGTAGTTTGATATGCTTTATAAGAATATGAGTTTTGAAATGAAGTATGACCATCTCTACAGAAATAGCGTTGTTTACATTACTAATAATTAGTCTTAAAAATGTACTTTTTTTAAAAAGCACCAGTTTGGCCCATTACCTATATGTTATGTAGTTCTATATCATCGATACTTCTGGTCATCCTCCAAAACCATTAAGGATTTTCACTTTTTGACTTTTTGTATAGAACCCAAAAGTAAATCCCACCGGTTCTACATATACAAAACTTTGTAGTGTGATATCATACTCAATAGGAGCATTTAAAGTTTTCATCGTATTAATAGTACGGTATAATTTGGTTTTTGAAATACCTAATTTAGAGATCAGCTCTTCCGGTGTCCCTGTAGCTTGCAGGCGAATGAGCTGATCAACTCGCTCTATCAATCGTATTTGCTTTACCATCAAATTCATAACTATAGCTTAAAAATGTACACTGTACTACGAAACATTTGAAGTTGGTTTTCTAAATAGTATTCTTTAAGGCTTTGACATCGTAACAAAAGCGAAATTATGGTTTTTCTGTAAGAGAGAAATACAGATATCTGTAAACAGGTTGTATTTTTAAATTGAACTTATCTTGACTTTTTGTTTTTAACCGAAAATGAGAAGAAATTTGACCAAATGAGACACTTTTTGAAAGTCATAGCACTTGTGCTAGCTATGCCGAAGTAGGGCTACGGATAAAAAAAGTAACGAAATATGGGTGAATTTCAGTCATTTTTTAGGGAAAAGAAAAAGTCAAGATGAGTTCATTATAATACCATAAGGATTTTACATTCGATATTACATATTAGTCGTCAATACAGCATAACAGGATTCTGAACTGAGAAAAAAACAATACTTTTACGCTATAAACCTGTAAGTAAAGTATATGATCCCTATCAACGAATTTCTTGTATTTGCTCTCGCATCATTAATAATGGTACTATCTCCCGGACCTAATATGATCTATCTTATTTCCAGAACCTTATCCCAGGGAAGGCAGGCGGGAATCATCTCACTCTTTGGAGTGATCTGCGGATTTCTATTTCATATTCTTATGGTATCATTTGGGTTAACTGCCATATTTTTTGCAGTACCCTATGCTTTTGCGATTGTTAAATTTCTGGGAGTAGCTTATTTATTATACTTAGCCTATACTACCATTAGATCTGGTGGTACCAAAATCTTTGATACCGATCGTTCTTTAAAAAAAGACAAACCTATTATATTATTTAACATCGGACTTCTTACCAATGTACTCAATCCTAAAATGGCATTGTTTTATTTATCCTTTTTTCCACAGTTTATCAAACCAGAATATGGGTCAATTTTGGGGCAAAGTTTTCAGTTGGGGATCATGCAGGTTATGATTAGTTTTTCAATTAACTTTCTTATTGTTATTTCGGCCGCGAAAATGGCAGGGTGGTTTGCAAAAAATCCACTATGGGTAAAGGTGCAAAAATGGTTTATGGCTTCTGTACTAACAGGATTGGCTGTAAAAATAGCTTTCGCTAAAGCGAAATAACAAATGCGAAATCAAAAAGTGAAAATATCCTATTTGGTTTGAACACTATCTCTGTAATCTATGACATATTTAAAACTTAATACATCAGATTATAAACTTCTGGTTTTTTATTTTGTTCTGGCTACCCTCTGGGATATGGCTCGATACTATATTTTGGATATGGCATTATTACAGTATCTGGTAAACATGCCTCTTTTTTGGGTAAAAACTATTATCCTGCTATTTCTTTTTAAATATCTTATCATAGAGTTATTGGTTAAAAAGAAAAAGTATCTTCTGTTTTTTATACTGGCACTGGCGAGTGTCATTTTAGTAGGATTTGGATCTCTTCTTCTTGAGTTTTGGTCCTCGGGTAATCCACTTACTTTTTCTGATATGGGTACTCTTTTGTTCTTTAAAAGCTACTACAATTCTGCTGTAGATATTGCCATACCTTTAGGATTACTGATGGGTAAGAAGTATTACGAAAACTTTATCAAAGTAAATCAGATTGAAAAAGAACAGCGAGAAACAGAACTCAAGCTATTACGATCTCAATTCGACCCTCATTTCTTGTTTAATAGCTTAAATACTACTGATGCTTTAATTGATACTTCTCCGCAAAAAGCAAAAGCATATATTGCACGATTAGCTGCACTGTATCGCCATCTTATCCAGACCAAAGATCAGGAAGTTGTTTCTCTTAAAGAAGAAATACAACTAGCCGAAAATTACTTCTTTCTGATTAAAACACGATTTGGGCATTCCTATGAATTTAAAATACCCGAAACCAACTTACCAAAAGACAAGTATCTGCCTACTGGTGCTTTACAAACTGTTATCGAAAATGTTGTGAAACACAATAAACCGACTAATGATCAAATCATTACTACGCAAATCACGATTACCGAAGATCATATCCTGGTAAAAAATAACATTTCACACACTTCTGAAACCAGCCATGCTTCGGGGAATGGGTTACAGAATATAAAAAAACGCTATCTTTTACTCTCTGATAGAGAGGTTACCATTGAAGAAGATAACATGTATTTTACGGTTTCGCTACCACTTTTAACATTAAAAGAATAATACCCCCCGACACTATGCATATTCTGATTTTAGAAGATGAAATTCCGGCTTACAAAAAACTTGAACTATATCTCACCGAGTATTTTGAGTCACATCTTACTTTGGATTGGTCCAGATCAATAAATGAAGCCTCTGTTTTGTTATCTAAACATCGCTATGATTTAATCCTTTCTGATATTCAATTATTAGATGGTAATGCATTTGATCTCTTTGATCAAATACCTATATCCTCTCCTGTTATTTTTTGTACTGCCTATAATACATTTTTATTAGATGCTTTTAAAACTAATGGTATTGCATATATTCTAAAACCTTATACAAAAGAAGAGCTTTCTGAAGCACTTCGCAAATACGAAACCCTTATTGCATTACCCAAAAATACGACCTCGGTAGACCAAAATGTTTTTAAAGAGCTTAGAGAATTAATGACTCCCGAAAAAAAACAATTCCTAAAACGTTTTGTGATCAAAAAAGGCAACGGTATCAAGTTAATCGATACCAATACAATATCTCTGATTGAGGCATATGGAGATTTCTGTAAGATTACAGACACTCAGGGCAACATACACAGGGCAACACAAAAAATAGGCACCCTAACCGATCAGTTAGACCCCAAAGTCTTTTTTAGAATTAATAGAAGTCAAATGGTGAATATCGATCACATCAAAGCAATGGACAGTCATAGTAAAAACAGATTATTGATCTTCCTTGATGGAGTTGAACAAAGTGTAATTACTAGCTCGAGTACTACCGCTGCATTCAGAAAATGGGTGCAATTCTAATCCCAAAAGAACATTTCATTATTCAACAGTAAAAAGAAACGCTTTACTGGTTTTTTATCCCAACTCGTCACTATTTTAAAATGAGCTTTTGGGCTACATGCTATATTTAACCCGAATTCTGCATCAGAATTTCATTACGAAGATTGAAAATATGAGAAATAAAATTGTAGTCGTATTGATGAGTTTTTTAATGTCCCAGGGATTTGGGCAAGAAAACGAATCGTATTCTAAATTATTAAAAGAAGCCTGGGATTTATATCAAAAAAAAGAATTCTATACATCGGGACAAAAATACACAGAAGCCTTTTCTGTATTGGGCCATCAATCAAATATGTCTGACAAAGAAATTTCTAATCGGTTTAATGCAGCATGTGCCTGGGCACTGGCAAAAGAACCTGATGCGGCATTTGTACAATTATTCAAAATAGCAAGAAGCAGAAAATTCACTGATTATAACCAATTAACCGGTGATAATGATTTAAAATCCCTATACACTGATCCGAGATGGAAAGAAGTTACAGATATTGTAGCTGCCGAATATGAAAAAGTTAAACCTTTATCCAAAGAAGCATTAAAATCAATTTTCAAAAGATATAAAAATGCTCATCAAAAAGTCTTTAAAAGAGGATCAACAGTAGCCGACGTAGACTTTCTATACAGTTTTTATACCGCAGATTTTAAATATAATCATCCGGGCTATGGTGGCGTGTATTCTAGAGAACTACTTTATAACAACACTGTTAAATACCTAAAAAAAGGAGCATATGATAACTCTCCAAAAACTACAATTGTAAATATGATTGTTGGGTTAAACGCTATTGTTATAGAAGAATTACAAGAGCATGAGACCGAGAGTACAATGACACTTATACAATTTAGAAAAGATAAAATCTACTATATCGAAGAATATTGGTGATCATAAATAACTATGACGTCTGGTAATAAAAACAAATCAATTATTAACAAAAATCCTCATCAATCACATTATGAAAACGAACAGTTTCTTAATAATTACAATTCTTGTATTTACATTTATTTTTACCGGGAAAGCACAACAGTCTCATGAATCGTCCTTATCCAAAATCTCCTCTTCTCCTATCACTTATGCAGAAAAAATAACTTTTCATTCTAAGATTCTTGAGGAGAATAGAGTAATGAATATTTATATTCCCGAAAGTTTTCATGAAGCTTCAAAAGACCATGCGTATCCTGTAGTCATCATAAGTGGTTCTCATGGTGTTAAGTTTTTTCAAATGATCTCTGGAGTCATACGACATCTAAGTTCTGTCACTCGTATGCCCGAAGCTATTGTCATTAGCTTTGAGGAAGAAACACATTATGCTCCCAATGTCTATACCAATGGTATGTGGTCTAGCAGAGATAAGCTCGAATTTAATGCCGATCCGGATAAATTCACAAAGCATCTCAGAGAAGAACTATTTCCATACTTAAAAGAACAGTATCGTGCAGCCGATTACAGAATAATTGTTGGCGTGTCCGGAAGTAGTGTATATCCGCTACACACATTTGCAAAGGAACCAGATTTGTTTCAGGCACATGTGACTGTTGCAACTGCAGATATGATTGGTATGGGCTATCAACCTGATACTACTTTTACAGATGCTTTTGAAGAGAGTTTTATTAAAAACCCCAACCGTAAAGCGCAATTCTATCTGGGTGTCTCTGAAAATGATATTAGTAAAGACAAACCCTATATCAAGAATATGGAAGAATTGAAAAAGCGCTTGTCTCCATTTACTTCGAAAAACTTAAATCTAAAAGTTGAAGTGATTCCTAATGAAGATCATTATGCATGTATTATAAAAGCAATGCTTTCTTCTTTAGAAATGATTTTTCCTAAAGAAAAATGGTCTCCAAAATTTAGGGAAATCATAAAACAGCCTGGCAATGCCTTAAAGAATATAGATGCTTTTCATCAAAAACTATCAACAGCTTACGGTTTTCCTATTATTCCAAGAGCCGAACGATGGAATAGTGTAAACTCTTTACGATTTATAGGTAAAAAATTACTAGATGATGGTAGAATCGAAGAAGCTATACAGGTTATTAAACGACGAATACAATATCGTCCTCGATCTGCATGGGCATATCATAATTTGTCTGAAGCGTTAGAAAAAAATAATCAACTTACTGCTGCATTTAAAACACAGCAAAAAGCAGTACAACTGGCCCAGAAATATGATATCGAATATTTATCTGAATATGAAGAGCAATTGGCTAAAATCAAAACCAAACTTGAGAAACAAAACAAACCCTAATTTCTATTATTTTATATATTGTAGTTCTATGAATCTTAAAAACGAAAAGTAATAAACTAGTACATATCAATCATAAAAAAAACCTCACAGGCTAATACTGAATTTATTTCAGTATCTCCTGCGAGGTTTATACTATAATTATTGATATTTCTTAAATCGAAGCAGAAATAGTTTCCATAGATCGATCTACTTTTTTCACTAATCCCGATAGTACTTTTCCGGGTCCAACTTCGGTAAATGAAGTTGCTCCATCTTTGATCATGTTTTGTACACTTTGCGTCCATTTTACCGGAGCAGTAAGCTGTGCGATCAGGTTCTTTTTAATTTCTTCTGGATCTGTAACCGCTTCTGTGGTCACATTTTGATACACAGGACAATTGGGAGTATTAAATGTAGTCGCTTCGATTGCCGCTGCCAATTCTTCTCTGGCAGGCTCCATTAATGGCGAATGAAATGCTCCTCCTACTGGCAATACCAGTGCTCTTCGAGCTCCTTTTTCTTTCATCAATTCACATGCGTTTTCGATAGCTTCTATTTCACCAGAGATTACCAATTGCCCCGGGCAATTATAATTTGCGGCTACTACAATTCCATCTATTGCTTCACATCCCTGCTCTACTACCTCATCTTCTAATCCTAAAACGGCTGCCATTGTAGATGGTTTCAACTCACACGCCTTTTGCATCGCCATTGCTCGTTTAGATACCAATCGCAATGCATCTTCAAAATTAAGAGTCCCATTGGCAACCAAAGCAGAAAATTCTCCTAAAGAATGCCCTGCCACCATATCTGGTTTAAAACTATCTCCTAATACTTTACTTAAGATAACAGAATGCAAAAAGATAGCAGGTTGTGTTACTTTAGTTTGTTTTAACTCATCTGCTGTACCTTCAAACATAATTTTGGTAATCTCAAACCCTAAGATATCGTTAGCTTTATCAAAAAGTTCTTTAGCGATGTCTGAGTTTTCATATAGATCAAGACCCATTCCGGAAAATTGAGCTCCCTGACCAGGAAATACATATGCGTTCATATGATACTGTGTATTTAAAATTTTGACAAAAGTAAGGATAAAGTTGGTATGAGTGAATAGAATTTTTATTTTGGGCGTTCTGGCGGGCTATTCGTTACAATTCCTCGTATTATTTACCCTTTGACAACACTTCGCCAAGCTCAGTATCATAGCTTAACAAAGCAATACTCGGGATTTCTACTACTATCCCTAACGCAAGTGTCTTATTTTAAACTAAGAATACTTACTAACAATACTTTTTACCTTATTGTAATATGAACTCCCAAACAGATTAAGATGAACCAAAAGGTAATACAACTGCCAAATCGATAATCGATCTTTCCAATTTCCTATAAGCGGAAAAACTTCATTATAGATATCGAATACACCAACATTAAAACCTCCAAAAAGATGCATCATACTTATATCCATTTCTCTGGGGGCATATGCAACTGCTGGATCGATAAGACAAGGGGTTCCCTGAGCATCGATCATAAAATTACCACTCCACAAATCACCATGAATCAGGCTTGATTTTTCGTTTGGTATTTCATCTTTAATTACATTGTAAAATGTATCTACATCTGATAATAAGAAACCATTTTGTCGCGCCAATTCAAATTGTGGTTGTAATCGCTGTGTTATATAGAATTCGTATGCAGAATCGCATATAGTATTATACTGTGGTAAACTCCCGATATAATTATCATTTTCGAAACCAAAATAAAAGTCATTTTGTTGGTGTAGGGCCGCTAATTGTTCTCCAAATACTTCCCAAAAAGTATCTGCTTGTTTTCCAGAATCAATATATTCTAATATCAAAAAAGCAACATCATCAGATTCACCAAAACTAATAATGTTAGGAATTGTAAATGTGTTAGAACCTTTAAGTTTTTCAAGTCCCTTAGCTTCGACCTCAAACATCTTGGGAAATTCTGAAGCACTATTAACTTTGGCAACAATTTTTTGTTGATTTGTGTGTATAAGACAGACGTCATTAATATCTCCTCCTGATAATGGCTGTATCGCTATTATCTTTTCTGAAAGTAATTCTTCAAAATGAGATGTAAGCTTTAAAGAGAACATTATTTTCTTGTATACGTCAAATAAGTAAACGGATACTTATGTTTTTCGTCTATATCATGAAATTCTTCTTTCTCTAATTTCCAGATTTTGGTATCAATTTCAGGAAAAAAAGCATCTGCTTCAAAAGATTCATGCACTCGGGTTAATTCGATACAATCTGCATAATCCATCCCCATCGTATAAATCTCGCCTCCTCCTATAATAAAAGGTTGTGCATCTCCTTTGGCGATCTCTAAAGCGTCCTGTATATTATGTACTACTATTGCACCTTCTGCCTGATAATTTGTGTTTCTGGTAATTACAATATGTACACGATTAGGGAGTAATTTAGGAAAAGTTTCAAAAGTTTTACGCCCCATGATAATATGATGGCCGGTTGTTAGTTTTTTAAATCGCTTAAAATCATCTGGTAAGTGCCAAACCAGGTCATTATCCTTACCCAAGGCATTATTTTCTCCAGCCGCAGCAATCATTGTAATCATACTCTTTGTTTCTTTTAACTCTCCCACAATCTCTGATGTTTTTCCTTTTATAAACCCTTCTTTCTTTTTAACCAGTTCTTCTTTGGGATACATTAAATCTATATCTTTCTGAAGTAAAGCTATTTCTTCTTTTTGTTTGGCAATCAATCGTTCCATCTGGCGATCCGACCACTCTTGCCCCATAAATGTACTAAACAACCATACATTACAAAAATGTACTACCAAAAGGAATGCCCAGCATAGTATTGCAATACCATACCAGTCCACTCCAAATAATGTAACTTCTTTTCCATAGCCAAATATCAGGTTAAGAATTGCGAAAAACACTGATCCAACTAAAAAAATGATGAAATGTTGAAATAACCTCTTCTTCTCAATAACACGCTTACGTGCATGCTCATATAACTCACGCTGTTGTGGGTCAATTTGTGCTGTTTCTTTCTTTTTTGAAAACATATTAATGCTAACTTAGTACCGGCAAGTAAAGATATAGTTTTTACCAAAAAGCACTAAAATTACTTATGAAGAATTTAAGAAAAGAATTTCCTGTTTTATCTAACAATACTTATCTCAATACAGCATCTTCTGGGTTGCTTCATGATTCGCTTTTAGAATTCAGACAAGAACATGATTTAGATTTTCTTATTGGCGGAAGTTTGTTTAGAGATCATCAACAGGATTTTTTAAATAGTGTACGTAAAACTATTGCAACATTTTTTGGAAGCTCTGATGACAATGTAATATTGACACCTAATTTTTCTCTAGGTTTCAATACGATATTGAATGGGTTAGATAAAAATAAAAAAGTATTATTGCTGGATGAAGACTATCCTTCTATTAACTTTGCTGTCACTAGTAAAGGATTTAACGTTTGTTATGCAACCATAGATGCTACAGTGGAACAAAATATTGAAAATGCCATACAAAAACACCAGCCCAATATTTTTGCATTTAGCCTGGTACAATACATCAATGGTATTGCAATTGATCTTGATTTCCTTACTCAATTAAAAGTCAAATATCCTGATGTGCTTTTTATTGCTGATGCTACACAGTTTTGTGGTACCCGGGCTTTCGATTTTAATGCTTCGGGAATTGATATTTTGGGATGTAGTGGTTATAAATGGTTACTGGGCGGATATGGGAATGGTTTTATGTTATTTAACCATAAAGTATTGGATCAAATTACACCTTCTTCATATATCGAGGCTGCTGCAAAAACCAATTATGATCCATCATACACAAGTTTGCAAGCAAGATTTGAATGTGGTCATCTGGACACCTTGAATTTTGGAAGCCTGCAATATTCTCTGAATTTTCTAAACAAAATAGGCATTTCGACTATCGAAGAACATATGAACACACTAAGTGATTATGCAAAATCGGAATTTACCAAACTAAATGTATTAGAAGAAAGTGTATTAAAACGCCAAAGGCATAGCACAATTTTTAATATAAAAGGAGATCAGGAATTACATTTAAACTTAAAAAAGCACCATATAATTACTTCTCTTCGAGGAGCAGGGATTCGAATTAGCCTTCATTTTTATAACACCAAAGAGGATATAGAAAAATTAATTGATGTACTACATCGTTATTCTTAATATCTTATTGTTAAGTATTGATTAAATTATTGATAATCCGACATTTCTGCCTTTTTGTTTTTATCGTTTTATAGTAACTTAGTTTTTAATTTATTAACCAAATATTTAATATCACATAAATTATGGCGATTACTAAGCAATACTTAAAATCTAAACCTATT
Source organism: Bacteroidia bacterium (assembly GCA_030427585.1). Taxonomy (GTDB): domain Bacteria; phylum Bacteroidota; class Bacteroidia; order Flavobacteriales; family Flavobacteriaceae; genus Aquimarina. The sequence goes on from JAUIBW010000031.1 coordinate 10,465, forward strand.
TGTAAAGTTACTTTTATTGTTCCTGCAAAAGAAGCTAATAATGTAAGTGTAGCCGGAGAATTTAATGAGTGGAACACAGAAGCTACCATTTTGAAAAAGTTGAAAAATGGAAACTTTAAAGGAACTATCGATCTTCCTAAAGATAACAAATTTGAATTTAAATATGTTGTAGATGGTGAATGGACAAATGAAATTGAAGCAGACGGGTATCAATGGAACGATTTTGCTGCTGCAAATAACAGTATACTTGTAGTATAACCGATTTAATTCTAATACATTTATTTACATAAGGTGTTAAATTAATCTACAACTTCGACACCTTTCCAAAAAGCAACATAGCCTTTGATTTGCTTTGCCAGGTCACTAGTATTTGGGTAATACCATGCCGCATCTTTATTTTCTTTTCCATCTACCTCGATTGTATAATACGATGCTACTCCTTTCCAAGGACAATTAGTATGTGTATCACTAGATTTAAAAAATTCTTTTTTTATTGATTCGGGAGGAAAATAATGATTATTCTCTATTACCTTGGTATCATTGCTTTCTGCTAATATCTGTCCGTTCCAAATTGCTTTCATAGTCTGGGAGTTTTTCTATACTTCTTTTGTAATTAGATAGTTTTTGTAATCGTTATTTTGATCCGAAAAAGAGTTTACAATTTTCAAACCAGATTCTTTTGCCAGCCACTTTACAATATTATCATCGTATTTTTGAGAAATCTCGGTATGAATACTTTCCCAGGCTTCAAAGTGAACTTGCAACGACAAACTATCAATATCTACAGTTTGCTTTTCTTTGCTTACCAAATAACTTTTAGCAGTCCCATTTTCGGGATCATAAGTCTCCCAATGCATAAATTTACTCAGATCAAAATTTCCGTTAAGTTCTTTATTAATTCTTGCTAAAACATTTTTATTAAAAGCTGCTGTTACTCCAGATTTGTCATTATATGCATCTAAAACTTTCTGAGGATGTTTTTTTTGGTCAAATCCTATAAAAAGCAAATCACCAGTATGCATTGCATTACATAATTTTTTCAAAAACTGAATAGCTCTGGCATGCAATAGATTACCAATATTAGATCCTAGAACCATAATTACTTTTTTACGATCACTTATATGTTTTAATCGATCTAAGACTTCAAAATACTCACCTATTTGCCCTTGTACAATAACTTCTGGCATTTCCTGATTTAAATCTTTTACCAATCCATCGATAGCATTTTCACTAATATCAATCGGGCTATACGTAAAATTGTAATCTTGATTTAGTAATTCTTGTAATAACACTTTTGTTTTTTTTCCATCTCCCGCTCCCAATTCGATTAAGTCAAATCCATCTTTATCGGTATCGAATTTTTGAATGATATTGGATTTATGAGTTTCAAAAATTTCATATTCTGCTCGTGTAAGATAATATTCTGGTAGTGCCATTATTTGTTGAAAGAGTTCGTCTCCTATTTCGTCATAAAAAAATTTAGATGACAGGTATTTTGGAAATGCAGTTAAACCTTCGCATACTTCTTTCTCGAAAGTAGAAACCAGTACTTTTTGATCTTTAGAATTCATGTAAAAAAATAGAATTATTTATCCTTCACTAATCGCAATCCTGTAAATTGCCATCTAAGGTTTGGGTGAAAAAAATTACGATATGTTGGTCTTGTATGGTCTCGTGGTGTAGCAACAGATCCTCCTCGTAGCACTTTTTGATTTACCATAAATTTTCCGTTGTATTCTCCTAGTGCTCCGGGAGCTTTTTTGTAGTTTGGATAGGGTGAGTATGCGCTTTCTGTCCATTCCCATCGTATTCCCCATTTAAAAAGGGACTGAGCAGTTTCCCATTCAAACTCGGTTGGCAACCGCTCTCCTTTCCATTGAGCAAAAGCAAATGCTTCATAGAATGAAATATGAGTGACTGGAGCTGTATAATCCACTGTTTTTAGCCCTTGTAAGGTATACTGATGGTATTGTCCATCTATTTTATGCCAATATAATGGAGCTTTGATACTATCTTTATGAATCCAATCCCAAGCTTCTGCATGCCACAACAGACTGTTTTCATACCCTTTATCTTCGATAAACTCAAGATATTCTTTATTGGTTACAAGTGCATTTGCAATGGTATACTCTCTTAGAAATACTTTATGTCTGCCAAGTTCATTATCATAACAAAACTTATTTCCCTCATACCCAATATCATATATACCTTCTTTTATAGTACTATATCCAGAGATTTGATCATCATCAAAACTGGGGTTTTCAGAAAACGTATCATTATACTTAGGGAACAACGGATTATTTCCTAATATAAATTTTATGTCTGTAATCAATAATTCCTGATGTTGTTTTTCATGATGAATACCAATCTCTACCAACGCTCTGATTTTTGGATCATCATTTTCTTCTAAAAAAGTTTGTAAATGTGACGTAATATAGTCTCTGTATTCATATACCTCACTTACCGTTGGCCTAGAAAGGTTTCCTCTATCGGTACGTATTACTCGTTTTCCTACACTCTCATAATAACTATTAAAGACATAGGCGTACTCTGGGTGAAATCTTTCAAAACCTGATACATATTTTGACAGAATGAATTCTTCAAAAAACCAGGTAGTATGTCCTAAATGCCATTTTGGAGGAGAAACATCTACAATGGGCTGAATTACATAATCTTCTATCTGGAGAGGTGCACAAATTTCTTCGGTATCAGATCGGGTTCTTAAAAAGGAAGTTATTAAATTATCTGTAATGATCATAAAAAAGAGTATATACGACTTACGTATACACTCAAATTTACTGATTTTTATTATTTTTTATCCTATAACAAGGTTAATCCAATGTTAAAATTAGAAATCAACCTCTATATTACATATTACTGTGGTTTTCTAAACGTAATTGGCACGACATAGGCTACAGCTATTGGTTTTTCTCCCCATTTCCCAGGTTTCATCTTAGGGATAGCTCTAATAATTCTAATAGCTTCTCTTTGTAAGTATCTATGTGCTCCTGTAACTTCGAGTACTTCTACCTTTCCTTTTTTATTGATAATAAATTCTACAGTTACTGTACCGCTTAATCCTTCGTTCATAGCGATCTCTGGATACTCAAAGTTTTTAATAATATGATTTCTTAATTTTTGGTCAAAACATTGTGTAGGGGTTTGTCTTGATCGATCACATTTTGGCCATATTGGTGTAATTCCTTTTTCATTCGCATTTTCCTGCGATAAAATTATTGCATCCTGGGAAAAAGAAATTCCCGAAAGCAAAAGTGTTAAAATAAGTAATGTTCTTTTCATCGTAGTTCATTTAAAATTTGGGCTTAAACTGCAACCCTTCCCTTTATGTGAGAGTGCGGATCATAGTCTACTAATTTGAAATCATCAAAAACGAAGCCAAAAATATCTTTCACCTCTGGATTAAGTATCATTTTGGGTAATTTTCGAGGTGTTCTAGATAGCTGAAGCTCTAGTTGTTCTTTATGGTTATTATAGATATGAGCATCTCCAAAAGTATGTATAAATTCACCTGCTTCATAGCCACAGACCTGGGCCATCATCATAGTAAATAAGGCATAAGAAGCTATATTAAAAGGTACACCTAAAAAAATATCTGCACTACGTTGATATAGTTGACAAGATAGTTTGCCATTAGCAACATAAAATTGAAAAAAAGCATGACAGGGAGGCAATGCTGCTTTACCGTTAGCCACATTTTCTGAAAAAGACTTTGATGTATCTGGTAGAACGCTTGGGTTCCAGGCAGATACTAACATACGTCTACTATCAGGGTTGCTTTTAAGCGTCTCTACTATTTCTTTGATCTGGTCAATCTCATTATTATCCCAATTACGCCATTGATGGCCATATACCGGGCCTAAATCTCCGTTATCATCAGCCCATTCATTCCAGATACGAACGCCATTCTTCTGAAGATAATCTATATTAGTATCTCCTTTCAAAAACCATAATAATTCGTGGACTATAGATTTTAGATGTAGTTTTTTGGTAGTAACCATTGGGAAACCTTCGCTAAGGTCAAAACGCATTTGGTAGCCAAAAACGCTTTTTGTACCCGTGCCAGTTCGATCTTCTTTTGCATTTCCATTTTCCATTACATGATGCACAAGATCAAGATATTGCCTCATATTCTCTCTTACAGTTTATGTTAATCCTTAAAAGTTAAAAGTGCTATTCAAATATACAAAAAATAGCATACGAGATACTCTTTAATTTATTGATTAAAGGATTGTTGTACAATAGTTTTTAACAATACTTTATGTATCTAAACTATTATCCTATTATCATTCCTGCAATTGTAGCAGATAATAAGGATGCTATAGTACCTCCGATCAGTGCTTTCATACCAAATTCGGATAATGTTTTTCGTTGACCAGGTGCCAACGAACCAATACCACCTATTTGTATCCCAATTGAAGCAAAATTTGCAAAACCACATAACATATAAGTAGCCATAATCACAGATTTATTATAGGTAAAATGTAGTGCGCTAACTGGGTTTTTTAAATCTGCTAATTGTATATATCCTACAAACTCACTAGCAGCCAATTTAATTCCCAATAATTGCCCCATTAGCATCATATCCTCCCTGGCAACTCCAATCAACCACATTAAAGGTGCGAATACAGTTCCTAAAATTGCCTCTAGCGAAAGCTTATTATAAGGAGTGTTGTTCGCCAAAAATTGATCAAGACCTGTTAACTCTCCAAGTTTTCCAAAACCGTAGTTTATCATTGCAATAAATGCAATAAACACAAGAAGCATTGCCCCTACATTTGCTGCTAATTTAAGACCTTCGGTAGTACCGTTAGCAATTGCATCAAGAATATTAGACCCTATTTTGTCTGTTGATACTTTTACATCGGCATCTACAGGTTCTTGTTGAGGATATAGTAATTTAGAGATTACTATAGCTCCTGGAGCGGCCATTACAGATGCAGCTAATAAGTGTTTAGCAAATTCTAATCTTAATACGGGATCATCTCCTCCTAAAAAGCCTATATATGCAGCTAAAACACCACCGGCTACAGTAGCCATTCCTCCAATCATTACCAGCAGAATTTCTGAACGTGTCATACGTTCTAAATACGCTTTGATCATCAAAGGAGCTTCGGTTTGCCCTAAAAAGATATTACCTGCAACACTTAGACTTTCTGCTCCAGAAATACCCATTAATTTTGTTAAAATCCATGCCATACCTTTTACAACTATCTGAATAACTCCCAGATAAAACAATACCGATGTTAAAGCCGAAAAGAAAATGATAGTTGGCAATACCTGAAACAAAAAGATGAAACCAAAACTATCTACATTCATCATATCGCCAAGCAAAAACTCACTTCCTGCTGCAGTAAAATCAAGTATTTTAACAAATATATTACCTACAAATTCAAAAACTGTTTGAACAAAACTAATTTTCAATACTCCAATTGCTAGCAATAATTGTGCACCAAGTCCAATCCCAATTGTTTTCCAGTTTATTGCTTTTTTATTATTACTAAATAAGTAGGCAATAACCAGAAGAACAATCATTCCTAAAACCCCTCTCGATAAACTATTAAGTGAAAATCCTTGATTAGGTATAAGTTGATTAATTTCTGCTACAGGAGCTACTTGTTCTATCTCTTTCTGAGCAGAAAAAGTATATGAAATATTATTTTTTGAAATGACCAGCGTAGAATCTGTTAAGGTAGTAACCCTATATCGTATAAGGGAATCCTGAGCTATTTCGGGGAATAATAACAAAAGGCTGTTTTGCCGTAAATAATCTCCTTGTAGTGTTTCTGAAGCGCCATTAAAAGCATATGAAAATCTGTCTTGTTCTAATGAAAGATAATCTCCTTTTTTAACAACAAAAGTTTTTTCTGTATCTCCACTAGCTTTTTCTAAAATCCATTTTTTTTCTATAGATTGTGCTGATAATATTGTAAAAACAAATAGTGATAATAGAAAAGTAAGTACTCCTTTCTTCATATACATTGAACTCATTTAAAATAGATTAGATCTTTAATCCTGATAAATAAATTAGCCTCGTTTGGAAATTTCATCGCGAATCCTTGCTGCCAATTCATAGTCTTCATTAGTAACCGCCTGATCAAGCATTCGATTGAGTTCTTCAATAGATAAATCTTTATAACTTGTTTCTTTACCTATCATTTCAACATCATCAGAAACCAGCTCATCTACTAAGAGACTTTCGGGATCGGTTTCATCATCTTTTTTAGGGTTTACCTTAAGGTATATACCAGCCTGATCCAAAATATTTTTATAGGTAAATATAGGAGCTTGAAATCGTAGTGCCAATGCAATTGCATCGCTTGTTCTGGCATCTATAATTTCTTCAATTTTATCGCGTTCGCAAATAACACTGGAATAAAAGACACCATCTACCAGTTTATGAATAATAACTTGCTTTACTATAATATCAAACCGATCTGCAAAGTTCTTAAAAAGATCATGGGTAAGTGGCCTTGGTGGTTTAATTTCCTTTTCTAAAGCAATAGCTATAGATTGTGCCTCAAAAGCACCTATAACAATTGGCAACTTTCTTTCTCCATCCACCTCACTTAAAATTAGTGCATAAGCACCATTTTGGGTTTGACTGTATGATATTCCTTTTATGTTCAGTCGAACTAAACTCATATTGCTCTCAATAAAAAAAGGCTGTTTGAACATGCGGACTTCTACATAGATTCAAACAGCCCCTAATTGGGCACAATTTATGAAAATTATGCGTTATTCGACTTAAATTCTTTTAATTTTTCAATAAGTTTTGGCACTACTTCAAAAGCATCTCCCACTATTCCGTAGTCTGCAGCTTTAAAGAAAGGGGCCTCGGGATCATTATTAATCACTACTTTTACTTTGCTGGCATTAATTCCTGCCAAGTGTTGAATGGCTCCAGAAACTCCAATAGCAATATATAGATTAGACGCCACTGGTTTTCCTGTTTGTCCTACGTGTTCACTGTGAGGCCTCCATCCCATATCACTTACTGGTTTTGAACATGCTGTTGCTGCACCAAGCACATCTGCTAGCTCTTCTATCATTCCCCAATTCTCAGGACCTTTTAGCCCTCGTCCTCCTGACACTACAATTTCTGCATCTGCAATAGAAACTTTATCAGTAGCTTTATCTACTGCAGTTACCTGTACTCCAAAATCATCATTAGAAAGTGATGGTTCAAAAGCTTCAGAAACTGCAGAACCAGAATTTTCTTTAAGGCCAAAAGCATTATTAGATAAACCAATCACTTTAACATCTGTGGATATTTCTGTAATATTAAATGCTTTATTGGTAAATGCAGTACGTTTCACTTTAAAAGGAGAAGTACTCTCTGGTAGCCCTACAACATTAGATGCGTATCCGGCATTAAGATGTACTGCTAATAAAGGTGCCAAAAACTTACTATCTGCTGTAGAACTTACCACAACAACTTTTGCTCCTTCTTGTACTGCTGCCTGTTTTATTACATCTGCATATGCTTTTGCATTAAATGTAGATAGTTTATCATTTTTTATCTCTAATACCTTATCTACTCCATATGTTCCTAATTCACTACTATCTCCTCCATTAATACTTACAGCAGTTACAGTTGTACCAAGCATAGCAGCAACTTCTTTTGCATAAGATGCTACTTCGAAAGCAGCTTTTTTAAATTTTTGGCCTTCACTTTCTGTATATACTAAAATTGACATAAAAATTTTGTTTAATTTTTCCTGAACCAGTTTTCAAGAATTGTTTGATTGTTTTGTTAATTTTTAAAAGACTCCTAAATGAGTTTAGAATAATTTAGTTTTTCACTAAATCACCTTAGCCTCATTATGTAATAATGTAACCAATTGACCTACATTATCTGGATCTACCAATGTTACTTCTCCTTTTGGAGTTGGTTTTTGAAATTGAACAGCTTTTGTTTCTTGACTTGCTTCAATTGGTTCTACTACAGTAAGTGGTTTTTTACGAGCCATCATAATTCCTCGCATATTCGGGATACGTAAATCACTTTCCTCTACCAATCCTTTTTGCCCTCCAATAATTAAAGGTAATTTGGCTGTAGAAGTTTCTTTCCCTCCATCAATTTCTCGTATTACTGTTGCTGTATCTCCTTCGACTTCTAAACCGATGCAAGTATTTACAAAATTAGCTCCCGTAAGAGCAGAAATCATTCCTGGTACCATACCACCATTATAGTCAATAGACTCCCTACCGGCGATAACAAGATCATAGCTACCATCCTGTATAACTTTTGCTAATTGTCGAGCAACATAAAAACCATCTGTAGCTTCGGTATTCACTCTAATTGCATTATCTGCACCAATTGCCAGAGCTTTACGCAAAGTAGGTTCTGTCTCTGGACCACCAACATTTGCAACATCTACAGATGCTCCTTGTTTTTCTTTAAACCACATTGCACGAGTTAATCCAAACTCATCATTAGGATTAATTACAAATTGCACTCCATTGGTATCAAACTTAGTATCTCCATCCGTAAAATTAATTTTGGAAGTTGTGTCTGGCACATGGCTAATACAAACTAATATCTTCATTTTATATATGTATTTTTTGAGAATTTAATAATAAAGGCGAAGGTACAAATAAAAAGTATAATTTACTATGCGTGCATAATAAATTTTTTCAATATTCTCCCCCCATCAAAGGGTTTTAATTGCTACTTTTGCCTTCGTTATGGCACAAAATATTTTTTTAAAATAAAATCAGAATAATTAAAATGATTATTACGATTACATTTACTAATCATTTTGATCCTAAAATAAATAGTGTCGACTAAAAATAATAAAAACAAGCACATGAAGACCATACAATTCAGAGAAGCGATTTGCGAAGCAATGACTGAAGAAATGCGACGAGATGAATCCATATATTTAATGGGTGAAGAAGTCGCAGAATATAACGGAGCGTATAAAGCAAGTAAAGGCATGCTAGACGAGTTTGGTCCGGATCGGGTTCTTGACACTCCTATCTCTGAGTTAGGTTTTGCAGGTATTGGTGTTGGTAGTGCCATGAATGGTAATAGACCTATTATCGAATTCATGACATTTAATTTTTCATTGGTAGGAATAGATCAAATCATTAATAACGCTGCAAAAATGCGCCAAATGAGTGGCGGTCAATTTAACATCCCTATTGTTTTTAGAGGCCCTACTGCTTCTGCAGGTCAATTAGGGGCTACACACTCGCAAGCTTTTGAAAATTGGTTTGCTAATACACCAGGACTAAAAGTAGTGGTTCCTTCAAATCCAAAAGATGCAAAAGGATTATTAAAATCTGCTATTAGAGATAATGATCCCGTTATCTTTATGGAAAGTGAACAAATGTATGGTGATAAAGGTGAGGTACCAGAAGGTGAGTTTACTATCCCTCTTGGTGTAGCAGAAACAAAGAGAGAGGGTAACGATGTTACTATTGTTTCATTTGGAAAAATTATTAAAGAAGCATATAAAGCAGCAGATGAACTAGCTAAAGAAAATATTTCTTGTGAGATTATAGATCTAAGAACGGTTCGCCCTTTAGATCTTGATGCTATATTTACTTCTGTTAAAAAAACAAATCGATTAATTATTCTTGAAGAAGCCTGGCCTTTAGCTAATATTGCTTCAGAAATCACATATCAGGTACAATCTAATATTTTTGATTATCTGGATGCACCTATCTTAAAAATCAATACAGCAGATACACCTACTCCATATTCTCCACAACTATTAGAAGAATGGCTACCTAATAGCAAAGATGTTGTTAAAGCTGTTAAAAAAGTGATGTATAAATAAAATGAACTCCTTTATTTTACGTTTCATCAGTTTTCGGAACATCATCAAACATAAAAATGGCCCAAAAATTGAGGTGATCCACTAATTATCACAAGTATTAATCTTAATAGTATTAGATGAGACATTTGATTTTAGGAATACTTTTTACTTTATTGAGTTGTACATTTCTTTATTCACAAACTAAAATTGGTGGCCAGGTTTATGATAGTAATAAGCAACCTATTCCTTTTGCTAATATTGTATTTGCAAATTCTACAATAGGAACAATAACCGATGAGAATGGTAGGTTCTATATGGAATCTGACAATGATTATTCTAATGTAAAAGTTTCATTTATTGGTTTTAAAACTAAAACTATAAAACTAATCAAACGGGTTACTTATAACATGGAAATCATCCTCGAAGAAGAAGCTGCTGCATTAGATGAAGTTGTTATTTATAAAGGTAAAACTTCTAAAAAAAATAATCCTGCAATTGATATTCTAAGAAAAATCTGGAAAAACCGACGGGAAAACGGAGTTAAGAAGTTTAAGCAATACACCTATGACAAATATGAAAAACTAGAATTTGACCTTAACACTATTGATAGTGCTTTGGTAAATAGCAGAATTTTTAACGGTATGGAATTTATTTTTGACGATGTAGATACATCGAGAATAACCGGAAAAACCTATTTACCTATTTTTCTTAATGAAGCACTTTCTAAAGTGTATGGTGATAATGTAATCAATGAAAAGAAAGAAGTACTGACAGGAAATAAAAATGCTGGATTTAGTGATAACCAAACTTTAATTGCGTTTGTTAAAGATCTGTACTCTGACTACAACGTTTATGAAAATTATCTAAAATTCTTTGACAAGAGCTTTACCAGCCCATTATCTCGAACAGGGATTAGCGTATATAATTATGTCTTAACTGATAGTGCATATATAGATAATAAATGGTGTTATAATATTATTTATTACCCCAGAAGAAAAAATGAGTTAACTTTTAAAGGAGATTTTTGGGTAAACGATACTACCTGGGCCATTAAAGAAATAAACTTGGAAGTTACAAAAAGTGCTAATATTAACTGGGTAAAAGATTTATATATTGAACAAGAGTTCGATGTGCTAAATGATTCTATTTTTCTAATTACCAAAGATTATTTTCAGTCTGACTTTGCTTTTAGTAAAAAAGAAAAATCTCGCGGGGTATATGGTAAAAGAACAACTTTATATGACAATTATAAATTTGACATAAAAAAAGATAAAAAATTCTATCAAAGTCAGGTAGATCCATACGATCAGGATATTTATAACAGAGAGGATTCTTTCTGGGCTAATGCCAGAATGGAAAAACTGAATAAAGATGAACAAAAAGTTTACAAACTGCTTGATACCCTTAAGACGGTAAAAGCTTTTAAAAGGCTTTATAATATAGGAACCATATTAGCTTCGGGATATGTAGAGTTTAATGGTTTTGATTTTGGCCCTCTTTTTAATACTATTGGATTTAACGATATTGAAGGGTTTAGACTTAGAGCAGGTGGTAGAACATATTTTACTGCCAATGATCGATGGCGTATAGAAGGTTATAGTGCCTACGGTTTTAAAGACAATAAGTTTAAATATGGAATTTCGGGAAAATATCTTATTGATCGAAAATCAAGACTTATCGTAGCTGCAGGAAACCGACGAGATGTAGAGCAACTTGGTGCTAGTCTAACCAATACTAATAATGTTGAAGGAAGAAGTCTAGCCTCCTCCTCTGTTATCGCTACCGGAGATAATGATAGGCTTACCTCTATCAATCTGTCAGCATTTTCTATACAAATAGAACCCAAGAAAAACCTAACAATAGGAATAACAGGATCGTATAGAACTTTAAAACCAGCAGACCCTTCATTATTCAGTTTAGACTTTTTTGATCCTCAAACCAATGAATTGCGAACTCAAATCAAACAAACTGAAGTAGCAACGCAAATTACATACACACCAAGTAGGAAAACTACTGGTTATGGTGTAGATAGAATTGTTGTAAATGATGGTGATTTTTCAACTTTATTCCTAAACTATAGTGTAGGTATGAAGGGCTTGATAGAAAGTGATTTTGAGTATCAAAAACTACAATTTTTCTATCGACAACCATGGAATATTGGAGGTTTCGGTGTATTAAACAGTTCGTTAGAAGTTGGAAAAACATTTGGCGAAGTCCCACTAGGCTTATTAAGTGTTATCCCGGGAAACCAAACCTATCTTTCTATTTACAATACTTTTCCGTTATTAAACTATTATGAATTTGTTACAGATACCTACACTTCTCTTCATTTAGAACATAATTTTAACGGTAGAATATTCTCTAGAATACCTCTATTAAGGAAGCTTAATCTTAGAGAACTAGTAGGTATAAGAGGTGTTTGGGGAGAATTATCTGATGAAAATATAGCACTCGATGCTTCGGGATTTTTACAATCTGTAGGAGCTCCTAACGACGAAATTTATTGGGAATATAGTTTGGGAGTAGGAAATATTTTTAAGATTTTCAGGATAGATTTTCATTTTAGAGGAAATTATTTTGATAATCCTGATGCCCGTAAATTTGGAGTTACCGGATCTTTTGGATTTTATTTCTAAAAAAGATTACCACATACATACTGGTTTTAAAAACATTAATCATACTGTATCATCATCATATTTATTTGTATTGTTACTATGCATTTTTATCTAAAAATCTTTTAGATTATCCCAATTTTAAGATTTAGCCAAAAAAGCAATAATTTTTCTTTATAAATTTTAACTACCCCCTTGTAATACCTATATTTGCCGCCCATTAAAAAGAGAATTAAATTATGAGCACAGCTATTAAAGAAAGCTTTGACGTACTAATTGAAATACCGAAAGGAAGTAGAAATAAATATGAATATGATTTTGATATCAAAAAAATCAGATATGATCGTATGATTTTTTCTTCTATGATGTATCCTGCAGATTACGGGTTTATTCCTGAAACCCTCGCCTTAGATGGAGATCCTCTTGATGTTTTGGTATTAGTTACAGAACCAACATTTCCTGGTTGTGTAATGGAAGTTAAACCTATTGGGGTTTTTCATATGGCAGATGAAAAAGGGCCTGACGAAAAAATTATTTGTGTTCCTGTATCAGATCCTATTGCCAGTCGTTTAGCTGATTTAAAGGAGCTAAACCCACACCTAATAAAAGAAATTGAACATTTCTTTCAGGTATATAAGGATTTAGAAAGAAAAAAAGTTGATGTAGGAGGATGGGGCAATATCGATGAGGCCAAAGAAATTATCGAAGCCTGTGTTAAACGTTTTGATGAACTAGAAAATAAACCAGAAGGATTATTTAGTATCTCTTAATTTTTAAGTTAAAAAATTATGCAACAGCACAATATGTATTAGTTACTATTGTGCTTTTTCTATTTAGGGTATTTTTACTACTTTTAGCGACTGATTAACTTAAACACTAATTAACTTAAAATATATTTAATGGAATCTAATATGATTTTTGTGCCAATTGCATTGGCAATCCTAGGGTTACTCTTCATGTTTATTAAAATGGCTTGGGTAAAAAAACAAGCTCCGGGAAATGAAAAAATGCAGGAAATTTCTAAAAGCATAAAAGAAGGCGCCCTGGCATTCCTTGCGGCAGAATATAGGTTATTAGTACTTTTTGTTGTTATAGCTTCAGCAGCACTGTTTGGTATTTCAATGATTGTAGATACTACTAGCTGGATGATTGTACCTGCTTTTGTTTTTGGAGCCATATTTTCTGCGCTTGCCGGTAATATTGGTATGCGTATTGCAACAGAAGCCAATGCAAGAACAGCAGAAGCGGCAAAAACAAGTTTGCCACAAGCATTAAAAGTATCCTTTGGTGGTGGTACTGTAATGGGACTTGGTGTAGCCGGATTAGCGGTATTAGGGCTAAGTTTATTCTTTATGTTTTTTACTGGTCAGTTTATTCTTGGAGAAAAAAGTTTCTATGATGAAATGACTATTGTATTAGAAGCATTGGCAGGGTTCTCTCTAGGAGCAGAATCTATTGCTTTATTTGCTCGTGTAGGTGGAGGTATTTATACCAAAGCTGCCGATGTTGGTGCCGACCTTGTAGGTAAAGTAGAAGCAGGAATCCCAGAAGATGACCCTCGTAATCCGGCAACAATTGCTGATAATGTTGGTGATAATGTTGGTGATGTTGCAGGTATGGGAGCTGATTTATTTGGATCATATGTAGCTACAGTACTTGCCGCAATGGTATTAGGAAATTACCTAATTAGAGACATGTCTCAAACAGGGCAATTCACCGATGCTTATGGCAATATGGGACCTATTTTGCTTCCAGTAGTTATTGCAGGAGTTGGCATTTTGGCATCTATCATAGGAACATTTTTGGTAGGTATTAAAAATAACGACGCTAAAGAAGCCCAGGTACAAAAAGCATTGGATTTAGGAAATTGGGTGGCTATCATATTAACTATAGTAGCAAGTTATTTCTTAATAGACATGATGCTCCCTAATACAATGACCATGAATTTCTTTGGGGAAGGAGCTAAACAAATTCCTTCGATGAATGTATTCTATGCTACATTAATAGGACTTGCAGTAGGTGCCCTTATTTCTGTTGTAACCGCCTATTACACAAGTTTAGGTAAAAAACCCGTTTTAGATATCGTTCAAAACAGCTCGACAGGTGCTGCAACCAATATCATTGCTGGTCTTGCTGTAGGAATGAAATCCACATTTTTATCGGTTGTATTATTTGCTGCAGCAATCTATGGCTCGTACGAACTAGCAGGATTTTATGGAGTAGCATTAGCAGCTTCGGCAATGATGGCTACTACGGCAATGCAACTAGCCATTGATGCATTTGGCCCAATTGCAGATAATGCAGGAGGTGTAGCCGAAATGAGCGAATTAGAAGATCGCGTACGTGAACGTACAGATATTTTAGACTCTGTAGGAAATACAACAGCAGCTGTTGGTAAAGGTTTTGCTATTGCCTCTGCTGCTTTAACCGCTTTAGCTTTATTTGCTGCATATGTAACCTTTACAGGAATTGACGGGATTAATATTTTTAAAGCAGATGTACTGGCCATGTTATTTGTAGGAGGAATGATTCCAGTCATCTTTTCAGCATTGGCTATGAAGTCTGTAGGAAAAGCCGCTATGGAAATGGTACAGGAAGTAAGACGTCAGTTTAAAGAAATTCCAGGTATTATGGAAGGCACCGGAACTCCAGAATATGCCAAATGTGTTGATATTTCTACTAAGGCAGCCCTAAAAGAAATGATCCTGCCAGGGTTAATCACCATCATTACTCCTATCATTATAGGATTAATCTTTGGTGCTGAACCACTTGGAGGATATATGGCTGGTGTTTGTGTATCGGGTGTAATGTGGGCTATCTTTCAGAATAACGCTGGCGGTGCTTGGGACAATGCTAAAAAGTCGTTTGAAGCAGGTGTAGAAATTAATGGAGAAATGACATATAAAGGTTCTGATGCTCACAAAGCTGCTGTAACTGGTGATACTGTAGGAGATCCATTTAAAGATACATCTGGGCCATCTATGAATATCTTAATTAAGCTTACATGTTTGGTAGGTCTTGTAATCGCTCCTATTTTAGGTGGGCATACTTCTGAAACTGCTGTTGCATCTAATAATATTGAAGTGATACAATCGGCAAATAACGATTCTGAAAAGAAAATTGAAGTTCGTATGAAAATGGAAGATGAATTGGTAACAGCTACTGTTACTATAGAAACTTCTGAAGAAGGAAAAATAAAACGCGATGTTAAAGAGTTAAAGGGATCAGAAGCTGAGGTAAAAGCAGAAATTGAAACTATCAAAGCTTCGATAAAGTAAGAATTCTAAAATTAATACATAAGACAACCTCGCTCTTTGGGCGGGGTTGTTTATTTTTAAAATATATAACTTACAATAAAAAATAGTATGGCAAATACATCTAGTTTTTCTGACTGAAAAATTTTATCTAAATCATAGCTGTAATTGGTAAAATTATTGATTTGTCAAAAGGACATAAACGACTTTTAAAAAAGTACGACTAATACATAAAATTGCATCAAACGTAACCTATACAAATTGAAGTGGTTTAAACTTTTTTGATTAAGTGAAAAATAGCGGTTTTGTGTTCAGATGAAGTAATTTTTTAGTTACATAGTAGAGCTACGGAAGTCAAAAATTGTGAAATATGAGCGCAAAAAGACATTTTTTTAGCAAATTGAAAAAAGTTTAAACCACTTCATTATTAAAATTTATATTTTTCATGTTTAAGAAAAAGACATTACGTATTAATACCTACCTTGGTTATGGAACCTCTACAAATTTTCATGCCAAAGGAAGAGCCCTTGAAGATGAAAATGTAAGTTTTGATCCTCATCAAAACACCTTCAAAACTCTTAGAAATATTTACAAACAATTAGAAAGCGATGAAATTCCCAATACAGATATTGAGTTAAAACTTTCAAACGGAAAAAAATTTGAAACCACTACTGATCATGAAGGATATTATCATTTCAACCTTACAATACAAGATCTTGATACTCATACAAATTCCCAAGGCTGGGTTCCTTATATTATATCGTACAAAACTAATACCGTAAACAAACAGATTAATGATCAAAATATATTTTCTGGTGAGATGCTTATACCTTCTCCAGATGCAGAATATGCAATTATTAGTGATATCGATGACACTATTTTACACACAGGAGTAGCTT
Organism: Bacteroidia bacterium; assembly: GCA_030427585.1. Lineage (GTDB taxonomy): Bacteria > Bacteroidota > Bacteroidia > Flavobacteriales > Flavobacteriaceae > Aquimarina. Next base: position 27,018 of record JAUIBW010000031.1, read on the forward strand.
CTTTACTAAAATGGCGTGTAGTAGTAAATACATTTTTTAAGAATTTTGATAAAAGATTACCTATTGAAGGAACCGTACACTTTTATAAAAAATTAAGACTGGGTACCAGGAATAACCCAGTGAATCCTTTTTTTTACGTAAGCAATAGTCCCTGGAATCTATATGATTATCTAAGTGCATTTTTCGATAAACATTATTTTCCAAAAGGCCCAATTTTACTTAGAGATTTAAGAACTCCTTTCGACAAAACTCCAAAACCAACCACCCCTCATAAACAGTCAGAAATTATAAACCTACTCACGATGTATCCTTATTTAAAATTTATTCTCATTGGGGATAGTGGAGAAAAAGACGCTTATATCTATACTGAAATTGCTAAAAAATATCCAAATCGTATTTTAGCTATTTATTTAAGAAATGTAAAACATCGACAAAAAGAAAAACGAATACAAAAACTCATAAGTTCTTTTACAATTACCCCTATTCTTCTTGTTCAAAATTCTGAAGAGGCAATTAAACATGCACAAGAATCCGGATTCATAAACTAGTGTTTCAAACTTCTCACTTCAGAGGTTAAAGCCTGCATCGCTTCTTGTAGCTGTTTCATACTAGCAGCATCAGGATTAGCATCAATATTAAAACTTAACTTGCTATTTATTTCCCAAAGTTCAACTATTTGATGTGTCTGAATTGTATATGGTAAGTATTCAGAATTTAAAGAAATTAACGTTATAATAGAAGCATCTTCATTTTTTCGAATTTTCTTTACCACCACACTATCTTCCAAAACAATTACACAAATTGTATTATTACTTACCTCAGAAAGGTTATTTATTGCTTTACCAATCACCCACTCTTTGGGTTCTAGTAGTGGCAACATACTATCTCCTTCTACCTGAAAACCCCGGTATGTAGCATTTCGATATTCTGGTAAAGGAATATCAAATGCAGGTAACTGCTGGTACCAATCTAAATCCTGAACATTATGAGGGTACCCAGCTGCAGCTTTTACATTTACCAAAACTATATTTTCATTATTCTGAGAATCTATAGTCACTACTTTCGGAGACACATTACCCTGGTGCAATTGTATTTTTTTTTGGGTACTCTCTCCAAATAACCACAAAGGGTTAACATTAAACTCCTGTAACAACCTGGCTACAACTTTTCCTGAAATCTTAGTCTTACCTCTTTCTATATCTGCTGTAGAATTTTTAATCTGTAAAACCTTGGCAAAATCAGATTGGGTATAATGGTTTTCCTCGCGTATTTGTTTAAAACGCTTTATGGTTTGGCTGGTTGAATTATCCATAAAATCAAAATTTTAATAGTATTATCATATACAAATGGTCTGTTACCTGGGATAATTAATAACAAAGATACAAGATTTTGGAATATTTCCAATTTTAACATAATTTTATTTTAATACTTATGGAAAAATTCCATAAATTTGGAAAAATTACAACTAATACATCTACCATGTCTTCACAAACCATCCCTATATACCAAAAAGTATCAGAGAAAATTATTAGACATTCACTGGATAGTTCTATTACGTCTATCGATCAACTTCATCAAAAACTCATAGAAAAAGGGTTTCATTTTCTTAGAAATAAAACTGTAAGAAATTACAATTTTGATTTTTATTGTAGCACATCAAAAATTGCTATAGAAATTGATAGCTATGCACATGAGTTTTCGGATATCTATAACTTAGATGCGCCAAAAAAGCTATTTATTTCTTCCTTAGGAATTACTGTTCTTAGGTTTACAGATTATCAGATATTAACTGATATAGAAGAAATTATAAGAATGGTAAAAAATCAAATAAAAATGGCTACAGAATACATCTATGTCGTTTGAGCGAATACGTCAAAAACTCTCTATTTTGGCAGATGCTGCAAAATATGATGTTTCATGTGCCAGTAGTGGAGGTAAAAGAGCCAATACCAAAAAAGGATTAGGTAATAATACAGGTTTCGGGATTTGCCATAGTTATACAGAAGATGGACGCTGTGTTTCCTTATTAAAAATTTTACTTACCAATCATTGTATTTATGATTGTGCCTATTGCATTACCCGAAAAAGTAATGATATCAAAAGAACTGCATTCAAAATTCAGGAAGTGGTTGATCTAACCATTAATTTTTATAGAAGAAATTATATCGAAGGTTTATTTCTAAGTTCTGGGATATTTAAAAACTCTGATTTTACCATGGAACGATTAGTTGCTGTGGCAAAAAAACTCAGGTTAGAAGAGAATTTTAACGGTTATATCCATCTCAAATCGATTCCTGGAGCTAGTGATGAATTAATGCGAGAGGCAGGATTATATGCAGATCGATTAAGTGTGAATATTGAAATTCCTACCAAATCGGGGTTAAAACTTTTGGCACCTGATAAAAAACATGATGATTTTATAAAACCTATGCAAAAGGTTAAAAATGAAATCATTCAATACAAAGCAGAACGTAAAATAATTAAAAGTACTCCTCGATACGCTCCAGCAGGACAAAGTACACAAATGATCATAGGAGCAACCGGCGAGAGTGATAGAGATATCATGTATTCTGCTACTTATTACTACAAAAAATTTAACATGCGTAGAGTGTATTATTCTGGATACATTCCTGTCATGACAGACTCCCGGTTACCATCCTTAGGAACCGAGGTTCCTGTTCTTAGAGAAAATCGTCTATATCAAACCGATTGGTTATTACGATTTTATGGATTTTCTGTTAATGAAATATTAAATGACACGTACAAAAACCTAGACTTAGATATTGATCCAAAGTTAAGTTGGGCACTACGTAATCTACACCTCTTTCCTATTGATATCAACAAAGCAGACAAAAAGGTATTGGCCCGGGTTCCTGGCATCGGTATGCAATCTGTATTTAAAATACTACAGGCTAGAAAATTCAGAAACCTGGATTGGTCACATCTTAAAGCTATTGGCATAGCCTTAAACAGAGCTCAATATTTCATCACTTGCAATTCTAAGGATTTTTATAACAAAGGTTATGATTCTGATACATTAAAGGCTAAAATCCTAAAAAGCTCTAATAGCAAGTATAAAAAATACTTTAATCAACAGTTAAGTCTTTTCTCTTAATATCAATACTTATGAATCCGCAAACAATATTACTATATGACGGAAGTTTTGAGGGATTTTTATGTTGCATTTTTATGGTATATGATCAAAAAATACCTAATGCCATTATTAGAAAAGAATCAGATACCAATACTCAACTATTTACAGTAACAGAAGAGGTTATTACCGAGAAACATAAAGCAACCAGGGTATGGAAAGGATTTAAATCTAAAACGACCCGAAATGAACAACTGGATTTCTTTAAAGTATTTTTAAGTGAAATCAAAGGTGTAGAAAATACATTATTGAACTATATGCAAAATATTTTCACCAAAAAAAACAATAGAAATATTGACTTCAGTAATAAAGATATTCTAAAAATTAGTCAGGTTGCCAGAATGGTGGGTCGAGAAAAACACAGAATGGAAGCATTTGTACGATTTCAATTAACCAAAGACAATATTTATACTGCCACTGTAGAACCAGACTTTAATGTCTTGCCATTAATCGTTCATCATTTTAAGGATCGCTATGCGGATCAGCAATGGGTTATCTATGATGTCAAAAGAAACTATGGAATCTACTATAATCTAAATACAGTAGAAACCGTTACTATAGAAGGGTTTTCTCGAAAAAAGACTTGTATTTCAGATGAGCTACTCGCTCAAAATGAAACCGAATTTCAAAAACTATGGGGAACCTACTACAATAATGTGAACATAAAATCCCGTAAAAACAATAAATTACATAAACAGTATCTTCCAAAACGTTATTGGAAATACTTAACTGAAAAAAATAGCACCCTATAATATTATATAGTTAAAAAATCTTTATCTATATAAACACCTAGTTTACTGCTATAACGGGGACTTAGGCCTATATACTAATTAAATAATAAAAATTAGTGTGTATTTTTTACCCATCTTAAATTTCGAATAGATAAAATAAAGTATTAGATTTGGCGTTAAGTAACCAAAATTAACTATATCTATTTATTATGAAAAAAATTTTTTTAGGAGCTTTAGCTCTAGTGTTTTTAACAGTGATCTCTTGTAAAGATGCTGCTAATAAAGCTGAAGAAGCAGCTGATACAGCAGAAGAAGCTGTTGAAGAAGTTGCGGAAAAAGTAGAAGAAGCTGCCGAAGAAGTTGCAGAAAAAGTAGAAAGCGCTGTTGACGGTGTTCCTAACTTTAGCGACTCTGATGTACAAGCATATGTTAATGCTTATGAAGAGTACATGGCTGAGTATAAAAAAATTGCTGAAAGCAAAGATATGACTGCTTTTGCAGGACTTAGTGAAAAAGGACAAAAACTTGCTACAAAAGCTCAGGAAATCTCTGGAAAACTATCTGGAGAAGATGCAGAAAAATGGACTGCATATATGACTGAAAAATCTAAAGAAATGCAAGAGTATGCTAAGGCAATGACTCAACAGTAGTCGTATTTTAAAATACAATAGGTCGTATGGCTTATAAAAACCATCCACAATGTGGATGGTTTTTTTATTCTATCCATTGTACTTTACTCTCTATTGGTTCTCGTTTTGAAGTATTTTTCTCATCTTCATCATAATACCCAAGATAAAAGAACCCCAGACAACGCTCCCCTTCTTCAAAATCAAAAAAACTACCCATATAGTTGATTAACTTGGGACTGCTCCAATAGCAACCAATATCGTTTGCTGTACAGGTTAGCCACATATTCTGTACTGCCATCGCAGTCGAGGCAATTTCTTCCCACTCAGGTACACGTTCCTTTGGGTCTCGTTGCATACAAATTGCTATTATCGCGCTAGCTGATTTACAATTATTGATTATTTTATTATACTTGAATGAAGAAAAATCTTCATCAGAAGTGATATCGGTATATATATCTGATAAAAATGCCCCCAATCGATCTTTAGCTTCTCCTTCTATCACCTTAAAACGCCAGGGTTGTGTAAGCTTATGCGTTGGAGCCCAACTTGCATTTTCTAACAGCATATTAATCAATTCTTTAGATACAGTTTTTTCATTGTATTGCACCGGAAAAACAGATCGTCTCCTTCTAATTATTTCATTAATATCAGATTTAAACATAATATTTTTATCTTTTTTTGTAAAGTTATTATTATTATAAGGACTAAAAACATCTGCATCATTAATTAATACAATATTGTGAACCTGAGAGTTCGACTACATAAACCTGAGCAATTAGATAATTTATCCCTATCAGGAGGAATACTCAATTCTACATTAGACAGCTTAAAATTTATAAACACCTATTTTGGCAATCATAGACAATTAAGCAAGACGATACTGCATTATTGTAAAACACAACCAAGGGTAGAAAGAATTCATATTGTTGATATTGGTTGTGGTGGTGGGGATTGTATTCTACATATCTCAAAAACACTAAAGAAGCATAAAATAGAAGCTATATTTACGGGAATTGATGGTAATCCTAAAAGTATTTCTTATGCACAACAAAATAACCCAGATCCTGCTCATATTTGCTTTCATACCGCTAATGTTTTAGATAAGAATTTCGCTTTGCCAGATTGTGATTTGTTGATCAGCAGCCATTTTATGTATCATTTCAATAATGAAAACCTAATCGATTTTTTTAAACAGTTACAATCTAATACCGTAAAACATATTATTTTTAGTGAATTATACAGAAGTAAAATGGCGTATCATATATTTAAAATAATACGTTTTATGCTTCCTCTTTCGGATATAGCAAAAAAGGATGGATTGATTGCTATACAACGAGCCTTTACTAAAAAAGAATTAGAAATAATTATTCGCAAGAGTGCAATAGAAAAGCATAGCATTACCAAAAAGCCGTTTTTCCGTATGATTGCTCAAATATATCTTCATGATGAAAAAAATATTGTCTAAACATATAGATACTATAAAAGAAGCACCAAAAACCTTAATTCTAACTTATGTTGTTATTTATTTCTTATGGGGATTAGGAATGAATCGTTTTGGAACAGTAGTAGAAATTGCCAGATTTACATACTGGTGGCAAGTAATTACATGTTACATTTTATATATGGTACCTATTTCAATTATCCTTAAACAATATCCTTTTTTTGAGCAATATGCATATGGACTAGTTGCAATGGGAATATTAGAATTTTTAGGATATTGGCTTCAATCATCTTATGCATATCCCAATAATATTCTGGATAAGATATTTAGTCCTCAAAACTTCAGTTTAGGGATGGCTTTATTCTTTGCATTATATTTTCCGGCAGGGAATTGGCTCGTTAAAAAAGTACACAACCTAATTTTTATACACGATAAATAGTATTATTTTTTGGGAATCAAGATAAACTGTTTCTTTCCTTGTTTTTTAATCCTATATTTTTTTTCAATCTCTCCGGCTCCCTCCAGATTCAAAGTGTCTGAAATATATGCTATCCAATCTTGTCTATCTACAATAACATTATCCAAAATTACATCTGTTAAATTTGCATTTTCTAATTTGGCCCCCCATAATATCGCTTCAGAGAGGTCAGCTCCACTAAGGTCTACTCCATACAAATTTGCATTTGTAAAATCAACACTTAACAATTCTGCCCGTTGCAGATTAGCATTATGTAATCGTGCTCTTTTTAAATTACCATCAGATAAATTAATTTTACTCATTCGCACTTCTTTAAGGTCGCAGCTTTCCATATTTGCGGCGGGCATCTGAGCTTCTGTTAAATCAGAGTAATCTAATCGCGCATATTTAAGATTAACTCCTCTTCCCAGGTTAACTTTTCTAAGATTTGTATATCTAAACTCTGCAGAATTTAAAATATCTTGTGAAGATTCTAGACCCAAATCACTTTTTAAAAGCGTAAATAGTAGTTGCCCTCGTTCTGGACTAATTGGTTTATCAATCAATACTCCATCATCAATATAGCGATATGGTTTCATCGCCATACACAAACCAACTATTCTAGCTTCTAATGTTTTACTTATATTACGACTACCAGAACCTTTATATTTCAATTCCTCGTTTAAATCGGTAAGAACATCACCCATTACAAATACCAATGATGATCTTCGGTCTGCCTCTACAAGATTATTCTGACTGGTAATTAATTTATTTTGATTCATCAGTAATTTTGTCTGAAAAATCAGTACCAATGAAGGAACTACGGCAAATAAAAATGCAAACAATCCAATTCTTGTCACTCGCCAGATCACATTAGAAGATACATCAGAAACTGTATCTACAGAAACTGTTTTATATTCTTTATACTCATTTATAGCAGCACTAATACTTCTCTTAAGTCGATTGCCAAAAATTGGAGTACTAGTTTTTTTTAAGAGCCACCATCTGAACTTTCTTTTTTTCTGTTTCCCTTTATTAATTTTATCCAGTTTATCCTGAAGTAACTTATTTTCGTTTTTTAACCGTTCAATATAATCTTGTTCGTTCACAGTGCTATAGATTTGGATATTAAAACGCATAAGATATAAAAGTTATTATTACTTTAAAAAAAAGAGGGCTTTCTTAACGTAGTAAAAAAAACCTCTTCGATCATAGTAAGATCAGTAGTGGTGTTTTTCATTTGAGATAAGTGGAGATATCTTTTGCAATATCCTCTATTAACGAGAGTTCTTCCTGGTCATCGATTAGGTGGATAGTTTTTATCAAAAGCTGTACATATCCCGCTACATATGCTTTCTTTTTTTTATCGCTCACATACTCTTTGCCTTCTACCACTATAAATGCGATTAAATTGCGTATAATCAATTGGATCTCTGAAATATCTAGCTCCCTTTTCATTAGAAATATTTTAAGTAACTCCTTAAAAATTAGATATTAAAAATATAATTATACTATTCAAAAAATAAAAAAACAGCCTAATTAAAAGACTGATCTTCGATTAAAAGCAGCTTTTATCGTTTTGCAGAGTACACTAAAAACTTTATCTTTTTATGATCTAAAAAAGACTACATTTGAATCACCAACTTAAAACAACTTCGATATAAAAACATATTACATGAACAGGGATACATACTGCAAAAGATATAAAAAAGAGCTACTACTACTTATCTTTTTTGCAATAATTATAAGTTGTAAGAAAAAACAAGAGCTCAAAAAAGTTAAAAAAACCTCAACTACACAACAAACACAAATCATTAAGGATTTACCAAAAGGAATAGCGATACCAGAAGGAATGGTTTGGATTCCTGGAGGGAGTTTCAGCCAAGGGGCTGTAAAAAATGATCCTATGATCATGAAACATGAGACTCCTGCTCATCCTGTTTCTGTAGATGGTTTTTTTATGGATATAACAGAAGTCACAAATGCACAATTCAAAAAATTTGTTGATGCTACTAACTACATAACTGTAGCAGAACGAGAGATTGATTGGGAAGAAATGAAAAAGCAGTTACCTCCCAATGCTCCTAAACCTCATGATTCTATATTGCAACCTGGTTCGCTTATTTTCAAAAAAACAAAAAAGAGTGTCTCTAATCTTTTTGACTATTCTCAATGGTGGTCATGGCAGGTTGGAGCTAGCTGGAAACACCCTTCAGGCCCAGAAAGTTCTATCAAAGGAAAAGACGAATATCCTGTTGTACATATTGCTTATGAAGATGCTGTGGCGTATTGCGAATGGACAGGAAGAAGATTACCCACCGAAGCCGAGTGGGAATATGCCTCCCGGGGCAAAGAAAAAAATACTATTTTTTTCTGGGGAAATGACATCAAGGATTTAAGTAGTTATGCCAATACATGGGAAGGAGAATTTCCACTACAAAACACTAAATTAGATGGTTATGAAAATAAGGCTCCTGTTCGTTCTTATCCACCTAATTCATACCACCTCTATGACATGGCTGGAAATGTTTGGGAATGGACACAAGATTGGTACAATACAAGGTATTACAATCAATTAAAACGACAAGGGTTAATTCACAACCCTAAAGGTGCTATAAAACCATATAATCCTAATAATCTTGCTTTGCGAGAAAAAGTCATAAAAGGCGGCTCTTTTTTATGCAGTGACTCTTATTGTGCCAGTTATCGTAATAGTGCGCGAATGGCTACTAGTATGGACTCTTCGCTTGAGCATCTGGGTTTTAGAACGGTTCTAAGTGTTGATATGATGAGTGAGTGATACAGAAAAATAAAATAAATATCTCTGGGATAGCCTTACGAGGTATTTAATTGAAAACAATTTCTAAACTTCAGAAGCAAGCTTAGAGATATTAGACTTAAAATCCCAATAAAAAGTGGGATTATTTCAACTATCTATGTTGTATGAATTTCTGAAATTATTAAACCCAGATTAAAAGGTTGAAAATCAATAAATGATATAAATCGAACTAAATCATATGGGAGTTATACCATTTATAACTTGAATTTACCCAATAAAAACATGTCTTTTTACTTAATGCTTCAACATAAAAAATAACCGTAACTAAGGCTATGCTTATTTTTTCTTTTTCGCCTAAACTAAAAATCTGATATTTTTCTTATGGGTAAATTCAAATCAGAATTGGTATTATAAAAGTTTATATCATGCATTCTAAATGTTGATAATTGATTGGTTGCTAATGCTACACTATACTTTCTAGTGAATACAAAATCGTTCACAAACCATAAATTATCCTCAAATTGAACGGTGTTATTCCTCACTTCAAGTTCATTCAGAGGTATATAAAACCCTCGACCATCTGCCTTAATCACACTTTCTTTAATAGTCCAATATTTATAAAACGTTTGTAATGGGCAACTTGCACTGTTAATTTCATTCCACTGATTAGGAGTCATTAAATTCCTGAAATCTTTTATATTTCTCTTTCGGTGTTCTTCAATATCAATACCAAGTCTGACATTTTTTCCTATTGCGCAAATCACATAATCACCAGAATGAGATATGTTAAAATCATACCCATTCAAGGTTAAATATGGTCGTTTGTGTGAACTATAGGCAATAAGATCCCAAATGTTATTTTCTATATCACAACTCTTTAATGCCTTAATCAACAGTAATCGTCCGAACAAATGCGCATGTCTATCTTGCCAACGAAGGTATCGCGAATTTTTTTTTCTTAAATCAGGAGATAGTAATGATAAATAATCTGAAAAAATACTGTGCTCTAGTGGTTCTTTAAAAGACGTAAAAAAAATATTTATCGAATGCATTCTCAAATCTTTTCAAACTTAGTAATAGACACTAGATCAAATAGTTTTGAAAATACCGTGTCGAATAGTTCATTAATGGCTCTCACTTTTAAAAAGTGATGTACTTCTTTTTCCATAAAAATAAATAAAATGGAGTTATCAAAGGTATTATCTTATTATTATTGAATGTATGTTATAAAGTAAAATTTGTGCTATCCCAATACATAGCACTTCCCAATTTTAACTTTTGAAAATATTCATAAATATTCTATTAAGGTAAACCAAAAGTAGTTTTTAGCCTCCTTAATTTCAAATTATCATCAACAAACTCAAATTGGCAATCTTCAGTTTTTTATTTTTCAGATAATCTAAATTATTTCAAATTAATCTTTTCACCATATCATGATCATCCTTTATTTCAATCCTGATTCACATACACCACTAATTTTATACGTAATAGCTCTGAGGGATTAAAAATGAAAAAATACTGTCCATCTAACCTATTTTATAAATAATATTGTTATTAAGTAGTATTAGGATTTAGACGAGAGTAGATTCTAAATATTCTTCCATACAAACAGCTATAGCTTCTTTCATAATAGCTATTGCAGCATCTACAATATTATAAGTAGTAACCAATGGAGGAACTAGTCGTAGTACATTATTATAATGTCCTCCTACTTCAAACAACAAACCTCTTTGAAAACATTGAAATCTGAATTTCTTTATGAATTCTGGAAAAGGTTCTTTGTTTTTTTTATCTTTTACAAATTCTACTCCAATCATCATTCCTCTCCCTCTTACTTCTCCTATAAATGGATTTTCTTTTTCTAATTCCTGTAATTTCTCTAATAAGTAGGAACCTATTAATATAGTGTGCTCTTCTATATTGTTTGCTTCAATAAAATCAAAGGCTCCTCTTGCTGCAGCTATACTAACTTGGTTTCCTCTAAAAGTTCCTATATGTGCGGCAGGTCCCCAAGCTTCGACTTCTTTTTTATAGATTAGTCCAGAAATTGGAAACCCAATTCCTCCAAAACCTTTAGAAAAAGTGATGATATCCGGTATTGCATTGGTATTCATAAATTCTAAAAAACTGCCGGTTCTAAAAAAACCAGACTGTATCTCATCAAATATTACCAGTACACCATTTTCATGTGCAATTCTTACCAACTCCTCTAAATAGCCATCTTCTGGAACAATATTTCCTCCTTCACCCTGAATGGGTTCTATAAGAATTGCAGCTGGTTTAGATATTCCAGAATGACCATTGGTAAGTATATTTTTAAAATAAGCTATACCATCTATCTCATTTTTATTATTTGATGTACTTCTGTAAGGATAATTATAAGGTGCAAAATGAACATTTGGCATCAGGGATGTTAAATTATTTCTGAAAAACGTATCCGAAGTCACCGCCAAAGCTCCAGAAGTCATTCCGTGATAACCTCCTGTAAAAGCAATTATACCATCTCTACCTGTTTTGATTTTTGCTAACTTAATTGCCGCTTCAACAGCATCAGAACCCGTGGGTCCACCAAAACTCACTTTATACTCTTCTCTAATGTTTTTCGGTAAATGATTAATTATTTTTTGGATTAATAAAAGTTTATTTTCTGTAGGAAAATCTAAAGCATGAATCAATTCTGATTGCTGTTGTTTTACATATTCTAAAACAAAATCATTACTATGCCCTACATTTAAAACACCACATCCACTAAAAAAATCTATAAATTGGTTTCCATCTACATCCTCTATTATACTTCCTTTAGCTCTTTTTATAGCTATGGGCATACTTCTAGGATAAGAAACCACACTACTTTCTATATCTTTTTGCAGATCTAATAAAACTTTTGATTTTTCTCCCGGTATTGAAGGTGAAACTATTTTTGATGTTTCTGATAAATGGTATTCTTTAAGTGAGTTCATTTTTTAGTTTTTTGATTGTTATTTGATTTGTTTATGCATTTGATGATCACACAATCTTCGGCAACGAAGCTATAACGTAGCGCATAATTACTTGGTAATGTGATATTTATCACCAAAATAATTTTATAAATATGGAAATTGAAGAATGATAGAAGTCATTTCCTTATTTGTTCATATATACTATTTGTATATGAGATGAAAGTAATTAGACCATCATGATGTTTATACTTTTTGAGCTTTTATAGCATCAAAATTCCTTTAAGCTACAACTTCAGAAATACAAGATGATGGTACTGTCGCTACAATATTTTGTTTAATAGAATCAATACGTACTACGACTTTATTTTCATTATCGGCTTTGATGATTTCACAGTTTAAACCTTTTAGCGCACCTTTGTCTATTCTTCTATATTCGCCTACTTTTAATAGTGGCACATAATTTTCAACTTTTATAGGCACATTCATATTTATAAGAAGTTTAATTGAGTTTATTTCATATTCCTGAACCTTGGCAAATTCCTTTCCGAAACGAATGAAAAAGCAATACGATTTTACAGACAACACTTTATGTGTATCTTTCTTTAAATTAATTTTCACAAAAATATAGGAGGGAAACAATGGCATTTCTATCTCTTTTTTTCGATCACTCCATTCTCGAACTGTTTTAACCAATGGTAAAAATGTCTCTATTTGATTTTCATTCAATAGGCTTTCTATTTTTCTTTCATGGCGTGCCTTTACATATAGCACATACCATTGATCAGGTTTACTAATACACATATTCTAAGGTTTTAAGGGTATATAGGTTTATTTAATTGAGGATATAGCTTTTCATGTGATTCACAATTCCTTTTTGGTAAGGTTTTTATGAATTAAGATTATTGAAAAATAATTTTTTAAAATAGATCAATTAGGCAGAACAATAATTTCACTTAATCAATATTTTCACAATAAAAACAATGGGGTAGTTATAGTATTTAGCTTATACGAATACGTCATTTCCTAAGGCCATTTCAAATGTACAAATCTTAACCAACAAGATGCTTATGGCAAAACCGCACTTAAAAAGAACGCAATCAACAAAGATTTTTAAATCATTAATAAACAGCGTTAAAAAAACATTCTCATCATGATATTATTTAACCGACAAATAACATTTGATTAACAAGGAAATATTTTTCTGAATTGCTCATAAAAATGTTATTTTTTCGCTCTAAATTAGTTAGAAAACAGGGGTTACATTTATTTCTACATTTCTACAATCTTTTATAAACATAAAGAACATCTTGAAGGATATGATATCACTATTCAATTTTGAATCAGAATAAAACAATTCACTTATTAAATTCTAATTATACCATATCCAACTCCACATGCTCATGAAAAAGTTTTTGATGCAATTGTTGCATTATATTAACTTTTTCTTCTGTCTTTACCAATAGAAGTACATAACTGCCTGCCGACTCAAAAGAAATCATTCTAATTGGTATAACTCCCAATGCATCAAAGACATTCCTCCTATTTGAGTCTTTCATAATAGAGTTTCCTCCAATACATATTACACTATATGGTAAATCAAAATCTATGTCAAAATCTTGTTTAAGCTGATATAAAAACTCTGATATTTTATCTGTTTTTTCTATTACCAAAGACAATCCATTTTCTACATTATCCATCATAACAACAGGAAATTGATATGCATTACATAAAGTAAATACTTTATCAAATAGGCTATAGTTCTCATTTTTGGGTGTATCTCTTATTTTTAGCCATACCATATTATCCTTTACTGCAATAGATTTAATTCCTGGTGGTGATATATTATCACCTATTTTGGTGCCTATAGCAGATGGCGCAAAGGTATTTTTTAAGTATAGGGGTATCTTAAGCTCTACCAAAGGCTTAACCGTTTGCGGATGAAGCACTTTAGCTCCAAAACTGGCTAAAACAGAAGCTTCCTGATAAGATAGTAATGGAATCGAACTGGTATTATCTATATACCTTGGATCATTATTATGAACTCCATCAATATCTGACCAGATTTGAACTTCTTCTACCTGCAATGCCGCACCAATAATAGTTCCTGAATAATCACTACCTCCACGTCCTAAATTATTAACTCTACCTTGTACATCTTTACAAATAAATCCTTGTGTAATAAATAATTTTTCTTCTTTATGAGTTTGTAAAATATCGTTTAGACATTTACGTATTGTATTAATATCTGGACTTCCTGACACATCTGTGTACATAAAGTCCTGAGCCATTAAAAGTGTATTATTAACACCTATGGATGCCAGATAAGCCGAAAAAATATGCGTCGATAAAACCTCTCCAAATGTTACGATCTGATTTTTTAATTCTATAGAGAAAGTTTTGTCTATAAAAGAAGATAACTCCTTTACTATACTGGTTATACTTTCTTTTAATACTTTTGAAGCTTTAGCATCTATTCTTAATAGATCAACTGTACTTTTATGATGCTCTTGTAATTGCAATACTATTTCTTTACCTCTATCTTTTTGGTTATCTTCTATCGCCTCTACCAATTTTACTAATATGTTAGTAACCCCTGCCATTGCTGAGCAAACTACTATTTTTGAGTCATCAATATTTAGTATGATATCTCTTACCTTCTCGAGACATGCTGCAGAGCCTAATGAGGTTCCGCCAAACTTTAAAACTTTCATGTGTTTATATTATATTAATACTGTCGACGCTTATTTGAAAGAAGTTGTTAAAATCGAATTGGCTCTATAGGCTTTCATTATTTTCTGGGCAATTATTTGAGGAGATTTCAGTATAAAAAAATGATCTCCTTCAAGTAATTCTGGACCATATAAAGATTCAGTTTCATTACCCCAAGCCATTATCTCTTCTATTGTTTGTTGATTATTCTTTTCTCCCACTTCTTCTGTACCCATACAAACATATATAGGAAAAGAAAAAGGCTGCTTCTGTGCTATATACTCATAATCTTCTATTGCCTTGAAATCAGATTTTAGTATTGGATAATAGAGATCCAAGAGGTCCTTATTCTCTAAAATTTCTGCCGGTACCCCGCCTATATCATATACTTCTTTCCAAAATAAAGATTTAGGGAGTATTGATCTTTTCTTTTTGGTCAAAACCGATGGAGCAGAACGTCCTGTAAAAAAAAGACATTTGGGTAATCTCATTTTAGCTTCAACTATTTTTTTGGTTAGCTCATACCCTAGTATCGTTCCCATACTATGCCCATAAATCATGTATGGTCCTTCTTTTATATGAGGTAATATTTGATCAAAAAGATCCTCAACCATTAGATGTATTGCATCTAACGGCCGCTCACCAAACCTTCCTCCTCTTCCCGGAAGCTCTACGGTAATCCATTCTATATCTTTTTGAATGTGTTGTTCGATAGTTTTAAAACTATATTGATTACCTCCGGCAAATGGAATAGCTATTATTTTAGGCTTGGCAATAAAGAAATGATTCATTTTTTTCAATTTTTTAAAAAGGCTAATCAATTTGTTTATCGATTAGCCCATAAAAAGTGCTATTTTTCTATACATAGAATAACCAAATAAAGTATGTTCTACACTCTAATCATTTTATCAAAAACGATTACAGAAAATTATAACAAAGGGTTTTTTGCAGGTATTGTACCTTATTTTATGCGGACTCTAACACCTTTTTAGACTCTTGGATCTTGTTGTACAAAATTTCCTTTTCGCCAAATAATCGCTCGGATATTATATTTCTATCCATACAGTACTGAACTAATTTATCAGATTGAATAATAGGGTTAGACTCATCTGTGTATTTGATACTACTTATGAATTCCAGCCAAGGTTCCTGCCCCATTGCATAAACATATACTTCTTTTGGGCTAAATGCTTCAACAAGTGCTTTTCCTCTTTCAAAATTTGATCCGGCCAGTCTTCTAGAAAAATCCTTATCTCTATCTATCGCTTCTGTTAACAATGGCCCATATAGCCAGGATAAAGGAGCTCCGTCGCACTCCATTCCTAAAAATAACACATCAACATCTCCAAGCACTGCCTGTACATGTTCATATAATTTTGCAGCCACATTACAAGAATCTGCAACAAAAAGCATTTTAAAATCTCCTACAGCAACATGATGGCATATTTTACATTGTATATTTAAATCTGAGTGTTCTCCAATAAAAGGTACTCCTGTGATAGTGCAGTCACTAAAGTTAATAGCTTCCATTTCGTCAATTTCAATGACATTTTCAAAACCAATGGCTTGTAACATTAATTTTAAGCTTGGATCTTGTAAACTACCATTTGAAGATCTGGGAACTACAATATTTTTGATTTTATGACGCAACGGGATCAACGTTTCAAATAATATATGATCCTGATGATTGTGAGTGATCAAAACATAATCAATTACTTCGGGTAGATCCATATCAGAAAAGCGTGAAACATCTTGATGATATCCATAATAACTTATTACAGGATCTAACATGATAGAAATATCTTTTGTCTCTACAAGTATACTTGCATGACCAAAATAACGCATACGCACTTTATCACCAGTATATTGATTGTATTCTTTGGGAGATTCTGTTGTGAAAAAAGTATCAAATACTTCTTCCTGTTCTTTTGATATCCCCAATAGCTCTTTTACTTCACTTACAGAACCCGGTATTCGTTTCATTTTACTTAGTTTATCTAACCCTTCATGATCAAAAGGAATATCTAAATGCACCTGATTACTATCGGGTAATCGGGGTGTACTTAATACGAAAGGGCGTTCATCATTCTCTGTGATCCACAGCAAAATACTTTGCGAATCCGGATTATAAAATTTACTCTTATATAACAGAGATTCAAAAAACCTAAAAGAAGGTTGGTTATTCAAATCATAAATTAACTCGACATATCCTTGTAATATTTCTGGTACTTCATCATATAATGGTTCTAACGAAAAACCTTTGGCTTTACTTTTTAGTAATGCATCTAATTCTTTAACGGCATCATTAAATGCAATCAAGTCTTTTTGTTTTTGTAAAGTTTCTTCTTTAAGGTTTTTTATTTCATCAACACGCTTTCCTCTATAATCGATAAAAGGTCCTCCCAGCATCTTTGGATTTTTAACTGCTGCTGCGTGTGCAGCAGGGGCCTGGATATAAGAGCTCATTATTTTTAAATGTCGCCCTACTACATTCATTGCTCCTGTAGCAGGAGAAATCAAATGACTCCAGGCATACCAATTATCAAATAAAGGTTCAATAACAACATTAGGTTTAAGATATACTTTTGTACTCATTTCTTTTATATTAAATATTAACTGATATAATTTAGGTATGACTTGTATAATGGAAATATGCTTTTTTCGGGAACTTTGAGTTGTAATCCGGCATAGACCAATGCATTATAGTATACATTTTTAAGAGGAGCTCCTTTCCATAAAGTTCCCACTCCTTTTTTAGCACTTTTAGGGGTGTGCCAATCTATATTAAAAGAAATTGATTGACTTAACCCATGTACTTGATGCAACATTCCTGAGGGCATATATAAAATATCCCCAGGTTCTAAAACCGCTTCTTTTATATTTAGATTTTTGGCTTTGGGAAATTTTTCATAATCCGGATTTTTGGGATCAAACTTAGACCATCTCCATCCTTTAATGTAACACTGGTCTTTTTGAGCCCCATCAATCAAGATGAATTGCTTTCTACCTACAACCTGAAAAAACAAATTATGAGTTAAAAGCGTATCAAAATGCAATGGAGTGAGACTTCCTGTTGCTCCCATGAAAAATTGAATATAGTTTTGCCATTTTAGCCAATACCACTCGGGTAACAATTCTTTTGGAAAAGGTAATATATCTGCCAAATACTCTGGAAACATATAAAAAAAAGGAATATCATGTAGGTATCCCACCGGGTCGACATCCAGTCCAAGTTTTACGTTTTTTTCATAGGCATCTAACAATTCGACATATTGACTAATCCGCATCATTTCTCGTCTACCTTCGCTCACTTTACCTACTTTAATAGGGATTTTAATTCCGGTTTCTTTGGCTTTGAAATAATCTACATCCCATTCTAAAGCATTCCAACCTGTAGTCATTCCTCTAATAACTACCGGTTTCCCTTTGTTTACAAAATCCTTGTAAAATTCTTTCCTGGTTATACCATTTCGAATAGGTATATGTTCAAGAATTTGTTTTTCCTGTATTACTTGAAATTCGTTCATTGAATTGTTACTGATTTTAAAAGTTTATGATAAAGCATCACTTCATACTAGGAGAATTGATATGTGCTGTATTTTTATTATGTTCTGATGCCTTTTTTGATTCTTTCTTAAGTTTTTCCTGGTATAAAGCATCTAGGTTTTTTATCCTCTTATTTCTTTGAAACAAGTAGGAAACTATTGCTAACGTCACTCCAGATATGGTAAAGATTAGGATGATGGCAATTGTGATTGTGGTTCCCGGGAAATGACTTGAAAATTCGTAAGAAACATCAGAAACAATATTGCTTAGATAATCTACAAAGACCCCCGATAGCATATAAGATAATGGCTCTGAAGTCCCAATGACTAATCCAACAAATCCTGATAATCTTCCTAACATTTTTGTTGGGACTACAGCTTGAAAAAAAGCATTATTCATAATATCCGAAATGGTAAACAAAAGAACAGCCAGCATTCCTCCAATAGCCAAAACATAGAGGTTAACATTAATCCATAAGCAGCCAAGAATGACACCTAACAGGATATTAACATTGAAAATAGTTTTAACAGGATGCTTGATCTTTTTACTCATACTCATTACTCCTCCTCCTATCACAGTACCAATCCCTACTACAGATAATACCAAGCCCAAATAGTACTCATTTGAAAAATCCAATATCAAAGGTGTAAATAGTACTTTGATCAGTCCTATTAAAAAACCTATTATAAAGAAAAAACCCAGTAATGATCTTAGTCCTTTTCGCCCTTTTAGAAATTCTTTTACTAGTTTCCAATCATTCCTAAAATTGAATTCTTCTTCTGTTTTGGCAACAACAACAAATCGCATCATCAAAAAAGCAAGAATTGAGATCAAAAAAGTGATGATATCAATCATAAATATGCGCTCCATACCGATCATTTTGAATAATACCGGAGAAACTACAGGAACACCAATACTTATAGCAGCATAAATTGCGGTTGACACTCCCTGTGCCTTTATCAGTTTATCCTTTGATACTAATGCCGTTGTAGCAACATAAAAAGCACTAAAAACAAACATACTGGCTATAGAACCTATTCCTGACACTATCATAATATGCCAGGGTTGTAAATGTTCGAAATAAAAAAGTGACATCAGTATACTGCTACCTATACCTGTTATGATCTGCCCATAAATGATTATTTTCTTTTTACTCCATCTATCTACAAAACTACCAATAAACGGTGCCAAAAGAACAGCAGGAGCTGCTTCAAAAAACCATATCATCGAATACGATGTAATGGTTCCCTCTGGTTGCTTTAATACCCAAATACTTAAGGCAAAATCGGTTAAATCGGTACCCAATAATGAAATCATTATCAGACCTACATATAAAAAATATTTCTTCATTAGTTATCTACTACTATTGGAAAGTTTTTTGGGTATGGAGGATTAAAAATTACATCATTTGATCAGCTACTTCTACTATGCTATCGATTCTAAGAAACTCTGAAATTTCTTTTGCATGTGTCTCTTCTAGTATTGTGGTATGTACAGCTGGTATAGCATGTACTATCACCTTCTTGCTTGTATATTCTTGCAATCCATAATCAAATTCTGTTTCATCATTATTTATCATTTCCATTTCTGAATTCGCCAATATTTTTGGAACATACATTGCTCTAAATAATGTAATTTGAGTATCCAGTTTTTGATCGAGATTCGGTATATATCTATAAGTCGAATTGCTGTAAAGAACTTCTAATTGCCCTTTAATATCATCATCGCTTACAGAAAATTCTGAGCCACTGGCCAGTTCACAAATTACATTGATCTGCTCGGGTATAGATTTACCTTCGAGTGCTAACTTTGATCTGGTTAACTCAGAATCGAAGATCTCTCTTAACTCATCTACTTCTTCGTAAAGTAATTCGCGGAATCTTTGTGCTTCATCTATTTGTTCATATATCTCATCACTTACTTCATGAATTTTAGCATCAATCATCAATAATTCTTCAACCTCAAATCCTTTATTTCTTAATTGTAATGCCATTTCGAGTGCTACAGCTCCTCCAAAAGAATACCCTCCTAATCGATAAGGGCCTGTTGGATCTACTTCTTGCATTGCTGTAATAAACGTTTCTGCCATGGTTTCTACAGATTCAGATGTTTTTGATTTTCCGTCTAATCCAGGGCATTGAAACGCATACACTGGTTGATTATCTCCAAGTGCTTTGGATAATTGTAAATAAGAACCTACAGTACCTGCAGCCGGAGGGGCAAAAAATATTGGTTTTTTACTCCCATTTTCTTGTAGGGTTACCATGACCTTATACGTAAAAAAGTCTGTAGAAGACATCTTCTGAACGAACTTTGAAATGGTAGGATTCTCGAATATAACAGAAACACTAAGCGATGTATTTAATAACAAATTAATACGAGATATCAATTGTATTGCTAAGATAGAATGGCCTCCTAAATTAAAGAAATCATCATGTACACTAATTCCTTCTATACCTAATAACTCTTCCCATAGGGCAACTAATTTTACTTCTGTATCGTTTCGTGGTGCCACATATTCTGCTTTAGATATATCAGAAACTTCTGGACTTGGTAAAGCTTTTTTATCGATTTTACCATTTCTGTTTATCGGCAATACATCCATAGAGACCCATACCCCAGGTATCATATATTCTGGAAGTCTTTCTTTTAGGTAATCGTTGATGTCTCTGGTATCATAATTTTCCTGTGCAACGACATAGCCTATTAAACTTCTGGTATCAATTGTATTACCTCTTACTATCACACAACAATGCTGGATCTCTTCTTTTTCTAGAAGTACTCTTTCGATCTCGCTTAACTCTATACGATATCCTCTTATTTTTACCTGATCATCTTTTCTTCCTATAAATTCGATATTACCATCTGCTAACCATCGAGCTAAATCCCCGGTTTTATACAATCGCTCCCCTTCTGCAAAAGGATGATCTACAAACTTTTCATTTGTTAATTCTTCACGATTAAGATATCCTCTGGCCAAACCTGGGCCTCCAATACATAGCTCTCCTAGAACGCCAACTGGTACCAAATTCATATCTGCATCTAAAATGTAAGTATTCGCATTCGTGATCGGTTTTCCTATAGGAACACTACCTCCTGTAATATCTCCTTCAAAAGTTGTTGCACAAATACTGGTTTCGGTTGGACCATAAGCGTTTATATATTTACAGGAATCAGAAAAGGCTTTAGCAACTTCTAATGGTATAGTTTCTCCTGCTGTTACCAAGGTTTTTATGGTCGGAAGGCTATCGCTTTCTAATAATTGTAAAAAAGCAGGTGGCAATGTGGCAAATGTTACCTCATGCTTTTTCATAAATTTTGCAAAAGAAACCGTATCTGCTTTTTCTTCTTCTGATGGTATATGTAAACTAGCACCTCCCAGAAGAGCAATGTAAATTTCCCATACAGAAGCATCAAAAAACGGATTTGCAAACTGAAGGCAGCGATCATCTGCGGTAATCGAAAATGCATCAATCTGAGAACATATGGTATTGACAATACTCCCATGTTCGATCATCACTCCTTTTGGTTGCCCGGTGCTCCCCGAAGTATAAATCAAATACGCTAAATCACCAGGTGTTACAGAATAATCAGGGTTTTGTAGATATGCCTTTTCTTGAGATAAATCATCTAGCTCTATATCAATTGAAAAAACCGGCACATTAAGTTCTATGCTATCAAATAATTTTTCTGAAGTTATGATTAACACTTTTAGCTGTGTATCTTTAATAATGAACGCTTTTCGCGAAGCAGGGTATTCTACATCAATCGGAACGTAGGCAGCTCCCGCTTTCATAGCACCCAGCATTGAAATAACAGACCAGTCAGAACGGTTTAATTGTATTCCTACCAAATCACCAGAATTTAACTCGTAGTTCTCTCTTAGGTGACGTGCCAAACGATTTGATTTTTCATTTAAGGTTTTATATGTCAACTTTCTATCTTCAAAAACTACTGCAATTGCCTCTGGTGTTTCGGCGGCTTGTTTTTCGAATAACGAGACTAATGTACTATCCTCTCCATAAGAAACTGAAGTGGTATTAGACCTACTAAATACATCTAACAGTATTGAAGACTCTTCATTTAATAGCATAGTTAAGCTTCCTATATTAGATGATGGAGATACCAGTATATTCTGTATTAACTCCTTGTAATGCAATGCCATTCTTTGTACCGTTTCTTTGGCAAACAACGCAATACTATACTCAAAATTAAAGTATAGACCGTCTCCTGACTCCACTGCATTTAAAGATATATCCAATGGAGAAAACTCAGCATCATACTCATATGAGTTGATTTCCAAATTTTCGAGATGTAAATCTTCTGATTCGGGAGTATTCTCTAACATAAATTTTACCTGAAATAGAGGAGGTATACTCATATCCCTAGTTTTTACAACGCGATCTACAACTCTTTCGAAAGGCACTAATTGATTGTCATACCCTTTGAGTGTTGTTGATTTTATTTGCTGCAATAGCTCTCTAAACTCTGGATTATCACTTAGATCACTTCTGAGCACTAATGTATTGATAAAGAAGCCTATCAACCCTTCTAATTCTGCTTGCGTTCGGTTTGCAATAGGTGTTCCTATACAGATATCATCCTGACCACTATATTTATAAAGCAATACCTTGAAGACCGATAACAAGAACATAAACAGGGTTACTCCTTCTTCATTACAAAATTCTTTTATGGCTTCAGTTGTTTTTGCATCTAATTCGAAGTTAACAGATGCTCCTTCAACACTTTGAACTGAAGGACGATCATAATCGGTAGGTAATAATAAAGGAGGAACTCCCTGAAGCCTGGTTTCCCAAAACGATAACTGTTCCTCCAGGATTTCACCTTCTATGTATTCTCGCTGCCATATCGCATAGTCTGCATATTGTATTGGTAACTCAGGTAAAGTAAATGATTGACCTTTTTGTAACGCACTATATATATGAGTAAACTCATTTATCAAAATACCCTGAGACCATCCATCGCTTGCTATATGATGAAGAACTCCGCAGAATATGTAATCGTTTTTATCTAATTGATATAAGCAAGCTCTAAACATATAATCGGCTGCCATATCGAATGGAGTATCGATAAATGATTCTAGTTTTTCAGGAATGATCTCCTCATTTTCGACCGAAACCAAATCCATAGACCAATTAGTAGCAGGCTTTATTTTTTGATATCCTATTCCTTCTTCAGCTTCAATAACAGAGCGTAAAACTTCATGACGAGAAATTACTTCTTGAATAGCATTTTCTAATATTGAAGTATCCAGATCTCCTGTAAAACGAAGGGTAAACGGAATATGATATTCTACACTTCCTTGCAATTGATCTAGGAACCATAATCGTTCCTGACTAAATGATAGTGGAATCTTTACATTGCTTTCTCTGGCAACAATTTCTGGCAGTATACTTCCGCCTCGGGATTGAGAATCTACATACTCTGACAAATCTGATAATATCGGATATTCAAAAACATCGATAATTGCTATTTCAATATTCAATTTTTTTCGAATCATTGATACCAAACGAGTAGCAAGCAGGGAGTGTCCTCCTAAAGAGAAAAAGTCATCCTGAATCCCTACTCGTTCTACCTCTAATAGCTCTTTCCAGATTGCAGCTAACTGGATTTCCATTTCTTCTTGAGGTTCGATATAATTAGCTGTGGCAATATCGATCAGTTCAGGATCAGGTAATGCTTTTTTATCTATCTTACCATTACTTGTTAGAGGCATCGTTTCAAGAGCAACCCAAAGACCTGGTACCATATAACCAGGTAGTTTCTGTAGCAATGAGGATTGTAATCTATCTTTATCAAAATCATTTTCGCTAATTACATATCCGATCAAACGGTGATTTCCTTCAGCATCTGGTTTTGATAACACACAACATTCGAGAATATCTATTTCCTGGCTCAAAACATTTTCTATCTCTCCTAATTCGATACGATATCCTCTAATCTTAATCTGATCATCTTTTCGACCAATAAACTCAATATTTCCATCGGGTAACCACTTTGCTAAGTCTCCTGTTCTATACAAACGTTCTCCTTCTACAAATGGATTGGATATAAATTTCTCTTGTGTTAGTTCTTCCTTATTCAGATATCCTCTTGCCAGTCCATTTCCTCCAATACACAATTCTCCTATTACTCCAATCGGTAACAGTTGTTGCATATCATCTAGTATGTAGATTTGGGTGTTGTCTATAGGTTTTCCAATGGGCACAGACAATAAAGAAGTATCACATGTACTAACTTCTATAACAGAACAGCCTACAGTAGCTTCGGTTGGACCATATTCGTTAAATACTTTAACCGAGCTATCCAGTGGTCCTAACAGATCTATATGCGATCCTTTTAAGGCTTCTCCACCTATAATAATGCGTTTCAAATGAGCATACTCTATATCCTCAAAAAATGACAAATGAGACGGTGTTAATTTAATAGAGGTAATTTCTTTAGTCTTCAAAATTGAGGGTAAAGATTCTATTGCTTCTTTTTCATAAACAAACAGGGTACCTCCGGTTAGTAAACTGAGAAAAACACTGGTTTGTGTTAAATCAAAAGCCAAAGAGGTAAACAATGGGAAATTATGATTTCCTGTTTCTGATCGATATGCTGATAAACCATATAAAACGTAGTTAGTTATATTGCTATGTTCTATCATTACTCCTTTAGGCTTACCTGTACTTCCTGAAGTATAAATAATATATGCTAGATCTTTTGGAGAAGATATAAAAGAAGGATTAGTCAATAATTCTGCGTCGCCAAGTAGTTCTTCTAATTCTACATCTATCGAAAATATATTTACATTAAACTCTATACTATCAAAAAGATGTTCGGAATCTGTAATCAAAACCTTAGGAGTGCTATCCTCTACAATATATGATTTTCGAGATGTTGGATAACTGGTATCAATAGGAACATAGGCTGCACCAGCTTTTAATATCCCTAAAATTGAAATCACAGCCCAATCGGATCGATCTAATAAAATACCGACAATATCATCTGCTTTCAGGCTATACGCATCCCTTAAATGATATGCCAAACGGTTCGATTGTTCATTAAGTTGTTTATATGTTAGCTGCTTACCTTTAAAGATTAGAGCAACAGCATCTGGAGTTTTATTGGCTTGTTCTTCGAATAGACTTACAATGGTTTTATTTTGATCATAAGAAACATCTGTAGCGTTGAATGCATCTACCAATTGAGATTTTTCTTCTTTTCTCAACATAGAAAGGCTTCCGATTTTCTCTGATGGATTAGCTACAATGTTATGTAATAGTTCTTGATAGTGCATCAACATACGCGCTACAGTCTCTTTCTTGAATAAAGCTGTACAATATTCTACATTAAATGAAATACCAGTAACTTCTTCTGTTATGTTAATGGTTAAATCAAATTGTGAAGTGTTTCCTTCATATTCAAAAGGCGACATAGTTATACCATGCATTACTAAATCTGCTTCTGTAGATATATTTTGCAGTGTAAACAGCACCTGAAACAGTGGATTCATGCTCATATCCCTAGTTTTGACTACCCGATCTACTACTTTTTCAAAAGGAGCCAATTGATGGTCATATCCCTCTAGTGTTGTACTCTTTACTTCTTGTAGCAATTCATTAAAACCAGCAGTATCTTTTAAATTGCTTCGCAATGCCAATGTATTAACAAAAAACCCAATCATATTTTCTAGCTCTGATTGAGTTCTATTAGCTATGGGAGTTCCCACACAAATATCAGACTGGCCACTATATTTATATAATAAAACTTTAAAAGCGGATAGCATCACCATAAATAAGGTAACCCCTTCTTCTTGGCATAATTCGGTAACTGAATCACTTAACTTTTTGTCTAACTCAAAGTTAAAGGTTGCTCCTTCTGTACTCTGCACTGATGGGCGAGCATAATCTGTTGGCAGTGCCAAAGGTGTAACTCCTAGTAACTTCTTTTCCCAATAAGACAACTGGCTCTCTAATATTTCGCCTTCTATATAATTGCGTTGCCAAATCGCATAATCCGAATATTGTAATGATAACTCTGGTAAAGCTACCGTAAGGTTCTCCTGATATGCACTATAGAGCTCTGCAAATTCTGCTACCAATATATCCTCTGACCATGCATCGCTGGCTATATGATGAAAAACTCCGGCCAAGACATAACGATCTGATCCCAGATCATAAATACAAGCCCTGAATTTATAATCCTTCGACAAATCAAATGGGGTGGTTAAATAAGATGCTATAGAATTTTCTAATGAAACGTCTGATTGATCCATATCTCGATCCAGTTTCCAAGCATCCGAATCAACAATCTCCTGGTAACCTATACCTTCCTCAGAATGAATCATTGTTCGTAATACCTCATGACGAGATACAATAGTTCTAAAACAGGTTTCTAATATATCGATATCCAGGCTACCAGATAATCGTAGTACTATAGGAATATGATATGCAACACTGCCTTCTAACTGATCTAAGAACCATAAACGTTCCTGGCTAAATGATAAAGGAATACGATCCGGACGTTGTTGAATCACAATTTCGGGTAGTAAAACACCTACTGATTGTTGTTTTAAATGAAGAGCCAATTCATGTATGTTGGTGTGTTCAAAAATATCACGAATAGAAACTTCGATATTCAATTCCTTGCGAATTATGGAAACTAATCTTGTTACCAATAAAGAATGCCCTCCCAATTCAAAGAAACTATCATACACTCCTATTCGTTCTATTCCTAAAAGCTCTTGCCAAACATCTACTAATTGTTCTTCCAGTTCATTACCAGGGGCAGTATATTCCTGGGTTGATAACTCCAAATTATCGGGATCGGGTAACGATTTCTTATCTATCTTGCCATTAAGTGTTAAAGGCATTTTCTCTAACTCTACCCAAATACGCGGAACCATATATTCTGGTATGCTTTCTTTTAAATACTCTTCTATAGCCTGTTTATCCAGACTCTCTTTTAAAACAACATAGCTTACAAGGCGATTATTTCCGTGCGTATCGGTTTTAGCTAAAACACAACAATTTATAACAGCTTCATAAGATGCTAATACATTCTCGATCTCTCCTAACTCGATTCGATATCCTCGAATTTTAACCTGTGTATCTCCTCTACCAATAAATTCTACATTTCCATCAGGTAACCAACGTGCTAAATCTCCTGTACGATACATTAAAGTATCTTCTACAAATGGATTTGAAACAAATTTCTCTTTTGTCTGTTCTTCTTTATGTAAATATCCTTTTGCCAGACCTGGTCCTGCAATATATAGTTCTCCTATAACACCTATAGGCAATACATTTCTAAAAGCATCTAAAATGTAAAAATGAGTATTCCCCATAGGTTTACCAATAGGAACATTAGTCAAGTTATCTAGGCTATTTAGATCTTCGGCCTCATAATAAGAACTATCAATGGTAGCTTCTGTAACTCCATAACTGTTTATGATCCTTACTTGTTTTCCAAATCGACTTTCTAATTTGCAAAAATCGACAGTAGTACAAACATCAGATCCTAAAATAAAGAGTTTAAGCCATTCAAAATCTAATTCATTATCATAGATATGATCCATTAATGGGATTCCTAACGAAGGTGTTACTTCCATTATATTGATCTTATGGCTAGCCATTAATTTATACAGTTCTTGAAGATCAAAGCGAATAGCGCCAGGACAAATAATCATCTGCCCTCCAAATAATAAACTACGACAAAGATCTCCGGTAAATACGTCAAAAGAAAAGCTGGCTATCTGTAACAAACGAGTATTCTCATCCAAATCATACTCTTTTTGCCAACTCAATGACACATTGTATAAACCTAGATGAGTTACAGCAACTCCTTTTGGTTTACCTGTTGTTCCTGACGTATAAATCACATATACCAAATCTTCGGGAGTCAATTTTATTCCTGGTGCTATAGTGGTCTCTTTGGTAATTAATTCGTGATCTCTATCTAACAATATGTATTTTACTTCCTCTTTAATACCTAATTGTTTTATATCTGAAGTAGTACTTATTATAAGATCAAGCTTAGCGTCTTCAATGATATAAGAAATTCGATTCAAAGGATATTCCGGGTCAATTGGAACATAGGCATTTCCTGATTTCAAAACTCCTAAAACACCAACTATCATTTCTATAGAACGAGACACGCAAACTCCGATTAAAGTACTCTCAAAAATGTTTTGATTACCTATATAATGTGCTAATTGATTTGATTTTTCATTTAATTCTCCATAAGTGATCTTTTCGTTTTGGTAAACAACTGCCACTGCATCAGGAGTCTGTTGTGCTTGTGTTTCGAATATATCCAGAATAGTTTTATCCTGAAGATTGCCAATATCTGTAACATTAAAACTATTTAATACCTGTAGTTCTTCATCTGCCAAAATACTCAAACTACTCACCTCAACGTTATTTGGGCATTCAATCTCCTCAAGAAGCTTTATTAAAGCTGTCTCCATGTATGCAATAACCCGATCCGGCTCAATCCCATCTATACAGGCTGTTAAACCAAAATCATCCCCGTAATCGTCAATACTCAAATCAAATGGATAATTTGTACGTTCTTTGTCTACCTGAAGTGTTATTCCTAAATCAATACCCACATTATCTGATATAGATTGGGGTTCTGAATGACGATAATTTAACAATGCGCTGAACAGAGGAGTCTCATTAGAAACACCGCTCCAATGTTGAATATTAGATAATGGTGTTTGCTCGTAAGGCATTAAACCTTGTAACTCTTGTTTTACATCATCTAAATATTCTGATACACTATGATCTAAATGTAGTATCACGGGGAGCGTATTAATAAACAACCCTAAAGACTGATCTGCCCCCAATGATCCCTGTAGTCGTCCTGAAAACAAAGTTCCAAAAACGGCATACTCTTTATTACTACATCTACCTATCACAATACCCCAAGCGGCATGAAAAATTACGGCTGGGCTTATCTTTAATTTGCGAGATAGTAAACGAACTTGAGCAGATATTCCTGAAGAAAGCATCTTAGTTGCTTCCTGTATATCGCTACCATCTCCCAATGTATCAGACAAACCAAAAGGAAAAGTAGGTTCTGTTATATCTCCTAAACGTGAACGGAAATAAGATTCGCTATCATTAGTCGCTTGTTGATGTAAAACATGTGCTATAAAATCGCGATATAAAACCGGTTGAGTAAAATTAACCGTGTCTCCAGACAAATACATTTCAATCTCTTCTA
This sequence comes from Bacteroidia bacterium, assembly GCA_030427585.1. Classification (GTDB taxonomy): domain Bacteria; phylum Bacteroidota; class Bacteroidia; order Flavobacteriales; family Flavobacteriaceae; genus Aquimarina. Next base: position 56,635 of record JAUIBW010000031.1, read on the forward strand.
TTATCTTCTCCAAACCAACATGATCTATTATTACATGATGTTGTTTAAATAGTAAGAAGAAACGACCATTACTTGTATCATCAGCAGTTTGCAACTGTAACAATGGCCCTTTTGATAAATCCATCCAATGTTTCCCAGAATCAATTATTGATTCTAGTTCTTCTTTTACATTTTGCGATGAAGAAAAAGATAATTTTGATACTTGAAGCTTAACCTCTCTTAGAACTACCTGAACAGCATGAGGTAGCCCTTCGCTCAAAATACAAGTTCGAAGTACATCATGACGTGTAATCACATAGCGGAGTGCTTCTATAAATTGTGAACGTTTATCCAGGCTATCAAAAGACAACAAATTAAATAATATGTAAGGATCTCCATTACTCTGATCACTCATCAAATGATGAAAATACATCCCCTCTTGCAGTGGAGAAAGCGGATACATATCCTGGACATTAGCAACGCCTTCTTCAATATGATCTACAACCATATCCAACTCCTCCTGGCTAAAATCAAGTAACGGGACCATATCGGGAGTAATCTTCTCGCAATCTGTAGTGATACCATTGGCAGGAATCTCATAACTCGGGGCAGCAACTCCTAATCGCAATGCTAATGTTCCAATTGTTGGATTGGCAAAGATATCACGAACTCCTGCTTGAAGCCCCTGATCTTTTAATCGGGAGATGAGTTTTACTACGAGTAATGAATGTCCTCCTAACTCAAAGAAATTATCATACACTCCAATCTTGTCAATCCCCAATAAATCCTTCCAGATCAAAGCTAATTGCTCTTCTATCTCATTACGAGGGGCAACATATTCTTTTGAGGATAACAAAGATAGATCAGGAACAGGTAGTTTTTTCTTATTAATCTTACCATTGCTGGTTAAAGGTATTTCTTCTAATTCGACCCATAATTGAGGAACCATATACTCTGGCAATCCAGAGTGTAATTTTTGTTGTAATTCTTCCTTAATCAACTCTCCTTCTACAACCACATATCCTACCAAACGTTTACTGCCATTAGCATCTTCTTGTGCTAATACACAACAACTCTGAATACCTTCTACAGAAGACAGTACACTTTCTATCTCTTCTAATTCTATACGATACCCTCTAATTTTAACCTGATTATCCTTACGCCCAATAAATTCTATATTTCCGCCAGATAACCATCGGGCTAAATCTCCCGTTCTATATAAACGTTCTCCTGGTTTAAAAGGGTGAACTACAAATTTCTCTGCGGTTAATTCTTGTCGGTTCAAATACCCTTTAGCTAAACCTGTCCCTCCAATACATAATTCGCCAACTACACCCATTGGAGCTAATTCTATATTCGTATCTAAAACGTAAAGACTTGTATTGGTAAGCGGACCCCCAATAGGAATTGTCCCCGCATTATCAGGAATATCGCAAATTGGGTAACAAGTTGCATATACAGTAGTTTCGGTCGGGCCATATACGTGAAGTAGTCTTTCTTGGCCTAAAGCCGATGCTATTTTTCTTGTTGGGCCAACAGAAACCTTTTCACCCCCGAATAATAATATTCTTAAACTGGACAATCTTGACAAGTCATAATCTGCAAAAGAATTAAATAACGCTGTAGTTATAAAAACTACGCTTAGTTGATTTTTACTAATAACCCGAGTTAAAGCATCAACATCAGAAGCTATAGAACCTGGGATCAAATACAATGATGCACCATTTAAAAGGCTTCCAAAAATCTCGTATGTAGAACCATCAAAAGCATAATTTGACCATTGCAATACCCGATCTGATGGATGGATAGCGATTGAACTCTCTTTATCATTGATAAGCGTTATTACATTTTCGTCACTAATCACTATACCTTTTGGAGTACCAGTTGTTCCGGAGGTATACATTATATAGGTATCAGATACTATACTTCTTTTTGAATTATATGCATCAATAGAATATTCTAAAGATTTTTGGACATTTAAAAAAGTATATGCATCACAGGGTAATTCTTTTAATAAAGAAGAATCACTGTGAATAATGTAGTTTATCTCAGCATCTTTCAAAATAAAATCCAGGCGATTAGGAGGTAGAGAAGTGTCCAGAGGAACATAAGTAGCACCTGATTTTAACACCCCTATCATGCTTATCACCATATCCGCTCCTCTCTCATACAATAGTCCTAATCGGGATTTTTCCTGCACTCCTTCTGATTGTAAATAATGTGCTAATTGATTAGATTTTTCATCTAGCTCTTTGTACGTTATCTTAACATCTTCATCAACAATAGCAATAGCATCGGGAGTTTTTTCAACCTGCTGCTTAAACAAATCAATGATGCTCTTATCTTCTGGATATGCTACTACAGTATCATTAAACCCATATAGTAATTCTTCTCTCTCCTGATTTGTCATCATAGATAGCTCTTGAATAGGCAACGTAATATCTTTGACAAGGCTATTTAGTAACTCTTTATAATGAACTAACATTCGAGTAACCGTATCTTTATTAAACAGGGCTGTACAATATGTCATGCTTAATGAAATACATCCTGACTGTTCTACCGCAGTCAAGGTCAGGTCAAACTGAGAAGTGGTTTCTTCAAGATTATAAGGAGAAGTTCTTATATCATCCAAGTCAGAATCTTTTACTTCTGGTGTGTTTTGTAATGTAAACATCACCTGAAACAAAGGACTCATACTCATATCTCGGGTATCTATGACTCTATCAACCACTTCTTCAAAAGGAGCTAATTGATGATCATAAGCGGCTAATGCTGTCTCTTTTACACTATGTAAAACTTCTTTAAAACTCAGATTTCCTCCTAAATCACTACGAAGTGCGAGTGTATTAACAAAGAAACCAATCATATCTTCTAACTCAGATTGCGTACGATTAGCGATAGGAGTACCTACACAAATATCTTCCTGACCACTATAACGGGATAATAATACCTTGAATGCTGATAACAAAACCATATACAAGGTAGTTCCCTCTTCTGTACAAAGTTCTGATAGCATGCTACTCAAATCAGCATCCAACGTAAGCGAAACACTACTCCCTTCATAACTCTGTATCGAAGGTCGTGCATAATCTGTTGGTAAGGATAATGGAGTAACTCCTCCTAGTTTATCCTCCCAATACGATAATTGATCTTCTAAAATATCACCCTCGATAAACTTTCGTTGCCAAATCGAATAATCGGTATATTGTAAAGGTAATTCTGGTAAGGCTCTCGAACCTCCTGCTTTAATAGCTTTATAAGTCTCAAGAAATTCTCGTATCAAAATACCCTGAGACCAACCGTCACTGGCAATATGATGAAAAACTCCTGCCAATACATAAGTCGAACCTCCCAAATCATATACACAAGCCCTAAACATATAATCCTTTGACAAATCAAAAGAATCCTCGACAAAAGCAGCGATCTTATCATCTATACTCGTCATATCGGCTACTAGCTCTCTATGCAATACCCAATCATCTGATTCAATCACTTTTTGGTATCCTACTCCATCCTCTTCATAAAATACCGTACGTAATACTTCATGACGAGAAACAATACTTCTTAGGGAAGCTTCTAAAATAGCTATATCTAAATCCCCTTCTAATCGTAAAACTGCAGGAATATGATAGGCAATACTACCTTCTAACTTATCTATAAACCACAATCGTTCCTGGCTAAAGGATAATGGAATATGTTCTGGCTTATCCTGTGGTATAATCGAAAGTAAAACTATGTTTTCGGAAGCATCAGATAAATGATGCCCTAAGCCCGAAATCGTAGGATATGAAAATATATCTCGAATAGCAACCTCGACAGATAACTCTTTGCGGATCATAGCAACCAATCGTGT
>JAUIBW010000032.1 GCA_030427585.1 Bacteroidia bacterium
GTATTGGTGCTTCGGTTTCTATTGTATCCAGAATTGCATTTACCTCTTCATATTCTAGTAAAGAAGGCTCTACAATATAAGTAATGGGTACAGCAGTAGCTTTTCTTTTTATCTGTGGTTCTGCTATGATCATAACAAGTGTGCTAATCAATAGCAGTCGTAAAAGTAATAACCACAATTCATTGATTTGAATACTACTCGTTTGTTTTGAATCTGACTCATCTAGTAATTGAATACTTCCTATCTTAATTGTTTTTCCTTCTTTTTTACTCCACAGATGTATTGCAATAGGAACAATACCTCCTAATAAAGCCCATAAATATGTAGGATTAAGAAAAAACATATTAAATTAATCTACTTCGTTTTTTCAGAAATACCTGTAAGGCCTCTCCGATATTCTCATTTAGCCTAAATAAATGGTAACCAATATCATTAGCCAGTAGGGTATTTTTTGTGTTTTTCATCATTTCTTCTAATGCGGTGAGATATTGTTTTTTTGCTGTCTTAGCATCTATCTTACGCCTAGCTCCTGTTTCTAAATCTTCAAATGTAATGGTGCCTTCATAATCAAATTCCAATTCGTTTTTACCCATCAAATGAAATACTACGACTTCGTTTTTAGGTGTTTTTAGCCGTTTAACGAAAGAAGTTAGCTCTTCACTATGTTCATACAAATCGGTAATAAAGAAAATCAATTCTTTATGGTTACGATCATAAAGGTTTTTTGACGCTCCAGGATCCTCTGGCCATTTTCCTTCGTTCTTAATATTAATCAATTCTAATAAGAGACGATTGTAATGTTTTTTCTGAATTTTTGGATATACGCTATGTAGTTGATGATCGTTAAGTGCAAAAAGACCTACAGCATCTCCTTGATTTTGGGATAAGTATGCTAATGAAGCCACTAATACTCTAACATAGTCCATTTTAGACAAGTCTTCTTCCTTATGAAGCATCGACATACTGGCATCGACAATAAATTTTACCGCAATATTGCTTTTTATCTCTGATTGCCTAATATAGTACCTACCTGATCTGGCAAGCATTTTCCAATCCAGCAGTCTTAAATCATCACCCGGTTCATAATTACGAAATTGGCTAAACTCCATCCCTGGACCTACACTTCTACTGTGATTATGTCCCGACAAATACCCATCAACTATTACACGTGCAATAAGTGCTAATCCTGATACATTTTTTATAAGTTCTGGTTTTAATAGTTGATGATAGTCTTGTTTCATACCAATGTAACTTTAAAATATCTTATATCAACTGTTTACCAAAATAGCATTTAACAATTGATAAGTAACATGATCAGATGTTATACTTTCGGATTCTGCTCTGAAATTTACAATAACTCTATGGCGCAATACCGGGATAGCCACATGTTGTATATCTTCTAATGTAACCGATAAACGTCCTTTTATCAAAGCACGAGCTTTGGCTGTTAATATCATGGCCTGGCCTGCTCTTGGTCCTGCTCCCCAATTTACCCACTCTTTTACATATGCATTTGTAGTAGTCTCTGGCCTTGTTGCTCGTATTAACTTACTTACAAATGTGATGAGATCATCACTTATAGGTACTTCTCTTACCAAATCCTGTAGTCTTAATATATCATCACCTGTAATCACTTCATGAAGTGTTTCTTTTTTGGTACCTGTTGTATTTTTTAAAATGGTGGTCTCTTCTAATTCGGTAGGGTATCCAATTTTTATATATAACAGAAAACGATCTTGTTGTGCTTCTGGTAACATAAAGGTACCGGATTGCTCAATGGGATTTTGGGTAGCGAGAATAAAAAATGGTTTATCCAAGGTATAGGTTTTACCAGAATACGTTACTTCAAACTCCTGCATAGCTTCTAACAGTGCTGCCTGAGTCTTTGGTGGTGTTCGGTTAATCTCATCTGCCAGTATAATATTAGCAAAAATAGGTCCTTTATTAAATTTAAAAAACTTCTTTCCGGTGCTATAATCTTCTTCAAGTATTTCGGTACCAATAATATCAGAAGGCATTAGATCGGGAGTAAATTGTATTCTTTTAAACTTTAAATCAATGGCTTGCGCTAATGTTCGTATCATTAACGTTTTTGCCAACCCGGGAACTCCTTCTAATAACGCATGCCCGCCTGCCAGAAAAGTAATTAGTAATTGTTCTACAGTTTCCTCCTGCCCTATGATTACTTTACCAATTTCTTTCTTTAAATTAGTAAGCTTTTCGGTAAGTACATTCACCTCTTGTTCAATACTTGCTAAATTTTTATCCATACATCTTCTTTTATGATGTTAAAGCATACATCACTATATTTACTCCAAAACGGGTATTGTCTATTTTATACCATCGTTTATTTCTAAAATCATAATCCCATTCGCAACCATAATCTTTGTTACTAAACAAGACTCCTATCCTGCCATTAATTTCAATAGCTTTTAGGTAATCATGTACAATATCATCTCCCCATCCATTAAGTTCTTGTGATGTCGTGGGCGGGCCATCTTCAAATTTGAAGAAAACCTTATATATCTCATGAGTATTAGGGATTTTTTTTAACTGTCGAGGGCCAAAGATATCCTCCATTTGTCGTTCAAATGATTTTGAAAACAAACCATCTATATCATGATTACAATCATCTGCAAAGACAAAGCCTCCGTTCCTGACATATTTCTCAAAATTTTCCCTTTCTTTCTTTGTAAATTGTACTAGTTTATGCCCTGATATATAGCAAAATGGACTTTTAAATATTTCATCACTACTAAGGGCTATAATTCTTTCTTGCGTATCTACTTTTAAAGTAGTATACTCTACTAAAGAATTTAAAAGGTTTGAAGGCATTCTCTGATCTACATCCCAATCTCCGGATTCATATTGCAACCTTGTAAAGAAAAACTTGTTACTCAATGCAGTTATTATTTTAGCTTTCAAAAATAGACTAACTCACAAAACCACTACGCTTAATGGTTAAAACAATTTCAAAAGAAAAAAACTGGCCATAATGAAGCTAATCAAAATGACCAGTTTATATTATAAATTATACTTAAACCGCATCAGATAAGCTGGTAAAGGTAAAATCTCTTACCTTCATATAAGGTACCAAATTACCATTGATCCTAACTTGTTTACCAAGTGTTTCGAGATTATTAAGCATAATAATCGGACTCTCATTAAATCTAAAGTTTTTCACCGGATGCTTTATTTTTCCATTTTCGATATAAAATGTTCCATCCCGGGTAAGGCCTGTATATAATAGGGTTTGAGGATCTACATTTCTGATATACCATAATCGAGTAACCAAAATTCCTTTTTTGGTTCCTTTAATAAGATCTTCTAAAGAGGCATCTCCTCCTTGCATAATAAAATTAGATGGAAAAGGTACTGGGTCCACTCCTTTCTTTTCTGCCCAATAGCGGCTATATGCCAAATTTTTCACTACTCCATTCTCTATCCAGCTCATCTTCTTTAAGGGCTGTCCTGCTCCATTCCATGTACTTGTAGGTACATCTGGGTTTAAAGGATCAGACCAAATATTTACACGTTCGTCTACAATCTTCTCTCCTAGTTTAGTACCTCCGCCTTCTTTAGACATAAAGCTTCGCCCTTCATCTGCTGTTCGTGCGCTAAGAGCGCTTCCAATATTTTGTAGTAACCCAACAGATGCTGCGGGTTCAAGAATTACAGTATACTTTCCTGGTTCTATAGCTTTAGCTTCTCTTGATGTTACTGCTTTATCTATCGCTATATTAGAAGCTTTTGCTGCATCAAATTTGCTGATATCATTAAAATCACGAGATACCCACCCAGATCCAGTACCATCATTGGTTCTCATAGTAACCGTAAAATTAGAATCTGTAGATTGGTTATAAGCAAAAAGACCATTAGAATTCATTATTGCACTAAACCCATAAGAATCGTTAAAGAACCCTGCAGCGGTAACATCTTTTGCTGCTGCTGGCTCAATACTACTACTTGCTACAGTAGCACGATACTCTGGTGAAATATTGGCCGATGCCTTATTATAGGTTATTGACTTATCATAAGTTTGTGGTCCCAAAGGCCCCATAAATTCTGGATTCTCTGGCGAAAGTTTTGCCAGCTCTTCTGCTCTTTTAACTACTTTTTTTAAGGATTCATCATCAAACTCATCAATCGTAGCCGTACCCGATTTTTTTCCGAAATTAGATTGTACCACCAGATTCTGATTAGATCGATGACCAGCAGTAGAAACCGTATTACGCGCATAGCGGATATTTCCGCTTTCGCTTCCACTCATATTTATTTCACAAGCATCAGCAGTAGAAAAGCTCAATGCTTTTTCCATAATTTGCTTTGCTTCTTCTTTTGTATATATTGCCATAATATTTTTATTATTTGTTGGAAAAAGATGTTTTAAATAGTTCTACCTGTATTGATCACATTTACATTATTAAATCTGGTAGTAGAACTTCCGTGTGATACAGCACTTATCTGAGAAGGCTGTCCTTTACCATCAAAGAACGATCCGAATAACCTATAGTCATCTTTGTCACATATTTTGGCGCAAGAATTCCAAAATTCTTGCGTATTAGATTGATAAGCAACATCATCCAACATCCCCACGATCGCTCCGTTTTTAATTTCGTAGAAAGCAGTACCACCAAACTGGAAATTATATCTTTGCTGGTCGATAGAGTACGAACCTCTACCCGCAATATAAATTCCTTTTTCTACATCTTTTATCATATCATTAACACTATATTTTTCTTTACCTGGCTCTAACGAAACATTAGGCATACGCTGAAATTGAACATCGTTCCAACTTTGCGAATAACAACAACCATGTGATTCCTTCTGATCTATCATATGAACCTGATCTCTAATTGCCTGATAATTAGTTAATACACCATTACGTACAAGATCCCATTGTTTTGTCTTTACTCCTTCGTCATCGTATCCTACAGCTCCCAGAGATCCTACTTGCGTTTTATCTGCTACCAGGTTAACAATATCACTACCATACTTGAAGTTTTTGGTTTTCCATTTATCAAGAGTAGCGAAACTTGTTCCTGCATAATTGGCTTCATATCCTAGTACACGATCCAACTCTAGAGGGTGTCCTACAGATTCGTGAATCGTGAGTCCCAGGTGATTGGGTTCTAATACCAAATCATACTTACCGGCTTCTACCGATTTGGCACTAAGTCTTTCTTTGGCTTGCTTGGCTGCCATAATAGCATCTTCTACCATATCGTAGCTTCCTCTATATAATTTCATTCCAGCCGGCCCATCTAATTTTTCCGAATCCAAACCATCCATATATTCATATCCCATTCCCATAGGAGCACTCATTGCCTGGCGTGATTTAAATTTATTATTGGCACGATCGATAGCCGTAACCGTAAATGTTGGCCATATACGGTGAACATCCTGATCTATATATGATCCATCGGTAGATGCAAAATATTTTTGCTCATTTACCATAAAAAGACCAGAATTCACAAAATTAGCTCCATTTTTCATTGCAGCCGCATTAGCACTAAGCAATAGATCTACTTTTTCTGAAATAGGTACTTTTTTGAAATCTTTTTTAATAGGTGTCTTCCAGGTAACTTCTCCATGAGGTTTTACCGGGGCCAGTTTTACTGGCACTTTCTGAATTTTTGAATTTGCTTTTGCTATTGCAACTGCCTGTTCTGTTGCTTTTTTAATCCCTTTTTCTGTTACATTATTGGTAGAAGCAAATCCCCAGGTTCCATTGGTAATAACTCGTATACCAATTCCAAAAGATTCTGTATTTACTACATTTTGAACCTTATCTTCTCTGGTAAATACATATTGATTTAAATATCTTCCTATCCTTGCATCGGCATAAGATGCCCCCAAAGTTTTGGCAGTATTTAATGCTATGTCTGCAAGGCTTTTCTTGATTGCGACGTCCATCCCAGGATTTAGTAAAGCTTCTGCAGAAATATTATTCCCCATAAGCATGGATGGCATCATTAATGCGCCAGATCCTAACCCAGCGTATTTAACAAAATCTCTTCGTTTCATATAAACCTCCTTTTTTGATTGAATGAATATTTATTTAGTTATGTGTTTTAGTTTTTAATGTATACTAATGTTAAATTTAGAAACATAACGCTATAGTATATATCATTTTTTCGTGAGGAAATATGATTGTTTTTATCTAAAGAACTTAAAAAACATATAAGCTTTTTCATTCTTTTAAGATCCCCCAAGTTAAAAATCATATCATACCAAAAAGAAGCTAATTATATCTACTTTTTATTTTTAGTACAGCATTAAAAGTAGAAAATTTATGTCAAATAACAATAGTACCCTAAAATGTTAAAAAAAGGGTAAGAATTTTCGTATACAGAAGAATCAAAACTCACAAAAAACACATAAACAACTAAAAAACAATAACTTACACAAACAAAACTAATCTAATATACAATTAAAAAATTATCAATAAAATGCCTGAATTCCTAGATTTGAGCGTATTTAAAATTTTGTTAAACTTTTATATTTTTAACGCAACTGTTATCAAAATCATAAAATACCTTTAACAAAATTATTCTTTTACGACCTAAAACAGTGCCTATCAACATATATAAGAAGTTATAATCTTATCCTGCCTATAGAGCAAAAAATGATCTTTGTATATGTAACCTTTGTTACTGATAAATATTTTTTGATGTATTACTTTTATCCAAAATTCAACAACATGTTTGGTAGAGGTTCAAAATTATACAGCATATTGTTTTTAAAATGTCCACGGTGTCATGATGGAGCATTTTTAGAAGCTAACCCATATCACCTAAAACGTTTCAATAAAGTAAAAAAAAGATGCCCTTCGTGCCAATTAAAATATAGTATAGAGCCTAGTTTTTATTATGGTTCAATGTATGTTTCATATGCAGTTGGTATAGCGATAAGTGTAGCTGTTTTTATCTTAATACAACTGCTCGGGTTAGATCTAACCCCAATACACATTTTTATCAGTATCGTTGTTGCCCTTATACTTTTAATGCCGTACATCGGAGCGATTTCAAAATTGATTTGGGCCAATTTCTTCTTTACCTACGATGCATCTATCGCCAAAGCCAAACAAGATTCTAAATGATTCAGGAACTAAAAAACAGTTACGGGCGCCAGTTTGAAAATACTTTGATAAACGATATACTACAAGTCGGAACTTTTAGAGAAGTTTCTGCCGGGTATAAGCTAATCGAAATTGGAGATTATATCAAAGGAATGCCATTACTCGTATCGGGAGCAATAAAAGTACTTAGAGAAGACAAAGAAGGAGACGAATTGTTATTATATTATTTAGAACAAGGAGACACCTGTTCGATGACAATGACCTGTTGCATTGGCCAAACTCGAAGCGAAATTAGAGCAATAGCAGAAGTAGATACGAAACTTATCATGATTCCTATTCGAAAAATGGAAGAATGGACGGCCAAATATAAATCCTGGAGGAATTTTGTTTTTGAAAGCTATCATAGCAGATTAAATGAACTTCTTATTACTTTAGATAGCATAGCTTTTGATAGAATGGATGAACGCCTGGTGAGTTATCTGAAGGAAAAAGCTCGTGTTAATAACGAATATATTATTCGTAATACACATCAGGAAATTGCACAGGAGTTACATAGTTCTAGAGTAGTGATATCTCGGCTATTAAAAAAACTGGAACAAATAGATAAAATAGAGTTACATAGAAATTATATTAAAATTCTTAATTTATAAAAGCTATGTAACCAATGTTACTGATTATAGATTTATGTTCTACTACTTTTAGTTACAAATTCACATATACATGTTAAAGCAATATTTCCCTGTTTTTCAATGGCTTCCTGATTATAAAAAAAAGTTTTTATCGGGAGACATTGCAGCGGGCTTAACTGTGGGTATAATGTTAATTCCACAAGGTATGGCATATGCTATGATTGCAGGTCTTCCTCCTGTATTTGGGCTATACGCTGCATTAATTCCACAAGTGGTATATGCTATTATGGGTACCTCGCGACAATTGGCTGTAGGCCCTGTAGCAATGGATTCTCTTCTTGTAGCATCGGGATTAGGTGCACTATCACTTTCGGGTATTGAAGAGTATATAACAATGGCCATTTTTCTCTCTCTTTTCATGGGAAGTATTCAGTTTATTTTGGGAATATTAAAGATGGGATTTTTGGTAAACTTCTTATCCAAACCGGTCATTAGTGGTTTTACCTCTGCCGCTGCAATTATTATTGGGCTTAGCCAATTAAAACATGTATTAGGTACAGAAATCGAGCGTAGTAATCAAGTACATATCTTGTTACACAATGCGTTTAAAACCATAGATCAAACTAATTTTTTGACTCTGAGTATTGGCATTCTTGCCATTATATTTATCAAAACCATAAAAAAAATAAATCCAAAAATTCCTGCCGCGTTAATTGTAGTTATTATTGGAATCGTCGGTGTTTATGCCTCTGGCATAAATGAACTAGGTGTAAAAATTGTGGGTGCAATACCAAAGGGACTACCCGAATTTGAGGTGCCCATTGTTGAATATTCCAGAATTTCAGAGCTTGTTCCTATTGCTCTTACTTTGGCTCTTATTGCTTTTATGGAAGCTATTTCTGTAGCCAAAGCTGTAGAAGAAAAACATACCGAATATGAAGTTGATCCTAATCAAGAATTAATTGCTTTGGGAACGTCTAACATTATTGGTTCTTTATTTCAATCTTATCCAACAACAGGTGGTTTTTCGAGAACAGCAGTTAATGATCAGGCTGGTGCAAAAACAGGTATCGCCCCAATCATAAGTGCAATCGTAGTAGGACTGACCTTATTATTTCTTACTCCTCTTTTTTATTTTTTGCCCAACGCAATTCTGGCGGCTATAATTATGGTCGCAGTATTTGGATTGATCGATATAAAATATCCTATCGTACTTTTTAAAAACAGAAAAGATGAATTTGGCCTTCTCCTTTTTACCTTTTTTATTACTCTTATTATTGGTATTAAAGAAGGAATATTATCTGGTGTATTGTTTTCTTTATTGATATTAGTGTATAGGACTTCAAAACCGCATATTGCAGTTTTGGGTAAAATAAAAGGAACCAATTACTTCAAAAACATTACTCGTTTTAGCAATGATATTGAAATGCAACCGTATATTTTGATTATTCGTTTTGATGCCCAACTGTATTTTGGAAATAAAGATTATTTCAAAAAAGAACTCTATAAGCAGGTCGATTTAAAAGGGAAAGAACTTAGCACCATTATACTTAATGCAGAAGCCATAAATTATATCGACAGCAGTGCCGTACATGTACTCAAGCAGATTGTCAAAGATCTCAAAAATAGAGGTATTCAGTTTATTATTACAGGAGCCATCGGACCAACAAGAGATATCATATTTAGTAGTGGTCTTATCGATACTATTGGTAAAGAAAATCTTTTTGTAAAAGTTTATGAAGCATACGATCACTGCAATAATGCAAGTAAAAAAACTGCTATACAAGAAAAAATTTCTCTTCAAACAGAAAAAACGCCTTCTGTAACATAAGTAACTGTAGAAGGACAACATTCATACTACTTTTATACTATTAAACCTTTAAAAGTACATACTTATGAAAATAGAACAGATTTATACAGGCTGCTTAGCCCACGCTGCTTATTATATAGAGAATAATGGAGAAGCTGCAGTTTTTGATCCTCTTAGAGAAGTACACCCCTATATCGATCGTGCAAAAGAAGATAACGCAACCATAAAATATGTATTCGAGACTCATTTTCACGCAGATTTTGTAAGCGGTCATCTTGACTTAAGCAAAAAAACAGGAGCAGAAATTGTTTTTGGTCCCAGTGCAAAACCTGGATATCCTGCTACTATCGCAGAAGATGGGCAAGTTTTTGAAATTGGAGAATATAAAATAAAAGTAATTCATACTCCGGGGCATACTATGGAAAGTACCACATATTTGCTTATCGATGATCAGGGAAAAGAACATGGGATTATTACCGGAGATACCCTATTTATTGGTGATGTAGGACGGCCCGACCTGGCTCAACATGTAGTATCTGAGTTAACGGAAGAAAAATTAGCGGGTCATTTATATGATTCTCTTCGCAATAAAATCATGCCTTTAAGTGATGACTTGATAGTGTATCCTAATCATGGAGCCGGTTCGGCCTGTGGTAAAATGATGAGTACAGAAACTACGGATACTCTTGGACATCAGAAAAAAGTGAATTACGCTTTACGCGAAGACATGACAAAAGAAGAGTTTATTGATGCTTTACTTACTGGGTTAACCGCTCCTCCTGGGTATTTCCCTCAAAATGTTTTAATGAATATCAAAGGGTATGATAGCCTTGACAAAGTAATGGATCGAGCAATACATCCTTTACTTCCCGATGCTTTCGAAATAGTGGCCACCGAAACAGATGCATTAATGCTTGATACCCGAAATGCAGAAGATTTCAATAAGGGGTTCATTCCTAATAGCATTAATATCGGCCTGGAAGGAAGTTTTGCTCAGTGGGTAGGAGAAATGATTCCCAATGTGAAACAAAAAATACTACTAATCACCTACCCTGGAAAAGAAAAGGAAGCAATCACTAGATTATCAAGAGTTGGATATGATAATACCATAGGATATCTTAATACCGGTTTTGATGCGTGGAAAGATGCTAAAAAAGAGTTCGAAACCTCGAAAAGAATTACCGCCAACGAATTTGAAAAATCCTATATCAAAGAAAAACCTTTGGTATTTGATATTCGTAAAAAAAGTGAGTATGACTCAGAACATATTATTGATGCGATAAATATTCCTTTAAACGAAATTAATAAGCATTTAACGAAGTTCCCAAAAGACAAACCCTTTGTACTATACTGCGCAGGAGGATACAGAAGCATGATAGCCTCCTCTATTTTAAAGCAAAGAGGTTGGAATCAGTTTGTTGATGTAATCGGTGGATTTGCAGAAATTGCAAAAACTAATATTCCGAAATCAGAATATATCTGCCCGACTACAATGCTATAATCTATAGAAATTAGAAACAAAACACCTGAATTTAATAATAAACAGATTTGGGTGTTGGTTTTAGTCTATTGTTTGAATTTAAATTACTGTCCAGAACAAAAGTTATTGCAAAATGACTACTTTAATATACTCCTGCTATGATGTCAATTTTTAAAACTCTTTTTAAAACACAAAATCAGCAAACAGACGCCATCACCAAAATTGATGCTCTTGCTTTCAAAGAAGCTATCTCAGAAAAAAAAGATCTACAATTAGTAGATGTAAGAACATCATATGAATATAATACAGAGCATATTGATGGTGCTATCAATATCGATTTTTTTAAACAAACAACGTTTAAATCTTCGTTCAATGAATTTGATAAAGATGAACCTTTGTATATATACTGTAGAAGTGGAAATCGAAGTAAAAAAGCAGCCGCAGCTTTAGTAGAGATAGGGTTTAAAAATATCATTGATCTAAAAGGTGGATATATCGCTTGGAAAAAGTGCAAAAACTAATATCCCGAAACATTGATTTTTTTGTTTTGTGTAACCAAAGTTACCGTAATAATAAATTATTGAAGGTATTTTTAATATCCTAACATAAAGAAGGCATACATGAAATCACATTATCAAATCCTTATTATAGGGGGCGGTACTGCGGGAATTATGACAGCAGCCCGCCTACTCAAAAAAGATAGTCTATTAGACATTGCAATTATAGAGCCTGCAGATACACATTACTATCAGCCCGCATGGACTTTGGTAGGTGCAGGAGCATATACCTATAAAAAAACTGCGAAGCCCATGGCATCTATAATACCCAAAAAAGCAAATTGGATTAAGGATTTTGCCATGGCTTTTGATCCAGAAAACAATGCTGTATCTACAAAATCCAGTGGAAATATAACCTATGATTATTTGGTTGTTGCAACTGGACTAGTAATGGAACCATCAATGATAGATGGGCTTCAGGAAGCATTAGACAAAGGTGTTGTTTGTAGTAATTATACGAACCCCAAACACACTTGGGAAGTCCTTAAAAATTTTAAAGGAGGTAATGCTATTTTTACACAGCCTACGACTCCTATTAAATGTGGAGGTGCGCCTCAAAAAATTGCTTATCTGGCAGCAGATTATTTCAGAAAAAAGGGGCTTACACATACATCAAACGTAGTTTTTGCAACTCCTGGTTCTGTTATTTTTGGAGTAAAGCCAATTCGAGAAACCTTAATGAAAGTGATAGGCAAATATGGTATTCATTTTAAACCTTTCTATGCTCCTCATAAAATAGATGCCGAAAATAAGTTTATCTATTTCAGACATGTAGCTCCCAAAGAAAACAAATGTGTTATTAATGAAGATACTACAATTGGAGAAGTTTCTACGGATGATAATATTATTAAACTTCCGTTTGATATGTTGCACATCGCCCCCCCACAAGCAGCACCAAAATTTGTAAGAACCTCTTCTTTGGTTAATAACGCCGGATGGCTTGATGTAGATCATCATTCTCTACAACATAAGACCTATCCTAACATATTTGGGTTAGGAGATGTGGCTGCGCTTCCTACAGCAAAAACTGGTGCCGCCATACGAAAACAAGCACCAGTTGTAGTTGGTAATATTTTAAAACTAATTAAACATCAAGAAGCCAATAATAAAGCATATAACGGGTACTCTTCTTGCCCTTTGGTTACAGGGTATGGAAAAATGACATTAGCAGAATTTGATTACGATGGTAATTTTACTCCTGACCCAAAATTAAAACGAATGTTAATCTTTAATAGTGCTAAAGAACACCGTAGGTTATATATATTTAAAAAAGTCATACTACCGTATTTATATTGGAATAAGATGTTAAAAGGAAAAGATGTGTAATAACATTTCTATGAAAATGCATTTCTTTTGGAAGAATGAAAAATAATTAGATGCAGTAAATTACTTTTAACTTAAAGGTGCATTATTAATTTTACTTAAGTCTTCTAACACATCAAAGACATGATCTGTTATTTCTGTGATCCCAATTCTATTAAGTCTTTTAATATGCATTTCTTTATATTTCATTAGATACTCTTTGTTTTTGAATAAATAAGTTGATCCAAAATGAGGTGTTCCTTCTTCATGAGTCCATATTTTCCAAATAATACCTTCTTCCTCTGCAATGCTTTTTGCTAAACTTGTATTACCATCCATAAACTCTTGTGTTACCAGACCGTCATATTTTAAATGAAGATCCCAAATCTTTAGTGTACTCATTGTTCTTATATTTTAATTATTATTTCTATTGATTATGCTTCAACTTTACATAGCTTAGTATAGATAGTAAAGTAAAAAATGCTGGGTCTGACCAACCAAAACCGTGGAAAACACCGGTGTAAATTGCATAGAGTGTTATAAGTACTCCCAATATGTTTGTACATAATACGCTCGTTAAGATTTTTCTGGCATACACACTCTTTTCTTCTACATCTCTAAATAGAAGGCTAACAATTGCAATTCCTCCAAGGAAAATAGTAGTGTGCTGTGATAAAAAAACCGAATATTTATCGTTTAGTTCAAGTCCATAATTCGGCCATAATAGGTTAGGAATAAAAAACAACCCCAATCCGAAGACCGTATAAATCACTCCGTGAATTGTTAAAAATGTTTTAGTACTCATATGTATTTTTTTTGTTATACACTACAAAATTAAAACATATAGTTTATTTTTGATACTTATTTACAAAAAGATACTAATTTCCTTTAGGAAACTATTAAATTATTTGACAATGAAAATACAGCAGCAAGAACCATTATCAAAAGAATGTATACAACAACTAAGAGCTATAAAAGACACTATGGAATTACTGTCTGGCAAATGGAAAATACAGATAATAGGTACATTACTTCGAGGAGGGACCATGCGATTTATGGAGTTAAAAAGAACCTTAAATGGAATAGCTCCAAAAAAATTATCAAATGATTTACAAGAGCTCGAATTAAATAAACTAATCACTCGAACAGTAAAAGATACTAAACCGATTACTGTTGAATATTCTTTAACAAAACACGGAAAAACATTAGATAATTTGATAGTCGAAATTATAGATTGGGGACTTAATCACAGAAAAGAGATTATAAAAGAATAGAATATTTTGGAACCACATTTATCACTACATCTACAGATAATGATGGAGATTAATTCATACCGAATATGTAAATAAGCAGGCCTTATTCTACGTATAGAATAAGGCCTTCCAAACTCAACTCACTAACTAAACTAATAAATTACTAAAGCTTACTGCATTAGTTTCTTAGACAGTTCTTGCAACTGCACTGATTTTTTCTGCATATAATCATTTAGTTTTTTAACATCTTCCCCAGAAAGATTCCCCATTACTTCCTGAGCTTGTTGTCCTAATTTTTGTCCTTTTTCCCCAAGAGAAGCAAAAGCCGTCATATCCTTACTTTCTACAATTTTCTTATACTCTTCGATATAAGCTTCATAAGAATTCACATACTCCTGGACTTTATCATCGCTAAAATTAGGGACTCCGTTAGAAGATTTCGAAGAAGTGTTCTCTTCTGTTTTCTCTTCAACTTTTTCTACTTCACCTTTAGAAACTGATGTATCTGATTTTGTTTCGTTTTTACACGATACTGCTAGTATCGCTATTACTAATGAAAGATTTAAGATTATTTTTTTCATGATTTATTTATGTGTTAATTATTTATAATTTTATTCGTTATTGATATCACAAATTTGATGCATTTAGAAGGGCTACCAAACACCTTTTTCAGTGAAAAAAGAACACCCTGAAAACAGGGTATCCTAATAGTAGTCTTATATTAAGTTCTGAGTGAGATAGGAAAAAAACAGAACTTTTAACCTCTTCTTTTATATTAGCTGTATATAGTATACATTTATGATCTTACAACGTGATATCCCTCAATAAATTAAGATCTATGACAGTACAAGATATTATTAACTGGTTTGCAAATAACCCAAATCTAATACTTGGGTATTTTGCTATTATTTTTGCTATATCTTTATTAGGGCTAATTTTTGTTAATCAAAGAAATTTTCGATTTCCGATAAATTATTTCTATGGTATCTTAGTTTATGCAGTAACTATTCCTGGGTTATTAGCTTTAAGTATTGTTTTGTACAGTTTTTTCTTCTTAAAGGCCAATCTACTCCAAGTAAATATATTGGCCTATTTTGTTCCAGTTGTTTCTATGTTTGTTACCTTATTTATTATTAACAAAACGGTGCCTATGTCTAGAATTCCGGGTTTTGAAAAACTTTCTGGATTATTTATCATCGTTGTTATAACTTTTATCATTACTTATATATTACAACGTATGTTTTTTGGAGTATTTTTTGTTGGGAGGTTTCAATATTTATTAATATTCTTCCTAGCATTACTTCTGATTCTAAGAATCGCATGGAAAAAAATTATAAAATAAACAAACTTCTATGCATTTGATTTAAGGTCCTACTAGATTTTACTACGAATTAAGCATAATTGCTTTTATTTGCTTAACAATTTCGATATGATCTAGTCCAAAATCTTTCCAGGCAAGATTCAATTCTTTCATATCAAAATGTTTGACAATGGTTCCATAATCGGCACGTTTCCCATCAATAGTTGGGTAACCAATTACATAAATACTATCTGCTAGTTCTACTGCTAATTCTATATCATGTGTAGAATAAATAATCGTATTAAATTCGTGTGTAGACGTAATTAGATTAAATGCATTTTTAACATCTTCAATATTCCCTACATCAAGACCCGAAAAAGGTTCGTCCAGAACCATATAATGACCAGAACATAGTATCTGTTCGATTATTGCTGTACGTTGCCTTTGCCCCCCGGATAACTCGCAAGGATACTGGTCTTTTACTTTTTCCAAGCCCCAATCGGACAGGTAACTCATTATTTTGGTATGTTTTTCTTTTTTAGAAATATCTTTTTTACGGAGTGCAAATAGCAATGTCTGATACACGGTTTTATTTCTAAATAAGGTATATTTTTGATCTACAAAACCAATATCTCCTTCATCTACTTCTTTGGCATCATTTTCTGAATCTGTTTCTGTGTCTGCAATCAGTATTTTTCCTGTAGTTGGTTTGATTAAGCCTGTCATTGCTCTAAACAATGTAGACTTACCTCGACCAGAACGCCCTACAAAAGCTATAACCTGCCCTGTAATATTGTTTTCTCGAATAACATCTTTTTCTACAAAATTAACGTTCTTTATTACAGTTTTTTCACCATAAGCAACACTTAAGTTTTCTACATACAATAATGTATTATGCATACTATAGTTCATTCTACTTATATTTTGGAGTATCTAAAAAAAGCTTTTCTCAAGTAATCTAAGACAAAATCTATTGACAGGCCTACTAATAATATTACTATTTGTAATGCAATAATTCTACCATGATTCATAAACTTATCAGAGTTTTTGATTAAAAACCCTAAACCACCAGCTGCTACAAGGATTGATTCTACGGTTACCAACATCATCCAAACGATAGCAAGGTTTTGCCTAATTACTTCTATAACATAATCTATTCTTCCTTTTATCACAACTTCCCATAATACTTCCCATCGATTACATTGTAAAGAACGTGCGTGGTCAAACTCTTCTTGTGGTATTGAGCTAATCATACTTAATAACGATGTGGTAAGATATGTTGTCATAAATACTACTAACACCCATACTTGCATGGTTCTGGCATTACTAATAAGGATCGCCAGGTAAAAAGATATACCCGTAAGTGGTAAATAACGTAGCTTACTTAATGTTTTTGCTATTGGTGTTACTACAGGAATTGTAGATAAATAAGTAACTATTAAAGAAATAATAACTGCTATTATGATTGCTTTTATACAAAGTAATAAAGAGCTACCAATATGTACCACCAGTCCTTCATTATAAAGCTCTGTAAATCCTGTTAACACTTGCTTTGGAGAAGGAAACAAATGCCTCTCTCCCATACTAGAAACGAACCAGAAAATCAACATTATCGCTACCCACATACCTATAATAAGTAACCGGCTATTTTTGTTAACCTTTTCGAACGGCTTAAATAAATACTTCATAATATACTAGATAATAAAAAGAAAGCCGTCTAATATGTAAAATCATTATTTTACAAACATAAGACGGCTCTTATTAATTGGGTGCCATGTTATTTCAATAATGTAATAACTACTCGTCTGTTTTTGGCTCTACCACTACTGGTAGTATTTGTTTCTATAGGTTCATCTTCTCCTTTTCCGATTACCGATTGGAAACGAGACTGAGGGATTCCTTTACTTCTTAAAAAGTTAACTACAGATTGTGCACGTCTTTGTGATAAATCATAATTAGATTCTGCAGAACCTGTATCATCGGTATGCCCTTCTAATCTAAGTTTTGTATCCTCTGCCTGAATAAGAAGATTATAAATTGTTTCTAGAGTATTTGCAGACGATCCAGAAATATTTGCACTTCCGGTATCAAAATTGATATTCCATTCTCCAGAAGCCATAACTTCTTCTGCTTCTTTGGTATAATCTGGTTTATAAGCCGAACCAGCATCAATATCATTAATATTTTTAATAAAATAAAGATTAACCGCCTCATCATAAGGAACAATCCTCTTAACCGATTCATTAAAACCAAATGGATTAAGTTCACTTAGATAAGAAGACACCTGATTGTAGACTGCTTTATATCGATTGGTTCCGTCTGTAATACCATAATATTGCATTACGTCTGCATAATTAAATACTCGTGATCCTCCCATATTATAATCGATACCATTTTTACTTCCTTTTTGGCCTTTAAACATATCATACCAATACTTTGGAGTTTCTAAATCATATGTTTTGGCAACTGCTTCTGAAGCCCTTACTCTCCATTCATCATATTGCTTCATTTGATTAGAAGCTGTTAATGCTGATTTTAAAATATTACTAACGATTTCAGGATGTTTTACAGACCATTCTTTTACAGCAATAACTGTAGTTGCCATTTGGTTGTTAAATTCTCGTGTAGATATAATATCTGTAAAACCGTTTAACGCGTCAAAAACCATTTTATCTCCTGGAGTCCAGGTAGCACATCCATCAACTTTTTTATTAATTGTTTTCCCGGTTAGTTTTCCGTTTCTCACTTCTTTAAGAGGAACTGTCCACCCAGCTTTTTGAGATTTAATGAGTTCTTCTGCAGACTTAATGTAATCATCATCTTGCGAAGGATAAAAATTCACAGCATCGGGATCATAAGTGGTAACATCAGGATTTACTTTTAAACCATTAGCAAAGGCATAATTTAGAGCAGTTACCCAGTCTCCATCTCCTAATACTGCAGATATCAAAGCTCCTTTCATACTTTTTGGATCAACTTTCCAGCTTGGTGGTCCAATAAGTTTATCTTCTCCATAACTAAGTCCTACGGCACCAACTACCTGCACATGATATTTGTCCTTCCCAAATTTATCGTCTAGAGCCTGTTGCATGGTACTGATATAAAAAGGAGCACCATCTCCCATCATCATAATTGCAAATGCACTTTTATCTGCATCTGGGAACTCTTCTCCTCTATCAAATTCTTCAATGAATTTCATTTGCATATTTCTCAATTCAGAAAGCCAATCCTGACGGATTATCTCTAAATTCACTCCATTTTGCTCCATCAAAGAACCTTTGGTTGTTTTTGGCCCTCCGTTAGAAACGATAATACCCGATTGAGCATTCCATGCATATGCCGCCATTCTAACAAGAGGTTTATTTTTCACGCTGTTTGAAAGGCTATTAGAAGGTAGTTCTAATTTGTCTGATGTAGTAATATTATCTACTTCATCTTTATTTATATTTAACTCATCTAATTGTTTTGCTTCTCCTACTCGCAAACCTGGAGCAAAATAATACACTGCGCCCAAAATAGCTCCAAGTAAAATAATTACAATGATAAGCTCTGATAATGTAGTGAGTTTTTTTGTTCTTAAAATTTTACCCATTTTTTAATTTTTATTATAGTTTTTATTTCGGTTAGTTAGTCAAACATATTCCCAAAACCACCACTTGCTTCTTTGTCTTCAGCTGTTAGTTTATAGTTAGGGTTTTTATATTTTTCAGAATCAGGAATATAGTCTTTCCCTGTTTTAATATTATCTGCCAAAGTATCTAATTGCGAGTATAGCTCATCACTATCCATATCATACTTAGACGTTAGCATATCGATATCTGTTAGGTTTTCCTGCGTCTTTGCTATATCCATAGCAATAGTTTCTGTAATCACATCTAATGCATATTCTAATTCCCAGTCTTTTGTGAATAACATAGCTGATTTTGCTCCATCTGTTGCTGCTTTTGCTGATTTTGCAAACTGATATTCTTTTTCGAGCATTTTAATCGTTACCTCAAAATCAGAAATTTTAATATCTATTGCTGTTCCGGCAAGTGTTAGTTTTCTATCCAGTTTCCCCATAACATTAGCTCTACTTCCATATTTTTGGATAAAACTTTTACTTTGTTTTAACTGATGAGCAACTTGCTGTGATTGTGATAGTTTTTTTGCCAAAGCACTATGCAATTCTACATATTCATCAGTATCCTTACCAGTATTTCCTTTTTCAGATACTATAGCTTGCATTTTATTTCTGATCTTTTCTGCCTGTTTTTGCAAAGTCACCACATGATCCTGAAATTCTTTAGATTCTTTTTCTGCCTTAGAAGCTTCTAGTTCCATTTTACTTTTCAATGCTCTTATTTTGGCTTTAGAATCTTTAAAAATCTTTCTATTCATGAGCATCTTTTGTTTTTGTTCTTGCAATTCTCCGAAAGGATCATGTTTTATTAAAGATTTATGGATTCCTCTTGTTACTCTACGTAAGAATTTAAAAATTACAGGTAACATCATGATAAAAAATATCACAAATACGGCTACTCCTGCAAGTGCTACTACCTGTCCTAATGCTGTAAACAAAGGTGGTAATACATATACCCATGCAGCGTACCCTAAACCTGCAAACAATGCTATTTTAAGAAAAGTATTTAATCCTTTTTCTCCATTTCTCCAATTATTAGGGTTTAAAGAAATTTCCCCTTTTTCATCATCAAAATGTTTTAAAATAGGTAAGTCTAATAAGTGGCTTTTTGATTCTTGATCCATTAATGTATTGCTTATATATTATTTTTAATACCCTCTACAACTGCTGATATTGTTTCCAAAATTTTTGATCTTGCTTTATCATTAGCAACAATTTTTTGATCTATCTCTGATACTTCAGAAACCATATCTGCATCAACCGACTGAAGTAAGTCTTTTTTTACACTGATTTGATTCTGAATCTCGATTAATTTTTTTTCTAAATCAGAAATTTCAGTACTTAAGGTATCTTTTCTATTTTTTTGAGTACTCAAAATCTTTGATTTCTTAGAATTTCCCTGATTTTGATACTGCTTATGTACTTTTTCGATTTCTTTAATATAAAAATCAGCTTGCGTAAGAAGTGAATTTTTAGACACATTAGAATCTACTCCCTGAGCCATTGTAAAAGCCATCTTGTATACAGATGGATCATTAGATCCAACCGCTTTGATTGCTTTAAAAAATTCGTAAAAATCATAGCCCGGCTTATTAAGAGACTCAAAACCAGATTCATACATTTCTATAATTGTAGTAAGCACACTATCACTTACCAAAGTTGCTTTTGGAGGGTGTACTGGAAATTTGGAAAACGATTTCCCTGATTCTGGAAAAGAATTAGAACTAGTTGGTGCTGAAGTTGTTTCTATTGGTTTTTCCCCTTCTGAAATTTCGTCATTAATAAAAAGACCTTTCCAGTTAAATTTTTCTTTAGCCATTTAAAATATTTTTGATGAGCTCATTATTGCTAAAATACTGATCCAGGAGGTAAATTTATATAAATTCTTATAAATATTATTGTTTTTTTAACCTTACCAACCATGAATTAAAAGCATTCAACAAAACAAATGATCTTGTATAATTCCCTTATTGATTAATAGACTTTATCATATTAGTGTAATCAGAACATAATTTGTTACAACTCATATGCTATACTCTTAAAATTCTAAAATACGTCTTTTTACACTATTATTACAGTAAAAAGGATTACAAATGTCTTAACCCACTTCTACAAATGTATCTTAAACAAGATGATATTTA
The DNA here is from genome assembly GCA_030427585.1 of Bacteroidia bacterium. Lineage (GTDB taxonomy): Bacteria > Bacteroidota > Bacteroidia > Flavobacteriales > Flavobacteriaceae > Aquimarina. The sequence goes on from JAUIBW010000032.1 coordinate 21,176, forward strand.
ATGTTAAACAAGTTTAAAAGCAAAAAAACAACTAACTCTTTTTAATTATTAAACAGAAAGAATACAATCACTAAGATCGAATTTGATATAGATCAAATGATACGTTATAATTTAGATTGACCTTTGTAAAAAAAATGAATGAAGGTATAATTGAATTGGTTGCTCAAAGAAAAAAACAATGGGGTAACGTACTTCATGATTTTCGTAAAAAGATATACAATGACCATGACAGAGAAAGTTTTGAAAATATCTTAAAATTTATTTTTGGAGAATCTGATGAGTTACCACAAATAACGAGATCAAAAATAGATTCTTTTGATCGTTTATCTACCCTATTTAATCCAATACAAGAATGGGATTTTATCGATCAACGCCTTCTTGCATTTATATGTAATGATACTTTTTTTTATGTAAAAAACACTCATACTGAAGGGTATTACAAGTTGTTTTTTAAAGAATGGTTTCTCCCTCAACTAAAAACAGAAAAAAAAGAAGAGGACCTCTTTGGTTTAACATTAAAAGTTTTGGGCCTTTTTAAAATAGATACCTGGACTTCTCTTACTGCGTATTTAAATGCAACAGAACAAGCATCTTTCTTAAGGGGAGATAAAACTGTTAATTCTGTAGGGGAAGTAATACTTAAACTCATCAAAGAAGATGAAACAAGAACAATACAATTATTAGAAAACGAAAATTATATAAAACCATTATTGTCATTATTAGGTACTACAGAGCAAAGTTTACTTGATACACTTTTAGAAAAGCTTCATCTATACTATACAGGAAAAGAAGCCCTAAAACATATTCGTTTTAGTTGGTTAGAAGAATTATGTAGAGTCAATCCAAAAAAAATTGAACCTTTTATTATAAAAAAAATAGAAGGTTCTGATTGTATCAATTCTGTGATGCATTATTACAGGATTTTATTTATCAATGCCAGAAAAAAATATAGGAAACCAACTGTACAACATATCAAAAAAGTGTTACCCTACATTTCAGAACGCAAAAATTCAAGTAAGAATAGTTATCCTTTTGACTGGTTTCCTACTTCAGAATCATTTCATGATGATACCCCTAAATTTATTGGTTGGGTATGCAAGTATTTTGCGAAAGAAACAAAAACCGAATTATTCTCATTTGTAAAAAACACAAAACAGCTAAACCTTGAGATTGTTCAGCATATTGTTGATTGTTACAAACAAGATGCTATAGAAATTGCAATAGAAGCTTTAAAAATGAATGTAAAGGATAATACTACTATTGCACATTACAGGCAAGCTTTTGCTTTGCTTGAGGGGTTAGACTTTTCAGCATATTATGACCTGATATGGGATATCACATGTTCTGATTATCAAGATCTTACAAAGATATCTGCTTTTTTATTATCTAGATACCCAACAAATGATATTTTTTATAAAGCAAAAAAATTAACCTTATCAGAAAAAAAAGAAGAAAGAAGAGCTGGAGTTTCTGTATTAAGTAAAATAAGATGTGAAGAAGCAATTGCTTCATTACAACCTATAGTCGAAAAAGAGGTGGTAGAAAATATTCGTAATATCGCTGTACGTTCATTCTATAATTACAAGAACCAAAGTAAAATATCAATTGAAGATATAAAAAAACGTATTCACTTAGCATTGCAAAGAGGAAAACTAGATACCTCAATCCCAAAATGGGCCGGAATATTACCCGAATTGCAATGGCAAGACGGTACTACAGTATCAAAAACAGAAATAAACTACCTGTTTTACAGACAAATCAGCTCTAAAAAAATTGATGTAGATATAGAAGCAGAACCTATGTATACACTACTCGACCAGAAAAAAGGTGCTGACTTTGCTTATGCTTTGTTTCAAAATATAGTAGAAAATACAGGTATAAAAGCACTTGCAAAACCTGGTTTTGCTATTTTAGGAAAATTAGGAGATCACCGATTGGTCGTGCCTCTGCAAAACATCGCTATACATGATAAAAATGTAAACGCCTGTATTATTCTGGGAGTTTTAGGAACACGTAGAGCTGCATTAGCATTAGATCAAATTATTCAACACTTTAATATAAAACATCCTAATGTTCGACTTGCAGCAGAAGAAGCATTTGAATCTATAGCAGAGCAATTAGGGTTGACCTATTTTGAATTAAAAGATAGTATGATCCCAGACTTCGATTTTGTAAATCAAAAAAAATTAATTGATAAAGAGTATAAAATATGTATAAGCCCACGGCTTAAGTTTAGTTTTAAAAACAAACAGGGCAAGCAGGTAAAATCAATTCCCAAAGCACCTGAAGATATCAAAAAAATGCTAAAAAATTTAAATACTACTCGTAAGCATACCATACAACATTTAAAGTATAGCTTAGAGAATTACCTTGTTATACAGAAGTTTTGGAAAACCAACGATTGGAAAAAATTATTTCTCAATCACCCCATTGCTTCTGCTTGTGGCCAAACTCTGATTTGGCAACAAAATAATGAGAATACCTTTATCATAACAGCAGATGGTGAGTTAAAAAATTATAAACAAGAATCGATAGATATCAATCATGATGATCAAATACGATTGGTTCATCCTATTTTACTGGGGGCTAAAATAAAATTGAAATGGAAACAATATTTAGAAAATCAAAAAATAATTCCGGTTATTCAACAATTAGATAGAAATATAATCCGACTTCCCAGAAAATTATACAAAGTAACATTATCCACAAATTTTAAAGGCAGAACTTTAGCAGCAGGAAAATTTAAAACCAGAGCACAAAAAAGAGGCTGGAAAAAAGGAAGTATTGGGGATAATGGAAGTATTTTATCCTATAAAAAAGCCTTTAAGGAAGGTAGAATAGAAGTTTTTGTAGAAACTCATAATTTACAAATTCACGGAATGTTTGATGACAGAATGATTTTAGGAAAATGCTTTTTTACACCGTTAGGATTTGTTCAAACCGATAACTTTTGGTTTTCAGAACCTCAAAATGAAACTGACCATCGTCTTATCGCATTACAGGATGTCCCAAAGATCATTTATTCTGAAGCAATGAATGACCTGGAAGAAATCATGAACAACGTTCCCTAAAGAAAAAACAAAAAAAGAAGTTTAAAAGTCGTATCTTTATTCCTCTTCAAAAAGAATAATTTCTTTTACTGTTTTTAATATTTCTGGGATATCTTCTTCGATCAAAGTCATTAATATTTCTTCTGTAATCGGGGTTATCGAAACAATTCTATTAGCCTGGCGCTCTATAATTTTTTCAAATAGATTTCGTATTGTTCTTGCATTTCCAAAACCTCTATGTCTCTTTTCATATATTCTATCCAGAATTTCCATTAGTTTTTCTTCGGCATCTTTGGTAAGTATGAAATCTGCTTTTTTTGCAAAAAGTTTAAAAATGCGTAACAATGCTTCAGCAGTAAAATGATCAAACTCAAAATATCGATTAAATCGAGATTGAAGCCCTGGGTTAGCTTGTATAAATTCTTGCATTTCATCTGGGTATCCCGCTACAACAATAACTAAATCATTCCGTTGATCTTCCATACGTTTTAAAAGGACTTCTATTGCTTCGTTTCCAAAATCATTAAATCCTCCAGAAGTAAGTGAATAAGCTTCATCAATAAACAACACACCGCCAACTGCTGATTTTATAATTTCATCTGCTTTGATTGCCGTTTGCCCTACGTAGCCAGCTACCATACCTGCTCTATCTGTTTCTACCAAATGCCCTTTCTCTAGATACCCCAGATGTTTATATATTCTTCCTAACATACGTGCAACTGTAGTCTTACCAGTGCCAGGAGGCCCCATAAAAACTGCATGCAACGAATTAGAAGAGGTTTTTAGCCCTTTTTCTTTTCTTATCTTTTGAATCTTTAGAAAGTTGGTAAGATCTTCAATATTCTTTTTAATCGTATTAAGGCCTATAAGTTCGTTAAGTTCCTGAAGTACAATCTCGAGAGTATCATTTTCTGGCACTTCATTATATCTGCCCTTCTTTACAACTACTTTTGGGTGACTTATCTTATGTGATACTCGTTTTAAGAAATCTCGCTCTTTCTCTGTAATTATTCTATCTGCATTAACGATCAATGATGTTAATCTACTTAGAAATGAACCTATACTTAGTGATTGGTTATTCTTGAATTTTGCCAAGATAACAGGTAAGGCAAATTCAGTTTTAACCTCATCAATGGGTTCAAAAAAAGAAGTATTTCTGATTGTAGCTACATTTTTACTAAACTGAGATGATAAAGGAAGTTCATTTAGCTTTTTTAAATCATAAGTCTTAGTTAAATCCTTCCCTTGTAATTTTTCATAAAAATAAACCAGAAGAAATTTCACTTTTGCTGATACTTTATCAGTATCGGCATGTATCTCTATAAAATCATCAACTACCTTAACAATATCATGCAAAAGTATATGTTCTGCTTTATAATCTACATTCTGAAAGCTATCATTTACAATAGAAGTAATCGTATTTCGAAATTCGTTATTTGTATTTAAATTTTGGCAAATTGCCAATGCTTTATTTCCTTCTTTTTTAAGGATGTTAAGATATGCTGAAGAAATTTCCAATACCCCTGTTTTTTTAAAATAAATATATACTACTTTCTAACCTCGAATTCTATATTAGAAAATCCTGATTAAATCTTTTTCCAAAGATAATGAACTCGTTTAATAACTTATGTGTAATGTATACCTTGTAATCAATACCATAAAAAACAAAGCCGCTTATTTCTATGAAATAAACGGCTCTGTTCAAACCTAATTATCTTATTTCTTCGTTATTCTATGACCAATTTTCTCACCTGGCTCGCAGATGAAGTTTCTAATAGCACAAAATATATTCCTGACGGTAATATCGACATATCATAGTCGAATGTATAAGTATCATTACCTTCTCCCGATTTCGAATCGATAAGGGTATTATTAATCATATTAAAAATCTTAACATTGATAGGTTGTGGTTTCTGTAAATCTACTTCTACTTTAAACCTTCCGTCTGTAGTAGGGTTTGGATATATCAGATAATCAATAAAACTTTGGATATCCGAATTTCCTTCTCCTTCTTCTTCGTTTTCAATCTCTTTTTCTACAACAATAATTGTTTTTGTAGTTATAGCAGTACACAACCCGCGGTAAGTTTGCAATGTAATCTCATATTCTCCCGGAGTTTCAAAAATCGCCTCTGCATAATTATCATCTTCATAAGTTACAACGGCTTCTTCTGGGAATATCCAATCTACATTATCTGGTATAGGATCACTGTTATCTACAATAACAAACTTCTCTCCAACAAACACCTGAGTAGAGGCAAAAAAGTTAGCCGTGATATCTTCTGCAGAACTATCTATAAAAATATTATCAGATCCTACACATCCTTTAGAATCGGTAACAACTACCTGGTAAATACTTGACTCACTTACCTCAATAACTGCATCTGTACTACTATACCCATTTTCTGAAGTCCATAGATACGTTGCATCAGGATCCGTTATCGTTGCATCTAATACAATGCGCTGGTCTTTACATAAAGTGATATCTTCTCCTATATCAACTAGTAGTGCCGCAGGGTTATCCAGAACATATTCTCTTGTGATCTGACATCCTTTAGCATCTGTAATATTAACAGAATATGTGCCAGCGCAGATATTGGTTAGATTCTTTCCTGTCTGCCCATTGCTCCACAGGTAATTATATGGAGCAGTTCCTCCAAACGTTTCTAAGACAATAGTACCATCACACCCTTCATAACACGTAGGAATCGTTTGCGAATGATTTACATCTAATGCTTCTGGAGTAGTCGTAATAACCTGGTTTGTAACATAACATCCTCGTTTATCAGTAACCTCGACGCTATATGTACCTCCTACAACATTTTCTATTCTGTCGCTAGTATTTCCTGTATTCCATAAATAACTATAAGGCCCTGTTCCTCCCTCTACCTTTGCTATAATTACCCAATCCTCTCCATCTCCACAATTTTTAAAATCTACATCTAATTTTAATCCTAATTCTTTGGGTTCTGTTAGTAAAAAATCTGTACTAGTTACTTTGGCTCCCATGGCATCGGTAACAATAACATAGTAGTTTCCAGCTGCAATACCCTCTAGTAAAAAACTATCTGAACCAACAACACTATTCTCATTAGCATCAAACCATTGATAGGTATATTGTTTTGTTCCACTAAATGGTGTACCTCCTTCTGCTCTGGCATTTAAACTACCAGTAGCATCTCCATTACACAAAATCACATTTACCTGTTTTACTTCTACTTTTAAGATCGGAGGATCATATACATCAACATCTGGGATATGCAAACTACATCCGTTAGCATCAATAACCGTTAAAGAGTACTTTTCTAATCCAATGTTGCTAAGCACATTTGTTGTCGAACTTTGCAATATATTCCCAGAATCTCTCCATTCGTAACGATAAGAAGGAGTTCCTCCTGCTATATGTACTGTTATACTTCCATCTCTTGCTCCGCTTGATGAAGGATTTACTCTAATAATATCTCCATTCACAAATAATCCTGGGGGTTGATTAATTTCAATTGTTTCTGTTAACGTACAGTTATTAGCATCGGTAACCGTCACTACATAATTACCAGCCTGTAACGAAGATAAATCATCGCTATTCTCTCCTGTGCTCCATCTATATGAATATGGTTGTACTCCTCCTTTAACGGTTATATCAATACTTCCATTAGCATCTCCTCTACATAACAAATGAGTTACTTCTTGATCAATATTAAGAGCTTCGGGCTCTCCAACAATATAGGTATCATCATGTGTATTTCCATTGGCATCGGTTACAATAACTGTATAGGTCCCGGCACCAACGACCGTGGTTTGTGGTGTTGTAAAAAGAATATTTGTTGGATCTTTTTGCTCATACCATTGATATGTATAGTCTCCTATACCACCCTGTGTAGTTGTAGATAAGGGTACTACTGTATCTTCTCCATAACATTGAACTCCTTCATCTTCTGATAATGGTACGATAGCAACTATCAACTGATTAGGCTCTGTGATTTCTCGGGTTATCGATACACTACAGGCGTTAGCATCGGTAACCACTAATTCGTATCTTCCAATCTGAAGTGCATTAATATCCTGGCTTGAAGCTGTGTATGAAGGAGCATCCAGGTTTTTCCATGCATAACTATACGGAGTTGTCCCTCCTTTTACCTCTAAGGATATGCTTCCATCTCCTGCTTTAAAACCTGTTAAATTAACGGCCACAACATCATAAATTTCTAATGCAGCATCGGGCTGTTCGATAGTAACAGTTTCACTAAGGGATGTGGTACATAGATTATCGTCTATAACGACTACCTCATAAGTACCTGCTGGCATGTTTTGCAAGTCTTCTGTAGTAGCTTCAAAATCCGGATCCTCAACTTTTGTCCATCTATAAGTATAGGGTAGGTAAGCTCCTGTTCCCGGATCTTTTGGACCTCCTTCTACTGTGATATCAATAGCTCCTGTTGTATCCCCATAACAAAGAATTTTTGTAGAGGCACTACTAAGTTTGACGACGAGATCTTCTGGTTGAGTAAGATCGATAGTAGTTTCTGCAATAGCTCCCTGAGAATCATTGGTTACTACTTTATATTTTCCTGCTTTTAACCTCTCTAACCTATCAAGTGTAAGATCTGTATTGATAGAAACATCTCCACTACTTTCTATTTTATACCATCGATATTCAAAATCTGCGGGGGTTGATTCTATAGGATATCCTCCCTCTACGGTAGCTACAAGTTCTCCCAAAGCATCATCATGGCATAGGATAGTGTTTTTTATCTTTATCTCCACAAGCATAGGAAGAGGTTGTTTTACTTCAAAGGTTTTTTCGACCACACAACTATTCGTGTCTTGTACCGAGATTGTATATATGCCATACGATAAATTATCTATATCTCTGGTTGTTTTGATAAAGCTTGCATCTCCTTGTTTACTCCAGCTATAGGTATATGTTCCTACTCCGCCAATAACATCATCCAGAGTAATACTACCATTAGTACCGTTTACTGTCGTTGCATGCGCAATTGATTTTGCAGTAACAATAATTTCATCGGGTGACGTTAATGTAACGGTTTGCGGAGTTGAAATTTCACAACCATTAGCATCTTTTAACCAAATAGTATATGATATTGCTTCTAATCCTTCTATGGTTAAATTGGTCAAATCATCCTCCGAGATGTACGTCTTTTTATCATCTATAGAAAAATAATAAGGACGAGTACCACCCTGAGGTTTGGTAAAGATTTTTCCATCTTTACCCGAAAAACACGAAGCATTTTCTGTTTTATCTATAGTCAAAATTAACTCTTTTGGTTCTTCAAAATCTTTAGAAGTATCTACAAAAGTATACCCGTCCTCTACATGAATACTATAACTGCCAGCTTTAATACCTGAAAGTGTATTAGACTCTTCGCCCGTTATTGGTTTACCATCCTTATACCATTGATAGGTATAACTTAAAGATCCGCCCTTAACATCTGCTGTTAATGTTCCTACACCATCATAACATGGTACAGGAACTGTTTCTTCTATGGTAACGATAAGTTCTCCCGGTTCTTCAACCGTTATCGCTAATGATCTTACCTCACAACCATTATCATCTTTTGCAGTAGCCACATAATCACCTGCTTTCAGGTCTGAAATAGAGGTACCTGTATTAGAAACAGGAGTTCCGTCTTTCTCCCATGTTATAGTGTAATTTGGCTTCCCTCCTGTTACATTAACCTCTATTGTTCCCTTGTTATCATTAAAAACTTTATTATGAACCACTTTAACAGTCTCGATATCGATCTTAGCGGGCTGATCTATAAGTTGTCTATCTGATATATCTGAATCACAATCAGTTGCATTACGATCCCTTACTCTAAAACGATATCCCGATATCGTATTAGCTTCTAATGCAAACACATTACTGTCTTGCCATACTGAAGTTGTTGCTCCTGTCCATAACGCATATTGATAGGACCCAGAACCTCCACCTGTAGCTGTAATGGTTACTTTGGCTTTGTCTCCATTACATAATATAGGTTGAATATTAATATCGGTAATAGTAATTGGTAAAGGAACATTATCAAATTTAATTCCTGTTTGCTCTGCCCTACCAGATCGGTTATCAGTAATCACCACATCATAACTACCCTGACCTCCTTCAATAGAAGCACCTGCTCTATAAGCATTACCATTTTTCTTCCATGAGATTGTGTAGGGTGGATGCCCTCCTATCAAATCAATCACTTCTAGTATTCCATCGGCTGCTTCTGAACAACTCGGATCTTGTTTTTTTATTTTGAATTGTATCGGTAAGGGATCTTCTATTTCTGTAAACGTGTATCGTTGTGTACAACCATTAGCATCTTTATATTCGATATCATGGGTCCCTTTTGGTAAGCTTATTATATCAAAACCATTGGCACCAGCTCTTTGCGTCTTTGTATTGGTAGAGGATCCATTAATAAAAATGGTAGCATCATAATACGCACCACTACCATCTGTTTTGGGAGTACCTCCCCATACTTTTTTTACACGAATACTTGCATCTTCGGCTTCGGGTTTTCCCGGATGGATAATATCTCCTTCCTCATGCTCGATTTGTGTAGCCTTATTTATTGTGATATCAGTCTTAGAAACTGCACAATTACCATTTTTACTTACCCACACTGTATAGGTAGCAGGAGGTAAATCCTCAATAGTAACACCAGACCCTGTAAAACCCGTCCAGTTTGTTCCATCTAAAGAATATTGATTAGCACTGCCTGAAGTTATATTTATTTCTATTTTACCACCTTTATCACCATAACATTTTTGATGAGTTGGGGATGCTGTAAAATTAATTGCAGGAGGAGTGATTAATTCAAAAGTCTTATCGGCTCCTGTATTGCAATTTTCAATTAATTCTCCATCAAGAGTCCCACTTGTAACGATCAGAGTATAATCACCTGCTTCCAAATCTGTTGGTATCCAAGTATATTGTCTACCAGAAAAGTCTTTACTCTCAATAGTCTTATTTTTATCGGTAATACCGTCTAATCGTAAAACAAAATCCATTGTTTCATTCGCTTTCAATGCCCGATCAAAAGTAATCGTAAAACTACCATCTTTACTACCAGAGCACGAAGGGTGTTTTTCTTGTATTGAAACTACCTTTGGTAAATCCGGCAAATACACAATGGTAAGTTGATTAGAAATACTTCCATCTCCACAATTTGGATTAACCCTTACCCTCATATTTTTTCTTATCACCTGATTGCGATCTGCTGCATTGGGGTATAGATCACTTAGTGCCAAGGCAATATTAGGCTGCCCAATTTTACTGGTATTTCGTATAGGCCGCCATCCATAATCTACCTCTTCGGTTAACGGACCAGTAGCCATATAATCATTTAATTTTTTTTCAGCTTCATTTTTTCTTCTAAGTTGCGGTCTACACCATTTCACATGGCCTTCTACAGCTATGCATTCATCTAAATCTGCTTGCGCTTCTTCTAATTCTCCCTGTAACTGAACAAGAGTACGATGAGGGACAGTCCTTTTACCCACAATATCAAAAAATTCCCACTTATAAATACTATTTCCTATATCAAAACCAATGGTAGCCTGAATATCTACAGCACTACTCTTGCATATATTATAGTTAGCTGTAACATCTTTACCGTCTTTATAAGACAAACTTATCTTGGGGCTTATTGATATTGTAACATTACCTGGAAAATCTGGATGATAAATATCTTTAGTTTTTGAATTATCATAATATTTACTCTGGCAATACTCTTGAACATTAATTACTCTTTGTTGTAATCGACCAGCTGTTGTACAACCACTACCTATTTTCTTTTTATTTTTTTTAGTATCAAACTGTATTGCAACAATTTTATTACTTGCTGTAAACTCCTTCTTATACTCATAACTTTTTCTATAAAAATTATTATAATCAAAAGGGATGTCCTCTCGATTTCCATTAGCATATATTAAAGTTACCTTTTGCATCCCCGGCGAGCCACATGAGCTTCCTGCCAACCCAATATACCCATTAATATTCATCACAAAATCTTGTGCATGTATCATATGTACAGAAGCCAAAAGTGTTAAAACTAGTACTATCTTTTTCATATCTTTTCTTTCAATATTCTACTTCAATTTTTTTAATTGGGGATTTAGCCCTCGAATCGAACACTGCCTGTAATAAATAGATGTATTTTGTATTTACAGTAAGTTGGTGATCTGTAAATTTGGTTTCTGTATTCGAAAATATCTTATATCGTGTAGGCTGTTTCCCTTCTTCTGCTTTATATAATAAAAACTCTTTTACCGCTGCTGCCTTATATTTCCAGTGTAATACGATATGCTTTTCTTCGCGATTTACTGCTGCGGTAAACCTATCTATTTCTGGCTTGGATTTGTTATCTGGTAAACTAATCGTTAAAGGAGTTACCGGTTCTGATTCTAATCCAGATTCATCTACAGTTACCAGGGTATATAGATAGGTTAACGCAGGTATTGCAGTGGCATCTTGATACCGATTATGGGGGATATCGGTTTCTGATACCAACTGCCAGGGGGATTCTTTGCCTTTTTCTTTACGGTACACCAGGGTTTTTGAAGCATCAACGCTGCTACTGGTTATCCAATGTAATTCTATTATTCCCTTATCTGCACTAAATGATTTAAAAACTGGTTTTGTGGGTGGTATGATATCGGGTTTTTTAAGTGCCACTACTTCAGAAAACCCTGAAGGGTTATACCTTGTATCAAAAGCCTGAATTTTATAATAGATTTTGTTGTTCAGGGTTTTTATGTTTATGGTATCTACAATAGTATTTTGAGGTATGGTACGAAAAGTGATCTGTGTAAACTCTTCGTTCTCAAGATTTGCTCTAAATACACGATATCCCAAAAAATCTGCCTCTGTATTGGCGGTCCAATTGAGTTTTACAATTCCTGTAGAGTCAATAACGCCAGTAAGCCCAAAAGGAGTAGCCGGTGGTGTATTATCGACAGGCTGTACCATCTTTGGAAACGATACTCGTTTTGTACCGTCTACTCCAACTGCAGTTATTGTAAAGTAATTAATTACACTTAAATTTTTGAACTCAAGACTTCTTGTAGTCTTAGCAATATTAGGTATCACTACCTTGTAGTTATCTTTGATTGCATCTGATCTGTTTAATTCGAAATGACTTAGGGATTCTAATCCTTCTTCGGGGAATTCCCAGTTGATTATTGCCGTCGTATTATCAGATTGTAATTTTGCTTCTTGTATTGCCGGATTATATTCTAAAGCTTTTTTACCAATTCCAGCAACAGTCTCAGAAGGAGGACTTATTTGTCCAAAGGGCGATATTCCTTTTATCCTATACCGATATTCCTTATTATTTTGTGGTAAACTATCAATATAAAACATACGATCTGTAGTCTTTTCCTCTTTTTCACCCATATTAATTATAGGTACATCACTTACAGGTGTATATGTAGTACCATTATCCTCTGATCGTTCTATAACATAATTATTATAATAATCTGCGAGTGATGTAGAATTCCAGCTTAGTAGTACACTTTTATCCTTAAATATCCCAACAAGGTCCCTTGGTTGTGGTAATTCGATATAATCGGACAGTCCAAGGTATACCCCCCCGTGTGCTACATTCATTTTTTCTTCGGGAATAGCCGTCTTAATATTATAAAGATATCGTTCATCGGGTTTTATATCGGTATCTATGTAAGCCAATCCGGAGTACTTTGCGACTTCAAAGTTTTGATCTGCTGCATACAGTGCAAAAGAGAAGCGTTGCTCCATAGCTTCAGACAAGTTCACAATACTCATCATATCATTCCCTCCTTCTTCTAGTTCTGCATCAAAATCATCTCCATAGATAGCCTGTGCAGCAATAGCTGCATAATCATTCTGATTTGCAAATTCTTCCCATGCTGCTAATGGTTTGGGCAGTATTGGTGTTGTTGTGATTTTTTTTATTTCCGGTTCTCTAAGAATCTCTCCTGCTCTCACAATAGTTTTACGTTCTATAGTGAATCCGTATTTGTTAGCATATTTCCATGCTGTAGGGGTGGTAACTGCCCATCGCAACATAATGGCATCTTTGGTTGCCCTACTTATCACCTGTACCGATGGAGATTCATCTCCAATAGGTTTTTGACTCCATATTGAGAATGATAACAGCAATGCTATTCCCAGAAATACCTTTTGCATCGTTTTGGTTTTACTTATCTCCATACTTGTATGATATTATATCACTACCTCTATGTATTTGCCCGGGTAATACATATTGCAATTTGGTTTTATAAGTCTCTTTTTTCATTATCGGAAATGGTCCTACTACCAGATCTCTATATTGCTGCATAGTTTCCCAGGGTAGGCCCGAATTTGTTAATTGATACCCTAAATCTACATAGTCCCGATAATAATATAGAGTTAAGTCATAACGATATGGATTATAGGTTCTAATTCTGTCATTAAGATGATTCTCCAAATATGTTAAGTACCATGATTGTGGTTCCACTCCTTCTACAGGAGGAACACCTACTTTGGTGACATCCCTTTTTACCGTAATGCTATTCGCAATCGGATAATTTTCATACAGTAAAGGTTTAATATCTTTTTTGTAGTATGTATCATTATGAGTAGCTATTGCCTTAATTAAAGAAGTTCCTCCTGAATACTGACTCCCAGATAGTTCTACCATATCAAAAGGCTCTATTGGATCTATTTTTGATACCAGAACCATCCCATAAGGTTTTGTAATAAGATCATACAAATCCTCATGTGTATTCATTGCTTTCATCTTTTTCTTAAAAGTGGTATATTCACTTGTTCTAAAATCATAGGTCAATAACTCTCGTTCTTCTCCCTGGGTAACCACTCCTTCAGCTTTTCGGGTTCTTATTTCAACATCATTTCCAGATTCATCATCCCCTAATTCTGTTTTAGTATAGGATTCGGTTATGTTACCCGAGTTATCCTTTTTTGGAGGAATCAATTTAATCTCTACATTGTATGATGTCTGAGTACTTATCGTTTCCGGAATAGCGTAAGTAAGTTGTTTTTTGCCTGCATTATATGCAAAGTTTTTAACCAAATCTTCTCCAGAATCCGTACTCATCGTCATATTTTTATTCCAATTAGGTACAGGGTCAAACAGATATGATTGTCCTCGTTTTAGATTGATATATCCAATATTATATTCTTCGGTAAAGAAATTCTTTTGCCCCAGTACAGGGTACATATATTCGATGTTATGCAATGGAATTGTTTTTGGTGCCTCTCCTGTAGTAAAATTCACTTCTTTGGTTTCTGTAGATATACTTCCATTTTCTTTAATGACTTGCCATTGTCCATTTTTATATTCTTCAAAATGCAACTGTACAAATGCTTTTAGTTGGGTATTTGGTGGCAATATTTCATGAGAATAGAATACGGCCATATCATTATTATTACCCCATTTTATTTCTCCCTGAAGTAGTTGCCCATCTTTACTTACTTCAAATTTATCCATAAGGATACGGTACTTTTGATCTCCAGAATCGTCTGGGATTTCAAATACTTTATTGATCGGCATATTAAATACGACTTGTGGTGCAGCAAAGACATCTACATCTATCGAGCTCTCTTTTGGGGTCATATCCCCTATAACAACCATACCATCAAGTACACCTCCTTGTTCAATTTCACATTTATCCCCGAGCTCTATTTTGAATCTAAAACTTCCTTTAACCAGACCTCCCAAAATACGATAACGACCTGCCATATATCCTTTAAACCATGCTGGATTTGGGAATCGGGATTGCATTAGGATAGCTCCCCCTCCATTAAAAATGGATACTTTCTTTTTGAATCCAAATACTTTTATTTTCAACCCTACTTTTCCTTGCATATAGGCATAAGATTGCCCATTAGCATACCAGCCATTCATTCCTATTTGTTCTGAAGAGCCTTTACAATGTGCTTCTCCATAGTCCTTAAGCATAAGATCAAATCCTATTCCGGCATCAAATCGCGCATAGAAAATCAAAAACCTAAGATCCCCTGTACTTACACTTACACTAGATCCAAACGCTAATCCTTTACCTGCCTTGAGGGAGTTAAGATCACGTGTATAATCCAGTTTTGAAGCATCTACCCCTAAGAGATTAGCAACAATATCTGGTGGTGGCGGGCTACCTGGGATATTATCCCCCGACATGAAATAACTTTTTGTTTTCATTTTAACAAACCCCAGATTCAATGCTACACCTATAGGGTCATTAGGGGTTCCTATCAAAATATGCCACTCGTTTGGATCTACATAAAAATCCATCCATCCTGCCCGCCCATTGTTTCCAACACCTTCGAGGATTCCGAAAAGGTTCACATATACTTCTGACGTAGAATGAAAAACATCATTCACAAAATCATAACCAATAAATACATCTGCTGTAATTGCCCCATCGGGAGTAAATGGTGGTTCTCCATCATATCCTACATTATTAGCAATATCACTTAACTGATCATTAATTGCGTTATAAAAATCGGATGGTAAAGAAGCAATAAGCCTACCATGGCCTTTCATATATATTTCCTGTAATCCTCCTGATCGTAAAAATGCCATCCCGAACTCTACCGTTGCATTAAAAAGATCTGGTGATCCCGCAGTGATGATCCCTACCGATGCTTTCATTCCAAAACCATTCTCATTATAGGGTTCATAAATTACTCCTGAGCTAGATGCCCCTATCTGAGTGTATTGTGCATCTTTCTGATTCGTAGTTCCGGCCATTTTCATACGGTTATAGAAACCTCCTCCAAACGCATTAATCTCAAACCCGGGAAAAATAGGAATCCCTTGTGGTAAGGTTACACTGGCATCTGCGTACCAATATCTAAAACTATCAGCTTTTCCGAACAAAGCTTTGGCTTCGATCTCTAGCTCCATTCCTGTAGTAAACTTGGCTCCTACCGCCCCAGCAAAACCGGTACCATACGTAGGGTCATCTTCAAAAATAAAAATGGCTCCTTTTAGCTCCATTCCTGCCACAGACATTTGCAAGAAAATCCGTTCGAGGTCTATACCATCATACTTCCAGCGATCCCTGCCTTCACTTTGATCTAAGAGCGCATTAATTTTTAGCTTGGCCCCTCCGCCATTAGCCCCGTCTCCTTCTGAAGTAAGATTGATATTAAAATCAAAAACAAGTGCTGCTTTATTATCAGAAGGGGTTTCTAGTCCTATTTCATTAACGGTTAAAGGGAAATTAGCGATTTTCATCTCCCCTTTATACCCAAAATAACTAACCGAAAATTTGGGGGATTCGGTTTGTATGACCATCTCTTCGAATACAATCCCTTTAAAATCAACAGTCTTATCTTTTTCAGTTTCCGTTGTCGTATTTTCTTCTTTTTTTAATCCGGATGCAATATTTACAGACCCATTTAAGCTTGCTTTAGGTCTAAACTTGTCATCTTTAACCTTTAGTTCTATGTAAGATTCTGGTGTTAAGGTTACCTCAGCATTCCATACATCAAAATCAATATCTTCTGTATTAGATACACTAAGAGTGTATTCATCGGGTTGGATTATTGCGGTATAATTTACCTTATCGACTTCGGATACAGGTAATATGATCTGCCCTTCAAATTCTCCTCCTTTTAGTTTATTTACTTCAATATCCAGTAAAAAATGATCTAATGAAAATGCCCATCCTGAAGCTGATCCTTCATCAAGTGTAAGAATATTATCCGCTGTAAATTTACCGGTTACTCCCTGACCATCAATAATCAGGTTATGTGCCCCAAAAGCAACTCTTTCATCATTATTTTGTTTCTCGAATGCTTTGGGTAAAACAACTTCTAAATCTTGTACGTATACTCCTCTCCACAAATTGGGGTTCTCGCCATAATATGTATTTAGATATCCCGATGGCATCGACTCGTCATTACGTAAATCACTAAAATCCAGTACTGCATTTTTTAATTTAAAGGTAGTCCCCTCTGCTGCTCCTGTGATTCCAAATTCGGGTAATGAAATGTTGACTACCATATCATTCCAATCTTCTGCTACTATTTTAAAATCACTATCAACATATCCTGTTTTCTTTTTACCGTTTTCATCTACCGGAAACAATAATCCATCGGTAAATTTGATATTGGCATCTATCCCCAATTCTTTAAAACCAAAACAGTCGATTAATGCATAAGTGCCTGGTTGTTCAAAACTTCCTTTTAAAGTAAGTAAGATAGCACCACTATTAAGGTTCATGGTATATTGCGAAATCAGATGCAGCCTGGCATCGCCATCTATCCCACCATCATGAGATAGTTTGATATTAGATGCTCCTAAAATCAATACATCTTTTTTATTTTTTGTTGTGGTGGTTGTTCCTTCTGCTGTGGTCGTCGATGTAGTTGTTGTTTCTGGTAATTCTACCCTAAGAAAAACTGTAAGTTCTGTATGTGCTGGCTTAAAAACGGCTTTGGCGATCCCAACGGTATAGGTTACATTACTAATAGTTACCGGTTTTATCGCAACAGGTAGTTCTTTTAACTCATCATTAGTAAGTTCTTCAATATATTTCTTTGTATTATCTATGGTTTCAAACACACCATTGGCTATCTCAAGCCAATTCTTGTCTTGTTCGGCATTAGGTCCATTAAACTGAAACCCTTCTGTAGCCTCAAAATCAGATACTTTTTCCTTTACTATGCGAGTATCAAATTTCTCGAGAGATTTAAATTCTCTAAAGGTTTTAACTGGTTGTGCTGATGCTATTTTGGTATGGGTAACCGTGGCATTGTTATGCAAACTATCCTTAACCGGTTCTGCCTTTTCCTTTTTTGTATCTTCTGTTTTTTTCTCTGTAGCATATAACACGTCATTTGCCAACAAACTTGTTGTAGATAAACAAAGACATAATACTAATGCGAATCGTAGTACTTTATTCATAGGCTCTGGGGCAAAATTATCTTTTAAAAAATGTATGTTTACAGGTTTTTCTATTGCTAACCCATTGTTAAAAAACATAGTTATTTTATAAGCTGATTAACATTATGCAATTTTATTAATAAGCCTCTTAGAAAATATCACGGTTTTCAGGGGTTTTACGTTTTTACCTTACTTTTTTTAAAAAAAACACAGTTAAAACTTTAATTATCACCACAAAAAAAAACATTTCGACTTAAAAAAATGGTAGAGCTTAGAAATGACATATTTCTTTACGAGAGCAAAAAAAAGCTCTTATGTAGAGCTTTTTGTTGTTGAGGTTGGTTTTATGAAGTTAAGAAACTTAGCAGAACAGTAGTTTTTCAGATATGTAAAATAGGTTACTTTTAGTATTTTATAAGCTAACCAGCAGGTTTATTTAATATACTTAATAAACCATCTTTGGTTTCAAGAGAAACAACCTCTATAACATGTATCTGCCCTAATTTACCAAGAGGTATATTTTTCTCAGGTATCAATGGATATCCTATTCTAATCACTCCTAAATATTCAGTTCGACAATCAAAACAATAATAACAAGTTAAATGTACTGAAGATTGTCTCTGAAAATCAAAAGTATAATCAAAATCATTTCTATTTAGATAAAATATACCATCAACATTAATAGCATCTAAAGATTTAAATAATAAGGCGATCCTTTTTACTAATGAGATGTCATAATTAGAAGAATCTATATTTGGTATTATTTTAAAATTTTTATTTTTCGTTTCAAAGTTTTCTGATATATATACATCAGATTTACAATTACAACAAGAATGTGTAAATTTCCACCCACTATTAAAATTGAATTGAAAAGGTAAAGCTAATTTCTGACCTGCTTTTTTATCAATTTGCAAAGTCGTATCAATGAGCTTTTTCCCAAAAAAATCTATATATCCTTCTTTAACACTCATAGTAAGCCTATTTTTTGTCAACAACTGTATTCATTAATCGGACTATTTCTTTTTGCTACCTGGTTAATCTTCAATTCTAATTTCAGTTACCATATTTCCAAAAAAAATGGGCTTTAGATAACATAGAAAAACTCTAACGTAGTTAAAAATCAAAAATATAATTAAAATTGTCTCTATTCAAAATAATAATATCCTGAGTTTTAAAAATAAAATGTTTTTTATTAATATATTCTGTCTTTAATTAAGACCTTCTAGATTTTGAAAACCTCGAAGGTCTTAAAATATTTTTTACATTACTTTAGCGTAAAAATACACACACATAACCATAGTAAACTTATTTTTTTTCGATAACTGTATTAATTAGCTCAGAATATTTGCCATTTGGTGAGTCCTTAATTGTGATTTTGATTAGTCCCATTTCTGCTAATTCGGATAGAGTGTAAGAATGACCATCGGCAGAATTTGGATTTTTTGGAATATTCCACAATGCTTGCTTTCCTCCTCCAATATAACCAAACCAGGGTATTACATCTGCATTTTGAGAAGTAAAAGATAAATCCTTCAAAACTTCTATTTCGTAATAAAAATCAAACTTGTCTCTTGTTTTATCTAAAGCTCTTTGTCCAAAATTGTATGGTTTATTATTGTTCACTGGACTGGTAAAGCTTCCTCCTAAATTTGGATTTCCATTAGGTGTATTACCAAATGCTCCTCCATATCTATCAAATTTTTGTCCTTTTTTTATTGGAACATTATCAACAATATTATATCCTCCTTTTGCAGGTGGCCAACCATCATTTAAACTATGTTTATTAAATAAATCTTCTAACTCTTCCCATTTGCCTTTTTTATATAAATCAAATGCTTGTTTTTTTACAGCTTGATTAACTGTTCCTGTTTTATCAAAGGTTGCAGCAAATTCATCTACATTTTTAAAAAACACAGTTGTAACAGGTCCTTTATTAATCAACTTAAAACCAACTTCTTTTCCTTTTCTTAAGATGACATCCTCTTTATACTTACCGGCAACTTCTGCTCCATCTGCTTCATCCAGGAATTTTTTCTTGATCAGGTTTCCTTCTTTATTGATACGAGCTATTTCCTGGTTTTTTCCATCTATTACAGTAGTAATAATAACATCTCCTTTTTTAATTCCTGAAAACTTAATCGGTAAATTCCAATCAAGATTAAAAAGTTCATTCGCTTGTTCTAATCCTTTAAAAAGGTTATTCTTACTTGCAGGTGATCCATTATTTATAAGTTGATCAAATCCTTTAAAAGAGTTTTGATCTCCATAAATAAATCTACTATGGGTTTCTGCTAAAATTTCTAAATTCTTACCATCTCTATCCAATCGAATATTTTCAAAAGATTCAAGAACTCTCCATGATTCTTCGAGCTCAGACTTTCTTGTTGGGGATGCCTCATCATACATTTGTTTTACTTTTGTATTTGCATATTTGGCATCTAGTAAAACAGTTCTTAATGTAGGGGTTACACCAGTTCCAACAATATCCAGATCGTTTGTTACTTTTTTTCCACCTTCTGGTAGTTTGTTAAGGGTATTGGGGTCCTCTTTTAGTCTCTTTGATAGTGCTTTTGCCTTATTTATAATAGTACCTCCTAAACCTTGTACTTTTATAGCTGTTTGTATATGTCCTAAATAAGTTCTTATTTCCTTACACGTTTCATCTGCATCACAGGTTTTAGAATACTTTAATAAGGTTTCTGTACTAGACAATAAAAACTGATAATTTTGAAAATCCTTAAGGGCAGTTTTTAAAGCGCTTTGTTCCTTCAATTTCCAAAGTATACTTAGTCTTTCATCTGTTATTTTTTCATGCAATCTATTCATCACACGATTAAAATCAGTTTTGCTTATATTATCTGGTAGAAGACCTGGATTATTATCTACGTCATTACGAAGTTGTTTTGATAAATCTTCCAATTTATCCATTCTTTTGGCAAAATCAGCAACCCCGTTTATCGACCCCAAAATATCTCCCACGAGAGCAAATTTTTGGCAAAAATTCATTCCTGTGTTTGTAGTTGATGGTATTGCTGAAGTCGGATTAGGAGCACAATAATCAGAGTATTTAAGAACCATATTGGTTACACTTACCATGGTCTCTGCATATTTCAGTCCTTCAAAAAATTGCTCTAGCTTACCTAATGTTTTTATATGCCTTAGCTTAGTAAGATTACCTATTCCTGTAGTTGTTAATGCAACTTCAAAAGCAAGATTAACTCCTTGTTCTATATTATTAGTACTATATTTTTCATCAATAGCTTTAAGAATGAACATTGGTACTTTTGTCGATTTGACATTAATACCCGAACTGACAATCTTTTCGTATTTTGTTAATCGTATAGGAGCATAAATATCATATATTCCTCTAACTACAGGCTCTTTTTTTCCTTCTCGTACATTTCCATAATCATCATATCGGTACGTCTGAACCTTTTCTACAAATTCGACATCAGTATTATTGTCTTTAAACTCAACTTCATAATCACTTAAATAAAAAACTCCGGATTTACTACTTTCATAAGGTATATCGTATACTATATCAGAATTGTATTTAGAATTTTTCCAAGCTTCATAAATAACATTAACAAATCTTGTAAAATTATCTTTACCACCCCAGTCATCTATCTTGCTATAAAGTTCTCTAAAAGCATTATTATCATTGATTTTTCTAGATTTTAAATCCGAAAGAAACATACTTTCGTTATCTTTTGCTATAGCTTCTATAATAGTTATCACAGCATCTTCTTCAGAAACCCCTTTATCATTAACAGAACAACTTAGCAGTATTTTTAAAGTTTGCCATAGTCTCTCACGATCAAAATCCAATTTATTAGCCTCTACTAAATAGCCTGCTGGTATTTCAGAAAAATAGGTGTCAATATTATCACAATCGGTATTCCTAGTGATGCCTTTTTCAGGAAAAAAATACTTCTCTAGATACGCTATTATATGTTTAGAATATTTTGAATGATTAGGTGATTTAAAGCTTTCCTTACGACCTATTTTGAAATAGTTACAAAATGCTTCTAATTGATCATGATGATCAAATTGAAATATAAAATGATGTCCTTCTAAATTTGTTCTTAAAGTTAATTGATAATATAATCCTCCTGTATCATGTTTTTTAATTTCGAGTTTTTCTTTTCCTGGAGAGGCACTAACTTTAATATCGGTTTTATGAGAAATCGGGTAACTTACAAGGTTAAAGTTTAATATAGTTCCTGAAAAATTAAAATTGCGTTCTCCACTAAGGTTTACGATATTAATAGAAGCTCTATTTTTCAAAAAGGGTTTCCAGGTTAAAACATCATTAACTCCATGATATCTGTTCTGGATATGTTTTAGTATAGCTTCTGTTCTTTCTTTTTTTCTTTTGGTGATATTATTACTACTCTCTCCTTCATCATCATCCTGAAACCAATACAATTTAAATCCTGGAGCAAAGATGTTTTTCCAATCCATATGGTTAAAGGCTGTACCTCCTTTATAATCCATCATAAAAGGGGTAGTTGCTTCTGTAGTACCATATTCCTCGAACGGGTGTTCGAGCCCAAATACCCCATGCCCCAGCTCATGAGCTATAGTTCGGGCATCGTCTGTAGCACTTTGAAATATATATCCAAACTGACTTTTGAGCGGCATAAACCCTTCTATCTCTCTGTTTTCATTAGAGTTTACTCCTTTAAAATCGGTGACAAAAACATAGTATGCATCTTGCCTGTACTCACTAGTAGTTTTAAAATAAGCATTGATCGCCGCTTCCTCTGCGCTGTAATGAGATAACAACCCGCTATCTCCTGCATTAAGCACACCATACGGTTCTTCTTTATCCCAGATACTTTCTGGTATCTGAAATCGTTGTCCTACAGTAATATTAAAATTAACACCAACCTTACTATAGATCTTTTTAATTTCTCCTTCGACCCGGTTTACCTTAGCTTTATTTACAGGAATCAATACGATATTAACATCGGTAAATGCTTTGCTACCCAAATGCACTACATTAAGAACTCCTGCAATCGTATTTTTTTCACCTTTTCCTTTCTTTACGGTTGCCAGTATTTTTTTTATTGCATAGTCATACGATTTTTTAAGAGTTAATGTCGCTATATTTTGATCCCAGCTAGCCGGAATTTCTACACCGCTTTTTGTTTTAAATACAATATCTTCGTTACTAATCGAATCGTCACTAAAATCTGCTACGGCTTTAACAAAATCATTTCCGCTTATATTAGATATTGCTTTAAAAGCCGGAGTATACGTTCCTCCTCCCACTACAGGGATAGAGGGATAAAATTTTTCTGTACCTAATTTGTCTTTGGCACTATCGGGTAGTGCATCAAAGTTATAGTATCCCGATTCTATAAATGTAATCAAGACTCCCGTTTCTGAGATCTGCATAATCTCATTGCCTTCTATTCCTTCTGTATTATCATCTGTAGCTGGCCCATCTTCTGCCATTACACCGTCTAATGCCCTTACCGTACCGTTTTCTTCTACCCTCCAGACTTTATTATCACTACCAGAAATCTGTAGATCTCTTCCTCCGGGTACGAGAGCTTCCTCACCATTGGTTCCTGTAATAATTACCGCTCCATTCTCATCGACGGTGATGCTCTCTATAACAAACCCAACCTCTACCTGACTAGTTTCTCCTTCATCACCGGTAATAACTTCTACTACATCTGTATTTATATCTACAGTCATGGTTTCACTTTCTCCATACACAGGATCATATAAGGTTACAATCTCCCCTGCTGCCAATTGATTCTCGGTATTGATCAGAATATTATTAAATTTTACTCCATAATGGGTTGATCTCAAATATGGTATCCCTACATAACCTCTTCCGGTAATACGACCATTAGCCTGATTATCAATTTCTACTATTCGAACTATAAAATCCCCCGCGGTAATTCTATCTCCAATCTTTAGACCTGGATGTCCTACTTGATTGGCAATAGCAATAGGATCTGGTGTAATCCCGCAATCATAATTTGCAGTTTCATCTTGTGTTGTATCGGTTGTGACCTCCTGTACATCAGAATACTCTCCATACTGATATTTACATTTTGCCTTTACTTTATATTCGTATGTGGTACCAGGTTTAAGATCCCATATCGTAGTCCACCCACTATTAGTCCTTTTGGTAAACCAGTAGGCATTAGGTCTATTGGTTTCTCTGTATGCAATAGTATATTCGCTATATTCTGAAGGATCTTCACCCCAGAAAACATTGATTTTTGAAATTCCTTTAGGTTCTGCATATACATTATCTAGTGTACTACACGGTGACGTTTTAGAGAACCAAAAAATCTCACTATTTCCTTCATTCTTAAAGAGACCAATCTCTTCAATACCTTGTAATGCTTTTGCTTTTACCCGCCATGCATATCGCTTTTCTGGTAACAATTGCGGTTGTGCAGGACCATATACAAATGAGGTAGATTTGGTCGTAGTTTCAAAAACAGGAACCTGAGATAAAAATGCAGTTTGTGGATCTACCTGGTGATCCCAAATCTCTACAATACTAAGTTCATACTCCACATTACTTACATTAATATGCCTTGGAGTCCATTGAAAAACAATATTCTCTGTTTCGGTAGGTTCTATATTAACTCCTTTAAAAGGAAGGTTTAATAACGGAGGTTCATTATTGTATATAAAAGCACTTGCACACGTCTTTGACGATAAACGGTTACCAGTAGAAAAGTCAAAAACTTCAAAACAAAATTGATAACTACCTTCGGGAATAGTGCTTCCATAGATATTCGAATTGATCCCCTTTATATTTTGGAATTCGAAATAAGGTGCTAATGTCGTATTGGTTAGTACTAAAGGAACTCCACCATCAATAAATAGCGGGGAAGCACCTATAACGACATCTCTGCTTTCGAAAGCAATACCATTACCTTCAAAATATACTTTTAATCGAATTTGCTCATTAGAAATAGTGATATCGCTAAGTAGCAATTGCACTCGCAATGGGCTGTTGATTGTAGTTTGATCTGCATAATTATAAAAATTTACAGGAGCCGGTGGGTTTACTTGTGGAACAACTGTGATAGGAAATCGTTGTGCCATCATTTGACCAAAACCATACAATATAATAAACAGGGTAAGTATCAGTTTTCTCATAGGTTAGTTCTTTTCTATATATTTTAAATCAAACTTATCCGGGTCGGTATAATTCAGAGACTTTTTCAGGTAAAAATCAATAATCTGGGTGATCATATATAATTTTATTTTCTGATCATCTTCCTCTTTATCAACCATGCGGAATATATTATCTTTTTCCTGCTCCATTACCTCTTTGAGGAACGCATCAGGGTGCTCTACTTTCTCTATAGTATTGTAACTTTTTATGATAGGGAGTGTCCATCGATGTCCTATCAATCGAGCTAGGGCTGTTTCAGAATTTTGTTGTAATTCTTTGTATCTATTTTTTAATTCTGGTGAAGATTTCTGGCGTTGTTCTTCTGTTCTCTTGTGCATACTATGGTTATCCACTGCAATTTTTGCCCTTACAAAAGCTTTCTCAAATGCATAATCAAGACGTAGCATATCCTTTCTTAATTCTGTAAGGATTTCAAAAACCAATTGATTATAGCCTGCAAGAAAATCTTCGTATTTGTATAATTCTTTTAGGAAATTAATTGCTTCTGGCTTATACTCTTTTGCCTTTCTTACATCGGCTACTACCAATCGTAACATCGTAAGTTCTTCTTTTTTATATTCGGGGATATGATTAAAATGAGGGTGATTTTGAACATTCTCTAAAAGAATGTCTATCTCATCCATAGTACCATGATACAAAGAGTCTCTGTATCTAAAATCAAGTATCTCCTGCCCTCTAGATTTTCTACGCCTTTTTAACTTACTGGCTTTTTGTTTTCTTTTTCTCTTAGGTAATTTTATTTGAGGATCAAACTTGCCAAAAGTATAATTATAACCAAAGGTTACTGTAAAATCTCTACCCGATGTTGCAGCATTTCTAAACTGAGTTAAGATGTTGAGGTTAAAATTATGTCTCTTTAGATAGGTATAATTTCCTCCCATTCTTATATTGATAACTTCTCCTTGCTTTTCTCCGTTACCATTACTTTGATTATAACTTGCCGAAGCTGTTGTTCTTAGCTTTTTATCAAAATACTTTTTGGTTGCGGATAATGTAGGGCCATAAGTAAGGCTATTATCCACACCTATAGTATTATAACTAACATTAACAGCAGCAGAAATATTTAAATCAATATTAGGATATCCCAGGGTATACGAGGCATTGCCGTTATAGAAATTAGAATCTCCGTTTTCTATAGTCTGACCATCTTGCTTGTTTGTTGCATTTTGAAAAGACAATCCAACGTTAATATTTTGTTTTTGATCTTCGGTATCCTTTAAAAGATAATTTACATTCAGGTTTGCATTTTGTGAAATTTGTTGAAAATCTAATGTATCCAGATTATCGGTTTGAGAGACTTCGTTGATATAATCAAACTGATTCTTAATATTAGTATAAGATTGAAAATTAGAATACCCTCCTGTTATACTTAGTTTTTCTGAAGCAGTGTACCCAACAGTAACTGCACTTACTACTCTCTGCAATTGTGTACTCTTCTTATTATCAAGGTCATCTCTTTGAAGGCCTGCGTTAAAAGCGATATTAACCTTATTTTCGAATACATTCTGGGTAGCATTAAGCGTAATATTTTCGAGATCATTATTAAAAAAATAAGCGC
The DNA here is from genome assembly GCA_030427585.1 of Bacteroidia bacterium. GTDB lineage: Bacteria > Bacteroidota > Bacteroidia > Flavobacteriales > Flavobacteriaceae > Aquimarina. The sequence goes on from JAUIBW010000032.1 coordinate 47,842, forward strand.
CTAATGTTTTATATTCGGGATCTATATATTCATATCCAATACCTACTGTGCCATCCCCTACCGGGTAAGAGAAATTGGCATTATAGGCTTTATAATGCTGGGTAGTAATGTTATTATCTATTAATGCAGATAATACAAATGAGGTTCCCTCTTCTCCTTTTGCATTTATATCTTCGGTGATTGCAGATGAAGCTACTTCTGCACGAATCTCTCCCTTGCCAAAAAGCTTTACTTTTCCTTCTAAACTTACAACCACATTATCTTTGGGTTGCAACTCATATTCTACCGGTATAGGCTTCTCTATAGAATTTTTATCATCAGAAGCTTTGAAAAAGATTGCTCCAATAGAAAATTTTTCAAAATCATAGGAGGCTTTTACTCCGTACCCCATCCTTTTATATGCAGGCTGGGATTGTGGATCATCGGGATTATATTCTGCTTCCTTAAGCAATCGTCCATACATTGCACTAATCTTAAAAGGTCCTTCTGGAGTAAGATCTATCCCCAAACCTGTAAATTGATGTCCACTTATAGTATATGGTGAAAATGTCATACTTACATCTCCAATATGTGTAGTCACCCATTTATAGGATGGGTGTATACTTAATCTGTTAAAAGAAAAAGGGTTACTGCTTTGAAACTTTTGATTAGAATATGAAAATGAGAAAGGAATATTATACACCTCGCTAATATTTAAATTAACGTTACCTGTAAGAAAGTATGTAAATGATTCCCTACTAGATTGTCCATCATAAAAGATTGCATTTGCTGCCACGCCTCCGGTTAATTTAAATAATTTTGCTTTTCCTATTCGACCTAAATCCTGGCCAAATACAATAGTTGAGAAGCAAAATAAAAAAGCAAAACAGAGTATTTTTGGGACCAAATAACAATATTTTCCAAATAAAAAACCTACGACATTATCCTTTTTCAACGGGGTATCCAAAAAGCTAAAATACTTTTAGTAAAACTTCTTAAAACTATTTATATTCCTAGTACACCATCAAATAATCAAGCTAATTACATATTATATTTTCCTTAATTAAAATATATTGCTCAATTGTGTAAACATATATCTTATTAGCAAATTATCATTTTTATATGATGGTTTACCATACTATGTATATGGTTCAAAAATACTATGGAATGTTTAAGAAAAACTCACGGTTTTCAGGGGTTTTTATATTTAGGCAAAATACCCCCTAACTAACTCAATATAAAAAAGATATTGTTTTTATTTTTAAAACGGAATTGTGAAATAGAAAGTACTTCCACTTTCTTCTTTGGATGTAAGCCAGATTGTACCTCCGTGGGATTCTACAATTTTTTTGCAATGTGCCAGACCAATACCTGTACCTTCATACTTATCTCTTGAGTGTAACCTTTGAAAAATTGCAAATATTCGTTCCTGGTGCTCTTCTGGTATCCCGATACCATTATCTTTTATAGAGAATTGCCAGAAACCTTTTGATGCATCTTCTGGGTTCTTCTTTTCTACACATGTAATATCTATCTCGGGAATGGTATCTGAAGCGCAAAATTTAATACTATTACTAATAAGGTTTTGAAACAATAACCGAAGTTCTATTTCTGAGCCTTTAACTACTAAAGGTAGATTCTTTACCCTAATTTTTGTTCCTGTTTTTTCAAGAACAACCTTTAAATCCTTCTTTAATTCTTTTATAATGATATTACAATCAACATCATGATATTCTTTACTTCTTCCTAATCTGGAATATTCTAATAATGCGTCAATCAATTTTTTCATTCGCACACTGGCGTCCTGAATAAAAGTCATACTCTCTTTACCAGCTTCATCAAAGTTTTCTCCATAATCTTCGGCCAATAATCCAATAAAACTCGATATTGTATTTAGAGGTTCCTGAAGGTCATGACTTGCTATGTATGCAAATTGTTCTAATTCTTTATTTTTTGCCTCTAGTTCTAAAGATTGCTTGTATATTTCCTGGTTTTTATGCTTCAGCTCTTGATTATACTTTTTCTTAGCCCGATAATTCCTATACATAAAAAAGCTAATAACAAGAGTTAGGAGTACTAGAATAATAAGTAATATGTTTACTTTTTTATGAGTATAAAGTTCTGAAGCTTGTTGGTTTAATACGTTCTCTTGTTCTATGATCTTTTCCTGCTGCTCTTCCAGAAACTCATTTTGCAGGTTAATTTCACGATTACTTTCTATAATTTTTTCTTCCTGGTTTTTTATAAAAGCAACTTGTTCCTGTATATTTTTTTCGAGCTCTCTTTCGATTACAACCTTTTCTTTATATTTTTTTTGTTGTATTTCACTCTCAGAATAAAGACTCTCTATCTTTTTATTTCTTCTGTTAATCTCTACTTCCTTACTATCAATTTTTTCTAATTGATCTGTTATTTTTTCTTTCTGAGATTGTATTTGTTTTTCCTTATCTTTTAATATGGCTTCTTGTCTATTTTTATCCTCTTGTACCTTATTTAGAGTTCTTTCTGTTTTTCGATATAAACGTTTCCATTTTTCTGAAGAAGTGATAGCGTGTTTTCCTAATGTAGAGGCTATAGTAAATCCTTCTTTTTCTATTCGGCTTTCGTTAATCTCATATTCAAAAGAGTCCCCTACATTAACCATATTAATCATAGAAGCATTAAAGTTATAATCCTCTCCGACAAGCATTATATTTTTTCCTGAAATCTTACTAAGGATATAATGCATATCATAGTTATACTTCTGATTTACATATAATAACTGAATATCTTTTACATTCTTAACAAATTGAAAACGAACAATTTCTACTGGTTTACCATGGATCTTACGCCTTAGAGACATTGCCTTTAAATCTAATATTGTTCGGTCTGGTCCAAGTACACCTATTTTAAAGTTTGATTGTTCTTCTATGGTTGGCCATCCTATTTGTTGAGCAAAGTTAAAAACAAATATAGCACGCTGTACTCTTTTTACTTCTTCATTACTTGTTTCCTGAGCCTTTATTTTTGAAGAAAAATTCGTGATAAGTATACATAAAAGTATAGCCATTACATTAGTATATGCGGTCGATATATATTGACGCTCATACATCATAATCTAAGTAATAGTCTTACATAATAATTCGATCCGTTCACCCCAAACTGCTGTACTCTCCTGCTGTACATAAAATTTCCATCTTCTGTATTAGCAGCATGTTTATGCTTATCTGGATAAACATTAAAAACATTATTCCCTCCCAGAGTGCACCTTATATAATCGTTAACCTGATATGATATAGCCATATCTGTTACCAGTTTAGGAGAGAATACCTGATCTCTGGATTCTACATTTCCTGTAAAATCATTTACTACCCAATTTAGAGCATTTCCATCATTTGGATGAATAAATTTCACCTTACCAAAAAGTGTATTTACCACCTGAAATCCAAACTGCTCGAAGTCATAAGAAAGTAGTGAATTTATTTTGTAATTAGGTTGTGCAAATTCTACTCTGGCAATTTCTTCTCTATTAAACAATACTTCTTCTTGCCCTACTAATGCTTGCGAAACGTTAATTGGTCCTTTTACTTTGGTCTTTGTAAAATTACCCCCTAGAGAAGCATTAAATTCTCCTGTACCTAAGGTTGTTTTAAAAAACAGTGATAGATCAGCGCCAGATGTTTTAGAATCTATTGCATTCGTAAAAAATTGAGCAGCACCAACATTAAAAGGTTCCAGTATGTCCTCATATCCTTCTGCGAATCTTCCCGAAAGAACAATTCTATCTCGTATATTAATTAAGTAATAATCGAAACTAAACGTAATATTATCGTTTAGTTTTCCGCTGAAACCAGTATTAAAATGACTTGATAATTCGGGTTTTAAGTCTCCAATATCAAAAGCTTCTGTCGCAACAGCGCTTTCGTTATTAAAAGTACCTACCTGTACACTTTCTCCGTTAATAAACTGCGTACTTATATTCTGAAAAAATACCTGATGAAGAGAAGGCGCTCTAAACCCGGTAGAAAACCCTACTCTAACACTAATTTCATCCCTTACTCTATACCTACCAGATAGTTTCCATATCGCCTGGCCTCCAAAATCATTATATGCTTCATATCTGGCGGCTCCTCTCACTAACAGTTTATCTGTTATATTTGCTTCGATATCCAGATACCCAGAACTATTTGTTCGAAAACGATTTAATGCATTTTCTGGTTGAAAACCTGGAAAAACCTGTGCCCCAACAATTCTAGGTAATTCTACTCCAGAAGCATCGATATAAGTACTTCCTCCATCAACATAAGAAGCTTCTTCTCCTGCAACAATCTCATAATTCTCTACTCGTAGCTCTGCTCCAAAAGCTATATTTACACCACTGAGCCAATCAAATGTTCTTGAAATATCAAGGTTTGTCGTATTTTGTTTATAGATAAACCCTCCTGCATAAAATGTTCTTGGTGATGTTACCCCTAAGGAGGCGTTATTAGAATTATTTACAGTATAATCTAATCTATTAACCCCAATAGCATGGCTAAAATCTACATTCCATTCGTTTTTAATTCCTCGTATTCCTCCTGTAATTGCATCATCTTGAATATCGGTAAGAATTTCTGGAGAAAAACCATTGGGGAACAACTCTAAAACGACCCTGTTCTCATCTTTAGGAAAACGATAGAATCCTTTTGAGGTGCCTTCTCTGTAATTTCTCCCTCCATGCATATAAAATGTTGCATAGTCAGACATTATTATTTCTCCATTAAATGATAATGCAAGATTTTGGGTTTCTGCACTTCCTATCTCCATTACTCGTCTACCAGAATATCCTGTCTGGGTAAAAAATTTATTTTCCTCGATTAGTGCTTGATCGGCTGTAATATCATTAGAATATACTGTACCTGTATAATCTCCAGACCTGTTAATAGACTCTCTATCTCTATATTCTGCTGTAACATTTATATACCCTTCTTTTCCTATTTTTAATCCAAAATTTGCAGAAGAATATACATTAAGTCCATCTCCTTCGGTATTTATTGCTACTCTATTATCGAGTTGAATAATTTCTGTTTGCTTTTTTAGGATGATATTAATTACTCCCGCAATAGCATCAGAACCATATTGAGAAGTTGCTCCGTCTCGTAATATTTCAATACGTTCTATAGAGGCTATGGGTATCGCATTAAAATCGGTGCCTACCGATCCTCTACCCACGGTACCATTAACATTTAGTAAAGAACTACTATGTCTACGTTTCCCATTAACCAATACTAGTACCTGATCTGGCCCTAATCCTCTAAGTGTGGCTGGATCTATATGATCTGTACCATCTGCTATTGTTTGATGTGTAGAATGAAAAGAAGGAATCAAATAATGAAGGATATGACTCAATTCTACCTGAGATGAATTCGTTAATTGTTGCGGTGAAATAATATCTACAGCAGCAGTATTTTTTAATATTGATTTTGGTTTAGCTCTTGATCCTAAAGAAACGGGTTGATCAATCGAAAATCCTGTTTCTAAGATAAAATCTACCTTTGCAGTATCTCCGACCTTAACCAATATTGTTTTAGAAACAGAAGTATACATCACAAATTCTGAAGTAACTATATACTCTCCCTCATCAACATCAAAACTATAATTACCATTAACATCTGTTGTTGTATTTTTATCTGTACCTTCTATAACTACTCTTGCTCCTGGCAAATTACCAAATTGATCAGAGACATTACCCGATATCATTGCCCTTGATTGAGAAAATGCCCCAGAAACAAAACAAAAAAATAGTACACCAGTAAGGTATAACCTATACTGAACTAACACAATAGGAGGTTTTTTTTTAGTGCGTGTCTTAATATGTTTACTTATTTAGATTTTAAATAGATTGTTTTGTGTGCATTCAAAACTATCATAAGTTCATTCAAAATACAAATATATATGGGGCAATATCTGAAGTTATATTATCTTTTTATATGGTTCTGAGCAAGAATCTAACTCTGACAGTTTAAAATATTTTGTCACAATCTTACAAACAATCTCTTTAGTTAACATTTTTTGTGCATATTCTTTTATCTCTAAAATACGCTCTGCTTTTTCCTGATCTTCTTTACTTAACTCTGTTCCCAGCATAAGTATTATAATAGATCTCTTATATCTATCCTCTAATTTCTGGTATTCGGCAATAAACTCCCAACCATCCATAATGGGCATATTAATATCCAAAAATATAATTTCAGGAACAATTTCGGATTGGATATGATCTAGTGCTTGTTTTCCATTTTCAGCAATAAAAACCTCTTCTACACATTGTACTTTTTCAATAATTTTTTTATTAAAAAAATTAGTTGCTTTACTATCATCAATGAGAAGAAAACGTTTTAATTTTTTCATCATCAAAAATGGTTTTTTAGCACATCATCTAATAAATCCATAGATAATGGTTTATTGATAAAATCATCGACCGAATGATTTTTGGCAGATGCTCTTACATCATCTGGGTTAGAAGATGTTGACAATAAAATCACCTTGATACCATCTGTAATTTTTTGATCCAGTTTAGAAAACTCAGTCAAAAATTCCCACCCATTCATTGCAGGCATATTGATATCTAAAAAGATAAGGTCTGGTTTTGTTGCTGTATTATTCTTTACAGCATTAAGATATTCTAGAGCCGCCATACCACTTTGTACAGTATTAACCTGATAAAAATCTTCATGTTTGGTAACAACTCTTTCGTTAAAGAAATTCGTGGCCCTGTCATCATCTATTAACAAGACACAATTCACCAATGTATTCATTTAATTTCCCAATTACACTCAAAGGAAATAAACTTATTTGATATGACCATAACAAAACTAAATTTTATGAAATAGTTTTCGTTTAACAACACAAATTTAACGGTAAAATGTATTTTATAAAATTACTTTTCTGAAATAAAGGAGTTTATGGCTCAAAAAATCTTAATTATCTTATCCTTTATTAGTTTTGACATACTTTTAATAAAGACTATTAAAAATAGATGTAATTTTGAAAAACATTCAGTTGATGGTTTTAGATGCCAGACCTACCTGATTATAAATAAACTTTTAAAACCTTTAATTGAATTGATTTTTCATAGTGAATATGAAATTAGAAACGCTTTTAAATTTCAGTTAGATAATGGATTCATTAACTCAAATTATACTAGGAGCTGCTGTAGGAGAAGCCGCTCTGGGTAGAAAAGTAGGTAATAAAGCTATGCTTTGGGGTGCCATTGCAGGAACTATTCCCGATCTAGACGTGCTATCAAAACTTTTTGTTGATCCTGTTACAGCAAATGAATTGCACCGTGGGTTTTCGCACTCCATACTCTTTAGCATACTTGCCGCTCCAATATTTGGTTGGATGATCTCTAAACTCTACCGAAATAATGAAGCAAACTGGAAAGATTGGTCAAGACTTATGTTTCTAGGGCTTTTTACACATCCCATACTAGATGCATTTACTACATGGGGAACTCAGCTATTCTGGCCTTTTGATTATAAAGTTTCTTTTAAAAATATTTTTGTTGTAGACCCTTTGTATACCATACCATTTTTGATGTTTGTGCTCCTGGCGATGTTTTATAAACGCGCACACCCCAAAAGAAGAAAGTTCAACACAATAGGATTATACATTAGCAGTATTTATATGTGTATAACACTAGGGTTAAAATGGTATACCTATGGAGTGTTCCAGACCAATCTCGAAAACCAACATATTCGATATAAAGAGATTCAAACAAAACCAACCCCTCTTAATAGTATTTTATGGACAGCCAATGTAGAAACCGAAGATTCTTTTTTAATAGCATACTATTCCCTATTAGAAAAAGAAGATATCATCACGTTTTCAGAATTCCCTAAAAACCATCACCTGTTGGGTAAAATGAAAGATGACCCTCTGATTCCCAGATTAATCAAATTATCAGAAGGTTGGTATACTATCGAAAAAACTAACGACAAACTGTTTTTTAATGATCTCAGGTTTGGGCAAATGGGAGTAGGAGAAGAAGCGAATAGATTTGTATTTAGTTATGAACTATTTTATGATGATAATGGCATGCTCAATGCCAAAGAAAGAGAAAGAAATATGAATGATGCTTCTCCCTTACTCAAAAAATTATTTAGTAGAGTGTTAGGAAATAAATCATAAAAAAACGTATACCCCCCTTACCCCTATGGCATAGCCTTCTATAGAATGACATGAGAATATATGAGTATAAAATTCTTATAAATATAATATCTATTTTTATCTTGCAAGTCAAATATTCACATTTATGAGTAGTACATATAAAGTTAGTGTAAATACTATTTTTGATTTTGAATTTACAGAACAAGACATTTCGAAAATAGACATCGTAAGCAATTCTAAATCAACCTATCATGTTCTTCACAACAACAAATCTTTTCATACAGAAATTGTACAATCAGATTTCAATACTAAAAAATATACGGTAAAGGTTAATAACAACAGCTATCAGGTTGATATTACTAATGAATTAGATGCCCGGATTGCAGCAATGGGATTCTCTATTGGGTCTTCTAAACAGGTAAACACTATAAAAGCTCCTATGCCCGGACTGCTTCTTGATGTTCAGGTTGAAATAGGACAGGAAGTAAAAGAAGATGATCCTTTACTTATTTTGGAAGCCATGAAAATGGAAAATATTATTCTGTCTCCCAGAGATGGAGTTATTAAATCCATTTCTGCGGCTACAGGTGATGCAGTAGATAAAGGACAATTATTAATCGAATTCGCTTAGTCTATCATAGGCATTAAAAAGAACAGATGAAAAAAATACTAGTAGCAAACAGAGGTGAGATTGCCATTAGGGTGATGACAACAGCTCGCAAAATGGGAATCAAAACCGTAGCAATATACTCTACCGTAGACAGAAACGCTCCACACGTAAAATTTGCAGATGAAGCTGTCTGTATTGGTGAAGCCCCTTCTAACCAATCCTATTTATTAGGATCCAAAATCATTGAGGTTGCTAAACAACTACATGTAGATGCCATACATCCGGGATATGGATTCCTTAGTGAAAATGCAGATTTTGCAGAAGAAGTAGAAAAAAATGATATCATCTTTATAGGCCCTAAATCAAAAGCCATTAAAGTAATGGGAAGCAAATTAGCAGCAAAAGATGCTGTTAAAGCCTATGATATTCCTATGGTACCTGGTATAGACGAAGCTATTACCGATGTGACCAAAGCAAAAACGATCGCTTCAGAAATTGGGTTTCCTATTTTAATTAAAGCCTCTGCGGGAGGTGGCGGAAAAGGAATGCGAGTGGTAGAAGAAGAAAAAGATCTCGAATCTCAAATGAACCGTGCCATTAGCGAAGCTACCTCGGCATTTGGGGATGGTTCTGTATTTATCGAAAAATATGTTGCATCGCCACGACACATCGAAATACAGGTAATGGCAGATAGTCATGGTAATGTGATCCATTTATTCGAAAGGGAATGTAGTGTACAAAGACGACATCAAAAAGTAGTTGAAGAAGCTCCTTCTGCTGTACTTTCTCCAGAACTACGATCCAAAATGGGAGAAGCAGCCGTAAAAGTAGCCAAAGCCTGTGATTACCTTGGCGCCGGAACTGTGGAATTTCTTTTAGATGAAAATCACAATTTCTACTTCCTCGAAATGAACACCCGGCTACAAGTAGAGCATCCCGTTACCGAACTCATAACAGGAACAGACCTCGTAGCATTACAAATAAAAGTAGCCCGTGGCGAAAAACTCCCTATACAACAAGAAGATCTGAGCATACAGGGACACGCTCTGGAGTTAAGGGTTTATGCAGAAGACCCGCTCAACGATTTCTTACCCAGTGTGGGACATTTGGACACCTATGAATTACCCGTTGGAAAAGGTATTAGAGTAGATAATGGTTTTGAACAAGGTATGGATATTCCTATCTACTACGACCCCATGCTCTCGAAACTAATTACCTACGGAAAAACTCGTGAAGAGGCGATACAGTTAATGATAAAAGCAATAGACAGTTATACTGTTAAAGGAGTACAAACGACATTACCATTTGGTAAATTCGTGTGTGAGCATGAAGCCTTTAGGTCTGGTAATTTTGATACCCATTTTGTAAAGAAATATTTTACCCCAGACACTATACAATCTGCAATGGAAGAAGAAGCCAAAATTGCTGCCTTAATTGCTATGAAACAATACTTTGAAGATCAAAAAACGTTACGTATACCAACACGCTAAATATTATGGATTCAAAAATAAAAATAGTACAAGATAAAATTGCTCAGGCAAAATTAGGTGGTGGTGAGCAACGTATTAAAAAACAACATCAAAAGAAAAAATTAACCGCACGTGAGCGTATAGCCTATTTACTCGACGAAGGTTCTTTTGAAGAAATCGGTATCCTGGTTACCCACCGTACTACCGATTTCGGGATGGATAAAGAAATCTATTATGGCGATGGCGTAGTTACGGGATATGGCACCGTAAACGGACGACTAATCTATATTTTTGCACAAGACTTTACCGTCTTTGGTGGTGCCTTATCCGAGACTCATGCCGAGAAAATCTGTAAAGTGATGGATATGGCCGTAAAAATGGGAGCACCCATGATAGGGCTCAATGATTCTGGTGGTGCCCGAATCCAGGAAGGAGTTCGCTCTCTGGGCGGATACGCCGATATTTTTTATAAAAACGTACAAGCCTCTGGAGTAATCCCCCAGATTTCTGCTATTATGGGGCCTTGTGCCGGTGGTGCTGTATATTCCCCTGCAATGACAGATTTTACCATGATGGTAGAAGATACCAGTTATATGTTTGTTACCGGGCCTAATGTAGTAAAAACAGTAACCAACGAAGAAGTAACCTCTGAAGAACTAGGAGGTGCCAGTACCCATTCTACAAAATCGGGAGTAGCACACATTACATCTTCTAATGATATCGAATGTCTTGAAGACATAAAAAAACTACTAAGTTACCTACCGCAAAGTAATAAAGAGCAACCTAAAAAATTAGAATATACGTTAACCGACGAAGTAAGGGACAGCCTCTCTTCTATCGTGCCAGATAACCCCAACAAACCTTATGACATGCACGAGGTAATCAGTGGGATTATTGATACAGACTCCTTCTATGAAATTCATGCAGCCTATGCCGAGAATATCATTGTAGGTTTTGCCCGTCTGGGCGGAAGAAGTATTGGGATTGTAGCCAATCAACCTCAATTTCTGGCAGGAGTGTTAGATGTAAATAGTTCTAAAAAAGCCGCACGATTTACACGTTTCTGTGATTGCTTTAATATTCCTTTGTTAGTATTGGTAGATGTTCCTGGATTCTTACCGGGAACGGATCAGGAATGGAACGGGATTATTGTACATGGAGCCAAATTGTTATATGCCTTAAGTGAAGCCACCGTACCTAAAGTAACGGTAATTACCCGTAAAGCCTATGGTGGTGCTTATGATGTAATGAATTCTAAGCATATTGGAGCCGATCTTAACTTTGCCTGGCCTTCTGCAGAAATTGCAGTAATGGGTGCCAAAGGTGCCAGCGAGATTATTTTTAGAAAAGAGATCAAAGCGGCAGATGATCCGGCAGCTAAACTTGCCGAAAAAGAAGCTGAGTACGCAGAAAAATTTGCTAATCCATACCGAGCTGCTCAACGTGGTTTTATTGACGAAGTTATCTTACCAAAAAATACCCGAAGAAAACTAATTAAAGGGTTTAGTATGCTCGAAAATAAAATAGTCGAACGTCCTGATCGAAAACATGGGAATATTCCTTTATAGATACAATACACCTCACAGGTTTTAAAAACCTGTGAGGTCTCATGTAGTATAGTGTTCTTATTTTCAAAAGACTATTGAATTCGTATGCTGTAGTACCCGATTACTCTTTATCAAAAAACCATCTTTATTTTGAATATCAAATTATAGATTTTACCTTACCCCCAGAATTAATTGTATTAACCCCAAATTAAGAATAGTTGCCCTACTATGAGTAATCGACAAACTACCAAATATGCAATCTATACTGTGGCTGTCTTATCTGCTGCATTAATCAATGAGTTTATCCTAAAATATGTAAAGAAACATATCCATCAGCAAGGATATCTTCTGGTACTAATAGATATGCTGGTTATCGTTTTAATTTTTGCACCTGCGTTTGCCCTGGTGACCAATTATGCAAAGAAGATTTCTAAGGCATATCTTAAGACTTCTAAAAAATTATCGAGCAGAAATAATGGAATCCTGTTAGGATTTATCGTTGCCATCATTATTTTGTTTATCCTTTATGCCAACATTAGGCATAATATTAATGTAATCAATGATCTAAAAGCTTTGATTTCGTAGTAAAAGAATATGTCTGAAAAGTCATAAAAATATAGATTGTCAGTCTGAGCTTGTCGAAGACATATTGAAAATCAAAACACTAAATCACCCTGCACTTAAAGTGCAGGGGTTTGATTTTACTAGGGACTAAAGTCCCCAAGCCTATTCCAATATGAAATTGGAATTATCATTTTCTTCTCGTCTGTGGTGCTCCAAAT
>JAUIBW010000033.1 GCA_030427585.1 Bacteroidia bacterium
TCTACCCAAAGAAGAGAGCAAATACAAAAAGCACAATATAAAGAAAAGTATTTAAAAAAACATATAAAGAACATAATGTAAAAGAAGTATAAACAGAATTATTTTTTTAGTATCTGTAAAATACCACAAGTATAAAGAGAAATTATAACCAATATAAAAAAGTATGAAAATTATAGCCATAAGAAGAAAAACCAAAACAGAAAAACGCTACAGCAGAAAAATGGGAGAACTTACAACTAAAGTTACCTATATTAAAAAACACCTTTTAGGTTTTCCTATAAAAACACTTCATAAATACAGGGAAACTTATTACGGAGAGGTAAAAGATTGTAATGATTGTATACTTTTTGTATGATTATATCTTTGATCTATATGCACATCATTAATTTACTTTACACTATTTTATGAAAGTATTAGTCATTGGAGCGGGTAATATGGGACTCACTTATGCCCAAGGTATGTCCAAATCAAAATTATTAAAGAAAAAAAATATCATGGTCCTAGACAAATCTGATGAAAAATTAGAAGAAGTCGACCAAATCTCATATTTTGATGCTTACAGTGAATTGCATGAATGTGTCCCCCAAGCTGATATCATTTTTATAGCTGTTAAACCTTATCATGCAGAACCATTATTCAAGAAAATAAGTTCATTAGTTACCTCTGATCAAATAGTAATTTCTATCATGGCTGGTATTACTATTAAAACCATTAAAAGTTTATTAGGGTTACAAAAAATAGTAAGAGCAATGCCAAACTTACCAGCAAAAGTTGGTGAAGGCGTAACCTCTTATGTTGCATCCTCAAAAGTGTCGAGATTAGAAATGATTGTAGTGGAGAGTCTTTTGGATACCACTGGAAAATCTATACAGGTAAATAATGAAAATTTAATTGATGCTTCAACGGGAATTTCGGGGAGTGGTCCAGCCTATGTATTTTACTTTATGCAAAGTATGATGGAAGCAGCTCAGCAAATGGGATTTACAAGAAACGAATCAAAGGTTTTGGTAAGCCAGACATTTACAGGAGCAGTAGAATTATTTAACCAATCTGATCTATCACCTAATTCCTGGATGGAAAAAGTTGCTTCAAAAGGTGGCACTACCCGTGCTGCTTTGGATTCTATGGAAGACAATAATGTGAACGAATTAATTAAGGATGCTGCATTCGCAGCATTTAACAAAGCTATCGAACTAGGAAAAAATTATTAGCCCTTATCTTTTAGTTTAGCCAAAAATCTTATAGGATACAGATTTTATTGATCGATTCTCCAACTTTTATATAATAACCAACTATCTTCTTCTAAGGTAACTCCTATAAAAACAGTTAATATCATAATTGATTTGTTATTAAACAAAGTCTCTTTTTAGTATAAAATGTTATCTTAGTATTACTAAGTGCCATTTATGCAACCAACCATATTAATTTATCAGTTACAACAAAAAAACGAAAAAGCTTTTCAAAAGATTTATGAAATGTATGCCGATAACACTTTTGGAGTTATTTATACCATTATTAGAGATAAAACAATATCTGAAGAGGTTTTACAAGATGTTTTTATAAAGATTTGGAATAATGCTAGCTCTTATTCTGAAAAAAAAGGTCGTTTCTTTACCTGGATATTAAATATAGCCAGAAATGCAGCTATTGACAAGACAAGATCAAAATCGTTTAAAAACTCTCAAAAAAACCAAGAAGCCGAATATTTCGTAGATATATTAGAAGAGAAAAATAGTTTTTCTCAAAAAACTGATGCAATTGGTATCAAAAAATATATCAATGCTTTAGAACCATTATGTAAAAAAGTAATTGATTTATTGTTTTTTAAAGGATTCACCCAAAAAGAAGCTTCAGAAAAATTAGAAATCCCTTTGGGTACTATAAAAACAAGGAATAGGATTTGCATTAATAAATTAAGAGAAATTTTGGAGGTGTAATTATGGAAATTGAAAAATATATAACCTCGGGAGTATTAGAACTATATGTTTATGGGACTTTATCCGAAAAGGAAAGCGAAGAAGTATATAAAGTGTTAAAAGAATATCCTGAAATAGAAAAAGAAGTTGAGCAAATAGAAAAAGGGCTGTTACAATTATCATCTGCTATGGCGCCCTACAATCCAGAAAAAGTTTATAATCGTATTAAAGATCAATTAAATCTTTCTGAAGATGAAAAAGTTATTGCAATAGATCAAAAACGTCGTAATTGGCACGCCTATATCGGATGGGCTGCCTCTGTAGCGCTTTTAATTGGCTTAGTAACACAACTTAATAAAAATAAAGAATTACAACAGCAAGTTGTAGATGCTAATATAGAACAACAATTACTAGAAGGGAAAATTGATGTAGCCGAAAAAGATTTAACCAAAACGAAATCTTTATTAAATATCTTAAGAAATAAAGATATCATTCAAATTCCTTTGCAGGCTCAAAAAGTAGACCCAAAGGCCTACGCGATAGTATACTGGGACAAAAAAAATCAAATAGCATATATTGATGTTGCCGGATTGCCAACACCCCCTCCTGGGAAAGTGTATCAAGTATGGTCATTAAAATTAACGCCCTTAACACCTACTAGTTTAGGAGTGTTAGATCAGTTTGAAGAAGACGAAAATAAAATATTTGCTTTATCTAATATGAATGAGTCTGAAGCTTTTGGTATCACCTTAGAACCCAAAGGAGGTAGTAAATCTCCAACACTTGAACAATTATATACTTTGGGAGCAGTTGAATCTTAGGTTTATACATCAAATTCCAACTAAATATAAAAAATCCCTTCTATCTTAAGATGGGATTTTTGTAGTTTAAGAGAAAAACTTACATAAACAAGGATAAGCTTATACAGATTATATTACCCAACATTTTTTTAAACACACTAATTGAGTTTTCATTAAGTTTTTTTGGTGTTATAGTCTTTTTTAAATTTTAATAATTTATCTGACTCATTCTTTGTATTTCGGCAATATGAGCAATTAGAAAGCTGTGTTGCTTTTTATTCATCCATAAAAGTACATAAGTAAAATAACTCAAACATGGTTTTCTATAAAAACAAAAACCCCAATTTACAAATGTAAATTAGGGTTTTATCCAAAAAAAACAAAAAACCTAAAAACTGTATGTTATAGTTCCTTTTACAAAGAAAGGAGCTCCCGGGGTAAAATGAATTTCTTCAGTAGGTTCTAATTCATTATTTAACCTGGATTCTGTAGCGAATTGTGCTTCGTTCCATTCGGTATTCAATAAATTTTCAAAAGCTACTCCTAAGGATATATTATTCCACTCATAATTCAAATTTGCATCTATCACAGTATATCCAGCAGCTATGATACTATGATCTTCGTTTGCTGCTCGATCCCCCAAGTAGCGATATTGTATTCCTCCCGAAAAGTTATTAAGATTGTCAACACTAATACCTCCTGTAGCTGTCACTTTTGGAGCCAAAGGAATATAATCTTCTCCTTCAGAAGCTTCTATACTTCTTGCATAAGTATAGGTAAAATCAGAATCAAAAAACAACCATTTATTGAGCTGATATCTGGCACTAAAATCGATTCCTAACCTCCTCGTTTTTCCACTGGGTTCTACTATTCCCTCATCACCTACGTATACAAATTCTTGCTCCAGACCTAAATACCATGCAGTACTATTTACAAAAAGATCAGAAAAGGGTTTCCAGTTTATACCAAGATCTGCTCCATAAGCTTTAGGTAAAATTTGATTACCTTGTCTAGCGATTACTACTCGTGTATCATTACTATGAAAACCTATCCCAGTTTTTACAAAGACATTAAAGTTATCCAAGAAATCATAAGATATTTTAAATTTAGGGCTTGCAATAGCTTTAGTTGTAGCTTTAGTTTCGAATGTTGATAGTAGTGCATCTTCATATAAATTTTTGAAATAATCCAAACGAATCGCAGGAGTAATTTTTACTTTACCCATATCAAAAACAGTATTTATAAAAGCATAGGTATTCGTTTCATTAACATTACCCAAGCTAATATTTTCTAAAGTCTCTCTTCGGTATAGGGTTCTGGACAATTCATTGTCCTTGATATTATCATTTCGTAATCCAAAGCCAAAATTTAAGTCGGTTTCTATATCCCCGATAGATGATTTATGATTAATTTTAGTGCTAAATCCAAAAATGGTACGATCTTCTCTTTGTTTGATCTGATCTCCATTTATAGGATCATTAAGAAAAAAAGTGAAATTAGAATAGAGTTCAAAATCATAGTGCGAATAAAAAGCATTAGTTATAAAAGTAGTTTTATCAGAAATAAACTTGCTATAAGTACCATTAATATTTGTTCTTGACGTGGTTCCGCCTTCTGTATCATCAATAGCACCAAACCTTGAAATTAACTCACTTTCAACAGCTCTTATAGGGATTTGCCCAGAAGCATCCCAACGGCTTGTAAAATGTGATACCGCCAGACTGACCTTATTATTATCTGAAAGCATGGTAGTATATTTTGAATGTAGGTTAATTCGATTAAAATTTTGCGGAGACTCAAATGGCCCATCACTTTCTATATATTCTAAAGCAAGTATAGCCTTTTGTCTTTCTGATGCTTCTAAAAGATTAAATAACCCTAAAGTTCTAAAAGTATTAAACTTTCCTATTTCTAGGTGAAGTTGATTAGCGTCAAATTTTTCCCTGGTAGAAAAAGAGACATACCCTGCGGTATTAAAATTGCCTTGATTTGCATAATGCGGGCCTTTTCCAAAATCTACATTTTTAATCGTTTCGGGAATAACAAAATGCAAATCGGCATATCCCTGGCCGTGGGCATGAGATACCATATTAACGGGCATACCATCGACCGATATGGCTACATCGGTACCATGGTCAACATCAAATCCACGTAGGAAAATCTGTTCGGCTTTTCCTCCTCCGGCATGTTGCCCAATAAACAATCCAGGAACTTTTCTTAATATCTCCTGAGAAGAATTTACCGGGTTAGTTTTAATGTCTATTTTATTGATCACATTAATTGGATCTATTTCTTGAGTTAAAATCAATTCGTCCAACTGAATAATCTTTGGGTCTAGTTTTATAATCATAGGTGTTACAAAATCATTTTCTTTGAGAGTAATTCTTTTAGTTTCAAACCCCAATAATCTGATTACAAGTGTATCTCCCTGATTATTCTTTGGCAACGAAAACATTCCGTTTTCTATGGTATGTGTATGTTTTCCTGTAGTAGGATTGTAAATATATACTTCTGCTAAAGTAGTTTCAAAATGATCTAACACTTTGCCTTTTATAGTTCGATTTTGGGCATAGCCCGCTATGCTGAATATCAGCCATATTGTAGTAACAAAATATTTCATGATGTTTATTTGGGCTAAAAAATTTACAGATTTTCTATTTCTCTAATAAGAACAGGGCCTAATTCATAACTACTTTCTAGTAATTCTTTTTTGATCGGAACGATCTTATCTATTTGTTTATTTGATTTATAGATCTTTGCCAGATGATAATATACTTCAGGCTCATAAGTTCTACCAATAACATGAGTTTCGGCAATTTGTAAGGCTGTTTTGTACTCACCTTTTAGATTTAAAATATGAGCTAATACACTATATACCTCAGGAGTCGGTCTTTTTTTGGTTTCTTCAACCGCAATTTTTATGGCTTCATCATAGTCATCGAATTCTTCTGCACGTATTAATGCATTATAAGTATTATACATATCTCCGTACTCAGGATTCTTAACAATATCAAAATATTGCTTAAAGTTAGCTATTTTGGCTTCTTTGTTTTTCTGATATTCAGCTATTTCTGCTTTAAATAAGGCATAATCTGGAGCTCTATGACTTTCGGCTATAGTATTTATAATTCTTAGTGCTTCTTTGGCATTCTGTTCATATGAGTAGGCTATCCAGGCAATTCCTTTTTTGGCATACGCATTCGAAGGGTCAATTTGCAGTGCTTTTAAGTAATAAGTATAAGAATCTTTGATTCTACCTGCATGACCATAAAAATCTGCCAAATTGGTATAGGACCAAAGAATCAATTCTTTTTTGTTACTTTTTTCTGCGATTGATTTTGCTTTTTCCATATTTCTTATGGTAGCATCTAAATTCCCGTTATGATCATTCCATTTGGCTAATCGTATTAAGAAATTATAATCACTTAGGTTGGCAAAACTCTCTAGATATTTTTCAGCCTCATTGTATTTACCAAGTTCCATAGAGATATCAAAAAGTACCATTTTTGAAGCTTTTGAGTTTGCATTAGTCTTCAAAGCCTTTTCTGCTACTTTTTCTGCTTCTATAAATCTATGTTGAGAAATGTAGTTTTTGGCAAGCGCCAGTAAATACCCTTCTTTTTCTATTGCGGCTACTTCTACAGATTTTAGTAATGTTTGCTCTGCTTTTTTTAAATACTCAATATCTCCGGTATGTTGAAATAAACTTGAGTAGACTTTTGCGATCGGACCTAAAGCTACTATACGAGTACTGTCCTTATTTAGTTTTTTATTCCAGAAGGTTAGCCTTAAATTTAGATTTTCTGTTTTGTTATTTCTTTTTAAGTTGAGATATGTATTATAATCTTTTTGATTGGTAATTTGAACTTCTGATTTTTGACATGAAGTAATCATTACAAAAATGATTAATATGCCTGTGTAGTTTACTATTTTCATATTTTTGTTTTTTTGGAAATGTTTTTTGAGTAGTGCCCATAAATTCTATTTTATTATTACCCCGAACCTGTCTGAAATTTTATAACCCAAAATAACTCTAAAAATCAACTTCATTACCTATAAACAGGACGGGTGTAACAATAAAAATCAAAAAATAATTTGTTTAAGAACTTTTAATCATGACTAGACTCCATGAGGTGCCTCTAAGTATGGGAATGAATTTGAAGGTGTCTCTCCAGCATTACTTACTCCATCAGTAACCAATACCGGAAGATCTGGCGAGCCATCTCCATTTGTATCCTGACCATTAAATCTATCTCCATTCTCACCTCCAAATAATAATATCAGAGATACATCGATTACATCATCGGTCAGGCTTCTACCAGTCAAAATGTTGGTTCCATCAAAGTATGTGGTAGTCTCATTGGGTGCAACTTGCAATACATCTGTTGCTAGTATAGTAGTCAATGTAGTAGCATCTAATCCTAAAATGTTAGTTTCGTATTCTGCTCCGAATGCTGCGTGTAATGCTACAGCTTGGTCTAAAAATAGTGGTTGAAATTTGGTAGTTTGCTCTGATGGTATAGTAACATTAAAGTCATTCTTTATTTCCGAAGAACCACTTAATACAGTATTTATACCAGGACGCCCCATTTGATCTTGTTGTACAAAGATACCGGTAAAGTCTACTTCGTTCCCATTCATTATTCCATCATCATCATTACCACAGTTTGTAAACCCTAAGATTATTACTGCAGTTATTGCTATATTTTTAATAGTATATAATTTCATCTTTTTATTTTTTTAATAGTATATGATTATTGCTTTGTTTTTGCTTCAGCCCAAGTATTAAATACTTGTGTACCTGTACCTGCAGGGTGGTCAAAAGTTCCTCCCAATAATGTGTTAGGTACTTCAAAAGCAATTGCTAATACATTAGTACCATCAAAATCATCATTTCCCGGAACATTAAACCCATTAGAAGCCATGCCTCCTATTACCGCATTATATTGGCTAAAATCAAAAAAGAAAGGATCTTCTCTTAAACCCGCGAAATAAGAAATTCCATTTGATGAAGATGTAATCGCATTAGAGCCAGTACTAATATCTACTTGTCCTAAATAATTTGTATTCTCATTAATAGTACTATTAAGACCTGTTGAAGAAGGTGTATACGGACCAAAGAAGTACATTATACCATTTCTGGGGATTGCTTGAATTACTAGATCTTCGATCAAGTCCCCATCATTATCGATGTTAACTTCTACCAACACATTTTCGTCAAAAGTAGCTGAATTACCTGCTGGAGCTAAAGAGCTTTGCACATTAACTACAAATACGGTGTTATCAGGATTTGCTCCTTCAAACGCGTAAAAATCAGTAATATCTGCTGTTGACCCAGCTACATCGGGCGCATCTAAGTGATCTGCAGATACCAATATTATTCCTAAAAATAATATGCCTCCAAGAATAGATAATTTTGTTTTTTTAATCTTGTTCATTTTTTTAAAATTTAAAGTTTACGCTAATACATACGAGGATTATGTTCCTATGGTTTTTTTTATAATTGTTAATATTTTGTTAAATTCAATCATCAAGGACTTCTGTTTATTGCTAATTGTTTGAGTGTGGTAGGTTTGTTTTACAAATACGATTTAATTTAATCTAAAGAATCCCTCTAGGCCGCCTGATAGTTCATGACCTATGACATTTATATCTAAGTGATTTTCTTAGAGCATATTAGTCTCTTTCTATAGGTCAAAAGAATACAGTATACAAGGTATTTATTGATCGCATATTATGTTTCTAAAGCTAAAAAGGTTTCATATTTCTCCGATGCATTGATTTTCTTAGCTGCGATAATAGGCCTCAAACCCAGAGATATTCAAGGTGTGAGTTCAAAGAATTGAAATTGTTAAAAAGCAGTATATTGTTTTTAAATTGAATGTTCTTTAATAAACTTCTCGATATCGATCAAATCTTGTATCCAAAAGTTTGAACTTTGAGGGTTTGGGGTCACACAAGCAGACAAACATTCAAAAAAAAGTTAAAAATCTCCCGTAAATCTTTATGTTTTCAATTAGGTTTTCAGTATAAAAAGAGGATGTGTCAGCCTGTTTTTTGTAGAAATTTTGCATCATTTTTAGGCTTCAAAACAGTGTTTTTGAGTACTATTTTTGGTCGTCTAGAGCAAAAAAAATGGCTTCTTAGGTGTCAAAAAATGGCATCTAAGGTCAAAAAAAATCTCTTCTTAGGTGAGTTTTGCAGTTTTTGGACAAAAAAAACACTCCCCGGCACCAAAAAGTGCCAGGGAGTGCCTTGTATTGTAGCCATACACTACGTGCTTATGCCTTCCTTTTTTCTACATTGAAATATGGGGCTTATTGTCATATCCGAATGGTAATTAAGTTTAATTCGTTTGATGAATACCAGAGCGACTTCTGTTGGGACAGTCGTCTCTCTTACATTTTCATTTTCTGCCATAGCACAATGCGTTGAAGCACCCTTTAGATTCGTTTCTATCGGTTTACAATATACTAACATATTCATCCTTTTTAAAAATTCATGGTATAAGTACTAATGCAAGTTGTGTTCCAAAGACAGGAAATCAACTTGTGGTCATCTCAAAACATCGCGTATACCACTGCTGAATGGGAATATAACAAAGATGACAAAATGTCAATAAAATATTTGATTTATTAATATAACTACAAAAAATTAACATTTTTATTGAAAATGGTATATTGTAAAATGCAGTTTATATTTATAGACCTGTATTCATATTATATAGGATGAAATTGATATCTACTGCCATGAAATCGTAAAACGTTTTATTATTAAGAGTATCTTATGTATAAAATACTGCATGTGAGGTGTTTATAATATTTTATTAGGATTTTTAATTTATTCTTAGGAGAGTTTTGGATCATAAGTTTTTCATTTTTAATACTTTTAAGGTTTGTAGACTTCGACTAGCACTGGTTTTTGAATAAAAATAGCTACATATTGCAACAACTTTTAGGAACATACATATTTTTATTATTCCTCTTTTTCGTTCCATTGGTAATTCAGGCACAAGAACCTGTTTCTGTACAACTTTCAGAAGAAAATGGGCTTCCTGATAATGAATTCTATAGTGTTATTGAAGATCAAAATGGGTTTATCTGGCTTTGTGCCAATAAAGGGTTGTTTAGGTACGACGGTAAAAATTTTAAACATTACAGTACTACAAAACAACGGGGTTCTTCTGTTTTTAATGTTTATGAAGATGGTAAAGGACGCATTTGGTGTAATACTATTTCGGGGCAGTTTTTTTATGTTGAAAATGACAAGCTACAGCTTTTTAAAGACCTGAATAAAGAATTAAAAGGGGAGTTGGCAGAGTTTATAGTTACTGATGAATTCTTGTGGGTTTTTTCTATCACTACTATCTATAAGGTTGATATTGCTAAAAAACAAATAGTACATACCTATACTACAAAGAAAAGATATGGAATTCCTTTACAAATAGAAGGAACGATCTATATCGGAAATACAGATACGATACTAACCATCGATAATAAAAATACCTTAACCCCCTGGTTAGAAACAAAGTTACCTTTTGAGGACAAGAATAGAAGAATTATAGTGACCAGCAAGTCAGCATTTTTTAAAATAGGGACTTCTGTATTTTATAGACAAAACTGGTTTGGCAGACATGATTTTTTTCGATGGGATACCACAAAAAAGTCATTCATAAAAATAGAAGGGGTAGAAGCCATAGGGAAAAAACGTATTTATGCCACTTTTGAAAACGGAAATGAAATCTGGTTGGCGACCAACTCGGGGGTTTGGATATATGAATTTAAAGCTTCCCGTTTTCAATTAAAAAAAAGACTTTTAAACGAGCAGCGTGTTAGTAAAATAATAAAAGATAAAGATGAGAATTACTGGTTTACCACGCTAAGCAATGGGATCTATATTGTTCCGAATATTAATATTGAAATAGGTAACCTTCCTGAAAAAGAGAAAAATATTAAGAGCCTGGATAAAGTAAATGACAGTATATTGGTTTTTGGGAATTCAAGAGGGAATATAGGCTTTTATAATACGAAGACACATACCTCAAAAATTATTACCTTACCTACGACAGACCGAGTGTCTGCTATACAATATCATCCCAAAAAAAATACAGTTTTTATCAGTAAGGATTTGAATGGGTATGCGTTGCATTATGAAACTTTGGCCGTAGATGAGATAAAGCGTTTTGAAGCTATTAAAAGTTTTTCAATACTCAACAATAATGATTTGCTCTCTACAGATTACAGAAAAGTTAACCTGTTCAAAAATGCTTCCATACAAGGAGATAAAATTTTAATTTCAAAAAACAAAAGGACTTTCACATCCTTTTACGACGAAACCAGCGCTGAAGTTTATGTGGGTTTTGTAGATGATTTGGTGGTTTATGATAGCCTATGGAATAAGAGAAAAATACGTTATAAAAATACACCTATATATGCAAAATCTATAACCAAAACTTCAAATGATATGATCTGGGTGGGTACTTTCAAAAATGGGGTTTTGGGAATTAAAAATAACCAGGTCGTTTATCATTATACCACTACCAACGGATTGACCTCAAACAGTATTGAAAAAGTTAAAGCAGACCAAAATAAGTTATGGATTGCCACTGCCAATAGCATACAGGAGCTTGGTATCCATACCAATAAGTTAAGAACATTAGCAAAACGGGATGGAGTGGTATCTTATAATATATCTGGTATACAGGTAGTAAACAACAGGGTGTTTTTCTCATCAAATAAAGGGTTGTTTTCTATCGACAAAGAAAAAACATTTAAAACACAACACCCAGAGGTCTATTTTAACCTGTTGGAAATTAATGAAAAGGATACTGTGATTACTTCTGATTATACGCTAAAATATAACCAGAATGCTATAAAAATAGGGTTTAATGTAAACGGGTTTTTATTTAATCAAAAAGGAAGGTACAAATACCGTTTAAAAGGATATAACAACGATTGGTTAACAACGGCTGTCGGAGAAAATTCAATCAAATACAACAGCTTACCTGCAGGAAAATATACATTTCAGGTACAACCATTTTTAAATGATAGTGTAGATAAAAGTAAAATAAAAGAACTGCATTTTTTAATTAAAACCCCCTTCTGGAAAACAATATGGTTTTTTTTAGTAATAGGAGGGCTTATCCTGGGGAGTACTATTTTGTATTTCAGGAACAAAATAAAGAATAAAGAAAAAGAACGTGTTGCCCAACTAGAAAAAATGTCCTTAGAGAAAGAGTTAATTGCTATCAATTTAACTGCATTACGTTCACAAATGAACCCACATTTTATTTTTAATGCTCTCAATTCTATTCAAGATTTGGTACTACAACAAGACACTGATGCTTCGTACGATTATATTGTATTGTTTGCCAAACTCATACGAAACACTTTGAATTATACTACTCAGGACTTTATTTCTATTGAAAAGGAGCTAGAGTTTTTAAATGTGTATCTACAATTAGAAAAACTTCGTTTTGGAAATGAGTTCACTTATACTATTAGTTATAACTCTAAAGAAGACGTAGAAGTTCCCTCCTTATTAATTCAGCCTTTTATAGAAAATGCATTGGTGCATGGTTTATTACATAAAGAAGGGAAAAAAGAATTACACATTGTATTTGATCATATAGGCAACTCCTTACAGTGTAATATAATCGATAATGGTATCGGAAGAGAAAAAAGCCGAGAAATTAATAAGCGTCAAGGAAACCGTCATGAGTCCTTTGCATTAAGTGCTATTGAAAAACGCTTAGAAATTTTTAAAAAGCAATATCACGAAAACATTGGCTATACCATAGAAGATGTATATAAAAATGATCTTAATAAAGGCACAAAAGTAAGTATAACCATACCTTATAAAGAACGATGTTAGAACTGCTCTAAAATTGTTTATAATGCTTGTTCCTGGGGGCTGTTATTTTTTTTTGGCCAACATTTTCTGCTCACAAACTCAAATTGCTACTTACAAATTGCTTTCTTTTCCATTCTTCCCTTTTTAATTTATTTGTTGTATTAAACCTTTTTAAATAAAAAAAACATGAAAATTTTAAAAGCTATAGTTCTTGTATTGGGTGTGTTTTTTACTCAAATGTTACTGGGACAAGATGTTAAAAATCAAAGTGACATAATTAGAAGTAGTTTTTCCCCAGGAAAATATACTGTTGTTAGTTCTTTTTACGAAACGAAAGAGATGATTATCGATGACATTTTACTAGATAAAAACCAACCTAACGAACATTTTGAGGTTATATTTCAACAGTTTCCTAATGAATCCACAAAAAAAGACCAATATTTTCCTGATAATATAGCTTTTCCGGCTACCTACATAGAAAGTGCCTATGAAGGAGATGAAAAAGACCAAAAAGAGATTGGGTATGTAATTAGAAAAGGAAGACCTGCAGGCAAAAAAAGAATGGTGTTTTTAAATGAGTATATTTTTCTATTAGATAGTTGGGAAAATAAAGACAGTTACTCTTTAAATACCGTTTTAAAACTAGAAGGTACAAAAGAAGAAAATGATTCCAAAAAGAAGAAAAAGAAAGGTGGTTTTGGTTCGTTTCTCAACAAAATAAAAGAAGCAAAAGTGAAGCAAAAAAATGGCGGCAACGATACTCGTGAAAAATTGAAAAAAGAAATATTACAACCATATTTAGACAAAGCCTTTGAAAAACAAAAAACGTACTATGCGCAATGGATAAAAAATCCAGATCATGCAAAGCTAGAGCAATATCTTAAAGACCTGGAAAAATTAATGGATTTATCTATACGAAATCAGAATGAAAAAATTAAGAATAGTCCCGAATATAAACGAATGAAAGCTATGCACGCCTATCTTGACGGAAAAGCTGCTAATGAATCAAAAGGTCAGGTTACTATTTACAATAAAACAGGTAAAGATATTTATTTGTTTGAAGAAGGTTCTGGTAATTCTAGCAGGATAACCCCTAATAGTAGAATAAGTGTTAATTGCTCAAAAAATTATTACTATAATTTTAATCCGAATTCTTCGTATAATACGCAATGTTATAGTGCCAATGGAGCTTGCGGAAGTAGCGTGACAGTACAGTAATTGATCTTTAACGAAAGATTGTATATATAGAAGTGGTTTAAACTTTTTCACCGGCATCAAAATAGTTTAAACCACTTCACATAAAAAGTGCATAGATTTATAAATTTATGCACTTTTTTAGTGCTGAAAGTGAATGTTCTTGTTTTTCAATAAGACTAATTTAGGTTAACGCAAAGATTATACATAACTTATTCCTAATGGAAGCCTCAGATTTTTGAGTTTAACCTATAATTAATCATGGGTAATCGTTAAACTATTATTAATTATAGTTAAACTTCGTTATGTAATAGTAATACTATTATATCTTTGTGTTAAGAATACAAAAACAAAATTGTTCGTTTTTACCACGATCTCGTATTAAAAACTATAACATGAATTTGTGCAGAAGGAACATACGAATGTTTTTTAAAAGCCTTATAATATCAGCACTATTATTTGCTATGGTTTTTCAACCTCTGGCTCAAATTATTAGTATTTTTATAGATTTCTCTTATGAATTAGTTCATGTAGATGATGTAGAAAATATAGAGCAGAGAGAGCAGCATAAAGATGGAAAAAACAAATTACAAATTTTAAATATACAAGATCACCCTCTGGAATATGGTATAGGTTTTTCTATTTATTCATCTCTAAATATGTATTGTAATCATTATAAGGAAATCTTTATTCCATCACCAGATGTGACATAAAACAATTCTAAAATTTAATATGGGTTTCTTAATTTTTAAAGGAATACTTTATTCAAAACATAAAATAATAAAGATTGATGCATATTGATCATAAACCGTTAAAACCTAATTTTAAGTTAAATGGAAAATAAAATATCACCATGGAAGAGGTTTTTAAGTCTTCTA
Organism: Bacteroidia bacterium; assembly: GCA_030427585.1. Lineage (GTDB taxonomy): Bacteria > Bacteroidota > Bacteroidia > Flavobacteriales > Flavobacteriaceae > Aquimarina. The sequence goes on from JAUIBW010000033.1 coordinate 14,641, forward strand.
GAACTCGATAAAAAAGATATTCGTCAGATTTTCTACTACGCCATTTTTGCTGGTTTAGTGGCACTTACTCTACCACTGGGAATTCAGGCTATCATAAACCTTATTCAAGGTGCTCAGGTATCTACCTCGTGGATTGTACTTGTGGTTCTTGTAACTATAGGAGTCGCATTTCAAGGAGTTTTACAATTGATGCAAATACGTATTTTAGAAAATATGCAACAAAAGATTTTTACCAGAGCCTCTTTTGAGTTTGCATATCGGTTCCCTAAAATAAAAATGAAAGAGCTAAATAATTACTATCCACCAGAATTGGCCAATCGGTTTTTTGATGTACTAACAATACAAAAAGGACTATCAAAAATTCTGATAGATTTTCCTGCTGCAACATTACAAATCATATTTGGTTTGATATTGCTATCGTTTTATCATTCTTTCTTTATTATTTATGGATTTTTATTGATCTTACTCATTTATGTAGTTTTTAAGTTTACAGCAAAAAGAGGGCTTGAAACGAGTCTGGTAGAATCAAAAAGTAAATATAAAGTTGCACATTGGTTACAAGAAATAGCTAGATCACTTATTAGTTTTAAGCTTTCTGGAAATACAGATTTAGCAATGAAACGTAATGATTATCTAACCACAAACTACCTTGAAGCCCGCGAAAGCCACTTTAGGGTATTAGTGTTACAGTTTATTCAACTTATCGGCTTTAAAGTTCTTGTAACTGCCGGCTTACTAATTGTCGGTGGATTATTAGTGCTTAACCAGCAAATGAATATAGGGCAGTTTGTAGCTGCAGAAATCATCATTCTACTTGTTATTGGTTCGGTCGAAAAACTTATTAAAGGATTAGAATCATTTTATGATGTACTAACCTCATTAGAAAAAATAGGGGAATTTGTAGATAAAGAACAAGAAGCGCAATCTGGGGAGGACCCATTTACAAATGAACAAGATTTAAATATAGAGATCGATAATCTAAAATACAGTACGCCAGAAGGCCAGGAAGTACTAAGTGGTATTGATTTCAGTATAAAAAAGACCGATAGAATCTTATTTGACGGAGCTTCAGGAGCAGGAAAGACAACCTTAATTAAAATCCTTTCTGGCCTTATATCACCTACTACCGGGGCATTATATATCAATGATGTTTCTATAAAGGGTATTTGGCTCAATAAATACCGTGCCCATATAGGACAAGTACTCCCTTTACAATCCCCATTCGAAGGCACTATCCTAGACAATATAACCTTTGGAAATAAGAATGTTTCACAAGAACATTTGCATTCGGTACTCAAAAATCTTGGATTATTGCCTTTTATCAAAGAACAGCCTAATGGGATCAATACAGTGCTGTATCCTGAAGGAAGACAAATCCCATTTACAATATCTAAGCGAATAGTACTAGCAAGAGCTATTATCCATAATCCCAAATTACTCCTGCTTAAAGATCCTTTAGAACATTTTGAAACAAATGAGGCATCTCGAATTATCAAATATTTAACAGCACCAGAACGCCCCTGGGCACTTATAGTATCTAGCCAAAATGGACAATGGGAAAACTATTGCAATCAAACCATTAAAATATCAGAAGGAAGAATAACCTCTAAGAACATAAACAATGCTTAATATCTCTCACAATCAATTGAACAAAAAAGTATCGCTTGAAGGATATACCGCTTTTGAAAAAGCATTTACTTCAAGGTATAATAAACTATTCAATAGGTTTTTAGGTGTTTTTGCTATCATTACTATCATTATCCTCTTTTTACCATGGACGCAAAATGTAAATGGTAATGGCTATGTAACTACCTTAACACCAGATCAAAGGCCACAAACGATACAGTCTCCTATACCGGGGCGTATCGAAAAATGGTATGTTAAAGAAGGTGATTATGTAAAGAAAGGTGATACCATTTTATTTATTTCTGAAATAAAAAACGAATATCAGGACCCTCGTTTAATTGAACGTACTAATCAGCAACGGGATGCCAAAAATCGATCGGTACTATCCTATCAGGAAAAGGTTAAAGCATTAGAAAATCAGGTAAATGCGTTGAATAATGAGCGACAATTAAAACTGTCACAAGCAAAAAATAAGTTAGAACAATCCCGATTAAAAGTAAAGAGCGATAGTATTGATGTACAGGCTTATAAAACGAACTTGGATATTGCTCAACGCCAGTTCGATCGTACTGTTATTCTGCAAAGTGAAGGTTTAAAAGCGATGACCGATGTAGAGGAAAAACGTCTAAAACTACAAGAAACACAAGCCAAATTGATCTCTCAGGAAAACAAATTACTTGCTAGCCAAAATGAAGTGCTTAATGCAAATATTGAGATCAACCGCATTGCTGCCGAGTATGCCGATAAAATTGCCAAATCTCGTAGCGAACGTTTTACAGCAGAATCCAACCAATTTGAAGCAGAAGCACAAGTTACTAAACTTGAAAATCAGTCAACTAATTACCAGATACGTAATGCTTTGTATTACATTACAGCACCACAAAACGGGTATATTAACAAGGCCTTGCGTGCAGGGTTAGGTGAAACTTTTAAAGAAGGTGAAAAGCTTGTAGGCATTATGCCTGTAGATTATGATCTGGCTGTAGAGACTTTTGTAAACCCTATCGATTTACCATTAATGCATATCGGAGAGCGTGTTAGGGTTCAATTTGATGGCTGGCCCGCTATTTTCTTTAGTGGTTGGCCTAATGCGTCTTATGGAACCTATGCAGGAAAAATTGTTGCGATAGAAACCTTTATAAGTGCTAATGGAAAATTTAGAATTCTCATTGCCCCAGATAATACAGAAAATCCATGGCCCAAAAATGTACGTGTAGGCTCAGGGGCATACACTATTGCATTATTAGAAAACGTACCTATTTGGTATGAACTGTGGCGCCAGTTAAACGGTTTTCCACCTAATTATTACACCAAGGATAAAAAAGAACCAACTAAAGCAAAAAAGTAAATGATAACAGCTACTAGATATATCATTGTATTGATTTTGATCACTTTTACAAAACCTGCGCTAAGCCAGAGTAAAGTAGCTGATAAAGAGGGAAATACATCTGTTTTACCAGCGCGAATACTTACTTTTGAAGAATTTTTGGGTTACGTAAAAAAACATCACCCACTAATGAAACAAGCCGAACTTACATTAAGTATAGGAGAGGCAAATTTGTTAAAAGCACGTGGTGGATTTGATCCAAAAATTGAAGTAGATTATGATCGAAAGAAATTTAAAAATACAGAATATTATGATCAACTCAGTGCTACCTTTAAAATACCCACCTGGTATGGTATTGAGTTTAAAGCAAATTTTGAAGAAAATACAGGCGAGTTTCTAAACCCAAATCGTACTGTTCCTGATGGAGGGTTATATAGTGCAGGTGTTTCGTTTTCGTTGGCTCAGGGTTTTTTGATCAACGAACGCATGGCTTCGCTTAAAAAAGCACGTTTTTTTAGAAAGCAGACTAAAGCCGACAGAGATTTACTCGTTAATACACTGTTGTTTGAAGCTAGCAAAGCGTACTTAGAATGGTTAAAAGCTACTAATGAAGAGCTACTTTATACAACTTTTCTGAAAAATGCAAATACACGCCTTATGGCTGTCGAGCGTAGTGTTGAAACGGGTGAAAAAGCAGCCATTGATATTACTGAAGCCAGAATTACATTACAGAACAGACAGCTTAATCTGGAAGCAGCTTCTTTAAAGAGAAAAAAGGCAACTCTGGTAGTTAGTAATTATTTGTGGCTAAATGATATACCCATGGAAATTAAGGAGGATGTAGTACCGGAAACGCCAGAATTAAATACTTTAGAAACCTCCCTTTTGCTAGAGGGTATTACGAATGCTTCTGGATTACTTAACAATCACCCTAAGTTGTTAAGCCTTGATGCCAAAATAGAGGAGCTTACTGTAGAGCGTTCTTTAAAACTAAATAAACTATTGCCTAAAATAAATATTCAGTATAATTTTTTAACACCAAAAGTTGATCAAATACGCGCTTTTAATACTACAAATTACAAAGCATTTGTAAATTTTAGTTTACCCTTATTTTTACGCAAAGCAAGAGGGGATTTGCGATTGGCCAATTTAAAATTACAAGATGCCAATCTTGAGCGGGTATCGACAGCAATCACTCTTCAAAATAAAATAGATGCTGTTTATGCAGAGATTAATTCACTTACTAAACAAAATCAGTTAATAAGAAATATCGTCATAGATTATGAAGCATTAGTTAAGGCAGAAGAACGCAAATTCTTTTTAGGAGAAAGCTCGTTATTTATCATAAACTCACGAGAACAAAAATTACTCGATATACAATTAAAAGAAAATTCCCTGCTTATTAAACGACTTATGACAACAGCCCGTTTATATAACACTTTGGGATTGTCTGTTTAAATAAAAATTATTCATGAGATCGTATCGAGTATTATTTCTTCCGGGAAATGAAAATATCTTTCTACTTTATTAGTAGATTATTCACTCTACATAACTTCATGTACGTCCTATTAAATTTCAATTTTATCCTGTTCTTTATACCAGTTCTGATTTAAATTTACCCATAAGAAAAATGATGGGTTTTTGGCTTAGATGAAAAATAAAAACTTGTGCTCAGCTCGACTGGGTATCAAGCATAGCAGGGCTACGGTTGTGTTTTATTTTGAAATATTAGACAAAAAGACGCGGTTTTATTGAGTAAATTTAGATTGGAAATGGTATTAGATGATGATGAGAGCTATTTTTGTACATAAATAACGAATAGTAATTTATGTATTAACCCGTTGCGCATTTTGATTTTTAAATTCGTCAATTCGTGTGCTTCGATACTTCGGTGTAGCTCAGTACAAGCCGAAGAAGTGTATCTAACCCTTCGATATACTCAGGATGACAAGGATTTAGTATAAAAAAGCTATTCTCGATACATTTTGTCTCCATTCTATTACGACAAAAAACTCGAATTGACGCTTTTTTATACTATTGATTTTAAAATGCACAACAAATATGTAATTAATAAATCTAAACCGAATCAACATGAATCAGAAATGGGATAATAGATATAAAGATCAAGAATTTGCATATGGCAAAGAACCTAATGTATTTTTTAAAGAATGGCTCCAAAAATTTGAACCAGGATCTATATTGATGCCAGCAGACGGGGAGGGGCGTAATGGCGTATTTGCAGCGCAACTCGGATGGCAAGTAACTTCATTCGATCTAAGTGTAGAAGGACAGTCAAAAGCTATGCAATTAGCAAAAGAGAATCATGTAACTCTTGATTATATTGTTGGAGATCTGGAACAACTCAAGTTTAACAAAGAAACATTTGATACAATTGGACTTGTATATGCCCATTTTTCTGCCGAAAAAAAATCAGTATTTCACAAAAAATTAAACGATTATCTCAAAGAAGGTGGTATCGTTATTTTAGAAGCTTTTAGCAAAAATCATATACACCTTAGAAAGCTTAACCCTAAAGTTGGAGGCCCAAACGATATTGATATGTTGTACTCTAAGGAAGAAATAATAGCTGACTTCAAAAATTATGAAATAGTACTATTAGAGGAAGAAGAGGTTTTATTAAATGAAGGTAACTATCATATAGGAAGAGGATCCGTGATTAGATTTGTAGCAAGAAAACTGGCTAATACCGATTAATTTCATGATTAACTTTAATTGTTTCTAGATAAATAACTGTTTTTGTTAACAAAATGGATTTGTAAATAATAATAATAAGGTATATCGATACTTAAACTCTTAAGTAATACTTTCTAAAAGAGGCTCGGCCATGGCGGCAGGTACATCTCTACTATCAATAGTAATACTATACCCATGATGTTTAAAATGATATCGAATATGAGTCAATGCCCCTCTATAAAACCATGCAGTATTTCCTGTGTATTTGAATTTTGTATTTACATTCTTCGGAATAGGCAAAGAAGACTTTTCTTTAGATTCTTTTTTAGGATTGAGTTTTCTAGTTAACTCTAAACGTTTTTGTGAACAACACGACATAATTTTCTTTTTTAATACCATTTCTGATTTAGAATTGCTCAATGGGTAATTTTAAGTCAGAAATAGTATAATTACTGTTTTGATGTTGCTTGTTCTAACAAACAAGCAAATCCTGATAAAGCAAACCAAAGCAAGAATATTTGGCTCCAGTCTTCTCCTTTCCAAATTGCAAAAGGTAAGCTTATCCATATGCTAAGACAATAAAAACAATCTAATAGAGATCCAAAGAATCCTTGCCCTAACCATTTTCTGATTGTAATTATGATATCAAAGGGACCGTTTTCGGCACTACATAAATGTGTAATTCTCCAGATGCACAGTCCCTTTATAATAAATATAAACCAATCCATTGATTATGGAGTTGGCAGGTTTATACGTTCCATCAAAATACTTCTGTGGGCTTGATATAAACTACTAAGCCCGCTGTTATACCCGTTAGTAATTCGTTTATGAGCAGTGAGATGAAAAGAAAGACGAGTAAAATATTCATTAGCTTTTATCCATCCTCCTTCTGTTAACGCTGGTTGTATCCCCACATTGATTAACCCGGCATCCGAAAATTCCTGAAGAGTTCCGCTATATCCTGCACAAGCATGAGGTTCGTTTCCCGATGCATTTCCCGAAGAAAATAAGGTATCTCCAGAAACTGTATCAGATAGAGGAGGGTTAGGGGTATTAACTTGTAACCCAATCATCGGACCAGGACATCTGCTCATTGTTAAAGCATAAGAATCAACAAACCCATATGGGTCATTCGCTCTAAAATTGAAATTGATCTCGGTGTTAAGTTCGTAGTCTTCTAAACGATACAATCCACAACCTGCATTTACAATTGAGGTATCGGCAAAAGTTAGAGCAGAAAGATTAAAGTTTAATGGTTTGTTATGAATGTATAAAGCAATCATATCTGTAGCATTGGTTACCGGGTTACCGTTACCATCATAACCATCTACACGCACATAGAATGTTCCTGGTTTAGTTTCACCTTGTACCTTGTCATATATACTGGTACTAAGCTGCATGTATCGACCAATTTTATCGGGTATCCAATCTATATGATCGACATTCATTTCCCTCTGAATATTCTTATAAGCGGGTACACTAACAGCGGGACCACCATCAACTTTTAGCAATTGACTATAAAATGGACCCACATCATCACCGTTATAATTTGGTAAATTATGTTTAGAATAACGAGGGTGCTTGTAATTTTGACTAACAAATACCCAAGGAATAGTTCCCGAACGTTTTATACGAATGGTATACCATTTTATTTTATTTTGTGCAGCTGTTTTACTCACATCATACATACAACCAGTCATATCTATAGTACCTCCCCAGGCCGCACAATCTACTTTGAAACCTGCCAGGCTACTGTTTACCGAAATTTTTCCATTTGGCTCTAAGTCATTATTAAAACCATTACGATGCAATTGAGATGGAAAAAAAGAAGCTGTTGTATTTTGATTTCCTCCTATAAAAACATTTCCTAAACTGCCAATCAAGTTTCCGTTAAAACACGCAGACGAAGGTTGTATTTGTGATTTTGGTAAACAAAGGTTTATTCGTTTTTTGTTTGGAATGTTATAATAAGGAGCACTTTCATATAGAATAGTATTAGGAGAAAGACTGGTAACTTTTACAATTACATCTGGATAGGCAACTACATTAATGTTTTCGCCTGGAGCTTGATCACTAGAGTCTTCGATCCCTGGGAAACTCATATCGAATGAGAATCTAAAAATATAGTTTCCATTCATATCAGTAATCGTATCTCCCAACAATCTTCTGTTCCCCTCTCCTGTATAGGCATCTCCTGCCAGTTCTGCGGCTGTACGGTCGTATTCCTCAAAAGTTAATGTAATATTACTTGCGGGTTCTGTATTACATCTAAAATATAACCCCTCAATAGCCTTTATTAATCGCAGATCTTTTACCCTAGCAGTATCGACCAAGGAAACTTCTCGTTTTCTAGAACTGATAAGCTTATAGTTTGCAGCAGCAAATTCAGAAGTTTTTTCTTTTTTCTTACTTATCAAATCTGGATTCTCTAACTTTTGATATAGTAATTCGGTTTTTGGCTTCGTAGCTTGCCCTTCTAAATCAATTACAATAGGTTTAAAAGGAGCAGGATCTGGCAGAATTGGACCTATATCCTCTGGAATTCTCTCTGGATATAATTTTTCTATATACTTTTTGATTTTAGTATTTTTAAGGGCCTCTAGTAAACCAACATAAGTGTCAATTACAAAAGGTCCCCTCCAACATGGGTTAAATAGACATCTTCCACTATACATAGAAACATGGCCATAAATAAGAAAATCATTAATGTTTACTGGTGTTGAACATTCGAGCACCAAATCGTTAAAATCAGAATCACCTCCGGCATCATTAGATAGAATTTCGAAAGAGTGATTGCTTTCGGTGGTTTTTGGAAATTTAATTTTAGTATCAGACTGTTGATATCCTTCTCCCGGATCGTTTTGTATGGCAATTGCCCATTGATCACCTGTTACATTAACAGTAGTTCCTACAGTTCCTGAGTGAGTTCCGTTTCCGGTATCCGCTCCGATAACAATAAATCTTTGAGGATAAGAAGCAGATTTTGCTTTTACCTTAACATTCCAATCCCCCTGCATTGAAATAATCATAATATACTTTTTTTAGTTAATATGGATTAATGAAGATTATAAAAATAAAATAGAGAGTAATAAGTATCAAGGTTTGTAACTCCTTTGTTAATAGGTGTTTAAACTGTATTTTCTTTAGTGTTAATACCCCAAGTTTAGTGAGTGGTAAAACGGTAGAAATTATGTGTTCGGAGTTTTTGCCTGTATAGTAAAGAAATATTATTTCATAAAAAATATCATCAATATTTATTTATAACTTTGCAGAGAGTTATTGATCACTTTATTACCTTTGATTGTTTCCCAGAAAATAATTATTGTTATCAATAAGATGAGTGTAATTTCCTGAAACCTGTTTTTTTAAAAGGGATGGATTCATAAAAATACGATACAATGAGTAAGGTTGAAAATTCTATGCACAATCGGTCTACCACCTACCTGTTACTTCATGTTACAAATTATATTAATATAAAATCTCCTTTTTCATAATAATTTTAATTTGATTACTAATGTATTACCTGCTATTTAGGTTTTTTCATAACGTACTCATTTAGCATAATTACCCTATCTCGAATAATTTTATTAAGTATCATAAAACAGAATTATACCAGTTCTGATTTAAAAATACTCAAATAAAAAGCAGTCATTTTTTGATTGGGCGAAAAAAGAAAAATCAAGCATAGCTCTAGCTACTGTTTAGTTTTATTTTAAAGCATAAGTGAAAAAGGGCAAGTTTTAGTGGATAAATTTAAGTCGGAAATGATATTATATCGAGGTCATATTTAAATCCATATTAAACAGATTAACATTATGAATAGAGAAGAACTATTAAAAGCTATAGACAAAAAATATAAAGCAATGGGGCAGGACCCCGATGTACATCTTTCTGGTTTATTGCACTCAGAACCTATGAAGTACTGGGATTTTATTCAGGTAGATGCCTTATTAGGACTACAGACCCAACGAACACAATTGCCTGATGAGATGGTGTTTATCATGTATCATCAAATTAATGAACTATTGTTTAAAATGATTCTTTGGGAAATGAGCCAAATTTCTCATACTGAACATATAGCGCCTAAAAAATTTGAAATGCATCTTATGCGTGTGAGTCGATATTTTGATATGCTTTCAAACTCATTTGATATTATGGGTGAGGGGATGGAGATTGATCAATATATGAAATTTAGGGATACGCTAACACCTGCGAGCGGGTTTCAATCTGCGCAATATCGTAAAATAGAGATTGCTTCTACAGAACTCATTAATCTAATCGATTTTAGATTCAGGAAAACAATAGATAGAAATACTTCTTATGAGTATGCTTTTGATAATATGTACTGGCAGGCAGCAGGCACCGATCACAAAATGAGTAAGAAGAGTAAATTGATGATCAATTTTGAAGCGAAGTATAAAAAAGAATTGATCGAATGGATGAAAGAATACAATACGGTTAATTTGTGGACAAAGTTTAAAGAACTTCCAAAAGAACATCAGAAAAATACCAAATTGATTAATGCTATGCGCCATTATGATCATACGGTAAACATTAATTGGGTAATGCACCATTATGATGCGGCAGCAAAATACTTGGATCATGGAAAAGGAAATGTAGAAGCAACCGGAGGCAGTGATTGGCATAAGTATATGCATCCAAGATATCAAAGACGTATATTTTTTCCAGAGTTATGGAGCGAGGAAGAACTAGAAAATTGGGGGGTTACCAACCTTAAAGGGTATAAGAAAATTGCATAATCCCATCCTACCTACTATACAATTTTTGATATCATGCCCAGTTTCTTAAAAACAGGATTTAATTGGTGTTAAGTTCTTGTAGTTCCCTTTCGGTAGCTTTTAGCAGTTTTTTTAATTTTCTTTTTGTAAACCTACAATTGGAATTTGATACATCTTCTGTTGTACGGTAGATCAGGGATTCGCAATATTTAATTCGATTTGCAATGGGGAGCTTTGAGATAACATTTTTGTAAAGTTGATCTAAATTTGTTAATGAGTCCTGGGGGTTCCTCTTAAATAAAAACATTTTTGGCTGTAATTTTAGTTGTGTTAGGGCTGCTGGTTTTAGAAATTTGGAACCAACTGTCAAACATTATCAAATTTCATTCCCAAGTCTATGGCAAATAGTTAAATTTCTGATAAGAGTAAGTATATTGATGTTCAACCGTATTTATTATAAAAATGTAACGGGTAGTATGCAAAATAAGGTTGATTATGTTAAATTGTTATTTTAATACCATTTTTGCTTCTAAAACGTTATTTTTAGTAACCCTTAACCTACATTGTCCTTTTTTGAGTCTTTATATAGTATCTTTAGTATTGGTTGAAGAAGAACCTTCTAACACGTTACTCCAAAACATACTTGGGGTGTTTGTTACCGTTGGGATTGTTTCGATATGTATATATTATGTTTTACGATATTTAGAATCAGTTTATGTAAAGTATAAGAAAAAACCCTATTTCATTCACCTTTATTTTACTCCAAAGAAATTGCCACAGCATTTACAAGCATTCCTAGATGAGAATGATTTTTATACCACTCTTGATAAAAAAAGAAAACGATATTTTGTACATAGAACCGTTAGGTTTCTTGAAAACACTCATTTCGTAGGTAGGGAAGGGTTGGTTGTTGATGATTTCATGCGTATGCAAGTAACTATTATGGTTACACAGCTTACTTTTGGGATGCGTCATTACCTGTTAGAATATTTAAACACCATAGTTTTATATCCAACATCATTCTATTCGATATTAAACAAAACAGAAAACATAGGAGAGTTTAATCCTATATCTAAGGCGTTAGCTTTATCCTGGAAAGATTTTCAGAAAGGAAATTTACATCTGGACAAAGGAAAAAGTTTGGGGGTTCATGAAATAACACATGCGATTCATTATAACTCTATAAAAAATAATAATATTAGTTGTGAAATTTTTTATGATACTTTTTTATTGTTAGAAAAGTATCTTGGGGCCGAAGAAATAAGGAAAAAGATAGTAGATTCTAAGATATTGAGAGATTATGCATATACCGATAAATTCGAATTTATTGCAGTTTTGGTTGAGGTTTTTATGGAATCGCCCAAGGAGTTAAAAAAGCAATTTCCCGAGATATACTATTATGTGGTGCAGATGTTTAATTTTAGATATTTTGAGGATTAATTATGATGTCATTCTCAAGAAACAATTATATTTATAACCATAAAAAAATAAATTTATATAAAATATATGGAAGAATTTCAGCAAATATTACCTGTTAGTTCACTCACCGACGAAAAAAGGGTTGCATTTTATAAAAAGACCTATACCCATCTTGCTATGGCTGTTTTACTTTTTGTAATCGTAGAATGGATATTTTTTCAAATAGAACCTATTGTAAACTTTGCATTTTCTATGACACAAGGATGGAGATGGCTTGTTATGTTGGGTGGTTTTATGTTGGCAACAAATTATGCAGAAAAAATGGCATTTAAGAATCATAATATCAATCAACAATATTTAGGATTATTATTATATGTTGTTGCAGAAGCTTTTATCTTTATTCCACTTATTGGGATTGCGATGATGATTGCAGAAAGCGGAGGGGCTAATATTCTTAATCAGGCAGCAATTTTGACGCTATCTTTATTTACAGGACTTTCTGCTGTTGTATTAATCACCAAAAAAGATTTTTCGTTTTTAAAATCGATATTGGCAATTGGTTTTTTTATTGCAATAGGACTTATTATAGCAGGTATGTTATTTGGGTTCAATCTTGGTCTTTGGTTTAGTGTTGGGATGGTAATTCTGGCTTCTGGATCGATTTTATATCAAACCTCTAATATGGTACATAAATATTCTGAAGACCAATACGTAGGAGCTTCATTGGGATTATTTGCCTCGTTAATGTTATTGTTTTGGTATATATTAAGTATTCTCTCTAGAGACTAATTAACGGTTATTATAAATAGCAACAAAAAAACCAGACTTAGTCTGGTTTTTTTGTTGCTATTTTCCTTTGGTAATTGATTTTAATATTGTTTTGGCATGAATTCTCGAGTTCTCAATAAACCAAACATGAGTGTCCATACCACCACATATTACTCCTGCCAAATAGAGGTTTTTGATGTTAGTTTCCATGGTTTGTTGATTATATTGAGGATATAATTTGGCATCGTTAGAGAGTTGGATACCTATTTTTTGTAGAAACTCGAAATTTGGTTTATACCCCGTTAATGCCAATACCCAGTCATTCGGAATACTAAATTCCCTCTGCGGGGTTTGGAAATCGATTTTTTTTGGGAATATTTCTTTTATAGCAACATTGAAGAAGGCTTTGATACTCCCTTCTTCAATACGATTTATGATATCGGGCCTTACCCAATATTTTACACGTTTTCCAATTTCTGGTCCGCGAACCAGCATTGTTACTTCTGCACCCTTTCTATAACATTCTAAAGCGGCATCTACTGCAGAATTACTTGCGCCAATAACAGCTAGTTTTTGTTTAGCAAAAAAATGAGGATCTTTATAGTAATGAGAAACTTTAGCTAAATTTTCTCCCGGAACGTCTATAGTATTAGGAAGGTCATAAAATCCAGTAGCAATAATTACATAAATAGCACTATATTGTTCTTTATCTGTTTTGATATGAAAAACGCCTTGTTTTTTGTATACTGTACTAACTTTTTCAAACAGGTTAATATGTAGTTGGTTAGAAGTTACAATCCTGCGATAGTATTCAAGAGCTTCATTGCGTTTTGGTTTGGCTTCATTACTAATAAATGGAATATTATCAATTTCAAGTTTTTCTGAGGACGAGAAAAACTGCATATTAAGAGGGTAGTTGTATAAGGAATTAGTGATGACCCCTTTTTCGATAATACAATAATCAAGTCCTTTTTTCTTTGCTTCGAGGCCACAGGCTATACCAATAGGTCCGCCGCCAACAATTATCAAATCTATATGCTTCATTAAAAATCATATTGACAAGGTTCTCATTCTAACTTTTAGAGCGATTAACCTTATTTTACTCTTGTAAAACTAGTGATTTTTGTAATCTCTGATGCAAAAAAGGTGAGGTTCTATTATGAATCTCACCTTGTTCTAAGTAGCGGTTAACTACTGAAGATGAGTTCGATAACTAGTTTTTTATAACTGTTTTTTTCTAGTATAATATATTCACGAAATACTACTTAAGAAGAACCCCAATAAGCTTACGATCAGGAAAATTGATGGTCTGTATCAAAAGGTGGAATAGGATTCTGTTCTATTTTGTATGGGCTAAGTGTTTATGATCTCTTTCAATTCTTTAATGGTTTGGTTTGGATCGGTACTTTTAAAAACAAAACTTCCGGCTACTAATACATCTGCTCCGGCATCTATAAGTTGTTTTGCATTTTTATTGGTTACCCCTCCGTCGATTTCAATTAATGTACTTGCGTTATTTCTTACTATGATTTCACGGAGTTGTTTTACTTTTTTATACGTGTTTTCGATAAATGATTGACCACCAAATCCAGGGTTTACACTCATTATACATACCAGGTCTATATCATTAATAATATCTTCAAGTAAATTTACATTGGTATGTGGATTTATAGCAACACCTGCTTTCATTCCTTCGGCTTTAATAGCTTGTAATGTTCTATGAAGGTGTATACAAGCTTCATAATGTACGGTAAGAATATTACTTCCCAGATCTGCAAAAGTTTTAATATATCGATCGGGATCAACAATCATAAGGTGTACATCGATTGTCTTGGTAGCATGTTTTACGATATCTCGCAAAACAGGCATCCCAAAAGAAATGTTGGGAACAAAAACGCCATCCATAATATCTATATGAAACCAATCTGCGTCACTTTTGTTAATCATTTCTACATCGCGCTGCAAATTAGCAAAATCTGCAGCTAATACTGAAGGGGCTATACGTTTTGAAGCCATAAATCTATCTTATTTCCCACAAAAGTACTATTTAATATAGTTATCCTTTAAATTTACTATAATAAAATGTTCTTTTTTTGTTGCTGTTTCAGAAAAATAATAAATGGTAGCTAGCTACTTCGTATACTTGATACTTAGTATAGACTTTTCTTGTTTAATGGTGTAAAAAGATAAATTCTCTTTTTTTAATAAATTTAGGTGACAAATGATATGGCTTACGTAATTAGAGAAAGCTCTATTATAAAGACTTATCATATTCTGTAGCTAATTGAATTTCATGAATTTTTGAGCCAGATATGAAATACTTCTATAATGTTCTGGATTATGTTCTTCTTCTTTTTTTAAGAATTGATGTAAGTCATTTTGATTATAATGATCAGATATTACTGTAAACGAGGAACGAGGTTCTGAGAAAGAAGAACTTATGATTTCTTTATCCAACATCTTAATGATATTATGGTGTCGATAATCTTTTCTTATCTTTTCAAACATCATTTTAACGGTTTGTTCTTCACCTTCTAAGATTTGAAAAAAATTTCCTTCAGAATATATCAATATCCCCGTAAGACCAATTGCATTATTATTAAGCCTAATATAATCCATAAGTTCTGTCATATCAGAATTTGATATGTTTGGATTTACGGTGCTAACATAACTTATTATATATCTCATGATGAATAATATATTAAGAAGGGGGTAGCTACTTAAATATACGAATTTTGAGATACTTTTGCTAGAATAATAGGGGTTCTATTATAAAAATTTATAATATTTATGTTTAAAAATGAATTTTTTATGGGTTTCCGTAAAGTTTTTACGGATTACCGTAAGAAAAAACCTCCGGTAATCAGCCGGAGGTCATTCATCAATCAAAAAACGAACAGTTATGTTATAAAACTGTTTGTAACCGCAATTTAGGAATTTATCCTAAATAAGTCTTTAATATTTTACTTCTAGATGTATGTTTTAATCTTCTAATTGCTTTTTCTTTGATTTGACGTACACGTTCACGTGTAAGATCAAAAGTTTCTCCAATTTCTTCAAGAGTCATTGGGTGTTGGTCTCCAAGACCAAAATATAATCGTATTACATCTGCTTCCCTGGGGGTAAGTGTTTCTAAAGCACGTTCTATTTCTGTACGAAGAGACTCGTGTAATAGTGTTCTATCAGGATTTGGTGATTCTCCAGAATTTAATACATCATAAAGATTAGAATCTTCTCCTTCAACAAGAGGGGCATCCATACTTACATGACGCCCAGAATTTTTCATCGATTCTTTAACATCATTGATAGTCATATCTAATTCTTTTGCAATCTCCTCGGCACTTGGTGGGCGCTCATGTGATTGCTCTAAGAAGGCATATGTTTTATTGATCTTATTGATCGAACCAATTTTGTTTAATGGTAAACGAACAATACGAGATTGTTCTGCTAATGCCTGTAGAATAGATTGACGAATCCACCACACTGCATAGGATATAAATTTAAACCCACGAGTTTCATCAAAACGTTTTGCAGCTTTAATTAATCCAAGGTTACCTTCATTAATTAAATCAGGAAGGGTAAGTCCTTGATTTTGATATTGTTTAGCAACCGAAACTACGAATCTAAGGTTAGCTTTTGTTAGTTTTTCAAGAGCTCTCTCATCACCAGCTTTTATACGCTGCGCTAATTCTACCTCTTCATCTGCAGTAATAAGGTCTACTTTTCCTATCTCTTGCAAATACTTATCTAGCGATGCAGTCTCACGATTTGTTACCTGCTTCGTAATTTTAAGTTGTCTCATCTATAGTTCTCCTTGAAATTTAATTTTGTGAATATTTAGGGCCTTTTACCTATTATACGTAATATGTTATAGAAATGTTACAAAAAGGTTGTTTTTTTATAAGAGATATTCTTCTGATTTTATTGTTAACTCCTATTAATAAAGGCTGTAAGGCGAGTTAGTTATTTTTTAAGAAATTTATCTTTTTTTTTAAAGACTCAAAAAAAGATAAATTTCTTAAAGAATGCAACAGTACTAATATGGCTTAAAACTCATATGAAACCCCTGTTTGAATTGTAAAATATAAAGGTCGGTAACTTTCAGAATTTTCACTTGCATTTTTTAATTGATATTTTAATAAAGGCTCGACATTGAAAAATATCTTTTTTGATAGTTTATATCGAAGATTTGCTCCAATATTAATGCTGAAATTTGTTTTCAGAATATTAGTATTGCTTCCTAATTTAAAATTATCAGAAGTGGTATGTATTTTAATATTGTTTTCATCAAGAAATAAAAAACCTAATTCTCCTATTAGTGCTGTGCTAATTTGATTCTCTAAGATTTGATATTGTAATCCAAATAAAATCTCATTATAAATAGTCTTTTGTATTAGATCTATCTTTTCATAATTTTCTATAGTAGTATTAGCGGGTAAGATTATTCCTAAACCATTAAGTATGACAGGTAATTGATCAGTTGAAACATTCTTTATTCTGTTACTTAATTTTAATCGATTAAATCCGACCCTTAATGCTATTTTTTCTGTATAATATGTTTTAAAAAGAACACCATAGCTTAAGCTTATTCTGCCCTGATTTGTGTTCTTTGCCAGATGATCACTTATCAAAGACCCATTAGGAGCTATTATATATGTTGGGGTAACATGTGCTCCTACACTAAATTTCTGAAATGGTTTTTTCTTTATTGGGTTCATATATACTAATGTATCCTTGTTTTTACGATTATTGACAGACAAATCTTTTTTGGATGCTATTAACGTCTTTAAAGAATCATCTTTACTTTCTTTAAAGGTTTCATTTTTAGATGTTCTATTACGACTATGGTCTGAAATCTGATCCGATTTATTTTTTGTCTGATTTGTAATTGAAGTTGAAAACATTGGTGCTTTTTCACTAATAAGATTAGTTTTTACACCAGAATTAGCAGAGTTCTGAGTGTTTTTTGTTTCTTCATCACCTTTATTAGTGCTGTTTTTTATCTGTGGCGTTTGTTTACTAGTTCTATGAGTAGAAAGAGGCATTTTTCTGGTTACGATAAAACTAGAATTCGAAACGTTTTTATTTGATGACAAACCAATTCCAGCAGTATTAGTTTTATGGTCTAATATAGACCAATTATTTTGCGTTGTATTGTTGTTAATATCATTGGTGTCAGATTTTGATTTGGGTGATGTTGATACTGTCGTAATAATTTCATTACCGGGTAATTGTAATTTGCTGTTTTTTAAATCTATTTCGTCACATTTTTCTAGAGTCACTGGGGTTTTTATAGTAGTATTGGTTGGGTTTTGTGTGATGATATTACCATTATATGTATCGCTTGCAAAAAGTATTAATAATAAGAGAAATATAAGTACACCAACTACTTTTGCCCAATAAGAAAGTGTTTCATCTTCTTTTTTGGGCAGCTTAGGTTCTATATCTTCCCAGGATAAATTACTAGGTGATTGATCAAAACCTTTAAGTTTTTCTTTAAAAGCTTTTCCTATGTCTTTTGGGTCAGCCATTACTTATTGCAATTTTTTTTAAACAATTGTGATTAGATGTTATTTTGGTTTTCAATATAACCTTTGCTCTATGTAGGTTCGATTTTGAAGTTCCTTCAGAAATATGTAGCATTTTGGCTATTTCTTTATGAGAATACTCATCGAGTTCATATAAATTAAAGACCAATCTATATCTATCTGGTAATTCTTGTATGTATTTTAGTAATTCATCTAATGAAAGGTTTAGTGTTTCAGAATCAATTATAGTATCTGCGATGTTCTCTTTGTTTATGTTTAAATCGGTAAAAGGTGTTTTTTTGTACTTATCGATAGCTTTATTAATCGTTATTCTTTTCATCCAACCTTCAAAAGAACCTTTAAAATTATATTGATTTATCTTTTTAAAAATTGTAATAAAAGAGTCTTGTAAATTATCTTCTGCCTCATTGTAATTTTTGCAATACTTAAGACTCAAAGCAAAAAGAGTGTCCCTGTAAAGGTGAAACAATTCACTTTGTGCTTTCCGATTGTTTTTTTGGCACTTCTTAATTAGCTTCCTTGTGTCCAATTGGTTTTAAGCTTAGTAAAGACTATCTGTCGAGTTCTGAAACAAAAAAGAATTCGATACTCATCTTCAATTTTCATTATGTGATACTTAAAATAACACATAAATTATCACTAGTTTACTCTTTTAGACTGAATTGTTTTAAATGGTTGCGTAAATGGGATGAAAAAAATATAATTAGTATCAGAAATACACTTTTTATGCTATAAATAAAGCAATCTTTCCTTTTTTAAGGAAAGATTGCTAAAAATAATAATTAACTTTCATCATTATTATCACAGGCTTCAGCAAATAAAACTATTCTAATT
This sequence comes from Bacteroidia bacterium, assembly GCA_030427585.1. Lineage (GTDB taxonomy): Bacteria > Bacteroidota > Bacteroidia > Flavobacteriales > Flavobacteriaceae > Aquimarina. The sequence continues at coordinate 33,597 of JAUIBW010000033.1, forward strand.
ATTTTAGATGTGTTGGTATCTTTGTTTTTAATCGTAACAAAAACTAATTGGGGATTAGTTGCGTTTAGATACCCAGATGAATCTAATATATTTATTTCTTGTTCTGCATGTTCATAGGTTTGATAAAATGATACTATTAATGAAGAAGTATCTGCATTTTCCTGAAAAGAAAGAATGCAATCTTTGTAATCATTAAAAACAAAATTGGCTGTATCTTCAAAATTTTTCAATTCACATTCCTTAAATTCTACATAATCACATGAGTTTTCGACATTGCACTGCCTTTTGATAGTATATGTGTCGGTTTCATTAGATATTTCTACAGTTTCATCGTCTATTATCAAAGCTTTCCAATCAAAATTCCAATCTTTGGCTGTTTTAGCCCCCCCCTCAAGATGAATATTAATATGTAGTTTGCCTTCAAGGAAAAAAGATACCCACGAGGTTCTATCCGCATTACCTTTATCATAAAAGATACCAGTTCCGTCGTCATAAAAATCGAGTAAAGCATCATTATAGTTTTGGTTATTGGTTAAAGAGGTAATTTTCCAAACGCAATTTTTCTCTAATATGCTATTACAATAGATGATAATCTCTGATTCGATACAAGCTTCGATAGTTTTTTTTAATTCGGTATTGTCCTGTATGCTAAACGAACTACCATCTTCTAAGATGGTAGTTATAGGATAACTTAGTCCTATTGCGTTATTGTTTCCTTCTGACTCTTCCAAAAGTCCTACAAAATCAATATTATCATAGACTATTTTACTATCTACAATTTTAGAATCTTCATTAAAAAGATATACATTAAAGGGATAAACAAAAGTGATACAGATCGGTTGATCATCTTCATTCTTGTTTTCAGAAATATTTTTTAACGAGTTGAATAACTCTGAATCTGTTTCTATTTTTTGAATATTATCTGGAAATAAGTCGAAGGATTCATTATGGCAGGAAACTATAAAAATTAGTAGGGTGCTAAGTAGTAGGGTTTTAAACGTTCTCATGGTTACATTATTTAAAGTCTTTGTCTTATAGACTAGTAGTCTTTAAATGGTTGCGTAACAGTAACTAATTTATCTTAATGTAATTAATAAAGGGGGTATATAGGAGGAGTGTGTATTAAGAGTTTAGAATAGGTGTTTGAATGAAATAAAAAAACGCCTTCAAGAATTTTGAAGACGTTTTTAAATAGTATAGAAAAATTAATTTTCTTTTTTATCTCTATGAGGTTTTCGATTATTACCTTTTGATTTATCACCTTCAGGTCTTGGAGGCCTTGGTAATAATGCTTTTCTAGATACTTTTTCTTTACGAGTTCTAGAATCAATTCCAAAATATTTTACATCAAAGATGTCACCCATGTTTACAACATCGCTAACATTTTCTGTGCGTTCCCATGCCAGTTCTGAAACGTGAAGTAAAACTTCGTTACCAGGAGCTTCTGTATATTCTACTACAGCACCAAAATCTAACATTTTAATTACTTTCACTTCATATACACTACCCACTACAGGTTTAAACGTAATAGCATCGATTTTTGCTAATACAGCATCAATCCCTTCCTGGCTTGTACCGAGAATCTCTACATTTCCTTCTTCGGTAACAGGATCTTCGTTAATAACAATGGTAGTTCCTGTTTCCTTTTGTAATTCCTGAATTACCTTACCTCCAGGACCAATTAAAGCACCAATATAATCCCCAGGAATTGTTCTGGTTACCATTTTTGGAGCATGAGCTTTTACATCTGCATTTGGTGTTGCAATAGTATCTGTTAATTTTCCTAGAATATGTATACGACCATCGGCTGCTTGCTTTAATGCATTTACCAAAATCTCATAAGAAAGACCTTTTACTTTAATATCCATTTGGCAAGCCGTTATACCATCGGCAGTACCTGTAACTTTAAAATCCATATCTCCCAAATGATCTTCATCACCTAAGATATCAGATAAAACAGCATATTTTCCTGTTTCGCTATCAGAAATTAATCCCATAGCAATACCAGAAACTGGTTTTGTTAATTGTACACCGGCATCCATTAATGCCATAGTACCCGAACAAACCGTTGCCATAGAAGAAGAACCGTTAGATTCTAATACTTCTGATACCACACGCACAGTATATGGGCAATCAGCAGGAATCATTCCTTTTAAAGCACGTTGTGCCAGGTTACCATGTCCTATTTCTCTACGGGAAGTACCTCTAATTGGTCTTGCCTCACCGGTAGAGAAAGGAGGGAAGTTATAGTGAAGGTAAAATGTTTCTTCTCCTTCATAAGATGGCATATCAATTTGATTAGCTTCTCTAGAAGTTCCTAAAGTTACTGTTGCTAATGCTTGAGTTTCTCCTCTTGTAAAAATTGCAGAACCGTGAGTAGAAGGTAGATAATCCACTTCGCACCAGATTGGTCTAATCTCATCAGTTTTACGACCATCTAAACGTAGTCCTTCATTTAAGGTTAAATCACGAACAGCAGCTTTTTCTGCTTTAGCATAATATTTAGATACTAAATCTCCAAAATCTTCTAATTCTTCTTCAGAAAATGTAGCTACTATTTCCTCTTTTATTTCAGAAAAAGCCAAACCACGTTCTTTTTTAGAAGATCCTGCTTTTGCAACGGCATATACCTTATCATATGCCATATCGTGGATTTTCTTTGCTAAATCTTCATCTTCTCTTTCTGGATCGTACTCTCTAACCTCTTTTTTACCAAAGGCTTCTGCTAATTTAAGCTGAGCAGCACATTGTACTTTGATCGCTTCATGAGCAAATTTAATGGCTTCAACCATTTCCTCTTCAGAGATTTCATCCATCTCTCCTTCTACCATCATTACAGACTCTGCAGATGCACCAATTACCATATCTATATCAGATTCATCTAATTGCGCTCTGGTTGGATTAATGATAAATTCACCATTTATTCTTCCTATACGAACTTCTGAAATAGCACATTCAAAAGGAAAATCAGATAACTGTATTGCTGCAGATGCTGCTAATCCTGCCATGGCATCTGGCATTACATCTTCATCATGTGACATTAACTGAATCATCACTTGAGTTTCTGCGTGATAATCTTTTGGGAATAATGGTCGCAATACACGATCTACCAATCTCATAGTTAGTACTTCACCATCACTTGGTCTTGCTTCTCTTTTAAAGAAACCACCAGGATAACGACCAGACGCTGCAAATTTCTCTCTATAATCTACCGTTAATGGTAAAAAATCTACATCACTTTGTTTGTAATTAGAGACAACTGTACATAATAACATACACTTGCCAGATTGCACAACAACAGAGCCATGAGCCTGTTTTGCTAATTTTCCGGTTTCGATAGAAATTTCTCTACCATCACCTAGGTCAATGACCTCTCTATAAACTTTTGGAATCATAATTTTTTTTGATTCTAACGTATCAGTATTATCATACAGATAGTCCTGATATGTAATTAAACATTGGTTTCCGTCTTACTCGGACGGACAAGGTTGTGTTGTTGTAGTAATTGTGCGACCAATGAAAAACTAAGGCATGCATTTGTACTCTAGTGAAGTACAAATGTTTTTTAATTATTTAATGAAGCGATTTAAACTTTTTTCAATTCGCTATAAAAATGCTCTTTTTCACTCAATTTTTGTTTTTTTCTTACTTCGTAGCGCTGCTATGAAGTGCAAAAAAACACGTCAATTGATCAAAAAAATATCTATTTTTCGCTAGAATCAAAAAAGTTTAAATCACTTCAATATAAAAAAAGAGGCACGCAGCCTCTTTTTATTACTTTCTTAATCCTAATTCTTTTACAATTGCACGATATCTCATGATATCTTTCTTCTTAAGGTAATCAAGTAGATCTCTACGTTTACCTACCAGCTTCACCAAAGAACGCTCTGTATTATAATCTTTACGGTTGTTTTTTAAGTGCTCGGTAAGATGAGTAATTCTGTACGTAAATAATGCAATTTGACCTTCTGCAGAACCACTGTCATTCTTTCCTTTACCGTGCTTTGCGAAGATTTCTTCTTTAACTTCTTTTGTTAAATACATTCCAATATTATTTAAATGATTTTTATGTATCAATAGCTCTTTGCTATTAGCGTGCAAATATAATATTTTTTGAATTAGAAATACATTTTATATGGAAAAAGATATTACAATTAAACATTCAGCATAATATGTGATCTCAATATTGTAGCATTAGAATTAAATATTATGAAAAGTAACTTATCTAAATTTAGTTTAATCGTATTATTTTTTTTGATTTGGATGTACTCTAAGATGATACCGAAGATCAATTGGTAGTAATCTTTTACCCCCGAAGAAGAGGAAAATACTGTAAAAAGGCCAATACATCCTTTTTTACCAGATTTTTAGATCTAAAACAGGTAACCAGGTAAAAAACTAATGATAATGCTCTGTATACAACGAATCTTGATTTAACGGTTACTTTTGCTAATGATATATAGGTAAACAGAAGAGGGTTAAAGGTTAGTGAATGGATTGAAGGCTTTTTTAATAATAACTGGGGAGATGATGTGTTCTTAATTACTGGTGTCTGGGAAACTAATTTCAGAAATGGAAACATAGTGCCACAATTACAACACCTTTACGGCGAGAAGTTAGTTGTAGATTTTTGGTGAGTGGTATTGTTGAGTTCAAAATATAGTGGTTCATTATAGATTATGGTAACGCAGCGTGCGATGATGTAGCTGTATTTTACCAATAACAAAGAAGAACGTAAGATTCTACTATAATCTGTGAATTTTTGATGTGTGATTATATAAAAGGGCTCGGCTTTAAGCCGAGCCCTTTTATATATAACTAGATATACTACACCTTAATTTGCTAAAGGACGATTTAGAATTAGATTTAGATATAGGTTGATCTTTTGTTTTAGTTGATGTCTTGGAGTTATAAAATCCAGAAAGCCATGTTCTTTTAAGAATTCGGCAGTTTGGAAACCTTCTGGTAACTCTTTTCCTGTAGTGTCTCTTACAATACGTGGGCCGGCAAAGCCAATTAATGCTCCGGGTTCTGCAATATTAATATCGCCTAACATAGCAAAAGAAGCTGTTGTCCCCCCGGTTGTAGGATCTGTACATAATGATATATACGGTATTCCTGCATCTGCTAATTGAGCTAACTTGGCAGAGGTTTTTGCCAATTGCATTAGTGATAAGGCAGCTTCCATCATACGAGCACCTCCTGATTTGGAAATAATCATAAATGGAATTTTATGTTTTAAGGAATAATCTGCAGCTCTTGCGATTTTTTCACCTACAACACTACCCATAGAACCTCCAATAAAAGCAAAATCCATACATGCAATTACTAAATCATTGCCACAGGATTTTCCTACAGCTGTTCTTACTGCATCTTTTAAATTTGTTTTTTCTTGTGCGTCTTTAAGACGGTCAACATACTTCTTTTTGTCTTCAAATTTAAGAGGGTCTTTTGAGGTAACACCTTTATCAAGTTCTTTAAATTTATTATCATCAAATAGGATTTCAAAATATTCTTTACTCCCTATTCTTACATGGTATCCATCTTCTGGACTTACATAGAAGTTTTTTTCGAGTTGTTCTGCATCTACAATTTTTCCGGTTGGAGATTTGTACCAAAGCCCTTTAGGGACGTCCTTTTTGTCTTCGGTAGCAGTTTGTATACCTTTTTGTGTTCTCTTAAACCAAGCCATATTATTATAATTAAAAAAAGCTGAAACTCCTTAAATGAGTTTCAGCTTAAGTTTTCAGTCTTCTATAATGTATTTACATTATTTAAATCCTCGAATGCCTTTTTAAGACGGTTCTTAAAGGTAATTTCTCCTTCTCGTAACCATTTTCTAGGATCGTAATACTTTTTGTTAGGTTCTTCAGATCCATCGGGATTACCAATTTGTGTCTTCAGGTACTCAATATTATTGGTCATATAATCGCGAATACCTTCATTAAATGCAAATTGCAGATCAGTATCAATATTCATTTTAATAACTCCGTATCCAATAGCCTCTCTTATTTCTTCTACAGTAGAGCCACTTCCTCCATGAAAAACAAAGTCGATGTGGTTATGTTCGACTCCGTATTTTTCTGAAACAAACTCTTGAGAGTTTTTAAGTATTTTAGGTGTTAATTTTACATTACCTGGTTTGTATACACCATGCACGTTACCAAAGGCTGCTGCTACAGTAAATTTATCACTTACTTTACTTAGTTCTTCATAGGCATAGGCAACTTCTTCTGGTTGGGTATATAGCTTAGAATCATCTACATCACTATTATCTACACCGTCTTCTTCGCCGCCAGTAATTCCTAACTCAATTTCTAAGGTCATACCCATTTTGCTCATACGAGCCAAATATGCTGCACAGATTTCGATGTTTTCTTCGATTGGTTCTTCAGATAAGTCAATCATATGCGAGCTGTACAATGGTTTTCCGGTTTCTCTGTAAAATTCTTCTCCGGCATCTAATAGGCCGTCAATCCAGGGAAGTAGTTTTTTTGCACAGTGGTCAGTATGCAAAATTACAGGTACTCCATAGGCTTCAGCCATTAAATGTATATGTTTGGCACCTGCAACTGCTCCTGCTATTGCGGCTTTTTGATCTTCATTAGAAAGGCCTTTTCCAGCATTAAACTGTGCCCCTCCATTAGAGAATTGAATAATTACAGGAGAATTTAAGGCAGCAGCAGTTTCTAAAACGGCATTAATCGAATTAGAACCGATTACATTAACTGCAGGTAATGCAAAAGCTTTCTCTTTTGCATATTTAAAAATTGCCTGGACTTCGTCTCCTGTAGCAACTCCTGGTTTGATGTTGTGACTCATAATTTAGTTTTGGTTTATAAGGCTACAAAAATAGTAAAATTATACGGAAACCGATAGGATTAAAATAATCATTAAAACGTGTAGAGTTATGGCGGTTTTAATTATTATGATTATTGGTTTTTATAAAAATAAGATATGCGAATGTTTTATGTTCTAATTAAACTACCTGGGATATAGATGAGTTAAAAAGGATAATTAATTCCAAAATTATAAACAGCTTCAGAGAAGTTATATCCTTTAAACCATCGTTTATCCTGATCTCTGGCGGGATTAAAAGTTTTAAATCCAATATCAAGTCTTAAAACGAAGAAATTAAAATCATATCGAAACCCGAATCCGCTTCCTACAGTCATTTCTCGTATATCATCTAATTTTGAAAATGTAGCATCTTCTTCTTCTACATTATCCAGAACATTCCAAATGTTTCCGGCATCAATAAATAACGCTCCATGCAATGATCCTAGAATTTTGTATCGGTATTCTGCATTTAGCGCAATTTTCATATTGGCTTCATTAAATTCATCTCTTCCGCCGGTACTTCCTGGCCCCAGATCATATACCAACCACGCTCTATTGTCATTAGGTCCGCCACCAAAAAAACTTCGTGCAAAAGGAATACTATTAGAGTTGCCATAAGGAAGAGCAATTCCTCCAAACGCTCTAAAGGCAACTACATTTTTTCTTCCCAGATCCCAATGTTTTATATAATCTAGTTCTGTTTTTGCATATTGAGAAAATTCTACACCAAATACCTCAAAACGTTTATTCGAATTTTCTTTTAATCCCGATATTTTCGAAACAGCACTTAATACATTACCTGCTAATTCGATTTTAGCTCTAAATCTCGAGTAATTTTCATCATAAAGATTTTCTCTATTATTCTTTGTGTATGTATAACTCGACGCAAAAATTAAGTTGTCTTCGGTTAACCTTACTTTTCTTTCATTGATATTTCGAATCTCCTGTAATTGATCTGGTGTTAAATCGGGATTGGGTGTGGCGCTTAAGGATTGTGCTATAAAACCATTCGCTCCACTAGGTATGTGTAATACAGCATTTTCTATATTTGGAGTACCTGTATCTGGTTGAGAAAAGAATGGTGAATCTGCTTCAAGAACTCTTGTAGCAATATTATTTAACCTGTTAAATGAAGTGTTATAAATGTTAAAATAATTACTGGTGTTTAGATTTCTAACATATTGTATATTAACAAGGTCAAATTGATTGGTTAAGATATTGCTGGGTTTCCATCGATAATTAAATACTCCTGTAGCATTTTGTTTGTCAAGACCGATATTTTGCTGAACATTCATTCCGAAAATAAGATTAGTGGTCGGTGACATGTATTTTGGAATAATTTTATTGGTTCTAAGTGGAAAAAGTAGTTTTGGAAATGATAGTTTTACATCTGCTCCTACTTCTGATATATTAAAGAATTTTTGACCACCATCTACTGCATCACTAGAAGAACCAATACTTCCTCGGGCTGATATTTCTAAAATTTCGGCACCTCCAAAAACATTTCGTATTAAAAGAGATCCCCCGAAACCAATACCAAAAGCCTGAATATTTGAAGTCGATACATCAAAATCGATATTTGTGCTGTATTTTTTTCTTGGAGTTAATAGAATACTAGCGATAAGATTTTCTCCAGAAGGATCGTTGGGATCAATCTCATAATTTATGTTAGGGTATTTAAATGTTCTTAAGTTGTTAATTTGATTATAAGTATTTGTACGGTCTTTATCTCTAAAGATTTCGCCAGGAGTGATAAGGACAGAATTTGTAATTGCTTTGCGAGTATACTTTATTTTGTTATATCCATAAATGTTATACCCTTTGTAAAAAGTGCTATCCTTGGGTTTTTGATTTCGATTTTGATAAGAATAATCGGTATAAATATTTACTTTACTTATTTTATGTACCTTAAAAGGAATTCTGGTAGTAGAATCGCCATAAGTAATAGAACGATTTTTTATAAGTAAGTTTAGATTTACCTTGTGACCTGTATTAATTGTATCGGCATCAAATTTTATAAATTCTTTTTCAAAGTGATAGAGCCCAGAGTTTCGGTATAATGATGTTAATCTTTCTCTTTCTGCCTCTATATCCAGAGTTTTGTATTGTTTTCCTGAAACAATTGTAGATTTTTCAGTATTAATCTTATAAATCGAGTCTGCAACTCTAGATTCTATTCTGGTATTAAGTGAATCAATAAAATAGGGTTGGTGTGGTTTTACATAATAATCTACCGTTGCGGTTTTATTATCTTTTGTATTAATTTTATAATCTGCTTCAATATTAAACCAACCGTTATTCCAATAATAAGCTTGTAATCTTTTTATAGAGCGTTTTATTTTAGATTCGTCGATGATTGAGGGAGCTTCTCCTGTGCTTTTTATCCACTCATTAATACCCGATAGTCCTACGCCTAATCTGTCTACTTGTTTTTTTGAAAGGAACTTAGTGATTCTTTTTTTTCGTTTAGGCTTTCTGGTTAGCCAATCCTGGTATAAAGAATCTTGATTTATACTGGCAAGATTATATATATGAAGCCTAATTGGGATTCCTAATAGTTTAGTATTTGGTTTTTGATATAATTGACCGTATAGTTTTGGGTTTTTAGTTTTAGCACTGTCTACATAAATTTGATTTTTTTTCAAAAGATATTCGTTCTCAGGAACTCTCTTTACCGCATTACACGAAAATAAAAAGATGCTAGTTAAGGTAATTAATAATATTTTTGTCAGAAAGTGTTTCAACCTGTATTTATTCATTGATTCAAAAATACACTATTTGTATGGTTAGCAAAAACCAAAAGAAACTAATAAAGAGTTTACATCAAAAAAAATACCGAAAACAACATGGATTGTTTGTTGCAGAAGGTAAAAAAGTAATTAAAGAGTTACTTGCAGCTAATCTTAAACTTCATTCTCTTTTTACATTAGAGGCTGAAATCTTTGATGTTTCTACCGTATTAGAGTGTCGTGTTACAGAGGAGGAGTTAAAACAGATTAGTTTTTTAACTACTCCACAAGTTGCATTGGCAGTATTTTATATCCCAGAATTTAAAAAAACAAACTCAAGTGGTTTAATTTTGGCATTAGATGATGTTAGAGACCCTGGTAATTTGGGAACTATAATTCGTCTTTGTGACTGGTTTGGGATACAGGATTTGGTGTGTTCTTTGCAAACTGTAGATTGTTATAACCCTAAGGTGATACAAGCTACAATGGGGTCTATTACGAGGATAAATATTAATTATGTGAATTTAAAGGATTTTTTAACTTTGAAAACACCAAATTTCAGGATTTTTGGCACTTTTATGAATGGAAACTCTATTTATACCGAGAAATTGCCCAAAGATGCTATTGTTATAATGGGTAATGAAGCAAATGGAATTTCTGAAGATATCCAAAACCTAATTGAAAATAGGATAACGATTCCGCAATTTGGAGTAAACCAAGAGACAGAAAGCCTTAATGTTGCTACAGCAACAGCTATTGTACTTAGCGAATTTAGAAGATCTTAACTAAGTGAAATTATTGAAACGTGAAATTTATAAAAATCCCTCTTGTCGACATTTTATCAATAGTAGAAGTGTAGGGGCTGTTAGGATCATTATCTTTTACCAATTCATCAGACATAGCAAATACTCCTCTTATAGATGGAGTAAATTTGAAATAGTATAAATATAAATCTATACCAAAACCAATTTCATAATAATTAGTATTGGTTTTCATTCTAAATTGCCCAGCACTATTATCATCGGGATTATCTTCGTTACTGGATAAATTTATAGAGGTAGAAACACCTCCAATAATAAAAGGCTTAATATTATTGATTCTTTTGGTCGATATTTTTAACAATAAGGGTACATGAACATATGTTGATTTAACCTCTCGTACAGATTCAAAATCAGAAGTGAATTGAGTATTCAAAAACCTTAGATTTCGAGTGTTAAAAGTAACCATAGGTTCTAGTCTAAGATCAAAATAATCATTTAACCTCAGATTCCCTAAAAGGCCAACACTAAAACCTATAGATTCATCATGTACAATATCGGTTTCTGGCGCATCAGTTGTATAATCAAAATTAAAATCATAAAGGTTAAATCCAAGAATATAGCCATAACTGAATCTTGGCTTATCAAAGTTTTGAAGGTTTTGTACCTTTTCTTTAGAAAATAACTGTGCACTCATGTTTTGAGTACATGTTAAAACAACTATTAAGATAAATATTCTTTTCATCTAAATTAAAATTAACCTTTTAATGGTTTAAAATCCTTGTTCGTTTCGGCACTGTTATTTTGTAGCTGTATAAATTGTAGCAACACCAAAAGTTTGAGGATTATCTTTGACTTCTATAAACCCGATTTTTTTCAAAATATTGTTGAAGGTTTCTCCATAAGGAAAAGCTGCTGCACTTTCACTTAGGTAAGAATAAGCAGATTTATCCTTTGAAAATAACTTACCGACAAGGGGTAATATTGTTGTTGAATATAACCTGTAGCCTTGTTTATATGGGGTTTTTGTAGGTATCGAGGTTTCTAAAACCACAAAAATACCTCCGGGTTTAAGAACTCTAAAAATCTCTGAAAGCCCCTTTTCTAAATTTTCAAAATTTCGCACTCCAAAAGCTACAGTTATAGCATCAAAATAGTTTTTATCATAAGGTAGGTTTTCACTATCTCCTTGTACCATAGTAATAATAGTATCTAATTTTTTTAAAGCAGTTTTTTGTCTTCCTACTTCTAACATTCCTGCAGAAATATCAAGACCAATAATTTCTGATGCACCTGTTTTTGATAGATTTATAGCTAGGTCACCAGTCCCTGTAGCAACATCCAAAATTCTTTTAGGATTTGTTTTACTAACAAGTTTAACTACTTTTTTACGCCATTTTACATCAATACCAAAAGAAATAACACGATTTAATCCGTCATAGTTCTCAGAGATTGTATCAAACATCTCGGCAACCTGCTCTTTTTTAGATCTGGTTTTATCTTTATATGGAGTTATTTTTTCTGACATTAAAAAAAATTTAGGCAAATATACATTTTTGATATTGAACTGATCCTGAGTTTTGTTGTTTAAGCAAAAAAATGTGACTTTGTTCTATAATAAAGGTTTTTGTGAGCTATGGTTTTTGATTATGAACTGATAAAAAATAAAATCTAAAGTATCAGAATTGAAGTTGGGGATCATCAAATTTTACCAGTTAGCCAATTTACATTATCTTTGTACGCTTTTATATTCTAAGATATTACTTCTGTTTATTTTGAAGTGTAGTATTTAGTCTTAGTTTGATTTTATCTTTAGATGGAAAACAATAAACAAAACCAATGAAAATCATAATCGCCGGAGCTGGTGAGGTAGGATTTCATTTGGCGAAATTACTTTCGTTTGAATCCCAGGACATTACTCTTATAGATACAGATAAGGAATGTCTTAATTATGCGGATACTCACCTGGATATTAGAGTTATTAAAGGAGATTCTACTTCAATTGCTATTTTAAAAGAAGCAAGAGTAGATAATGTAGATATGGTAATTAGTGTTACCTCTAGTGAAACAACTAATATCACGATATGTGTATTAGCAAAACAGCTTGGGGCTAAACGTACTATTGCCAGGATTTCGAATACAGAGTTTATAGAAAATAAAGAAGAAGTTGGATTTATTAAATTTGGTATTGATGAGCTCATTTCTCCAGAAGCATTGGCAGCTAGTGAAATAGAATTATTGCTTAGCCAATCGGCGTTTCACGATAGTTACGAGTTTGAGGATGGTGCGTTAACGATGGTAGGAACTACATTGTCTAAAGAAGCATCATTTGTCGGTAAAACGGTAAGAGAGGCAGCAAAGGTTTTTCCAGAATTACATTTCATGCCTATAGCAATTCAACGTTCCGGAACTCAATATACATTAATTCCAAGAGGAGATACTAATTTTAAAGAGGGAGATCAAGTGTATTTTGTAACCTCTAAGGGAGGAGTAGAAGAGTTATATAAGCTAACCGGAAAAGTTAAAGAGCAAATCAAAAATGTAATGATTCTGGGAGGAAGTAAGATTGGTTATAAAACTTCTCGCGACCTTTGTGATCATAAATTTAAAGTAAAGCTTATCGAGAAAGATAGAGAGAAATCTTTTGATCTTGCCGATGAACTACCTAACGCTTTGATTATTAACGGTGATGGGCGAGATGTAGAATTATTGCGAGAAGAAGGTATATATGAGATGGATGCCTTTATAGCGGTGACTGGTAATTCTGAAACCAATATAATGTCTTGTCTGGTGGCTAAGTCTAAGGGAGTGAGAAAAACCATTGCATTAGTAGAAAACATGGATTATTTCCAGTTATCTCATTCTATAGGAATAGATACCTTAATCAATAAGAAACTTCTGGCTGCAAATAATATTTTTAGATTTATTAGAAAAGGTGAGGTTGTGGCAATGACCAAACTTAATAATATGAATGCTGAGCTGCTAGAGTTCATTGTTAAACCTTCTTCAGAAGTAAGTGATAATTTAATTAAAGATTTAGATTTCCCTCGTTCTGCTATAATCGCAGGTGTTATTAGAGATGAAGAAGGGATGATCCCACTGGGAGATTTTTATATTCAGGCTGGAGACCGGGTAGTGGTCTGCTGTTTGCCAAAATCTATTAAGAAAATAGAAAAGCTTTTCCTTTAAGATGTACAGATTAAACTATAAGATTATCTCACATATTATGGGGCTGTTATTGCTCTGTAATGGTGGCTTTATGCTAATTGCCACAGGTATTAGTTTTATCTATAAAGATGGAGTTACTTTAGAAATCATGATGGCATCTTTGGCTACGATGTTTATAGGGATTATCTTAATGTTTTTAACAAGAGAGCATCAAAAAGAGATCAATAAACGAGAAGGGTATATTGTCGTAACTTTTGGTTGGATATTTATGTCTCTTAGCGGAACTTTACCCTACTTGTTTTCGGGAGCAATACCATCCTTTACTAATGCTTTTTTTGAAACTATGTCTGGGTATACTACTACGGGGGCATCTATTCTTAATGAAATAGAGATTATCCCTAAAGGAGTTTTGTTTTGGCGTAGTTTAACACATTGGATAGGGGGTATGGGAATTATTGTATTGGCTATTGCTATTTTACCATTGTTAGGGATAGGAGGGATGCAACTGTTTGCTGCAGAGGCACCTGGGCCAAGTGCAGATAAATTACATCCTAGAATTACGGATACGGCAAAACGATTATGGTTGATCTATTTTGGGTATACTGTTGCAGAAACTATTCTTTTAAAACTAGCAGGGATGAATTTCTTTGATGCAATTAATCATGCATTAAGTACATTGTCTACAGGAGGTTTTTCTACTAAAAATGCAAGTGTTGCCTATTGGAACGATCAACCTTTAATACAATATATCATCATACTGTTTATGTTTTTGGCAGGAACGAATTTTGTTCTTAGTTATTTTGGATTTAAAGGTAAAGTTCAGAAAATTATAAAAGATGAAGAATTTAAATTTTATGCTCTTTTTGTTATAATATTTACTGTAATAGCGACTATTGTGATTTATAGTAAAGCAGATGTGTCTATTTCATCTATTGATCACCCTATGGTATGGGGAGAAGCAGAGAGTGCTTTTCGTCATGCGCTATTTCAGGTACTTGCAGTAATTACCACAACAGGTTTTGTGAGTGCTGATTTTACAATGTGGACTCCTTTTTTAACAGTTCTTTTCTTTGGAATTATGTTTCTGGGTGGTTCTGCCGGGTCTACTTCGGGAGGTATAAAAGTAGTACGGCATTTAATAACCATCCGAAATGGGATTTTAGAATTTAAAAGAACACTACATCCCAGAGCGGTATTGCCGGTAAGATATAACAGAAAGTCTGTTTCTAAGGAAATTGTATTTAATATATTGGCATTTTTTATCTTATATATGCTTGCTTTTATTATTGGTTCTGTAGTCTTAGGTGCATTAGGACTAGATTTTGAAACAGCAATTGGGGGAGCAGCTTCTTCTCTAGGTAATGTCGGTCCTGCTTTTGGTAAACTTAGCCCAGTAAATAACTTTGATGTACTACCAGCCTTTGGAAAATGGTGGTGTTCCTTCCTTATGTTAATAGGAAGGTTAGAACTCTTTACAGTGCTTATACTCCTTACTCCGTTTTTTTGGCGAAACAGATAATAAAATAACTTGATTTATTGCATTTGCCACTCCCAGGTTGCAGAAGAATTTGGTACTATTGGCCATAATTCAGCAACTTTTTTGATCGTGTCTTTTACAGTTCCTTTTATGCTTTTTAGTTCTCTATCTTCAATTAGAAAAATATCTAATATTGATTCGTAAAATCTAATATGGTTAGCACTAAACTCTTTTTCGGGCTTGATGTTTAAAATTTCATCATCTGTGTGGGTGACGCCAAAGTTTTCTCTAAAAATTTCAAGGATATTTTTTTTGACGATACGTTCCTTCTCTAGAGTATCCATAACAATTGGTTTTAAGTTGGTTCTTTTTTGAATATTTGTTTTTTGGTAAAACTAATATTCGGGATATAGCAAAAGTATAACTCTAATTTCGTTTATTTAGTATAGAAGACCATTTTTAAAATTGTAAAATAAGGTTAAAAATTACTTAATATTTACTAAAAAAATAAGCCAATACCTTATTTTATAGGCATTGGCTTATTTGTTAAAAAGTTAAAATTGTTAATATTAGCTCACGGCTTCCTTAATTCTTTTAATAGCTTCTTTGATTTCTTCGGTACTGGCAGCATATGATATTCTAATACAATTACTATTTCCAAAAGCAATACCTGTTACTGTAGCAACATTAGCTTTTTCTAATAAAAACATCGAAAAATCTGTTGCATTTTCAATAGTATGTCCCTGTAATGTTTTGCCGTAGTAATAAGAGATGTCGGGAAAAACATAAAATGCTCCTTCTGGTTCATTACATTCGAACCCAGGGATCTCAGATAACAAACCAAGTATTAGTTTTCTTCGCTCTTTAAACTCATCAACCATATATTGAATCTTACTAACTGGGGCTTCAAGAGCAGTAATTACAGCTCGTTGGGCAATACAATTAGCTCCGCTGGTTACCTGGCCCTGCATTTTATTACATGCACGGGCGATAGCAGCAGGTGCTCCAATATACCCTATTCGCCACCCGGTCATGGCAAAAGCTTTAGCAACTCCATTAACAGTTACTGTTCTATTGTACATATCCTCAAATTGAGCCATAGAAGCATGACTACCAACATAATTGATATGCTCATATATTTCATCACTTACTACAATAATATTAGGATGTTTTTGTAGTACGTCTGCGAGAGCTCTTAGTTCTTCTTTACTATAAATAGACCCACTTGGGTTACAAGGAGAACTATACCATAGCATTTTGGTTTTTGGTGTGATCGCTTTTTCGAGCTGTTCAGCGGTCATTTTAAAATCTGTATCAATAGAAGTTTTTACTTCTACAGGAATTCCTCCAGAAAGTTTTACAATATCACTATAGCTTACCCAGTAAGGACATGGTAAGATTATTTCATCTCCGGGGTTAATGTATACCTGGGCAACATTATAAAGGGATTGTTTTGCCCCTGTAGAAACAACTATTTGAGAGCGATCATAAGTAAGACCATTATCACGTTTAAATTTAGTGATAATTGCATCTTTTAATTCTACGTACCCATCAACTGGTGTATACGAATTGTAGTTGTCATTTACAGCTTGTATAGCAGCTTCTTTAATAAAATCTGGAGTGTTAAAATCTGGTTCTCCAAGACTAAGACCAATAATATCTTTCCCTTCGGCTCTTAGTTCGCGTGCTTTTGCAGCCATTGCTAATGTAGCTGATGCTTTAAGCGCATTAATTTTGTCTGATAATTGTATGCTCATTTCTGATACTTGTGTGCTCATTTTATCTGGTAAATAAAAATTATGATTGTAAGGCAGGCTTAATCCCCATTTCTTTAAGGTGTTTAAAATGGGCAATAATAGCTTTGCGTGTGGTTTTGTACTCGTTATATGGTAAATTAAACTCTAAAGCGGTTTGCTTTACAATTTTAGAGATTTTAGTATAATGAATATGACTTATATGAGGAAAAATATGGTGTTCTACCTGATGATTTAAGCCGCCGGTAAACCAATTTACCAATCTGTTTTTTGTAGAAAAATTAACTGTAGTAAATAATTGATGTACGGCCCAGGTATTTTTCATAGTTCCTGTACTATCAGGTACTGGCATTTGTGCTTCTTCTACCATATGCGCTAATTGAAATACTATACTTAATATCAATCCTGCAACATAATGCATTATAAAAAAACCGATTAAGATTTTCCACCATGCGATAGACATAATGATCATAGGAATTACAATCCAGATCATAAGATAAATAATTTTAGTTATTACTACAGTACTCCATTGTTTTAATGGGCTAGGTAGTTTTCCGTAAGAAAGTTTACGGGCAAGATAGTTTTTAGTTTGCTTAAAATCTGTAGTCAACGCCCAGTTAAAAGTTAGTAAACCATAAAGAAATATAGAATAATAATGTTGAAATTTATGAAAACGTCTCCATTTAGAATGTTTTGTGAAACGTATCACCCGGCCCGCATCCATATCTTCATCATGGCCATGAATATTCGTATACGTATGATGTAAAACATTATGTTGTACTTGCCAGTTGTATACATTTCCTGCTAAAATATACATACTGCCTCCCATTAGCTTATTGATCCATTTTTTTGAAGAATATGAACCGTGATTACCATCATGCATCACATTCATACCTACGCCAGCCATTCCTACTCCCATTACTATGGTAAGTAGTAGCATCCACCATTGTGAAATATCAAGAGTGAGAATTAAAAAATAAGGAGTTAGAAAAATAGAAAACATAACGACAGTTTTAATATGTAATCGCCAGTTTCCTGTTCGTTTAATGTTATTGTCTTTAAAATATTGATTTACACGTTTATTCAATGTTTTAAAGAATTTAGCAGAATCTTGCCTGCTAAAGCGTATGTTTGGTGCAGTCATGAGCTTGAGGTTTATGATCAAACGATATTTGTCATAATTAATTGGGTAAAGTTAGGTATTTAAATTTTTTTAAGTTCCTAAAAAGAAGTAAAATATCTCATCTTAAGATGTATTTTTGCGCTTTAATTACTATTTGATGGATATTCTACAAAAATACTTTCAGAACATAACTGAAGAACAAAGAGTACAGTTCTCAAAACTTGGAGATTTATATACAGAATGGAATGCTAAAATTAATGTGATCTCTCGTAAAGATATCGAATCTTTATATGAACGTCATATTTTACATTCTTTAGGAATTGCAAAAATTCTAAAATTTAAACCGGGAGCACAAGTGTTAGATGTAGGGACTGGAGGCGGTTTTCCCGGGATTCCGCTGGCGATTTTATTTCCCGAAACTCAGTTTTATTTGGTCGATGTTATTGCCAAAAAGATCAGGGTGGTCAATGAAGTGGCAAAAGTATTAGATTTACATAATGTTAAAGCAGAGCAGCGAAGAGCAGGTACTTTTGATAATCGTTTTGATTTTATAGTAAGTCGAGCCGTAACTAATATGCCCGATTTTGTAAAGTGGGTACGAAAAAATAGTACCAAAAAAAATAATCACGAATTACAAAACGGAATCTTATATCTTAAGGGAGGTGATCTTACCGAGGAACTGGCTCTGTTTCCCAAAGCGGTACAACATAACCTTTCTGATTATTTTGAAGAGGAGTTTTTCGAAACAAAAAAAGTAGTGTATTTACCGCTGAAGTATAAAGTGTAAAGCAAAAGGAGTTTTTGATGCGTTTAAAACTCCTTTTTTTGACAATTGTTTTAACTAACTCATATGCTAATAATCTGTATACCCTACTTCTCCGGGAGTATAGAAAGTATCCATGATCGGTTGGGTTAATACAATGTTGTTTTTTAATTTTTCAACAAGATTTGGATTTGATATGTATGGTCTTCCTATATAAGCAAGATCGCTTCCTTTATCCAATACAGCTTGAGCCTCTTCTGCGGTATTTATATTTCCTCCTGTGATCATTGTTCCTTTAAAAATATTCTTAAGTGTCGTAACAATATCTGTAGGGAAATCGGGAGCTCCCATGCCACGATGGTCTACGATGTGAATATAGGCTATATTAAGTTTTGATAACTCTTCTGCTAAGTAGCTATACATTTCTACTAAATCATCATATGTACCTTGCATATCGTTAAAAACACCATAAGGAGAGATTCGTATACCTACTTTATTTGCACCAATAGCATCAATGGTTCTTTGCGTTAATTCTAATAAGAAACGAGTTCTGTTTTTATAAGAACCTCCGTACTCATCATTACGAACATTAGATGCGGGGTTTAAAAATTGATCAAGTAAATAACCATTTGCACTATGAAGTTCTATTCCGTCGATCCCTGCCGACACTAAATTGCTTGCTGCTTGTACATATTCGTTTTGAGTTTTTTGTATTTGTTCTATAGACATGGCCTCAGGAATGGCATAGGGACTAATTCCTGATAAGTCGGTGTGAATTTCTCCACTTAGTTGTATGCTTGATGGAGCTATAGCCTTTTCGCCTTCAGGTAAATTTGGAGTTGCAGAAGCCCTTCCGCAGTGCATTAATTGTACAAAAATTTTACTGCCTTTGCTATGCACTTTAGAAGCAATGTTTTTCCATCCTTCAATTTGGGTGTTTGTAAAAGCTCCGGGAATTCTTGCGTACCCCAATCCATTAGGGGACGGCGAAGTTCCTTCGGTTATAATCAAGCCAGCATCAGAACGTTGTTCGTAATACAATGCCATAATATCATTCGGGATATTTTTGATTGCCCTATTACGGGTCATAGGCGCCATGACAATACGGTTTTTTAAAGGAATTGAACCTAAGGAATATGGTTGAAAAATTTTCATTTTGTATGTTTTTTATATTAAAAGTTTATAAAAGTAATTATTAATAGTTTCTAAAAGAAACATTTGTATTTTTGTACCCTGAAAAAATGGTAACCTCGATGTAACTAATGGAGTTGTTTAACCAAAAATTAAGAATTATGAGTAGGAAATTAATACACAATCCAAATCATTGCCCAATGATTCATGCAACCAATATTATAGGAAATAAATGGGCGCCCATTATTATTTATGTTTTAGAAGAACGTAAGTTAAGGTTTGGACAATTAGCGGTTTTTGTAGAAGGAATTAGCAGAAAAGTATTAACAGAACAACTTAAGGAATTAGAACAAAAAAAGGTTGTGAAACGCGAATCATTTGCAGAAATCCCACCCAGGGTCGAATATTCTTTAACAGAATGGGGAAAAGAACTATTGCCTATATTAAGTCAATTGTGTACCTGGGGCGCTAATATTAGTATTGATAGTGATGATGAAAAAAATATTGAACTACAAAAGAGGGTTTAACTTATGAACGCTCTTTTGCCAAAATGATATATTGTTTAACTGTTATTATGATATTTTTTATATCGTTGATAATCAGTTTTTATTCGATTTTTATATACATTCATAGTGTAATTCTTTGTCTTTGGAATGAAACTTGATGTTTTATTGGTGATACGAATTTTTAAATAGGTTGAATATGTTGGTAAGTTTTAAACCGATAGCCAGAAAGAACCCGGGGAATATTATGGCTATCCCAATGCATAATGCTTTGGTGGTAAATGAAAATGTAAAACAGGTTACTCCCTTAAAAGAGGTAACTCCCGTATTTATCGAACGAATAAAAATTGGTTATGACCCAAGTATAGAATTAAGCATGTAGTTTAAGACTACAAATCAAAAATACTCTCTGGTACTTATAGTGTTAGAGAGTATTTTTTTGCCCGAAAAACGCCAAAACTCACCTAAGAAGCGATTTTTTTTGACCTTAGATGCCGTTTTTTTTCATCTAAGAAGCCGATTTTTTTGCTCTAGACGACTAAAAATAGTGCTCAAAAACACCGTTTTTGAAGTGAAAAACGCCTTAAAATCCCTTTAAAAAACGGAGCGATATATGCTCTTTTTATGCCAAAAATTAATTGAAATAGAATGATTTTTCGGGGAATTTTCAGTCCGGAAAAAACCTTTGTGTATGCCCTTGGCTGCAATTACTTTAGTTGCTATATGTCAGTAATACCTTTCACCTTACTTAGGCTTGATATGTAATCCGTTTTTCACTTTAATCAAAAAAATAGTCCATAATTATTTAAAAATAGGGTTGTATATAGATTTCTGTTAGGATGTAGGGGTGCTTTGCTTTTTTGTCTTATGTATAAGAACGAAGCACCTCGATTCCTGATGTACTATTGAACCTATTTACTACGCTTTTTAGCCAGCCCAAAACACAGAAATTTAACTTATGATTTTTTTAGCTGTTTTTTACATAACATTAACAGTGTAAATATGCTGAGTTCCGAAAAATGAAACTCACGTGCTTTACTATTGCAAAAGAATATCACATTTAATACCCTAAAAAAATCCAACTTATGAAAATACAGCACAACGCTTACCGACAATAATATCAAAAAAACAGAAGCCATTAAATGGTTCACATTCTAGACCCTAGAGCCATGTTTTTGACTTCTTGATCGAATATTCGAAAACTAAGGGGCTTTTCCTCTTATCGACCCTTTCTATTACTAACCCCATTTTTGGTAATACTATATATCTGTATTAACTATTTTAAATTAAAGACAATGAACAAATTATTTGCATGGGGCTTGCTATGCCTTGCCTTATTATTGGTGCATCAAAGTTATGCACAAGAACCGACACCTTTAACCTGCGAACAAAAAGCAGAAATTATCCTAAAATCTAAAAATGATTTTAAAAACTATCCACCAGGGTTGATCGATAAAATGATCGAGTATATTACCCCTTGTGCCGAGGAAGTCTATGGTAGGACCAACCCATCATCGGCCTATGCCAAAGGGTTGCTTCATTTGCAAAAAGGGGATTATGCTTTTCTTTTTGGTAAGAGGCGGGAACTCTCTTTTTTACATCTTTTTAGAGCAGCATATTATCAATATCCTCCTGCTATGCTTGATCATAGTATCAATCTATTGTCCAATGGATATAAGGAGAAACATCACTTTACTTATACTACAATATCTACTGATCTTGAAAAACTGATTACCCTTGATTATAAACCAGATATTGCACATTATATATTAGGATATCTCAACCTAAAAAACCTGGTGACTACTAATGATTTTACTAATACATCTTTGGTCACTAAGGCCAAGACTCATTTTGAGAGTAGTAATCACCCTATGGCAAAACACTGGCTAGCAATTATGCAATATTATGGATATGGAATGCCTAAGGACAAGGCTAAGGCACTACAGATGTTGTCAGAGAATAACATCTTTAATAGCCGAACCCTAAAACAAACTTTACAAAACCAAAGTAACGATTGGGTACCGATCTCGGCAGAAGAACGTTTGGCCAGTATTGAGAATTATAATACACATCGTAACCCAATAACGCTCATTGGGGATGGGAAAACCAATTTCCAGGGGCATTTTATAGAGTACGACTGGACTGCTGCTGGTGTAAAACGATATATCCCTGTTACCCTATCTGTTACTAAACGACAAGATCACGGTACTTATGATGATATCAGGCTCGAACTCACGATGAATGGGGAAACAAAAATTCATGATATTAGGTTAGCCAAAATTACCAGTACCACATACGAAAGCAGTTTTGGTTTTGGTCAGTTTATACCTCTTGTATTACCCCCGTTACAAAATGGTTTACAAGACCATCCAGATCATAATACGCTTACCTATAGTATTCAGTACTTGAATTTTAAACAAGCCCCTGTAGATGGTAAACAGGCATTAATTGTTAAGGCAACCCGGTCTACAGAAATAGTAGAATTAAACGAGAAAGTATATACTCCCTTAAGAATGGTTCTGTATCCTGTAACTCCAGAACCAACAGCTTCTATTGCCGATACTTCTCTAAAAGCGGCAAGACCATTGGTATTGGATAAAAATTTTGCAACCATTTCACCCAACCCTATTGGTAATAAGTTTACCATCACTTATACGCTGGATCAGGCAGCAGAAATAGAGGTGGCTGTATATGATTTTTATGGTAACCGAAGGATATATATGCCCGATCAGAGACATATTGCAAAAGGCACACAGACCATTACAGTGGATAGTGCTGCACTGCCCAGTGGTACCTATGTGATACAAATGACCATAAACGGAGCTCCCTATTCTAAAACTGTTGTAAAACTATAAACCAACTCATAAAACATATGAAAACGATATATAAATTACTGATAATGGGTATGCTATACCTGCTATCAAACACCACATATGCACAGATTGTTCAATACTCAGACGATGGTACACAAAGCTGTATTGATTGCGAAGCGAAAAATAGTAGCACAGAAAGGAGCTGTTTATGCATTGTCAGATTTGAATTGGATAAGTTTAACCATCAAATAGGAGCAAGTACAGAAAAGGAAAAATGGCTATACGAACAGGAATTGTTATTGGCTGCTGCCATTACAGGTATAAGTTATTTTGCGATGCACAATGGGCCTTTAGGAGTTCCCGCTGATTATAATTTTCAAAACATCCAAAGGGAATACTTCAAAAATGTAGAAACCAATGAGCTTGCCAATGAATATTTTACCAAAGCAGATAATATTCTTAAATCTACAACAGGGTATGACGATGTAGCTTTACGAAATTCTACTGTCGGCGCCAAGATATTGGATATCAGAAAACGCGAAGGTACAACAAGCCCTAAATATGGGGATTTAAAATATAAGGGTAAACTGCTTAAGGACATGACCGAAGCAGAGGTAAATAGTGCATTAAACGAGCAGTTGGGTATTAGAAACCATCAACGTGCTGCTGCTACAGAGTATGGTATACGTAATAGTCGGCTTCAGAGAATGTTAAAAGATGGGTACATTGCTAATACCCTGGCAGGCCACTTGGTGGTGCATTATGCTTCATTAGATTATGAGGATGCTATACGTTTTATGACCCGGTATATGGTTTGGATCAATAATCAGAAAAACCAGGAGATCCCTCATATCATATTTGGTAACCCTGATAACATCTTTACGCTTGAGGATAACGAAACTCAATATCTTACCAACCTTATAGCCAGAACCAACGGGGATCAACCACCAATGGATGGATATGCCCATCCTGTATTTAATGAAATCCCGGACGATGTAGCCTTGTTTAATCAAGCCTTGCGCACTTTTGGCACTAAAGTACATAATTTTATGAATGGGGAGGATCAAGTTCATTTAAAGGGGGTATCCAAAAACTATTTAGAGCAAAATGAATACCATACAAGCTCATTGGGATGGGTAAATAATATCACTACCAAATATATTGATAACGAGTTGTCTTATAATACGTTCAATTCTTATGTGGTAGAAGGTAGTGGTACTACGGCTAATGTAGATCTCAACGACGGTGCAAACCATGTCTATAGATGGAAATTTAACAATAAAGGGGAAAATAATGGCCTTGTGGGCTTAAGTAATTTCTTTCACGAGTTATTTAAACTATATGAAAATCATTATGCATTAGAAGGGTCGATATTTAGAAATATGTTTAACGCAAATAGTGTTGATGTAGGGGATCTAAGTAATCATGATTTGGGTAGGTTATATGATTTTAGTACCGTTTACCCGTATGGAGAATATAAATATGATATCTTTTTTGATGTAGGAGTTCCTTATATTGGTAGTCTGGGTTTTGCAACAGGGGCAGCCATCGCAATAGCAAATGGTGGTGAAGTAGATTTTGATGATGAGGTGATATTAGATTCTTCATTTTTAACTACAAATGCATATTGTGTGTACAATGAGTTAAAAAAACGAAACGGAAATCTTTTTAGAACAACAATTGGCTCGTTTATTGATGATCCAAAATATAAACTGTATTTTAGGGTAGGTGAATGTAAATATACCGATGAGGCGTGTACAGATGGAGATGATACAATTAATGGAATAATTACAATTAAAATTGAAAATACGAATATGCAATCACTTAATGCTGCAGCGATGTTGCTACATGAAGGTATTCATGCGGAGATGTTTAGATTTGTAAATGAAGCTCATAATAGTGAGGTTAATCCAAATGATCGTAAGAGACTTGTAGAGCTTTATAGGCTTTATGCGGAATTAGGAGTAGATAATCCTCCTACCGAAGCACAACATACTTATATGGCTGAAAACTATGTAAAACCCATAGCCAGAGCAATTAGAACATTAGACAATAATAAGTACCCATTAGAATATTACATGGGTTATGGTTGGGAAGGTTTAAAAAATAATGCACATCCTACTTTGTTGACAAATGATGAGTTTAACGAGTTTTTACGTTTAAAACGAATAGTTGAAGATAACACTGACTTTAATCCTATAAATTGCAATTAATTATGAAAATTAGTTATAGTATTTTGTTATTTAGTATGTTCTTTATTTCATGCGCTAAAAAAGAAATAAAAAAAGAACATGAAACTTATAAGATAATCTCTTTGTTAATTGATGAATTTGGAAAAGCACCACCACCACCACCACCACCAGGTGAATTATATTCATTATCAGAAAAACAAAAAGATTCAATTTACAATCAAGCTCAAAAAATTGTTATATACCCAACATTTTATGTTCGAAAAGATAAACTTACATATAACAAGAATTATGGTGAAGAATTTAAGAATTTAACTGATAATCTGAGGGGCTTGAAAGCTAATGAGTTGTTTAATCTATCTAAAGTACATATTAAACGGCCATTTGAACTATCAATTCTTGATACATTAAAGAAAAAGAAGGATAGAAGATATATTGAAAAAAACTTTGATAAACTTTTGATTTTTTCTAACATATCATTTAATGACACATATACCAAAGCTGTTGCAATAGTAGGTGTCAACATGGGACCTCTTAATGGATATTCATCTTTAGTTTTTTTAGAAAAAAAGAATGGGAAATGGAATATAAAAGGAACTGACACCCTTTCTATATCATAATTTTTAATACCTAACTCCGCAAAGTCTTTTGACTTTGTGGAGTTATTCTTTTTAAAATTGTATTGTCAATTAAGAGTGATCATGTATAAATATAGATTTAATAACCAATAAAAAAATAACAGACACCTTATCATTTTTGAAAGATGTTTGTTTTTTAATGAATGTTAAATAAAAATGTTATGAGAAATATAAATTCAGTATTAGCATTTTTTTAAATTTCAATTATTCTTTCTTCTAAATCAGACCAAGAAAACAATAACATCTATTTATTATTTGATTCAAAAGATAAATTATTTCTAAAAGATGATGATTAGAAAAGAAGTCACAAGGTTCTTTTTTGATTAGAGAAACCCATCAGATTTAGGAGAAGACATTAGATCGATGAATTCAACTTCTACTATTACTATTGATAAAACAGGAGGAAATGCTCCTACCAAAAAAGGAGGTTGTTAACCAAAAATAGACTATAAAATGTACACTAAAAATAAATTAAAATTTAGTTTATCTCTTTTTTTGATTTTTTCATCACTAATGTATTGTCAAGATCAGAAAAATAAAAAAAGTGAAATTGTTAAATCGTTTTTTGAAGATGTTTTTATAAACGACAAACCTTATAAAGAATTATATATTGTTTATTCAGCTAAAAAGTCCAATTTTGCTAAATCAGAAAATGAGAAAATTGAACTGTTTAATAAACAGATTTTACAATTAAAATCTGACAGAAAGCATTTACTGGTCTCAGAATAGGGTGAAAGCCCTGCAATTTCATTGCAGCACTTTAGTAGTGCGAAAAAATCTCTATCTTAGATTTAATGGATTCAAAAATAAGAAAAGGGCCTC
>JAUIBW010000034.1 GCA_030427585.1 Bacteroidia bacterium
TATAAGGCCTAACAGATCCAGCCCAAGAAATTCTGGAAAATACCGAACTAGAATAAAACCTAAAGTCACTAAAAACCAAAAAGATGCAATATGACAAATCTCTTAACTTAATGACATTGCGCTAGCGGGAGCAGGGGGATGATGAATTAGTATTTGATGTCTTCGAGCCAGAACTCGAAGACATCAAAACAGAGATGGAAAATGCTTATGAGCTTGCATTACCTTTGAACGTTGACCTTAGACTAGGTGACAATTGGCTTGAAACACATTAAATCCAACATACATCTAATAAACGATAAAGACGCTATCTTCTATTTTTGATAAAAAACGTATTCGTCTACATAATCATAAAATTCCATAAGTTTTCCGTTAGTATTGGGTTGGATAGTCATGATCATACCATCTGGATTCAAACTAACTGTACTTGGACCTACTTCATGATATGGGTATCCAATCTCGGAAGGTAACATTTCTTTAAATCGCAAGAAGCACTGAACACCATCCTGTACAGAAATGGTTGAAGAAAAGCTTGATATTATACTTTTAACATTAAAAAGTGTATTATTATACATTTCAAAAGTTTCAGCAGTGAAATCTTTACGTATTATAAGTTTGGTTCTTTCGGTTCTATCATGAGGTTCATGCCCAAAATGTGTAGCATTATAACTCACAAAATCCCATTCACCTAAAAAAACTTTGGTATTTGTGGTAAGGTATATCGTTATTGGTAATCCTGAAAATTCATTACTCTTATACTTGACCAATTCGAGAGGATCGTTAAAATTAGCTCCTGCCGCAGCCCAATTGCTGACCACATTATCATCTGTATAAAGATCTATATAATAAAAAACTTCTTTTTCTATTCCGTTGGTAACTTCTAATTCACCAGAAGCATTAAGTTTTCCTGTATACAATGGATTTACTTCATTTACATAATCATCTTTTGATCGATAGATATCAATATTAATATCTGTTAACGCATAATCTGCGGCTACCCCTTCGGGAAATTCGGGTACTTGAATCCACAACCTTGGGGTTGGTGACGAATCGTCAGAGCCACATCCTATAATCAAAACCACTATTAAAATTAACCCTAATTTTTTCTTTACTTTCATAGTTTTTTAAAAAAATTATAACATTTTTAGCAAATTATACATCTTAACTCAAGCTTTTTGAATTATTACACTTCTCATTATTTTCAATTAGAAACAAGTCATTCTACAACATCTTTTAATTCGACAACTTGCCAATCTGGATTGTATTCGATTAAATTTTCAAAAACCGCAATATGGCTTGCTCCCATTAAAACCATAATTCGCTGATCCTCATGAGTTATATATTTCTGCATGATACTATATGAATAAATGTTACGTTTTACCCATTCTGAACCTAAAAATGCACCTACTTGATTGTCTACTTCTCCAGCCTGCGTAGCTTTGTTAATGTACCAACCAAAATCAGATTTTCTTTGCTCTTCATCATTTAAATAGTATAAAATATCTTTAAGAGGTATCTTATTATAAACAAGTGTATTATATTCTTTTTCATATTTCATAATATCCTTTTCAAATTCTGAAATCAACACCTCTTGCTTTGCCGCTTTCATTACCTTCATCAAACTATCAAAAGGAAACGATGTCTCTCTATAATCTATACCATAAACTCTATTATGATCTAATCTTTTAGCTACTTTAAATCCAAGTTGCAAAATCTCGTTTCTACTTTTTTTGCCCCAATCTGATGTTTTATACAAATTATAAATAGAATCTAATTTAGGCTGATACGTTACCGTTCTCTCAACAAAAACTTTTGTAGGTTTAAACTCAACAATTTTGGTTACAATTTCATCAAGTTCACGTTGGTATTGATCAGATAAAATATCTATTTCGTCTGCCTGAGCTACATCAAGGTCTGCTTGTTTATAATTATCCCAATGCGATGTACCTACCAGCAACACCTGGATTTTAGAAGACTTTTTTTCTTTTTTTTGGTTTTGATTCTTAGTTTCGTTTGTAGATTGTGCATTACATGATGTCAATGTAATTATAACGCCAAGAATTAATGATAACTTTCTCATTGTATATATCTTTTGTTTTATTGGAGTCAAATATATTTGGTCCCTAAACCATAAATTTTCTTTTTATTGCAACAGGAATAATTATCAAATGAAACGGTGATTATACCGTATAACATTTTTTGTTGTACCAAAACAGGGATTGATCCATAGAAAAACCATGTTTATCCTAATTTTTACAATCAATGCCTTAAAAAAATAACTTTACAGTATGTATAAAAAAAGAGTGGAAATATCATTTAATACTTGCCTTAATTCTATCAAGTCTGGACTTTTTTGAAATATTGAATGGTGAAGAATTCAAGTCTCTAAAAAAACTTGATCCTTTATACTTATGGTCTAAGTCTACATTTTACATATCGGTTATTGCTATCTATTGTATTAATCTCAAAGTTGTATGTCCCAGATTTCTAAAAAAGAATCATTTGTTATGGTTTTTTATTTCTATACTAGGCTTAATTCTAATTTTTAAAGCAATTAGATACGTATTTGAAAGTGATTGTTTTTGAAATTAAAGGTCAACACAATTACTATGAACAAACCAGAAGGTTTTGGTATTATGTTATTGACAATTCTTATTTCGCCTTACCCCCTTTTATACAGTACCATTGTGTATCCGGTTTTAAAACTTATTGAAGGTAAGGATCTAAACAAAGTAGAACTTGATTTACTCAAATAGCAAAAAGACTTTTAAGTTTAGAAGTTAATATTTTTTATAGGCAACGAAATGATTTTAACTTTTTTGTCTTTTATGCACGAAAAATTATTCCATTTCTTTCATCATATCCTTATAAAAATCATAATAATTTAAAAAAGTAGGAATCACTGGTCCATTAAATGGATTGGGGCCGTTAAATAGTACACAAACACCAATATCATTATCAGGATCAATTAACAATTGGGTTTTATATTGATTTACATTACCCCCATGATATAGTATTCTTCTACTTCTGTAATCCAAAACTCGCCAACCCATTGCATAATAAGAGTCTGTTACTCCATCCCACAAATTAACATATGTGTCTTCATTGCTGGTACAAATAATAGGGTTAAAAATATCACTAAGACTTTCTTTTGAAATAATATCGGGACGATATCCTAATAATACTTTTAAATACTCTCCCATATCAGAGATTGATGCATTAATCCCTCCCGCTGCAGCTACATTATAATAGTTTTTATGAATCTCTGTAACCTTATATTTTTTTGAATAATGATTATATTTATGAGGAAGAGCTACATTATCATTCTTTCTTATTGCAGTATATGTACTTGATGCTGTATGCATTCCTGCCGGAGTAAATACTCTCTCTTTAAGTAGGGTTTCAAATGATTTTTCGGTTTGGTTTTCCATTATTTTTTCAATAACCGAAAATATTGCATTTTGATATTCGTAATCTACTCCTTCTCTAGAAACAACTCCTTTTCTTTTAAAACTTCTAATAATTTGCTCTAAAGACCACCCTTTTTGTATAAGCTTAGTATATGTATAAGGATAAAGTCCTGTTGTATGTGATAATAAATGATGTATTTTAAGTCGATCTGCCTGTTCACTATTTCTTAAACTAAATGCTTTTACCGATTCTCTAACATTTTGATCCCATTGCAATTCATCTCGATCTACTAAATTTCCTGCTAAAACCGCTGTTACACCTTTTGATAAGCTTGCAATTCTAAAGACTGTATTTACATCTACAGAATCTTGTGTATGAATTTCTTTTACTCCAAAACCTTTTTTATAAATAACAGTATCGCCTTTAACCACAACAATAGCTGCTCCAGGGCATTCTGAAACATTAAAATTAGTAGTAAAAAACTTCTCGTAATGCTCTAAGAAAAAAGATAGAGAATCTTTTTTTGATATTTCTGGCTTCTCATCTATTACAACAACTCTTTCTTTAGATTTTGATGTAGTGCATGCCATCAAAAAAACCAAAGTAAATACAACATAAAAATATTTCATATTACGACATTCTATAGGGTCGCAAAATACGTTTAATATTATTTATTGTATAAAAACTTTTTCAGAAACTTTACAATACAAATCGATAGGTTGCTTTGATTAAAAATGTGTTGTCTGGCTGCTGATTTAGTATTTGATTATCTAAACTTCTAAATAAGTCGTCAGAGGGATTTCCATCTCCAGTAATACCTTGTGACCAGACCAAAAATATTTCAGAACCAGGAATATATTCCCATCGTAGCACCAGATTAGAACGAAACTGAACAAATGCGAAATCTGGATCACTAATAGTATAATCTACATTACCATCCCTATCCTCATCTACAGAGTACTCATCATCTGCAAACGAAATCTGATCCTGATCATATAATGTTACTCTCTCATCCAGGTTTTTGGCTACTGCATTAGTAACATAGTTAAAATCGGTATATCTTCCTCGAGATATAAATGGTTGTCCATAATACTGAATAGTAAGATTAGGATTAATACTATAATTTAACCGTATACTTGCACTTAAAGTTTGTTGATTGATTTTAGCAGTTATATATCTTGGAGTACCATTGAAATCAACATCTGTAACATACTGGGTTTTATTTGGGTTCTCTACAAACTCTGGATTTAAAGACATACTAAACGCATTAAATGGCTGATATCTAAGCCTTAATACATATCGCCTAAAAGAGAAGTTATTGTCGGTTGTCCAGGAATTTACATGACCAACAGTAAAATTAAATTTCTTTCTTTGATCAGATCCAAAAAATAACACTCCTATATTTTCTTGAGAAAATCTCCACCTAGGGCCTCCACGCAGAACAGTATTTGTAAAAATACGAGGTTTATGAATCATCTCAACTTCAGTCCACCAATTATTTTGATAATCTATATTTCCACCCAATACATATTGAATACGATTATAGTTACCCTCAAAATCAAATGCTGATGATTGACTAAATCTCACATTAGCTCTTCTATAAAATTTGGTAGGTTTTAAGAAAAGATAGCGAAGATTTGCAAATTGCCTGATATCATCTGCCTGACGTAAAAACCCAATATCATTTAATTCTAACTCTGGAGAACGCCAGAAAACTCCTGCTTCATACCTCCAATTTCCACCTCCTGATTTCCCTCCTGTAAGTTTACCACCAGTTCCGGTTAATGAAGTTCTATTGGGATCTAATTCTACATGATCTGCATCAACACGTTGAAAAAGATGCGTAAGTGAATTCTGGGTTTTTTCAATAGATTCTTCAGAACCTTCTACGTGACTAGCTACAATATTACCTTCGATAAAATACTTTCTATCTTTCCAGTTATGTCTAAAATCTAATCCTGCAGTATATGCTGATTTACGAAGAAGATTAAGGTTATTTTCTCTTGTTCCTGCTACTTCTGATGTCTCATCAGTATTTGGGTCATCCTCATCAATATCAAAGGTGTCCCCAAGATTTCGGTTAGTTGCCGTAATAATCCCTCCAATAAAAGAGTTACGTTGATTAAAGTCCTTTTGTACCCTTCCGACCATATAGTTTGTTAGAGGTTCTACAATAGCCTCTCTTTTATTACCATTTTCATCTTCAATTTTAGCTATCTCTCTCGAAGTTACACTCTCTAAAACACCAATAGACCATCCATCTTTGGTTTTTCCACTAAACTTTGCTGCTCCAAGAATTGTAGTATTAGTGGGTTTATCGATAAATTCGTTGTCAATTCCCGAAATTGATCCTTGTGGGCTTCTTCCTATTCTACGAGAATAAAATAGATTATCCTGGTTATTGGCAAAACGATAGTCAAAAATATTTTTATTCTCTACGAAAAAAGGTCGTTGCTCTCTAAAGAAAATCTGAAATCCATCTAATGCAATAGCAGCGGGATCTGCTTCGACCTGACCAAAATCAGGATTTACCGTTAGATCCAAAGTTAGATCATTTGTAATTCCGATTTTTGCATCTAATCCTCCATTCAATTTAAAATCTTCACCATCCCTAAATGGGTTTCCTTTTTCCTCAGGGTATGTATCAAATTGTGTTACTGCAAATGGCTGGATTTCTAATTGTTTTTGTGCTTCGATATTAATCAGACCATGTAATTCTCCAAATTCACTTATAAATCCAGGAGCATCTCTAGGTATTCTTTGCCAAACTGATCGTTCAGCTTTTCGAAAAAACAGCCTGTTTACCTGAAGCCCCCATACCTGTTCTTTGCTTTTACCAAATTTTACCTGGCTTAATGGTATTTTTATTTCTGCGGTCCATCCTTCATTATCTATATTGCTCGCTGCATACCATATTGGGTTCCAGCTGCTATCCCAATTATCTCCATTTTGTGAAACAAACTCATCTCCTTTCACTCCTGCAGCTGTTATAGTAAAAGAAAATGCAGTTCTCTTATCATGATACGTGTCTAAGATAAGTGTAATACGATCTCCGGCAAAACCGTCTCTTCTTGATAGTCTTTTTTCAATTTTATCGGGTTCGGCATCATAACAACGATAAGCTACATACAGATATTTCTGATCATATGCAATTTTGAATTTGGTCTTTTGACTTGGGGGTGTATTTTCATCAGGTTGATTTTCAATAAAATCACCGGCCCATTCTACCACATCCCAACCAGGCTCATCAATTATACCATTAATTGTTAGTTCTTCGGTATTATTAAGTAATTTTGTAGTATAAATTCGTTTTTTAACTGTACTAGTAGAATCTTGCGCAGTAAAAATAATAGGAAACAAAAAGAGTACCAACAGACAGGTATAACATTTCATGATGATTAGAAGTTTGATGATTGATATAACTAAGATGACAGAAATTATTTTAGTTTGTCACACTTTATACCATTTTTTAGTAAAAAATTAACAAGAGAAGGTGATTATAGAGCATAAAACAAACAAGACAACTCCTTATTACATCAATATCACTGAAAACCAATGCATCATACTTTAAAAATAATATCTATTACCTATTTGCTATATAAATATATAATTGTACATTTGCACCCCTATTTTATATAGGAAAAGGAATGTTTAATTAAGTAAAAATAATTAGTGTGGACACATTAAGTTACAAAACAGTATCTGCCAATAAAGCTACCGTTACAAAAGAATGGTTGCATGTAGATGCTGAAGGACAGACTTTAGGGCGTCTTTCTTCTGTAGTTGCAGTACTACTAAGAGGAAAACACAAGCCTAACTTTACCCCACACGTTGATTGCGGTGATAATGTTATCATTACCAATGCCGAGAAAATCAACTTAACAGGAAAAAAGTGGACTGATAAATCGTATATCCGTCACACTGGATACCCTGGAGGGCAAAGAAGTCTTACTGCTCAGGAATTGTATGACAAAAATCCAGAGCGTTTAATCGAAAAAGCGGTAAAAGGAATGTTACCTAAAAACAAATTAGGTGCAGCTTTATTCCGTAATTTAAAGGTATATGCAGGAGCAGATCATAATCAGGAAGCTCAGCAACCTAAAACTGTTAACTTAAACGAATTTAAGTAATGGAAGTTATTCACAAAATTGGCCGTAGAAAAACGGCTGTAGCCAGAGTGTACCTTAAGGATGGTTCTGGAAAAATTACGGTTAACAAAAAAGACCTTAATGAATATTTCACTACTGCTACTTTACAATACAAAGTAAATCAGCCTTTAACTTTAACAAGTAATGAGGACAAATACGACGTAAATGTAAATGTATATGGTGGCGGGATTACTGGACAGGCAGAAGCTGTTCGTCTAGCAATATCAAGAGCGGTATGCGAATTAGACGAAGAAAACAGATCAATCCTAAAACCAGAAGGTTTGTTAACCAGAGATCCAAGAATGGTAGAGCGTAAGAAATTCGGTCAGAAGAAAGCTCGTAAGAAATTCCAGTTCTCTAAACGTTAATTTATTAAAACAGTATTTGTTGTTACCTCAATTCGTGAGGGGTTAGTTTAGCATCTAAATGCACAAGGCCATACAAACAAAAGTAGCCACTTGGGCATTGCTAATTCAACAGAACGTAAACTATTACAAAAATGGCAAACAATATCGAAGTAAAAGAATTACTTGATGCAGGTGTACACTTTGGTCACCTTACAAGAAGATGGGATCCCAATATGGCACCATATATTTATATGGAGCGTAATGGTATTCACATTATTAACTTATATAAAACTGCTGCAAAAATTGATGAAGCTAGTGAAGCTTTGAAAAAAATAGCAGCGTCCGGCAGAAAAATCCTTTTTGTTGCGACTAAAAAACAAGCTAAAGAAATCGTAGCCGAAAAAGCAAGTAAAGCCAATCAGCCATACATTACAGAAAGATGGCCTGGCGGTATGCTTACTAACTTCGTTACTATCCGTAAAGCAGTCAAAAAAATGGCTTCTATCGACAGAATGAAGAAAGATGGCACCTTTAATACACTATCTAAAAAAGAACGTTTACAAGTAGATCGTTTAAGAGCAAAATTAGAAAAGAACTTAGGTTCTATTTCTGATATGACTCGTCTACCTGGGGCATTATTTGTTGTAGATATTACTCGCGAACACATTGCGGTAAAAGAAGCTCAAAAATTAAACATTCCTATTTTTGCAATGGTTGATACTAACTCTGATCCACGTCAGGTGCAGTATGTAATCCCTGCAAATGATGATGCTTCTAAGTCTATAGACAAAGTTATGACTTATGTTAGTGATGCTGTTATAGAAGGATTAAGCGAAAGAAAAGCAACTAAAGAAGCCCCTAAAAAAGAGGCTCCTAAAAAGGAAGCAAAAGCTGAAGCACCTGCAAAAGTTGAGGCTACAGTAGAAGCTCCTGTAACAGAAGCTGCAAAGCAAGAGGAAGAATAAACAAATAGATTGTATATCTTATTAAAATTCGAAGTTAAGTTTATATCTCTGTGATAAAACTTAACTTTAATATAAAATCGATAAGTCGTTTGGTTCTTTACTTTTGTAGTAGTAACTAAACGACTTGTTTTTTATACAAACAATACATTTACACATTAAATATTTAAAGATATGGCAAATATTACAGCAGCCGATGTAAGCAAATTGCGTAAGGCTACAGGTGCCGGAATGATGGACTGCAAAAAGGCCCTTGTTGAGGCCGAAGGAGATTTTGACAAAGCTATCAAGATCCTTAGAGAAAAAGGACAAAAAATTGCTGATAAAAGAGCAGATAGAGAATCTTCTGAAGGTGCAGTTATTGCAAAAGTTAATGATGCAAAAAACAAAGGAGTAATCGTTTCTCTTAATTGTGAAACTGATTTCGTAGGAAAAAACGAATCTTTCGTTTCTTTAGCAAAAGAACTAGCTGAATTAGCTCTTAACACTTCTTCTAAAGAAGAATTTTTAGCTTCAGATTTTAATGGTATGACTGTTCAGGAAAAACTTACTGAACAAACTGGTGTTATTGGAGAAAAAATCGAAATTGGAGATTTTAAGGTACTGGAAGCTCCTTTTGTAGGATCATATATACATGGAAACAAAATCGGTGCTCTAACTGGCTTATCAAATGAGATAGATAATGCAGAAACACTTGCCAAAGATATTTCTATGCAAGTAGCTTCTATGGGGGCAACTACATTATCTTACAAAGATTTTGATCCAGAATATGTTGCTTCAGAAACTCAAGCAAGAATTGCAGCAATCGAAAAAGAGAACATTGAACTTGGACGATTAGGAAAAACATTGAAAAATGTTCCTCAATTTATTTCAAGATCTCAATTGACTGATGATGTGATTGCACAAGCAGAAGAAAAATTGAAAGAAGAGCTTAAAGCAGAAGGTAAACCTGAGCAAATTTGGGATAGAATTCTTCCAGGAAAATTAGAAAGATTTATTTCCGATAATACTACTTTAGATCAGGAACAATGTCTTCTTGACCAAAATTTTATTAAAGATGAAAAGAAAAGTGTTGCTGATTATATAAAAACACTTGGTGATGTATCTGT
The DNA here is from genome assembly GCA_030427585.1 of Bacteroidia bacterium. GTDB lineage: Bacteria > Bacteroidota > Bacteroidia > Flavobacteriales > Flavobacteriaceae > Aquimarina. The sequence goes on from JAUIBW010000034.1 coordinate 9,975, forward strand.
AGTCGCTTTTGAAAGAGTAGCTTTAGGTTAATCCAAAAATTATATAGTATTCAGACGTATCTGAAAAAAATAAAAACCGCTTCTATAACTGAAGCGGTTTTTTTATTCATCATTTTCAAAATATTTTCTTTCTGGTTTCCGACGTTTACAAGTTTAGAATTTCTTCCAAAACTTATCCCCCAATACAAACTAACTCCCCAACTAGTTTATACCATATAAACACTTACATTGTATTTATATATTAAAAACGTTCAATTTCCTTTCTAAAAACATTTATCATCTCCCTACACCTTTTTTTGTTTTCCTTGATGCAAACCTATAACATAATTCAACATAAACCAATACCCCTTATAGGGGAAAACCACCCTTTTTTTAATCGTTTTTAAACTTTAACATTTAACTATTTAACTTAAAAATTCACCTTTATATTCCAAACTATTTTCTAAATTAAGAATATCATTATATTTGCACCACAGTTAAAACTCATAATGGAATATAAAAGAATATTACTTAAATTATCTGGCGAGGCTCTAATGGGTGATCGTCAATATGGAATTGATCCTAAAAGATTGGCAGAGTATGCCCATGAAATTAAACAAATTACAGAAAAAGGCGTACAAGTTGCTATTGTGATAGGTGGAGGTAATATTTTTAGAGGTGTTGCAGGTGCCAGTAAAGGGATGGACAGAGTTCAAGCAGATCACATGGGTATGCTTGCAACTGTTATTAATGGACTGGCCTTACAGAGTGCTCTTGAAGATGCCGAAATACCTACTCGATTACAGTCTGCAGTAAAGATTAATGAAGTTGCAGAACCTTTTATACGTCGAAGAGCAATGCGTCATCTCGAAAAAGGAAGAGTTGTAATATTTGGTGGAGGAACAGGAAATCCATATTTCACAACTGATTCTGCGGCAGTACTAAGAGCAATAGAAATTAATGCCGATGTTATTTTAAAAGGCACAAGAGTTGATGGAATATACACCTCTGATCCAGAAAAAAATGCTGATGCCACAAAATTTGATTTCATATCATTTGACGATGTTTTACGCAAAGGTCTGAAAGTGATGGATACAACAGCATTTACATTAAGTCAGGAAAATGAATTACCTATAATAGTTTTTGACATGAATAAGGCCGGAAATTTACTAAAAGTAGTTTCTGGTGAATCCATAGGTACTCAAGTAAACCTTTAATCATATTGGCTTATTTTTTGATTTGTCAGAAGAAAAGAACTAAAACATGAACGAAGAAATAGATTTTATTATAGATTCGACCAAAGAGTCAATGCAAGCAGCAATTACTCATTTAGAAAAAAAATTACTCAATATCAGAGCTGGTAAAGCATCTCCTGCTATGTTAGGCAGTGTAATGGTAGAGTACTATGGTTCTCCTACCCCATTGAACCAGGTAGGAAATGTAACTACTCCTGATGCAAGGACCATTACGATCCAACCTTTTGATAAATCTGTAATTCCAGAGATTGAGAAAGGTATTCAGGTAGCTAATTTAGGGTTTAATCCAATGAATAATGGTGAAAGCGTTATTATTAGTGTTCCTCCTCTCACAGAAGAACGCCGTAAAGATCTTGCGAAACAAGCAAAAGCTGAAGCCGAAGATTCTAAAGTTGGCATACGTAATGATCGTAAAAATGCCAATAATGAGATTAAGAAATTAGAAAAAGAAGGGCTGTCAGAAGATTTGGCAAAAAACACTGAAGTAGATATTCAAGCATTAACCGATACGTACATTAAAAAAATTGATGAAATGCTTAGTCATAAAGAAAAAGAAATTATGACAGTTTAACATTTATTAATGTATAGAAATTATAAATAAAGCGTTTTCTCATTAGAAACGCTTTTTTTGTATCTTCGCTTTTTTGAACCTATTTGGTATAATGCAGAACAAATTTTTTTGTTTATTATTTTTTGTACACTTTGTCTTAATTTCTCAAGTTAGTATTAACGGTATTGTAATTGATGAAAGTTCTAATCAACCCTTGCCATTTGCCACTGTAAAAACCAGTAATTCTTCATACGCTTTAACTTCTGTTAAGGGTGAATTTGTTATACGATGTAATACCTACCCTGTCAATCTTACTATAAGCTATCTAGGGTATCAAACAAAGACGATTTTAATTACATCCAAAAAATCAGAAAAAATAGAAGTACGACTCAGTACTAAAGAAGAAAATCTTGAGACAGTAAAGCTAGACACCCCCGAAAACATTGCAGCTCAACTTATCGTTGAAGCCATAAATAGAAAAAATAAAAATAATCCAAAAAAAATATTACATGATTTTAGTTATAAAAGTTACAACAAACTAAAGATCACAGAAGATAATCAGGCGCAATTAAATACTCTGGACACTACTAGTGTCGATATGGAACATCTCTTTAACAAAGCTCATTCCTTTCTTTCCGAGAAAATAAGTTTACACCAGTTTAGAAAAAATGCCGGTGAAAAAGAGACCGTTTTAGCAACTCGAATGAGTGGTTTTAAAGAACCCATCTATAATGTACTGGGAATCAAAATACAATCTAACTCTCTTTATGATGAAGATTACACCATTTTTAACAATAAATACATAGGACCATTATCAAACAGAGCCCTTAGAAGTTATTATTACAAGGTTCTCGATACTGTACAGGGTAAAAATCCAGCTTATGTTATTCTTTTCCAACCCCGTAAATCTAAAAATTATGCAAGTTTAGAAGGTGTATTATATCTAGACACAAAATCATTTGCAATTCAAAAAGCTATTATAGAACTACGAGGCGAACTTAATGTGATGGCAACTCATAGTTTTAAATATTTCTCTGAACAAAAAAGCTGGTTCCCAACCAAACAGGAAATCACAATAAGACCAGGAAATGGAAGACAAAAAGTAAGCTTATTTGGAGGAAGAATCTCTGTAGGAAGATTAGGAAATGATAAAAAAAATTCTTCGGGAAATAATGATTTTTTAATTTCTACAACAGATTTATTTGATATCAAATTAGATACCAGTCAAGATATTAAACAAAACCAAGCTACAATAAGCATAGATCCCGAAGCCAATAATAGGCCTGAATCTTATTGGAATGAATATCGTACCAGTGCGATTACAGAAAAAGATCTAAACTCGTTTCAGGTTATAGATAGCATTGTAAAAGCACAAAACATAGAACGTAGAATTGATGTTATTCAAAGTTTTAATATTGGATATTATCCTATAGGATTTTTCAATTTTGATCTTACTTATCCTATAAAATACAATAATTATGAAGGGTTACGACTAGGAATAGGTGGCTTAACAAACACAAAATTCTCTAACAAATTAAGATTAGAAGGATATTTTGTTTACGGATTTAGAGATTCAAAATCCAAATTTGGTATAGGAGGAGGTTTATTAGTTAATAAAAAGTCAAACTCCTGGTTTAATATAAATTATACCGATGATATTAGAGAAGTAGGTAGTTTTCTTTACCTTACAGACAGAAGAGTGTATTCTTTGTTCGAGCCACGTTTGGTAAATATAGATTTCTATTACAAACACAGAACCTGGGGTGCTAGTTTGCAACAGCAGATATTTCCTAAACTACTCTCAGAAACTCAATTTTCTATAAGCAATATAAATCAAACTGGAGGATATCAATATCTAAATGACGGTAATCTATTTTCGGGATATAAAACAGCAGAAGCTACAATAGCATTAAGATGGAGTCCGTTTAGTAAATTTCTAAAAACGCCTAATCGATATAAAGAAATTCATGATGGATATCCCAAAATTACAGCGCAATATACGCAAGGTCTCAAGGGTGTATTTGATAGTAATTTCTCTTATAGCAAAATAGGCATAAAAGCAGAGTATATTATTAACCGTATTAATCAATCTAAAACAAGTATTTTATTTGAAGCAGATATCGCTTCTGGAGATATTCCACTCACCCATTTGTATCACGCTTATCCTAATGCTCCGACCAAAGAGACCGTACTTCAACGATTTTCTGTAGCTGGTAGAAGGACTTTTGAAACTATGTATTTTGGTGAATTTTTTAATGATAGGCTGGCAACATTACAAGTCAAACATAGAATTAAACCTGTAAAAATTACAAATTGGTTTAAACCAGAACTCGTTTTTATAACTCGATATGCAATCGGAGATGTTAGTAATCTTGAAAACCATCAAGGCGTAAATTTTTCGTCTTTACAACATGGTTATCAAGAATCAGGGTTTGAAATCAACAAATTATTTGCCGGTTTTGGGCTTAGTTTTGCCTATCGCTATGGTGCCTATCATCTTCCTCGTTTTGAGGATAATATTTCGGGTAAATTTACTTTTTACTTAAAACTATAATCTTTAATACAATAAATCATTTTCTTTTCAGAAATACCTAAATAATAATTCCCCAATCCTTACATTTGCAGCAGGAAAATAAAGGATGGCAAAATTATTCAGTTTCGGGTTTTGGAATGCACTGGCTGGAATTATACTTCGCAATAGGGCGGTAATATTTCTGGCAATAATAGGAATTACGGTTTTTTTAGGTTTTCAGTGGAAAAACATGAAGTTTTCTCACTCAGAAGCTAATCTACTCCCTGATGATCACGAGGTAAATATATTGTATCAAAAATTTCTTCAAAAATTTGGCGAGGAAGGCAACCTAATTGTAATGGCTGTTAAAGACAGCACACTTTTTACTCCTGAAAAGCTAAAAGCATGGAATGACTTTAACAATTCGTTTAAAAAATACGAAGAAATTGACCTTGTTGTCTCTATAGCAGATCTTAAAACTTTAAAAAAAGAAGAAAATCCTGCACGATTTGAGTTAGTCCCTTTTATTAAGGATTCTAGTTATACTGAAAAACAGGTATCTAAATATGAACACGAGCTTTTTAACAAGTTACCTTTTTATGAAGGACTTGTTTATAGTAAAAAATCTAAAACGATCCAAAGTGCGCTATATCTAAAAAAGGATATTGTAAACACCGAGAAGCGAAAAAATTTTATTGAGAAAGTTTTACTCCCTTCGGTTTTAGCTTTTGAAAATGAGTACAAGACGGATGTAAAAGTATCTGGTATGCCATATATCAGAACTTTGAATTCTCAAAACATAATGGATGAAATAGAAGTTTTCATTCTTGCAGCTCTACTGGTTACTTCATTAATTTTCTTTTTCTTTTTTAGATCCTTAAGAGCCACTTTTATATCCATGACTGCTGTAATTATTGGAGTAATGTGGGCTTTTGGAATTTTAGGACTTTTAGAATATGAAATAACTGTACTTACGGCCATTATCCCTCCGCTAGTAATTGTAATTGGTATTCCTAATTGTATTTTCTTAATTAATAAATACCAACAAGAAATAAAAAAACATGGTAATAAAGCAAAATCTCTTCAACGAGTAATTACCAAAGTGGGTAATGCTACATTAATGACCAATGTAACTACTGCTTCAGGATTTGCAACCTTTGCCCTAACCGAAAGTAAATTACTTAAAGAATTTGGTATTGTTGCCTCTTTAAATATAATCGCTCTATTTATACTTTGTCTTCTGGTTATCACTATAATTTATAGTTATATGCCTCAACCCAAAGAAAGACACTTAAAACACCTAGGTAAAGGATGGATTGAGAAGCTAATGGATTGGATGGAAAAGATGGTAAAAACCAGACGAGTAACAATCTACTTTTCTTCTGTCATTATTCTAATCGTTAGCATTATTGGTATTTATACTATAAAAGTTTCTGGAAGCCTATTAGAAGACATGCCCAAATCTGCCGGGTTCTATAAGGATATAGAGTTTTTTGAAAAAGAATTTGATGGTGTTATGCCATTAGAAATATTAGTAGATACCAAAAGAAAACAAGGAGTATTAAAATTACCTACATTAAAACGTATGGAAAAACTACAGGAGCTTCTCGAAGAAACTCCTGAATTATCAAAGCCTATTTCTATTGTTAATCTGGTTAAATACTCTAAGCAAGCTTTCTATAATGGAAATCCAAAATATTATCAAATACCTACCAGCCAGGAGCGAAATTTTATTTTACCGTATGCCAAAAGTTTTGAATCTAAAGTAGGAGTAATGAATAGTTATGTAGATTCTACAGGGCAATATGCCAGAATCACCACTTTCATGAAAGATGTAGGCACAGAAGAAATGGAGCGTATAGAAGCTACTCTAAAACCACAATTAGAGAAAATTTTCCCAAAAGACAGATATGATGTTTCTTTTACTGGTAAAGCCCTTATTTTTCAGAAAGGTACTAAATATCTGGTATGGAACTTATCTTTTTCATTAGGGTTGGCAGTGGTTCTTATTGCTCTTTTTATGGCCTGGATGTTTCGATCCTGGAAAATGATTGTCATATCACTTATACCAAATTTATTACCGTTACTCATGACTGCAGGCCTTATGGGATATCTTGGTGTACCAATAAAACCTTCAACAATATTAGTTTTTAGTATAGCATTTGGTATTTCTGTAGATGACACTATACATTTCCTTGCAAAATACAGGCAAGAATTAAAATCAAATCATTGGAGGATTAGAAAATCTGTTCTTGCTTCATTACGAGAAACAGGAGTAAGTATGTTTTATACTTCAACTGTTTTATTTTTTGGTTTTTCGGTATTCATGATATCTAGTTTTGGAGGAACTAAAGCACTTGGAGGGCTTGTATCAACAACTTTATTATTTGCTATGCTGGCAAATCTTTTACTACTTCCTTCCTTATTACTTTCGTTAGAACGAAGTATTGCAAATAAGAAAACTCTTAAAGAGCCTACCCTGAAAATTATTCCTAATGATGAAGAGCTTGAAGAAACTCAGGGTAAAGAAGAATAAAAAAATAAGACATAAAGAACACATAATATCTTCACAAAAAAAGCCCCGCTAAAAACTAGCGGGACTTCTGTAAGATAGATTACCCCAAAACCTATCGAACTAAACTTAACGTAAACACAATCGTCATAATTGCATATGCAAGATAGTGTCCCTTTTTATATTTTGAAATACCTAATAGGGGGGAAAAATCCCCTTTTTACCTAAACAGCTTAAATTTTAACACTATTTAAACAAGTAAAACCCAACAAAACAACACTCAAATTACTGACTAACAGTTTTTTAACCAATAATAAAAACTTATTTTTTTTACAATAATTTATTAAAAAAACTCTCAAATACGTTTATTTTTCAATCAAAAACATATCTAATTACGGTTTTTATATAAAATCATAGTTCAAAAAAACGTCAGATTTTAGTATTTTGATTGTATAAACTTATCAGTATCAAAATATATTTTATTACTATACCTTTTTTGAATTCATAAGATTATGCTTCAATCGGATTAAAAAATTATCTTTGCTACCTCAAAATTCAAACATCCTCGGTTTTATACTCCCTAAATTATATTAAAGGCTATAAAACCAAAAACAAATAATATTAAAAAAACAGATGAAACATACTAAAGTAATAGAGGTACTACAAAGTGATAAATTATTACAGCCTGTACTTGTTAAAGGTTGGGTTCGTTCTTTTAGAAATGATCGTTTTATAGCAGTTAATGATGGATCAACTATTAATAATATTCAGTGTGTTTTAGAGGACAATATTATCGATACTGCTATCCAAAACAGAATAAATGTCGGTGCAGCAGTTGCGATAGAAGGTACCCTTATAGAAAGTAAGGGAAAAGGACAGCGTGTAGAAATTCAGGTGTCTAATATAGAAATCGAAGGAGATGCTGATCCCGAAGAGTTAAAACTTACTATTTTATCTCCAAAACGACATACACTAGAAAAATTACGTGAGCAAGCTCACTTAAGGGTTCGTACCAATACTTTTGGGGCTATCATGAGAGTTCGCTCAAAATTATCTTTTGCAATACATGAATATTTTCAAAAGAATGATTTTTACTATGTACACACACCCGTAATTACAAAAAGTGATGCAGAGGGTGCTGGAGAAGCATTTAAAGTAACCAATTTAGATCTTAATAACATTCCGAAAAACAAGAATGGCGAGGTTGATTATAAAGAAGATTTTTTTGGTGGTGAAACAAACCTAACTGTTTCTGGTCAATTAGAAGCAGAGACTTATGCTATGGGGTTAGGCCAGGTATATACCTTTGGGCCTACTTTTAGGGCAGAAAACTCAAATACATCAAGACATCTTGCAGAATTTTGGATGGTAGAACCAGAAGTAGCATTCTGTGATCTGGATGGCAATATGGATTTGGCAGAAGATTTTATTAAATATGTAATCCAGTTTGTTTTAGATAATTGCCAGGATGATCTTGAGTTTTTAGAAAACCGTCTGGTACAGGAAGATAAACAAAAACCTCAGGCAGAACGCACCGAAATGTTATTGCGAGATAAACTAAAGTTTATACTAGAGAACAATTTTAAACGAGTAAGCTATACCGAAGCCATTGACATTCTTAAAAACTCTAAACCTAACAAGAAGAAGAAATTTAAATTTCCTATTGATGAATGGGGTGCTGACTTACAAAGTGAACATGAAAGATTTCTTGTCGAAAAACATTTTAAATGTCCTGTGATTTTATTTGATTATCCAGCAAATATTAAATCATTCTACATGCGGCTTAATGAAGATGGAAAAACGGTAAGGGCTATGGATATCTTATTTCCTGGTATTGGAGAAATAGTAGGTGGTTCTCAACGTGAAGAGCGTTTGGATGTCCTTAAAGAAAAAATGGCTGCTCTTAATATTCCTGAAGAGGAATTATGGTGGTATTTAGATACTCGTCGTTTTGGTACGTGTACACATAGTGGTTTTGGACTTGGGTTTGAGCGTCTTGTTCTTTTTGTAACAGGGATGGGTAATATTCGTGATGTGATTCCTTATCCTAGAACCCCTCTTAATGCAGAGTTTTAATCCTTTTATTATCAAAGGTTCAAAATATTAGATTACTTCCTCAATGATGGTTTAGATTCATTTTTGAGGAAGTTTTATATTCTTCTCTATTTTAATTCCCCTCAAACCACTGTTTAAAATCTGCAACTTTCTCACGGCTAACAATAATTTCTTTATCTATATTTTGGTTTAAGGTTAGTTTTAAGCGCCTGTTAGAATAGACCAATACATCCTGTATTGTATTGATATTGACAATAAAAGTGCGATTTACTCTAAAAAAACTTTTGGGTTCTAGTAATTCTTCGAGAGTTTCCAATTTATATTCTATCATATATTTTTTTCGGTTTTCTGCTACAAGATAAACGTCTCGTCCTTCTGCAAAGAAAAAGGAAATATCTTCGCTCTTAACTGAATGGATATGATTTCCTAAGCGGACCAAAAATCTATTCTTATACGCAGTACCAGTCATATTCTTAACCGCGTGACTAACGTTAATCTCTCCCAAAAACTGAGATCGCAATGTTTCTAGTTTTTTTAATGCTTTTGAAAGATCTGTAAACAATATTGGTTTTAGAAGATAGTCTATACTATTTACCTTGAAAGCATCAATTGCAAACTCATCAAAGGCAGTAGTAAAGATTACAGGTTTATTTACCTTAACTTTATTAAAAATCTCAAAACTAAGTCCGTCTATAAGCTGAACGTCCATAAAAAAGAGGTCTACTTCTTCCTGATACGAGTCTATCCAAAGTACTGCTTCTTCTATTGAAGCCAGTTTATCTATTATCTGGATATCAGAATCATATTTCAACAAATAACGTTCTAACTTCTCTGCTGCTAAAGGTTCGTCTTCAATTATTGCTACTTTCATCAATAGTAAGTTTTGGTAAATAAATTATAGTATACATATCATCTTTGATAACAGTAATTGGTATATCTGTATAAAATCGATACATATCCAGAATATCTCTGATACTATTACAATCCATAGTATAACTAATCTTTTCCTGATGTGGGTATTTCAACAATACATACTTTGAATCCTGAGTCATTGTCACGACAAGCTCTGTCTCTCTTGAAACTATCGTACTTCTTATAATCTGCTCTGCACAGGATAAAAGACTACCGGGAACTACCAAAGTATGTATTGATCCTTCTTTAATAAATTTCGTTTTTCTGTATGGTAAGTATTCAAACAAAAGTAACAACTGATCCAAAGCTTCAAGTTCTTCATCAATTGGCACTAACTCTTTTAGTGTTTTAGAAAGGATATATCGGTATACTGCCGAAAAATGATCTACCAAAAATTCTGCTTTATCAGTATCTTTTTTCATGACCAGTAGTAATGACTCTAAAGTTTCATACATTAATGTAGGGTTTATTCCTTTTTTAAATTGAATAAAATCCTGTTCTACCCCCTCTTTTAAGGATAGTTCTTTTGTCATTATTTCTGTATTTATTTTGTGTAAAAACTGATGACTTAGGTATAACGAAAGATATATTATTGTAATCACCGAAAAGATACTATTGAAAAGAATCAATTCTGAACTATTAGGCGTAAATCCTAGTACTAAATCAAAATACAGAAACATTGATCCAGAAACTAAAAGTATAGAGGTAATTACCGAAATAATGATCTGCAGTATAATCTTACCTGCTAATGAATTTGGAAATTTTAGCTTTTCAAAAAAGAATAAAGAAATTCTAGAATATTCCTGAATAAGATAAGCTAACCCAATACATACATATAATTCCTGCCCAAGAAATTCTTCCTGTAACTGGGTTACATTATTATTAACCAGTAAAATAAGAAGATATACCAGAGCACCACTACAAAGAGGGCTAATGATCCTAAACATTGGATGATGTATAAATAACTTATTCACGTGCTTAAATTTTAGTATTCATCTGGGCTACATTAGCGTTTTTAGATCAACTTACTTTATAAAATAATAGGAAGTTTTACAGTAAACTGTTCATCATCTATTACCTCAATAGTTTTGTTAAAAATGAGATCATACCTTAATCTAATATTACCTAATCCTATTTTAAAAGAATCTACTCCTTTAGGTTTGACGGTCTTATTATTTGACACATTAATATTCTGATCATCACTGGTAATAACTATTTTCAATCCTTGAGAAGAAGTCATTTGATTATGTTTCACGGCATTCTCTATCAACATTTGAAGTGCTAGTGGTGGGATTTTACTTTTTAACACCCAATCTGGCAATGCTATCTCTAAATCAATTCGATCATTAAATCGTGTACGTAATAAAAAGTGGTAAGAATTTACAAATTGTAATTCTTCTTCAACAGTTAACCACTTGCTCTCGTATTTGTTTAAAATATATTGATAGGATTTAGCTAGTTCCCGAATAAATAGTTCTGCTTTTTTTATATCACTAAATAACAAAGAAGATATGGTATTTACGCTATTGAATAAAAAGTGAGGGCTTAATTGTGATTTTAATGCTGTTAATTGTAATTCGGTTTGTTTTCGCTCTAATTGTAGTGCTATTATTTGACCTTTTGCATATTGATAATAAGAGTGTATTGCAAAATAGATAATAGTATAGACAAGAGAAATAAAAAATATCAGGATAATCAACTTTAGTAATATTTCGCTGTAATCTTCAATAAATGAAACTTGTGTTTCTTTTACAAAAGCATATCCATACAAAACAAGGCTTATGCATAGAAAGGAGATGGCCGTATTAGACAACACCCCTATTAAAAGACGAAATCCTGTATATGTTTTCCAGGAAATAAACTTGTTAAATATTTCATTAAAGATCGTATTTATATAGATAATAACAACTCCCAGAAATCCTGATAACCATAATAGTCTTGTATTATCTTCTTCATGGGTAAATCCCAAAAAACTATACGTAAGCAATCCCAGAACAAACCCTACTAAAATGATAGTAAAATATTTTTTCACGATTGATGATGGTTGGTATATATAATGATCTATACTAGACTTCATCCTACCAAAATAGTCAATAATACAGATATATAAAAGACTAATGGCAGGATGAAATATGTACTGTTATTTTAGTGCGCGAAGAGCCCTACCAAAATACGTTTCTGATGAAATATTTTTACAAGCATTACGATACGCTTCTTTTACATTATCTCCAGATTTATTAACCGATGGCGCAAAAGCTATTAAAATTTCTGATAAATAATGATCCGAACTTATTTGAGGTGTTGCATTGTTAAGAACTTCTAGAAGTTGCTTGCTGCTCAGGTTTTTCCTTGCCAACTTTATTAGAGCTACAGAAGCATAATGATCTGAATTAACACTGGATAACGCCTGGATAAAAACACCCATATTCTCGCCATCCAAACCTTGTTTATTAATGGCTTTAGTCAGCACTTCAACCAAATAGTGGTCGGATCCAACTGATTTTCCTGCCAGTGAAAGTAAATCACTTAATTCACTACTATCTAATTTCTTATCTAATAATTTAGAAAGTACTGTAGTGATATAATGATCAGATTGAATATCTTCTAATGTGGTTAAAAAAGAGTTGTAATTCCTTTTAGAAAGCCCAGGAAGCTCTAATGCTTTATTTAATACCTGTGCTTTGTAATGATCTGATCCAATTTGATTAGAGTTTTCGATTAAAAGATTAAGGTTAGTTTCATTTAATTCCCGTTTTTTCATTACATTAATAAGCACCTGAGACATATAATGGTCCGAATCAATTTCTTCAGTTATCTTAAATAGTTTACCTATCTGGTCATCAGAGAGGTTACCATCTTCGATAGCGGTATTTAATACTACGGTAGCATAGTGATCAGACCCAATACTTTTTGTTGCTTCTATATATGCAGATATTAAAGCGTTTGAAGCAAAAAAGTTTTTCTGTTTGTATCTTAACAATTCTGCAAGGTAATGATCTGACTTTATCTCTTCTCCCGCTAATCTTAATAAGGACTCCATTTCTTTAGGAGATAATTTTTTTTCTAATATTAATTTTAAATATGTAGATTTTACATGATCGCTTTCAAACGTCCTTATTTCATTAAATACCATATTGGCTCCACCCTGATTATAGAATCTATCTACTCTACCTTTTGCTCCTAAAGTGGTTGTTTTTACAATTTCTGGTAAAATCTCACCAAGCCATTTTCTACCTTCAGAGTCGAAATCTTTTTTAGAAGAACCAACAAAATACTTTTTATTAAGCTTTCCATTACCTTCGGATTCGATTACAATCCGGCGTTTACTACCAAAAGCAGATTTTTTTATTTCTAGATAACCACCATCAGAAATATCTATAACATCTCTATCATCATTTGATAATGTAATCTCTCCTTCATAATTTATCGAGAAATTATCAAACATACCATTCTGAACCTTAATGGTAGTTTTGCCTTTATTATAATTTACGGCATAAGACTGGGCATTAATATTTGGTATAAAGAGTAGAGAAAGAATTAACAGTATTACCTTAAACAGGTTTGCGACAATAATTCTTGATATTAGATTCATAACCGTTCGTTTTTTGATTAATTGATTGATTTTATTAATACAAAGGTGGAACACTATGCCTTATATTAAAAACTAAATGAATTGAACTGTACCGCTAATGTACTGAATTGTACATTAGCGCTTTTTTATCTTTAAAAATTTTGTTTTTCCTAAACTAATTTCGTCTATAGTGCTATGCTACTATTAAAAAACAGTTATTGTATAAGGAAGAAATCCTTTCTATATATGACCAGGAAGAAGTTGCCCATAAAAATTATAGGTTTATTTATGTAGGTCAGTATTTGAATTTATTACTATCGACAATATATTGTATAATTCATCATAATCAAACTACGAGAATTGTTTAGTTTAAATTATTCGAGTTAATTTCATCTATTCGTTTCTTGATTTTCTTTTCCTGATCTTTATTAAAGTTATATCGAGAACCCTTATCTACAGTATTCATAATATTTTCTGCTTCGTGAGTATGAAATAAACCTAAAGCATGGCCTATTTCATGTGGAGCGGTCGAAGTAAATAGGTTTTCATCTGTTATCAATACTCTTTGATCTCTCCCAATCCCTGCGATACCCAGTATATTACATCTTTTAACTATATATATATTTACTTTACTTTTATCATAAGATTCTCGGGATTGCATCAAAAATGTGCTAGGTTCTGAACCCTCATTATCTCTAAGATCATAAAGTTCTTCATTAACTAAACTTTTAGATTCACCTAATTCTAATCCTATACCAAATCTGTGAAAATATTTTCCATTCAAATAATTTATAAACTCAGCTTCGTTAAGAGTATATGATGATTTATGTAATGTTTCTGAAGATTCTACATAAATAATATTGATTTTTACAATCTTTTCTGGTGCCATAAACTCTGGTTCTATACCTATAGAATCAAGGTCATCACCAGCACTACAAGATAATAAAAGTGGGATCGATACTACAAAAAATAATTGCTGATAAATTATTTTAAAAGTACCCTTAACGTTATTTTTATCAACATTAATTAAAGTCCAAAGTAAGAAATTGTTAAAAAAATTCTTGATCTGAAGTATACTATCAAATATAGTACTGTCTGGTGTAGGTTTAGTAGTTTTCGTCATTGTTTCTAAGATTTGGGATACTCCTGGGGTAATAGAAGTATTGGTATTTTAAAAGAGCGATCTTTTCTTTGATCTTTAATCTTTTAAACCATGTTAAAAATTCTTCTGGGGCAATAGAAGATTATTTTACATTATGACGAATTTACTTTTACTTTTGAATTGATATACTTTTTTATAATCAACTCATTATAAAGGTAGTATAGATTTTCAATATTCATATACGGTAAAAACGTAATATATTTACGTTATTATCAAAACACTATGTATTTCAGCGATAAATAGGTGTTTTTATTGAAAATTTAACATTTTTTTACCTATATATGAAGGTAAAATACTACAAATGTTAATGTATAATACATGATTTTAGGGGGTTTTTCCCCTTAATACATAACTAAATATCTAAAATCTTACCCCAATATTGTAGTGTTTTTTATAACCAAATCTCAAAATATGTTATACTTCATACATATATAGCTATAGAAATAAGAAAATATAGAATGTATAACTTACTAATTATGGCGCATATTTATAGTGTTGGTACTTACAAAATATATAATCAGGCTTCATTTCTAAAAACAGAATTAATTAGAATGCTTCTTTAATAAAATTTCAGAAATTAAATTTTCAATACTATTTTTATCCAGATAGGATTTATGAGATTTGTTTTTTGCTTTTTTTATCTTTTCGTAATGCGGTATTTTACCTGTCTCTAAAAGTACACTAAGTACTTCTTCAAAAAAACTGTTTAAAATAGGAAGTACAAATCTACTCGATTTGTTTTTTTCTTTAAGATGAATAAACTTTTTAGCATATGCTAAAAAGATTTGAGGATATTGAGAAAATGTAATTAATGCCTGACAAAAACTTTGATATACTTCTTCCCTGTTTTGATTATTTTTAAATATAAGCTTTTTGCGATCTATATGGGTAAGTGTATATAACAAGATACTTTCTCTAATAAAAGTATTATAGTTACTATTAGAAAAATAATATACCTCCATTCCTATATTAGTGTTTATTACTAATACCTCATCTCCGATACTTTCTTTTAAGAAAGACTCAAAAACAGCTACCATAGCAGAGGACATTAACAATTGTCTTTTAAAATCAACAGATCTAATATTTACTGATTTTATACTATTTATATCGTTGTTCCTATTCACTGCACAAGCTTAAATAATTCAGAAATCTCTAAACCGTGATTTTTCGCATGCATTTCTGCTGTAAATCCGCGGTTATCTCTGGCAGAGATATCTGCTTCGTTTTCTATTAATAATTTAATGATTTCTTTTTGACCAAAAGTCGCTGCATAAATTAATGCAGTAGTTTCATTAACATTTTTTTGATTTACATCTGCTCCAGATGCTATAAGTAATTTTGCAATATTGTAATGCCCTTTAAAACAAACTCCCATTAGTGTGTATTTCCAGAACCATCTTTTCTATCAATATCTGGGGAGTATTTTAGAATTTCTTTAGTTATATCTTCGAAACCATAATAAGATGCTAGTAGTAATGGGGTAAAACCTCTGGAATCTTTTGAGTTCACAACCTCAGGGTTACTACTTAAAACTACCTTTACCTCTCCTAAGTCTTCTGATCGAATGAAATTAAAAATATCTTTCATAGTGTATTATAATCTATTAATTATAGTTGAATTCATCTTGAGTAATAATCTCTCTTTACAGTATCAAAAAATTTCAAAAATATTAGTGACTAGTACGATTCTATATTTTTATCACTTAATTAGTGAGTAACAACGAGTAATTTGGCAAACAAACTACCCGTTGTTTTATTTTTTTATAGTTTAGTATATTATGTTTACTCGAATCGATCAAGGTTCATAACTTTACACCAAGCTGTAACAAACTGATCTACGAACTTCTTTTCAGAATCTTTACTAGCATAAACCTCGGCAAGGGCGCGTAGTTCAGAGTTAGAACCAAATATAAGGTCAGCTCGGGTAGCAGTCCATTTTATTTCTCCTGTGGTACGATCACATCCCTCAAAGACTTCTTGAACATCAGAAGTTGCTTTCCAGGTAGTACTTAAGTCAAGTAAGTTGATAAAGAAATCATTCGTAAGCACTTCGGGACGCTGAGTAAAGACCCCATGTTGAGACTGATCAAAATTAGTATTCAACACTCGAAGACCACCAATAAGTATTGTCATTTCGGGAACAGTTAATGTTAGCAACTGGGCTCTGTCTATCAACATTTCTTCTGCAGATATAGAAGTTTTTGCTTTCTTATAATTACGAAATCCATCTGCAATAGGTTCTAGAGCAGAGAAAGATTCTACATCGGTTTGTTCCTGTGATGCATCAGCTCTACCTGGTGAAAAAGGTACTGTAATCTTATGTCCTGCATTCTTTGCTGCCTCCTCTACTCCTACAGCTCCACCTAGAACTATCAAATCTGCTAATGAAACTTTCTTATCTCCGGATATTGAATCATTAAATTCTTGTTGAATACTCTCTAAAATTCCTAGTACATTAGCTAACTGAGTCGGGTTATTCACTTCCCAATTCTTTTGCGGTGTAAGTCGAATACGCGCGCCATTTGCACCACCACGTTTATCAGAACCACGGAATGTGGATGCCGAAGCCCAGGCAGTAGATACTAATTGAGAAACAGATAGTCCAGAAGAAAGTATCTTACTTTTTAGACTGGCAATATCCTGATCATCTATTAATACATCGGTAACTTCTGGGATTGGGTCTTGCCATATCAACTCTTCTTTAGGCACTTCTGGACCAAGATATCTTGCAATAGGCCCCATATCACGATGTGTTAATTTATACCATGCACGTGCAAATGCATCTGCAAATTCATCAGGGTTTTCATAAAAACGTCTTGAAATTTTCTCGTAAGCAGGATCCATTCGTAAAGCGAGGTCTGTTGTGAGCATAATTGGTGCATGACGTTTAGAAGAATCATGTGCATCAGGCACGCTATCAGCACCAGCCCCGTGTTTTGGTATCCATTGATGTGCTCCTGCAGGGCTCTTGGTTAGCTCCCACTCGTAGCCAAACAAATTCCAGAAGAAATTATTACTCCATTTTGTAGGAGTACTGGTCCAAGCTCCTTCTAACCCACTGGTAATAGTATCTCCTGCATTACCACTCCCAAAATTATTTTTCCAACCCAAATTTTGTTCCTCGATACCTGCTGCAGCCGGTTCTCTCTCTACATATTTATCTGGATCGGCCGCACCATGAGTTTTACCAAACGTATGCCCTCCAGCAATAAGAGCAACTGTTTCTTCATCGTTCATAGCCATACGACCAAAAGTTTCTCGAATGTCACGAGCTGCAGCAATTGGATCAGGATTTCCATTTGGCCCTTCGGGGTTTACATATATCAACCCCATCTGAACTGCTCCCAGAGGATTCTCTAACTCTCGATCACCTGTGTAACGTTTATCACCTAACCATTCGGTCTCGCTACCCCAATAAATATCTTGTTCAGGTTCCCAAACATCCTCGCGTCCTCCTCCAAAACCAAAGGTTTTAAACCCCATGGATTCTAAAGCACAATTCCCGGCAAGAATCATAAGATCTGCCCAGGAAATTTTCTTACCATATTTCTGTTTAATTGGCCATAGTAACAAACGGGCTTTATCAAGGTTTGCATTATCTGGCCAACTGTTTAACGGAGCAAAACGCTGAGTTCCCGAACCAGCACCTCCCCGACCATCAGCAATTCGGTAAGTACCGGCACTATGCCATGCCATACGAATAAAAAGAGGACCATAATGACCATAATCAGCAGGCCACCAATCCTGAGAATCAGTCATAAGTTTAAAAAGATCTTTCTTTACTGCTTTTAGGTCAAGAGTTTTAAACTCTTTACTGTAATTAAATTCTTCCCCCATAGGATTAGACAATAAAGAATGTTGACGAAGAATATTTAAGTTTAACTGATTTGGCCACCAATCGCGATTAGAAGTTCCTGTGCCCGCACTTTGCTTAAGTGCACCATTCATAAAAGGACAATTACTCTCACTATTGACATTATAACTTGAACTGTGAGATTCTGTGCTCTTGAGGTTTTTATTTTCCATTTACTGTAGATTTTATTAGATGATTAATAGTTCTTATGCTCTTTCAAATTTATGATAAAAAAATATTATTGATTATTTATTTTTAATATATAAAATCTATCAAACTATTGTATCCTCTTATAAAACTATCAAATGGATTTGTTATGCTTATATAAGAAATACATTCTTAATTATTATTACATCTGTCATGCAGTAACTCACCAACTAGCTCTCAATTTTGCGTTTGATAAAAAAGCTCATTTTTACTTCTCAATCTTTACTATATTATATCTACTGTTTAAATTGTATCATTAATAGAGATAACAGTATCAGATTAATTTGGATATAGAAAATATTGTTTTTGCCAATATAATATAGAGCATAAATTAATCAAAAACTCTAACATTATTAGTTATTTCTCCTAGGATAGATTTTAAGATAAGAGATGGTTAATCACTCATCATAACATGGGATAGATCAAGATACCAAATTTAAATATCAAATACAATACACAGCATAATTGATAATCAATGAATTAATAGGTTATACTTAACAAATTTCAAAGTAAATTAAAATAGTTTTCTTATGATTTAGAGCAATCAGTGGATGTTCGTTAGAAAAGATAAAAGAATTTTCAGATTAAAATAAATTGCAAAACTGACTATCCAAGCTTCTCTTTCATTCGTAATAGTTCCTTCTCTATCAATAACAATTTATCTTCAACCAGGTCGCCAAATTCTGGTATACGTCTAAAAAATGCATACCGTACTCTCCACAGTTCTTTAATATCGGATATAGGAAACGACGAATCCTCAATATTTTTATGATCGGCCCTTAGTACTGCATTACCTTTTAAAACATATAATCTTCTAAAGATTAACTTATTATCGACAACAACAAAAACCAGTGTCCCATTATTCAATTTTTTAATCACCGTCGGGGGAACTTTTTCTCCTATTACAACATCTTTTGGATAAAAGCCTTTATCATGTGATGTCATCTCGAGATTACTTACGGTATACCCTCTAAACTCTTTGGTTGGATTTACTGGTAATTGCATGGTTGGCAATTCTTTAATGAACCCCTCTGTATTATATAAAGTAATATAATCATTAGCTGTACTTTCTGTTATACAAGGAACGATTGCAAATTTTTCCCGTTTCACATCTTCTACATAGGTGGTAAGATCACCTTTAAACTTCAGAAGTTGATTTACGGTAAGTTCATTCGTTAATAAATCATCTATAACAATGCTAAAATAGTTAGCAATCTTAATAATTGTTTCTATTTTTGGTTCGCTTCTACCTTCTTCATATGCCCCTAATGTACCCCTCTTTAGGTCAAAAAGCTCAGCAAAAGCTTGTTGACTTAAACCTTTTACTCCACGTATTTTTTTTATGTTTTTTCCAAAAAAAGACATTTTTGCTAATTTTATTTGCAATTATAAAAAATAATTGTACATTTACACTAACAATATTAGCTAATATTTTACTAAAAAGCTAATTTTAGTAGAAATACTTCACACTTTTATTCTTTTCTTAAGAAACATTGAGGATTATACTAAAAATTTTAGCAAAACATTTAATTATTAACTTAAATCATTCATACCCATGATCACTCTCATATTTTATCTCGTTAATTTAGCTAAAGATATTACAGAAAATTTGTGCTACTTTTTGTAATATTGAAAATAGTAAAGAAAATCAGTCATACATAATTATTCATTTATCAAAAAATCATCTAATGCAAGATCATTATCAGGTAGTAAAAAAATATTTACTACAACTTAAATATGATATTACCCATGAAAATAATAGGGAAGGTATTATTATGATCAGCAAAGAAGCCGAAGGAATTAAAAATATGATTCTTGGGGTCGCGCCCCCCATTTTAATAATGGAACAGCACATCTGTACTATCAAAAATAAAAATGAAATCGTATATCGCAGTCTATTACAAAAAAATAGAGATATTATACACGGTGCCTTTGTACTAGACGAAACCGGTGATAAAGTAATCTTTAGGGATACATTACAGATTGCCAATCTGGATCTTAACGAACTCGAAGGGTCATTAAATTCTATCGGACTTTTATTAGGCGAGTATTCTGAACAAATTATCAATTTTTCTAAATATTAAATCTCGTACTACACATTTGTTGAGTTCTTTACAATAACAAGATTAGAATCATATACAATAGAGAAGTCGTAAAAGGCTCGTGAAACTTGTTTAAAAAACCAAAATCTATGATTCTATAGATATAGGAATTTATAACTCTGTAATATCACCTAATGAAAGTTTCTATTGGATACAACTTACACATAATTCAAGATTAAAACATTGGGTTTATGAAAGAAAAAATAACCATCGAAATCTGTTATAAATCTGCCTTTAATGACTATTGGTTATTATGTAAAGAAGCGTTAAATGATACTACTGTAATACAAAAATTAGATAACCCAGAATACCCATTACCATCTGATGAAATGTTTAACAGTTAACGTAACTATAGATCAAAATATAGTTTTTCGGGATCTATAAATGTCGTACTACCCTCCTACTATTTTAATAATTAAAAAATAATTCATATTATTGTATAAGTACTTATATAAATACTTATGAAAGATAAATTACAAGAATATGCAGAACTGGGTTTAGGGTCCAGGTTAAAACGACTAAGCGAATTTGTGATGAAAGAAATTCAAATTGTATATACTTCTTGTACTATTGACTTTGATCCTTATTTATTTCCCATTTTTAAAATCATAATAGATCAAGGACATACCACAACTACCGACATACAGGAAAAACTACTGTATACACAGCCCGCAATTACCCAAGCTCTAAAAAAACTAATGCAAAAAGGATTGGTTGAATATAAAATCGATACATCCGACAAAAGAAAAAAGCTATTTCAGTTAACAAAAAAAGGTAATGAGACCTATCAAATTATGACGCCACTATGGAAAGTAATTGATCAGGAAGTAACAACATTAACAACCTTCTCATCTTCTAATTTAGCAGATCATATTACTCATTTCGAAAGTAAACTCAGAGAAAAACCATTACACCAGCAAATACTCGAAAAATACACTTCATAATGTATATAGTAAGACCAGTGCAAATATCAGATATTCAGAATATTTATCAGCTTTACAAAAAAATTGGTGAACATCCTGGTGGGATTATACGAGTATCTAGCGAAATCACTTTAGATTATATAGAAGATTTTGTGCGTAAAAGCATATCTGATGGTTTGATATTGGCAATTCCTCATCCAGAACATGAGCATCAAATCATCGCAGAAATTCATGCATATCGTATTCCTATTTCTGCATTCAGGCATATCTTAACAGATCTTACCATTGTCGTTAATCCAGAGTTACAGGGGCAAGGTCTCGGAAAATTACTTTTCACCAGCTTTTTAAATAAAATCAAAAAATCGTATCCCCATATCCTTCGCGTAGAGCTATTTGTACGAGAGAATAATACAAATACTGTTCAATTTTATGAAAAACTAGGGTTTATAAGTGAAGGGAAACACTATCAAAAAATCAAAAATCTCGATCATAGTATAGAAACTCCTATTCATATGGCTTGGTTTAACCCAAAATATAACAACAACCTTGCTCTCCAAAATTTAAATCGTAAGGCAAATCATAATTCTTAAAGTATAAATACCAAAATGAACACTTCTATCATTCCTTTTGACCCAAAATATGCAAAAGATTTTGCAGCTCTTAATATAGAATGGCTAGAAAAATATTTTGTAGTAGAGCCACATGACGCAGAGTTATTAGAACAATGTGAGGATACCATTATCAATCAAGGCGGATTTATTTTTTTTGCAAAAACAGACAATACTATAGCCGGCACTTTTTCATTAATCAAAATCGAAGATGGTATTTATGAATTAGGGAAAATGGCTGTTTCTCCAAAATTTCAAGGTCAAAAAATAGGACAGCGATTACTCGAGTTTTGTATTGAATTTTCTGCAAATCAAGGTTGGAAAAAATTACTTCTATACTCCAATAGAATTTTAGAAAATGCAATCTATATTTATGGTAAATATGGTTTTGAAGAAATTCCTATGGAAGATCACCCTCCCTACCAACGCAGTAATATCAAAATGGAGCTTATATTGCAAAAATAAAGCTTGTTATTTTTTTCTCTATACAAAGTAATTTATTTTTCTACACATTGCAAAGAATAATCTCATAATCAGATAATAGTTGTATTTTTAAAGACCTATTTTTAGATATTCTCTTAGATATCAATATAATATCTAGAAATATACTTTCAATATCATGAGTATTCTTAAAACCTAACATGAAGACTCTTACATTGGAAAATAATAATTTTTAACCAAAAGTAATCGTCATGAAAAAACCAATCCACAGCAGTACATGGTATGCATTATTCCTAACATTAACTACTAGCGTATTCTTTTTACATTCCTGCCAACAAGACTCAACTATAGAAATTCTTGAAGAAGAAGCATATCTAAGAAAAATTGAAACTTTAGAAACAAAAGTTAAAGGTTTAGAAGAAAAACTAGGCCAAGAAAAATCGAATCGAAGCAGGCCAAAAAATATTATCAGTTTTGAGCAAGCGCAAAGAATATATAAAGCCTATGACGATAGAGCCGATCTAATTAGCGAAATTGTTAATTCGGCTACAAACGATGGTTCTTTTAATCCTACAAGGTCTATGTTTTATGAAATTTCTGAGTTACGTAACTATTTATCCTATATCGATGAGTTATCACAAAAAGCAGGTATAAAAGCAACCGGGTTACGTTTCTACTTCGCATTGTATCCTGATACATATGTGTCCTCTACAGGAAATGATAGAAACGCAAGGCATCAAACCATATTCATTGCTCCTACCTTAGAAAAAAAATACGACAATCATATTTTGCATGTAGGATACACACTTAACAATGATGGTAAAGTAGAATTATTAGATAAAAACAATGGATTTAGTCATTTTAGACGAAATCGTAGTAATATAGATCATGTATCCTTTTTAGGAAAAAGAAATGACAACGATAAATTTAGCCTTATTGCCAATGAATTAGGAGCAACTCCTCCGGAATATGGTCACTAAAATAGAACTCCTGATAGTATTGAGAAAAATTGCTTTTGGCAGCGAATGCATTGCTGCACTCACCGGGCTATTTTTTTTGTTGAGTTATAAGGTCAAGGGTTTACTAAAATGGTTTTCGATTTTTCTGATTTATATTTTTATCAACGATATTATTGGATATAACACAAGACATTGGTTTCCTAATTCTAATAATTTAATAGTATATAATATATCGACTACCCTTACTTTTCTATTTCTTTTTTTTACATACTACCAGTATACCAAAGAAAAAACCAGTAAACGTTTTATCAAGTATTTTATGGTACTTTACATATTCACTCTTTTTATAAGTGGATTTTACGAAAATTATCTAGTTCAATTACAAAGTATACCGTTTCTTTTAGGTGCATTTTTATTAATGGTTTCTATCATTTTTTACTATGCAGAATTATTAAAATCAGAGCAAATTCAGAAAAGTACTAGAGATTTTTTGTTTTGGGTTAGTGTTGGGTTATTGATTTATTATGTAGGAAAAATGCCTTTTCGTATTGTAAGAGATTATTATGCTAACCACAGTGATTTCTCTACGCTGTTTATCCTAAATAGTATTTTTACCATTATTATGAATAGCTGCTTTATTATCGGATTTTTAATTCATAGAAAAACGGTCTCTGATAGGTATTCTGGATAGAAACAACATTAAAAAACATTCCAGAATTCTTTTATAAAATCCGTGTTCGTTTATTGTACAAAGCACACCTTCTTCATAGGTACTTACAAGAAGAATTTTAATGCTGCAAAAGAGTCGAATCCCTTTTTTAAAAAGGGGTAAATCCCCCTTTTTTTTAATATTCATACACATACCAAAACCTCAATAACAATCTAAAAACACTTAATATCAAAGGTTTAACGTGTTTTTATTTTAACAAAACCTACCTTTACTTTTTTAAAACTACAGAATAATAGTATTTTTAATTCTGGGAAACACATTACACAAATTTTAAAAACTTAACTAATCGATTTTGGCAGAGGCCAAAATTTAAACAAACATCTTAATAAACCAAAAAAATGGACAAACTAATCAATCTAACTAAAGCTGTAGCAATAGTGGCATTGCTTCTAGTGAGTTTAAACTCTTGTGACAAGAAACACGATAATGACAAGTATCTAAAACAGATTAAAGAGTTAAAAAAAGAAATAGCAGAGTTAAAAGAACAATTAGGCACAATCAATGACAGAAAACCTAAAAACATCATTACTCTTGAAGAAGCAAAACAACTTTATGATAACTATTCTGATACTAGAGTAAAATGGACAACTAAATCAATTCTAAGTCAAGCTAACCTAAAAAGTTTTGAAGTTACCAGATCTTTATTTTATGACATCGATAGCTTGTATAATTACCTTAGTTATATAAAAAGAATTTCTAAAGAAGCTAATGTTAAACCTTCTGGTTTTCGATTTTATTTTGGCGCATATGCTAATGATTATAAGCGCAAGGGTGATACAGCATACGCACATAGACAAACCATTTTTATTACTCCAACGATCGCAAAACAAGTAGGCAAAGAAACGATGCATCTAGGATATACTCTTAGTAATGACTTTAAAGTCGAACTTCTAAAAGATAAAATTGGAACAGATTCTCGGGGGCAATCGGCAAATGGTAGCTCTATGCAAAAAGCAAGTCTTTTTAATTTTAACATAAATACAAATATGTTTAGCGAAAACAGTACAATCGCTAATGAAATTAACTCATCTCCTCCTAAAGGAAAAATGCAATAAATAGCATATAAGAAGAAAAAGATATGGCAAACAACTATGAAAGTTTAATAATACCCTTAAGAGACATAGCACTCTATTCAGAGTATATTTCTGCAATAGTTGCAATATTATTTTTCTCTAAATATAAAAATACTCAATTAAAATATTTTGCTTTTATTTTAACGTATGTAGCTTTAAATGAATTATTAGGAGGCTATTTAAGAGATTCTGGCGTATTAAGCAACAATTACATAATATATAACATATATAACGTAATAACTTTTTCATATTTTTTCTTGCTATATAGAAATCATTTAGAAAAAAAAATATATAAAAAGATAGTCATGGCTTTCTTTGTTATTTATTTATTAGCAGTTCTAATCAATGGTTTTTTTCAAAATTATCTAACTCAAAATCAAGTAGTCCCTTACATATTAGCTGCTGTCTTTTTAATAGTCAGTATTATATTTTATTTTATTGAAATATTAAACTCTCAAAAAGTTCTTTATGTAAACAAAAATTTACTATTTTGGATAAGCATCGGTCTCTTCCTTTATTACATTGGAATAATTCCTTTTAGAATAATTACCAATTCTTTTGCAAGTGCCGATTCGCATAATTACTTATTTCTTATAAAATTTATTTTGGTAGCGGTTATGAATTCATGTTTTATTATCGGTTTTATATGGAGCAACAAGAAACAGGAATATTAGTCGCAACTATAATCTTAGTTATTCTTGTAATAATTATCATTTTTCTTTTTACAATTTTTCAAAAAAGGAAAAACAGTCTTTTGTTACAACAAAAGGAAGCGGAAAAAAAGTTTGAAAAAGCTATTGCAGAGACCCAAATCGAGATCAGAGAAGAGACATTGCGCAACATTAGCTGGGAGTTACACGATAATATTGGCCAGCTACTCACGCTGGCCAAAATACAAGTAAATATAGCGCAAGATGATCCTAAGAAACTAGAAGAGGTTACCGAGACCATAACCAAAAGTCTTACAGAATTGCGATCGTTATCAAAATTGATCAACCCAGATACTATAAAAAGCTTAAGCCTTACAGAAGCTATAACATTAGAAATAGAACGATTTAACCGAATGCAGTTTATTAAAGCTGCAATCACCAGTAATGAAGAGGTTGAAGTACTCGATGATAAGGCAGAGATTATTATCTTTAGGATATTACAAGAATTCTTTACCAATACCATCAAACATTCTAAGGCCTCAAATCTAGATGTTAATGTACATTATGATACTGATAAATTGGTAATTCATGCAAAAGATAATGGTGTTGGTTTTGATCAGATAGAATGCCCAACAAAAAGAGGGATAGGATTAAGTAACATGCAAAACAGAGGAAAATTAATCGATGCCATTGTACAAATAACATCTCAAAAAGGAAAAGGAACAGCAATAACACTAACTTATCCTTATAAAAAAGAAAGTTCGATGGCATTAGATAATGAAGTTAACTAACTTTGTATAGAAAACTATTCACATAAATAATAAGTATTGTCAATCATGAAATACTCAGTAGTAATTGTAGAAGACCATATTTTACTATCCCAGGCATTATCTGGACTGGTTAATGGGTTTGCCAAATTTAAAATTCTATATATCTGTAAAAACGGTAAAGAACTACTTACCCGATTTAAAGATCCTAAAAACATTCCGGATATTGTACTTATGGATATCAACATGCCAATCATGAATGGGATTGAAACCACAGCAGCATTAAAAGAACAATACCCACAAGTTAAGGTGTTAGCACTATCTGTAGAAGAAGATGAAAATACAATCCTTAAAATGCTTAGAGCAGGTGCAAAAGGATATCTTTTAAAAGATACCGAAAAAAGCATCTTAGAAAATGCACTAATCCAGGTACAGGAAACAGGTTTTTATCATACAAAAGATGTTACCAATTTACTACTGGGCTCTCTAAATCCTAAAGAAGAAAACAATGTAATGCTCAAAGACCGGGAAGTAGAGTTTATTAAACATGCCTGTACAGAAAAAACATATAAAGAAATTGCAAACGATATGTGTTTAAGCCCAAAAACGATCGAGGGATACCGGGATTCTATTTTTGAAAAACTAAATCTTAAAAACAGAACTGGTTTGGTTATTTATGCCATTAAAAGCAAGCTATTCGTTCCTTAATGTTTGCTCTATGTACGTCCTTTATATTGGCTTTCTGTATATCTGAATAAAAACATTTGAAAGAGACATACATATTTTACCCCTCAAATCTATCTCAATAAGACAAAGTCATATTATATCTTACCTTTAAACAAACGACATTGTTTGGTTTATGTTTAAAAAAAAACTCGTTTATTACATATTATAACTACTTTTGGCCCGTTTATTGATTACAGCGAAAAATAAAATCATTACAATTATGGTTTTGTAGCATTTTTTGCAAATAAACTAACCGTCTTATACTTCTTTAAAAACAGTGTTTTTTGTTTATTTTTGTGAGTAGAAGAATATTGATAATTTTTATGCTAAAACAACAATTAAATTTTAAGCTTTCTCAAAAACTTTCTCCACAGCAGATTCAACTCATGAAGTTGATTCAACTTCCTACACAAGCATTCGAACAACGTTTGAAGCAAGAAATGGAAGAAAACCCTGCGCTGGATAGTGGAAAAGACAAAGCAGATGAATTTGAAGATGCCTTTAGTAATGAAAACGCTGCAGAAGAGGATTATGGAACCGAAAAGATAGAAGCAGAAATCAATGTTGATGAATATCTTAGTGATGATGAAATCCCGAGTTACCGATTAAGTTCTAACAATTATAGTGCTGATGATGAAGAAAAAAGCGTTCCCTATGCCTCTGGAACATCATTTCATCAACATTTGGTTAATCAGTTAAATACTTATCGATTTAATGATGAAGAAAGAGAAATAGCCGAGTTTCTTGTTGGTAGTGTTGATGAAAGCGGTTATATAAGAAGGTCTTTATCAGATATTTTGGATGATTTGGCCTTTACCCAAAATGTATATACAACCGAAGAAAAAATAGAAAGCATCTTACAAATTGTTCATCAATTAGACCCAGCAGGTGTTGGCGCTCGTAATTTGCAAGAATGTCTTTGGATTCAACTAGATAGAAAAGAAACTACTATCCCTATAAAATTAGCTTCAGAAATCCTCAAAAAAGCATTTGATCATTTTAGCAAAAAGCATTATGACAAACTTTTAGTAAAATTTGACATTACCGAAGAGCAGTTAAAAGAAGCTATTGATGAAATTGAACATCTTAACCCTAAGCCAGGAGGGGCTTATGCCGGAAACAATCGTATGATCGAACATGTGGTTCCCGATTTTACAATCAGAATTGTAGATGGAGAACTCGAATTAACGCTAAATGGTCGTAATGCTCCAGAGCTTCATGTATCCAGAGAATACAACAATATGCTTCAGGGATATAAAGCCAGTAAAGAAAAATCTAAATCTCAAAAGGATGCCGTTTTATTTATCAAACAAAAGTTAGATGCTGCAAAATGGTTTATCGAAGCCGTAAAACAAAGACAGCAGACACTTTTTATTACTATGAGTGCAATAATGCACTATCAAAAAAGTTATTTTCTTAGTGGAGACGAAAGAAATCTTAAACCAATGATCTTGAAAGACATTGCCGATGAGATTTCTATGGATGTAAGTACCGTTTCAAGAGTCGCAAATAGTAAATATGTAGACACTCCTTACGGAACAAAACTTATTAAAGAATTCTTTTCTGAGTCAATGACCAATGATCAAGGTGAAGAAGTTTCTACCAGAGAAATTAAAAAAATACTGGAAATAACTATAGGTGAAGAAGACAAGAAAAAACCCCTTACGGATGAAAAGCTTGCTAAAATCCTTAAAGAAAAAGGATACCCTATAGCCAGAAGAACTGTAGCCAAATACAGGGAACAATTAGATATTCCTGTTGCCAGACTACGAAAGAAAATTTAATGAATTTTTTTCTTAGAAGTGTTTCCTATATCTTACATCCATTATTGATGCCACTTTTGGGTGCCATAATTTATTTTAGTACAGCTCCAAGATTCATCCCTATCGAAATTATTAGAGCCAAAGTATTTGGATTAATTATTCTTACCATCCTAATACCTATTGTACTATTCTTTTTGTTAAAAAGCACAGGAACTATTACCTCGATACATCTAGAAAACGTAAAACAACGTAAAATCCCGTTATTACTACAATCTATTTTACTTATTGTGGTTATCAAAATGGTTATTGATGTATATCACTATCCAGAGTTGTATTTCTTCTTTTTAGGAATTCTGTTTTCGTCGTTAAGTGCAATCTTTATGGTATTGTTTAACATAAAAGCAAGCTTACATATGATTGGGATTAGCGGAATCACTATGTTTACTATTGCGCTAAGTATTCATTTTGGACTTAATTTGACCATTTTAATAGCCATGCTGATGATTTTTAACGGACTGGTCGCCACATCTCGATTACATTGCAAGGCACATAGCAACCTAGAATTGATTCTGGGATTTCTAATAGGGATAATACCGCAGCTTACTTTAGCAAACTTCTGGTTATAAAATATAAAACATCAATCCAATTTTTGCAGTATTCAATCCTACAGATTCTCCCTGAATTGTAGCATCACTATTGAATAGAGTATTCAAACTATAGTAAAAATGAAAGTTAAAGGTGTTCCACCCAAAAGTAAACGTTGCTCCTACCCTCCATCGATTTAATTCATCTAATTTTGTTTGTCTCACCCTATTTCCTGATTGTTTAAAATTAGAATTAAAGGAATACAGATACCCCATTCTAACACCCGTATAAATTCTATAAAACTTATGGGTTTCAGGCGTAGATGTACGCCATCTAAACTCAAAAGGAGCTTCTACCAAATGTGTGGTAAATCTATTAGTACTATAATCGATACCTTCCAAACTACTAAATATACTCTGCTCGGTGTTTTCTTCCTTTCCTATAAACAAATTCTGATTATACACATTTAACGAATACCCTAGCCCCAAACCTATAGCAATATTACGCCTTTTATTAATTGGCATATCTCGTATAAACCCTAAATGTAATCCTCCAGAAAAACCAGATTGACTTACACCAGTCGGCTTATTAAGCAATAGGTTAAATGTTACACCTACGTAAAACTGATCTTCTCGATATAAAGAATCTATCTCTATTTCTTGAGTAGAATCTTGCTTGGTTTCTTGTGCCAAAGAAAGAAACACAAACAAATAACATACTATAAATACAAACAATTTTTTCATATAGATCACTAAAATAAATCTATTTCTTTAAAAACAAGAGAAAGTTCGTAAAAACAAAACGAAATCATATATTTTAGAAGGCTTGAGAGTTCATTTCATATTACAACCTTTTTACTTATGCATTTAACATAACTTTGAAAGGTTAGATATTGATACTATAAAAGATAGATCACAGCTATTATAAGATTAGCAACAATTGTTATCCCATTTTTAGGAACAGCAGAAAAGATAGCATAAAAAAATCCTGCCCGAAAGCAGGATTTACAATATCATTTAGACATTTATGCTACGATAATAATTGTTACTTAAAATTATCTGAAGCTTTACCAGATTTGGTGGTATAATTAATCTTTAACGCCTGAACTTCTCTTAATTCTTTTTTGATATCGCCTACAAGACCCATATTAGTATTTCCATCTATTTTAAGAGCTGTAATCAAAAAAGGAACTTCTTCCTCTCTTTTTGCTGCTCTCTCGGCCAATACAAAGGCTTTTACTTCGCTTACATCAGCAAATTTATCATTAAGCTGAATTCTAGCCTGGCTACCTGCACTTGCACGATATCTTGAACTAGGTTTTCCTGCATAGATATACATTACTAGATTTTTTTTGTCTAGTTTTTCTATCTGGTCTGCAGAAGGTAATTTATTTTCTATCATTAGCGTATTTTTACGCATCACCGTTGCAACCATAAAGAAGAACAATAACATAAATACAATATCCGGTAATGATGCCGTAGAAACGGGAGGTAATTCACCACTCTTTTTCTTTTTAAATTTAGACATAAGAATTCTATTTTTATGTTATTTCTATTTTTTAGGCTCGGCTTCTGAAAGTTTTTCAGGAAACAAAAATTGTATCTTTTTGATATCTTCTTTAAGTTTAGTCTTACTTCCCGAATAATTTACATCTTTAAAATCGGCTTCCATTTGCTCAAACGACTTACCAAAAAGACGTTGTGCTTCTCTATTACGCAATGTAGTATACGCTGCTACCAATTCATTTTGAACTGCTATGTATGCACCGTAATTTGTCTCTCTATTGTTATTTAAAGAGATTACTGCTTTAGTAGGATTATCTGAAGAAGAAGGATCTCTATCTCCTTGACAGTAGCTACAAGCATCTTCTCCTCTTCCACCACCGTTATCTAAGAACTTAATAGCAGCTTCCCGAAGATCTTTCAATTCCATAGGAGCTTCTTCTACCAATAAATCATTATTCTTATTCAATTCTACAACAAAAATATTTTTTTGTTTAAGAACTGGTGGCTCTATTTCTTCCTCTTGAGGAGGAGGGAGTTTACGGCTAATACCCGTATCGGTTTCGATCGTGGTAGTAACCAAGAAAAATATAAGAAGTAAGAATGCAATATCTGCCATAGACCCTGCATTAACTTCTGGTGCTGCTCTTCTTGCCATAATTGTTTACTTAATTAGTTTCTTAATACCAGAAAAGAACATTAACCCAACTGCAATAGCAGCTAAAAAGTAAAATGTATACAATCCTGTTCCTACCCATTTAGAGCCACTTGCAGAAAGTACTCCTCCATCATTTAAAGGAGCTTCTACTCCCTCGGCCACAACAAAACCAATCCCTACAACAATAAGGAAAGCAACAATACCAATTGCAGTATTTTTAAGACCTCCAGGGTTTTTAGCTAATGAAGAGAAAACAGCTATCAAAGTAACGGCTATTACACCTATAATAACAATAACTGTAAGAGTATATAATGGATTTACCAAAGATGTTGCTTCTTTTAAAACATCCATCGATCCTCCTTCTCTAACAAAGTCTTTGGTTTCTGTAATACCATATTTTTCCATAAGGCCATCAAAATTATTGCTCATTAAGAACAGTAAAATAGCTCCTATAGCGCCTATAGCCAGTACGATATATGATAATATTTTTGAAATTTTCATGTTACTAATAATTTTTTGTTTGGACCACGCATGTAATCCGTAATTAAATAAAAGTGTAAATTA
Source organism: Bacteroidia bacterium (assembly GCA_030427585.1). Taxonomy (GTDB): domain Bacteria; phylum Bacteroidota; class Bacteroidia; order Flavobacteriales; family Flavobacteriaceae; genus Aquimarina. The sequence continues at coordinate 42,594 of JAUIBW010000034.1, forward strand.
AAAATCTTCTAGATCAGATTTTTATTAGAAACATCAATTATTTCTTTTTCTTGTAATCTACCAAAATATCGATTAAAGTAATCGAAGCATCTTCCATATCATTTACAATTCTATCAATTTTTGCAACGATATAGTTATAGAATATTTGAAGAATAATTGCAACAATAAGTCCAAATACAGTAGTAAGAAGTGCCACTTTAATACCACCCGCTACAAGAGAAGGTTGCATATCATCTGCAGCCGCAATTTTATCAAATGCTGTAATCATACCAATTACCGTCCCCATAAATCCAAGCATTGGAGCAAGAGCGATAAATAATGATATCCATGATACATTTTTCTCTAATTGTCCCATTTGAACACCACCGTATGCTACAACTGATTTCTCTGCTGCATCTATACTTTCGTCTGCTCTATCAAGGCCTTGATAATAAATTGATGCAACAGGTCCTTTTGTATTTCTACACACCTCTTTTGCTGCTTCAATACCTCCACTGTTTAATGCATCTTCTACATTTTGTTGTAATTTCTTAGTATTTGTTGTAGAAAGATTTAAAAAGATAATTCTTTCGATTGCTATCGCAAGACCTAAGATCAAACATAAAAGTACGATACCCATGAATTGAGGGCCTCCTTCGATAAAACGTCTTTTAAGGTTTTGATGAAAAGATAATTCATCTGTAGTAGCCTCGGATACCGCTTCTTCTTGGATTGTTGTCGTATTAGTTATAGGAGCAATTAATAATTGCACATTTGCCGTTAATAACTGGGCAGGTGCAGTAGATGCTTGTAAGTTTCCAAAAGTCATTACTGCTGCGATTGCCAGAATAGAAAATAATCTTTTCATTGCGCTGATTCTTAATTTTAATTAGTTAAAGGGTTAAAGATATAAAAATAATATAAAATCTATTAAAAAATTGATAATAATGCAGAGAGGAAGGGATTCGAACCCTCGATACGCTTTTGACGTATACACACTTTCCAGGCGTGCGCCTTCGACCACTCGGCCACCTCTCTTAGTTTTCCCCTAAAAAAATAAGGATGGGCAAATAACAAAAAAAATGTTAACTATTGAAATTTGAGGCGTTAATTTTCTGACATTTCGCCACGAAGAGAGCTTTCATAAATGGTTTTGAGAGCTTTAAGTGATAATTTTTCACCTAATAAATACATCAATTTTGCTACTGCCGCCTCTGTAGTAATGTCTTTTCCCGAAATAACACCTGCTTTTTTTAGTGCAATACTTGTATTATACTTACCCATTTCTACACTTCCACCTATACATTGTGTAACATTAATTACCGGTATTCCTTTTTGGATGAGATCAGAAATTATCGTGATAAACCATTTTTTTGTGGTTGTATTGCCTGCCCCATATGTTTCTAAAACTACTCCTTTTATGGCTTCTAAAGAGAAAATACTCTTTAAAATATTCTCATTAATCCCAGGAAACATCTTAACGATAACAATATTATTATCAAAATGCGTATGATATACCATCTTTTTTCTTCGATTACACGTTAGTAAAAAAGAAGTATTGATCTTAAGATGCACTCCAGATTCTACCAAAGATGGGTAGTTAAGGGATTGAAATGCTTCAAAATGTTCTGCATTAATCTTAGTAGTTCTATTAGCTCTAAGCAATTTATATTCAAAATAGAGTCCTACCTCTGTAATTACAGGTTTTCCTTTTTCTTGTAATGCCGAAATCTGAATTGCAGTAATTAAATTCTCTTTTGCATCGGTTCGCAAATCTCCTATAGGCAATTGAGAGCCTGTAAAAATAATAGGTTTAGCCAGATTTTCAAACATAAAACTAATCGCAGATGCTGTATAAGACATAGTATCACTCCCATGCAAGACAACAAACCCATCATATTTTTTATAATTAACATTAATTATATCTCCTAACTCTTTCCATCGATCAACATTCATATCAGAAGAATCTATAGGCTTCTCAAAACTAATGGTATTGATATTGCAATCTAATTGTTTGAGTTCTGGGATGTTTAATAACAGCTCATCGAAATCGAAAGCTACCAAAGCACCAGTATTGAAATCTTTGACCATCCCTATAGTTCCTCCGGTATAAATAAGTAATATGTTTGGCGAAGTATTCATATGACAAATGAACGAAAATTAAATTATATTGTATTGGTCTAGATACCGAATATATCGCTAGAGTTTTTGGTAGTAATTGCAGCTATTTCTTCTATTGATTTTTGATAAATATGTGAGAGTTTTTCTAAAATATTAAGCAAATAAGAACTTTCGTTACGTTTACCGCGATATGGAGTTGGTGCCAAATAAGGTGCATCTGTCTCCAGAACAATATGGTCTAATGAAATCTGATTTAAAAATCTATCTATTTTACCATTTTTAAAAGTAACGACACCTCCTATTCCTAATTTCATATTATACCCTATAGCTCGATTAGCATCGTCTATGGTTCCTGTAAAACAATGAAAAATTCCAAATAGATCATCACTTTTTTCGGATTCTAATACTTCAAAAACTTCTTCAAAAGCTTCGCGACAATGTATTACTATAGGTAATTTGTATTTTTTTGCCAGTTGTATTTGATACTTAAAGGCTTCTTGCTGAACTGCCAAAAAAGTTTTATCCCAATATAAATCTATACCTATCTCTCCTATCGCATAAAAATTTTTGTCGTTCTCTTCGCCAGAACGTTTTTTGAGTTCATTCTCTACAAATACAAGTTCCTCTTTGTAATTCTCTTTTACATGGGTAGGGTGCAATCCCATCATCAAAAAAACGTGTTCTGGATACTTAGCCTCTATTGCATACATAGCATTGGTATATGTAGAATCAATAGCAGGAACAAAAAAGCGTGTCACACCATTTTTTATAGCACGCTGCATCATTTCATCCTGATCCTCATCAAAGGCTTCACTATAAATATGGGTATGGGTATCGGTTAGTATCATGCCGCAAAAGTATTAAATTAGAGTTAATACCCATCAGTAATCTATCGCTTTTATTATTGAGCTCTTTTCAGCTTTTAATTCTGAGTTGATAGAGCTATATCTTTTCACTTCTAAACATAAGTTCTTTTCTAAAATTATTTCAAGATTCGCTATACTGGAAATAAACTAATAGATCCTGAAACATCACATTTTTTTCAATAATTCTTGAGCCCGAGTGTAATCTTCAGCATCTTTGGGTATATTCTTTAATAATGTAGCGCATTGATCATATTTTTTTTGTTTTAGCTGGTTTAACGCTTCAAACCATAATGCTTTGTATTTATACCCCGAATTTCCCCGATACAATTTCTCTAAGACCTGAGTAGTTTCTGCATATTTATCCTGTTCTAATAATGATAATCCATAATAGAATTGATATTCTGCATTATTTTCATCTTTTGACAATAATATCAACAGGTGCTTTTCTGCTTCTGCATAATCTTTTGAATTAAAGGCATGTTCTGCATTCTTACCATTCATTTCTGTATTTCCTCTTTCTGTAATTGATAATTCGGGAATATTTGCAAAATCATTATACACAGGGTTGCTTTGACCAAAAAAGTAAACACCGAAAACTATAGCCACACTTGCTGCAGCGGCATAGGCCCAAACTGGCATTCTTACCACTTTGGTTTCTTTTGTAGTTGCTTTTTTATTAAAGTGTGCTTCTCCAATTGCTTTCAAAGTATCATCTAATACTTCTTCCTCTTTTTCTGTGGTAAAATGTATATCTAGATGTGAACTTAATTCTTGATATAGTTTAAACTCTTCTGCAACAGCTACATCTTCACTAATCAGTTTTGTTAGCATTTTTTCTTCGGCAACAGAGAGTTCGTTGCTACAGAACCGATCAAACAGCTCATATTTTTCTTCTGGGGTCATAACAAATTCTTTATTTTATTAAACTTAGGAGTGTTTTGAACAAGTTTTGTTAACTGACCAATACATAAAGACTTTTTCTTACGAACATATCCATAAGACTGCCCTAGTTTTAAAGCTACTTCTTCCATAGATTTTGTAGTAAAGGTTACCTTTAATAGTTCTTTACAAGCTTTACCTAATTGGTCAAACATCTCTTTAAAAAGTTCATGTTTTGCATTAAAAATCTCGGTTTCTTCTGCAAAACGAACACTCTCGTCGTCTATAGATACAATCTCTTCATTAATTGTTACCTGAGTATTAGAATGCTTTTTTAATTCGTTTAACCATTTACGTTTACACAACAAGAAGAAATAGGCATCAAATGGGCAGGTAAGTTGCAGTCCTTTCTCTTTTGCCTGTTTATAGATAGTCATTAAAGTTTCCTGAATAATATCCTGAGCCCTGGACTCATCTCCACTATTATTTTTTATATACCCAACTACTTTTGGAGCGAATTTATCATAAATCTCGGTTAAGACTACAGTATCATTCTTCAAAAGAGCTTCAATGTATTTCTGATCAGAATGAAATTTGGTATTTCCCATAAATAGTGAATATAAGCGACTAATTTAAAAAAAGTTATCAAGATAAGGGTAACAAAAAATCAAAGCTGTTGATCTGATGTCATAAATAATAAAATTTCGAAAATCATGAAAACATCAAATAGAACAATTGCAATATCGAAGAATAGTAGAAGTGCAAAAAAAGCGATGATAAATTTTTTACTTTTAAATGTAGCTATCCTTGTATTGGGAAGCTGTAAAAATGATGATAACGATATCATTATCGAAAGAATCATAAATGGTATAGAACTACAAAAAGCGATTAAGGATAACCGTGAAGAAGCTATACAAACTTTTGTAATGAATGCTGAAACCGGAGGGTATATGTATGGTGAAGAAGGTACGCAACTACATTTTCTTCCAAACAGTTTTTTAGATCAAAATGGCGATCCGGTTAGCGGAAGCGTTACTATCGAATTAGTAGAAATCTATGACAAAGCCAAAATGCTACTCACCAAAATGCCAACCAATGGCAAACGTCCAAATGGTGATATTGAGGCTTTAAAATCTGCCGGAGAATTTTTTGTAAATGCAAATCAGAATGGAAATCAATTACAACTTGCAAATGCGTTTGAAATTTTTTCACCAAACGAAGATTTTGATCCTGAAATGAGACTATTTAAAGCCCAAGAAGATGGTTGTGGCAATGATGTAATAAACTGCGATGTTGTTTGGGAAGAAAATGAAGAAGGAAATATTGATCTTGGTCAGGGAGAAGGACCTAATGGAACAGGAGTAACAGGATATTCTGGTTTTATCAATAACTTTGGGTGGACTAATATCGATCGTTGGTATAATGACCCAAGGCCTAAAACTGTTATTTATGTTGACGTTCCTCAAGGGTATGACAACACAAATTGTAATGTATATGTGTCTTATGATGGTGAACCAACGGCATTAGCGTTATTAGATACTTATATTGAAGAAACCGAATTATTCTCTGAACATTATGGGCAAATCCCTATCGGATTAGAAGTACATTTCATATTTGTATCTGTTCAGGATGGTGAGTATACATATGCGATCCAAGGCGCAACAATAACTGAAGATCATGTAGAAGTAATTGGATCTACCTCTACAGGTACCGAAGCCGAATTAATAACACTAATAAATGGGTTGCCATAAATCAAAAATTATACTGAAATATGTAAATTAGTTAGCGGGGGTTACGGCACATTTCAGTATATATTCCGGGAGGTAACCTTCCGGAATATTTTTATCAATATCTCTAATTTAACTTTTTACTTATCTTTAGTAACTACTAATAACAAATCATGAGGGGTTACATCATCTTATATTGTACAGTATTATTTCCATTGCTGTGTATTGGACAAATAATACTAACTAACGATACCATTCCAAGAATTGCACCTATATCCTATGAAATTAATGGAAACCAAGTAGTTTATGGGGCAGAAATGCCACCCTTAAATCAAATTGCCGGAGCTCCTAAAGCTTTTTATACCTACTATTGGGAATTTGGTGATGGTAATTATAGTTTTAAAGAAAAGCCTGTACATCGGTATGCTTCATCAGGAACATACGAAGCCAAACTTTGGGCAACTAACAATTATGATAATGGAAAACCACCTACAAGTAGGCCTAAATCTATAACTGTAAGTGATGCATCTGACGAGGCTTCTTTAGATACTAACTCTCCTTTTATTGAAGATGATAATTTAATTCTGAAACGAAATCGTGAGCCTATTCCTGATCAGGAAATGATATTAATAACAAGTTATAAGAATACGAACAACTATGTTTCTAATGGTAAATTATACTTGTTTTATAATGATAATCAATTTAAGAATGACAACTTTATTCTGGAGGACACCCGATTACATCATGGGGAAAAAATTATCTCACTACCTATTATTTCTGAAACACTCTCTCAAAACGATGACCATACATTACTAGCTTCTTCAACTCATAACGTGCTACAAAATAGAACATTATTTATTCAAGATACTACCAAAAGAAAAAACCTTCCGCTTACATTAGAAGAGTCCAAATCATTGTATCGCAATTATCAGGTAATTGCATTTAATGATATGCAACCTGGTGAAGAACGAAACATTTTCAGGACACTAAAAACAACACCCGAAATGATCAAAGATACCAGTGCTATTGTTACACTAAGAAGTATCTATGTTCCTGATGAAAATTTTGACAACCACACCGTGAAGGATACAGAAATGGAAATTGTTACTTCTCATGATCCCAATAAAATGTCTTCAAATGGTTGGTTAATGAACTATCGGTTAGTACGATTTAAACGCCTCAAATTTAAAGTGCGTTTTCAAAATAACGGAGAAGGCCCTGCCAATACCATAAAACTAGCTGTAGACACTCCAGAAACGTTTGATAAATCTACATTAAAAATTGATGGCATGTATCCCGAATGCCCAATTTGCCCTAAAGAAAGGGAAGTTAATTACAGCTGTCTCGATACTATTTTCAAAAAAGACAAGATCATTTTTCAATTTAATCGAATATATCTTCCCGGAAGCCAACAAAAGAATGTAACCGAAATAGACTCGACCAAAGGATATGTAAAATATTCAATGAAATTTGGTAAAGACTTTCATAAAAAAAAGACTAAAAGTCGTACTGCTATATATTTTGATAAAAACGAACCTATTATTACCAACTATGCAACTACTCGGTTTATGCCCGGTATTTCTATTGGTACAAAAGCAGGTTATATCATGGTCCCCGAATTAGATAACCAAAAAGAGTATTTTGTTGGAGCAACATTATCTCCTTTTAAATCCTACCGAGGGTATTATCAAGCAGAACTGATGGCATCTGCATCTTCTTATGACGAATTGCGAAACTTTGAAACCACTTCTATAGATGTAAACGGTACCGAAAGCCTAATTCGATTCTCAGAAGCGAACACTTTTAATAACATTTCTATTTATGCCGTTCCCGGATCATTTCGCTATAATTTCAATAACTTTTTTGCTATGGGAGCAGGAATCCAATTAAAAATGGATATCACAAGCAAAAATGATCAGGAAACCACGGGAGAAGGGTTTACTATTATTAGAAATAATGGGCCAACTCCCCCAGAAATTATTCGAAACATCGAACTTGATGTTGCAGAAACACAAGAAATCAAAGACGATTTTACGAATATACAAACCGGTATTTTTGTTGGAATGAATTTTGGAACGGTACGAATAGGGCCAAGTATAGGAGTTAGATATGTTCATAATTTTGATCGCCCAAACTCTCAAATTCAATTCTATGGAATTTGGAAGTTTTAGAATATTATTATGTATCATTACTCTTTGGTTTGGAAATCTAATAATACAGGCTCAGCAAACAACAAAAACCTCTGCGTTTTTATATGATCAGTTAGATCATTTTATACAAAAGCCATCGAATTCTGAAGCACTACGGCTAAGTAAAATGATTGCTCACAAAAAAGATCAGCTTTATACAAAAGCAGATCAGTTAGCTTGGGTAATCGTAAACTGCAATTTGGGGTATTACCTCAATCAATTCAATCAAAAACCGACAGCTATTTTATATTACGAAACGGCCTGGAAAACCTATTATGAAAATGGGTTAATCGACTATGATATTATTGAAAATTGCCTGCAACCACTTGGTAATATCTATACAGAAGTTGGAGACTTACCTAAAGCTGAAACCACTATAAAAAACTACTTATATCTGGCCGAACAATCTAAAGACACTTCAAAAATTATCTCGGGGATTACTAATCTTTCTATCGTATACAACAATCAAGGAAATCACCTAGAAGCTCTCGAAATACTCAAAAAAGGACTAAATATACATCCAAATAGCATCAATTTACTAACAAATACAGCCACAAACTACCTGGATTCTGGTGATTACGAGAAAGCAAAGGTTTATGCAAACAAAGTAATTACCATTGATAGTAATCAAATAAATGCTTATCAAATTCTTGCTGCTACTGCTTTAGAAAAGAAAGAATTAAAAAAAGCTCAGGATTATATTACACAGGCCAGGTTTCAATTGTTAAAAAATAAAAACACATCGGCAAGAGCTATTGTCAAATGGCAATTAGCATATATTGATGTTTTATTATCCAAATCAGAATTTGAAGAAATTCAAAAAAACCTGAAAGAAATATATACCTCTCTCCTACCGGGATATTCGATAAATGCTGATTTACCATCTAAAGAGCATCTTATTGCAGATAGGCTTCTGTTAAAAGCTTTAGATATTCATGCCTATACTTATCAACAAACCAAAAGACCTCTTTTAGCGATAGCAGCCTTTGATTTAGCTTTTGATGTAAACTCAAAACTAAATATTATTTATCCACTTCAAGATACTCAGGTCATTCAACATAGCCAAAACAGGAACAGAACAGAAGCTTATATTGATCTTCTTTTTACTATTCACCAAACCAAAAAAGATGAAAAATACAGTATGCAGGCATTTCGGGCAGCCGAGTATTCTAAATCTCCTTTTGTAAATAAAGCACTGATATCCAAAAAAGTACTATCTCAATACAAAAATGATTCTTTGGTTTCAAATAAAAATCGACTTAATGCAGCATTAACATGGTATGAGACTCTAATTTTAAAAGAAAAATTAAAAGGTAAAGGTGCTCGTATTTCCCAAATTCAAAAATGGACTATAGCTCATGACACTACATCTATTGCCCTTAAAGAAACCCTCAAAAAACTTCGTCATACATATCCCAAACTACTTCAACATCAGAACAATATTTCTATTCCTGCTCTTCAGAAAAAATTAAAAAAAGATCATACCACTTTGATTGAGTATTTTTATGGAAATCGAAACATATATCAATTTATAATCACTCAAGATTCTTTTGAAATCAAAAAAATAGAAAATCCTCAATATTTTAAAAGCACTATCAAAAAATACATTCATTATTTCGATAATGCTTCAATAATCACTAGTGACATTCCTGAGTTTACAAAAAATGCTGCTGAACTTTATAACGTATTAAAAATTCCCAGAAAATCTAAAAAATTACTAATTATCCCCGATGGTCTGCTCTATTTTATTCCTTTTGAGACCTTATTATTAAAAAAGACAAATTCAATAAATTTTAGTAAAATGTCTTTTTTAATACGATCTGCTGAAATAAGCTATGAAATCTCGGCTGGTAAATATTTGAGATCCAATCCTAAAAAGCTTCAGAAAAAAACCGTTCTGGGTGTGTTCCCTGTTTTTGAAAATACAGAGAAAGAACTTTCATTTTCTAAAAACGAAAGCAAATCTATACAGTACTATTTTAATGGGGATTTTATAGAAAACGAACAAGCAACTTATCAACGTTTTATTAAATTAGCAAAAGAACATGATATTATTCATTTGTCTACACATGCTGAATCAGGAAACTTCTCCAGACCGGCTTCTATACAATTTAGGGATCAAGATATCCTGGTTAATCAACTATATGGAACACAACTTAATGCAAACCTGGTAGTACTAAGTGCTTGTGAAACCGGTGTTGGGAAGTTAGCAAAAGGAGAAGGCCCTATTAGCATTGGCAGAGGTTTTCATTATGCGGGAGTAGAAAACATACTTCTTTCATTATGGAAAGTAAACGATAAAACTACTGCTACAGTAATGAAAAACTTTTATCAAAACCTTAATCATTCTATTCCTAAGGCAACAGCCATTCATCGTGCCAAACTAGACTATCTGGATATGGAAAACATTTCTAATATTAAGAAATCACCTTATTATTGGGCAGCATTTGTATATTATGGTGAGATCAAACATTCTTATTCTTTAAGCTATTTTTGGTATAAAATAGGTATTGTTTTATTTATTTTAATTATACTACTTTTACCCAGGTTTTTTCAAAATAAAACATGAGTACACTTCGAAAATTTTTAACCCAAAAGGAATATCACAGAATCAAATTAGTTTTTACAAAAACAAATCATTTTGAAGTTACAGCAATATTAAATGACGTCGAGGGTAATTTTATAGTTGATACAGGTGCTTCTAACTCCTGTGTAGGGTTCGAAGCTGTCGAAAAGTTTTCTCTTTTTGCTCAGGATAGTGATGTAAAAGCTGCCGGAGCGGGTGCTACCGATATGCTAACACAACTTTCACAAAAAAACACTATACAAATCGGAAACTGGTCGAGAAAAAGAATATCTCTTGTTTTATTTGATCTTAATCATGTAAATGCAGCGCTAATAGCACATCATGCAGAACCTGTAGATGGTATTATTGGAGCTGATATCCTTAAAAGAGGAAAAGCAATTATTGACTACGAAAAAAAATGCATGTATTTGAAATAAGTTTAATTATCTACTATACCATGTAATAGATATGTTAAAAAAACAGTTTAAAAAGTAAGATTTGTTAATATTTTTTAACTAAATTTAAGTTCTAAACATTAATAATAATTCATTTTTAATAAATGGTTCGGATTCTACCATTATACAAATGTTTCCGTCAGTAATTATTACATCCAACATCTTAGTATACAAAACGTATACTAAGATATTCTAAATTACAAAGTACGCTCATTAATTATCTAATTACCCCTGAATAAACTTTTGATAAAGAAGTTTATACCAAAACATTATGAGCTACTCCTATTTATTGTTTATTTAAAGTAAACATTCCCAAGCTGATTTTCAGCTAACGCATTTGTCAAAATCAAGTAGTTATACGTATTGACTAGTTTTTAACTTTCTGTTTTCTTTGAAAAGGAATAGCAGCCAAAAAACAACTATTGTCATTTACAAAGCATCAAAGGTTAAACGGTTTGAATTTGATAGACATGAACATTATACTTATAGGAAATTTCCCCACTGGTATTACGCTATATCAGTATTTATTACAAAACAAATTACTACAAGCAGTATGTGTTGAAAAAATTGTGCTTCAGCAGTCGACTCCTAATTATTTAAAATTAATAGAACAGGAAGGAGTTGAAACCTTTGTTGTTCATGACAATACTATCTCAACTCAATTTAAAGATTGGTTGTTAGAAAAATCGCCAGACTTAGTTTTGGTTTGTGGCTTGTCTTTAAAAATACCAAAAAGTGTACTCCCTATTCCAACATATGGGTTTTTAAATATTCATTTCGGAAAACTTCCTGAAAATCGAGGGCCAGACCCTTTATTTTGGTCTATTGTTAAGGGTGAAAGACAGACGGCTATCACCATACATCAAATGGATGAATATTGGGACAGCGGCAAAATTCTTTTGGAAGAGCCAGTTCCTATAATACCTGGTGAAACTCTGGGCATGTTAAATTCTAAAATGAGTTTTATGCTGGAAAAAGTAGCTAACAAATTCTTGTCCTTAGTTCAAAACCCAAAACATTTCAAAGCTCAATCTCTAGAAAAGGTTAAAGTATATAAACGTCCCAATTATACAGAAACAAATATAAATTGGGAGGAACAGACAGCAGATGAAATCGAAAACCTTGTGAATGCCTGTAATCCAAAATATGGTGGAGCTACTACATACTACCAAGGTGCTCTTATAAAAATACTGGAAGTGTCTCCAGTAGATACTCAGGTTCCTTTATTGGGAAAAACATGTGGAGAAATCGTTCATGCACATCCACAAGAAGGCTTATATGTGTGCTGTAAATATGGAAAATTAATCAAATTAAACATTATAAATTCTGATGCCGGAATATTGACTGGGACTAAGTATGTTCATCTTGGTGTACGACAAGGACACCGACTTACAACTTCGTTGCACCCTGTAACCAAAGCACAAATTCATGTATAAAAACTTAAACCATTTATTAAAAATAAACTTTAAAACCAATACATTATGGAAGGAATGATAGGAGAAATACGAATGTTTGCCGGTAATTTTGCACCAAGAACCTGGGCTTTTTGTGAAGGGCAACTGTTGCCAATCTCCCAAAATACAGCTTTATTTTCAATTTTAGGAACCATTTATGGAGGTGATGGTAGAACTACTTTTGCATTACCGGATCTTAGGGGGCGTGTACCTATAGGACCTGGCACAGGACCTGGTTTACCTTCATATCGAGAAGGTCAAAGAGGAGGGACTCCAACTAATATTCTAAATGTTACGCAACTACCCTCTCACAATCATATTGGAGCAGTAAAAGTAAGTTCTGGTGATGCCACCCAAAGTGTAGCTACCAATGGAGCATCGATAGCTACCCCCGGGACAGATTCAGGAAGATCTTTTATAGCTACAGATGGTTTTAATACCGCATCTCCAGATGTTACCTTGAGTACAAATTCTGTAATCACAGGTAATACAGGAGGGAATCAATCTGTAAACAACATGCAACCTTTTTTATCGGTATACTATATTATTTGTCTTCAGGGAGTTTTCCCATCAAGAAACTAGTGACCATATATTTAATTATGAAAATCGTAATAATATTAATTTAAATTCAACATTTTATGGAACCAACACTAGGAGAAATACGAATGTTTGCCGGTAATTTTGCACCTAGATCTTGGGCACTTTGCGAAGGACAATTATTACCTATTAATACCAACCAGGCTTTATTTTCTATTTTAGGAACTACGTATGGTGGTGATGGCAGAACCAATTTTGCATTACCAGACCTTAGAGGTCGTGCCTCTATTAATCCAGGTACGGGACCCGGTTTACCTACATATAAATTAGGCCAAAGAGAAGGAACTGTTATTAATGTTCTAAATATTACACAAATTCCTGCTCATAACCATACTGGTGCAGCAAGAGTAAGTTCTGCCAACGCAACGCAAAGTGTGGCTACCAACGGATCATCAATAGCCACTCCGGTAACAAAGTCAGGAAGGTCATCAAACACTACATATGGGTTTAATATGGCAACACCAGATATAACTTTAAATGAAAATTCTGTCACAACTGCAAACACCGGAGGGAATAAAGCTATAAACAACATACAACCCTTTTTATCAATATACTATATCATTTGTACACAAGGGCTTTTTCCTTCTCGAAATTAAACAAAGTGCGAAAAGGTCTTAAAAAAACCTTTTCGCGCTTACCCATATAATCATGACCAAAAAAATTATAGACATACACCCAATAACTCAACGAATATTATCATCATCTGTAGAAAAGGATGTTGAACACATTCTGGATCTCTATAATTTTTACACTCATTTTCCTATTGAAAAGGATCATCAGGGAGAGATTATCTTACAAAACGGAATAGCACTTTCAAAAGAAAATGCAGCAGATTGTATGTTAGATTATAAGAGAACTTGTTGTTTTATCAGAGGAATATATAAAGCTATTATAGAGTGTCAAAAAAAGTTCCCTACTACAAGATTAAACATACTATATGCGGGTTGTGGCCCCTTTGCCCCTTTGCTATTGCCATTACTTTCATTTTTTGAACCAGAGCAGATTAATGCCACATTAATAGACATTAACAAAAGTTCTATAAAATCAATAAAAAATATAATTAGCACATTAGGTTATGATGCTTACATTTCTAATAGTATGGTGGCAAACGCCATACACTACCAATATCCAAAAACTAAAGCATTACATATGATCATAACCGAAACTATGTTTCATGCATTAACTAAAGAACCACAAGTAGCTATTACTCAAAATCTAGCCCCTCAACTCACAGAAGGAGGTGTTTTAATTCCTGAAGAAATACATGTATCATTTGGATATTCCTTCTTCGCCAAGGAACCATTTCTTAATCAACATAATGAGATTTATTATATAAATAATATTACTCATCAAAATATAAAAAGAGAATCTATGGAGCCTCTTTTCTCAGTTACAAAGAATACACAAAGAAATGATATTGACCCTTATTATTTTGAAAGTAGATGGTATCCGGTTCCTGAAAATTATGAAGAAACTCCTGATATCTGCATCTACACTCATATAAAAGTTTTCGATATTTACCAATTGCAATATGAAGATTCGTTAATTACAAATCCGTATTGTTTATTCTCTTTATATAATATAGCGCACCAAAGCAACTTCAAAATAAAATATAGCATACATAAAATTCCTGATTGGGAAATCAGTGTGAGCTGTAATAATACATTTTTAAAATCAAAATTATGAAACAATTATACCTCAAAACTTTTTTTACAATTTCAGTTTTCCTTTTAGGGATATATGAAATGGAATCTCAAACTACAGAGGATTTTGAAACAGAAGCAGTGAACTCTGCCACTTTTACAGATAATAGTCAAACGTTCACTATTAGTAGTACAACAGGAGAGACTTACGATGTTTTTGATGCTACTGGTGCAGGATGGAATGGATCATCTGTAGATAATAGGTTTATTGAGAATACAGGAGGAAGTGATGGCTCAGGTAATGGAAGTAGTTTTACAATCACCTCTAATGGGGGGGTAGATTTTTTAGTACTCGACTTATATCTATATTGTTCGACCAATAGTTTAGGCAATCATACAGGTACTTTAACTATAACGGGTAAAAAGGAAGGATCTACTATCTATACTATTACAAAAAATTCTGGATTCTCTGATCCTGTAAATTTAACACCTAATAACGGGTTTACCTTTATTGATTTTGCAACCGAAGGAGCCTCTGATTTTACAGATGATCCAATCGATGAGCTTGTTTTTACTTCTTCTACAAGTAATCTCGATTATATGGCCCTTGATGCCTTTAGATGGAATACCCTTCCTACAGATACGGCTCCTCCTGTTGTACAATCTATAAATATACAAGGCTCACCAACCGCAAATGCAACTTCTATAACGTACAGGGTTACTTTTGACGAAAACGCAAATAATGTATCTACCGACGACTTTACTCTCACACCTACCGGTACAGCCTCTGGGACGATTAATTCAGTTTCTGCCAGTTCTGGAACAACGATAGATGTCATTGTAAATAGTATTACCGGCGACGGAACATTGCGGCTTGACCTGAATGCTAATACTAATATTATTGATGATAGTGGTAACGGAAATGGTACTAATGGAAACGTTGCTGCATTTAATACAGGACAAGTACATACAGTAGACAGGGTTTCCCCTATAGTAACTTCGGTAAGTGTACCTGCTAATGCCACCTATATCGCAGGACAAAACCTGAACTTTATCGTCAATACCAGTGAGAATGTAACAGTAAATACTACAGGAGGAACTCCACAAATTGCTATAACCATAGGTGCAACCACTAGACAGGCAACCTATGTGAGTGGAAGCGGAACATCGGCACTACT
>JAUIBW010000035.1 GCA_030427585.1 Bacteroidia bacterium
TTTGAGTTTATAACTGAACGGAAAAGGTCTGAATCAAATTATAAGCTTTAAAACTTAGAGTGAATAGATAGTGTACCTTTTCCGTTCTTTAAATTATAAAATATCTCAATGCTAATCTAAAGGAGTGTTTTGTAGTAATGGAATGGAGATAAAATGTATCGAGAATAGATTTTTAAACTATAACCCTATTCTCGATACACTTCTCCTAAAGTCGAATCGAATTGACAGATCATAGTTAAAAATAAATATTAAATCAACTCTAATTACATTATGACAAAAGAAGAATTACTTTCTAAATTAAAAACAATCATAACACCGTATGTACAAAATGAAGAAGGACTAACAACTCTTACAGAAGATACTGATTTTATAAAGGATCTGGAAATTAATTCAGCCAACCTGGTAGATGTAGTGCTTGATGTAGAGGATGAATTCGATATTGAAATTGATAATGAATCGATGGAGAAAATGTTAACTGTTAAGGCTTCAATTACCGTAATAGAAGATAAATTAGCGTCCAAATGATAGGTAATGATATTGTAGACCTTCAATTAGCTAAAACCCAGAGTGACTGGCAGAGAAGAGGATGGCTTCAAAAACTATTTACCAAGCAGGAACAACAATATATTTTTACTTCAGAAAAAGCAGAAATACAACTCTGGCAGTTTTGGAGTATGAAAGAGGCGGCATATAAAGCTCATCAAAGGCGATTTAACTTTTCTCGAAGATATAACCCTCAAAATTTTCAATGTATGCCGAAAGGAGAGGTTTATGTTGATAATTATAGTTATAAAACATTTACAGAGATACAAAATGAATATGTATATAGCATTGCGATGACATCTGATGTAGCATATCACTCTTCAGTATATGATAAAACAATGAGTGCACGTTCTAAATTGAAAGAAATAATTTCTGAAAAACTAAATATAAATTTATCTCTGATTGATTTTATTAAGAATAGTAAAGGAATTCCGTTAGTGCATATTGACCAAAAAACAATACAATTACCATTATCATTAACACATCACGGAAAGTACTCAGCATTTGTTGTTTCATTTTAACAATTTGTCATTAATCGAGTTATATTTCAGAAGTAATATTTTTCAGTAAAAAATGGAAGCAATCAGTTGCTAAAAACTACCTAAGTATAGGAAAATAAAAACGTATATCTAATTTGTTTTGTTCTCGTTTATCGTGAATATTAACACCAAAATCACTAGAATAAATGGTAGTTTTGCCCAATAACTTTTTATCATCGAGAGAGAATGTAATAATCACTTCTTTTTGTATTCCTTTAATAGTAAGATTACCAATAACTTTATAAGTATTGGTATCAAAAGCAACTACATGAGTGCTCACAAAACTTATTTTTGGGTATTTTTTTCTATAGAAGAATTTCTCCCACATTAAGTGTCCATCACGCAAAAAATTATCGGTATCTAGAGTATTAATAAGGGCAGTACCCTTAAAACTTGCATTCTCGGGATCTTTAGGATTAAAATTAATCTTAAAATCTAAACCTGCAATAGTACCAGAAGTTTTATCTTCTATGAAATTAAAAGAAACTCTAGACTTTTCTTTGTCAAAAACGATACCTTGATAATCATTGATTAAGGCATAATCAGAAATAGGACTGGTTGGTAATTGTGTAGCATTAGGAATAATATCTTGCCCAAATCCTTGAGCATACAAAACACCAATCAATATGTAGAGAAAAGTTCTCATAGGGATAATTATAATGTTACTAAGTTAGAAATAATCAAGAATCATTCCAAGGGTTTATTTACCCCAATTATATACCATCATTCAACTATAAAACCAACAGGTGATTAACTTTTTGATTTACAGTTATTTAACTATTGCAATGTATTATGATTGTAAATACTTTTGCTCTTAATAAAATTGCAATTTAAAAAGAAGTAGAGGGAACCTATGCATAAGAACTCTTGATATAACAAATTTTATAAAAACACAGATCATGAAGAAAAATGGAATATATGAAGATCAGATAACAGATGAGACCACGATTATTGAAGAGGCTTTTGAAGGAAGTGGAGATACAATAGAATCTGAAGAATTTGATGATACTTTGGGAGAGGAAACAGAAGAATCTGCCAATGACTACTTAGAAGTGAGTAGCGAAAATAGTGGGAGTGATCAGGATTTTGAAGACTTAGAAACTCCTTTTGAAGGTAATGAAAGTGGCACCACAGAAGGTTCTCAAACCGAAGAAGGAACTCTTGAAAAAGTTTCGGGCTACGACTATTCGGTATTAGAAGAGCAAGAAAGTGAAGAGGAAAATGAAGAACATCTTTTGGATGCATATTACGCAGAATTTGGAGATCCAACTGCAGCAATGCTAATGCGTAGCGAAAGTGGTAAGAAAATGATGCAGGAAGTTGTTATCGGTAAAGATGATCGTAAGCAAATTAAAGGAACAACCCAATATCCCTGGCGTGCTATCTGTTCTTTAAGAATTAAGGCAAAAGACGGCACTAATTGGATTGGTACAGGATTTCTAATTGGGCCCAGAACAGTTATTACGGCAGGTCATGTAGTTTATATGCATAAACATGGTGGTTGGGCTAAGAGTATAGAAGTGATCCCGGGAAGAAATGGAGCTAAAAAACCATACGGATCATGTAAAACTTCTCATTTCCATTCGGTTAAAGGATGGACCAAAAGTAAAAAGAGAAGCCATGATTATGGAGCTATTATACTACCCAAAAACTGTAAGTATGGTAACAAAGTAGGATATTTTGGATACGGAAATTATGGTTTCTTTGATTTATTAGGACTAAAAGTAAATCTTTCTGGATATCCTGGAGATAAGCCTGCAGGTACACAATGGTGGCATGCCAGAAAAATTAAAGCAGTTACATCCAGAACATTAGTGTACAATATTGATACTGCAGGAGGGCAAAGTGGTTCTCCCGTATGGCGAATCAAAAATGGTAAACGTTATGCTGTAGGAATCCATACCAACGGCTATTCTTTAGGAAATTCTGCTACTCGAATTACAAAACCCGTGTTTAAGAACCTTAAAAACTGGAAAAACAAGTACAAATAATAGGTAAAACAGAAAGAATGAGCATTCTTCTTATAAAAATGCTCATTCTTTAAAAAACAAATATAAGTATTAATGGGAGCTACAATTAGAGGAAAAATAGTAGATCAAAAATCTAAAAAACCTGTAAAAGAAGCAGTAATAACTTTAACGATTACCGGGATGACACGGTTAGTCGATATAGCACAAGTAACCGATGATTTTGGTGCTTTTTTATGGAAAGATCTGGAACCAGGAGAATACGATATACTAATTATGGCAGGTGGGTATACCAATAGGAAAATTTCAATACTACTAAATACAAATGAAGAACAGGAGGTTTTTATAGAACTTTTCTAATCACTAAAGAAGGATTGTTCGTACGTATCTTAAAATAAATATAAAGTACTACAAATGAGTAGACTAAAATTAAAAAAAATGATAACTTAGAAAGAGAATTAATTGTTAGTCGCGTGATTCACTAAAACTTTCCACTATGAGTAGTACAGAAAAAACCACTAGAAAAAGACGATTCGCAGATTTTCAGAATAAATATCGTAGATCTTCTAATTTTGGATACGGATCAAAGAGAGACCAGTTTGCCATTGCCGGAAATGGCGATCTATCTATACCAGAAGATAGTAAAAAAGCATAGTGATCGCTTTGTTAATTAGAAACACCTTGTTGTTTTGCAGATACTTTTAGATATACCAGGATTATAATTGAAAGTAGTGCACAGACCAAAAAACCTATAAATAGAGGTAGGGTAGTACCTAAAACAAATCTTCCTATATAAGTGCTAATAGGAACTGCCATGATAGTAGAAATAAAGCCTGTGATTGCAGCACCTATTCCCGCAATATGACCAATAGGTTGCATGGCCAACGCCCTTAAATTTCCAAATAAAAAACCAATAGCAAAAAACTGCATTCCGAAAAAAAGCAATAATACACCTATGCTTGGATTCGAAGAATTATAAAATAATACAATATATAAAAGCGAAATCGCAAAAAACGCCAATAGAGAAGTGGTAACCAGTTTCTCCATGCCATATTTTAAAACCAGTGTTCCGTTTAAGAAAATAGCAGAACCTATAGAGATAGCTAAAAGACCAAATATATACGGAAACTCTTCTTTTAACTGATATTGTTGTTCAAAAATTTGCTGAGAAGTACTTAGGTATACCATAAAAGATCCTACAATAAATCCCGAAATAAGCGTATACCCAATAGTGGTTTTATATTGCATTAATTCCTTTAGGCCATCTACAAAAATGGAAGATGTAAATTTTATACGGTTTGAGATTTCAAGGGTTTCGGCTTGTCGTTTCCAAAACCAAAAGGAAATTAGTATACTAAATAGTACCTGCACATAAAATATAGCTTGCCAATCGTAATGATCTAATACAAATTTACCTAATGCAGGAGCAATAATAGGCACTAAAAGAAATACTACAGTAATAAAAGACATAATACGTGCCATATAATCTCCACTATAAATATCTCGAATCATAGCAATTGCAATCGTTCTCGGAGCAGAGAGACCAATACCTTGCAGAATTCGTCCCAATACCATCATTTCTATGCTTCTAGCAAAAACACAGATAAAGCTTGCGATAATAAAAAGTAATAGTCCCATGTACACAACAGGTTTTCTACCTATACTATCTGATATGGGACCAAAAATTAATGGACCAATACCAAGGCCCAAAAAAATCATAGTTATTAATAACTGATTATCTGCAACTTGCCGGGTACCAATAGTGATTCCAATAATATCTAGCGCTGGTAAAAGCGCATCTATAGCCAAAGCTACGATAGACATTAGAGATGCCATAAGGGTTACAAATTCGAACTGGGCAAGCTTCCTTTTTAACATTGGGCAAAATTAGAGTATTTACCAGTATGAAGAATTATGAAAAGTGTTATATAATACATAAAAAAAAGTTATAAAAAAAGGTAGGCTACAACTCGGTTTTTTATTGTTTTTAATCTTGAAATAAAGGTTTATTATATTTTACATGCTGATTTACTGAAACTTATGTTAAAAAAACATACTGATATTGAAAAAAATGGTATATTATTTGATATGATAATTAGCATATTCTTTATAAAAAATGAAAACTCTCTTTTTACTATTTATGGGTTGTTTACTAATAAGCTGTGGAAGTTCACAAAATCTGGCGATATCTACAGAACAAAGTAAAGCTTTAGATGAATTAGTAGCACAAAAAAAGCTCGAGATTATATCTGATTGGGCATCTCCAATATCGTCGAGTACAGGTTTAAATGCATTGGTTAATAGCGGGTTATTGCCTGTAGGAAGTACAGGTAATACTATAAATCTAATCGGAAATTTTAATCATTTCAGAATCCTGAGAGATAGCATCTCTGTGTATTTACCATATTATGGAGAACGCCAAATATCTGCAGGGTTTAGTAACCGAAATAATAATATAGAATTTGATGGTGTACCAGAACATACTAAGGTTACATATAATGAAAAAAAGCAACGGTATTTGATAAATTTTGAAGTTAGGAATGCTACAGAGTGGCTTAGAATCGCTATAACACTATATCCAAATTTAAGAAGTGATATTATGATACAAAGTAATCACCGAACAGCAATACGGTATAGAGGTATGGTGTCTAAGTTAGAAGAGAAGAATCATACTGCAGTATCCAATAATTAGGCTAAATCAAAACAGATAGTAGAGAAGCATTCAAGTATTCTATTTTACATAATATAAATTATAGTACAAATGTATTTATTGAAGCAAATTGACGGATGCTTGCATTTTACATAATTGCAGATATAACAACACTCCAGTGTTTTATATCGATAGTAATTATGTAAAAGTCAATTTGCGGTTAATAGTCACATCCGTAGCTATAATGTAATACTATGTAAAATATCCCAGGATAATTCTATTTAATAATAATCGTAGCTACTTGGGTCATTAAAATTATTTTATGGCGTTTATGATTAAACTTCACGTTAGACATTTGTAACTATAATTTGCCGTTATGTAAAATTGCCGCTGCCTATGCGCTCGATTGTTTTATAAAAATTAAAATGCCTGATATGGCATTTATTTTTACACACAATATCCAACCGCATAGCCCACGCCAAAAAAAGCAAAACTTTTAGGTAGCTTATAAAGGGTTTGCATATCTTTTTGTCTTGATACAAAAAGAAACAAAAAAATCAAGGCTGCACAAAACTTTGGAAACAATGTACGGCGCAGTCGCTATATTTTAGAAAACATTCTGACTCATAAGATTGCTTAGAAATCCCTTGTAAAAATGAAACCATTAAGAAACTGTATTACTAATTTACATAATGTTTGTAATTTCATCAATCATTTTCTTTGATGTCTAAATGATTACTCCAAATCTTAATATCCTCATTAGGAACAGCAATCCAAAGAAGCCTTTTTGGTCTTGAGCAAGCAACATATACCAGCCTTAACTCTTCTTTGTCTTTTCTTCTCTTAAACAAATCAGTTTCATTGTAATTTTCAGCTAGTATTGTTGAGTAGTTTTTAGTAGCAGAATCTTTCTTTAAAAACAATAATAAAACTTCAAACGTTTGACCTTAATTTGTTTTATGGTTTGGGTCTTAGTGTCTCAATAATCTGGGCATCTACCCAGAATATATCTACATTATCGTAGTTATACGGGGTCATATTCCTATTAAAGAAAAGATATTTACCATCTGGTGTCACACAGGCAACCGCTTCCCAGCCTTTGGTATTTACTTTGTCTCCCATGTTAATAGCTTCTCCCCATGAGCCATCTTGCTGTTTAAAGCTAATATAGATATCAGAATTACCATATCCACTCTCTCGCCTGCCATCCCATATCAAATAGGATTCATCTGGTGCGATGAAGGGGTGAGCATTCATTCGTCCGGTATTAATCTCTTTACCAAATGGCCTCGGTTCTTCACGTTTGCCATCTATTACTTGTGAATAACGAATAATGCCATCTCCATCTGGCATGCCAATCTCATCAAAAACATAGGTTCCTTTTGATGATGCTGTAAGGCGCATGATCTCTATCTCCTCGAAAGAAGAGCCAAGTTTTTTTAACTCTGACCAGCCTCCAGTTTCGGTACGCTCTCTATAACTTCTGCCCAAGTGCATAGTCTTACCATCGGGTGAAATAAAGGGAGTTCCTACTCTGGATGATACAACAGACTCCTGCCACTCGTTATTTTGATATTGAAAAACAACAAGTTCCTGTTTTTTAGTGACTTTATTATCCCTAATAAAATAGAACTCCTTCATATCTGGTGTGAAGACACCACTAACTTCCCACCCCTCTGTCGTAACCATATCGGGAGCGAAAGGTTCAGGAACTAAACCTGGTGGTTTTTGGTTAAGATAGAGACTTTCTATAGTTAGTTGCTCGTTATCATTTGAGCTCTTTTTTTTAGTATTGCAGGCATTAAAAACCAGTAACACAAGTATCAAAATACAATATGCTTTTTTCATAGGTTTTAGTTCTTTATTATATTATTAAATTTCACTTTGATTTAATCTCTTTTTCTTTTTTTATTAGCGAAAAAAGAGGCAAAAATATCATCCACACAGTTTTTCATCCTAAGACCATTGATTGCTGCTTGCTTGATTTTCAACGTTCTTTCTAATATGTCATTATAAACTCATTAAGTAAGTTTAAACATTGGATAAAAATTCATTTGAATCTCTCTTACTTACGTAATTTTCTTAATTAGATATTTACATTATTCCTTTTTTTCATCAGAAACTATACGAAACCCAAAATAGTCATATAACTCGCCATTAAAAGCGCTTCCATAGCGATAGGCAACACTACAAAAAGAGGCATCAAGGCCCCAACCACCACCACGTATTACTCTTCGCTCTCCTTTATCTGCCCCCTTGGGATTGTTTTTAGGGCTGTTGGCATAATAATCACTTCCATAAATATCCATACACCATTCCCAAACATTACCGCTCATATCATAAATTCCCAATTCGTTGGCTTTTTTACTCGCCACTGTATGAGTTTTTTTGCCAGAATTACCATCATACCACCCCACTTTGTCAATATTATTACCACCGCTGTATTTGTAACCTTTGGATTCACTCCCGCCACGTGCCGCATATTCCCATTCTGCTTCATAAGGGAGGCGTACTTTTTGATCTAACTTATCAGAAAGCCAATTGGTATAATTCATCGCATCCTGCCAACTTACGTTTACTATAGGGTCGTTATCTTGCCAACCCCAATCAGGCTCTTTAGGCATAGCTGTTCCCGTGGCGTTACAGTAATATCGGTATTGTGCAACGGTAACCTCTGTTTGGCTTATATTAAAACTCTTTAGGGGCACCTCATGAGTAGATCGTTGATCTTTATTACTTAAACCCCATTCGTCGCCCATGGTAAAAGTCCCACCTTGTATATGAACAAATTTTGGTAAGTTTTGTCCAAAGCTAATGTTTGTAATTAGAAGAATAATTAAACACGGTAATCCTGTTATGTTTCTCATAAATTTTATTTTTATATTTAGAGTTTTACATTAGTTGACCCTATCTAATTATATTGATTTACTTGTTTTTAGCCAAGATGGCCCGCTTGCATTTTTTATAATTTTTTCTACTGAAGAACCATCCTTATTTATTTTATAAATATTAGCTTTCCTTTCCTGATCTTGTGATGAATAAAGTATTTGAGAACCATCTGGTGACCATGACGGATTCCAATCATCAAGATCATTATGGGTTAAGCGCTTTTGATTAGAACCATCTATATTCATTGTATAAATTTCAAAATTTCCATCTCTATCAGACATAAAAACAATTTGCTTACCATCAGGAGAAACTTCAGGGTGTAATTCTTTAGCTTCATTATTTGTCAACTGAATTATGTTATTACCATCTACATCTGCTATGCTTATCTCATTACTTTTATCTTTGTGTTCTGAGTGAAAAACAATCCTACCATCTGGTGTAAAACATGGCCCTCCACCATTGAGTGGTTTGATTTGAGTCTGTCTGCTACCATCTGAATTCATTATCCAAATTTCATAATGCCAAACTCCTTTCTTATCTGCATAATCTCTTGCAAAAGCAATTTTTTTTCCATCAGGAGACCATGCTGGCGCACTATCCCATTTATTTTTTGCATGCGTTAATCGTTTCCTATTGGTTCCATCTATATTCATAGTATGAATAGACCAGGTGTTCCCTCCATCGTGGTATGCATAACATGCAATACGTTTTCCGTCTGGAGACCAGGCTACATATCCATCATTTCCGGGACGGTCTGTAATCCTAATTTTCGATTTGCCATCTTCATCAGTTAGATAAATTTCTCCATCTCCTGATCCTTTAGAGGAATAAGCAATCGTATAAGGTAAGGGTTCCGATTTTTTATTGTTCTGACTATAAATAAACTGGATACAAATGAAAGTTGAAAAGAAATAAATAGCTTTTTTATATTTCATAGGCTTATATTTTAATAACAATTGAGGTATTGTCTTAAACAAACCTATCAAATAGAATCCCCTAAAAATTATAAAATAGACGAATGACATCTTCTAACGGATACATACCTATCATCAACAGAAAGCATTCTTAATCTGTAGGAAATGAGATTTGGACAGTAGGTGATTAAGATTCGTCTTTATTACTGTAGCACTCAACTCATATTTTATATATTTATGCTCTATGGTTAAAAGAAAGAACTTAATTGATTGGATTCTTCAGAATAGAGTTGTTTCGCACCTAATATTTTGGGTTTTGGTGTTTATCAGTTTACCCATTTTAGCAGCATTAAATGATGGAAGCATTAAAAAAACTATACTCAGTTCTTTGTCTTTTCTACCTGCCCAATTATCAGCTAGTTATCTTTTGGTTTATTACCAGGTTCCGAAACTTCTCTTCAAAAAGAAATATTTGCAATTCGGACTCTCATTATTGCTATCTACCTATCTGTTTTTAGTGCTTTCAAAGTTGCTAGGTATGAATTTGACCAGAATTTTTGCTCCTAAATACTTTGAAGAGGAAAGTTTGATAGAAATAATATCCGATCCTTTTCACTTGGCGGTAGTACATTTTCCATCGGTGTATGTATTCGTTTTCTTAATGTTTATGATTAAGGTGTTTAAAGACCGTTTTGAAGAACGTCATCAACTTGAAGTTTTGCAAAAAGAAAAAGCGAATACTGAGCTTAAATTTTTAAAAGCGCAGATAAATCCGCATTTTTTATTTAATACGCTAAACAACTTATATTCATTAACCTTAGAAGAATCTTCTGAAAAAGCATCCGAAGTTGTTTTGAAACTATCCGATATGTTAGATTATATGCTTTATCGGTGTAAAGATGCAGAAGTTCCTTTAAAAAATGAAATTACCTTTATACAGGATTATATTGATTTAGAATCGTTACGATACGGTAGTAAATTAACCTTGAGTTTTACACATCATCTTCATGACCCTAATGTTATGATAGCACCTTTGATACTAATATCATTTATAGAAAATGCTTTTAAACATGGCGCAAGCAATACGCTGAACGATTCGATCATTACAATTGAATTAACCACCAACCAGGATCAACTTTGTTTTAAAGTTTTTAATACATTACCTTCTAGCGAACAAAACAATAGAGACAATGAATCAAATTCTGGAATTGGTTTTTCTAATTCAGAAAGACAATTAGAGCTAAACTATACAAACAACTATTATCTGAAAAGTATTAAAACAGACAAAGATTTTCAGGTAATATTAACGATTAATTTACAATAATATGGCAATCAAATGTATGGTCATTGATGATGAACCGTTAGCTATTAAGGTACTTGAAAAACACATCAATAAAGTTCCTGAATTGGAGCTTATATCCTCATTCGATAATCCTATACATGCTGGAAATTTTCTTCAAAACACAAACGTTGATCTTTTGTTTTTAGATATCCAAATGCCTGTCGTTACAGGAATTGAATTTATAAAAAATACGAATATACAACCAAAAGTTATCTTAACTACAGCTTACAGAGAATATGCTTTAGAAGGTTATGAGCTGGATATCATCGATTATTTATTAAAACCGATATCCTTTATTCGTTTTTATAAATCTATTAATAAATATAAGGCTTTGAATACAACCACTCAATCTACCTCTAAGGAATCATCAGAGACAAATAAGACATTAGATCATATCTTTGTTAATTCGAACAAAAGGATGATTAGAATAGAATTTAACGACATTCTATTTATTGACAGCATTAAAGATTATGTAAGAATACATACAGCAAACGATACAATAATTACAAAAGATAAAATAAGTTCTTTTGTTCAAAAGCTACCTTCTTATTTTTTAAGAGTTCATCGTTCCTATATTATTAACACTGGAAAAATTGCTTCCTTAACTGCAAAAGATGTTGTTTTACTTGATGATATAGAAATTCCGATTGGTGCTTCTTATAAAGAAATTATTAAGTTACTTAAAAATTGATAGTGCTTGACTGTTAATTACCACACTCTTATCCCTAACGTTAACAAAATAGTATCATGAAATCTGTGCATTTGCGCTAATAAAACTAAGTACCTTTATTTTCATAAAGTATTAACTTTCAACTTTTTCCATATGGTCTTTAGAATCAAAAGAGATAATAAATTTGGTTCCGACACCTAATTCACTTTCACAGTGAATTTCGCCATCCATCGATTCGATATATTTTTTCACGATAGATAATCCCAACCCAATAGATGCTTCTCCCTCTGTGGGTTGTGCACTTAGTCTCTGAAATCTACCAAATAATTTTTTTTGATCTTCTATGCTAATGCCAGGTCCCTGATCTTCGACCACAACATATGTTCTGGCATCCCGAGATTTTACATGTAACATTACTTTGCTTCCTCTTTTAGAAAACTTGACGGCATTAGAAACCAAATTTTCTAAGACCTGGATCATATAATTTTTATCCACTTCTACAAAGTGATTCCCTGGTTGTGATGTAATGATCATTTTAATCTCTTTATCCCCGGCAGTAAGACGAAAACACCTTACCACATAGTTCACTAATTCTACCAAATCAATGATTTGATTTTTTAATTTAACTCGATTTGTTTCTAATGCGTGTATGTTTAGTATCCGACCAATCATCTGTGAGAGACGATCTGCCGAGTTGTCTATTTCAGTTAAGTAAGATACCTGATCGTTAGTTAGGTCTAAAGAGGTAATATCTATTAACTGTATTAATAATCGTATATGGCTCAAAGGGGTTCTAAGATCATGAGCAACTATATTAACCAGCATATCCTTTTCCTTGTTCAGGTTAACTAGTTCTTCATTTCGAATAGCGACTTCTGCAGTTCGTTCTTTGACCTTCTTTTCAAGTATTATATTTTGTTCTTGAATTAGCCTTTCATTTTCTTTGGCGGCTAACAGTGCTTCTAATTGTGCATCTTCTTTTTGCTTTTTATACATATTAATTCGATCACCCAATGCAAATGAAAGCAGCAAAACTTCCAGGGCAGAACCAATCTGCATCGCATTTAAATAGGTCATCACAAAAGTCAGATTTAAAGACTCAAGAATAGCAAAACAAATACCAACTATAAGAGCCCCCCAGGCTAATAAGTAATATTTGGCAGGACGATACCCTTTTTGCTTAAATCGAATTCCTAAGATAAGAAAATATGAGGCCATGATTAATAGCCCTCCCTGTGATAATTTTAGGCCTTCTATTTTAAAACCTAGTAACACAAGAGCACATACCAAAATACCAATTACAAGAAAGACCATCGACCCCTTGTGCATAGTAGAACCAGATTCTTTGGTGTTTAAAAATTTTTGGGTAAACAAAGTAGCAGTAATCATAGTTAAGCCAGAACTAACAACTACAATTTGATTAATAAAAGGGGCATTAGGCCAAAAATATTCGAAGAAATACCCGAATACTGAAGCCATAAACCAGGTAATACTAAATACATAAGCAATGTAATAGAGATATATTCTCTCTTTGGTCGAAAAATACAAAAAGAGGTTATATAAGAAAATCAAGAGCATAAACCCAAAATAAATCCCCTGCAGAAAGTCTAAATCATGCTCATAGCTTAAAAAGTTAGGAAGTGTACCCACCCGAAGTGGGAAAAATAAAGGTTGATCGCTCTTTACTCTAAGGTAAAAAGTTCGTGTACTACTTACATCAAAGTCCAGAGCAAATAGATAATTACCTACTTCAATTTCTCTGGTATTAAAAGGTAAATCATCACCTGTATGCCTGGTAGAAATGAGTTGATTTGTCTCATCAAATTCATAAAGTGATATAGAATCAATAAAAGCCGAACCTACATTTAAGTAAAAATTACCAGGTATGGTCTTAGTAATTCTAAATTTTAGCCAGTAAGCAGAAGCTGTACTAGAGAAATTTATAGTTTCCTGAGTATATTCTCTAAATCTGGTCTCAAGATTGTGATTTATGATTTCTTCCATGGATAATTGTAGAGAAGCATCCTCTATATACTTCGTTTGCTGACCAATATCTTGTAATTCTTTTAAATCATGTAGAAGAATAGTAGTTTGACTAAATACAGTAAGAGGAGACAATAATATAATCAATAAAAATCCTAGATAGTATTTAAAATATGCTGTCATTCTTAATGCTTAATAGTATGAGAAATCATTTTTTACTTAACAAGGAAATTTAATACATTATACTACTTGAATTTCTTAAAATATCTATTGTAGATAATAATTTTACTTGTAAGTTTATAAACCTTTTTTACTAATATATGAACAAACTCGAAATACTAAAGGAAAAAGCCAAAGGAATTGTACTTCATGCTTCTGAAACCCCACAGAATCGCTATAAATTACGTTACGAATTCTATCAAAAATACGGAGAACCTTTTATTAAAGGAAAAGAAGGACTGGGAAATTCTGAATTAACATTTATAGATTGGGAAATAAAAAGAGGAGTACTTAATTCTACAAATGCACAACATCCTGGTAGTCTATGGTGGAGATTAGTAAACAGTCATTTTTTGTATTTAGCGACACTTGCCCAATTGATCTATGAATCTGGAGAGACGTTTCTGGATCTACCTCCTTCGATTAATTTTTGGTTAGAGTACATTCATACGCCCAACGAATGTTCCTGGTATCGCGCTCATAATTCTAGTATCATTGCTGGATATCAAGTAGCCGATTCGGTAGCATTTAAAGAAAATATTTATGAACAATATTTCGTCAATATTGTGCTTTATCGTGTATTGTATGCTCAGTCAATGGTTGAAGGTGTGAATTTTGGGGTTTTAGGCAAAATATTTAGTAATCCACGAGGTACTGCAGTTTCTATACTAACCGATATTGAAGCCTTTTATCCTAGTCACTATCCATTATCTAAAAAAGACATTGAGTATGTTATGCATCGGGCACATAATTTAAATGGATGGATTGAAGATATTTTCGACAAACTTTTCATCATACCGCAATTAGATGAGTTATATACAGAAGCCGCCAAATGGAACAACGCTCCAATACTATTAGAGTACATAAAAAATAATAAACCACTCTATCCGATTAGTGAGAGTGAATTTAGTTCAGCACATTTCAATACAAAATTAACAGCTAAGAAAATTCATACTCTTTAAAATTCATACACCAATGCAAAACTCAGAAATCAAAAAGAAAATAGCCATACTAGGTAGTGGTATGTCATCACTAACAGCCGCTTATGAACTTAGCTCTTACGAAAACTGGCAAGATCATTATGATATCACTATTTATCAAATGGGTTGGAGACTAGGAGGAAAAACTGCTACAGGTAGAGGTCCAAACGAAAGGATTCAGGAGCATGGTATTCATATTGCCCAGGGATGGTACGAAAATGCTTTTCGATTGATACAAGACTCTTACAAAGAATGTGAGCAACATAACCTAATGCCCGATAGTCCTTTTAAATCCTGGGAAGAAGCTTTTGATCGGGAAGATACCACCCTACTCACTCATTTCGACCCTAAGACAAATCAATGGATTAAAAAGAATATTATTTTTCCATCTAATGAGTATATCCCCGGTCAGGGCGGCCCTTTGCCTTTTTCGGCCATTATTCACAAAGCAATAGGTCTAGTTGCCGAAATTTTGTTTGGTACAGATCCAAATAAAGATAATCTGGTAAGCATGGCTTCTGAATCTGCTAAGAAAATCAAACCACCAGAACATCATCCACTTTGGGCAAATTTTAAAGCTAAATTTGAAGCATTTGTAAAAGATAAACTCTTTAAGCATGAAGGTGAAAAACTATTGAATTATGTATCAGAATTGGTTCAGAACCTGACCAGTGAGGATCATAATCATACACAACGAAAAGAGTATCATTCTATAATAACAGAACTACTCGACTTACTTTCTAAATGGGTAACTAAGCTTATTGATTCTATAGCCGATCACAATGAATATTTCTATTGGTTAGCTGTATTTGTAGAATTTGGTTTAGTTAATATGAAAGGAACATTTGAAGATGTATATGATCCGGAAACTCATGAATTGGATTATGAACGTATTAACGATTTAGATTACCGAGAATGGCTCAAAAACCATGAAGCAAGTGAACGATTATTGAGTTCTGCTATGGTAAGATTTCTTTATACAGGAACCTTTCACAACCTGACCGGATCTAATCACCAGGGTAGTTTGGCAGCTGGAGTTGGGCTTCATTTTCTAACAAATTCTGCAGGATATAAAGGATCGTTTGTCTGGAAATTCAAAGCAGGAACAGCAGATACTATGATTACTCCAATCTATTTGGTCCTTAAAAACAGAGGTGTAAAATTTAAATTCTTTCATAAGGTAGAACAGGTACATTATTCTGATTCTGGAGAAATAGAAAAGATATCTATGGCCGAACAGGTTACCTTAAAAAATGGAGCCTACACTCCTACTTATAAATTCAAAAATCTGGATGTATGGCCTGGGGAGCCTCTTTATGATCAAATAGACGATCAACAGGCCAAAGCACTTAAAGAAGGCCAATATGACCTTGAAGAAGCCTGGTGTGGCTGGGAGAATGTTGGTAAAATATCCTTAGAGAAAGATAAAGATTTTGATGATATTATTTTAGGTATCCCCATTGATGTTTTGGGTGGTGACGAAGGGATCTGTAAAGAGATCATTGATAATAATGAGGCATGGAAGAATATGTACAACCATGTTAAAAGTATCCCTACCATGTCTATGCAATTATGGATCAAACCCACATTGAAGGAATTAGGTATGAATTTATCCGATTGGGGATTTCCTGAAGGATCATTACCTAACCTGGTTACCTATGCCGATCCTCAATATTCATTTATAGATATGTCGCAGGTGATGCCATATGAAGATTGGAAAGATGATGAACCCGGGGTACTGATATATTATACAGGATCGTTTCTAGATCCAGAAGAGATACCTCCATACTCAGATCATAAGTACCCACATGAGCAATTAGAACGTATCATGCGTGTTTCAGAACAATGGTTAAGAGATAAAATGGGATGGTTTTTTCCAAATGCCACGACTCTGGAGTACCCAGAAGGAATGAAATTAGATGTAATTCACGATTTCTCGAAAAATGCCAAAACTGATTATAGTAGGTTAAAAACGCAGTTTTTTCGTGCCAATGTAAACCCAACAGATAGATATACATTATCACTTCCCGGTTCTAATAAGTATCGTCTCAAAGCTAATGAATCTGGTTTTGATAACCTTATTCTTACCGGAGACTGGATCAATTTTGGTGTTAATGTAGGATATTATGAAGGAGCTATCGTTGCCGGTCTTCAAGCAGGTCAGGCCATTAGAGATAAACTTGAATTGCCTAGTGAAACAAAAATTTTTTCTGGTGTGAAATTGAAATAGTAAAACAAAATACTTTCACAATACAAAAAAAAGCTGTCTAAATCTTTTCTTTTAGACAGCCTTTTTTTAGACAACTTCCTTTTATTTATTCACATAAATTCAAAGAAAAGTTAACAAATATATTGACCGCTCCAAGGTAAATAACAGCATACCTTAACACCATCTACATATATAAATGATCCATCTCCACCACATGGACGGCTTGGACCAGCGCTTCCGTCAATGTTTTTTTGCTCGTTTTTAGACAACTCTTTAGCTCCTGTTACATTTAAAAGTGTTTTTTTCATAATTTTAGGTTTTGAGAATATTTTTGATAGAATTCAACCTAAATTTAATGTTTTTAAATATGGTAATCAATTATATTGATCAAACTTTAAAAACCCTATTACAATCATAATGTAAAAACCTATCACTAAAAAATGATAGGCTATTACTGGTAGAATTGGCTAATTCATTACCATGTATAATTGATATGGTATAATCATACTTATTATCAACATATGGTGTTTATTTTGCTAATAATTCTTTTCTAAATCCATTATTAAATTTGACATTTGTAGTGGTTTGTTCATACAATACTTTACCTTTAATCTTCCCATCCCAATCGGCTGGAATTACTTTTCGTTTTGCCATAAAAGTATATCCGTTAGCGGTTTCATATTCTATTTCCATAAGAGATATCCCTAACGCACTTCCTTTTACAGTAAACAAAAATCTGTCTACAAGAAAAGTAGTTGGATTAATATACAGTATAAAATCATCCTGAACATCCCCTACTCCTTTTTCAAAACCTATTTTTACTATTTTATACTTTACCTTGTTATGTACTCTATCAGGTAACTGTGTATATACAATACCTTTATCTAATAACTTAGGCATCATGGTAAACCAGTAGTAATTGGCTTTACGTAAAAAATCAGAACTTCGCAATGTTCGTGTATCTGTTATCTTAGTATTTCCAACGGTTATCCACGAATTACCTGTACTTTCGTAATATTGAGTAACTGTTCCTTCTTCTTTAGGAAGTACAAATACATTATGTGTTTTATATTGTCCCCATGACACTTCTCCATCAAAAATATAACGCTCTACAGAAATATCGCTTTTTTTAGTAGCCGGGCTATAAAAAGTATAGTCAAACTCTACATCTTTCAATTTTTTAAGTAGTTCGTAATTTCCTGTTATAGAAACCATTTTTTCTATTAGTGCTTTGGCAGAGTTGCTACTTGATACTTCCTTTTTTTGAGCAAAGGTTATGTTAACCAGTATACAGGTTATAATGTATGGAATGCATATTTTTAATTTCATAATCTTGTAGTTTTATAAGAATTTATCGGCTTTTTCATTTTTGTCACGCTTTTTACGTTTTAGTCCTTTATTTTTTCCTCCTCCAAAACGGTAAGACAGTCCAAAATAAACCGATTGGCTATCACGTCTAAACTCACCTTCTTGAATAATAGTTCTATACGCTTCAAAAGCAAATCTTTGCGTTCTGAAAATATCATTAAAATTAACACTAAAAGTTCCTTTTCCTTTGGCAAAATTATAACGTGCACCAGCATTTACAAAAACATTGTCCTTTAATTCATACTGTAATATTTTTTGCGGACCACTATAAAAAGTAAAGATTTGAAACGTTAAGTTTTTAGAAGCTTTAAAACTATTATTAACCCTAGCATTTAATAAGGTATTATTAACTTTTACATTTTGGCCTTCAATAACTCCTTTTTGCGTTCTGGTATATACATCAAAGTTGGCATTAAAATTCCACCATTTTATCGGTCGGTAACTTGCAGAAAACTCAACTCCATAAGCATCATTGCTATCAAAATTCGCATAATCAAGAATGAGTAATGTTGGATTGTTTTGATCAAAATAACCTATTCTATTAATCTCATCTTTAATTTTCCTATAAAAACCACCAAACGTTATATTGCCTTTATTTATTTTTCTGTTATAATTAAGTTCGATCGAATTGGTAAACTGTGGTCTTAAGTTTTGGTTACCAACGATAATAATCTGTGGGGTACTAATCCGTCGTATAGGGTTAATCTGGTTTAGTGATGGCCTATCAATTCGTCTGCTAAAACTTAACTGATACGAGTTTTTCTGCTCTTCATCGGGAGTGTATTTTAAAAACCCAGAAGGAAACACATTAAAAAGGTGATCTTTAAAACTATCCTGTGGCTCTCCTACTTCATTAAATTGAGTCGTTACATTATAATCTTCTAATCGAACTCCGATATTATATTGCCATCTATTAAAATTTTGACTAAAAGTTGTATAAAATGAATAGATATCTCTATCATAAGAAAAGGTTGAATTTCTAAAATCAATACGACTAGTCTCATAAGAGTTATCGGTACGTCGTAGACGTGTTTCTATTCCAATTTCTACAGTTGATTTTTCGTTAAGAGGGTTTACATAATCAAGATTTACTATCGTATTTGTTCGTTTATCATCAACAATTTCAGTATAATCATTTACAGGTGAATTTCCTGCAAACTTAAAATCGTTAGTAATATCACTTTGTAGTGTATTATAGTCTAATTCGAGTTCTACTGTATGCCCTTCTTTAGCAAAAGAATGCAGAAAATCTACATTATAAGTCGAATTCACATTATCTCTTTTTATAATATCAAATTGCACAAAGTTGGAAGGAGTATCATTAAAAAAAGTAAGTGCTTTTTCTCCTTCGAAATCTGCATTAAACAAATTTTGATTGGTATATACCGAAAATGTATTTTTTTCGTTGATGTAATAGTCAACACCTACTTTAAATAGATGTGATGTACGACCATTATTATTTTTGGTTAACTGATTTGTTTGCTCTACCGTCCTGGTCACTGTACCATCTGTTACCTGTGTCCCGAAACGATTACCATAGCTCCCGTAAAAATTAGTTTTCCCTGTTCTGTAATTCAGACTCAACGAATTATTAAATCGTGCTTTTTGTCCAAAAGTTACCCCAGAACTTATAGATCCGTTAAACCCTAAACGGGTACTCTTTTTTAGAATGATATTAATAATTCCACTCATACCTTCAGGATTATATTTTGATGAAGGATTCGTTATCAATTCTATAGTTTTAATTGATGTAGATGGTATTTGTTGTAATAGATCGGTAGCGCTAATGTTAGTTGGTTTTCCATCAACCAGAATACGAACATTTTCATTTCCACGAAGTGAGATTTCACCATCTTGATTAACACTTACTGAAGGAATATTACTCATAATATCACTGGCCGAAGCACCAGCAGTAGTTAAATCTTTTCCTACATTAATTACTTTTCTATCAATCTTTTGTTCAATAGTTGAACGCTCGGCTGTAATTTCGACTCCCTCAAGAGCAACAGCTTCTTCTTCAATTAAGATAGTGCCAAAATCGATTTTATTGTTCGATTTAGTAATTGTAATACTCTTTGTAACTGTTTTGAATCCAATAAACTGAATTTCAAAATCATATGCTCCAAAAGGGATTTTCTCTATAACAAAAACTCCATTATCATTTGTAATCCCGCCAGTTGTGATCTTATCTCCGGATTTAACAATTACGTTTACATATGGTATAGGTTCTTTTGTGTTTTGATCTAATATTTCTCCTGTAACAGTTCCCGATTGCCCACACATCCCAATAGAAATAAGAAAAAGGAATATAAAAGCATGCGTTTTATTAATATCCTCAAAAAGGTTAAGTAATGTTATTTTCATAAAGTTCATTTTCAAAAAATTATGGTTTGAGTGGCTAAATTATAATAAGAGTAAACCCATATAAAAAAAGCAGACAGAAACCCTATAAGTGGTGCTATAGATTAGGTTACTGCCGATATATGATTTTGTCTACAGGAAATAGACTTTTGGCAACACAAACCTGCAGTTTGGTATCCTATATTAACTTGAGCTTTTTAAATTTGTACCTTTACAATGAATAGAAATAGAAAACGGCATGTTACATAAAATTCAAAACTTTCTGGAAACATCAAAATTCAAGTACCTCATATTTGGGCTTTTGATTATTGTCTTTTCCGCTTCTACCTCTAGTTGGTATTATACTACAACTGAAGAATTATTAATCACTTACAGTATAAGAGCTATACTACAGATTATTATGTCCTATGTGATTATAGAATTTTTAATTGTATATCTTTTAAATAAGGGTAAGGTTTTATTTTTTTGGATATCAATCATAATAACATTACTTACTTTTTACCTTATTTGCACCCTAACATATATGTATTATTTTGAGCCTACCTTCCCTTCAACATATGTAAATTATATAAAACGTTTTACCGATACGTCACTACTAGGAAGGTTCACCAATATAGGTGAGTTTATATCAAAATCATTGTATTTACTTTATCCAACATTTTTAATCCTGGTACTAAAACTTTATATAGAAAAGCAACGCTTGCTAAAGTTAAACGAACAGAAAAAAACAACTGAGCTTGAAGCATTAAAAAATCAATTAAATCCTCATTTTTTGTTTAATACATTAAATAATTTACATGCATTGGCTTTAAAAAAGTCTGATGATACTACCAAAGTAATCCAAAAGCTTTCTAATATCTTAGATTATATTTTATATCGCTGTAATGAAAATTATGTATCATTGGATAAAGAAATTGACTTAATCGAAAATTATTTATCCTTAGAAAAAATACGGTATGCCGATAGAGTAAAAATCTCTTTTAGTAAGCATGTAACAGGACAGGAAAAAATCGCACCTTTATTATTGCTTACATTTATCGAAAATGCATTTAAACATGGAGTTAAAGAAGAAATAAATCAGGCTAGTATCGAAATCAACATCTCTAAAAAGGGGGAACAATTAGTTTTTAATGTAAAAAACAGCAAGCCGATGGGAGTTGATATTTCTATGAATAAAGATTCTATAGGTCTTAAAAACATAAAAAAGCAATTAGAATTACTGTATCCCAAGGCATATGATTTAATTATTGAAAACAAATCAAATTCATTTTCTGCTAATCTTAAATTAGATCTTATATGAGCTATACATGTTTAATTATAGATGATGAACCCTTAGCTAGAGAATTAATTGAAACATATTTAAATAAGCTACCGGATTTTGAATTGATTGCTTCCTGTTCGAGTGCTATTGAAGCTAGTTCGATATTAAATACAACAAAAATTGACTTACTTTTCTTAGATATTGAAATGCCTGTATTAAAAGGCACTGATTTTTTTAAAAACCTTGTATACAAGCCCCAGGTAATTTTTACTACTGCTTATCGTGATTATGCAGTAGATGGATTTGAATTAAATGCTGTAGACTATTTATTGAAACCTATATTTTTTGAACGTTTTTTCTTAGCTATTCAGAAGTTTTTAAAACAGGAAAGAAAATCCATTTCGTCTGATTCATTAGATGATACTAGCCATAAAAAAACAGACTTTGTTTTCGTAAACAAAGCAAAAAAGCAAATAAAAGTACTTTTTGATGATGTTCTGTATGTTGAAAGCTTAAAGGATTATATTAAAATTCATTTAGAGAATGAAACACTAACGATTAAAGAGAGTATTTCTAGTTTCGAAAAACGCATTGATAAACGCTTTATTCGTTTACATCGTTCTTATATTGTAAATAGCGAAAAAATTACAGCATATACCAAAAATGATGTAGAAATAGGAAGAATTGAAATTCCTATTGGGAACAATTATAAAGATAATATGCTAGCTTTTTTTAAATAACCGGTACAAAATTATAATCACTTCTCATAAAAGGTACATATAAAAACATCAGTTAACTCTAAAATTTATACCAAAGACTTATTCTTTAATTCCTCTAGCACGAAAAACGGATCTTTATTAAAGGTTTTCCAATCCTTTTTTAGCTGTTCATATAAGATATCAATTTCGGTGAAATCAATTTTTAAATTATCTTCAGATTTTTTGAGTTCCAGGATATACTCCATAAGTTCATAACAGAGTGTAAATTGACCGCAGGCGATTAGTGTATCCATTCTATTTTTGGCAATATCCTTTTTATCCCACCATAATGTTGTTGGTGTTTCGGATGCAGTTAGGCCAACACTCATTAGCAATTTGCTGGGTGCCGGCTTAATATCCTTATTATAATTGGGCTTAGCCCCAGAATAAGGTGTCTTTTGGCCATTTAACTTATACACTGTGGTGGTAATACGTTTGTTGTTTAACGAATATTTAGAATAAAACAAATCATAATTAAGCCTGCGCATTTGTTTTAAAAACACATCATTAATCATTTTTACTGCAGATGTTAATCGATTAGTAAGCATTTGTTGCACCAATCCCATATCTAATTTATTAAAACTCAGAATATCATCTACCAGTGGTTCTGGTACATTTTTTTTAAAAAGTGATGCCATCTTAGTTTTAAAAAATTTCAGTACAACCGAGGCAAATCCACCCAATATAGTTAACGTTAAACCAATACCTATTACTATACTGCCAATGATATAGATGGCAGGCCAGGCACATGCATCACAACTATTAAAAATGTTCATCGAATTTAAAACTACCATAAGTACTCCTAATAAAAGAAGTATCCAATACAATGGTTTAATCTTGAAATATGCTAATGCTTTAGCTACAAATTGTTTTAAAGAAACTCCTTTTTTCTCAAAACTATTATCCTGATACCAGGGGACCATTTTAAAACTTCCAACATCATTTACAATAATAAGGCTGAGTGTGTTTTTCATTCTCTCATTAATCCGCATCATACTACCAATCCCTTGATTGTCTGCAATACCACCATCCATAATTCCTACACCATCAATAAATCTATCGAGACTTTTTAATGCTTTATAATCTGTAGTAGTATGATCTTTAAAATAATCATCTGGAAATTGTAAGGGTTCAAACCCAAGAGGAAAACAGGAAGATGAAGCAATAATATCTCCTAATTGTACTTTAAATTTAAGCTTTTCTACAGATGTATTAGAAAGAGGGGAATTACCAAAGACCCCCGTGTTTTGAAATCTATACGTAAGTCCAAACGAAAAATCTGTAGCATTATAACATACTTGCTTTAAATGTTGTGATGCCGGGTTTTGAAACATAGAAAAATCTCCCTTAAAGACTTCCATTTCTGCATAAGTCAATGCAAATGCATTAATTAGAGAACGTGTCTTGTATGCATTATTTTTCCAAATAGTATCATCCTCTAGCTTCTTAATCGCAGTGTCTAATAATTTATCATTTTTAGGTTCAAAGATTTGATAAAACGTTTTAAAAAAATCTAAAAAATTGTGTTTTGTATCCTGCGCAGATTTCGCATAAGCAACTGCCAAAAGGGTCCCGCCACTAACAGAGCTTAGAGCTTCTACATATTCTAATAGAGGTTTCCCTTTAAATTTGACGTTATTTAAATACGAGAGTATTCCCAAAGCATAGAATGTTGCTCGATATCCCCCACCACTAAAACACAAGCCTATATTTTCAAAAGGAATAAAGGCACTTTCGGTACTACTATTGTCTTCACTCATAATTCCAGAATTTATAGTATAATTTTAATAAAAGAATACATTAATACGAAATCTAAATCAACTGTTTATGATCAATAAAATTAATATGGGAAACTAAAAAATGACAATTATGATATTTAGAAGTAATTTAAACTATTTTTCGCCAGAATCAAAAAAGTTTAAATTACTTCATAAACTTAAGATGAACTGTTATAGCTAACAATACGTAAAAATACCTGTTTTTTAAATACAATCTTGTATTGCTTCATCCAAAATCGCAATGCCTAAATCTATTTCTTTTTTACTTATGGTTAATGGAGGTGCAATTCTAAAGACACTTCCGTAGCCTTTCATTCTAACTATATTCATATTTAATCCCAGCTCCAGGCATCTACTGCATATTTTTTGGCCTAAATCATCATCTGGTATCTTTGTTTCGCGATCTTTTACAATTTCAACTCCTAATAAAAGTCCACTACCTCTTACATCCCCAATACATTCATATTTCTCATGTAGCTGTAGCAATTGCTGCTTTAAGTACTTTCCTTTTTCTAGGGCATTTTTAGCTAATTGTTGTTCATCAAGTATGTCGAAAGCTGCTAAGCCAAAGGATGCACAAAAAGGATCAGACACATGAGAAGTCACATAGACAAACCCTCTTTTATGGCATTCTTCCTCTATTTCTGCTGTGGTAACCATTGCCGCCAAAGGAAGCCCCCCTCCCAGTGTTTTTGATAAGGTCAAAAAATCAGGGACAACATCATATTGTTCAAAAGCAAAAGTAGTTCCCAGGCGTCCTAATGCTGTTTGAGCTTCATCAAATATTAGCAATAATCCACGTTCTTCACATAACTCTTTTAACCTTTTCACATAATCGGGTTTTAATTCTATCATCCCTGCGGCACTCAATAAAGGCTCTGCAATTAGTGCGGCATATTCACCTACCGATTGCTGATCGGCCATTTTTATACCTACCTCTAGGCAAGTATGATCACAACTCCCTTTACAGTGTGCAATCGGGCAGCGATACTCATAAGGTGCCGGTATCATCAAACTACCCGACATCGCAGGTCCATACCCTTTTCTTGTTTTTGAATAAGTATACGATTGTGCTCCCGCAGTCATACCGTGCCAGGATCCAGAAAACCCTATAATTTCAAAACCACCGGTAACTAATTTTGCCATTCGTATTGCTACCTCATTCGACTCGGACCCTGTATTTAGAAATATACATTTAGATAGACTATCGGGTAGTTTACTGGTTAATTTTTTGGCAAGTTTAATAACCGGAGGAGACAAAATAGAACTTAATAAATGAATAGCTTTACCTCCCGACTTTTCTAATATTTCAACAAATTTTGGGTGGTTATGTCCAAATACAGAACACATTTGACCAGATGTAAAATCTAGGATAGCATCTCCTTTTTTATTATAGATATAGCTTCCAAAAGCTTTTTCGGCAATAAAAGGCGA
The DNA here is from genome assembly GCA_030427585.1 of Bacteroidia bacterium. GTDB lineage: Bacteria > Bacteroidota > Bacteroidia > Flavobacteriales > Flavobacteriaceae > Aquimarina. The sequence continues at coordinate 25,866 of JAUIBW010000035.1, forward strand.
AAACTCACCACAATATCGTATGAGTGCTTCCTGGGCCTCTTCTACTTCTTTTGAGTTTAAATCTTGCATAACGTTTTACTTTTGATAGCAAGTTCCGTCAATTTTAGAGTCTAAAATTGTAAAATTCAATCATTTTTAACCAGATCGGCATATTTTTTTGGAATCATACCAACATTCATTTTAAAGTATTTATTAAAATGACTTTGATCAAAAAAACCTGTATCATAAGCAATATCAGTAAAACTATCTCTCGCCTTTATGTATTCTTTTGCTTTCTCTATTCGTAGATTTTGTAGATAGCGAATAGGCGAAATTCCAATATTCGTTTTAAAAAGACGCTGAAAATGACTGTCACTTAAACAAGTTAAATCTAATAATTCTTCTACCAGTATAGTACGATTATAATTATGCTCGAAATGTACCAGTGCCTTTTTCAAAATAAGTTTTGATTTTGTTGAATTAGCGTTTCTACTAATCAAAAAATGTTTAAACACATCCGGGACTTTAGTTTCTTCATGGTCCTTAGTACCAAAGGTATTCTTATTAGCATCCCTAATAGATTCGAACCAGGTATCAAAATGATGCTTATACGAATGGCAATTCTGTATTATTGTTAGCCCTAATCGGTTACTGGAAGTAGTATTGAAAGAATACAACTTTGGAACCCTTATCACCTTATAGTGAAAAAAGTTCTCTATCAATGTCTGGTGTGCTACATAAGGAGGGATTATTACTAAATCACCTGCTTTTAAGGTAAATATAGTATCTTTACATATAAGATTAGAGCTTCCATTTATGATATAAGAAAATGTATAGCGATCCGGATGCAAATGCATCGGAAAAAAATGTCTTTTATCATAATATATGGTTGCACATTCCATATTATAAACAACTTATATGACTGTTCATTTGTTTAACTTCAATATTCTAAAAGCTACTTGAATTACCCAAGCAAAACAATTTTGTTACAATTATTAAATCAGGTTTGCTTGAGTTTAACCAATTTACTAAAATTAATTATAAAATTGAGAACGTGTGTAACCACTTCGTTCTCACATTAAGAAATGTTTAGATTTCTTAATGCTCGTTTCATATGTGTTTCTTCTTTATTTTTTGACTTTTATAAAATGTAAAGACAAAGTTTAGAAAGCATATTTCAAAATACCTTGTCACTTAATTGAGTTCCATATATCTAAATACATTTTCCAGTTACTCCCAATCTTTTTCCAAACAATTACATATTTACCTTTCCAGGTAATTTCTTCTCCGTCAGCTTTTTTAGTAGTTCCTTGATAGGTACCATAATCATAGGCTTCATCACCCATGATTTTAATTTCAATAGGATCAATTTTATGGTTAATGATTGCTATTCCTTCCGGAAGTTTCCAATACCCCAATATATCTTCGGTTCCTTCTATAATTTTTAAATTATTAGGGAATATTTTGGCATCCTTGGTATACGATTCGCCAATCATTTTATAATCTGAAGCATTTACATATTTAGAAAAATTTTTACCGTTTTCTAATATTTGGTTGATTTCTGCCTTTTCTCCAATATAAGTTTGACCGATCACCTGATTACCAGTAAATACCAGAAGTACAACAAATAATAACGATTTCATTTTTTAGTTTTTTTGTTTTCTATAGAATATTTTACTCACTACTTTCCATTCTCCATCTACCTTTAATAGATTCATGTAATCTATAAATGCAAAAGTTTCGTATTCAATTTTAAGTTTTACTTGTGCTGCATTTCCTGTGATATCTATGGCAACAATTTTGGTTTTCCGGTTTTGTTTTGGCCCGGGTTTCATTACTTTTTTAAAGAATTCTAGAGCATTAACCTCTTTATACCCTTCTTTTGAAATAAATTTCATCGTAGCATTGGTATGAAATGCTTTTTTTAAGGTTTCAAAATCATTGTTTGTACCACCGTCCAAGTAATACGTTACGGTCTTTTCTACAAGTGTTTTATCAGATTCCTGAGCAAAAGTTAGTGAAGAAATACTAATACATACGAGTAGAGCATAAAATATTATTCTCATTTGTTTATTCATTTTAAGTTATTTATAATTTGTTTTTTGAAGTATTGCTACAACTTGTTTTGCTACCGATACAGATGCTGTAGGATCTTGACCGGTAATTAATCTACCATCAACTATATAATGATTGTCCCACCCCTTTTTAGAATAGATGAAATTTCCTCCATTTTTAGTAATAGCCTCTTCAATAGAAAAGGGAAAAGTTTTATAATACGCTTTATTTTTATTTTCAAAAGCATCAGCAAAACCGTTTACTTCTTTTTCTTCATATAGATACTTTCCATTTGTTAGCTTTACATTTACAATTCCTGCGGTTCCGTGGCAAATGGCAGATACAATTCCTCTATTCTCATAAATTTTCCTTGAGATATCCTGTATAGCTTTATTCTCGGGAACTCCAAACATAGCAGCCCCACCACCACTATAATAGACTGCTTTATAGTTTTTTGCATCAATAGCCTCTGGTGAGTAAGTATTTTTAAATAAATTCATAAAATCTAAGTCATCTAAGTATTTTTTTTGAATAGGATCTGAGGTATTTATATATCCTATCGGAATCGCACCCCCTTCCGGACTTACAAAATCAACCAGATATCCCGACTTTATAAATACGTCATACGCCAAAACGATTTCTGCAAAATGATTAGCGGTTTTTAAAGTAGTGTTTCCATAGGTACATTGATTAGAGGTAACAAACAAAATCTTATCTTTTGAAGATACCGAGCACCCCAACAAAAGAAAAACTACCAAAAATGGTATTATACAATTTCTCATACTTAATTAATTTTTAGCAAATTTGAAAAATCATAATCAGTATCGGTGTATAGATTATAAATCAGAAGTACTGATTTATAAATTAGAACTATTCTGACCCGTTGTGAATTTGAATTAAAAAAGCTATTCTCGATACAATTTTTCTTCATTCTATTTCGAAAAACCACTCGAATTGACGCTTTTTTACAGTATTAATTTCTAAATACACAAAAAATTACTTTGATTCTTTTTTATACGCGGCCGGAGTTTTTCCAACTATCTTTTTAAATGTAGTATAAAACGTTGATTTCGAATTAAATCCACACTCATACCCAACAGCTTCTATAGTGTAATTGTCCTCATTAACCAAAAGTTGCTTGGCTTCTTCTATTCTATATTCGTTAATAAATAAAGGGAAGCTTTTTCCCAGATTGTCATTTAGAAATTGAGATAAATAGTGTGGCAAAACGTGTAATTGTTTAGAAACGTCTGCAAGTTTTAAATCTGGGTTTTTAAATAGTTTCTTTTCTTTAATCATATCATCTAACTTAATTTGAAACTCACCTGCTTCATCATGGCCTATCTTTTTATCAGCATATTTAATCGTTTCTTCAAAAAACAAAGACGTTTTATTTCTTTTCAATACCCAAAATAGAATTAAAAGAAAAAATACAAACGAAAACGAAAGTGCTCCTACAATGTAGGATGTGTAAGATCCAATAGTATACCCCATCCAGATAATAGATACTCCACCAAATATACTTAATACCCAAATTTCTAATTGTTTTATTTTATGTGCTTTAGAAAACAATGCTTTAAAAACCGATTTTAATTGAATCGCTGTACATATGATATACAAAAACCATTGAAAATAAATAATTTTAACAAAGTTCCCCGACCATAATTTTCTATATTCCCAATAAGGGTATATGCTGCTTAAAACAATAACCAATGCCAAAACAGGAATAACATGTAACAACCACCGGTTATTACGTTTGGACTCCACTATCAGACTTCTGACATACAGGTACAAAAAAGGACCGATCAGAATACAAGCCGATAACCCAATTTGTATAAATACTTCAGATAATTCTGGATTGAAATAAAAGAAAACAGATTTTAGTATTCGTACACTTAACACAAATAAAAGTGCCGACAGGAAGTAATTAGACAATCCTCTTTTTTTAGAAAAGAAAGCAAAATAAAAACTTAATAAAAAACCATTTAATGCTCCTAATGCACTAAAGAGAAATAATAATTGATGCTCTAAATCCATGAAAATATAAAAATGCACAACAGGTAAAGTAAATATATAGCAAATATTTAGAAATGATTTATAATTTTCACTTCCATTATAGATACATTACCTGAGTCTTACTATTCTTTGTAGGCTCTAAAATCACATGCCTTTTTTAAGATATTTATGTAGTTGATTAAACTACACCAGTTCACGTCTTAATTCATTTAAAGAGATATTACTATTAATTAACCTGGTGATTACCTCTTCACGAAATTCATCCAGATCATCATAATCGTAATATTTGGCCCACTTGTAGGTTTCGAGAAGGTTTTTAATTTGTTTGATAAGTTTTCGGGTTGCATCTGCAGAACGTAATACAGCAACCTGATCATAATTGGGATTATCCTTATGCATATAACTTACCTTTTTGGTTTCAAAATCTACCGAAATGTAGTACGCATCTACATCTGGATCCAGGTTTTCTCTAAAATCTGCCCAATCTGCATACCCTAATCGTAAGTCATCAATTTCTGGAGGAAAATCAGATACTAGTCGCCATTGGCACTTTGCAGCTCTACCCCAATGGTTAGACATTCTATATACTCCATGTTTTGTATAATAATAGGTACTCCCCGACTCACTTCTGTAATTTGGTTTTCTTCTCGTGATTTCGCGTAGCGAAGCTCCTCTAAATACACAATACGTTTTATTAAAAAAGTTATAACGCGTGTATACCTTAACGTGTTCTTTTTCCTGATGTTCCAAATGCATATTTTTTCCCGCTGGCAAAGAAATCACATTTTTTTCAGAAAGTAAAAACAAGTTTTTAACATCTATCCACAATGCTGTTCTTCTACTCTTGTATCCTTTAGATATCAATTTTGCTAAGATCAGGGTCTTTCATGATAACACCATTGCTTTAGTACATGACAAAAACAACCATAAAACAACAACATATTTAAAATCAATAATTTAAAATCAATAATTTAAAATTAAACATTTGTTAGATCTCACAGGTTTTTAAAACCTGTGAGATCTTGATAATAGTGTGATGATAGAATTTTAAACCAGGTTTAAATCAAGAATAATTATTTTTCGTCATATCCTTAGCAAAATTGTTATTGAAAAAAGGGGGATTTAACTTGTTTATATTAGGCATTACACTCTTTTATGAGTACTGTATGTATACTAACTTTGATAGTGGATTTAGATTTAAAAATGATTAAGTGAACATAATTGTCAATTCATCTTTAACAGGCTTGTCAAACCGTCAGTAAAGAGATGTCCTGTTGCAGGGACTCATATTTTTGAATTAGCTTGATGCTAAAAAAAGCATCTTGTTCTGTAACAAGATGCTTTTTTATTGGCATGTACCTTATTAATCCGGGGCACAACTATTTTACATTTTCGTAAAATGTCAACGCCCCTGAAGGGCATTTTTCGATCTGGTCTTTTAAAGCTTCAGAAGTAGCCATTTCTGGTCGAATCCATGGTTTTTTCTTAGGTTGGTATACCTCTGGTAAGGTCTTTACACAAACACCTGCATGAGTACATTTTCCAGGTTTCCAAACTACTGTAATCTCTCCGTTGGTGTATTCTTTTCTAATCTCGTTTGCCATAATATGATAATTTAAAGTGTGGATTATATTACTATTTTAAAGATATAGTTTCATTTTAAATACAATATAAAAACGAATCGTTTTCTTAGTAAATCCGAATCATATTCGATAATTAATCAATATACACTATTTTATTAGGTTTTTATAGGTTTCGTTTCACACCATTTAGATTCGTGATGTAACGTTTTTAAATCATACCTCTCTAATAGCTATTAGTTTTTAGCTATATTTAGAAATGAAAAAGGAATTCTTTACTGCTATTAAAGTGTATGTAAGTACCTGGATATTGGTTGTATTATTGTTCCTTTCATTATCATTACGAGCAGATATCAGTTTTAAAAAATCGGTTCAAACCATAATAGAACTACTTCCGAATACTACATTTCTAATCGGTGTTCATATTACATTTGCCATTTGTTATGTACTGTTTTTACTCATTCGATATTTCATAAGAATTTATCGTAGTAAGGGCTTTATTATTATGGGGAAGCAAGTAATATTTGGTGTGGTTATTCCTTTTTTTATCCTCTTTGGCGTCTACAAAGCTATTGTTCGTGCAAATAGTACAGAAGAGTTTTCTTATGAGTGGGATTATTCTATTGAAAATACTAGTGATACGACAAATGATCTTTATAAAATTGATGGAAAACATCGCGGAATGAGTGTATTTGGTTGGAGTACTCACAACAAAGAATCTATTGCTACGTTAGTAAAAAACAATGTAGAGTGGGTAGCTGTTATTCCTTTTTTATACCAGAAAGATCAATATACAAAACAAATGAGTACTCCAAAGACTATCGGGCAATGGTCAAGGAGAGATTCTGTTTTTATCAACAGTATTGCACAATTACGGGCGAAGGGGGTTCATGTGCACCTAAAACCACATTTATGGATGAGTGAAGGGTGGCGTTCTGACATTTCGTTACCATCTGCCATCGACTGGGACACCTGGTTTGATTCTTATCGTAGCAATATGATTCATTATGCACGTATGGCCCAGGAAACTGGCGCAGAGCTATTTTGCATAGGGACCGAGCTACGATCATCTTTACAACATCAGCCAGATCGATGGAAAGCCCTGGTACAGGAAATCAAGACTATTTATGATGGTCAGCTTACCTATGCCGCCAATTGGGATGGGGAATTCGAACTTATCGATTTCTGGAAAGAATTAGATTATATTGGTATACAAGCTTATTTTCCGCTAACTAAGAAATCTAACCCCGATCTGGTTACTCTTAAAAAGGGCTGGAATACACATATCACGACCTTAGAAACCTTATCTCAAACCCATCAAAAACCAATTCTATTTACAGAAGTGGGGTATAAAAGTGAAGCTTCGGCTGCAATACACCCCTGGGAGTGGCAGTCTTCTTTGGGTATCCTATATCAGAAAAAATCTGATCGTACTCAACAACTTGCATATCAGGCATTATTCGAATCTTTATGGGATAAAGAATGGTTTTCGGGCATGTATATCTGGCAATGGGACACCAGAACCTCTATCGATAGCGCACCTACAAGCCTGGACTTTTCGCCACGCTACAAACCCGCACAAAATACCATTGCCAAAGGATACGCTCGCCAATAAATAGATCTAAAAAGAGTAATTACGATTAAAAAACGAGGGCTTCAGGATACTATTATAACCTGAGTTCGACGTAAGAAAATCACGTCAATTCGATCTGATACTTCGATATAGCTCAGTATAGACTGGAAGATTGTATCGAGAATAATGATTTTCTATCTAAAAAAGCTATTCTCGATACAGTTTTTCTCCATTTCATTCTTAAAAACCACTCGAATTGACGCTTTTTATAACATTTTAGTTTAGGTCGAACTCAGGTTATAAAATCAATTCATTCTGTTATTAGCTTATGCGTATCACATGTTCTAAATACACGTAATTCTCCTGTACCAACCACAATATTATTTGCAATAAAGGTATTGGTATTATCCAGTTTTACGATAGTATATGTTTGTTGAGCAGTATGAATTTCTTTGATATTTACAATTTTCACCGAACCAGAAACGGTGCGTATGATACTCCCTATTTCAAGTTGTTTTACATCATCAAACCGATAGGCCATCTGTGTTTGTTCTGGAGTATAGGATAACCAATTTCCAGAAGAAGATAAGAGTGGGTGATCACGGGTGCAGGTAATTGTTGAACCATCGGATAGTGAAAGCGTAATAAGAGCATCATGCATCGGATTTGCCAATTCTTTAATCGTTGCAGTGATATAACTATCTGTAGCTTGATCATAAGAAAGCACTTGTTCTCCCAAGAGTAACTCTTCTATCGGTTTTTGGGTATGATCCGCCATAGTAATCAAAGTACCTTTGGCAAAACAGTGTACATCGATCCCATCAAAATAGATTTCAGAAAGTACCGTATCCTCATATTTATCTCCCGGATATACCTCCATAATCTCAAATTTCATAGTCCAGGGAGGCAAACTTTTTGAAGTAATATAATCTATGTTTTTATCCAATTTGCCAATCGGGGCTACTTTAAAATGTTGTGCAGCACGCTGATCGGTAAGATTTAGTATCGCATAAGGCTTATCTTTAATATATACTTTAAGTTTTTTTACTCTACTATTATTTCGCCAGGCGGTTTCACTTTTTACATACCCGTTTACAACAATAATCTCTGTAATGCGCGGGCTTCCCTGGTAAAAACTATATTCCAGGTATTCACCTATTCCATATCCAGGGACTCCTTCTACCCATGCATTTTTATAATTTAGGTCCATGGCATTTTCTGCTCCATACTGTATACTCCCCTGAGCTGCCAAATGCGATGATGCGGTTTCTTTAAATGGTCCACCACCACAATACCAACTACACCCCTGGCCTTCAATATCCCAATAATTAGTCATTGTTTCATCAACCATTTTATCTAATTCTGCTTTCTCTTCCTGGGTAAGGTCTTCTATTTTAAGTCCTTTTGACATGCGCTCCCAAATGGCTTCACAAGCTTTTCTGTTTCTGTTAAACTCCTTTTCATCTGTAGTATTCAAATCCAGTACTTCTATGCTTGTTGGTGTAAGCACCTTTATTTCCTGGGCATTAGAAAAGAGCGTAATGAGTAGTATGATACAGATCAGTGTATTTTTCATACGTTTAAATTTTAGTAATTATCTGATAATACATTAATTATAAAATGGCACATTTCATAATATGTAGGGTATCTTATTGATATACAACCACAAATATATTATTTATTACTGCTACTACTCCCCCTGTTTACCGTGAATAAAATAGCATTAGCAGCTGTAATTCCCTTTGTTATATTCAAATCGGAAACTAAGGAAACCTATGATATATCTTCTGGGTTCGAGTGTACTTCGACACTTCGACAGGCTCAGTGTAAACAAGCTCAGCATGACACCTCACCTTTCAACACCGCTTCAGCAGACCTGTACTGAGTTTACGGTAAAAGATGTTATCAACATCAGTTCTAAATCCTAGAAAGACATATATAACATAACCCCTTTTAAATCAATGCTTCCTGGTGATTACAATAGCCTATGGTACTGTTAAGAAACCAGTAATTTCCACACTACCAAAAAGTGAAAATTATTATTTATTTACGGTTTATACTTAGATTTTATGTTTGTGTAAACAATTAGAAAGAGACAATTAATTCAACTGTTTTTTAAATAGTTTTGAATCATCATTAACCAAATTCTTAAAATCTTACACAATGAAAAAATCCATTTTAAAATTAGGCCTATTTGCTTTTATCTCCGTTACTTTTATAGCATGTCAAAACGATGGTCTTGATGCTCCAGAAGCACAAGAAGTACAAAATGCAACTGTTCAGGATGCTTCCCAACAGTTTGTAAGTGTAAAAGATGTATCAAACGATCCTACGATGCCACAATTGGTAGAAAAACTAATACGTCAAAACAACCAGGCAATTGCCAAAAGAGTTGGATGTACATTAGACAGTGATATCGGATGTGGTAGTGATGCCGCTGCAGAGATCGAAGAATATGTAAATCTTTCTAACTGTATTTCTTTTAGCAAAGGAACATTGATCATCCCTATTCAATCCAGACAGTTTACCTATAACTATTCATATTATATTGATGGTGACGGAGATATAAACATGGATCAGTATCAATATCAATTCGATTCTCATGTAGCAGATATCGCACAGCGAATAGCACCTAACAAAATAGCACTGGTAAGTGCTAATGCGTCTAATGGTTGCGGAAGAGGTTGGAAAGTCGCTAATATTACATATACTGTTATTCTCGGTAACTAAAATTCATCTTGATCTTGCTATAAAACAACACATAACAAGCCCTATATATCTGTTTGATGTATAGGGTTATTTTTTTATAGGGTGAGAGCTCAGGGTTCGAGAGCAAAGAAAGAAGCATTAATGATAGGGGGAGTTGGAAACATTGCCTGGATTATCCATGGCGTATCGGGATAAAGATGGGGCTTCGAGTGTACTTCGACAGGCCTGTCCTGAGTTTACCGAAGGGCTCAGCATGACACCTCAGCCCCCGATGGTATTTCAGACTTTAATGATAAATTGAACTCCTAACCCTGAGACTCTCGAAGGGTGAGTGGATCATAATAAAGATACTCTGGTTTCGAGTGGACTTCGACAGGCCTCTGAGTTCATCGAAGAACTCGGTGTATATAAGTCTGGTAACAATTTGTCTAATTTCAACATATATGTATATTACATATATTAAAAGTATGAATAAGATTCTCAATACACCACATTTAATTTTTTGGAGCGCAATCCCTATTACCCTCACTATTGGATTATCCTTTAGAGATAGTACTCTGGATATAAATATACACGATACTTATTTTATAACTTCTCAGCTGTACATTGCTTATCTAATTTCTATACTTTTTGGAGTTCTTGGATTAGGGTATTGGGTATTAATTATATGTAAACGCAAACTTATAAAAGAGTTGAGTATATTACACATCATCTCAACTCTAGGCGGAGTTCTTGGAATTTTAATTTCTTCATTAGTTTTTAAGGATATGACTATGAAAATTGAAGTATGGAATCTCACATTAACCATTCTTGCTATGATATTGATACTGGGGCAGGTTTTCTACCTTTTACAGATTTGCATTGCTCTTTTCAGGAAGGGAGATAAAATCAACCGGATGTAGTCTATAAAAATAAACTACATTGCAAACTGAATTTATTTAGAACATAGTATTTAATCTTTGTTAAACAATGAAAATGATCGAATATCTATATGTAGGAATGCTTATAACTGCTATTGTGCTAGTCTATTTTGCAATAAAACAATATTACAATTCAAAAGAATTAATTGCTACAGGAATCAAAACAAAAGCAAAAGTTATTGATTTGATTCAAATTAGTGACGATGACGGATATACGTACAAACCTGTTTTTGAATATACTGATAAAAACAATCACCTGATTACGTTCAAAAGTGAGATCAGTTCTAGTCCTGCACCTTATAATGTAGGTGATATCGTTAATATCGTATACGACCCCAACAGCGAAGATCGAAAAGTAATTTCTTTTTGGGGACTATATCGATGGACAATCATATTACTTGTAATTGCTTCTCCTTTATTGATCATTGGTGGAGGGTATTTACTATATACCAGAGGGTAAATTCACTCTTGGGCTGGGTTGAGAGTTCATTATGACAAAACGCACTTCTAAAAGTTGAAATCATACTAAAAGATTCATTATTTTAGTACTATAAACGGACTATCGAGAATAGGTTGTACTAAAAGATTCAAACAAAACTATGGTATAGCATGAAAAATAGCTTAGGTATACGTACAAAATATCTTTTGTTGATATACTTTCTACTCACTTTTTTAATTTCGTGGACGGGTCTTATTTTTATTATGGGTATTGACGGATTTACCGGAAATAAGGAAATACCGGATAGTCAAATCCCGTTACTATTTTTGGCTATGTGCGCAGGGCCTTTTATAGCTGGGCTGTTCGTCATTTATTTTGAAAATGGCAAAGCCAGTTTTCTACAACTAAAAACCAGAATAGGAAAATGGAACGTAAGTACCCGATGGTATATGATTGCTCTTTTTTCTGCTCCACTACTTTTTGCGCTTACTTATCTACTACTCTCTTTTTTTTCTTCTAATTTTTCTCCTATCCTTTGCTCTACCGATAACCTTTTCTTTTTAATTCTTGGAGGAATTCTAGGTGGTATTGTAGCCGGTTTTTTTGAAGAAATTGGCTGGACAGGATTTGCGATACCCAAATTGAGATTACATTTTAGTATAGGTGCCACAGGGTTGATTCTTGGAGTGATATGGGGAATATGGCATATGCCTCTTTTTATGGATAGTAATCCCGGCGGGGATGTTCCATTAGCAATATTACTGATCATAAAACTCGTTACCCATTTACCTGCTTTTAGAATTTTGATGGTTTGGGTATATGAGCACACCCAAAGTTTATGGATCATCATTCTTATGCATATGTCCCTTACAGCAAGTACAATGATTTTTCAACCCACAACGACAAAAGGAATGGATATCGTTGTTTTTAACCTTATGTTTACCGCATTGATTTATGTGTTTATGGTTATACTTAGGTATCTTACCCTTCGCCATTTCGATACCACTTCGGCAGGCCTGTCCTGAGTTTATCGAAGGGCTCAGTGTGACAGCTCAGGGTTCGGAGTTCTATTTATCATTAAAGTCTGAAATACCATCGGAGGTTGAGGCTCTCGAAACCGAAGCCCCATCTTTATCCCGATACGCCATGGATAATCCAGGCAATGTTTCCAACTCCCCTCTCATTAATGCTTCTTTCTTTGCTCTCGTCCAACCTTGTACTTGTTTTTCTCTATAGAAAGCGGTGTCGATTCGATTATAGTGCTCATAATACAGTAGCTTTACCGGTAACCTCTTTTTGGTATGGTTAGCGCCTTTTCCATTTTGGTATTGCTTCAACCTTCTTTCTATATTTTTAGTACTACCAGTATAATAACTCCCATCACTACATTCTAAAATATACATATATCCATTCATATCAAGTTTTGTTTTTACAATAGTAGCGCATATGAGTTTCATTTTTTGAAACCAGAGCATTGTCTTACAAAAATTTCAATATGGTAAGGGACGAACAAAAGTTGTAGCATACTACTGGTTTTTGATAAAACGACACTTATCACCGTACTACGATTTAGTTGTCCAAATACGTAGACCCGTTTGTTATGATGTGTTTTTCAACATAAAAAAGAGGTCTAAAAAGTAAGTTCAATATCATATTGAGCCTGTCGAAATATTTTTATCTTACTGGGAATCAATATGGGTTTCGACAGGCTCAACCTAGCAAATCAAAATATAAGGACTTTTTAGACCTCTTTAGCACCTAATAGTTTATTTATTTTTTCCTTTTCACCCCATTATTTTTAAGAATATAGAAACTATATCCAAATTGAAGTTGTGAGAAGTTATTATTTATATTATCTAGTTCGTGGATGAGTTTATATCTCAGAAACAATTTTCCTGTGGTAGATATATCAACTAGCAAGTCTAAATTGAAGCTATTAAGCCATCTGTTTTTTGAGACTGCTTCACCATTTTGTATAGATCGGATTGCAATATCTTCATTAAAGGTTTCGAACCAGGAAAGACGATCTGTAAACGAAAAACTTACTCTTTTTTCGGGTAAGACTTGTATCGAAGCTTCAAACGGGATCTCAAGGTTGTTATAAAACACTCCTTTTTCATCTGATGCATCCAGTTTTACCCCCGTTCTACCATATAAAGCCCCTGCATTAAAAAACATATTAATTTTTGAATTTTGATTCTCAAATGTCATTAAATTCAGGATACCACCAACTGCAAAATTTCTATATTGCAATACCGAAATCGGGGTATAAAACGTTTCGCTACCAACTGTCTGAGGCAGCAAGAATTTATTATTTTCTTCAATTTTAGAGTATTGAAAGAATACATCTGCATTCTGAAACACCCCTGCCCCTTCGAACAATAAAAAAGGCGGAACAATACCATAATACCAAGGGATATCATACCTGCGTGTATTCAGGTTAAATCGTTTTTTGACTTCCAATTGTACCAACCCATTAGGGTTTTCCTCATCAAACAATCCAATGAGATCGGTATAGGCAACCGCTTCAAATAATTTGGATGATTCTTCCCGGTAGAGTTTGGACTCTTTTTTATTTTTTTCCAGAATGATAGTTTGAGGTACGGGGCTAATATCATTGGCATTGACATCTACTTTTTTGATATAACGAATCACATCATCTACCCAAATAAAAAGACTCTTTTTATCTGATCTCTTCTCATTTTGCACCTGTTCTTCTTTACGTATTGCAATTTTAGTTGTATCAGATTTGTCTCTAAATACTTTTTCATTAGAAAATAGTTTGTAGCTAGCTAGTTGTTGTACGTTCTTGGTAGAACTGATCCCAATGGAATATTCGTTATTAAAAGAATAGTTGTCATCCCCTACTTTACCATTGACCTGTATCTTTTCTATAAACCCACCAAAAAATGAAACCTCTACGACAATGTCCCTAAGTTTATCCTCTAAAGGTATTTTTGTTATACTATCATTGATATCGTTATAATACACCGGTATTTCTTCTTGTTTAAGCTTTATGGTAGCTACTAACGGTCGTTCCTCCTCAGAATTATAATAGGTAACAATCCGTGCAAAGAGTTGGGCCATCCTATTGCCCACCAAGTCAGTATTAGTTGGAGTTGTAGGTGTCAAAGCATTGCCACTGGCATCTTTAGTACCCTCAATAATCTTTTTGATAGCGTTCTCCATTCTATCTTCAAAGTTGGGATACGTAAGTGGATTTAACTTAAATATTTGCGTATCGGTACAATCACACTACAGTGTTATGGCATAAAATCCATCTGTATCTATAGTCGTAGATAAAATAACGTTTACTGAAGCATCAGTAGTGTACTGATCAATAAGATCATCGCTTACTGTATATTTTTGAGCAAAAACCGAGATAGAAAAAATCAATAAAAAGCTGGTAAAAAATCTTTTCATTTTTTAAAATTTAGATGATTAATAAATTACTTCTTTTCAAGGTGGGGTATAAAAAGAAGGAATACGTTAAGAGAAGAATATTTTGTTATAAAAGGTAAAATTGTTACATAGGATAAAATTTATTTAGGTTTATTTTGATTAAATATACACAAATATTCACAAGTACTAACAAAATTTTAAGATGATGATCCGGAAGAGGAAAAATAACCAGATTCGGTATATATCATACCAAAATATTGAAAATAAAAGAACGTTTTTTGTATTTGTAACTCTCCTAATATGAGTTTTATTTTTTGAAACTATAGCATTTATATAAGTGGGGTTTGGAGGTTTTTTCTTAAATAAAACTTAAAATTTGTTATATTTTCTTACTAACTATTTATAGGCAGGCCGATTTTGAAACCTTTGCGGAAAATTTTACTCTATATCAATTTGTATTTTAGTATTAAAAGATTGATTCATATCATTCAAAGCAGTTACTCTAATAAAAATAGTTTCGGCTACATCAATATTCTTTGTATCGGTTTTAAAATTAGTTGTAATTTTTCCATTCTCATCTGAGAGAGCTTCTGATAAACCGAGGAATCTACCAACTGGTTTTTCTATTCCATTAATAAGTTGGAAAGCTTCAAACTCAACAGAGGTTCCTACACTTACAAAACCTTGATTCCTTTTTAGAAACACGGAAATTTCGTTTTCGCTATTCAAATTCATCACAGCATTTTTGGGTTCAATAATGATCTCATCTGCATAAGCTCTATCCAATTGTAATTTTTTCTCGTCAAAAAAAGTTTCTTTATCCTTAACGTGAACCTTAAAAAACAGTTCATTTACATTTACTGGTACAACCAACTCTATTATCGCCTTATTCATATCATTAAGGGTCTTTATTACTTCTTCAGTAAAAACCCCTTGAAAAGCACCTCCTCCAGAATTTAAGAACTTAACTTGTTCAATAGAGTTTAAACGTTCATTAATCGTGGCTTCCAGGAATATACTAGAATACCCATCTGCCTGAATCCCTGTACTTATTTCTTGACCCTGGTCATTTAATAATTTAAGGCTAATTACTTCGGTAATTGGCACTAAATCTAAGCTTGCTTCACTTTTAAAAACGTTTGCTTCTTTTCCTATTTCTGCCGATGCAAAGAGTATATCTTCATTTAAAGGTACTTTCAGTTCTATTTGAGCAATACCATCATTATCTACTATTCTGGTACCATCCTCTGAGTCTATTCCATGAAATTCTCCTCCTGATTTTTTAAAGGTAACTGTTCTAAATCCTTCATCAGCATTAGTTGGAATTTTAGCTTGTAATATAACAACAGTTTCTCCGTCACTTATAATATCTTTAAATATTGTATTAGCACCGCTATCCAAAATTTGAAGCTCTATGATATCGGAAGGATCTGTAGGTTCTTCCTTTGTATCACAGGAAGAGAAAAAAAACAACAAAACAAAAGTAAAAAGTGAATAGATGTATCTGCTTTTAGTTTCCATATACTTTATTTTAAGCGATTCTCCAAATCACACTATTCATCCATTTTCTGTCTGAATATTTGCAATCTAGTATTTCAATTTTAATAATTGCATTTATAATTAACTTTAAATCTTCTAATGAAACTTTAGAAAAAAGTTTAAAAGAGAACGAATCGGTAAATTCTCCAGAGATAACACCATAATGTTTATATATTTCGTGCTGATCATTATCAAATTTTAAATACAGTTGATCTTTGATCCGTAATCTTAAGCCACATTCTATTTCTTGCGGTCCACCAGCATAAAATTTAGGTATAATTTTGATATTGATAGAACAAGATTCACTTGTACCTCCACCTGATTCTGAAAAAATAAGATTGCCAATTGGTGTTTGCGCGATAATTTTTGTTGACAGTTTTGGTTTCATTATTTTGCTATATTAAGTAGATCTCCAATTACACCTAGTGCTCCAGATAAACTGGAATTTATTGAAATTGTAAATGAAGGAGAACCTTTTGTTATTGTTTTACTTATAATTGGATTGGTATTTTCTAATTCATAAAGTATTAAACCAGCCCCAACTCTTAAGAATCTATTAATCCTAAACCCTGCACCAAAATATGGCGTCCCTACATCACCTAATAACCCTTTATAATTATCATTATCACTTCCTAATTTTTGAGCGATACCTATTTGAAGGCTCGTTTGTTTCCAAAACTTATCCCATTTTTTCAAATTAGAAAAATGACTTTTTCTATTGACTGGTTTACGATGAAAATTAACTATCTGTAGAGCAAAAAAATCATTCAATTCTGTTGCGTATAATAAACCTAAATCTAAGTTAATATAGGGTATAGCTTCTGATTCTACATCTATAGTAGTTTCGTAGCTTGTTACCAGGTCTTTTTTAAAATATCTATTTGTAATAACATCAGGTATTGCATTGGATTCTACCTTCATTTGATCTCGTGAATAATTTATTGTTTTAGAAAGTGTGATTAAGTTAGTTGAATCATCAGGAGCAGAAAGTTCACTTATGATATTGTTCAGATCATCTTTTCTGTTAGCAAAAAATAATGTTCCAGTACTATCTTCAAGATCCACTAATATCGAAAATGTGGCAGCCAGGAGTTGTAAAGATTCTGTGTGATATCTTTTATTATCGGGTAAAACTTCAGGTATTAAACCATTATATTTTGATTGTCCATCTAATATTGAAAACAAATATGTATTATTCCGTTTACAATCCGTTTTTAAAAAAATTAACATATCCTGTAAAGTAACTTTACCGTAATTAGGCAAAAGTCCATTAACCGAAGTTGTTAATAATTCTTTGTATTTAATAGTCTTATCATCTATTTTTTCGGATACAGATAGTAAGTCATTTGTAAAACTAGCAGAAAAAACAGTCTTAACATTTTGAACGTTTTGATCATAATTATTTTTAGTTTGACCTAAAGTATTGTAATTCAATTGTAAATCAGATATTAGAGTTGGCAAATCTCCAATAATGATATCTTTTATTTTTGTTTGATTTCCATCCTTTTCATATAGTTCTGGTGCATTTTTGTTAATTACGCCAGCGATACTACTCTTTATATCATCAGGCCTAGGTAATGATTTAACTAAATAAAGTTTTTTTACCGCCTTTAGTAGTTCTCCTTTTAATACATTAGTATTATCATCAGATAAAGTTCCATTGGTAAAAATTTCGAATTCAAATTCATAAGGTGTATTAGGATGAATAGGCCCTATATCCGAGATAGAAAAAACTTTAGATTTAACTGTTTTTAAAGGTTTTTCAATATACCCACAATCGTTAGCGTTTAGGTACTGAAAATAGTGTCTATTCTCGTCCAACTCTTTATCTCCATTATTAGAGCAATTTGCATCATTTTTTACAGTATTTTTAACTCTATACCGTATCCTAATCGCTTCAATTTCTTCACTGGATTCAAAAACAATTTTAAACTTTTCATCAAACGGTAATGCTGTTTTAAAGTCTCCTTTATCTATTTCGAATGTGACTTTGGTTAAATCTTTAGACTGAGAGTATATACTATGTACGTGAAATAATATAACAATGAAGAGAAGTATTTTTTTTATCATAATCTTTTTGATGATTTATAATGACATTGTAAAACAAGTAGTTTTTTGCAAACAATCCTATACCCAATACAGAGTATATTTTGATCTGCACATTGCAATAACGATTATAGAATAAATAATAATAGAGCCCTGGGGTAATTAATTGGCCTCTGCTAATTAAGGGTAATTTTGTGTTAAAATAAAGAATATTTATGGTTCAAACCAAATTCGAACGTATATCTAATAATACTCTTTAATATAAGCATACGCTCGATCAAACAAAAGTTGATCTTTATGCAATTTGTATTTTAATAATGCTTTCCGAAGAGATTTTTGTACTTCGCGTTCTCCAGAACTGGTTTTTTGCCAACCTGGAAAACTAACAACTCTAACGATAGCATCGATATCATCTACGATGCGTTCAACCACTGCAGGTGTTTGATTTGTTTTTAGTTCCAAGAACAGTTCTGTTAAGGCAGCCTTTGGAGTTTTTTCCTGAACCAGTTCTTCTAATTCCTTTTCTGCCTGAACTGTTTCTTTGGCTATTTTACAGAGTTCTTTTACAAATTCTATTGATGATATTAAACCTTGTTCTGCTTTGTCTCTAAGTTCTTCAAGGCGTTCACTTAGTTTTTTGAACTTGGGATCTCCAGCATGTTTTTTAAAACGTTTAACAAGAATCTTTTCTAATTTCTTAGCATTTTTAGGATCCGGGTTATTAAATATATCTTCGATTACATCGGCATCTAGTACAAACTCTTCTAAATGATGTACTTCTCCAACATGAATGTTTTCATGAATTAATTTGGTAGTTTGAGTACCTAATGAAAACCATAATAATTTACCTATATTATCTGAAGCTGGTCTAACCGATTCAAATACCTGAGATAACCATTTGTAATCTTGTTGGTATATATCTAATATCTTGTCTGGGGATAAGGATTCCCATAGTTTAGAAAGGTATTTATAGTCCTTAGCAAAGGCGTCCTTCTTTTCATTAGTATTTATGGCATTCTGAGCAGCTTCTAAACCTTCGAAACCCTTTATAGTTCTATCTACTCCTTCAAAATGTTGTAAGGTATTCTCCATTGCTTTAGGCAATTTACCTTTTAACTCTGAAAGATTCGAAATGATATTCTTTACACTTTCTTCATCAAATTCTAGCGCTTTGGCAGTATCATCAAAAACACCAAAATAATCTACTATTCTACCAAAACTCTTATTAGGATATAATCGATTGGTTCGACAAATTGCCTGTAATAGCGTATGATCTTTTAAGGATTTATCAAGATACATAGTTTGTAATACCGGTGCATCGAAACCTGTTAAGAGCTTAGCGGTAACAATGATAAACTTAAGATCTGAAGTAGCATCATTAAACTCTTCAACGATCTTTTCCTGTTGGCTTTTATCAATTCCCCATTTTTGTTTAAACTCAAAATCATCATTGGCAGAAGTAGAGATCACTACTTTGCTGGCATCCTCTGGAAAGTACTTATCTAATTCTTCTTTGTATTGCACACAAGCATAGCGATCTGGTGTAACAATCATCGCTTTAAAACCATGTGGTGCAACTTTTGTTTGATAATGCTCTGCAATATCTTCTACTATTTTGGCGACACGCTCCGGTGCTTTAAGGAATGCAGCCATTTTTGCAGATTTCTTATTTAAAGCGTCAGCTTCCTCATCTGTTAAGGCAGCACTTTCTTTAAATTCTGCAAAGGCTTTGTCGATGGTTTCTTTATCCACATGTGCATCGACCAAACGAGGCTCAAAATGAAGCGGTTTGGTAGCATCATCACGTATAGAATCATAAAAAGTGTATCGAGACATATATCCTCCTTCGTCGTCTTCTGATCCAAATGCCCAAAATGTATTTTTATCAGCTTTATTTACCGGAGTACCTGTTAAGCCAAATAAGAAGGCATTTGGTAAGGCTGCTCGCATCTGGCGACCCAAATCCCCTTCTTGCGTACGGTGCGCTTCATCTACCAATACAATGATATTCTCACGGGTATTCATGTTGGGTTTGGCATCTCTAAACTTAAAAATGGTAGAAATAATAATCTTTCTGGTGTCTCGCTCCAACAGTTGTTGCAACTCTGTAATACTATCTGTAGTTTCTACATTGGGCACATCTGCGGCATTAAATGTTCCTGAAATTTGAGTATCCAGGTCCGTACGATCTACTAATACTAAAACTGTTGGACTTTTTAAAGAAGGATCTTTACGTAATTT
Organism: Bacteroidia bacterium; assembly: GCA_030427585.1. GTDB lineage: Bacteria > Bacteroidota > Bacteroidia > Flavobacteriales > Flavobacteriaceae > Aquimarina. The sequence goes on from JAUIBW010000035.1 coordinate 46,365, forward strand.
CTGTGCCGCAAAAACCATCAACAGTGATTTTCCTGACCCTTGAAAATGCCAGATCAATCCTTTTTTGATCTTTCCTTCTTTAACCCGTGCTACTATTTTGTTAGCACCTTCATATTGTTGAAAACGACATAGTACTTTGATTCTTCTTTTTTTCTTATCCGAAGTAAACAATGAGAAGTTCCGTAGGATATCCAATAATCGTTTAGGATGTAATAGATCAGATAGTTCCTTGCCTATTTCTCCCAACCCTAATTGCTTTGCTAACGCGGTATCATCATTTTCTATGCGCCAGGGAGACCAAAACTCTAAAGTCGTGCGTACTCCACCATAATATAATTCTTTTCCTTCTGTAGCAAAAGATAAAATATTAGGCACAAATAATTGTGGAACAGCATTTTCGTAGATATCATGTACTTCATGAGCAGCATCTAACCAACTCACGGACGGACGAATAGGAGTTTTAACCTCTCCTATAACTACCGGAATTCCATTGATTAATAATACAATATCAGGTATTTTTGTCTCTCTATGATGAATACGATATTGATTGGTGATGTTATAGGAGTTATTAGACAGATCCTCAAAATCTAAGAGTCGAACCGGGACATAACGATTATTTTCACCAAAAGGCATGGTTTTATCACCTGAGAGCCATTTATAGAACTCTTCATTAGCACGAACTAAACCGGTTTGGTTTACTGCAATCAAAATGGCACGTAATTTATAAATCACCTCATCTGCTAAATCCGGATTTGCATCAATCTCAGGATTTAAACGAATGAGTGCCTCTTTAACCTCAGACTCTACTAACACTTCATTCACTCCACGACCTAACGCTGATGCAGGTTTATATATCCATTCATTGCCATATATAGCTGTTGGTTCTGCAGCTTGAGTATCATTAAGATTAATACCACTAAGTTGATGAATGATATAATGCTCTACACTATTGAGTTCGTTGAATGACATATTATAAATTTAATCCATTATTTAAACTATTAAATACATAATTCAATAATAGTATTTGTTTACTTATTGTAAATCTATTAAGTATATATTCTTTATAATTTTTGAAGATTACTAGTCTAAAATGATCAAAAGAATCCTTATTTCGAATAGGACCAATTATTTCTTCCTCGATAATATCAATAATTTCTATGGCTGTCTGTTTAAATATACTATCACCTTTACAATATCTATCAAGTCTTTTTGTGAACTTAACTATTATATCATCTAATATTTTTTTTCTTCCTAACAGAAAAAGTTCATCTCTATTTAAATCATACTTCTTTATAGAATATTCTCCTCTAGAAGTCAAATGATGTAATTTGCCTGATGGTAAATATATCAAATGATCATCAGGATTATCTATTTCAGGATTTAGTAAAATCTGTTTTTCATTTTTTAGGTCCCTAGAATTAAACAGATTATGAATTAATGATATTCTATTAGATATAATTGTTGGACCTAAAACTCTAATACCACCTGGCTCCAAGGGGAAATGATTACTTTTTTTTGTATTACAATTTCCACAAGAAAAAAGTAAATTAGTCCATTCATAACCCAACCAATAATAACCAGTATGTCTTTCATTTTTAATTCCATCTTTAGGTCTAAAATGCTCTACTTGAAGAGGACTACCTTTAGGTATTTGATTACAAAATGCACAATGGGAGTTATAATATTTATTTAATTCATCTTTTACAATATCTGATCTATAAATTTTAGAATGATTATTTGGCCAACAAGCACTTATTTTAAGCTTATTAATTGCATTATCATAAGCAGCCCAACCCGATATCAAATTTCTTGGTCTAACTATTTGATTTTTATTAATTTTTTTCATTCAATTTAGATTTTAAATTTTCAATGAAAGCTGCATCATCTGGATTTTTCAGTTTATTCTTTTCTGATAAATCATTTATATATTTAAAATCTAACATTGTGTCTGCGCTAGACCCTAAAGTATATTTATTATTTTGAATAGATTTAATCGAATCAAGATTAAATAAATCTGAAGTTAATAGTGCATTAGGAAGTAATTCTTTTATATAATTTTCTATATGATCTAACCTATTTATCTGAATATTGTCATTAACTTTTTTCACATTGAAGAAGCGACTATTTTTATTAGCACCCAAAAGGGGTATAGGGCTATGAGTAGAAACTATAAATTGAATATTAGGAAAAGTTTTGGTCAAATTTATAACCAAATCTTTTTGAGCCTTGGGGTGTAAATGAAGATCAATTTCATCAATAATTACTATTCCTCTAAGCTCAGCCGGATCGAATATGTCTCTTTGTTGATCGTATAATCGAATTAAAATATCTCCGATCATAGCTATGGTGCTCTTAGTACCTGATGATAAATCATTCCAATCTAACAAATACTCTCCATTTCCTTCATCTTCAAAAACATATTTAGTTAGTTTCTTGTCCTCATTTTTAAATCGAATATCAATTAAATCATCAACAATATCAATCAATACTGACTTTATATAGTACTCTCTTTTCTCAAATAATTGCCTTTCCTTAGAATTTCCTGTTTTCCATAATTCAAATTGTTTATCAATACTTAACAAAGGTTTTCCTACACCAAATAAAGATTCAAATGATCCCTTTTTGTTTAGGGATTGATTAAACCTTTTTCTTCCTACTCTATCCTTAACTATGTCTAACCTGTAAGGTCCATACATTGCCAAACCCTGAACTACAGGACGTTTTTTACCTCTCACATCATTATTTAGGGATCTTTCTAAGATAAAAAGATCATTCTGAAATACAAGATCCATTTGAATATAGAAATCCATATTATTTTCAATCTCTTGCTTACTTAATAATCTATTTCCTAAAAATGTCGCTATGGCTCTTAATAAATTTGTTTTGCCTGAACCATTTTTTCCGGTTAAAAAAACCCATTGATTTTTTTTACTATCGATTGGTAGAACAACTTTTTCTATCTTTCCATAATCCTCAATAATTAAGCTATGAATTTTACTTGGTTTATCTTCTTTAACCCAAAAATCATCTTCTTCTTTGAAAAACTTACTCTTTAAATCTCGGTATTGTTTTATTTTATTATGTCTCTTAATAAATTCTTCTTGAGTTATACTAGTAATTTGATTTTCCGTATAATTTTCTGGAAATATTGAACTATATCGTTGATCTGTTAAAGCTTCATCAATTATTAATTTATCAAAAGACAAAAAATGCTCTAACGTATTGAGATAGTGAAAAGGATCATTATAATAATCTTTTTTATATCTACGGCCATGACGATACAAATCCAACGGATTAATCAAATTTTGTTCTACAAAAACCCTTTTTAGACCAGAGTCAGAAACGTTTATTTCTAAAGAACAATTACCTTTTTTATCAATTATGAAAGAAATATTAGGTGTTCTATTTTTCCAATCCATTCCCGTCCAAAAAGATATAGCAAAATAATCTTCATTACCATAAAACCAATATCCTTCTTCTAGTCTATTTGAATGATTACTCTTTCTGAATGTAAACCTAAGTTTGTTATCTATCTTTCTTTTCTCAATAAGAAACTGGTAAACTTCTTCATGAACATTGACTAGATTTAACATATGCCTTTTAGTTTTATGATAAGTTTCAAAAAATCTGATTAATTAAACTTTTTTGAAGGGATTTAGAACTTTCTACCTTAACCTTTAAAATATCAATATTATCTTCAATTTTTTGACAATAATTGCCGGCGTAATCTTGTTCCTCTATTGGTGGGATTATAATTTGTAAACGGATTAAACTCTCAGTTTGAACAGCGGCTTGACCAATCCATCTAGTACATAATCTTTCAAATAATCCAATATCAAAATGAAATTTTAACCACAGATATAGAAATTTTTGAGTGATCAACTCTTTTCGTCCCCTAAGTCTAGTAAAGTGATTGCTGAATGAAAAATTTTCGATATCGGAAGTGGCAAGAATACTTTTACCGACTAAATCTTCACTATTAGTATTGCAAAATAGAACATCATTCTTACTAATAAAATAACGTTCTATATTGTTCCTTTTAGGAATCATAGCAATCTTCTCTAAATCTATTCGGCCCTCTCGAGTTACATTATTCATTCGTAATTGTGGTATTCCTCTTTCATCTCTTTTACCTTCCGCAAATCCATTCTGAGTATTCTCAAGAACCTCGGCTAATTTCATTGTTTTCCAATTTACAGGAAACGACCTAAGTTCCCATTTTGTCTGAAATAGTGATTTACACTTTATTGTATCTTTATCAGATTTCATTATTATCTCATCTGTAAAAATTTTTTTAATAAATGAGTTAAGAGAATTTTCTAAATTATTTTTTAATGAAATCTCCCTCTCAATCACCTCATCCATCGCCCAAAGCAATTCTGCAAGTTTGGTTTGTTGCTCTTTCGGTGGGAGGAAAAATTGGTAATTGGCTAAATCTTTAAATTTAACCCTGGGAGATAGTCCACCAGCGGAGTGTTTTACCGCATAATCAAAGAATTTATCATTATTTACAACAAAAGGAAGTAGCTCTGGTAGTAAATTTTCTTTTGCTCTAAACACTGTGATATCTCCGGAACAGATTCCGTTAAAAGAAGCTTGTGCTGCTTTTTTTAGATACGCTCTTCTACGTCCAAACAAAACATCGTCTTTTGCAAACTTTTTAGTAAATGTTGTACTATCAGCAATACTTGCTGATCTTCTTAAATGGATATCTTCGGTATCAATGTGTTCGAGCCCCACTACATGTTCTATACCATCGGCAATAGGATCTTTAGTAGATTCTTTGGGTTCTATTACTACATCTCCAAACTTCACCAATGACCAAGAGGTTTTATCTATACTCAAGTTTCTTGCTAATACTTCTACCATTAATTTTCAAGTATTTGAAAAAGTTGATTCATCGATTTTTTTAGTTCACCTGAGGATTTCTGCCAGTTTTTATAGGTTTCATCAAATGACATTTCATTAGTAAGTTCTAATTCATCTGGGCGAACATATAAACTAATTGACATGTTACTATTTTGTTTAAGAACATCATCAGTATTAACTAAAGCTGTAAATTTTTCTTCGTTCTTAAAATTCTCATACGCTTTAAATATTTTGCTAACGTGCTTTGGCTCAAGAAAACCAATAGTTTTTTCTTGTTTTACCTCATTTACTGCATTGATAAAAAGAATTTTATCTTTTTTATGTTCTTCTTTCTTATTATTTGTGATCAGTAAACAAGCTTCCATAGGAGAATTGTAAAATAAATTAGGCCCTAACCCAATAACACATTCTACCAAATCTTCTTCAATCATCTTTCTACGCATTTCGGCCTCAGATTCTCTAAACAAAATACCATGTGGCCAAAGTGAAATAGACCTTCCATTATTGGTATCCAAGCTCTTTTGAATATGTTGTTGGAATGCATAATCGGCACATCCTTGTGGGGGTGTTCCCCAAAGGTTACGTCCATAGGGATCATTTTCAAAACTTTTACGATCCCACGCCTTAATAGAGTAAGGTGGATTAGCCAGGATTACATTAAATTTCTTCAACTCATCATATTCCATAAAAGCTGGCTTAGCTAGGGTATCTCCCCTTACGATTTTAAACTCCTCAATACCGTGCATAAACATATTCATACGGGCAATAGCAGAGGTAATCAAATTGATTTCCTGACCATAGAGTTTAAGCGTTCGGTATTCTTTGCCTTCTTCTTTAAGATGCAAAGCACAGTTTAATAGTAAGCCTCCAGATCCGCAGGTAGGATCATAAACACTCTCTCCTGGTTGCGGATCCATAATCATGGTCATGAGTTTTACCACCGTACGATTGGTATAAAACTCTGCTGCTGTATGACCACTATCATCTGCAAATTCTTTGATTAGGTATTCATAAGCATTCCCTAATTGATCATCGGGTACGTTTTTTAAGTTTAGCGTATGCTGAGAATAGTGTTCGATTAGATTAATCAAAGTTTCATCAGATAATCTGTTTTTATTAGTCCAACTAGCATCACCAAAAATTCCGTAGAGTGTATCAGGGTTTGCTTTTTCAATTCCTCGCATCGCATCTTGCAAGACTACCCCAACATTGGTAGTAACTTGTCGTACATCATTCCAATGAGCTCCTTCTGGTATTTGAAAATGATGATGCTCTGCAAAAGCTGCATATTCAATATCACCATCGCTTTCTTCTAGCGCCTTTTCATACTCTTCATCATAGACATCACAGATACGTTTAAAAAATAATAATGGAAATATATATTGTTTATAATCTCCTGCATCAATAGTACCACGTAGTGCGGTAGCGGCTCCCCAAAGGTATTTTTCTAGTTGTTGTTGGGTCATGTTAATCTTTTAATTCTAGCCGATTAGTTTTAATTATACTTCGCAATACTGAGGTAAACCAAGAAATTGCAGCTTCACCATCCTTAAATGTAGCCTCGGTAATATCTCTACTATGTCTTATGCTATTTCTAAGCTCACCTAATTGACTAAACCTATTCATCAATACTCTTTTACTTCCAAAATTATCTTCAAATAAGTTCCATACTATTTTACTTGTGATAACATCTTTATATTCATGTAAATCAAAGAAGTCAAGTCTTCTTCTTATGTCTGTAAATTGAGCATTATCTTCTCCTGGATTTTTCATTATCCAATTTAAAATTCTGCCATTCACTTTATCAATTATGTGTTGCGGTATAAATTCTAAATATGCATCTTCATCAGAAGCATCAGTAAGTTTTAGACTAATAAGATCTCTTAATGCAAATTCAATGACTTCAATTTCATTATTATAGCTAGTTAAATCTTCCGGAATAGCATTTTCATCTTTACTTAAATAATATTGTGTTAAAAACTTATTTAATCCCTTACATAATAACTTTCGCCTTTCTTCTAAAAAGAGTTCGTAATTATCTATCGTATAGTTCTCTTCGTTTGTTGGCACAAACTGTTTGCGAAGTTGTATTTGGTCTATTTTAGGTAAATAAATTGCAGGATCTGCATCTAGAATATCTATGTTTGATTGCTGTGTAATGAAAGACATGTTAGAAATTTCATTTACTAATGCCTTATGTATTGAATTAGATGAGTTTAATTTTTTATATAAAAATGCTTTTGGAAAAATATGATGCTTCTGTAGTTTATTATTATAGCCAACGTTTTTTGAATACAAACTAATAGCTGGATTAGTCCAATCTTTTGCATTTTGAGCTCTTATTGCACAATAGAACAAATTATAAATTTTACTTCTTATACCTTGAAGTGCAAGATCGTCTGGTCTTAATGATAAATTGCTTCCTCGATATAAATGCATTTCATTAATTAACCCATCAATAGAATTAGTTTCTTTAATAACATTCATGTCTTTTTCTAAATAGGATTCGGAAGATCCACTAAAACGCCCCCAAAGTAATGCTGTGAACAACCAATAAATGGCTTTGTTGGCTTCTTCTTCACTTTTAAAATTTAGGTCATTTTTAGATAAATAATAAACCAAGACATATAACACATAAAGCGAATTGTAATTATCTGATGAATCGATATAAGCATTATCTCTAAGTACATTAATTATGTGAGGTAATATCTTATTAAGTTTCTTCCAAGCTACTTCAAATTCTTCTTCAGTTATGTCCGCTATATCAGATGTGAATTTTCCACGATCTGTTGTTAAAATATTAATGCAACGTGTAAAAAAATTAAAAGTAAAATTATAATTATCTACTTTATATTTCTCTATTGCTTCTCTGTACTTATCTTTTACATTTGGCCAATTAGAAGTTATAATTGCAAGGGCTAGATCAGATTCATTTAAAGTTGTACCTGTTTTATTTACAAGATTAAATATCTCGACAACTTTTTCGATGTCAGTAAGTGTTATTTCTTTAATATAATATCCGTAATCTTTAATAGAATCTAATTTATTTAGAATTGTGATTTTTTTTAAGAAATACAATTTTTTGTCCTCTTCTAAATCTTCTAGATTTTTTATAAAATTATTGACTCCACCTTTTTTTAAAAACTCTGAAACATTTATCCATTCTGAATTATTTACCATTTTCTTTGGCATGAAATATTCAAATTCTTCATTCTCTAAATCAAAATATAAATCTGTTCTTAATGAAACACCTTCATACCATTCTGGTGTTTCTCCTTTAAAAATGGTATAGATTGTCGTTAATCGTTGTTGTCCGTCTAAGATTAACTGGTGAAAGATTGAATTACTATCCTTTTGTTCGCCTCTTATTTTAGATGGTTCTTTTGTTTTCCATATTAAAAAACTACCAGAAGGGTAACCTAAATATAGTGATCTAAAAAATTCTTTAACTTGTTTGCTGTTCCAAACATACCCTCTCTGGAATTCAGGAATCGTATATTCTCCATTATCAATGGAAAGTAATATTTCGTTTATTTTTTTTTCGCCCGCCATATTTATAAAAACTCCTTTAAGATCGTTTTAAACCTCTTTTCAGCTTTTTGACTTTCTTTCCAGGCCTTTTTAAGATCTTCTAATGCCTCTTCTACAGATGGTACATTATCTTCTATGATCTTTTCTACATATACTGGAATATTCAGGTTATAGTCATTTTCTATCAAATCTTCTTGAGAAGCTACTTTTACATAATTTTCTACATCTTTATATCCTGTGAACCATTCAAAAATTTGGTTTACATGTGTAGATTCCAAGTAGTTTTGAGCTCTACCTACACGTACCTGATCGGAAGCATCAATAAATAGAACTTTACCTTTTTTAGTTTGCTCTTTATGCTGTTTAAATACCATGACACAAGCAGCTAATTGAGTCCCATAAAAGATATTAGGACCTAATCCTATCACCGCTTCTAGAAGATCTTGTTCTAGTAATGCTTTTCTGATTTTTCCTTCTGCTCCTTTTCTAAACAAAGCACCATGAGGTAATACCACTGTCATTCGACCCGTACTGTTCATAGATTTGATCATATGTTGTACCCAAGCCATATCACCATTACCTTTTGGAGGCACACCTACTATATTACGCCCATAAGGATCATTTGCCCAGTTTTCGGCTCCCCATTCCTTTAGAGAAAAAGGTGGATTAGCAATTACACAATCAAAAGTTTTTAATCCATCTGCTTCAAAAAAAGCTGGATTACGTAAAGTATCACCTCTCGCAATCTGGAAATCTTCTATACCATGTAGAAACATATTCATTCGGGCAATCGAACTAGAGGTCAAGTTCTTTTCCTGTCCAAATAATTTTAGGGTACGATAATCTTCATTATTATCTTTAAGGTGGTCTACACATTCCAATAACATCCCTCCTGTTCCACAAGCTGGATCATAAATACTTTCTCCTTCTTTTGGATCCAATATCAATCCTAATAAATGTACAACGGATCTAGGAGTATAGAATTCTCCAGCCTTCTTATTAGTAAGGTCAGCAAAATGCTTTATTAAATATTCATAAGCTTGCCCAAGCATATCAGGATCTACGAACTTATTAGCCAAGTTATATTGAGAAAAATGTTCAATTAGATCATTTAGCAAGCGATCTGAAAGTTTGTTTTTATTACTCCATTGAGCATCACCAAAGATTCCGTATAAGAATTCCTGATTAGCTTTTTCGATTCCACGTAATGCTTTTTCTATTGCCAATCCAACATTGGATGTAGTTTCTCTAACGTCTGTCCAATGGCATTCTTCTGGAATTTCAAATCGATGGAATTCTGGTAATGAAGCGTACTCCTTATCTCCATCAGATTCTTCCAATGCTATTTGATATTCTTCATCATAGACATCTGATATCCTTTTAAAAAACAATAAAGGGAATATATACACCTTAAAATCCGAAGCGTCCACCGGGCCCTTTAAGATCCACGCAGCTTTGGATAGATATTGTTCAAGTTGAGAAAGTGTAATTTTTTCTTGACTCATGTAGGTTTCTTTGCTAATCGCTAATAAACATAATTTTGCTAATATTTCCTTTATAATTTTAAAAAGAAATATAGAATTATGACAATGTTAAAACTTATGATGACTTATTATTTGGGGTAGCTTACGAAGTTCTCCACGAATATAGTAATTAATCATGAAGGTCAAAACAAAAAAACACTCCCGATAGCTGCGTCCAACTATCGGGAGTATCTTCCTCTATACATCATGTGTAGAGGATGTATTTCAAATTACCCTTCGACTACGGCTCAGGGTTCGGGATTCGTTGTTTTATTCGTTTCGAGGACTGAGCATTCTAAGATAAAACCAAATTTTTATGCACTTAATTTCACAAACGATTCATTTCTTTTGGCCACAGCAAAAATTCTGAGTACTAATTTATTAGCAACGGCATTTAGTACTGATAATTTGTGCTTG
>JAUIBW010000003.1 GCA_030427585.1 Bacteroidia bacterium
ACCATTCCGAACAGAGAAGTTAAGCCCGTTAGCGCCAATGGTACTACAATCGTGGGAGAGTAGGTCGCCGCCTTCCTTGAAAACCCTTCATTACTAATGAAGGGTTTTTTTTATGATTGAATTGAAAATACTCTGTTAAATATTGATAAAATGAGAAAATTGTTTTTTTTAGTGTTATTCGCTTTTTGTTCATGCTTTCTTTTTTCACAAAAAAAGATCTTGGGTAACCCTAAAGCTTTATCCGAAATATCTGAATATGATTTAGTGTTTAATTATTTGGATATTAAGATTCCTAAGTTTAAAACTGAAGAAGCTTTTTTAGAAAAAAAAGTAAAAACACTAGAAGAAAAACAAGCTGGCTTGGGTGAAGAGTTTAAAAAATCATGGTTTTTAAATAGAAAAGAGCGATTTGAACCTAGGTTCATAGAATCTTTTAATAAAAGGTTTACAAATAAAGAAATAGTGGTTGGAGAAAAAGGAGCAGAATATATCATAAAAATCCATACAACTTGGATGTATCCAGGTTATGGCGTGTTTGCAACCAGGCATTATAGAGCAGAATTAACTGCAGATATCTATATTTATAAAAAGTCGAATCCAGAAGATATTATGTTGAAAATGACATTTAAAAGAATGCCAGGAGGCAGTCCATTGGGGGCAGATTTTTATTCTGGATATAAGATTACCGAATGCTATGCAAAATTGGCAAAAGAATTGGCTAAATATATGAAAAAAAAGGTACTATAAATTTATTGTGATAGAGTACAAAATGGATTTTATTTTTTTATTGTTTTGTCTTAGCGTATCTGTAATCTGGGATATCACCTTATTTCATGATTTTAATAACCTCGGTCATCTACTAAACATATAATATAAATTCCTCTTCTTTTTATTGGTAAAGAATTAACGTTTTGATATAAAAGCAGGAATCTATTTCCTGTTTTATTAGAATTATTTTACGAAGCTTTTGAGATTGTACTGGTAATATTCAATTCAATTTTTCTGAAAAATTCTTCACTTTTGTATGGTTTTCTCATAAAATCACTGAAACCAGAATCTACGTTAAGTATGGATTTTATTGTATCTTGGGTATCTGAGGCGGTTAACGCTATGATAGGTACATCAGAATTGAATTCTCTAATTATTTTAGTAGATTCCATTCCACCCATATTTGGCATATTTAAATCCATTAATATAAGATCATACTTTTTTTCTTTTACCATTTCGATCGCTATCAGTCCATCATCAGCAATTTCAGAATAGTACCCCTTTGTTTTAAGAATGTTTTGGGTGACTATTTGATTTATTTTATTATCCTCAACAATTAGAATGTTATACTCTTTGGTATTTAGTAATGAGATACAATTTTTGGTGTTATTTGCTGTGGTATTAACTTCACTCACGGTATCAATTTCAAAAGAGATAGTAAAATAAAATGTAGAACCTTGCCCTGGAGTACTTTTTATTTTAATATCTCCCCCATGCAGATCAACCAAGTTCTTAACTATATGTAAACCGAGACCAGTACCTGTGGTATGATCCTTAGAATTGGCCTGAGAAAATTTATCAAAAATTATGTCTTGTTTGTCTAAAGGAATCCCTCTTCCGTCATCTTTTATTTCAAATGTTATTTGAACCGTATTATCAGTAATAACTGGGTTTACAAAATTTAACCAAATATTTCCGTTCTTGGTAAATTTATTAGCATTACTGATAAGATTAATAAAGATTTGGGATAACCTCACAGAATCACCAATAAGCAAATTGGGAATATTGGGATCAAAATTAAGGTGCAAAGTATTTCCGTTTTTATCTGCTTGATATTCGAAAGAGTTTTTAATATCATCTGCTAGATTTTTAATATCATAAGTAGATTTGTCAAGAAGTATTTCATAAGATTCCATTTTAGAAACCTGAAGTACATCATTAATAAGATTAAGTAAATGATCTGCCGAAAACTTCATTAGTTTTATAAACTTATGATTTTCTTCATCTTTAATTCGCTCCATTAAGATTGATGATAATCCTACCACTCCATATAACGGAGTTCTGAGCTCATGACTAACAGTGGATATAAATTTTGTTTTTACGGCTGCCAGATGATCAGATTTTTCTTTAGAAATTTTAAGTTGTTTATTACGTAAAGCAAGAGATTTTCCGAGGATTTTTGTTTTTCTATGATTATAAATAAAGAAACAGAAGAGTATTAAACATAATAGCAATAAAGAGACCGTAAAAATAGATATAGTCTTTGATTGTTGTGCTTTTTGAGTTTCTATAGTGTTTTTTTCTTCACTTACGATTAACTGCTTTTTATATTGTTCGGCTTCTAATTTTTCTATTTCGAGTGCAGTTTGATGATGCTTCGTATATTTTTTTAGAATTAGATATGCCTTATCTTCTCTTCCGATTTTAACCAATAAATCTTCATATTTTTTGTAAATGGTCATTGCTTGTCTAAACAATTGATTTTTTTCTGCAATAGTAGCAGCTAACTCATAATATTTTATAGCAGTACTATATTTTTTCTTACGATAATAATATTCACCATAGCTAGTATAGGTGGTAGCTAATTTTGAAGGCTGTTGTTGGTTAATAAAGTATTTTTTACATTTTTCTAATAGATGATACGCTTTATTATAATTCTTTGTTTTTATATAAATATTAGCCAGGTTTAAGGCTAAAATATGTTGCGAATTTTCATTTAAATCATCAGATTTTTCATAAATATGCTTTATCCTCTTAAGAGCCTTTTTGGGTTTGTTAAACCCATTTATGTAAACTAGAGCAATGTTGTTGTTTATATCTATAGATAGTTCCTGAAATCCTTCAAGCTCTTTTACAAATAATTCTGCTATTTTATAATTTTTAAGTGCTTCTTTATAATCTTTAGTCGAAAAGTGAATTTTTCCTAGTAAATTATAGGAGTACCCTTTTAAATAATATTCTTGTTTAGGATTAAATTTTTCGGAAATATCAATTATCGTTTCAATAATCATTATGCCATTGGCCCTTCTTATTGTTGAATTTAAATGGTCTTCAGTATGGATAATTGCGTTTTCTAATTCTGTAAAAGACATTTCTTCATATTGTTGAGTGTATACAACAGAATAAAGAAAACTTATACATAGTAAACATATGTAATGCTTCTTAATTTTGACAATCTTCATGTTCAGCATAGATTTTGGGGCACCTAAATATATTAAAAAAAAACTAAATTATCAGTTTAAATACATAAAATCATGATTAAGTAATGATTTTTATTTAATAAACATAATATATTGTAGTCTTAAACTTACTTTTGTATGATTGTATATTTAGAATAATTACCTATGTAATTAAATAGTTTTTATATCGATTTTAAATGAAATTGTTTTTAGAATAACTGCAGTCGTGGATAAACAGTATTTATATCAATTTTTGCATAAAATGAGATCGTCTTTAAACCAATCAATTTTAATCTTTAAGAGTAGAATACTATTTTTTTGTAAGGAGCATGTAGCCGATAGATGATTATCGTATGTTATTAGTAACTAAACTTAATCACTAATATATTCTTTATATTCTAAGAAAAACTCCTCAAGTTTATCCATGTTTTTTGATAAAAAGATCATGGTTTCTGGCCAGGTATTTCTATTATGAATACTTACATTATCTATTTCTACATAGATACGAGATATAACTTTACTGCTATCAAGTTCGTAGAATTCATCATAAACAATATCTTCTATAAATTCACTAGTAAGAATCTTTTTTAAACTAATAAGTTTCTCATAATAATATGCCTTGATGATCTTATCATAGGGTTCGATATCAATAGATACTTGGGCCTTTTTTGTAGTAAATGTAAACTTAAGAGTTACATCTTTAATTTTGGTATTATACAGTAACCATTTACGAGGGTATTCTTTACCAAAACTGGTCCAGAATTCCTGACGTATTTGTTTTGATTCTAATTTACTAAACATTATATGATATATGCTGTAACTGTAGCTATAAGAATAACCATAAGTTTTGTAATGTTAAATTTGTGCCCTTCATTACTCTCAAAGAGAATTGTAGTAGACACATGTAGAAATATGCCAATAACTAATGCAGTAATTTCTTTATAATAATTCTGAATCATAGTAAAATTTTCAGCAATAAAAGTACCTAGCGGAGTCATTAGAGCAAATAGAGTCAATGATATAATAATGACACTTTTTTTGATTTTGGTATTTAATAAAAATGTAGTCAAAATCATAGCAATAGGAATTTTATGTATGATTATACCTAATAAAATCCCATCTGTATGATGTATCGGAAACCCTTCTAGAATGGCATGCAGGCCTAAACTAATGAATAATAATTTTGGAATCTGACGAGTTTCTTCGTGAAGATGAATATGCCCATGTTCTGCTCCTTTAGAGAAGTATTCTAATACTTTTTGAAGAAGAATACCGATCATAATCCAAACACCGGTACGTTTTGCAAATAGATTATCTTCGAATACCTCTGGTAATAAATCAAAAATAGTAATCGCAAGAAGAAAAGCACCACTAAATGCTAAAAGTAGTTTTAAGCTCTTTTGATTAGAAGTTTTAAAAATAAAAACTAATAAAGCTCCTATAAATACAGCTGTTATGGATAATATATAGTTGTACACTATTTAAAAATTAATATAAGTCTTGGTGAAGTAGTTTTGTCAAATTTCTGAAGTTGATAATTGCCAAAAATATCCAATAAATTTACATTAGCATTTGTAAAATAATTTTTAAAATCACTTAGTGTAATGCTTTTAACACGTTCGGTAAATAAAAAATCCTCATTATTATCTCTAAATTTAATTTCTTTAAAGATATATCCATCTTGATAGTACCTCTTAATATTAAATATGATATTATTAACTTCTTTTGTTTCTTGGGCTACCAGATTCTGAATGATATAATCAACATTCATAAAATCAATAACACCGAATCCCTTTTCATTTAGATTTGATTTAATAGCCTTAATCGTATTTAGATTATCTTCTTCCTTGTCAAAATAACCAAAACTGGTAAAAAGATTAAAAACGGCAGAGAATTTCTTAGAATACGGCCGACACATATCATGCACCCTAAATTTTAAGGTTTCGTTCTCAAATTGTGAAGCATATTCAATACTATTTTTAGAGAGATCTACTCCAGTTACATCATAACCTAATGTATTTAAATAGATACTATGTCGACCTTTACCACAAGCTAAATCTAAAATTTTTTCACCAGTTTCTAAGCTTAGATACTTAGTGATATTATCCATAAAATCTTTAGCTTCAGTATGATCTCTGTCTTTATATAAGATATGATAGTATGGCGTGTCAAACCATGATGCATACCACATTGTTGAATCTTTTAGCATAGAGCGCAAAATTAGTGTATTTTTACGGTTTAATTATAGAAGTCGTTTAAAGTTTTAAACCTTTACACTTAAAAATTTAAATACCTTCGTGTCGAAAAAGAGAATAGTGGGTAATTCGTTTAAAATGGTAGCCAAAACCCTTTATGGTTTTGAAGAAGTTCTTGCAAGTGAACTTAGAAAAATAGGTGCTCAAAAAGTAGAAATAGGGAATCGTATGGTAAGTTTTTATGGGGACACTGGTTTTATGTATAAGGCAAATTTATGTTTGAGAACTGCAGTAAAAATCCTAAAACCAATTGCTTCCAAAAAAGTAAGAAACGAAAATGATATATATAATTTCATTCAGAGTATACGGTGGCAAGAGTATTTAAGTTTAGAAGATACTTTTGCTATTTCTGCCACAGTTAATTCTACTATTTTTAGCCATTCTAAGTTTATTGCATTAAAGACAAAAGATGCGATTGTGGATCTGTTTAGAAAAGAAACGGGAGAGAGACCAGATGTAGATACAGAATACCCTGATCTTTCGATAGATATTCATATCCAACGTGATCTATGTACAGTATCATTAGATAGTTCTGGAGGATCATTACATCATAGAGGATATCGTACAGCAACCAATATAGCTCCAATTAATGAAGTTTTGGCAGCAGGCCTGTTATTACTTTCTGGTTGGGATGGGCAAAGTGATTTTTTGGATCCCATGTGTGGTAGTGGTACTATGGCTATCGAAGCAGCTATGATTGCTTGTAATATTCCGGCAAATATAAACCGTAAAGAGTTTGCTTTCGAAAAATGGTTAGATTGGGATTTGGATCTATTCGAAAAAATAGAGGAAGCCTGCCTGAACAAAACCAGAGATTTTCATCATTCCATAATTGGGATAGATAAAGAATATTCGGCAGTAAGAAAAGCAAATGTGAATATAGAAAACGCGAACCTTACTGATTTTATAAAAATAAAAGAAGGAGATTTCTTTGAATCTACAAAAGAAGTCGAAGGACCACTTCATATTGTATTTAATCCTCCTTATGACGAACGATTAGAAGTAAATATAGAAGAATTCTATTCTCAAATAGGAGATACATTGAAACAAAATTATCCAGGTACCAATGCCTGGTTTATTACTGCAAATCTTGAAGCCTTAAAACATGTCGGACTTCGACCATCCAGAAAAATAAAAGTATTTAACGGAAAATTAGAAGCTCGATTAGTTAAGTATGAAATGTATGCAGGAAGTAAAAAAGCAAAATATAAGAATTAACCTCTAACTAATACACATATCACAAATTCCTATCATGAGGAATTGAGTTTCTTGTATTTCGAAGTTCTTAAGTTCTGGAACTTCTATTTCATAAGGCAAACAAGTTACTTTTTTACAAGATTTGCACTGAAAATGAATATGATTATGCATTTCATGGTTAACATTACAATCATTACAAAGTGCATAATAAGCTTTGCCATCCTCGCCAGTTACAAAATGTACTTTCCCTTTTTCAGCAAACCGTTCTAAGATTCTGTATACAGTAGTTTTATTAACCTTTATAGGCATTGCTTTTAAAATAGCTTCTACAGACATAGTATGTTTTGCATTTGTAAGTATATCAATAACGTAATCTTGTTTTTGCGTATTTCTTGTTTTTTTCATCCTTAAAGCATAATTGAAAGCTATATTTTTTGTATTATTGCAACATTGTTGCTTTAGTGTGGTTTAATATTGAAAATTACAAAAAAAATCTGATTGCTACTATACCAGTTTTTTTTAGTTAGGTAAAAAAATGTTTCATGTTAGGCAATAACAATAGTGAAGAATTAAGTGACTGTTATTTTTAGAAAATAAGGGCGCGACCTATAACAATTGATCAATTTTATATTATTATGATACATAAAACAATACGTGTAAATTGGGATTTCATAGGGGTTTCTGCATCATTTTTGTGTATGCTTCATTGTATACTTTTACCTATATGTGTAACTCTTTTTCCTTTAATGGGACTTGTTTTTTTAACAGATGAATTCTATGAGTTTTTTTTAATAGGAGGCAGTATGATGATTGCAATGTTTGCAATGTATAATGGATACAAAAAATACCATGGTAAATTATTACCAGTTTTTATGTTTATAACAACATTAATCCTTTTTGGTATAGGGTTTTTATTAGAAAATCATCTAATAGAAAAGACATTACATTTCTTAGGAACAAATTTTTTGATAATCGCGCATTATTACAATTGGAAATTTACAAAGGATTATAAAAGTTGTAAAATTAAACAAAGGCATAAAATATAGCGAAATTATTACTGCCTAAGACTATTTATTTTCTCCTTAAGATTTGAAAGCTAGCAATATATAGTTGAAATGAGGAAAATACAGATATGCGAAATAATATTTAGACACTTTTATGTTTTTGTTAAGAGATTATTATTGAAATAACAATAATTTTCTACTTCTTTTTGAAGCTAACCATCAATTTTATTCTCATGAAAACAAAATTCGCACAATTCTTTTTCATATTATTTTTGCTTGCATTTACTTTTTCAATCTATGGGCAACGTGCTAAAACAAAACAAGAAATATCGACTGTATTATCAGATTCGGTATTCTCTGGATTAAAATTAAGAAATATCGGTCCGGCTTTTATGTCTGGTAGGATAGCAGATGTTGCCATTCATCCTGAAAACGAAAGTATTTGGTATGTCGCTGTGGGCTCGGGAGGAGTATGGAAAACCGTAAACTCTGGAACTACCTGGAAACCAATATTTGATGACCAGACATCATATTCTATTGGTTGTGTAACCATAGATCCGGTTAATCATAATACAATATGGGTAGGCACTGGAGAAAATGTAGGAGGACGTCATATAGGATATGGTGATGGTATCTATCGTAGTGATGATGGAGGAGCTTCATGGACCAATATGGGATTGAAAACATCAGAACACATTTCTAAAATTATTATACATCCCGAAAACTCTAATATAATTTGGGTGGCTGCTCAAGGCCCTCTATGGAAAAAAGGAGGAGATCGAGGGTTATATAAATCTATTGATGGAGGAAAAACATGGAAAAAGACGCTTGGAGATGATACTTGGGTTGGTGTTACCGATTTAGTAATGGACCCAAGAAACCCAGATCAGCTCTACGCTGCTACATGGCAAAGACATCGCACAGTTGCTGCTTATATGGGAGGAGGCCCGGGATCGGGATTACATCGCAGTACAGACGGAGGAGAAACATGGGAAAGACTTAAAAACGGACTTCCTAAATCCTGGATGGGGAAAATAGGATTAGCTATTTCACCGCAACAACCCGATATTTTATATGCAGCTATTGAACTAGATCGAAGAACCGGAGGAGTATATCGCTCTGCAGATCGTGGTACTACCTGGGAAAAACAATCGAATGCTGTTGCAGGAGCTACAGGGCCGCATTATTACCAGGAATTGTATACCTCACCCCATCATTTTGAAAGACTGTACCTGGTAGATAATACAATGCAAATCTCTGTAGATGGAGGAAAAACATTTACAAGGATGAATGAAGAGCATAAACATGGGGATAATCATGCTATAGCTTTTAAGAAGGAAGATCCTGATTACCTTTTGGTAGGAACTGATGGAGGGCTGTATGAAACTTTTGATCTTACTAAAAACTGGAGATTTATAGAGAACCTCCCGGTAACACAATATTATAAAGTAGCTGTAGATGATTCTGAGCCTTTTTATAATATTTATGGAGGAACCCAGGATAATAGTACACAAGGTGGACCATCACGAACCGATAACTTACATGGAATTCAAAATTCTGATTGGAAAATCGTATTAAATTGGGATGGTCACCAACCTGCTACAGAACCAGGTAACCCAAATATCATTTATGCAGAGCGCCAAGAAGGAAATCTAAGTCGTGTAGACCTAAGCACAGGAGAAGTAATTGATATCCAACCCCAGCCTGGAGCAGAAGAAGATTTTGAACGTTTTAATTGGGATGCGCCAATTTTGGTAAGTGCTCATAATCCTGCTCGTATCTATTTTGCTTCTCACCGTGTATGGAGATCTGATAATAGAGGAGATCAATGGAAAGCTATATCAGGAGATTTAACCAAAAATCAAGAAAGAATAGAATTATCTATTATGGGTAAAAAACAATCATGGGATGCCCCCTGGGATTTCCTGGCAATGTCTAACTATAATACAATCACTTCGATAGCAGAATCCCCAAAACAAGAAAATATCCTTTATGCAGGAACCGACGATGGAATTATTCAGGCAACAGAAGATGGAGGGAGCAATTGGCGAAAAATTGATGTAAGTACACTGCCTGGAGTTCCCGCAACAGCATTTGTTAATGATATTAAAGCAGATCTTTTTGATGCAAACACAGTATATGTAGCTCTTGATAATCATAAATACGGAGATTTTAATCCTTATTTGGTAAAGAGTACGGATAATGGAAGAACATGGAAATCTATAAACGGAAATCTTCCGAAAAAAACATTAGTATGGAGAGTTGTGCAAGATCATGTACAACCTAATCTTTTGTTTGCAGCTACAGAGTTTGGAATTTATTTTACCATAAATGGAGGTAATCGTTGGGTAAAACTGAAAGGAGGTGTACCTACAATTTCGTTTCGTGATTTGGTAGTTCAGCGTAAAGAGAATGATTTAGTAGGAGCTTCTTTCGGAAGAGGTTTTTTCATATTTGATGATTTTTCTCTTTTAAGAAATATTTCTGAAGCTAAACTGAAAGAAGAAGCCGCACTATTTCCAACCAGAGATGCATGGTGGTACATCCCAAGACCTAGTTTAAGTTTTGATGATAAAAAAGGAAGTCAGGGAGCTTCGCATTATGTGGCTCCTAATCCCGATTTTGGAGCTGTATTAACATACTACTTAAAAGACGGGGTAAAAACCAGTAAAGAAAACCGACAAGAGTTAGAAGAAAAGAATAAAGGAAAAGATATTGTTTTTCCTGGTTGGGATAGAGTAGAGGCAGAACGAACAGAAAGTAAACCACGTATACTATTGACGATAACAAATAGTACTGGAAAGGCTATTCGTAGGATAGAAGGACCCGTTACATCAGGTTTTCATAGAGTAGCATGGGATTTACGATATCCTGCCACAGATGCAATTTTTTTAGAGAAACAAGAAAACCCATATGAATCTCCTCGTGGATTTATGGCTGCTCCGGGACAGTATACAGCTACATTATCCAAAATCGTAAACGGAAAAGTAACTCGGCTTTCGGACCCTATTTCTTTTATGGTTAAACGCATGCATAATGGTACGTTAAAGGGGGCGACACTTGAAAAAGTGACAACGTTTTGGAGAAGTTATGAAAATACTATTGGTAGAGTTTCTGCTCTAAGTATGAAAGTAAATAAGGCAGGAAAACGTATTAAAGCTATGAGAACTGCTTTATTGAGAGCAAATAGTGCTCCTGGTGATCTGGATGCTCGTTTAAATGCTTTAGAACAGCGTATAGCAAATCTAAATAAAGAATTCTTTGGGAATACTGCTAAGCAACAAGTAGGTGAGAAGACGAAGCCTACTATTGAACATAGAATGTTTTCTATTTATAAAGGTATAGAGCGATCTACGTATGGGCCAACCAGCACACATTTGGAAACGATGAAAATAATTAATGACCAATTACAAAATATTACTTCTAAGTTTACTGCTTTAAATAGTGAAATAAATTTATTTTCAAAGGCATTACAAGAAGCAGGGGCACCATTTGTAGAGGAATAATTATTTAGAGATATAGACTTAGTATTGATTAATATCCAGCTGCCTGTCCATCTTTACGAGATTCAGAAGCTCCGTAATATACACCATCTTTTACCATAATAGCTTGGTAGCCTCCATAAGGGCCTAAAGCGTAGGATACGTTATGACCTTTTGAAAGCAGACCTCTAATTGTTTCGTATGAAATCCCAGATTCAATATGTAGAGTTCCTCCGTTGGTCATTTCTTCTCCTGTGGGTTGCGATGATCCCATATGATTTATTCTGGGAGCATCTCCTGCTTCCTGTAGGTTCATTCCAAAATCAATCATGTTTACGATAATCTGTACATGTCCTTGAGGTTGCATACCACCACCCATAAGCCCAAAACTCATAAAAGGTTTTCCATCTTTGGTAACAAATGCAGGAATAATGGTATGAAATGGTCTTTTTTTAGGTTCATAAATGTTAAAATGACCTTCTTTCAATGAAAACAACTCACCTCTGTCTTGTAAAATAAAACCAAGTTCGGTTGGTGTCATTCCCGACCCCATACCTCTATAATTACTTTGTATTAAGGATACCATATTTCCTTCCTCGTCTGCAACGGTAAGATATATGGTATCTCCATCATTAAGGTTCCCGGCATCATATGTTTTTGCAGCTTTGTTTTTATCAATAAGCTTTCTTCTTTGATCAGCATAATTTTTAGAAATAAGCCGATCTACAGGAATAGTATTAAAATCTGGATCTGCATAAAATTTTGCGCGATCTTCGTAAGCTAGTTTTTTAGCTTCAGTTAAAATGTGTAGATATTCTGTCGTACCAAATCCCATAGATTTGATATCATATTTTTCAAGAATATTTAGCATTTGTAAAGCAGCTATTCCTTGACCGTTTGGAGGTAATTCCCATACATCGTATCCTCGATAATTTGTAGATACAGGCTCTACCCATTCTGACGTATGATTTTTTAGATCATCATAGCTCAGAAATCCACCATTTTCTTTCACATACTTTGCAATGGTTTTAGCAATATCTCCTTTATAGAAAGCATCTCTACCTTCATTTGCAATTTTTTGAAGTGTATTTGCTAAAAAAAGGTTTTTAAAAATCTCTCCTTTTTTAGGAGCATCACCTTTTGGCATATACGTGGTTTTAAAACCGGGGTATTTTGATAAAAACTTAGCGCTTAATTGCATATAATATGCAACCAGTTCGGTTACAGGAAAACCTTCACGAGCGTAGTTGATAGTAGGTTGCAAAATCTTTTTCATACTTAATTTACCAAACTTACCATGTAGTTCATACCATCCATCTACACAACCAGGAACAGAAACAGGAAGAGCTCCATGAGATGGTATTTTTGCATGATTGTTTTTCTTGAAATATTCTAAAGCTAACTTTTCGGGAGACCGCCCACTCGCATTTAACCCATATAATTTTTGGGTTTTGGCGTCCCATACAATGGCAAATAAGTCACCACCTATTCCGTTTCCTGTTGGTTCCATTAATCCAAGCATTGCATTAGCAGCAATTGCTGCATCAATTGCGTTACCTCCTTGTTTTAATATGTCAAGAGCGGTTTGTGTAGCCAAAGGATGACTTGTGGCTGCCATTGCGTGGGTAGCAATTACTTCAGATCGTGTGGCAAAGCTTTTACCAGTAATTCGATCCTGTGAGAAGATAATACTTATAGGTACTAAAAAAAGAAAACAAAGGGTGTTGAATGATTTCATGTGGATGAGATGATAAAATATTCAAACAAGATAAGGAATACGCTATAATAATTGATGTAAATATCTTGCAAAATGATAGCACAAGTCTATTTTAAAATCAGGTTGTTATAAAACATACCCAAGCAAATTATCAAGAAGTAAGAAGAAAGGGAAGGGCAAATATTACTTTTTTTTCTTAAAAAAGGGAATCAGATAACTTATAGAATATCCATACCCTACACCAATATTACTAAAATCATTAGTACGGCCAAATCCAGGGATATATAGATTATCGAATCTATCAGGTTTTTTTTCACTTACAAGAGTTCTAAGAGATACATTGGCTCCCAGATATAGATTATTAATAAGCTCTACTTTAATCCCAAGAACTAATTCTATCCAGCTGGCATTTAAGCCATCAGATTTAATACTTTCGGTTATTTGATTTGGTCCAAAATAATTTGTGCTTGTAAAAATAGAATAATCGTTTAGTGTTTGTTCAAAAGTAGAAAACCCATACCGTAACCCTACATAAATACTATTTTGCATCCCATACCAATTATCATATATGTTATAATCTACACCAACTCTTGCATAGCTTCCGGATCCTTTTGTATTAATATTCTCTTCGTCTCTTATTAAGGATTCATTACCTATTTCTGCAGCGAGATAGAACTTTTTGTAAAACCTGTAATCTCCAACAATTTCGAATCCAGAATAGTTATCATCAACTGCTGTTCTGATTAATCGACCGAGGTCGACTCCTGCTCTAAAACCATATTTTTCTGCGGGAGGAAGTGTATCTTTTGCACTAACCTTTGGTTCTTCTTGCCCATAGCAAAAACTGGTAATTAAAATGCTAATGAAAAATAAATACGTGTGCAGTTGTTTCATCGGTTACGTTCTCTCTTTGTATTGTTATATTTTTGATCCAGCTCCCATCATCTCCTGCTTCTGGTGGAGATACAGTAAGACCTTTGTAATTAATCTTAAATCCACAAGCACTACTTACATATTCTTCTTCTGTTGTGTATTGAAAACTTACAATATCTTTATTAGGAAGGGGATCGGTATCACTATTATTAGCTGTGTCAGAATTTATAGTAAATTCATAATCAGTAATCGATGCATCATTTCTTAAAGGGATTAGGATAGAATCTGTAACTGTACCCAAAGTAAAAGGGTTTTCGACACCTACTGCCTTTACCTGTAATTCTGATGGAGCTTTTACTTGAGTACCCGCATCAAAGTCAATAAATTTTATGACTAAAAAAGGCGTGGTAGGAGTACCTTCTGCACATATATCATCTCGTTCACAGCTTAAATTTGAACATAAAGTTAAGCCTCCTATTACTATAAAAAATAAATATTTATATACTCTCATATAGTATTTTTTTTCTATCTCAACCATAAGTATTATTGAATATGATTTTTCGTAACTACCCTCTATACAATAAGGATAAAAATACAGTTAGATGAATGCAAAAATATTAAAACCAAATAAGTTTCGAATAGCTATTTGCGTGACCAAAAATATAAAAGATAAACCAATTCGTACTGGTTATTTCTTAAAAATAAAGGACTCGAATAAAGTAGATGTGTTGCTGTTTATATCATATTTTGATTTTTGTGAAGTTTTTACTGCTCTAAATTTTGTTTGAAAAACCGGGAACTTTTAACAGCTCCCGGCCACCACAATAGAAAATGTAGAAGATTGCTACATCAAGTTGCCATAATCTAAAGGGTGTGATTAATCCATAAAAACCAGATTTCGAGCTTTTGCTTTACAGTTGTGGTTAAAAATTATGGTACAGCAGTAATAATTTCTTTTATTTTCACCTTCCTGATTTATCCAGTCTACATAATTAATTACTGTAAATGTAGAATCATTAACGACCCTAACATCTTTATCACTTTCTCCAAAAGAAATAATGGTTGATGATCGTAATCTTTTATTGATGATAGCATGTGATGCAGTTAATGCCTCGGATTTATGAAAATAAAATAGGTTTTTATTATTTTTAGAACTAATAATTTGACCATTATTGTTATGGTAGAGATTGTATAAAACAGCTCCAGTTATTATGGTAATACATATGATTAGTATTACGAAGAGTTTTATTATAAACTCTCCTTTTTTTAAATTTAATATCATCATTATAAGCCTTGGTGGTAGTAAGACGGTTTGTGTACAAAAAATTATGGTAAGTTAACGTTAGCATTTTTTGCATCACGTTCTTCCTGTTCTTTTATTTTTATCCATTTAGTATAATTTTCTTTATCTCCGATTTGAAGAAAGGCTTCTGCAACGAATCCTGCATGTAATGATGCTTCTATACCAGAGCCGTTTCGTTTAACAATATTGTATTGTTTTATGGCTTCTTGTGCAACTTGATTTTTGGTTTCATTAGTCTGATATTGGCCAGTATCACTGGAACCGGTAGTAAATAAGAAATAAATTAAAATAAGAAGAATGAAGATCAGGGGTATTTTTACTACATTTCTCATAACTGTTAGTTTAGATAAACTTAGGTTTGATTATAAATTTATTGTAGTAGCAATCTTCGAATACAAATGTAGGAAATAACTCATGATATTAACTGTGGTTTACAAGTTAACTTTTTATGGTAAAACCATAATATCTAAACTTGTATAAATAGGATTAACTGTCTGATAACCAGTTGTTATTGCTGTTTTTGTTAAAAAAGAAGTATTTGCTAGTAAAGCGCTTGTTATCAGAGAATTTCCTGATAATTAGGCGCTTTAATATATAAGGATTGAAAAAAAATCGATGAAATACATATTGAAATTGTAATTCATCAAATCATTCATCAACTAATTAAAGTCTTGTATTAATTTTTGGTCAGCAAAAATATACCAGAAATTAGCACTTTTTTTACTGTAAAACTAGTTGTATCTACCTCTTTTCAAGTAATACTACATTTTCAACGTGATATGTTTGTGGGAACATATCGACTGGTTGAACTTTACTAACTTTATACATCTCATCTAGCAATGAAAGGTCACGTGCCTGTGTTGCACTATTACAACTTACATATACTATTTTTTGAGGAGAAATGTTTAATAATTGTCCAACAACATCTTTATGCATTCCATCTCTAGGAGGGTCTGTAATAATCACTTCGGGCCAACCATGCTGAGAAATAAAATCTTTGGTAAATACCTTCTTCATATCTCCAACATAAAATTCTACATTGTTAATATTGTTTCGCCTTGCATTTTCTTTTGCATCTTCTATAGCTTCAGGAACAGCTTCTACGCCAATTACTTTTTTCGCTTTTTTTGCAATAAATTGTGCAATTGTACCGGTACCTGTGTACAGGTCATATACTAACTCTTCTCCGGTAAGGTTAGCAAAATCCCGGGTTACTTTATATAATTCGTAAGCTTGTTTAGAATTTGTTTGATAAAAAGATTTAGCATTAATTCTAAACCGCAATCCTTCCATTTCTTCTTCAATATAATCTTTCCCCTGGTAACAAATAACCTCTTGATCATAGATTGTATCATTACCTTTTGGATTGATTGTATATTGAAGCGAAGTGATTTCTGGGAATTCTGAAACCATATAATCTAATAGTAGTGTTCTTTTTTCGATATCTTCATGAAAAAATTGAAGCAAAACCATAATTTCTCCGGTAGATGCAATTCTAATCATCAACGTACGCAAAAAACCATGCTGATTCCTTGCGTTATAAAAGGAAAGGTTATTTTTTGTGGCAAAAGTTTTTACTTTATTTCTAATCTCATTACTTGGATCTTCCTGTAGATGACATGTATTGATATCCAAAATTTTATCCCACATTCCCGGAATATGAAACCCCAATGCATTTCTATTCTGAATTTCAGAATCACTTTTAATTTCATCAAGAGTTAGCCACCTGCTATCACTAAACGAAAATTCCATTTTATTTCTATAGAAGAATTGATCTTCGGAGCCAAGTATAGAATTTACTTTGGGTAGTTCAATTTTTCCCAATCGGGTTAGATTATTTACAACTTCTTGTTGCTTATAAGCTAATTGATGCTCATATCCCATAAATTGCCATTTACATCCTCCACAAGTTCCAAAATGTTCACAAATGGGTTCGGTACGTTTGTTTGATAATTTATGAAAGGTAGTGGTAGAACCTTCATAAAAGGCCTTGCGCTTTTTGGTAGTTTGGATATCTACTACATCTCCAGGAACGGCGTTATTAATAAAAATTACCTTTCCATCAGGTGCTTTAGCAATACTTTTTCCCTTTGCACCTGCATCAATAACTTCGATATTCTCGAAGATCTGTCTTCTGTTTTTCCTTGCCATAGCGCAAAAATAACAATAGAAAGCATATACTTAATAAATATTCAATATATCTTAGAAAAAAGAAATAAAAAAATGAACCTATTTATTATTTCTATGTCTATAGTATAAAGACCAATATGACAAACACCAATAAAACAATTGACTCTTTGTTGGTTTTACAATGCCAATCAGGAAGCAAGAAAGCAGTAACTCTTCTTGTGAAAAGATGGCACGCAAAACTATGTAAACAGGCATATTGGTACACTAGAGATATAGAGATTTCAAAGGATATTGCTCAGGATAGTTGGAGTACTATTTTTTTAAAAATCAATACCCTAAAAGATTCTAATAGTTTTGGGAGTTGGGCATTGACTATTGTAACCAGAAATGCTATTAATTGGTTACGGAAACATAAAAAGGAAATAGAATATTTACAAGTGTATAAGGATTGTAATACATATCGTACTGAAGATAATGAGCAAAACAATCAGAATACGATGATATTGTTAAGAAACTCTATTAAAAAACTACCTTATAATCAACAATTAGTACTTAACCTTTTTTATATAGAGGAGTATAGCATTAAACAGATAAGTGGTATTATAAACGTTTCGACCGGTACCGTGAAGTCACGTTTGTTTACGGCTAGAGAAAAACTGAAATTAATTTTAAAAAATAGAAATAATGGAGAATAACATGGAAGATATAGATCGATTAATTAAAGAAACATTGAGCCAGGAAGAAGCAAAATTTTATGATGATTTAGATGAGCAAAATCTCCTCGAAATGCTAGGAGGGCTTTTTAATACCAAACATCGATGGATTATTGTATTGATGAATATTGCAACTGTAGTAGCTTTTGGCTTTTTAGTCTATTGCATTATTCAATTTTTAAATACAGATAATACTAACGAACTAATAAAGTGGTTTGCAGGAGGAGCGATCTGTTTTATGGTTATAGGAATGACCAAACTATTTGCCTGGATGCAAATGGATAAAAATGCACTATTAAGAGAAATTAAGAGGCTAGAGCTACAGGTATCTTCTATAGCTGGAAAAATATCACAATAAGATTTTAGAAAGAAGCTTATATTTAGTAATTTGCAACCAACTTCAATAGGATGATTTCTCTCCCGAATTTTATGTCGAAGTAGGAATTGTAAAGTTTTATTTTTAATACGTGAATAATGGCAATCTTAGAGAAAAAGTCATCACAGCATTTAATTGAATTAGAAGACAAGTACGGAGCTCATAATTATCACCCATTACCGGTTGTTTTAAACAAAGGAGAAGGTGTGTATGTTTGGGATGTAGAAGGTAAAAAGTATTATGATTTTTTAAGTGCATATTCTGCAGTGAATCAGGGGCATTGTCACCCTAAAATAGTAGGAGCAATGGTTAATCAGGCGCAAACACTAACACTAACTTCGCGAGCCTTTTATAATGATAAATTAGGTGAATACGAGAAGTTTGCGACAGAGTATTTTGGTTTTGATAAATTGTTACCAATGAATACTGGTGCAGAAGCAGTAGAGACAGCATTGAAGCTTTGTAGGAAATGGGCATATGAAAAGAAAGGTATCCCAGAAAATGAAGCACAGATTATTGTATGTGAAAATAATTTTCATGGAAGAACTACAACAATCATATCATTTTCGAATGACGAAGTAGCCAGAAAAAACTTCGGCCCTTATACTGCTGGATTTATAAAAATTGAATACGATAATCTATCTGCTCTAGAACAGGCTTTAGAAAGTAATACTAATGTTGCAGGATTTTTGGTAGAACCTATACAAGGAGAGGCGGGAGTATATGTTCCTTCCGAAGGATTTTTGGCCAAAGCTAAGGCTCTTTGCGAAAAACATAATGTGCTATTTCTCGCAGACGAGGTTCAAACAGGAATCGCACGTACAGGAAAATTATTAGCTGTTGATCACGAAAATGTTAAACCAGATATCTTAATTCTTGGAAAAGCATTAAGTGGAGGAGCATATCCTGTATCGGGAGTTTTAGCTAATGATGCAATCATGGGTGTTATAAGACCAGGAAATCATGGTAGTACTTTTGGAGGTAACCCTGTTGCCGCGGCGGTAGCTGTAGCAGCTTTAGAAGTGGTAAAGGATGAAAAATTAGCCGAGAATGCAGAAGAACTAGGTCAGTTATTTAGATCAGAACTAGGCAAGTACATTGAAGAATCTAATATAGCAAATTTAGTTCGTGGTAAGGGATTACTAAATGCGATTGTAATCAATGATTCTGAGGATAGTGATACTGCCTGGAATATTTGTGTAGCACTTAAAGAAAATGGTCTTTTGGCTAAGCCAACCCACGGGAATATTATTCGTTTTGCCCCACCGTTAGTAATGAATAAAGAACAACTATTAGATTGTGTGAGCATTATTATCAAAACTTTAAAGGAATTTGAAAAATAGTGAAATACTATTCAAGAGTATATACAATAAAAAAGGAGGCTATCGAGCCTCCTTTTTTATTGTATGCAAAAATTTTATTGATTAAATATTTCTGACCAAGGCATTAGAGCACCCATAAATATTATATATCCAATAATAATTAATAGGTATAAAGAACTTAATATAGTACCAATTATGGCACAAATTCTACCTGCATTTAGATTTTCATATCCTGTGTATAATTCGGGGTTTGCCAGATATAACTCTTTAGCTTTTTTAGCTAATACTAAGGCAATGATACCAAATACTAATCCCAGAAATCCGTAGCAAAAACAAGTTACGATTGATGCGATTCCAAATATTAATACCAATGTTGCATTTGGTAATTGTTGTTTGTTTTCCATATAACGTATTAGAATTTTATAATATAATTTGTAATGATAAGTATACTATTTAAGATATAAAAATATTGAAGGGTTTTAGCACCTTTTTTAAACTTTAAAAGAAGATGAGCAATTAGATATCCAAACATTAATAATAGTGGTATAAGCGCAGGATATATTAGAAAAGATTCTACTAAATCACCCTTGATAAGTAATAAAAAACTTCGTTGAAAACCACAGCCTAAACAATCAATACCGATTAGTTTTTTGGTAGGGCACTGTAATAAATGTGTTTCGAGATAGGAAATGATTTCTACCATAAAAGAAGATGTTTCTTATTAATCAGCAGTTATTTTTTTCTAGCTTTTTATGGTGCTAATATATTGAAAGGATAGATATCTATATTTCTTAAGACCCAAAATAGTACTATTATTATTCCAATAATAATTGGTGTTTTTGGATGATATAAAATATTGTAATAATTTTTGTTAAAATATACATTAAGTGCGTTTATCAATATATTGTATATGATCGTTCCTAACCCCAATATGTACAAAGCATTATAATTAAGTGTTTCTATTATTTTAAAATGTAAAAGCTGATGTAATGCACGTTGACTACCACATCCAGGGCAATAAAATCCTGTTAATGTATAAAAAGGGCATTTGGGAAAATAATTTGAGCCAGAGGGGTTAGAGAAATAATATAGGGATAGTAATACAAAAATTCCTATCCCTACCAGTAGATATTTAACTTTCATTTAATAACTCGATCCACCTAGCATTGCTAATCCACCCATAGCAAATAAGAAAATAAGATATAGAACAATAACAATAACTCCGGCTATTAGTGAATATTTCATCCATTTTTTTGCATCATTAGAAGCTTTTTGAGCCTCTTCATGATTCCCAGAGTCGTAAGCAGAATTTACTTTTGAGGCATTTATAATTGCAACAATGCCTAGTGGTAGGCAACAAAAGAGGGTTACAAGAATAGATTCTACTAGATAATTTTTTGGCCTTGCCTGATTAGTTTCCATAATTTAGTTTTTATTAAAAAAAATTTATTCCTTGACTATAATATAATGAAAGAGTTTTTTAAAAATTACATATAATCATATGCAAATGGTTTCAAAAAACTAGGGGTTATGTATTACCCTCCGTACTGCTCCATCATTTCTCGTTGCATTTCTAGCATGCCATCGTATCCTACAGTTGCAAATATGAAAACTACATAGATTAAATAAATGATACTTAATATTAAACCTATAATTGCCAGTATTTTACCTGTTTTAACATTTTGATATCCAGTATATAATTCTGGGTTTTCATTGTATAATGCAGTAGCTTTTTTAGCTAGTACTATAGCTACAATAGCTAGGATAATCCCTAGTACACCATAACAACAGCATCCTAAGATTGATAGAATACCAAAAACTAGGATTAGGGTAGAATTAGGTAATGTTTGTTTTTCCATAATTTAGATTGATTAGTTAAAAATAATTTTCATTTTGATTACATAACTTATGATAATAGTAAGTACGGCTATAACCATAAGACTTATTTTTATAAGTCTTTCATATTTAAATTTGATAAAAAAGTTGAATCCTAAAAATAGTAATAATAGTAAAAGAGGATAAATCCCGGGATACATATAAAACGCAGCAACAAAATCTCCTTTGAGTAAGAGAGCAATAGATCTTTGCATTCCACAGCCTAAACAATCAACTCCAAAAAATTTTTTGTTTAAACAAGGTAACATATAGGTCTCCAAAAGCGAAAAACTTTATAATTATTAAGTGCAATATACATAATTAAGTTATTTAAAATATTTGAAGCTTTAAAAATCTATTATTTAATACTTTTGCAATTAGTAAAGAGAAGTGTTGGATCAGGCATAAAGAAAATACCTTGAAGTCATTCTATTGGATTAATAAAAAAGGTTTAGGTAAATGAATTATAGTAGAGGCAAAAAAATTATAAGTATACTTTTGGTATGTATTGGGGCTATTGCGTTGATAAGTGAAATTTCTTTGATAACTAAAAACTATTATATCCAAAGTATTGGAGTGGTTTTTTTAATGTTAGGAGTATTTCTTATTAATACTAATGTGAAATCGAAAACTAAAATTGATTCTGATCCATATCTTGAAGAAGAAGAAGAATATGATTAAAATAGGGGATACGGTATCGGTTCTGGATGAACCAATAACAGGCAAAGTTGTAGCGGTTACTGCAGATGAAGTAACAATTGAAACAGAGGATGGGTTTGATATGACATTTTTTATTCGTGAAGTCGTAAAAATTAAGTCGGGAGAACTTATTATACCTTCTTATGAAGAGGTACATAGGAACTTGCAGGAGAAAGAGATTTTTAAAAAAAAGCCCAAAAGACCTATTGCTAAACCTAAAGAGCGCGATATACCACCAATGGAAGTTGATTTACACATTAACAAATTAGTAAGGTCAACTAAAGGAATGACAAATCATGATATGATAACGTTGCAATTGGATACAGCAAAAAGACAGTTGGATTTTGCAATTAGTAAACGTATTCCTAATGTGGTTTTTATTCACGGGGTTGGGCAGGGAGTTTTGAAAGAGGAACTCAAATACCTTTTTGGGAGATATGATAATATCAGAATTTCTGAAGGTAACTATAGAAAATATGGACTAGGGGCGACAGAGGTGTATATTATTCAAAACCCAAAATAGTTATTTTGAAACCGTAATTTCATCTTCACCTAGTTGTAATAGTTCTTGTCGTATTGAAATTCCAGCTCCTTCCAGAGTGATATTGGTAAGGGTTATCGTTCTGGTGTAGACAGTTTCTGTAGCAGTATCACTCTTTATGACATATTTTATTTCAGCATTACCATTAGAGCTTTTTAATTCTTGAGTAACCGTAATACCACTAGGAGGAACGCTACTGCAAAAATATACTGTGCCATCGATTTGAGTGCTAAATTGCCTATATACCAAGATATTTGTAGTGGTATTAAGTGCTATAGTATGAGTAAGGTTCTCTGGAACTGTATTTAATTCAAAAGTAGTACTTGTAAAGCTAAGAGAAAGAGATTGATTGATTTGAGAATCAATTTTGAAAAAAACAAAAGTATTTTCATTTTGATTAGAACAATTCTCTAACGGAGCTGTGAAATTACTGATGTCATTCTCAATAACATCTCCTTCACTACAACTAATCAATACTGCAATAAAAATTATATAGTAAAAAAAATTATTCATAATAATATGGTATGGCTACTCTTTTTTGGTTGTTTTAGGAATAATAACATCTCTAAAACCAAATGAAAAATGTCTATCTTTAAAATTTTGATTGTAACTATCAAAAACAAGGCCATTTATAGATAAAGTGGTTCTAAATGTAGTTTTTATAGTATTATCAAGGACAGGATTTATCATAACTGCAGTATTAGTTGATTTTGCATCTAGGTAAAATAATTTTCCCGAAACAGGATCTCTATCATCTCTTGGGTTTCCGTTCATATCTGCATCTTCATTACGAGTTAAGATTCCGTCACCATCATCATCTTCTTCGAGATAATCAGGTGTACCGTCTCCATCTGTATCTCGGGGATCATCATTGTCAGGAATGTCATTTGGTAGCTCAACACTAGTTAAAATGTTATCATTATCGTCGTCCTGGTCTTTATAATTAGGAATCCCGTCACCATCGGTATCATCATCTTCATAATTGCCATTGTTATTAAGGTCCTCTTGTTCTGCCGGAATCCCATCATCATCATCTTCAACAGTAATTTTAGTTATAATTTCAGATGTCCCAGTAATACCATTAAGTTCTTCAACAATTATAATTTCACTAGACGGGATATTAGAACAAAAATAATCTGTAGTTATTGGGATATTGAAATTTCTATATATTAAATTGTTAGAATCCTCACTTAATTGAATAGTAATAGGTGTAGGTGTTGCAATAGTATCAGAAAAGGCCTCACTGATAAAGCTATAGGA
Organism: Bacteroidia bacterium; assembly: GCA_030427585.1. Lineage (GTDB taxonomy): Bacteria > Bacteroidota > Bacteroidia > Flavobacteriales > Flavobacteriaceae > Aquimarina. The sequence goes on from JAUIBW010000003.1 coordinate 23,915, forward strand.
AATAGCCTCGTTTATCGTTTTATTAATCTTGAAAAAAACAAATTCATTTGGTTTTGCACCTTTACAAAGTTGTAAATCAACATCATCAAACTCAAAACTGGTGATCACTAAGTCACCATCATCACAAGAGATAAGAAATAATAATAAAAAGAGAAATGAAAATAACTTTTTCATGTCAGAATGAGTATTTTTTTTGACAAAAGTAACGGAATTGAAAGATTATAACGTGTGTACTCAAAAATAATTTTATTTAGATTAGTTTTGTAGTCCGAAAATTGGGAATATTGTAAAAATTAAAGTTTTTTTTACAGAAAACAAAAATATATCTATTTCAACAACTTAATTACTTTGTTTTATGCAAAAAGTTTATTTTGATAGTGCGGCTACCACAGAGGTAAGACCAGAGGTTATTACTAAAATGGTTTCTGTATTGAAAGAAGATTATGGAAATCCATCATCAATACATGGCTATGGTCGATCTGCTAAGAATCATATAGAACAAACTCGTAAAAATATTGCCGGTTATTTAGGGGTAAAAGCTTCAGAAATTATATTTACTTCTGGAGGTACAGAAGCTGATAACTTAGTAATAAACAGCGCTGTTAGGGATTTAGGAGTTAACCATATTATTACAACCAGAATAGAACACCATGCAGTATTGCATACTGTACAGGAAATAGAATCTCGTACTGATACAATCGTGAGTTATGTTAACATAAATACAGATGGTTCGATTGATTATAAACACTTAGAATCACTTCTTAGTAATTCTAATGAGAAAACACTAGTAAGTTTGATGCATGTAAATAATGAAGTGGGAACGATATTAGATATTGAGCGTGTCGGAAACTTATGTAATGAACATAAAGCACTTTTTCATAGTGATATGGTTCAGTCGATAGGCCATTATGATGTGAATTTGAGTAATTTACACGTTGATTTTACTGCAGTAAGTGCTCATAAATTTCATGGGCCAAAAGGGGTTGGTTTTGCATATATCCGAAAAAATTCTGGTTTAAAACCGTTAATTTTCGGAGGAGAACAGGAGAGAGGATATCGAGCAGGAACAGAAAGCGTGCATAATATTGCAGGAATGGATGAGGCGTTGCGATTATCATATGAAAATTTAGAAGAAGAAAAGAGCTACGTTACAAATCTTAAACAATACTTTATCGATACTCTTAAAAATAAGATTGAAGGAGTAAAGTTTAATGCTAGTTGTTGTGATCCCCAAAAAAGTACATATACGCTAATTAGTGTGTGTTTACCGGTTTCTGAAGAAAAAGCAGGTATATTATTATTTCATTTGGATATTAACGGAATTGCATGCTCAAAAGGAAGTGCCTGCCAAAGCGGAAGTGGTAAAGGGTCTCATGTATTGACCGAAATCCTTTCTGATGAAGATTTACAAAAACCATCAATACGTTTCTCTCTTTCAAAATTTAATACTAAAGAAGAAATAGAGTATACAGTAGATGTTTTAAAGAAGTTTATAGAAGAATGATCCAGATCGCATACTACACTTTTCTATTAGAGTGTAGGAGAAGGAAATTAACCGTTAGCTTTTTGTTTCTGGCTTTCGGGGAAGAAAATTGACCGTTAGCTTTTTACTTTTAGCTTTCTGGTAAGGAAAATGACCGTTACCTTTTTAGAATCTTAAAATTTCATTCCCAATCGAACATTAAAAACCCGCGGCGTTAAATAATTGGGAATGGCAAATTGACGTTGACTTGCTGCATCCCTTACAAAAGTATTGGTAATCGTGTTTTGATTATCAAAAATATTATAGATTTCAAACCCCAGGTTTAGTTCTCTAAACATATTAAGAAAGTGCCCCTCTCTTAATCTTTTATTTTGATCGACCACGACATATGAGATCCCTAAATCGGCCCTTCGATAATCTCGTAATCTGGTCTGAAAATTATAGGGATCGGCATAACTGGGAGAGCCTCCAGGTACTCCCGTTTGATAGACCATATTTAAATACATTTTTAAACTTGGAATAGAAGGTACATAGTCCTGAAATAATACTCCGATTTTTAGTCGTTGATCTGTTGGTCGGGCGATATATCCGCGTTTATCGATATTTTCTTCAGTTTTTAAATATCCAAAACTCACCCAGCTTTCTGTACCGGGAACAAATTCTCCATTAAGTCTTAAATCTATCCCTTGTGCATATGCTTCTGCATTATTTCTTGCACGATATCGTATCCTAACATTTTCAATAGTGTAAGGGTTTACATCGGTTAACTTTTTGTAAAATAGCTCTGTAGTTAATTTAAATGGTCTTTTCCACATAGAAAAGCTGTAATCATTACCTAGTACGATATGTATTGATTGTTGTGCTTTAACATCTGGTCGTACTACTCCTAATGAATCTCGTAATTCTCTATAGAAAGGTGGTTGGTGGTACAATCCCCCAGATATTCTAAAGATCATATCAGATTTCCAATTAGGTTTAATAGCAACCTGAGCTCTGGGGCTGAATACAATTTGCGAATCAGAGCTGTTAACTGTATTTCCATAAATATTCCAGTTATGTGCCCTAATGCCTATATTTGCCCATATTTCATTTTCTTTTATGTTAGAGCGGATACTGTATTGTGCATATCCAGAAATACGATCAATTTTAGTGCTATTTGTGGCTCTTACACTAGTAAAAGGGACAATAGGACTTGCGAAAGGAATATAGGGCTGATCATTAGCAAAATCCAATACAGGAGGTCTGATAGAAAAGCCGGCAGAGTCAATAATTTCATATTCCTGTAAACGATCTCTAATATCTTCTGAGGTATATTTGATGCCCCAATCAAACTGATGCTGGTCTGCAACATATGTTCCTTTGTGCTCGAGATTATATATCAATGCATCCAAATCGTTTCTTGCATGCGTTAATTGAGAACCTATACCTTCACTAAATTCTACTTCTCCCAGGTTTTCACTGCCAATATCAGTGTTTACAGTACCCAGGGCATAGGCAGCAAAAATATCATAGTGTTCTTGTTCTTGTGTGTGATATCCCGAAGCAATCAATTTAAGGGTTAGGTTGTCATTGGCCCTATACGTACCTTTTAATGCCCCAAAATAAGTTTCGTACCGGTCTTTTTCTTGCCCGTCATAACGAACAGTCAATGCTTGCACTGTTTGTAATGTCCCAAAATTCACCTGTTCGGTTAATGGTTCATAATCATAGGTGTTAAGTGCCAGATTGCTTAAGAACCCTAATTCGAATTTACTGGAAAAATTATAGGAAAGATACGTTTGTACATCTGCAAATCTGGGCCGAAAATTAGTCTCTGTATTTTTTGCATCTACTAATAAGCTATTATCCCTATACCGCACACCGACGATAGCAGCAAGTTTTTTGTTTTTAGAAATCCCTTCTGCAGAAACACTACCTCCCAGGAGGCTTAAATCTGCCGTTGCGCCTAATCTTGTTGGTCTTTTGTAGGTAATGTCTAAAACTGAAGAAAGCTTATCTCCGTATTTAGCCTGAAACCCTCCTGCAGAAAAATCTACATTACGGACCATATCTGTATTTACAAAGCTTAAGCCTTCCTGTTGCCCTGATCGTATTAAAAAAGGACGATAAACCTCGATCTCATTTACATAGACCAAATTTTCATCATAATTTCCTCCACGAACAGCATATTGTGTACTTAATTCATTATTAGAACTTACACCAGGTAAACTTTTGAGAAGCCCTTCTACACCCGCATTGGCAGAGGGAGTGGTTCTAATGGTTTCGGGATCTAACGTTGTAATTCCTTCTACTGTTTTTCGTTCTCTACCCGATATAATAACTTCACCGATTTGTTCGACATCTGTTTTTAGTACCGGATTAAGTTCATACTCTTGATTTTCTTCGAGATTAATAACGAATTGCACATTTTTTAAACTAATATGAGATATGTGTACTGTAATTTCTTGATTAGCTGGTATGCTAAGTTGGTATACGCCGTTTTTGTCAGATTGAGTACCAGTGTCGTTATAAGAGATATTAGCCCCTTGAATGGGAATATTGTTTTCATTAAGAATAACACCTTTTAATGTTGCGGTTTGGGCTGAAGAAGAAATACTGATTAGGACCAGTAAAATCAGAAGAGGGAAAAAATTAGGTTTCAAGAAATAATAGTATTTAAGGTTTTCTAAAAAATGTGGTTTCGAATGTTGCACGATTACCTACTTTATCTAACACCACAAGTTTAAAATTATTTTCTGAGTCCACATGAATTTTATCATTAAAATCATAGATTAACATTCCGGTCTTATAATCATATTCCAATAAAATAAATTTTCCATTTATAGTGCCTCGATAACTTTTTATTCCGGATTCAGAATCATTAATTTTTACTTTTAAATGTGTGGCCTTTGATATCCATTTTTTGCTAGAAACATTAATAGGTATTATGGTAGGTTTCTGGTTATCGGTAAATAAGGAGTATGTTCCAAAAGTACGTGTCCTGGTAGAGAACCGATTACCTTTCTTTGATGTTCTAGAGTATGATGGTGTTTTAGAGCCATTTATACGGCCTATGTATAACTTTTCCTTATCTTCTTCATTGTATCTTGACACATCAAAAACCAAAGTCATATTTTTATGTAACGGAGTTTTGTCATCGTGGATTTTGATTTTTTCTCCACTAACAGATATATCCAGATAAGTATCTTCATATAATGCACCTTTAGGGATGAAAAGATCAAAAAAACCAGAACTATATGTGTAATTTTCAGTTGCTTTAGCGTATTCAGATGTTTTAGAGATATCTGCTTTTGTGATTGTTTCTACATTCTTTCCTTGTATAGGGATAGTGATTGTAGTTGTATTGTTTTTAAAATCTTTGATATGAATGGTATAGTTGTAAGAAAGGCTATCTTGAATAGTGACAATGCCATTATTTACTTTCTTTTTAAAAACGGTTAATGGATTATTTTTTTCAACGAAGAGTTTTGTTATTCTACTTCTATATTCTTTAAAATAGGAGTAATCAATAATCCGATTTGCATATCGTGTTTCGGCAAAAGAAAAACGATTCATTTCTATTTTTAAATTTTCCTGACCATTAATTTGGGTAGTTATCTCATATATACCATTATTATTTTCGGCTAAATCTTGTTTATCTATGGTAGATACACCAAAACCGATTTTACCGTATGCATCTAAATTCTCTGCCTTAAAACTACCATCCTCTTGGGGCGTAAGTTTTAATCTAACTGGTGTTTGCGCGCCGTTAACATGTGTATCTTTATCCAAACTATAGACCCAAAGACTATTTATAATTGGTTTTCTGGTATCTTTTACCTCTAAACCAAAATTCATTGGATTCATTGGTCTGGATCTCGAGTCTCTAATTTCAAAATGAAGATGAGGTCCAGAACTTCCTCCGGTATTACCACTATATGCTATAACACCACCTTGCTTTACCATTAACGATCCTGATTTAGGAAAAAGCTCTATTTCATAAGATTCTTTTGCATATTGTCTTTCTTTTACAAAAGCTTCAATTTCTGGAGAGAATTTTTTTAAATGAGCATATACACTAGTGTATCCATTGGGGTGTGCAATATATAGTGCTTTACCATACCCACCATGCGAAACCTTTATTCTAGCTACTCGACCAGATGCTGTAGCATATACATTTAACCCTTCCTCACCATTAGTTTTCATATCTAATCCAGAATGAAAATGGTTAGATCTCAACTCACCAAATGTTCCGGAAACTACGGTAGGAATATCAAGAGGGCAAATAAAATAATCTTTAGGAAGGTTTTTTTGTCCATAGCAAAAAGAAAAGCCGAGTACAATAAAAACTATGATCTTTCTCATAAAAAGCGGGTATCTATGTATATTGTTTATGAAATGTGCTTATAAAACTACTTATTTTTTTGCTAGGTTATGTTATTTTCAATGCATGATTAATAGCATCATTTAAATATCCACCAGAAATAATTTTTGTTCTAACCAGATCGACATTGGTTTTCATTTTTTTATATTCTTCAGATGATAAACTTTCGAGTTTGTTACTTAATTCATCCAAATTAGAAACGGTAAAACCAATATTGTTATCTGTTATAAAAGTACTAATGGCTGCTTTATCCCATACAATTACTGGTAATCCACATAAAATATACAATGAAGTTTTATGAGGGTTATTGTATTTTAAATACTGCCCGTATTGTCCACTACATTCTTCTGTAGAAATACCATCCCATACTAATCCAAAGGACCCTTTAATATGATAAGCAACCACATCAGAAGGAAATGCTCCTTCATAATTTAGTACAGATGTTTCTTTTTGGGTTTTTAGTTTTTGATAATCAAATCCCATACCATACAGATTCATTCTGAAATTTTTTCTTTCGAGTAGGTCAATATCATAGATATAAGAATTTTTACCATCTCCAAAACCTCCGGCATACACTACTTCGTGCATCTTTTCTCCTGTAACATCATTGTTTTGATCTGGTAATCCTTTATTTAAGATATAGTCAAATATTCCGAGTACAATTATTGGGATTTTAACGTCTTGTTTTAAAAACCAATTCTTCATCGACTCATTATGCACGATAATGGCATTTGAAGGAATTATTTTTTTTAATTCTTTATGGGCATCACTGGTTCTACCTTTCAGAAAACGTACATCATGGACAATTGTAATAATGTTACATCTTTTCATTTTTGCCACAAATAAGACATAGTTTCTAAACTTATTTAGAGGATATTGCGTGCATAATGTTGATTTATAGGGTAATCGTATTAGGGCAAAGGTGATCCCGAAAAAATTTTTTAGAGCACCAATTGCAGAGTTTGGGATTGAAGATTGTTTGAATCCCAGATTTTTAAACCCCATTTCGGTTAGAATAGACTCACAATCAGTTTTTGCTTTACCTGCTGCATTAAAAAGAGATTTGTAATTTCTGGAAATGAAATATCCTTTCATATGAAAATGTAAATTTATTGTGGGAAAGATACATACATTTTATTTTTTATACCCAATTTTAATAAGATTATCAATTGTGATTTTTTGATGTATAATTATTACGTATAAAATCCTTTTAAAAGTAGTAGTTTTGATAATTGAATTTTTTAGAAACCATTTCAAATCAAAAAAATATATTAGTGAAAGAAAAGAGGTATGATTATCTAATTGTTGGGGCAGGATTGTTTGGAAGTGTTTTTGCTCACGAAATGACTAATCGAGGTAAAAAATGTCTTGTGATAGATAAACGAGATCATTTAGGCGGAAATGTGTATTGTGAGGAAAAAGAAGGGATTAATGTGCATAAATATGGAGCTCACATTTTTCATACTAATGATAAAAAACTTTGGGATTATGTAAATCAGTTTGCAACTTTTAATAATTATATAAATTCTCCGCTATCATTATCAAAAGGTAAACTGTATAATCTGCCTTTTAATATGAATACCTTTTATCAACTTTGGGGAACCAAGACACCACAGGAAGCAAAAAAGATTATTGATGAACAAGTAGCACAATATGGTGTGAAGTCTCCACAAAACCTGGAAGAACAAGCTTTGTCTTTGGTGGGTAAAGATATTTATGAAACTTTTATTAAAACCTACACAGAAAAACAATGGGGGAAAAAAGCTACAGAACTCCCTGCATTTATTATTAAAAGACTCCCTGTTAGATATACGTACAACAACAATTATTTTAATGACATTTACCAAGGGATTCCTATTGGGGGATATAATGTAATTATTAATGGTTTACTAGATGGTGTTGAAACCAAAATAGGAGTGGATTTTTTTGAAGATAGAATAGAGCTCGAATCTCTGGCCGATAAAATTGTGTATACCGGTAAGATAGATGAATTCTTTGGATATAAGTATGGATATTTAGAATACAGATCGTTACGATTCGAACATGAGCTTCATAATATAGAAAATTACCAAGGTAATGCCGTGGTAAATTATAATGATGCAAGTTATGCATTTACCAGAATTATCGAGCATAAACATTTTGAATTTGGAAAGCAGGATAAAACAATTATAACAAAAGAATATCCCGAAAATTGGGATAGAAGCAAGGAGGCATATTATCCTATTAATAATAGTAGAAATCAAGAAATCTTTAAAAAGTATAAAGAAGAATCACAACAATTAGAAGGTGTGATTTTTGGAGGAAGACTGGCAGAATATCGCTATTATGATATGCACCAGATAATCGCGTCGTCTTTGGTTAAAGTTGAAGAAATATCGAGGATTAAACCACAATAAAGAAAGGGTGTAAAATTAGTTGTAAAACTATTGGGTTTTTTCAATTGGTATGTTAACTTTGTGTAACGAAGTATTGTGTAAAATTTACAATGAGTGATTTAATTGAAATTATTGATTCTCTTGAAAATAGAATAAGTAAGTTGCTTCATAAATATGAATTAGTTAAGCAACAAAATTTAAGTTTAAAAGAGAAAATATCGAATTTGGAGTCTAATTCAGAACTTCAGACAGATCAATTAAAGCAGTGGGAAGAAAAATTCAGTGCGCTCAAAAATGCAAATGCAATACTAGGCAGTGACGAATATAAAAGGGAAACCAAGCTCAAAATAAACGCTTTAATAAGAGAGATTGATATGTGCATTGCACAACTTTCTGGATAAGTAAAATATGGCAGATAAGCTTAAAATTAAATTATCTATTGCAGATCGCGTATATCCGTTAACGATTAATCCGGATCAGGAAGAAGGTTTACGAAAAGCGGCAAAAAAGATAGAAGCCATGATAAAGCAATTTGAGCAAAGTTATGCAGTTAGAGATAAGCAAGATGTATTGGCAATGTGTGCTTTACAATTTGCTGCACAAGTAGAACAAAAAGCTATAGATAAAAATGATGACACGGTTAATGTGGCGAATAGATTAAATGAATTAAATAATTTGCTACATGAACATTTATCATAACGTTCTTTAAAATAAATAAGGTTACTGCCTGCACTAGTTGTTATTTTGATAAACTCAACAAGAATTAATTAAAAAGGGTGAGTTTAAGTTGTAAAAGCGCGCCGCCTTGAGCGGATTCTTGAGCAATTTGTTAGCCCTAAACCTGTTTTTACAGAGTTTATACAGAACCTTTGCTAGTGCAGGCTTTTTTTATATAAATACTAACACAAATTATGGATAACAATATTATATTTTTAATAGTTGCTGGAGTAGCAGGACTAATGATAGGATTTATCATTGCCAAAGTTCTGGAACGAAGTAAGGCCTCTGAAATTATTAAAAATGCTAAAAAAACTTCCGAAAGCATTTTAAGAGATGCTAAAAATGAAGGAGAGACAATTAAAAAAGACAAGATACTTCAGGCTAAAGAGAAATTTATTGAATTAAAATCAGAGCATGAAAAGGTAATTTTATCGAGAGATAAGAAGATGGCTGAAGCAGAAAAACGAACTAGAGATAAAGAATCTCAGGTTTCTAATGAATTATCTAAAAACAAAAAATTAAATATAGAGCTAGAGGAAAAAATTAAAGAAGGAGAGCAACGCAAGGATTATTTAGAAAAGAAGCAAAACGAACTTAAAAAACTTCATAAAAGTCAGGTACAGCAGCTCGAAGTTATATCTGGATTATCTGCAGAAGAAGCAAAAGAACAGCTTGTCGAATCTTTAAAAGGGCAAGCAAAGACTGATGCTATGGCACTTATTCAAGATACTATTGAAGAGGCTAAACTAACTGCACAACAAGAAGCTAAGAAAGTAATAATTAATACTATTCAAAGAATAGGTACAGAAGAAGCAATTGAGAATTGTGTTTCGGTTTTTAATATTGAAAGTGACGATGTAAAAGGTAGGATTATTGGTCGTGAAGGTAGAAATATTAGAGCTATTGAGGCTGCTACAGGAGTTGAGATTATAGTTGATGATACTCCCGAAGCAATAATTTTATCTTGTTTTGATTCTGTGAGAAGGGAAGTAGCTCGATTATCACTTCATAAATTAGTAACCGATGGAAGAATTCATCCTGCACGAATAGAAGAAGTAGTTAGAAAAACAAGAAAGCAAATTGATGAAGAGATTATCGAAGTTGGTAAGCGTACTGTAATTGATCTTGGTATTCATGGATTGCATCCAGAATTAATTAAAACTATTGGTAGGATGAAGTATAGGTCTTCATATGGTCAGAATCTTCTACAGCATTCAAGAGAAGTTGCTAAATTATGTGGTGTAATGGCTTCAGAATTAGGGTTAAATCCTAAACTGGCAAAAAGAGCAGGTTTGCTGCATGATATTGGTAAAGTGCCAGATACGGAAACAGAAGTACCACATGCTATTCTGGGAATGCAATGGGCAGAAAAATATGGTGAAAAACAAGAAGTTTGTAATGCTATAGGGGCTCATCATGATGAGGTAGAAATGACATCATTAATCTCTCCGATCGTTCAGGTATGTGATGCGATTAGTGGTGCTAGACCAGGTGCTAGACGTCAGGTATTGGATTCATATATACAAAGACTGAAAGATTTAGAAGGAATCGCTTTTGGATTTGACGGAGTGAAAAAAGCTTATGCTATTCAGGCCGGTAGAGAGCTTCGTGTGATTGTCGAAAGTGAAAAAGTGAATGATGAAAAAGCAGCTAGTCTTTCTTTCGAGATTTCTCAAAAAATACAAACGGATATGACATATCCAGGTCAGGTTAAAGTGACTGTAATACGAGAGACAAGAGCAGTAAATATTGCTAAATAATTATTACAGGCATCAAACCCTATGGCTTAATTAGCTGGGTAGTGGCATAAGGTCCTACCTTAATACTTCTATTACTACATTTAGACATAAAAAAAGATATGTTCTTATGGTAGACTTGTTTGATAAAGAACAAATTTCGATTTAGTGAACTGCTTGTTAAACAGCTTGTATGGTAGATGTGATGATGTTCGAGAGGTGCTCTGTTATCTATGGATAGCGGAGTTTAAACTTCATGTTTAGGTGCAAAACGCTCAATTATTAGCTTTTCGTTGTTGGTTAGCTTGCTAAAAATAATGCTTATGACTTCATTCAATTTTTTAGTTGACTTATAAAAACCTCCACATTCTACTCCACCACAATAGACATTTTCATTCTTATCATACATTAACCAACAACCTGATTCAGTATAAAATACCATAAGTTCTTCTATTGGAAATGCTTTATAATGTTCATCCAAAATACATTCTTTAAGCCATTCTTCTACAATAGCTTTTTTGATTTGACAGGGGTGGTAAAAGTACCCTGAAGCTGAAAACCCTCCATTGATCCATAACCTTCCAAATTTATAAACTTCTTGCAATGGTTTAGGGAGCTCTTCAAGTAGCTTATCGCCAGATCAATATTATTATTTATTGATATAAGATATTCTGGAAAATCTCGATGCCTCTCCTGTTTTACACTATTTGCAATAAAAAAATCCTGATTATGTATACTAAGGATTTTATTGGATTGTTTTAATGAATCAATCCAATATGATAATTCCTTATTTTGAGTGTTGTGGAATATATTTTCAATTACAGAATCGAAATTGCTGAAGAAGTTAAAGTACATCTCTTCTTCTAGGTTAATAGGGTTAGGTAATAAAGAGGAATCCTGAATATATATTGAATTAGGTATATCTCCTACACCCAATGGATGTGGAGCATAACAAAAATCGGGAAACCTTTTTGTTGTATCTTCACTCATGTTTATATATACTAATAAAAGTAAATATTATTATCAATTGTTTTCAATACGAAACTTATGTTTGCTAAATATGCTGAAACTCGTCGTTTAATATCAGTCTAAAGTAAGGAATTGCATTTACCTCATTTTAATCCTCTTTGACAACTATAAAAAACAAAATACGTCTCCTAATATATTCAATATGCAAGGGTTATGTAAATATTTTGGGATTTAAAAATACAGTATTTGCTTTCCTTTTAGTTATGTTTTATATGAAAAGTGACGAACTTAGACTTATATGGAACCAGCGGTATTCAAACTTTGATTTACTTTTTGAAATATTTTCAAAAACAACTTTTTTGGATAAATATCTGGTTATTCTATCAATATCAAATTGATTGTAAGATTATATGTAGTTTTCAATGACTTGTTTTTTGTTGTTTCTTCATATTATTTTGGTTTGGCAACCTACAGTTAAAATTAGTATTATAGTTACCATAGCTAGGGCTATGCTTGATTTTTCTTTTTTCGCCCAATCAAAAAATGACTGCTTTTTATTTGAGTATTTTTAAATCAGAACTGGTATAAATTCTCAATTCAAGATATAGAAGTATGTAGTAAAGAATGATAATAATCGCTATTATTTAGAAATCAAAAAAGACTATTATCGCAGCAGGATAATAGTCTTTAGATATGAAAATTTTAAATGATCACTTAGGATTCAGTAGATTCTTCAGCTTTTTTAATAGTAATTGTCAATTCGTCAGAATCATCATCCATATCCATGAAAATACTATCACCTTCTCCAAGTTGAGAATTTATAATCTCTTCAGCTAAGGCATCTTCTATATATTTTTGGATAGCTCTTTTTAAAGGTCTTGCACCATACTGCTTATCAAAACCTTTTTCGGTAATATAATCTTTAGCTTTTTCGCTTAAGGATAGGTCATAACCAAGACCTCTAATTCTTCCGTAAAGTTTATCAAGTTCGATATCAATGATTTTATGAATATCTTCCCTTTCTAGGGCATTAAACACCACTACGTCATCAACTCTGTTTAAAAATTCTGGAGCAAAAGCTTTCTTTAGAGCACTTTCTATTACGCCTTTGGCATAATCTTCTGCCTGAGTTTTTTTGGCTGAAGTCCCAAAGCCAACTCCCTGCCCAAAATCTTTCAGTTTACGTGCTCCAATATTAGAAGTCATAATGATTATAGCATTTCTAAAATCAATTTTACGTCCAAGGCTATCGGTAAGATATCCGTCATCTAATACTTGAAGCATCATATTGAAGACATCGGGATGTGCTTTTTCAATTTCATCTAATAAGATAACCGCATATGGTTTTCTTCTTACTTTTTCGGTAAGTTGACCTCCTTCTTCATAACCCACATATCCAGGAGGTGCTCCAATAAGTCTGGATACAGCAAATTTCTCCATATACTCACTCATATCGATACGAATAAGTGTGTCTTCGCTATCAAAAAGTTCTCTAGCTAAAACTTTGGCTAGCTGTGTTTTGCCAACCCCGGTTTGTCCTAGAAATATAAATGATCCAATAGGTTTGTTAGGATCTTTAAGTCCAGCGCGGTTACGTTGTATCGCTTTTACGACTTTGGTAACGGCTTCATCCTGACCAATAACCTTGCCCATGATTAAGTCGGGTAATTCGGCTAGTTTATTACTTTCAGTCTGTGCAATACGATTAACAGGAATGCCAGTCATCATAGAAACTACATCTGCTACATTTTCTTCATCAACTATCTCTTTATGTAATTTAGATTCTTTTTCCCATTGTTCTTGTGCAACTCCCAGTTCTTTCTCCAAATTCTTTTCGTCATCTCTAAGTTTTGCAGCTTCTTCGTATTTTTGTTTTTTAACTACGCTATTTTTGAGTTCTCTTACTTCTTCAAGTTTTTTCTCAAGATCAAGAACTTTTTTAGGAACATCAATATTAGTAATATGTACTCTAGAGCCTGCCTCGTCTAGTGCATCAATAGCTTTATCTGGTAAAAAGCGATCTGTCATATATCTATTGGTTAATTTTACACAAGCTTCGATAGCTTCTGGTGTATAACTAACGTTGTGATGTTCTTCATATTTTTCCTTGATGTTGTTAAGGATTTCTATGGTTTCTTCAATGTTTGTAGGTTCTACAATTACTTTTTGAAAACGTCTTTCTAAAGCACCATCTTTTTCTATGTATTGGCGATATTCATCTAAAGTTGTAGCTCCAATACATTGGATTTCCCCTCTTGCTAAAGCAGGTTTGAACATATTTGAAGCATCCAAACTTCCTGTAGCACCGCCAGCACCAACGATGGTATGGATCTCATCTATAAAAAGAATGATATCGTCGTTTTTTTCTAATTCGTTCATTACCGCTTTCATTCGTTCCTCGAATTGTCCACGATATTTGGTTCCAGCAACTAAGCTTGCCAGATCAAGAGTAACCACTCTTTTGTCAAATAAGATTCTGGAAACTTTTCGCTTTACTATTCTTAGAGCGAGTCCTTCTGCTATAGCAGATTTACCAACTCCAGGTTCTCCTATAAGTAGTGGGTTATTTTTTTTACGTCTACTTAATATTTGAGACACGCGTTCTATTTCTTTGGATCGTCCCACTACTGGGTCGAGTTTTCCTTCTTCTGCCATTGCAGTTAAATCACGGCCAAAGTTATCTAAAACAGGAGTTTTAGATTTTTTCCCTGCTTTACTTCCTCCAGAAGGAGAGTTAAAAGGATTTTCTTTAGATGAATCTCCTGTTAAATCGTCATCATCTTCAGAGAAAGATTCTGCTTTTGGGTTATCTATATATTCTTCTTCGTTAGCAATCATAAACTTAAATTGGTCTTTAACATTATCGTAATCCACTTTTAAACGATTTAAAAGTTTTGTAGTTGGGTCATTTTCATTTCTTAGAATACATAACAGAAGGTGAGCAGTATTAATAGAAGAACTTTGGAATAGCTTAGCTTCCAAAAAAGTAGTTTTCAATGCTCTTTCTGCCTGTCTGGTTAAATGTAAATTTTTTTTCTCGTTTGAGGCGACAGCTATATTTGGATTTGCAGGACTTAAGATTTCAACCTTTCTTCTTAAATTGGTCAAATCGATATCTAGCGCATCTAGAATATTAATAGCTTTACCACTTCCGTCACGTAGCAACCCTAGCATAAGATGTTCTGTGCCAATAAAGTCATGCCCTAATCTAAGAGCTTCTTCTTTACTGTACGCAATCACATCTTTTACTCTGGGCGAAAAATTATCATCCATAAAATTATTCTCTTTCTTTATAACTAAAATAGTAATTTTTAGAATTAAATTGACAAAAACTATTCCTTTTAATTAGATATTTTGACATTGAGATATTTTGTCATGCAATTTTAAGCTTTAAAAATACACATGTCTTTTCTGAGGCAGTGTTTATTAAGGTTTTTTTGCTTGTATTTGGTAAATAGACAAAAAATGCATTAATAATCAAAACCTAAGATCACAGACTTATTAACGACATCTATACTTACTATTGTTAATAAATTCCGTATATTACAGGGGAATTGGCTGTTAAAACCGTCTTAATTTACTTAAATTAGCGCGTTTAATTAATCAATTTTAGAATAAAATAATTTTTTATGGCTGATGGAGAAAAGCTTATACCTATCAATATAGAAGATGAAATGAAATCTGCATACATTGACTATTCAATGTCTGTTATTGTATCTCGTGCTCTTCCTGATGTTAGGGATGGTCTTAAGCCTGTGCATAGGCGTGTTTTATACGGTATGTATGAACTGGGTGTTAAAGCAAGTAGTGCTCACAAGAAATCTGCAAGAATTGTAGGTGAAGTTCTTGGTAAATATCACCCACATGGCGATACATCTGTATATGATACGATGGTTCGTATGGCACAAGAATGGAGTTTGAGATATATGTTAGTTGATGGCCAGGGTAACTTTGGTTCTGTAGATGGTGATAGCCCTGCGGCTATGCGCTATACAGAAGCAAGAATGCGTAAGATATCAGAAGATATGCTGGCAGATATCGAAAAAGACACTGTAGACCATACATTTAATTTTGATGATACTCTACAAGAACCAACAGTTTTGCCAACAAGAGTTCCTGGGTTATTAATAAATGGAGCTTCAGGAATTGCAGTGGGTATGGCTACAAATATGCCTCCCCATAATTTAAATGAAGTTGTTGATGGTACTATAGCATATATCGATAATAACGATATCGAAGTTGATGAGTTAATACAACATATTAAGGCTCCGGATTTCCCTACAGGAGGAATAATTTATGGTTATGATGGTGTTAGAGAAGCTTTTAAAACAGGTAGAGGAAGAGTAGTTATTCGAGCTAAAGCCAGTTTTGAAGAAGTAAATGGTAGAGAATGTATTATTGTTAGTGAAATTCCTTATCAGGTTAATAAGGCAGATATGATTAAAAAAACTGCTGACCTTGTTAATGATAAGAAAATTGATGGAATTGCTACAATACGTGATGAGTCTGACAGAAAAGGGATGCGTATCGTATATGTTCTAAAACGTGATGCAATACCTAATATTGTACTAAACCTTTTATATAAATATACAGCTTTACAATCTTCTTTTAGTGTAAATAATATAGCACTGGTTAATGGAAGACCGCAGTTGTTGAATGTAAAAGAAATGATTCATTACTTTGTAGAACACAGACATGAAGTTGTTGTTCGTCGTACAAAGTATGAATTGAAAAAAGCCGAAGAAAGAGCTCATATTCTTGAAGGTTTAATCATAGCTTCTGATAATATTGATGAAGTCATCGCTTTAATTCGTTCTTCTGCAAATACAGAAGAGGCACGCGAAAAATTAGTAAAACGTTTCAAACTTTCTGAGATACAGGCTAAAGCAATTGTAGAAATGCGTTTAAGACAGTTAACAGGTCTTGAACAAGATAAACTTCGTGCCGAGTATGAAGAATTGATGAAAACGATTGAAGACCTTAAGGATATTTTGGAGAAGAAGGAGCGTAGGATGCAAATCATTAAGGAAGAACTTATAGAAGTAAAAGAGAAATATGGTGATGAGCGTCGCTCTCAAATAGAATATGCAGGGGGGGATTTAAGTATAGAAGATATGATCCCGGATGAAAAAGTAGTTATTACGATTTCACATGCAGGATATATAAAACGAACTTCTCTTAATGAATATAAGAAACAAAATAGAGGAGGAGTAGGACAAAAAGGGAGTACAACGCGTAATGAAGATTTTCTTGAACATTTATTTGTAGGAACCAATCATCAGTACATGTTGTTCTTTACTCAGAAAGGAAAATGTTTTTGGATGAGAGTATATGAAATCCCAGAAGGAAGTAAAACTTCTAAAGGAAGAGCGATACAAAACCTGATTAATATTGAAAGTGATGATAAAGTGAAAGCTTTTATCTGTACTCAGGATCTTAAAGATGAAGAGTACATTAATTCGCACTATGTCATTATGGCAACGAGAAAAGGTCAGGTCAAAAAGACATCTTTAGAACAATATTCAAGACCGAGAACAAATGGTATTAATGCTATTACAATAAAGGATAATGATGAACTTCTTGAAGCAAAGTTAACCGATGGTAAAAGCCAGGTAATGCTAGCTGTAAAGTCTGGTAAAGCCATTCGATTCGAAGAAGAAAAAACCAGACCAATGGGGCGTGGAGCCTCAGGAGTGAGAGGAATCAGGCTTGCTGATGATAATGATGAAGTAATCGGTATGGTAGCCGTTAACGAAATGGAAAGTAATATCTTAGTAGTTTCAGAAAATGGTTATGGAAAACGTTCTAAATTAGAAGATTATAGAATAACAAATAGAGGAGGTAAAGGTGTTAAAACCATTTCTGTTACAGATAAAACAGGATCTCTGGTGGCAATTAAGAATGTTACCGATTTAGATGATCTTATGATTATAAATAAATCAGGAATTGCTATTCGGCTTTCCGTAGAAGATTTACGTGTAATGGGACGAGCGACACAAGGTGTGCGTCTTATCAATTTAAAAGGTAAAGATTCTATTGCTGCGGTAGCAAAAGTTATGCATGATGAAGACGATATAGATCAGGATGAAGATATAGAAGACGTTAATTCTTCTACAACAGATGCTGATATTGCTTCAGATGGCACGAATATTGATAGTGAAACAAAACAATAATTAAATCCCATTTTAAAAACTCAAGTAATGAAGACTAAATTTATCGTAGTACTATTTCTAGCTGTTAGTGCTTTTGGATTTTCTCAGAAAGATACACCAAAACAAGCATTAAAAGCGGCAAACAAGGCCTTGAAATCTGGTAACATGGATGTAGCTAGTGAAGCATTGAAAGCTGCTGAAGGACAGTTAAACGCTGCTGATGAAAAAATGAAAGCGCAATATTATTTCTTTAAAGGCCAGGTTGTAGCTGCTTCTGCAGGTGAATCTTTAGAGAAAATTGAAAATGCAGCAAGTGCTTATAATAAAACAATTGAAATTGAAAAAGCCGCAGGAGGGTCTAAATATACTGCTGATGCTACTCAAAAATTACAACTATTACGCCAATCTTTAATTGAAAATGCAATTAAAGATCAGAATGCAAAAAACTATAAAGGAGCTGCAGAAAAACTTTATTTGGGATATACAACGAATAAAGCTGATACAACATATTTATATTATGCAGCTAGTAATGCTGTTAATGATAAAGATTATGATACTGCTCTAAAATACTATAACGAACTAAAAAGCCTTGGTTTTAGCGGAGTAAAAAAAGAATTTGTTGCAACTCATAAAGAAACTGGTAAGGTTGACGTTTTTGAATCAAAACAAATAAGAGACCTTTCTGTAAAAGCAGGAGAATACATTAAACCAGAAACTAAAACTTCTGAATCTAGAAAAGGAGAGATTGCAAAAAATATTGCTTTGATTTATATGAGTCAAGGAAAAGATGAAGAAGCAATTACTGCTATTGAAGACGCTAAAAAAGAGAATCCTGAGGATGCAGCATTAAAACAAGCAGAAGCTGATGTATATTATAAGTTAGGAAATATTGCTAAGTATAAAGAAATCATGGAGCAGATTGTAGCTAATGATCCTGAAAATCCAGATTTACTATATAATTTAGGAGTTAGTGCATCTCGTCTTGGTGATAATGATCAGGCAATGGGGTATTATAAAAAAGCTTTAGAGCTAAAACCAGATTATACTGCTGCTCAAATTAATATTGCTTCTATAATTTTAGGTGGAGAAACTAAGATTGTAGACGAAATGAATAGCTTGGGAACGTCTTCAAGCGATAATAGAAGATATGATGAACTTACAAAAAAGAGATCAGAATTATATAAAACAGCTGTTCCTTATCTTGAAGGTGCACTAAAAAGTAGTCCTGATAATATAGAAGCTATTCGTACACTGATGAATATATTTTATCAGTTAGATGACCCTAAAGCAGGAGAAATGAAAGATAGACTTAAAGCTTTAGAAGGAGGCAACTAATAATAAGAGCTTTTATTAACATATCATAAAAAAACCGGAATGTAATATTCCGGTTTTTTTTATAATGTATTTAAAATAGTATTTATAAATATTGTGAATAGTATTTTAAATTTGACACTACTACTTATCTAAGTTTGGCGCCTAATTTATTTTCAAAATTGTACTGTAATTTGTTCATGATCTTATCGATTTGTTTATCGGTAAGTGTTTTATTGTCATCCTGTAGAATAAAACTTACTGCATACGATTTTTTTCCTTTAGGAAGATTTTTACCCTGATATACATCAAATAAGTTTACATCTTTTAGAATTTGTTTTTCGGTTTGCTTGGCGATAGTATGAATTTCTTCAAACTTTATAGAATCGTCTAGTAACAAAGCAAAATCACGACGCACTTCAGGAAATTTTGGAATATCTTTATACTTTAGTTTATTGTGTTTTGCATATTCTAAAATAGCATCCCAGTTAAAATCGGCATACAGTACTTCCTGAGAAATAGAGAAGTGTTTAAGCACCGATTTTTTTAGTATTCCAAAATCTACTAAGTGAGCTTTACCAATACTTAAAGAAATACCTTCGGAAAAAACATCATTTTTTATAGGAGATGTTTTTAATCTTGTTAGTCCTAAGCGTTCTAAAACAGAGAATATTATTCCTTTTAAGTAAAAGAAATCACTTGTTCGCGGGTTTAAAGTCCAGGTCTCTTTAGACCTACTTCCAGAAACAATAATACTTAAGTGTTTATTCTCTATTCTTTTATCTCCATAGTTATGATATGTTTTTCCAAACTCAAATAACTTAAGGTCTGATCGTTTTCTATTGCTATTATATGATACAGCCTCTAATCCCGAAAATAATATAGATTGCCTCATTACTGCCAAATCATTACTAAGTGGATTTAGTATTTCTACATTATTCTCATTTCTAAGCTGCTCACTCAAGGCGATATAATCAGGAGAGGTAAGTGAGTTGGCTAACATCTCATGAAATCCCTGACCAACAAGCTGATTTGATATGGTATTTTGCACATTATAATCAGAGAACTTATCAATATTTGATATCGAGGCATTTAATTTTTGAGTAAAACCAATAGTATTATACCCGTATACTCTAAGAATTTCTTCTATTACATCAACTTCTCTTTGTACATCATTTCTGTATGCTGGAATGGTAAGACCTATTCCTACCTCGGTTACGTTATTAATTTTAATATCTAATGAAGTGAGAATCCTTTTAATAGTGTCTTGAGGTACTTCTTCACCAATTAACTTTGTAGTATTTTCATAAGATAAAATTACCTGGAAATCTTCAATCTTTTTAGGATATAAATCCATAATTTCACTAGAAATATTTCCTCCAGCAAGTTCTTGTATCAATAAAGCAGCTCTTTTTAGAGCATATTCAGTAATATTTGGATCAATACCTCTTTCAAATCTAAAAGAAGCATCTGTATTTAAACCATGTCGTTTTGCAGTTTTACGAATACTAATAGGATCAAAATAAGCGCTTTCTAGGAAAATTGATGTTGTTTTTTCTGTAACACCAGAGTTTATTCCTCCAAATACTCCTGCAATACAAAGAGGTTTTACAGCATCACAGATCATAAGATCATCCCGATGTAATTCTCTTTCTACTTCATCCAAAGTTGTAAATTTTGTACCAGCGTCAACAGTTTTTACTTCAATTTTATTTCCTTCAATATAATGTGAGTCAAATGCATGCAGAGGTTGTCCTAACTCATGCAAAACATAATTGGTAACATCTACAACATTATTTTTCGGAGTAATTCCTATTGCTTTTAATCTATGCTGTAACCACGTAGGAGATTCTCCTACTTTAATATCAGAAATTGTTACACCACAATATCTAGGTGCCATCTCATTATTTTTGACTTCGATGTCAATTTTGTTTAGCCTGTTTTCTACTCTAAAATTACTTACCGAAGGAGTAATCAGTTCTAAATTAAGATCTTTTTGTAGCAACCCTGCTTTGAGATCACGTGCCGTACCCCAATGACTCATTGCATCTGCGCGATTGGGGGTTAATCCAATTTCAAACACATAATCATTTTCAATATCAAATATATCTGCAGCTTTAGTTCCTACAATGATGTCAGTACTTAAGACCATAATCCCATCATGACTTTTTCCCAAACCCAATTCATCTTCGGCACAAATCATGCCATGACTTTCTTCCCCTCTTATTTTTCCTTTTTTAATGATCCATTCTTCACCCTTATCATTATAAAGTTTTGTACCTATAGTTGCAACAGGAACTTTTTGCCCAGCGGCAACATTAGGAGCACCACAAACAATCTGAACCAGTTCGCCATTACCTAAATCTACTTTGGTAATTTTAAGCTTATCTGCATTCGGATGTTTTTCGCAATTAAGAACCTGCCCAATAACGACACCCTCTAATCCTCCTTTTATACTTTGATAGGATTCTATTCCTTCTACCTCTAAACCCAGATCGGTAAGGAGTTCCCCAGTTTTTTCTGCATCCCAATCGATGTTAATAAATTGCTTCAGCCAATTATATGAAATCTTCATTTGTGATCTTTCTAAATTCAGTCGGTAAAGATAATATATTGGGCAGAGGATACAAATAGTTGAAAGTATATCTATAAACAAAATTGTAGTATATTTATAATAGTTTTATTCTAACTAAAAAATTTAATATTATGAAAACAGGAATTAAGTTACTTACTATTATGTTCCTCTTCGGAATGATTTCTTGTACAGATAAGAAAAAAGAAGAAGAAGAAACCAAAGCAGTTGTAGAAAAAATAGAATCGATTGAGTCTGAATTAGATCAGGTTTCTGAAGAAGTTGAAACCAAAGTAGAAGAATTAGAAGAATCTTTAGAGGATTTGGACGATATTTAAAAAATCTTCGACTAATAAACCTTCATACCTGTAATCATTTTAACACTAATTAAAAAAAACTAACATGAAATTTATAAAACTAATATTGGTCTTTGTTTTGATTTTTACTTTAGGAAATCAGGTAACAAATGCTCAGGGAAAATCTCAGGAAGCAAAAGAAAAAATAGCTAAGAAAAAAGAAAAAGCTTTAGAAAAGGCAGATAAAAAAGCTGAGAAAGCCCAGGAGAAGGCCGATAAAGCTAGAGAAAAAGCAGAAAAAAAAGTTGAAAAGCTAGAAGAGAAGGCCGAAGAAGCTAAGGAGAAAGCTATTGAAAAGGCAGAAAAAGCAGAAGAAAAAGCCGAAAAAGCTTTAGAAAAAACCGAAAAGAAAATAAAAGGTAAAGCTTATGGGAAAAATAAAGAAGGACTAACAGGCAAAGAATTTGGGATGGCCAGAGCCGAAGAGGCAAAAGATATGGTAAAAGAGCGTAGCGAAGTGCTGACAAAGAATGAAGAAAGGCTAAAAAGAGGCAAAGCAAAAATTGAAGCTGCAAAAGAACGTCTGGCAAAAGCAAAAGAACAAGAAGGAGAAGAGGCTCTAACTCCAGAAGAAATTACAGAAAAAGAAACTAAAATCTCTAAAGCCGAAGAAAAGCTAAAAGCTTTAGAAGAATCAATAAAAAAAGGAAAAGAAAAGATGAAAGAAGGAAAAGAAAAGTTAGACAAATTGTACGAAAAGGAACAATAAAAACTTAATAAAACTATAAAATGAGAATCGTCCGGTAAGTTTTAATTAACTTTCCGGACTTTTTATACTATTAAATAATGAGAAAAACAGCTGTACTTATTCTACTTGTTATCACTATTTTTTCTTCTTGTAAGAAAGAAAAGCCATCTGATATGGTTGAGTTTAAAAGTGGCCCATGGAAAGCTACATTAGAAGTTCGGGACAATAAAAAGCTTCCTTTTCTGATGGAAGTAATGGAGGATCATAGCTTAAGAATCTTTAATGCTGAAGAAACGATTAATGTTGATGAAGTTACAGTAAATAAAGATTCTATTGTAATTAAACTTCCTGTTTTCGAGGGATATATTGCTGGTCGATTTATAGATTCTATGACTATTTCTGGAAGTTTTGTTAAAAAAAGCCTGGATAGAGTAGTACCTTTTACAGCAAAGTATGGCGAGCAGGATCGATTTGAAATTACTTCAAAATCGAATTATGATATTACGGGAAATTGGGAGACAGTTTTTAGTAAAGACAATGAAGAAGATAGGTATATTGCTAAAGGTACTTTTAAACAAAATGGAAATATTGTTACAGGTACTTTTAGAACAACTACAGGAGACTATCGTTATTTAGAAGGTGTTTTAAATAAAGATCAATTACAATTATCAACTTTTGATGGAGCTCATGCTTTCTTATTTACTGCACAAGTAACAGATAGCACACTAAATGGTTACTTCTATTCTGGTAATCACTGGAAAGAACCTTTTGTAGCTAAAAGAAATGAAAACTTTAAATTACCTTCTGAAGATTCATTAACTTTTCTGAAAGAAGGATATGATACATTAGCATTTAATTTTCCTGATGTTGAAGGAAACCAAATTTCACTTAAAGATAAGCGATTTAAAAATAAAGTGGTCATTGTACAAATTATGGGTACCTGGTGCCCTAATTGTATGGATGAAACCAAATATTATGTAGAGTATCTAAATAAGAATAAAAATAATGGAACCGAATTTGTAGCATTAGCTTTTGAATATGCAAAGACCAAAGAAAAAGCATTGAAATCGATAAAACGATTACAGCAAAAATTAAAAGTAACCTACCCAATTCTTTTGGCTCAATATGGAACTTCAGATAAACAAAAAGCACAAGAAAAACTACCAATGCTAAACCATGTGTTGTCATATCCAACTACTATTTTTATTGATAAAAAAGGACAGGTGCGTAAAATACATACAGGGTTCAACGGTCCGGCCACAGGCCAGAAATATGTAGATTTTAAAAAGGATTTTGAAGACTTTGTTAATCAGCTGTTAAAAGAATAACATGGTTTAACAATCAATTATGACTTTCTTTTTGAGTTTAACACTACCGTAACATTAGGATTGAGATATACCTCTTACATTGTTTAGGTAAGAAATTTAATTTCTCTAAGTGATAATAATTAATCAAAAAGAATAGTCATGAAACAATTTAACTTAATTACAACTTGTATTGTAAGTGCAATGATGTTGTTCTCAATTCAAATGAATGCGCAACTTACCATACCAGAAGGGAGCCAGCGTGCACAGGTAATGCAACGTGTTGGAATTACTAATATCACTATTGATTATGGAAGACCAAGTGTAAAAGAGCGTGAAATCTGGGGAAAACTAGTTCCTTATGGGTTTAATAACCTGGGATTTGGAACCTCTAAAGCAGCACCCTGGAGAGCAGGTGCTAATAGCAATTCGACAATAACGTTTACTTACGATGTAAAAATTGAAGGAAAAGATATTAAAGCAGGTACCTATGGGCTTCATATTGCGTTAAAAGAAGATGGTGGCGCTACGATTATATTTTCTAATAATTCTACATCCTGGGGAAGTTATTTTTACGATGAAAAGGAAGATGCTTTACGTGTAGATGTTAAAACCAAAGAGACAGCACATACAGAAATGTTAACTTTTTTATTTCCTGAAGTTGAAGCCAATAGTGCGATAGCAGCATTGAGATGGGAAAAAAAAGAAATTCCTTTCAAGATCGAAGTCGATGTAAAAAATGTGGTAATGGCAGATATTAAAAATGATCTTCGTAATTCTGCTGGTTTTACTCAAACAAATTGGGATAACGCGGCAAACTATGCTTTTAATGCTGGTGAATTAGATCAGGCATTAGAATGGGTAAACACTTCGATATCGGGTAATTTTTTTAGCAAAGAAACGTTTTCAAACCTCTCTCTTAAGTCCCGTATTTTAGCAAAGCAAGGGAAAATAGAGGAAGCAATGTCATTTGTGGATAAAGCGGCCAAATTAGGTAATGCTTCTCAAAATTTTCAATTAGGAACAGGGCTTATAGGTTTAGACCAAAAAGATAAAGCTTTAGAGGTTCTTAAAAATAATGTAAAAAATAGCAATGGTGCCTGGCCGTCAAACTATGGTTTGGCCAGAGCTTACTCTGCAAAAGGAGATTACAAAAATGCAATAAAAGCTATAAACATTTCTTTGAACAGTGCTCCTGATCGATTTAAAGGAAGACTTAATGGTGATCTAGAAAAACTTAAAAACGGAAAAGATATAAATTAGGTGACTAATCTATAACAAGTAATAAGAGTATAAAATTTAAAGAATCAAAGACACTATTTTAACTTTAACTAAGAAGTGATTTAAACTTTTTTGATTCTGGTGAAAAAGTTTAAATCACTTCTAATAAAATGATCAAATTCAAAAGATGTTATAACACCTTTTGAATTTGATTTTCTGGAAAACTTTCGTAAAATAAAATTGAACTTAGAATTTTGTTCTTGGATATGTTCTGTAGATTTATCATATCCCTTGTTAATCTTTATTTTTGAGGAATTACGAGTTCCTACTTTGATCTAAAAAACCTTTTGGCCGTACTTTTTATAACAATTTACCCATTTCCGTATTGTTGATTTCAAAATGCCACATTATAAACAAATTTTTTCAGCGTTACCTACATAGCTCAAAAAGTTTTACTTATTTTAAACGCTTCTTTTGTTCTAAATTTATAAAATAATTTGTTGAAATTATCCTATATAAATCATATAATCAAGATATCAAAAAGTTATAGGAAATACTAAAGGGTTTGGTATAATTCTAAACCTTTTTTGTTGAAATGAAAATCGAATTGTTAATATTATATAACTATGATAGAAAGAAGTTTTATTATACAATGATCTTATGTTAAATTACGGTATTAACGTATCTTTGCACTACCAAATTCTTATACATGAGTAAAGCCGTTTATATTGCCACTATAGAACCTAATAGTGGTAAATCTATTGTTGTTTTGGGTATGATGCGTATGCTTCTAGGTAAAGTTGCTAGAGTAGGGTATTTTAGACCCATTATCGATGATCCTAAAGAAGGAGAAGTTGATAACCATATTAATACTGTAATATCACATTTTGAATTAGATATTAACTTTAAAAATGCATATGCATATACAAGAAGTGAAGTACTTCAAAAATACAATCAGGGTAAATCAGGAGAAATTATAGATGAGATCATCAGGAAATATAAAAATCTGGAAGAAAGATTTGATTTTATATTAGTCGAAGGTACTGATTTTTCTGATGAAGGTAACATCATTGAATTTGATATTAATGTTATTATAGCTAAAAATCTGGGTATTCCGGCTGTTATAGTAGCAAGTGGAATTGATAAGCAAAATGATGAAATTGTTAGTAATCTAAAACTGGCATACGATACCTTTAATAGTAAGGATGTAGAAGTTTTGGCTATGGTAGCCAATAAAGTTACCCAAGGTCACGAAAAAAAGTTAGAAGATAGTTTTGAAAAAGATTTTGGAAATAATGTCGATCGTATTATTATCCCCAAAATTGATTCTTTGATTAACCCTACTATCAAAGAGATTGTAAATGAATTAGAAGGTAATGTGTTGTTTGGTAAAGAATACCTAAATAATCAAGCAGGTAGTTTTGGAGTGGGAGCAATGCAATTACGTAACTACCTTACTCATCTTAAGGATAATAGTCTTGTCATTACTCCCGGAGATCGTGCTGATATTATTTTGGGAGTATTGCAGGCAAATATCTCTGATAATTACCCTAAGATTTCGGGAATTATACTTACCGGAGGCATTATTCCTGAACCACCAATACTTAAATTAATAGAAGGGGTTTCCTTATCTTTTCCTATTATATCAGTACCAAGTGGTACATTTTCTATTACCAATAAAATAGGAGCGATTAAATCTAAAATCTATCTCGACAATTTACAAAAGATAAATACTTCGATTAGTATATTCGAAAAATATGTTAATGAAGATCGATTAGCCGATAAACTAATTACATTTAAGTCAGAAGGATTAACCCCTAGAATGTTTCAATATAATCTATTAAAACGCGCTCTAAAACATAAAAAACATATTGTTCTTCCAGAAGGATCTGATGAAAGAATTCTAAGAGCCACTTCTAGATTATTGGCTTCGGGTGTGGTAGATATTACTTTAATCGGAAATGAAAAGAAAATAAAGAGCAAGGCTACAAAACTGAATATTCGGATAGATTTTGATAAAATACAGATTGTCTTCCCTACAGAATCTCCTTATTATGATGATTATGTGCAAACATTTTATGAGTTAAGAAAGCACAAAAATGTAAATCTGGATATGGCCAAAGATATGATGGCAGACGTATCCTATTTTGGTACGATGATGATATACAAAGGTCATGCAGATGGAATGGTGTCGGGAGCAGTACATACTACACAACATACGATTAGACCTGCATTGCAGTTTATAAAGACCAAACCGGGAGTAAAAGTGGTTTCTTCTGTATTCTTTATGTGTCTGGCAGATCGGGTATCGGTCTTTGGTGATTGTGCAATTAACCCTAATCCTAATGCAGAACAATTGGCAGAAATAGCAATTTCTTCTTCAGAATCTGCAGCAGCGTTTGGGATTGAGCCTAAAGTAGCTATGTTATCCTATTCGTCGGGAACCTCTGGTAAAGGAGAGGATGTAGAAATAGTTAGAGAAGCAACTGCCATTGTAAAAGAAAAACATCCTACTCTAAAAATAGAAGGACCTATACAGTATGATGCGGCAGTGGATTTAGGAGTGGGACAAAGTAAGTTACCAAATTCTGAAGTAGCAGGCCAAGCAAGTGTTTTGATATTTCCCGACTTAAATACCGGAAATAATACCTATAAAGCTATTCAAAGAGAAACAGGAGCATTAGCCATTGGTCCAATGTTGCAAGGGTTGAATAAACCCGTTAATGACCTAAGTAGAGGATGTACGGTTGATGATGTGTACAATACCGTAATTATAACGGCAATTCAGGCTCAGGGATTATAAACAGAGTAAAGAAATATCTGATTTTTAATACTCTTAACGATTAAAAAAATATGCAAATACTTGTACTAAATTCTGGAAGTTCGTCTATAAAATTTCAACTATTTACTATGCCTGATGCAAAAGTATTTTGTTCTGGGTTAGTAGAACGCATTGGTTTAGAAAATGCTAAAATTTCCTATATATCAGAGATACATAACATTGAGAAAACTGTGAGTGTGAATACTCATAAGGAAGGATTACAATTAATAGCCAGCTATTTGATGGATGATAAAGTAGGAGTGATCCAGTCGGCATCAGAAATTCATACCGTAGGGCATAGAGTAGTTCATGGAGGAAGTACTTTTGCTGAAACAGTTGAAATCACAGAAGAAGTAAAACAAAAAATCAAGAAACTTTATGCATTGGCACCATTACATAATCCTGCAAATTTGGAAGGAATTTTGGTTGCCGAAGAGATTTTTTCTGATGCACAACAAGTAGCTGTATTTGATACAGCTTTTCACCAAACTATTCCTGTAGAAGCTTATAAATATGCCATTCCGAATACATTTTTAGAGGAGCATAATATTAGAGTATATGGTTTTCACGGCACTAGCCATAAGTACGTTTCAGAAAAAGCTATCGAATTTTTAAGGAAAGAAAAATCCAAGATTATTACAATTCATTTAGGAAATGGATGTAGTATGACTGCGGTTCGGGATGGTAAAAGTATAGATCATACTTTGGGATTTGCACCAATGAATGGATTGATTATGGGAACACGATCAGGAGATATTGACCCTGCAGTAATTTTTTATATGGTTAATTCCTTAGGATATTCATTAAAAGAAGTAAACGATCTTTTACAAAAAGAAAGTGGAATGTTGGGGTTAACCGGATATAGCGATTTACGGGATATTGAATCTGAAGCAGAAAACGGAAACAAAGATTGCCAGTTAGCACTACAAATGAATGCATATCGTATCAAAAAATTTATAGGAGCATATGCTTCGGTTATGAATGGATTAGATGCTATTGTATTTACTGCCGGAATAGGGGAAAACTCTAATCTGATTAGAAGTTTGGTGTGTGAAAACCAAGAGTTTTTTGGTATTCGATTAGATGAAGAAAAGAATAATATTCGATCTAAAGAAATAAGAGATATAAGTTTACCTTCTTCAGAAGTAAAAATATTGGTTATCCCTACTAATGAAGAATTAGAGATTGCCAAACAGTCCTTCAAATTATTAGCATAAGGATCAGTAATAAAAAATAGGCTATTATTGTCGTTCTGCAAACTCTTTAAATTGTCTGAGCCATTTTTCTGCTGGTTTTCGATACATACTCGGAAACAAAATAGCCATCAATTTTGGCATAATCCAGTTTATACGGGTGTATTCGTATTCGAATTCGTATTTTGTTTTTTTATCGCCTAAGGCAGTAAAATTACATTTCATGGTATTATCCATATGTTTATGGTGGTAACTGGCTTCAAATGAATGTGGAAGTTCATTTTTAGTTATTGTTTCAGTTAATTCTATATCATGTTTTCCGTGTTTGTAAAACATTTTAGACACCGCACCAACTTTACCTTTTTCTCCACTGATCAATTCTTTCTTAATAAAGCCATCCTGATATTCTTTAAGATAATCTGGGTTTGCAAAAAGCTCAGCTACTTTATGTAAAGATTGATCAATTTCAATAAAACCTTTATGTTTCATCTGTTCTTTTTTATTGTTTTTTAAATGTCAGGGAAGTACACCATTGAACATCTTGGTTGGTATCAACTTAATTTGGTTTTAAACGGTAACAAGATAATTAATATTTCTCCTTTATTTTTGACTTACGAATTAGTTTCCAGTTTTTTTTCTATTCGTTTAATAGTATTCCAGTTACGAGTTGTGATCTGTTTACCAAAATATCGTTCCAGAGCCTCCATTCCTTTTGGCGTCTTGGTTATCGAAAGATCTAATACACTTACTATGGTTTTGTCGATTTTATCAATAATTTTAAATGAGTTATTATCATTTGTCCACGGCAATTGTATATCGGTTGTAACATCTTCCTGTAGAAATGAGATATACAATCGAATATTTTTTGTTAATAGTATATCTTTAAATGGATCCTTATCTAATAAATGATAGATCATTTCAGATTTTCTTATGATAGTAGGAATTGGGAAACCAAAAGTTTTTTCTAAATGATCAGATACCATTTTTTCAAGGTTCTTCAAATTATCTTTTGTTGAGTCAAATATTATATTCCCCGAATTAAGAATTGTAATCACTTTTTCGAAATTAAGTTTCTCCATTTCTTTACGAAGGTCAGCCATAGGAACTTTATGATGACCACTTACGTTGATTCCTCTTAGAAAAGCAACATATCTATTCATTTTTTAGATTTTATGTTAGTGTTTTTGCTCTTTTTTTAATTCGTGTTTTAATTCTTTTGTGTAATCAACAATTTTTCCCCCAACTTCTTTATTTGCTTTTACAGTCAAATCGACTTTGTTTTTATTAGTATCTAACCAAAGAAAGAGTTTCTCTTTATGAAAATAGTATCGATCCTCAATTATTGTAGTTTTATTTGCATCAAATTCTTCATTGTAGATAGGTATGTTGTAGCGATATTGCTGATCAAATGCAAATAATAACTTTCTGTTTTTAAAATAGTATTGAGTTATGTTTTTTCCGGTCTCTCCAAATTCAATGATTTCGATTAGCTTTAAATCTTTGTTATTGAAATATGCCGTTACATGGCCTCCTTCTGTCGTATTTAATTCAATTTCCGGGAATTTTTTCACATAAGAAGTTATATTATTTCTTATCGTCTTATATTCGGACCTTATTTCTTCCAAGACTTTTTCTTTGGATTGTGCCGAAATCAGTTCTAACCCAAAAAGCAAAAGAGCCAATATAATTACTGTTTTTTTCATAATTGTCAATGGTGTTATATAGGAAAGTAACATCTTGATAATTGAAATCTTTTTACTATAAATGTATTAAAAAAGCGTAAGCTTTGGTGGCTTACGCTAAATTAGTTGTTTTCAGGATTTCATTTCCTATTAACCGTATAAAATTTTATATATTTTCAAATTGGAAAATACTTTTTAGGTCTGAAATAAATTTATTGTTTTTTTTATGAGGCCCCGGGTGATTTAGATGTTGTTTTTAGTTAACACTTTTAACTTGTCCTTTGCATTTTCATTTTTAGGATTTAACTTCAAACTTTTTTCATAGTTTATTATGGCTTTTTTTGTATCTCCATTTTCCATATAAGCTTCACCAAGGGAATCATATGCATCATATGATTTAGGAAAAGCGTATACTTCCAGTTTAAAAAGCTGAATTGCTTTCTTATGATGACCTCTTTTTATCATTTCATAACCTTTAGAATTCAAATCCCTTTCGGATAATTTTTCTGTTGTATCTTTAATCATATTTTTTGCGTATTCAAAACCTTTTTCAAAACAATTACGTACAACTTTTTTTGTATAAAAATAACTATCAATCATAGGTGTTGATTGGGCAAGAGTTTTTTGTATATAGAATCGGGCGTCTAAAAAACCTTGATCTGCATCTTTATTTGTTAAAATGATAACCGTATAATTTTGCTTCTCATAAATTCGCCATTCACTTCCTACTCCAAAATGCCCCCCACTATGACCGTATATTTTTGAATCAACTACACCAGGAAATTGCATACCATAGCCATACCGCTCCTCATCAGACTTTTGAGTTTTCATTAGGTTAGTATGTTTTACATCTAATAATTTATTTTTTCTAAACGCATAGGTAAACCTATATAGGTCTTCTATTGTTGTATAACCGCCTCCTGCAGCGCTTCCTTTAACCGTACCCATAAAAATATTTTTTTTCAATTTATTAGGGTATATATCAGATAGAGTATAACCTTCTGCTGCATTTTCTATAGGATGATCAATATCATAAAGCCCAGAATTAGACATTTTTGCAACAGAAAATATATTTTCTTTTATATACTGTTCATACGATACCTGTGAAATTATTTCTATAATTCTGGCAAGTAAAATATAATTTGTATTCCTGTAAGAAAATACCTCGTTAGGCATAGATTCCATGGGTTTATTTTCATATAAAGGAGCCAGGTCTTTCATATCTCGATATAAATCTTTAGACGTTTTTTTAAGCTCATCTGAGGCAAAATAGTTGGGCATACCACTTCTATGGGTTAGTAGAAGTCTGATAGTAACAGAATCTCTTACAATTTGGTTTGGATAGTTGGGAATAAATTTACCTACGGTATCATCAAGAGAGAGCTTTTTGGCCTGTATTAACTGAAAAATTGATACAGATGTAAATGATTTTCCAATAGAAGCATACGAAAATTTAGTGTCTATATTGTTAGGTATTTTATGACCTAAATGAGCAAAACCATATGCTTTTTTTAATACTATACTATCATTTTTTGCTATTAAAACAGTTCCGCTAAATCCATCTAAAGAATCTAGATAATTTGTTATGTTTATAGTGTCAAAATCTTTCGATAATGTTTTGGTTTCTTGTTTACAAGCAATTACAATCAAAGTAATAGTAAATAGAATTATCTTTTTCATTTTTATGGGTTACAGTTATTCGTTATTTTATTAAGTATTGTGTATAATTGATTTAATTCGTCTTCTGTAATATTCTTAAGAGCGGTATTTCTGTTAAGTTGTATGGTCGGACTTAAAATTGTTAATGTTTCTTTTCCTTTTGTTGTAATTTCAAGTAATGAACGCCTTTTATCTTTATTATTGATTCCTTTTTTAATGTATCCCTTTTTCTCCATTAAATTTAAAATCCTTGTAATAGAAGCGTAATCCTTAAATACTAAATCACCAATTTGCATTTGTGTTAAACTACTATTATCATTCAAAATGATTAAGATCAAAGCCTGGTCGACTGTAATGTCTTCAATGATTTTAGAAATATTTTTGTTACATAGTTTTCTATAGGCTTTGATAGCTTGTTCAATAGAATATAATGCGGTGGTAGTAGGAGTATTAGTTTTCATTTATTTGATATATCAAACAAATATATTATTTTTATTTGATATATCAAATAAATTACATTACATCTAACTACTTTTTTAGGTTAAGTATAGTTTCCTGTTCATTTCTATTTTTATTTTCTAATTTCTTCATGGCTATTTTTCCGCTGATCCATGCCATAGGAATAAAAGCGATAGTGATATCTATAATGGTAGACCAGGTAGGGCTGGGTAGCATATAGTTGACCATGATTCTGTCTAATAAAAACAATCCACCAATATCTAATGAGATTTTATTTAGCGACTTTCAGCTATTAGACCAGCAATTGTTGCACTAGTAAGAGGAGTACCCAGGGCATGGGCAAAAAGGAAAAATAAAATTTTCGTCTTCTAAAGATGCCATAACGGCTGCAAGAGCATCTATATCATTGGGATCAATTCTTTTTATAGGAATTAATTTATGACCAATTTTAATGAGAGCGATATTGATAATACTACCTCCTAACCACCCAATAATAACAGCTAGGATATTTTTAAGTATTGAATTTATAGTTGTCTTTTATGGTATAGACTAATAATAGACATCGTTATCTGCTAAGTTTTCCTTAGCTTCTTGAAATTCTGTAGGATCATGATAGCCAAAATATTCGATTTGATTTCCATGCTTTTTCACTACTTCTCTTATTTTTTCAAGACTTTCTTTTCTCATTTCATTATCGACTGCTCTTATCCTTGCTAATTCGTCTACGGGATGATTCAAATCAGATATTTCATCTCTCAGGTAATAGGCATCTCCCACATAAAAAATCCACTTTTCGTTTTCCTTAAATGTTACTCCACAATGCCCTAGTGTATGGCCAAACAAAGGGATTAAGTAAATTTCAGTTTCAAAATCTAAGTCAACTTTTCGAGCAGGAAGTCCAAACCATTTACTATTACTTTTTTCGTACAATTTTATTTCCGGATTATGTGCCAATTGCTGAGGAAGGTATCTCTCGTTTCCACTTTTAAAGCTTTTATACTCTTCTTTAGCAATATGAATTCTCATATCAGGAAAATCAGCAAGCCCACCGATGTGATCCGGGTCGAGATGGGAAACGATGCAATCTTTAATTTTTTCGGGACGAAATCCTAGCTTTTGTATTTGTACTAAGGCAGTACGTTTTTCGTCAAATTTAAAGCCCGTAATCTCTATCAATTCTTTTCCAAGTTTTTTTTCAGGATCTTTGGTCTCTAATAATCCAATCCCAGAATCAATTAGTACCAATTGGTTTATTCCCTCTAGGAGTAAACAATGTCCGATTGCAGATCCCATTGGTGATTCGATTTGAACACAGTTTAAATGATGAATTTTAATCATAAGCTTCATTTTTTTGACTTGTGTAACATACTTATACAAACTAATTGCGTGATTAAACACCTAATTTAGTAATTAATTTTTAAGATATTGATAATGAGGGTTCTTTTGTCGATCAAATCAACATGTAAAAATAATATTCATAGTCTATAACTTAACCAAGTTACAATACAAAGTGGGTAGAACGAAGTATCTTATCGATATTTTTTATTTGAGTTTAGGAGTGTTTAAAAGTGTTATATACAGTAGAAATATGATATTCTGGTTTACTAGTATTGTTTTTGTACTATAAAAACTAAAGCAAACGTGCAATCAATTCGGCAATATGTTTTTATGTTATTTTAAAAAAGAGGAGAATTAGCATACTAATTCTCCTCTTTTTTAGGACACTATTTTATATTGCAGATGCACCGGCTTCTGCAACTGCATGGTCATTCTCAACAGAACTTCCGCTTACTCCAATTGCACCAATAATTTCGCCTGCTGCATTTTTAATAGGTACACCTCCGGGAAAAGTAATTAGACCATTATTAGAATGTTCGATGTTGTACAAAGCACCTCCTGGTTGAGATAACTCTCCAATGATCCCCGTATTCATATCAAAATAGCGAGCTGTCTTCGCTTTTTTAATTGATATGTCTAAAGAACCTAACCAGGCCCCATCCATACGCCCAAATGCTACTAAATTTGCTCCTGCATCTACAATTGCAATATTCATTTTTGTATCTATTGCTATAGATTTTTCTTTTGCTACTGAAATGATTTTTTCAGCTTGTGCTAATGTAATATTCATTATTTTATGTTTTAGTTTTTGTTGTAATTTGAGTACAAATGTATAGAGCAGACAGCCTTACTCATTTACTAAAACAGTTCAATAACTTATGAAAAAAGGTCAAGTGTGAAAATGAAACTAAAAATGATAAAATGTCATTTAGAAATTTCTTTGGGACTAACCCCAAATTTATTTTTAAAGGCTATACTGAAGTTTGAAAGATTATTATATCCAAAATCCAGATATATATCTGATGGTGTTAATTGTCCTTGTTCTAACGTTTCTTTTGCCTTTTGAAGTCGCTTGTCTTGTAGCCATTTTCCGGGAGATATTTTATACTCACTAATAAAATGACGTTTAAAAGTTGATAAACTCATATTACATAAAAATGCAATTTCCTCTAGCTTTAAATTAGAATGTATTTTACTTTCTATAATTTTTTTAAAAGGAGAGGTTTCCTTAACGACTAATGATTTTAAATATAGCTCAAACTTTTCCCCATATTTGTGAGTAAGGTACAGCATAATTTCTTCAAATTTTACAGAAAGTAGGTTTTCTATAAAAACAGTTGGGGCATCACTAATTGTTGTTAATGAGTTTAAATATGAAGTTATGTATGCATCATTCCTAATTGCGAAGTATGGCACTTCATCCTTTATTATTTGTTGGTGTTGAATGTGTTTTTCTAAAAAATCTTCGAGTATTTTTTCAGAAAAAAACAATAGCTTACAATAATAAATAGCATCTGTATCTAATAATTCTGTCCAAATCCAATTTCCTTTTTTAAGAAGTAAGGATTGATCCTTATTTACAGTAACTGATGTTCCTGCAAAGTGCACTTGCTTTTTTCCTATTTGTAAAAAACTAAACATGTGCATATTTAGATTGACCTTAGTTTTAATAGTATCTTTGGTCATTTTAAAATCATAAACAAAAATATCTGGTTTATGTTTAGGGTTATTAAGATATAATTCTGGTATGTTGTCTATTGGCATATGATGGTGTTTCGAAGTCAATGTATAATTCAACTTCTTTCGGGTAACAGGATTGTTACGATCTTTATTAAATATATCTTTCTTTAATACTATTTATATGATGTTTTTCATGACCAATAATAGATTTTAAGAATTCTTCAAGAGTAATTTCATATTGTCTAGCCATACCTTTTATTAATAACTGATTTTCAGATAATGTCTCAATAAAACTAATAGATGCCTTCCGTACATTAACAAAGCCAGTTATTAATTGTTTCAGGGTTAATTCTTCAAAACGGCTATTGTTTACTAACAGGTTTTGATCATAGCCCCATAGTTTTATTGATTGATTCCTGCTCATTAAAAATGCTCGAAATATTTTTATTCTTTCATGGTCAGTTATATGCCCAACAATTTGTTTAATACTCCATTTGTCAGGAGCATAGCGATAGACGGCTTTTTCTTCACTAATAGAATTTAGCAATGTAATTGTAGATGACGAAGCAAAGAGTGATCGATAATTCATATCCTTTACTAGGTCGTAATAATATAGGAATCCAGCTTTGGGGGTATATTTCATATCTTATTTGATGATTTTGTTCAATTAACGATATAACAGTTAGCTCTTGTTAACTTTAAACTCTTTTTTTCTATAGCAAACATACTATAATCTTAGGTTATCACATAAATTTGAAGGATGAACAATGCATTTACAAAAGCGATGTTATGAAAAATAGCGAGAGAAGAACAGATAATATTAGTCATAAAAATGATTTAGGATACATTTTGAGAATTTAAAAAACATAAACACCATTAACGGCACTGGTGTTTATGTTTGTAATGCTCTTTACTATATTTTTGAAGAATGAACAGTAAACTTTAGCTAATTGCACAATTTCCATTACCATCCGGACTCATCCAATTACCTTCGATAGTATCTCCATCTGCAAGTTGAAGTAAAGCTTGCCCGCTTAATTGACAGCCTTGATTCCATTTAGAATCAACTTCGTATATCATTGAAATCCCATTTGTACCTTTAGGAAAAGTAAATGTTGTTTTGGGACCATTAGCTTTAATCGCAACCGCTTCTATCCAGGTTGGATTAGCAGCATTCAAATTCGACGTATAATTAAATTTAATATTTCTTCCTGAAGCAGGATTTGTAATAGAATTTGTTAATGTTACTTTTATAGCTGTTGGTAATCCTGATGATGGAATTGCAGATCCTTTTACATATGGATTATTTTTATCACAAGGAGCAGTTCCCATAGTATTTCCTGTACTACTAAAAGATATTATTTTAGAATATTCGGTAATAATCGAATTTGCACCGTGATTAGGAATTTCGTCTCCACTTGTTGTGAGCATTCCCCATCCCGCATTTCGCTCGTAATATCTAAAAGCAAAACCGCCCGAAACGACATCTGCCATGTTTATTGGCGAACCTGATCCCGATTGTGGAGTGAGTTTTGTACCTCCATACAAGTAGTGGACTTGTTCCCAGGTTCTCGGAGAAACAGCTCTGGGATTAGAACCCATTTCGGTAAAAGTTATCGGTACTGGGTTAGCGCCTTCAAACACTTTTGTTAAAGTATAGTAAGCACCAACTTTTGCTGCAAGTGTTCCTCCGGCCCATCGCTCACAATTGTAACCCAAGAAATCAAGACGCTCAGAAGAATCCCCACACATATATGCCTTAGCTGCAGGTATAGTGAAATCGGGATCATCACGAAGTGCTGCAGTAACGGGAACAACACGAGGGCAGTTTTTTGCCATATAAGCTTTCAGGTATTTGGCTCCGGCTCTAATTTTATTAGGTATATCATAACCTGGATTTTGCCCTCCTGTACCAGGATCAATTGTTTCGTTTCCTATTGAAAACCCCATGACATTCTGATATTTACAGAATTCATCGGCAACAGCCTTTAGTCGGGCGTTATAAATTGTAGGACCATCATGTACTGTAGTATGATCCACAGCTCCTACTAAAACATAAATTCCTGCAGAAGCCAGGGCATTCATTACTTTTGTGTGATCTTTTGTCGGATCAACTTGATATACACGAATGGCGTTTATTTTCATATTAGTAAATCCATAGGTTGTTGTTGTTTTTAATAAGTCTTTAATAGCAGTTAGATTATTGTCTGAAATTGGATCTACAAAATCTGTAGGTTGATAACAAACTCCTTTAGGTGCCCACTGATTTGTACCGCACATAAATAGATTATTAGAAATCGTAATAGGCGTAATGTTTGATGAATTGATACTTTGTGTCATAGTTTGGCTTTATATTGGTTATTGTACAAACCAATATACTAACCTCAAATCAATCTTACATTAGTATAATTACCTTAATATATAAGTACATATACGGTAAAATCTCTTTCTCTATTTCTAAATAATTGTCTTTGTAATACTTGTTTGACTTCCTGCGAAGTGGAGCAATTAATTGTTATACATTATGATATGTCGTCCTTATCCTTCTAGTATACCTCTGATTTCGCTTATAAATTTTAAAGATTCAGCTTCAACTTGTTTGGTTAAAATATGTATATTATCAAAGTTTGGCTTTTCTATTATTTCATGATCGATAATTGAAAGACTGCTATTTATGGATTCTGCTAGATGATAAGTACTCCAGTTACTACCTTTGAACATTTCCCAATACTTTTTTCGGATACTTTTATTTTGACCAGATAAGCAAATTGTAAAACACATCATTTTATGATTAAAGATGATCACAAATTTCAATTTTTGTTTTTTTAATTCCTCGGTAGTTAAAGAAAAATAGGAAAAATCTGGATTACCTTGATAAATGGTTCCTAATATAAAATCAGATGCATATTCTTTATGAAAAAAAGCTCGTAGCTTTTTCATGTAGCCTATCAGTTGATGATAATTTAATTGTATGTGATCTTGCTTTACTGATCTGTTGTGATAAGAAAGATTCTCTTTGTTTGGTGCCTTACTATTTTTACCATGTTTTTCGATAGGAACACATATATCTACTATAAATTTTTGTTCAGGATGCGTTTTATGGTCATTGAGGTACACTTCAAAATAATCCCCATCTCTAAATCTATAATTGTTATCTAATACCCATATACACATACTTTCCCAGGCCTTAGGAAAATCTTTTGCTTCAATTTCGAAATTTCCAATAACATAGTTGCCTCTTTGGATGGTAAGAGGTCTAATTTCTCCTTCAGTTTTAAATTCTTTATTAATTGTTATACATGCGCTATATCTTACTTTAGAAATTTGGGTAATGTTGGGATTATCATGATAAATGGTAATGGCTTTAAAATCTGAGAGGGATAACATTTCTTTTTTGTTTCCCCATTCTATCAATCTCTGATACATATTACCAATTTTATCAAACTCTCCTATATGCATTATTCCGGCAAGTTTTATTTCTTGTAGTTCTTTTACGGTTATTTGTGCATTCATTTCAATCCATTTTTTAATGTTATCAATGCTACAAATGTATTTTTCGGTTGTAAAAGGTTCTATACCAATCTTGCTAAGTATATTTTTTCTCTCGGTTGTAAACCTAGTTGGACTAATTCCATAATACTTTTTAAATGCCCTAGAGAATGAACTTTCATTATTAAAACCATAGTTGTATGCAAGTTCTTTTATAGGTTTGTTAGTACCTATAAGCAGAATTGATGCAATACGTTCTATTCGTTTTCTACTAATATATTGATTTAGATTCTCACCAATAATTGTAGAAAAGACTCTATGGAAATGATATGATGAATAATGAGCCTTTTTGGATAATTGTTCGAGTGATAAGTTTATATCAAGGTTCTTTTCAATAAAATCCAACACATGATTAATTCGTTTGATATATTCTCGTTTTGTTTCGTTTATTTCGGTTTGCATTTTTGTTTTATTTTTCCAAATGCTATAGCATTCTATCCCTTGTTTATTATTAACACGTTATTGTACCTAGTACTTTATTTACTGTGTATTTTTAAAATTGTCCTCAAAATATTTTATCCAGTTCCCATTAATTAATTGCTTCTACATATTTTCGAAGGCCTCTTTCTGAAATTTTACTGAAAACAAACCTGCTTTTTTCATTGCTCCACACAATAAGTTATCCATTTTTATACTCTGTAGAAAATCTATTTACTCCTTTGTTAGAAAAAGGGTGGTAATAATATTTTTTATCATAGTAAATTATAGTAATATTAAGTAAAACAATTAAATAAAGGATGTATACCCTATACATGTTTATTTACAAACCTAGGATTTTCTGATTGGCTTAAATCATTTATAATAATTCTGTGGGACTATACTCTAAAAGAGTTTGCATATACCTATTCTACCTGTATTATTATTATTATTATTATTATTATTATTGATAGATCATACCCATAAAAAAAGGATGGCTTTTTAAGCACATCCTTTAATCCATTACTTTAAGATTTAAAGTATTGTTAATATAGAATACATTGTCCCCATCTGTTACACCTACCGGATTCACAAAAACTTCCTCCACTATAACTAATTCGGCATTTTTGACTACCGTAACACCTTATTCGTATACCTTGTTCCCTTCTTTACGATATTAGGTTTTAATA
Organism: Bacteroidia bacterium; assembly: GCA_030427585.1. Lineage (GTDB taxonomy): Bacteria > Bacteroidota > Bacteroidia > Flavobacteriales > Flavobacteriaceae > Aquimarina. The sequence goes on from JAUIBW010000003.1 coordinate 64,652, forward strand.
TAGCAATGGTTCTTTTATTTAATTTTAAAGTTTTGATACTCCTTTTTTATTTGAAAATATTTGAAATTAAAAGTGAATCGTTTGATTTAGCAAAGATTAGAGCCACAGCCTCTAGTACGATCACAACATATAGCAGATCGACTTGCAAGGCTAATCCAGGGATCGTCTCCTCCTCCTTTGATAGTGTTTAATTTTACAATAGTTTCTTTTTTAAGTTTTAAATTTTTTATATTCTTTTTTTTCATGATTTTAAATATTTGAGTTAAGAATGCATGGGATTCATATGCTATTAAAAAAAAGAGATTAGAGTATTCAACCTTAATCTCTTTTATCCCGATACCTTTTTAGAATATTATGCAACCTCCATTAGAAGTACATCTTCCTGGTTCGCAAAAACTTCCTCCGGCATAACTAATCCGACATTTGTTACGTCCACAACACGATATACTCGCGATAGCTCCTTTGATGTTTCGTTGTTGTTGTTTGGTGAGTTTTTGAACTCCAGTTAATTCCAAAATATTTTTCATTGTATGAAAGTTTCAAAAGTTAATAATTGAAGGTTCACTACCATCTTTTTTTTATTGATGGTGTACAACGCTGTTTTTGGTTATGCCCAAATACAATTACCATTAGATTGACAATATCCATAATCGCAAAATTCTGCTCCATTAGGAAGACGGAAACAACATCTTTTTGGTCCGCCGCAATAAACCCTATGACCCCAGGAACCTTTGATATCTTGTTGCTCTTTTTTGGATAATTTTTGAACTCCGTTTAAATTTAAGATATTCTTCATTTTGTAAAATATTTATAAAAGTTAATAATTCAATTTTGACTACAATAATACTATTGTGCCAGACACATTGATAATGATCAAAAAAATGATCAACCAGAAAGTTTGTCTATATATGGATTTGAGTTTTCTTAGAAAAAGATACAACGTCCCCAATGGTCACAACGACCTGGCTCACAAAAACTTTGATTTCCAAAGCTAATAAGGCAACCTCTTCCGCTAGGGCAGCAAGTTGCACGTCCCCATGCTCCTTTAATATTTTGTTGTTGTTGTTTGGATAGTTTTTGAACACCATTTAATTCCAGAATGTTTTTCATTGTGTGAAAGTTTTAAGAGTTAATAATTGAGATTATTTCCTGTTAAAAATATTAGATCATGTAATAAAATACAACTCTATATTCTTGAGATTTATAAATTTCAACTTATAAATAGGGCTATTTTTTAAAAGAATAGCATAGAGATTTGCTATTATCTTTTAACGCTTTCACACAGTGCTATTTTGGTTATGCCCACATACAACTTCCATTAGATTGGCAATATCCATAATCACAAAAACTTGTTCCGGGAATACGACATTTTTTAGGTCCGCAACAGGTCGCACGCCCCCATGTTCCTTTAATTTGCTGTTGTTGTTCTTTACTTAATTTCTGAACTCCAGTAACATTTAAGATTTTTTTCATCGTGTATTATATTTAGGTTATGGTTTTAAATTTAATTTAAAATATTGTAAATCAGTTGTATGAAAACCGTTAAAATAGTAAGGTATTGGTCTTGTTTATGGATTTTGATCAAGCCTTCAGAGAATAAAGTTTTACAATAGAAAATACTAAGAGTATTGACTATTAATAGTATGGTGTATGAAATTAATACTTACGGTTTTGTGCTTTTTTGCAGAAATTTGTTGTCAATGATGCTCTTGTTTTTTGTAAGAAATAACTTATTAACAATCGATAGAAATAGTAATTGGTTGAATTGTAGTGATTTGAATATGTTTTTTTGTGTAAATGTTAGATTATCAACATACTAGGTAACTATTTGATAACGTTTTACTATAGTGAGTTTAACAAAATAATTTTAGCTTAGAAACCACATAATTATGCTTAATAACTAACTTATAATATAATGAAAAAAATAATACTCTTACTCTTGTTTATACCTGTTATGGGGTATAGCCAGATACCATCATATTACAATGATGTAAACCTAACCTTATCAGGAACTGCTTTAAAAAATGAATTAAGTGATAAGGTGACTAATACACATACCACATTTCTTAGTTATACACCAGGGGTTTGGGATGCATTAAAGCAGACCGATTTAGAACCTTCTGATGCTTCAAAAGTTGTTTTAATATATGGATATAGTGATACCGATGGGAATTCTAGTACAGATAGAACACGAGGAGTAAACAATAATGGGGGAGGATCTACCGATTGGAACAGAGAGCATGTTTATCCAAAATCATTGGGTAATCCCAACCTAGGTACACAAGGGCCAGGTGCAGATGCACATCATTTACGGCCTGCAGATGTACAACGCAATTCATCTAGAGGAAATAGAAAATTTGCAGATGGATCGGGTAATTCTGGACCTACTTCTCAAGGACATTGGTATCCTGGTGATGAATGGAAAGGTGATGTAGCACGTATGATGATGTATATGTATATACGCTACAATAATCGTTGTTTACCGAAGAATGTTGGAGTAGGAACAACGGCTACTAGTGATAGCAATATGCTACAATTATTTTTAGAATGGAATGCAGAGGACCCTGTTTCACCATTAGAATTACAACGTAATCCAATTCTTGAAAATATACAGGGTAATAGAAACCCATTTATAGACAACCCAGCATTTGCAACACAGATTTGGGGAGGACCTCAAGCCGAAGATAGATTTGGGAATACAGGAGGTAATGATACGCAGGCACCAAGTATCCCTACTAATCTGGTAGCAACGAATACCACTCAGATATCTACAGTATTATCATGGAATGCATCTACAGATAATGTTGGTGTAACAGGATATGATGTATACAGAAATGGAGCATTTTTAAGTTCTGCATCAACGACCAGTTATACCGTTTCGGGATTAACCGCTAACACTACATATTCATTTTCTGTAAAAGCGAAAGATGCAGTGGGTAATGTATCTGCAGCTAGTACTACGATTAATGTAACCACTCAAAATACTTCACCTGGTGGAAATGCCACAGCATTATTTTTTTCTGAATATATAGAAGGATCCTCGAATAATAAGGCTTTAGAAATAGCAAATTATACAGGTGCATCGGTTAATCTTTCTGGATATACAATCAAAAGACAAACTAATGGCTCTGGGGCATGGTCGGGAGGATTAAATCTTTCAGGTATTTTGGCTACTAATGATGTTTATGTAGCTGCTAATAGTTCGGCTTCGAATACTATAAAAAATGAAGCAGACCTAGTTTCGGGAGCTTCAGAATTGACTTTTAATGGTAATGATCCTGTAGGGTTATTTAAGGATGGAGTTTTAATAGATGTGATAGGAAACTTTAATGGAGGATCGTCTAATTTTGCTAAAGATGCTACTCTTAGAAGAAAAGCGAATGTAGCTTCACCATCTGTAACATATAATATATCTGAGTGGGAGTCATATCCTCAAAATACTTTTGATGGCCTGGGAAAGCATATTTTTAGTGGAGAAGGTAATACTAGCTCAGATACTGAAATTCCTACAACTCCTACTAATGTAGTAGTTACTAATATCACAGAAAATAGCGCACAGCTTTCCTGGACAGCCTCTACCGATAATATTGGGATTACGGGATATACAATTTATCAAGATGGAGTGGTACTAACAACTACTACCGGAGTTTCATATAATGTACCTAATTTGGTAGCAGGAACGAACTATTTATTTAAAATATCTGCATTTGATGCAACAGGAAATGCTTCAGCATTTAGTGATGCCGTAACTGTTACTACTCTTGATGCTATGGTTTCCTATTGTACCTCAAAAGGGAATACAGTAAAATATGAATATATTGATTATGTGGGAATAGGAGGGATCTCTAACACCACATTAGCTAATGGTGGTTATGGAGATTTTACCACTCAGGTAGCTAATCTTAACTATGGAGCTAATACTATTGTATTAAGTGTAGGATTTGCGAGTGCATCGTATACAGAACATTGGGCAGTATGGATTGATTTTAATAAAAATGGAATTTTTGAAGGGACTGAAAAGGTAGTTAGTGAATTTACATCAGATACAGGCAATCTATCCTATAATTTTGACATACCATCTACGGCAGTATCAGGAAATACTCGAATGCGAGTTGCAATGAAATGGAACGGAGTGCCAACTTCTTGTGAAACTTTTGGATATGGAGAAGTAGAAGATTATACCGTGAATATTGGCTCGACAACAGAAGCAAAAGGAGCGTCATCAATAAAAGTTGATAGAAAAATAGAACAGGAAGATAAAGTGTTTTTGGCCAAAGTATACCCTAATCCAGCTACAACTTATATTCAAATTAGTTTAAGTAACAATCGTGACAGTAGTTATACATTGGTTAATATGCAGGGCGGCATAATAAAATCCGGAGCGGTAACCGATAGCAAAATCTCTTTAGAGGGAATACCATCAGGAATTTATTTTATAACAATATCTAATGGAAATCGAAGTATTTCAGAAAAAATAATGATTAAATAATTTTTTTGCAAGTGTAATTACTAAAGCCTTGCAATATTATATATTGTGGGGCTTTTTTATTTAATGGTATGTACCATTTATAATTCTATGGCTTAATTGTAGGGCAAATTCTGGTTCGATGTATAGTTGATGCCCCTTTCCTTTTTCTATATTGGCATTGATATTCATTAAGTCGAACCATTTGTTTTTTGGAGCATACTCATCATTCTCTCCAAAATAAAGTTTTATTTTTGTTTTGGGTTTATTTGTTTCATATCGTAACCTAGTTGATGAAATAGCGTGTAATGATAATATGTTCTGGTTTTTTATAGCCAATTTCCAGCCAATGACCCCACCAATACTAAATGCGAGGATATGTATTTTTTCTTTTTCAAGGGTAAGTAAGTTTTGTACGGCCCGATCAATTCCTCCATTAGTGAATTGCTTATGAAGATTTTTTTCGGTATATGTTGATATGTCTAACCTTCCTAATTCACAACAGTCATAGTATTGTAACGCAAAACAATCCTGAAGTTCTTTGATATAATAATCAATCCAATCTGATTTTTTCTTTCCCCATAGGTCAGACAAGATGATTAGTTTTGGTTTCATGAGATCTTTATTTCCTGTAAACTATTCATAAGTTTTTTCGATTACTGGTAAATATTCTGTATAATAGTCTAATTTATTATACCTAAATTATTTTAATAAAACTCTTTATTCTCGAAGTACTAGTCTAAAACCAAAAATAGGAAGTTCTCCTTGCATAAAATCTAAATCCTCTGATCTTGTAAATCCCATATTTTCATACATTTTCCATGCTATCTGCATAGCTTTTGTAGAATGGATTATTATTTGATTTTGTTTTTCATTTTTTGCAATTTGTATACAGGCATTTGTTAAGCGTCTGCCTAAACCTTTACCTCTGGTAGCCGGATCTACTGCCAGCAGCCTAAATCCAGAAGCATGTTTTTCTAATGTAGCTGTGCCACCAGAACCATAATATTTCATATCACCAAAATAAACTACACCGCCTCCTATTTTTTTATTTGAAGAGATAGCAACCAATAGCTTGGTTTTAGGATTCTCTGTTAAACTTCCGATATTAGATAACATTTTATAATAGTCGGGTTGTTCTTTTTTAGAAGGGAAACCTTCTAACCGTGAATATACATCCACCATTAGTTCTCCAATTTTTGCAAACTCATCCGGAGCAGCTTCTTTTATAATATATTCATCATGACTCATCATTAATGCTAAAAATTTATAGTAGAGTACTAAACTAACTTAGGCTACCAAACGACTTAAAAAAAATAGTATTATAACAGGTAAAAATATAATTATTTGAGTAAAAAAACGTTAAAGTCTCTTCTTAACCAAAATTTAACTCCTGGCTTTTCCTGTAAACACATTCACTTTTGAATTTATTGGATTGCCAGTTGTCCTTCTAAACGAAACTATTTGTCCTGTGTGGTAGAGGGCATCAGATATTGGGCCATTGATCATGTGCCAGAAAGGGAATTCGCTTTTATTTCCTTCACTTTGTATAACGATCATATAATTATCCAAATCATCTTTTGTTTTTTCAGCATATAATTCACTTGCTCTCTTTAAGTTGTGCAATGTTTTTTTTCTTAGGATATCAAAATTCATGGGAGACAAATCTGTCGGAGTAAGTCTGATACAAGGCAAATTTTGCGCAGTATTCGTAATCATTATAGAAAGCCAATATATATGCTCTATGGTTTCATATGTATCACACCCTTCGGCAGATGGTTTGTATTTTAAATCAATATCAGTAAGATTATCAGTAGCCCAATAATAACGATATCCAAGACCATCGATTAGTCTGGAAATTATATTACCAGAGGAATAATTCTCTGGGTATTCTGGTATTTGTATGTAAGGCATTTTGCTATAAATAGTTATTGTTTTATATATAGATTTTTATCTCAACCTTTTAAGAGTGTTTTAGTTCAATTGCTTATCAAATATTTTTTGTTGTTTCTTTTCAGTAAATCCTATGTTCTCATAAAATTTATGACTCTCTACTCTTATGGTATTACACCTTACTCTTACTTGGCTATATTTTTTTGATATACTCCAACTAAAAATATACTCAACTAATAATTTTCCGATTCCTTTTTTTCTATAATTTTCATCTACAATAAGACCTCCGATTTCAACAAAAGGATCAGATTCTACCCGTAGTGTATAAAACCCGTGAATCCAACCAATTATTTTATCATTGTAAACAGCTATAAAAATACAGTTATCTTCATTTTTTAAAATTTTAGACAAGCGGTTATGCATTATTTTAGCGTTGGATTTGTACCCTAATTGATCTGAAAGCTGAGATATTGGCTCAGCATCTTCGATTTCTGCATGTCTAATAAATACTTTCATTTTTAGATCTGTTTTTTTATTTTATTTATTGAATTGATCTTTCATTGTATTCTTGGCTAAGAAATGTAATTCCATATATTCTTATGTTTGGCAAGTTGTTGATAGGTATAGAGTAATACTTTGTTTTTCTCTAAAGATAGAGAAGGATCTTCATTCAATATTTTCATGGCATAGTACCTTGCTGTTTTTAGGATGTCATTATCTCTTACGATATCTGCTATTTTAAGATTAAGTACACCACTTTGTTGAGTACCCATAATATCTCCTGGGCCTCGTAATTTTAGATCTACCTCTGCAATATCAAAACCATCATTGGTTCGTACCATAGTTTCTAATCGCGTTTTACTATCTGCAGATAATTTAAAGCTGGTCATAAGAATGCAAAAACTTTGTTCTGCCCCACGACCTACACGTCCTCGTAACTGATGTAATTGTGATAATCCAAAACGTTCTGCACTTTCTATAATCATTACACTGGCATTTGGTACATTAACCCCAACTTCAATTACAGTGGTAGCAACCATAATTTGGGTTTCACCTTTTACAAAGCGTTCCATTTCATAATCTTTATCAGCAGGTTTCATTTTACCATGAACAATAGAAATTTGATACTCAGGAGGAGGGAAAGAGCGAGCAATACTTTCATACCCATCCATAAGATCTTTATAATCCATAGCTTCTGATTCCTGTATCAGTGGATAAACAATATAAATCTGTCTTCCCTTTTGTATTTCTTCAGAAATAAACTTAAATACTTTTAACCGGTTACTATCGTATCTGTGTACCGTTTTTATAGCCTTACGACCTGGCGGTAGCTCATCAATTACCGAAATATCTAAATCACCATATAAACTCATAGCCAATGTCCTGGGAATCGGAGTTGCGGTCATCACCAGAATATGAGGTGGATAGGTATTTTTATGCCATAGTTTAGCACGCTGCGCCACTCCAAATCGATGTTGCTCATCAATAATGGCTAACCCCAGATTTTTAAACTGTACTTTGTCTTCTAATACCGCATGAGTACCAATTAAGATATGTAATGAACCTTCTTCTAATTCCTCATGGATTTTTCTTCGTTCTTTAGCTGTAGAACTACCCATTAATAATTTTACATTAATATCAAGATCTTGAGTAAGTGAAGCAATTCCCTGATAATGTTGATTTGCTAGGATTGCAGTAGGGGCCATTAAACAAGCTTGAAATCCATTGTCAATTGCTAACAGCATTGTCATTAACCCAACAATAGTTTTTCCCGACCCTACATCTCCTTGCAAAAGACGATTCATTTGAGCACTACTACCGATATCATTTCTAATTTCTTTGATCACCTTTTTTTGCGCATTAGTAAGATCAAAAGGAAGGTGATCTTTGTAGAAATTATTAAAATGCGCTCCAACTTCAGTAAATGGAAACCCTTTTATTTTTTGTTTTCGAATTAATTTTTTAGTGATAAGCTGTAGCTGAATATAAAATAACTCTTCAAACTTAAGTCGATATTGTGCTTTTGATAATAACTCCTGACTTTTAGGAAAATGAATATTAAAAACAGCTTCACTTTTTGAGATAAGTTTAAGGCCCTCAAGAATTTCTTGAGACAACGTATCGTAGAAACGAACTTTGGTCTCTACAAACAACTGTTGCATCATTTTACTCATTACGCGGTTGGTGATACCTTTATTAGAGAGCTTTTCGGTAGAAGGGTATATAGGTTGCATTACCGTTCTTAGGTTTTGTTGATGCTCTGTTAATAACTCCATATCAGGATGGGGCATACTAAAACCGTTATAGTATTTGGTTTTTCCGAAAATGACATAAGGAGTATTGAGCTTTAAATTTTCGCGAATCCATTTATGCCCTCTAAACCAAACCAACTCTATAGAACCCGTATCATCTACAAATTTGGCAACTAATCGCTTTCCTTTTTTTTGTTCTACCGTTTTAATATTAATAATCTTACCTATAATTTGTACTTCTGCCGAATTGCGTTGCAATTGGTTGATTTTATAGTATTGTGTTTTATCAAGATATCGATTCGGGAAAAAGTTAATCAAATCCTGATACGTATGAATCCCCAACTCTGATCGAAGCAAGGTAGCGCGAGATGGGCCAACACCTTTTAAATAATCTATGGGAGTTTGTAAAATATTAGGATTCATCATAGCGAATATACTATATTATAGAAATATTGTCAATCTAAAATTTGTAACATAAACAGACTAATTTCGTTATTTTGGCAGAACATTTGATTTACGTGTAGTATGAAATTTATTTTAAGCTTTTTAATACTTGTTTTTTCTTCAGTCGTTAATGCTCAGGAAGTAACCTCTATATCGTCCCATGATTCTAAAAAGGAACAACCCAATGTTGATTTTCAAAATGGTAAAGTCGATGTGACTGTAGATTTTAGATCAAAAAAAGTAAAAGGAAAAGTAGCATACACTTTTAAAATAATTCAATCTGTAAAATCTATTTTTATAGATGCTCAGCATATGAAAATCAATAAAGTGTCTCTGGATGATAAAAATGTAGATTTTAAGTATGATGATAAGAAGATTATCATTAATTCAGACTTTAAAAATGAAAATGAGTATCAAATAGTGATTGCTTACGAAGCTAAACCTAAAAAAGCTCTTTATTTTATTAAAGACTATGAAGGTAATGATCAGGTATGGACACAAGGACAAGGAAAATACACCTCTAACTGGTTGCCTAGTTTTGATGATATGAATGAGAAGCTTGAGTATGATCTTACGATCAATTTTTATAAAGGATACGAAGTTATTGCTAATGGAAAACTTACTAAAACACAATCGGTCAATGATTCTATTCAAAGCTGGCAGTATGATATGCGGCGTCCAATGAGTAGCTATTTGGTTGCTTTTGCTATTGGTAAATATGATAAAGTAGTAGAAACTTCGGCAAATGGAACTCCTTTAGAGATGTATTATTATCCCAGAGATAAACATAAATTCAAAGCAACTTATAAGCATAGTAAAGAGATCTTTGATTTTTTAGAAAAAGAGATCGGGTTCTCGTTTCCCTGGCAAAATTATAAGCAGATCCCTGTTAAAGATTTTTTATATGCAGGTATGGAAAATACAGGGACAACTATTTTTTCTGATGCCTTTATGGTCGATGAAACGGCATTTATTGATCAAAACTATATTAATGTTAACGCACATGAGTTGGCACATCAGTGGTTCGGAGATTTGGTAACTGAAACCGAAGGAACTCATCATTGGCTTCAAGAAGGGTTTGCAACATATTATGCATTATTAGCAGAAAAAGAAATTTTTGGAGATGATTATTTTCAATACAAATTGTATGAAACTGCAGAACAACTCACCGAGTTATCCAAAACAAAGAACGCAACATCATTATTGAACCCCAAAGCAAGCTCTCTAACATTTTATCAAAGAGGGGCCTGGGCTCTTCATGCATTAAGAAATTTGATTGGTAATACTAGTTTTAAAATTACAATTCATAATTATCTCGAAAAACATAAATTTCAAAATGTAACGACCGATGATTTTTTTGCAATAGCTTCGGCTGTGAGTGGTACAGATTTGAAAGCATTTAGACAATTATGGTTAGAGAATATCAAATTCCCTTCACAAGAAGCATTAGATATACTTGCAAAATCAGATTTCATTAAAAACTACCTGGGCCTGGCACAAGAGCGTACTCAACCTATGGCAGGTAAATGGGGTGCTTTGGCAAAAGCATTAAGTTTTCCCGTTAATGATTATATCGGGCAAGAAGCCGTCTATCAATTAGAAGGAAAAAACTCTCCAGAGGTTATAGCCTTGTATGATAAAGCTTTTGAAACTAATAACATTTTTGTACGCCAGGCTATTGCCCATACATTAAGTGCAGTTCCTAAGGATTTACAAAAGCAATATGAATCTTTGCTAAAAGATGCCTCATATGCTACTATAGAGCCAGCGCTTTATCATTTATGGACTAGTTTCCCAGAAAAAAGAAAAGAGTATCTGGATCTTACCAGGGATATTATAGGCTTTAATACTAAAAATGTTAGAATGTTATGGTTAGTCTTAGCATTAAATACAAAGGATTACCATACCAGCGAACATCAAAAATTTTATCTGGAGCTATCGGATTACACCTCTTCAAAATTTGGATTCAGTACTCGTGAGAATGCATTTACTTATTTAGAAAGTTTACAAGCTTTTTCTGATCGGTCCCTAATGGATCTTGTTGATGGAGCTACACATCATAATTGGCATTTTAGGAACTCTTGTAGAAAAATTCTGGATAAAATACTCAAGGACGAAAAATATAAAAAGAAATACGTAGTTTTATTGGATAGTTTGCCAAAGGATCAATATGATTTTTTAGAAAAAAAATTAACCCCATAACATAAAACATGCGCGCATTAGTAATTTCTGGTGGTGGTAGTAAAGGAGCTTTTGCAGGAGGTGTCGCACAATACTTAATTCAGGATTTGGGTAGAAAATATGACTTGTTTATTGGTACGTCTACCGGAAGTCTTCTGGTATCCCATCTGGCATTATCAAAAATTGAAGAGATAAAAACTTTTTATACTTCGGTCAACCAGTCTTCAATATTCAAAAGTTGCCCATTTACTATAAAAAAGAAAAGAGGATATACAAGTATTAGTATTCACCATATGAATGTATTACGTAATCTTCTTAAAGGCAATAAATCTTTTGGTGATAGTACCAACCTTAGAGACCTTATTGGAAGTGCTATTTCAGAATCCTATTTTAAAGAGTTGCAATCGGGGGATACGGATGTAGTTGTCACAGTTACTAATCTTTCTGCCAATGAGGTAGAATATAAATCAATAAAAGAGTGTTTATATGAAGATTTTTTAGATTGGATATGGATATCGTGTAATTATCCTCCTTTTATGAGCTTAGTTAGAAAAAACTATTGTGATTATGTTGATGGGGGGTTGGGATCAATGGTACCTATCGAAGAAGCAATAAACCGGGGAGCAACAGAGCTTGATGTTATTATACTGGAAACGGAAATTAATTATTTAAATAGAATGCCTACCAAAAATCCATTTTCCCTGATCACTAATATGGTAGATTTCATGATGAATAGGATAGAGCATCAAAATATTCGAATTGGTAAGTTTAAAGCAATGGAACATAATGTAGCAATAAATCTATTTTATACTCCTACCGTGCTGACAACGAACTCATTAGTTTTTGATAAGGAAAAGATGACACAGTGGTGGGCAAAAGGTTATAAATTTGCAAAGAAGAAAAACATTTCGAACCCATTATAATATGCGAGCACTAGTAATATCAGGAGGAGGAAGTAAAGGAGCTTATGCCGGTGGTGTAGCGCAATACTTAATTCAGGAGCAAGGTAAGAAATATGACCTGTTTCTTGGGACTTCTACAGGAAGTCTTTTAATTTCGCAATTGGCTTTGGGTAATATAGAGAAAATGTATGATATCTATACCAATGTTAATCAACATACAATCTTTAATGTAAACCCTTTTGTAGTTAGAAAAAAGGGAAATAGAGAATTTGTATCCATTAACTTTTTTTCGTCACTATGGCAATTTATTAAAAGAAAACGAACATTTGGAGAAAGTAAAAATTTACGACGTGCTATACGTAGAAACTTTTCTGAAGAAGAATTTAAACTGGCACGCACAAAAGTTAAAGATGTTGTTGTTACCGTTTCTAACCTCACTAAAAATAGTACAGAGTATAAATCTATTAATGATTTTTCTTATGAAGATTTTTGTGATTGGATTTGGATATCTTGCAATTATGTTCCTTTTATGAGTTTGATCACCAAAGATGGTTGTGAATATGCAGATGGAGGTTTTGGATGCATGGTACCTATTCGAGAAGCGATACGAAGAGGAGCAACAGAGGTTGATGCTATTATTTTGGAGTCAGAAAACATGGAGCATAATAAAGTACTGGGTAGAAATCCGTTTTCACTTATGGTAAATCTATTTAGTTTTATGTTAGACCAGGTCGAAGGACATGATACCGTATTAGGTAAACTAGCAGCGATTAATAAAGAAGTTCCTTTAAATCTATATTATACACCATCTAAACTTACAGAAAATTCATTAATTTTTAATAAAAAATTAATGAGTAGCTGGTGGAGACAAGGATATGAATACGCAGCTAAGAAAGCAAAAACTGCTGAAGAAAATAAACTTAAAGATATAGATCTTGCAGGATAACCCTTTTAGAATAAATTTCTAAATAGGGTAGGATAAATCGTTAAAACAAATCACCAATTTCTTCCTTGATAATTGTAATTGCAGTATCACTGGGAGCACCTTTTTCTATAAGCTCTGTAAGGATTACTTCTCTCATTTTAATGGCCGAATCCACTTCCTCTTTTAATACGATTTTTCGGATTAAAGCAATAGTTGCATTTTTAGAAGCCTTAATTGTATTCCAACATTCATCAGAAACATAGATCTGTTGGGTAAGATTATGTTCAAATTCTTGGTCGATTGTATAAATTAATAGAGATTCATAGCTTTTTTTGTCTTCTGAAACCGGAGCTATTCTGGTTAATAAATTACCAGGTGAGATTCTTTCTAAAAATAAAACCATACGCTCATATGCCTGAAGTCTAAGCGGTAACGATTGTTTTTGATTTTCTCTATGCAGAAGGAATCTACGACGTTTTTCTTCATTTGTAATATGTAATTTAAAAAAATAGATAGCAAGCAATGTTATTAATATTGCGGGTACTAGAGAAATAATCAATGGTATAATTTCAATTTTCATTCTAAAGTATATAATTAGTTTTAAGTATGTTGTTCTACAATTTCTTTATTGTAATATCCGCCAAGATAAGTACATTCTTTTAAATCTTTTGCACAGGTATATTCGACCGGAGTTTTTACATATTTAAACGAATCTTCTAATGTTTTGGTGAGTTCTCCATCATCAACATTAAGATCTATATCTTGCATTGTAAACTGACAAGGGTGCTCATATCCAGCAGCATGAGTAATCTCTGTAAATTCTTTTCTAAATGTTTTAAAATACTGTGCCAGGCGATCAGATTTTAATGGGATATCAATTCCTTTCTGTAACCATGTACTTTGGGTAGCTACTCCACTAGGACATCGATTAGTATGACACACTTGTGCCTGGATACAACCGATACTCATCATAGCTTCACGAGCAACATTGATACAATCGACACCCATGGCAAAAGCCATTGCTGCTTTTGCAGGAAAACCTAATTTACCACTACCTATAAAAACTACTCGATCTGTAAGATCATATTTTTGAAAAATTTTATAGATTGCTGTAAACCCGTATACCCATGGAAGAGATACATGATCAGCAAAACTTGGTGGTGCAGCTCCAGTACCACCTTCGCCACCATCAATAGTAATAAAATCAGGGCCTTTATTAGTTTTTACCATTAGCTTTGCAAGGAGTTCCCATTGCTCTGTTTTACCAATTGCTGCTTTGATTCCTACAGGAAGTCCTGTCTCTTTGGCAATATCCTCAATAAATTGTAATAATTCTGGAACATCAGAAAAAGCTTTGTGTGCAGAAGGAGATAGTACATCTTTCCCCACTTCTACACCTCTTATTTTTGCAATTTCAGAAGTAATCTTGGCACCGGGTAATACACCACCTTTTCCAGGTTTTGCTCCCTGCGATAATTTAATTTCAATAGCCCGAATAAAAGGATTTCGGGTTATTAGATCTTTCATTTTTTTCATCGAAAAATTACCATTCTCATCACGTACTCCAAAATACCCAGTTCCAAAATGAAAAATAACATCACCACCATTACTATGATAAGGAGAAAGCCCACCTTCTCCTGTATTATGATATGCATTTCCTTTTTGCACTCCTATATTTAGAGACTCTATAGCTCGTGCAGAAAGAGATCCGAAACTCATTGCAGAAACATTAATAACAGATCCGGGACGATATGGTTTTTCTCGTTGGTTATATAAGCCCATAACCTTTGCACAAGGAAGAAAAGATTTATCTTTTCTATTAGGATGATCCTTACCCATCTTATATGGGATCATACAGTTTTTTACAAAAATATGCTGGTGCAAATAAATATCACGATCTGTTCCAAAACCTTCATAATTGTTTTCATTTTTAGAAGATGCATATACCCAACCTCTTTCAATTCTATTAAAAGGAAGTTCTTCTCTATTATTAGCAACGAAATACTGTCTTATCTCTGGACCAATACTTTCTAGCAAATACCTTAGATGACCTATAACAGGGAAATTATGGCTTATTGTATGTCTTCTATTAAAGAATACATCGCGAATTGCAACTAGTACAATCGCAATAATGATCCACATCCACCAGGATATTGAACCTAAAAAATTAAATACACTTTCCATTTTATTCTATCTATTGTGCATTAAGATAATCAATAGTTAATTGTGACATTACTTTAACTCCTAATAATAACCCGCTTTCATCTATAAAAAAATCAGGTGTATGATGAGAGGCTGCTTTATTGGTTCCAGGTGTTTTTCCTCCTAAAAAGAAATAAAACCCAGGAACTACTTCTTGAAAATATGAAAAATCCTCTCCTCCTGTAGTAGCCTTTGAAAGGATAACATTTTCTTTACCAGCGATACCTTCAATAGTTGGTAACATCTTTTTTACAAGATCAGGGTCATTGTATGTTATAGAAGTATTATTTTGAAACTCGATAATAGCTTCACCACCATATGCTTTAGCAATAGCAGGTACCATTTCATTCATACGACGAATAATATGGGCTCTCATTTTTGGATCTAAAGTTCGTACTGTACCGATCATTTCTGCACTTTCTGGGATAATATTAAATCGTACACCACTGGTAATTTTACCAACTGTGATTACTGCAGCTTCATTTACCAGAGGGGATTCTCTACTTATAATAGTTTGCAAACCATCAACAATTTTGGCCGAAATAAGGATAGGATCTACTCCTGTCCAAGGAGCCGAACCATGCGTTTGTTTTCCTTTTACAGTAATAACAAATCGTTCTACTGCTGCCATAGTTCCTCCTGGTTTATACCGAATTTTCCCAACTTCAGTTCCTGAATTGATATGTAAACCAAAGATAGCATCTACATCTGGGTTTTTTAAAACTCCTTCTTTGATCATTAGTTTAGCACCGCCTTCTTCTCCCGGTGGTGGTCCTTCTTCTGCCGGTTGAAATATAAATTTAACCGTACCATTTATTTTATCTTTATGTTTTGTTAGGATTTCTGCTACTCCCATTAATATAGAAGTATGAGTATCATGACCACAAGCATGGCTAACGCCAACTTCGGTATCCAGGAATGTAGTCTTTACAACAGATTTAAAAGGTATATCTACTCGTTCGGTTACTGGTAATGCATCAATATCTGCTCTTAGTGCTACAGTTTTACCTTCTTTTTCTCCTTTGAGAAGAGCTACTACACCAGTTTTAGCAACGTTTTCGGTTACTTCTAAACCAAGACCTTTTAGGTGTTTAGCAATTTTCTTAGCAGTTTCAAATTCTCGATTAGAAAGCTCTGGATTTTGATGGAAATCTCGTCTCCATTCAATTACTTTAGATTCTATTTTTTCTGCAGAATTATTAATATCTGGGTCAATTTGTTGTCCCTGTACAGAGCAAAAGGCCATTAAAAAAATAAATAAAAG
Source organism: Bacteroidia bacterium (assembly GCA_030427585.1). GTDB lineage: Bacteria > Bacteroidota > Bacteroidia > Flavobacteriales > Flavobacteriaceae > Aquimarina. Next base: position 81,180 of record JAUIBW010000003.1, read on the forward strand.
AGATGATGGTTGTGTTTTCATACGCTTGTTTTGGTGTTTAAAGAGGGCTACAAATGGCCTAAGACGATTAAAATAATCATGTTGTGATATGAGGATTCTAATCATATTAGTTTCATTAAGTTTAAAAATTAATAAGTCTATAGTTTTCGTTTTGTAGTTGTACCAATGCGGTCATTGCAGATAATGCAATCTGCATTTCGGGAAGTGTATCTTCTTTAGAAATATCTCGATATGCGGCAGTCTGCCCACACAAAATTAATTGTACTCCTTTTTTTGCTAAAGCAGAAAGAAGTGGAGCATTGGGGTTATCAATATTGTATTTGGCCTTATATTTTGTATTGTTTAATATATCATTTGCTGCCGAACCATGAATTACTAATGCAACCTTTAACTTTTCGAGTGGTATACCAGCATCGGCATGCATATTAAGATATCTTGCAGCAGTATTAAAAAGAGGATTTACTTTTGAGCTGTCTTTAAATGTTCTTCCAACATCAAATACAGCTTTTAAATCATGCTGCATTTTGATTTTAAAATCTGGGTCACTAACTGTATAAGTTTTACCATATTCAGTTATTATTTTACCTTCTTTAGATTTTTGTTGAGAAAAAACAAAAAAAGGAAGTAAAATAAAAATACAGGGTGCTATTCTATTTCTCAAGCTATAATTTTTGCACCTAAAGATATTCAAAAATCTATTAATGGAAAGTTAAAATATTATTTTGATTTTTTATATAAAAAAAGCATATCCTCTAAACTATGGAGATATGCTTTGATAATTCTTATTTACTGGTTTTACTGTCTTACAAATTTACCAAGAGGTTTGTTGTTAATTAAAATGATATATAACCCATGCGAAAGTTCTGATATATCCATTTCGGAAGTGGGTGTAGTATCAATTAATACCTGCCCTTGTATATTAACAATTCTTATAGAATGATCATTTATTGTTATACCATCTATATGTAATATTTCATCATCCTTAACTGGGTTAGGGTAGTAGGTAAACGTTTTATTTTCCTGGCCCAAATTAAGTAGAGATTGATCAACTTCAAATGCTTTAGAAATTATACTACAGCCAGCTTCGTTAAGGACTTTTATCGTATGTTCTCCTACTTCTATAGGTAGATATTCTGCTTGATTAGCATCATCAATAGGTTCATTTTTATAATACCATTGGTAAGAAGAAAATTGAGATGGTACAAATAGCATATGGTTTTGGTTTACAGCTATTGTTGGTTCTTCTGGATTTTCTAATACAATTGCTTTTACTTCTGTTCTTGTTGTTGTAATACAGTTACCGATAGTTCCTTCTATATAATAGGTCTGAGTAGCATCGAGTGCAGGAGTCTCATAGGATAATCCAGATGCGATACTATTACCTCCTGTTGCAGTAGTATACCACTTATATTCGCTATCTCCTGATATAGTTATAGTTACAGATTCTCCAGCGCAAACATTTTGATTTGTTACAACCGGAAGGTTAGGAAGATTGATAGAAATAAAATCTGATTTTTCTTTGGTGTTATTTCCAGAATCATTAGTTGTAGTAAGGGATACAGTATAGGTTCCACTAGTTGCATAAGTATGTGTTGGGTTTTGTTCTGTAGATGTTTGACCATCACCAAAGTCCCATAAATAAGAGCTTATTCTATTGGTAGAGGTACTTTGAAATTCTACTACAGAACAGTTTGTCGTTGCTTCGAAATCTGATAATGGAGGTTGTTTATCGTCTCCTGGTATATAATTACCCGAGATAGAATAATTACCCAAAGACGAATAATCAGAATACCCATTGGCTAATGTTCCTTCACCCACACCGTCAATCTCAATATAATAAATTCCTTCTGTAAGGCTTTGATTGATCGATGCTGTAAGCCCGTTTGGATCAGAGAGCACTACTTCCTGACCAAGTTCATTAAGAATTCTCACTTGTATGTTTAGATTGGGATAATCGGGATCGGGGTTAAAAGATAGAGATACATTACCGGTTTCTACGGCAAAAGAGAAAACATCTTTATCGTCTCTAGTACTAATTAATCCAAAATTTTGCTCGGCACTTACTACTCCGGATGGAGCTACTTTAATTGCAGTAGCTTCATTGAAGGTATTACCATGGTCATCATTTTGAAAACCAACACCGTTTCTATTACCTGAGATGATTGCGATATCATCCTGAGTATTTGTTGCATCGGGATATTCTCCGCTACTCCAATGTCCTAATGTTTTATTAGCGCTCCATCCCATAATTGGACTCCATTCTCCGTGTCCTGCATAATATTCTATATCATCTTGCCCTCCTCGCTTTTTGCCGTCGTGCCCAAGTCCCAAAGTATGACCTACTTCATGAGATCCTGTTTCACCGGCAGACCTTGTTCCCAAATTATATACCCAGCAAGGATTATCATTATTCCTTGAAAACGAATTTATGTAAGCTACTCCTCCAGAATTTGGAGCAGCATCTTTTGTGGTCGTAAAAATGCACATCATTCTACGATTTTTTGGAGCTGCATCAAAAAGATCTCTTCTGGTAGTAACGTTGAGGTTAAATGGACGAAAATCTTCGGCCATGATTTTCCAAACTTTGATTATTTTTTCGTCAGAGAAATTAGGAGATTGTGCATCAATTGTAGCTCCCCCTAGCCAACTTGTATTAGAAACTAATTCCCCATCAAAATCAAGATAAATAATACCAGGTGCTCCCGGAAGGCTTTCTAATTGAGGTGCCGCTTTTGAAAATGTGGCCCCGGTATCTATGTCTTTTGTATTTGCTTTTTGAAAATCTACACAAAGAATTGTGTTAATATCGGTTTCTTTTACGAATACCTGACCATTGGATTCAGAATATAAAGTATATGCTTTTTTTGAATCATGAAGTATGATATTTCCTTTTAACGAATTATTCGTTTTGGTAAAAGAAAATGAAGATAATGAATGATTATTAACCGTACCTATTAAGGTAAGATCCTGATCGGTTCGATTTTGTACATTAAGTTTAAAAGAAAAAGATTGGTTATTAGCAATTTTAATTACTGAAGGCTTACTTTTTTTGGGGTTAATCAGATCGTTTATAAAATTTTGTTGATTATCTGATATAAGGTATGATTTATCAGATTGACCGTAAGTATTATATCCTCCTATTATCATGATAATAAGAAGAAAATACTGTACTGATTTTCTTTTCATGTTGAGTTTGATTATTAAGTAATTATTTCGACCGCAATTTCTACTACAACTAAATATTTTTAGTTTTAGTATAATGAAGGGTAATATAGGTCAAAAATATCAATATTGTAGATTATAACATACATTGTAAGTAAAATAAAACAGTACATACATATTTCAAAAATAGAAATACGTATGTACCATTTTAGGAATCTAAATTTAGAAGTAGTAGTGTTTATACATAATACATAATTATGAAATGCTTATGATTCTTTCTAATGGAATGATTGTAGATTGTTTTAAAATAACTTCTTTATCCGTTATTCCCCATATCGTAGTTTCTACTCTTTTTAAACCTTTATCATCTACAAAGACAATTCTTACTTTATGATGTTCTAAATTTCCTAAAGAGAGGGCTCTCTGTAATTCTAAGAATCGATCTATTTGATCTTTTCTTTTGTTTAAAACATCTTCTTTAGGGAATTTTAAAAATTTAATTTGTTCTTTTTGTACCATTTGTACATTCATGTTTGGGGCCATAAGTGCTGAGTTTGGTTGAATTTTTATTTTAATAAAAACTAGTATTTATACCTAGTTCTTGTTAAATATAGTATATTTTATCTTGAAAAAACGCATTTAATCTATGTTTTTTGTTAAAAAGATATCAACTTGTAAGAATTACATTGTTAATAATCCTTGTTTGACAGGCACTAATTTTATTTGTGTTTTAATTCTAATAGATAATAAGTATTGCATTATATATCACCACTAATTATAAGATATTTGTCAAAATTTATTTTTCATTTGTCAATTGATTGTTAATGATATATATGATAATTAATCAATGTTGAAAAGGTGTTAGTATTAGTTAAAAGTTATTGACTGTGATTTGTTTACAAAAAATGTAAAGTACGTTTCCATAACCGTAGTTCTTTCCTTAAATTTCGCCTTTAAATATAATGTTACTTTGGAAGAATATTTAGCAGAATTAAACGATGCACAACGAGCACCTGTGCTTCAGGTAGATGGACCGATGATTGTTATTGCGGGCGCTGGCTCGGGTAAAACAAGAGTACTTACATATCGTATTGCTTATTTGATGCATATGGGGGTAGATTCTTTTAATATATTATCCTTAACATTTACCAACAAAGCAGCTCGCGAAATGAAAAAACGTATCGCAAGTATTGTTGGTTCAAGCGAGGCTAAAAACCTTTGGATGGGTACGTTTCATTCAATATTTGCAAAAATATTAAGGTTTGAAGCTGATAAATTAGGCTACCCGTCTAATTTTACAATTTATGATACTCAGGATTCTCAACGATTAATAGCTTCTATAATCAAAGAAATGGGGCTCGATAAGGATATCTATAAATATAAACAGGTATACTCCCGTATTTCTTCATATAAAAATAGTTTAATAACTGTAAAAGCATATTTTCAGAATGCAGAACTGGTAGAAGCCGATGCTATGGCAAAACGCCCTAGGTTAGGAGAGATTTATGAGCATTATGTAGATCGTTGTTTTAAGGCTGGTGCTATGGATTTTGATGATCTTTTATTAAAAACGAATGAATTATTAAACCGCTTTCCCGATGTGCTTGCTAAATACCAAAATAGATTTAGATATATCCTGGTAGACGAGTATCAGGATACAAATCATTCTCAATATCTTATCGTAAGAGCATTGTCAGATAAGTTCCAGAATATCTGTGTAGTAGGAGATGATGCGCAGAGTATTTATGCTTTCCGCGGAGCGAATATTAATAATATTCTTAATTTCCAGAGGGATTATGATAATGTACAGCAATATCGATTAGAACAAAATTATAGATCTACTAAAAATATTGTAGAAGCAGCAAACTCTATTATAGATAAAAACAAAACCAAACTAGATAAAGTAGTTTGGACTGCTAATGATGATGGACCTAAGATAGTTGTAAATCGACTATTAACTGATGGCGATGAAGGTAGATATGTTGCGAGTTCGATTTTTGAAAACCAAATGCAGCATCAATTAGGTAATGGGCAATTTGCAGTATTGTACAGAACTAATGCGCAATCTAGAGCTATTGAAGATGCACTACGCAAACGAGATATAAAATATAGAATCTACGGGGGACTTTCTTTTTATCAGAGAAAGGAAATTAAAGATGTATTGGCGTATTTGCGATTAGTGATTAACCCTAAAGATGAGGAAGCTTTAAAGCGTGTAATTAATTATCCAGCCAGAGGAATTGGTGCAACAACCGTAGATAAACTGATAGTTGCAGCAAATCACTATGATCGCTCTATTTTTGAAGTGATCGAAAATCTAGACCGTATTAATTTAAAGATTAATAGTGGTACCAAAACAAGATTAGAAAACTTTATTAACATGATTAAAAGTTTTCAAATCACTAATGAGACTTCAGATGCATTTGTATTAGCCGAAATGGTGGCTAAAAAAACAGGATTGCTACAAGAACTTAAAAAAGATGGTACTCCAGAAGGTATTGCAAGGATCGAAAATATAGAAGAATTGCTTAATGGTATACGTGATTTTGTAGAAGGACAGAAAGAAGTAGCCGATGTAAGAGGATCATTAGCAGAGTTTTTAGAAGATGTAGCTTTGGCCACAGATCTGGATCAAGATACGGGAGATGATGATAGAGTAGCATTAATGACCATCCATCTGGCTAAAGGCCTAGAATTTCCATATGTGTATATTGTAGGAATGGAAGAAGATCTTTTTCCGTCAGGAATGAGTATGAATACCCGAAGTGAACTCGAAGAAGAACGACGCCTGTTTTATGTAGCATTAACACGAGCAGAAAAACAAGCGTACCTTACCTATACACAGTCTCGTTATCGATGGGGTAAACTAGTAGATGCCGAACCTAGTCGATTTATTGAAGAAATAGATGAACAATTCTTAGAATATATTACACCAATAGAAAGTTATCGATATAAACCATTAATTGATTCTGATATTTTTGGAGAAGTTGATAAGAGTAAACTACGACTTAAAAAACCGATTTCTGGATCACCACCATTAGCACATAAACCTACAGAAGAACAATTACGTAAACTAAGAAAACTTAGACCTACATCGAGTGGCACAACCGATGTATCATCTAATACGAATCTCTTTGATACGAGTCTTATACCAGGAACTGCAGTTGAACATATGCGATTTGGTAAAGGAAAAATTATAAAAGTTGAAGGAGTTGGACAAGATAAGAAAGCCGAAATTCACTTTGAAAAAGGAGGAATCAAGAAGTTATTGCTTCGTTTTGCGAAGTTGAAGATTTTATAATATTACTAATTGTTTAAGTTAAGGATTAGTTTTTATACTGTATTTTATAGTATCTTTATTTACAATCACTTTGTATGGCAGAGTTCATAAAATTATACAATAAAAATCCAAACCCACGTGAAATACAACAAGTAGTTAATTGTTTACGTAACGGAGGATTGGTTATTTATCCTACAGATACAGTATATGGGTTAGGATGTGATATTACAAATAATAGAGCTTTAGAACGAATTGCACAGATCAAAGGTGTAAAATTAGCAAAAGCTAACTTTTCGTTTATATGTAAAGATTTAAGTAACTTGTCTGATTATGTAAGGCAAATTGATAATACAACATTTAAATTACTAAAAAGAACGCTTCCGGGACCATATACCTATATTCTTCCAGGTAGTAATAATTTGCCTACTGTTTTTAAAAAAAGAAAAACGGTGGGTATTCGTGTTCCTGATAATACTATTTGCACAACTATTGTAGAAGAATTAGGAAATCCTATAGTATCTACTTCGATATACGACGAAGATGAAGTTATAGAATATACTACAGATCCAGAACTGATATTAGAAAAATGGGGTAATCTGGTAGATATGGTGATTGACGGTGGATATGGTGATAATATACCATCTACAGTTATTGACCTTACTAGTGGAGAACCAATATTGCTTAGAGAAGGTAAGGGGAGTATCGATATTATCTAGCTTAAATAAGAGCTTTTTATGAACGTTGCTTTCTTACACCAGTATGATCTATGCCCTGATTTCTTTCTAATTTTATCATTTCTTTTGGTCTAAAATTTAGTATTAAAGCTCTTCGTTGGCTATTTGTAGTGTTTCCTTTGCTATAATGTAGAGTAAAACCATCATGAAAAGTACATCCGCCAACCTGCAAAGGAACAGATATCGCATGAGTTGTGTCAGCGTCACAATATAAAGCTCCTCCATTTGGCAGATTGTTATGTTTTAATATTTGTTGATCTGGTACCGGAAGAAACCACATACAACCATTACTCTCATACACATTATCTAAAGCAATCCAACAACTTACAGCTCTTTTATCGGGCAAATTTATCCAATACGCAGCATCTTGATGCCATGGGGTAGGAGTATTAGTACGAGGTGCTTTATTAATAAGCATATCAAAATCTAATTCCATATCATCTCCCAATAATTTTTTCGCATAATGTAATGCTTTTTTATATGCAATATGATCTAGTATTTTTGGTACTACCAAACTTGGCCTCATGATCTGGGTGATCCGCTCAATCGCCTTGCCGGTAGTATCTAACCCTGCTAAATCACTTCTTAAATGCGTTGTTTTTTCTTTATCATTCAATATATCATTGTAGATCGCTAATAATTTTACAGCTTCTGTATTATCAAAAAGCTGATCTATTTTGGTATACCCGTTGGTTAAAAACTCATTTTTTATAGTGTTCATTTTATTGTATAGTTTTATCCAAAGATGAATAAAACATCATAATAAATCTTCTAAATTTGTACTACCTTACTTTTTTATACAAAATGAATACAAATTCAGAAGAACGTATCGTACATTTTTTACCAGATTATGGTATTAATGGTTGTTTACAGTTTGGATATTATAAATATTCTAAAGCACAACCCCAATTACCAATACATGAACATCGCAATGCAATAGAGCTATGTTTTTGTATTAAAGGAGAGCAACATTATGTAATTGGTGAAAGATTATTTCAATTGCATGGTAATGACATTCTTATTGTTCCTCCTAATAAAGAACATGGTACCGGCGAATATCCCGAGGATAAAGGAGAGCTATTCTGGTTACAAATTAGTTGTTCTGATAAACGAGATATATTATGTAATTTATCAGAAGAACATTCAAAATATCTTCTACAGGCGTTAGAGAGAACCTCAGAACAGATCTTTAAAGGATCATTTCAGATTAAATTTATGCTCGAAAAACTTCTAAGCGAACTAAAAACAAGCCGTACTATTTTATCCAAAATAACTATAAATCAAATCATTGTTCAGGCTATATTAGAAGTGTTGACTCTTTCAAAGAGAAAACAAGATAGTTCTCCTTTGAAAAGATTAAATGATATCGATACTTATATTTTAAATAATTTACACCGTATCATCTATGTTGATGAACTAGCAAATATTTGTAACGTTTCTGTCGGATATTTTAAATCTTGGTTCAAAAACATCAAAGGTATTCCTCCTAAAGAATATATAAATAGGTTAAAAATTGAGCAGTCAAAAATCGATTTATTGAAGAAAGATAGTGTTACTAAGGTAGCTTTTGACTTAGGATTTAGTTCATCGCAATATTTTTCAACCACTTTTAAAAAGTTTACAGGGTATACTCCAAAAACCTATATTTCTTTAAGAAGTAATAATTTATAACTTTCTTGTATAAATAGTGTCTTTTCCTGTTGTTAGTTTTTATAGTGAGTTATACCTGATTTTGGTATAAAACCACGTATAAATACGTGTATAATGCCGTAGGATTTTTATTAACTTTAAGAAAACTTAAAACCAATAAAATGAGCACTAGGAAACTACCTAAATTCAGAATTTATCCCTCTATAGGCATTGCGCGATTAGGAAACGGTCCCGCTACAAAAAATCAAGTTATTTTTAGTCCAGAGATTCCTTGGGCTAATTTGTTTGATACAGATCAACACTATCTTACTGAAGAGGGAGCTTTAAAAAAACAAGCTCAGCGATTTTATATTTATGAATGTGATGACAATGGGGTACCTGTTAAGCAAATAGATGTTGGTGATTATGATATTGAATGGACGGTAGAAGTAGCTAATAAGAAGCCATTTTGGTATGATTTTAATAATAGTTTGGATCTCTCTGTGTTATCCGAAAATCAAAACTTATCTCCAAATTTTGTAAAAAACAAGCTAGCACCTGGTATTGGAGCAAAACGAAGAAATCCTAACGTGTTAAACCAGTCCGTGAGAGTAGAAAGAGGGTATGATTATCGTAAAGAACTGGTAAATCACCCCAGAAAGACAAAAGTTAATGCTACGGATCAACGTGAGGTAATTCGCGGAAAATTTCCGTCGGATAATGGTGGGGTTAGTAAATTAGCGGCTAGTATGAATACTTCTTCTAAATCTGTTGATCTTGGTACTATCGAGTATGATGCAGGAACATTAATTTTTTATGGAGCAGATGGCATTTCGGCATCTCTAAACCCATCAGATCTCAATAATGATTTTGCAGATAACTCTAATTGGTATGATGATATATGTGATGGAAGGATTACCGCATCTATTGTTTCTAAGAAAAGTGGAGATGTGTATCATTTGGATGACGTACTATCTTCTGCCTGGATAGCCACAGCACCGCCAGATTATGCACCACAGATTCAACCAATATCTACGATGTTTGATTTAATTGCCGGAGCAGCTAATGAGAGCTATGCTCCCGAATTAAGCTTGGTATTTCCGATATTTTATCGCCTCTACAGAATGCAATGGGTTAATCTGGGAGATTTCCTTTCCCCATCATTTAAAGAAACAATAGATAAGCTTATGGCAGATGGTAAATTTAAATATATTTATGAAAAAGAACCAAAAGAAGAAGCGGATGCTGTGAGAAAACAAATATTTGATCTTTTTAGAGATCCTTCGTATTATTATAATAATGAGCCCATAATACCAAGCAAAGATAAAACTGATGTTGTAAATAGAGGTAGCGGAACCGATGAACTAAAACTTCCTTATTACCCAGGGGATGCTATTGACTATCCAGGAAGCCCAGCTCAGTGGTTTGCTATTCCACCAATACTCTATGAACAACTTGAAAACTGGAAAGATGGTAAATTTGAAACGCCTCCTGATTTTGATTTTCAGACTATAGATGAGATGGGTGCATTTTATCAAAATCAATTTTTAGATGCTGCCAAAGAGGAATCTAAAAAACCATTACTAATGACCAGAGCTGTATTAGAAACCTTATATGGTGGTGGGTTTCATCCAGGAGTAGAGTTAACCTGGCCTATGCGGCATAATCTTATTTATGCAGAGAATAGTATGACCTATCAATGGATCACCGAAGGAGCTTTTAAATATGGGTTTTATGGATTAAGAGAAGTTCGTCTTAATGCTGCTACTAGTAAAGAACAAAACGATATATTTTATAATGATTTTGGGTTTCAGATGAATGCTGAAGATATTCGTGAATCTATGCATCCCGAAAGTGAGAAAAATTGGTTGTGGAAACTTACACCCGGTGATCTTACCAAGTGGATGGGGATTCCGTGGCAATCTGATGCAGGTAGTTGTCAGACAGTTTTTGTAGAGAAACAATATCCTATTCCGTCGTGGTGGGCAGCTAATTTACCTGTACATGTGTTTCCTCAAGAGAGTTACCAAAAGCTTCTCGATCCTAATATTTTAGAGGGTACCAAACGCAATATTTATGCAAATCGCCTGGCCTGGTTGCACACCGCAGATACAGGTTTTATAGGATATCATGCAGAAGGCGGATATCTTAACGGACTTATTAATATGGTATATCAATGGGACAAAATAGGAATAGTCACTGGTAGAAAATTAGATATAGATATAGAAGGATTACCCAAGACGGTATATGTTTCTTATAGCGGAAAAGAAGATGATAAAAAATAATGAATACAGATGTTATTATTGTAGGTAAAGGTATTGCAGGATTAGTGTTGTCGCTTCTTTTGAAGAAAAAAGGAATACAGCACCTGGTTTTGGATCGTAAAAACAAGAGGAAACACTTTGCTTTGGCAGAAACATTGCCCCCTTCTTCAATGCCTTTATTATATTCTCTTGATCTCCTAAAGATATTTGAAAAAAATGCGATCAGGAAAACATATGGGTATCATTCGATGTGGGGAAATACAAGGATATTAAATAATAATTTTTTCTCTCAATTGTCATATAAAAATGGTTTAAAGATTGATAAGAAAGCTGTAGTAGACGATCTCGAGCAACTATGTGATGAGAATGTGATGCGTTATGAAAAAATGCTTAATATGATAATTTCTAAAGAAGAAGTTTATGTAGAAGTAGAAAACAATCATCAAAAACAAACCATTACTGCAAAAATGATTATTGACGCAACAGGTAGAAACCGTGCTATTCTTAAGAAATTAAACATTCCTATTCGATTATATGATAACCTTATATCTTTTAGTTGTCACTTACCAAAAGTAGAACACCCAAAATTGACATACGATGTATTTGTAGAATCTTTTGAAAGTGGATGGGGTATTGTTTCTGGTTTAGATGAAAAAACTAATGTGTTGTCGATTTTTACAAATAGAGAAAATCTTGTTCAGCTAAAACTAAGAGAATATTCTGATTGGAAATCGGTTTTAGATAAAACAATCCTGTTAAAAGATTTTCTGGTAGAACAATCTGAAGTGAAAATTATAGGATCAGATGCAAATTCATCTATTGCCAATTATCTGTCAGGAGAAAACTGGATGGCTGTTGGTGATGCAGCTTTATCTTTTGATCCTCTTTCTTCTCATGGTATTGCTAATGCGATTTATACGGTTAGAGAAGCTTCAGATGCTATAGAATCTTATATCTTAACAGGTGATAGAAGAGGATTTGTAACATATTCTAAAACATTATTTTCTGTTTTTGATAGTTATTATTTGGTGAAAAACGAATTGTACAAAGCAGAATCCAGGTGGAAAGAATCTTCTTTTTGGAAGAAAATTTTTCGGCAAGAAGAAGAGAGGGGCAAGGACAAAACACATAATTTTCCCAGACAGAACGGTACAGGTATTATTTTGGATTAATGAAAGAAAGTAGTACCCAATGAAATACAAAAAAGGAGATCATTTTGATCTCCCTTTTTGATACGTAAAAAATATCTTTTTATTACTTTCCTGAAGCTTTTTTCATACCATCTTCAATCATATTATAAAACTGATCAAGTTTTGGTAATACAACGATTCTTGTACGTCTGTTTTTTGCTTTGTTTGCGGCAGTACTATTATCGGCTACAGGTATATAGTAACTCCTTCCTGCGGCAGTCATACGTTTTGGATCAACTTTAAAGTCATTTTGTAATACTCTTACTACAGAAGTAGCACGTTTTACACTTAAATCCCAGTTATCTAGAAGTACTTTGTTTTTGATAGGCACATTATCTGTATGACCTTCTACTAAGAATTCGATATCTGGCTTATCATTAACAACTTTTGCTACTTTACCTAGTACTTCACGAGCTCTTGCAGAAACATTATAACTACCGCTCTTAAAAAGTAACTTATCAGAAATAGAAACATAAACGACTCCTTTTTCTACATTAATCTCGATATCCTCATCAGCAAGATTTCCTAAAGCTCCCTTAAGACTTGTTACAAGTGCTAAGGTTACAGAATCCTTTTTTGTAATCGCATCCTGCATAGTTTTAATTTGTAAATCTTTTTCTTTAATACTTTCTAGAGATTTTTCTAAATTTTCTGCTTCCTTAGTAGAGAGAGTGGCCAGATTACCTACATTATTTAGTAGAGCAGAGTTCTGATTTTTGAGATTAGATACTTGATCTTGAAGAACTTTAAGTTGTGAAGTCGAACTTGCTTTTTCTTCAAGGCAGCTATTTAATTTAACCGTTGCAGAGTTTAATAGATCTTCGGTTTCTTTTTGTTTGGCTTCTAATTCTGAAAACTTCTTCTGCGAAACACAGGAAGATAATAGAATTGCTAGAGAGGCCCCAATAATCATTGCTTTTTTCATTAGAAAATTTGTTTTTAGTCTTATTCTGGTTATATAACTCAAAATTATTAAAAATGTGACGTAATGCTAGGTCATTAACAATAATTTATTATATCTCCTTATAATTGATCAAAATGTTTACGTTTTAAAATAAAATACTGCCATACAACGGAAAAAAGAGAATAATATTTCCCCGTTTTTGAAAGTTTTTTACGTTTTTTATTAAAAGTGTTAAAATTAGTATAGAAACTTACATGTGCTTTGAAAATAGCTGCAAAATGAGAAAATTTTCCTTGAGTAATAAATCTAATTGCAGCAAGCCCATCTAGAATCATTCGTATAAAAATCAAAAGCCAAACAATATTTCCTGGTACATTTTTAATTAGAAGATATAAACTGTTTCTAAAATTTAGAAATGTTTTTCTGGGATTCATAGCATCCAAAGTTGCTCCTCCTAGATGATAAATTGTCGACGAGCTTTCATAAAGTATTGTATAATCATTACTGTGTACGCGCCAGCATAGATCAATCTCTTCTTGATGAGCAAAAAAATCTTCATCTAGTTTTCCTACCTCTTCAAATACCTGTTTTCTTATGAATATACATGCTCCACTTGCCCAAAATATAGTAGTAGTATCATCATATTGTCCATGATCTTCTTCGAGAGTATCAAATATTCGTCCCCTACAATATGGGAATCCTAGTTTATCAATATATCCGCCTGCGGCTCCTGCATACTCAAAATGAGTTTTCTTCTTATAATCAAGGATTTTGGGTTGTATGGCTGCAACTTCTTTACGGGATTTAAATGTTGTAAGAATAGGAACTAACCAATCTTTGGTAACTTCAACATCACTATTTAGAAGACAAAAAACATCTGCATCAATTTTTGATAAAGCATCATTATATCCTTTAGCATAGCCACCATTGACTTTGTTCTGAATAATTTTAACTTCAGGAAAAGTAGTCGTAACAAAAGCAACAGAATCATCTGTAGAAGCATTATCAGCGAGATAAATAGTTGCTTCCTTAGAATTTTTGATCACCGAAGGTAAAAATTGCTCTAATAATGATCTTCCATTCCAATTTAATATGACGACTGCAATATTCACGTATGCAAAGTAAAAGGAATAATTGAGATAAATTCAAATAAAAAAGAATAAAGTATTCCTTGTTGAATTAATACTATATCTGGTTACATATATGAAATATTATTTTTTTGAGTTAAGTAAACGTATTGCTATATAGTAATGAAGGAGATAACTATTTATAATCTGGTATATTTTTTAGAAAAGTATACTGTTGATCGGTATAATTCATTTGGCAATAATAATGCTCTAAACCATTAGTGATCATTAAATATTCTGAATCTAAAGCAAGGTTATATCTCGCAATTTGATCAAATACTTCTTGTGTGATTTTTATACGAGCAGATTTGCACTCTACGATAAGAAAAATACTACCATCTGGATTAAATATGATAATGTCATACCTTTTGTTAAGTCCATTGAGTTGTATTAGTTTTTCTACATTAATTAAGCTTTCGGGGTATTTTTTTTCTTCAATAAGATAATGAATGGTATGTTGCCGTACCCATTCTTCTGGAGTGAGGATGATAAATTTTTTACGAATTCTGTCAAAAATAGAAACTTTATTTTCGCTATTTTTGAACCTGAACTGATACCCTGGGAAGTTAAGCTTTTGCATAACACAAATTTGATGATTTTTTCTGAATGGATGAAGTAAAACAAATCGTAAGTGACATAAAAAATGGAAACATTAAACCTGTCTATTTCCTTATGGGAGAAGAACCATATTATATAGACAGGATTTCTCAATTTATCGATAAGAATGTACTTGCCGAAGAAGAAAAAGGATTTAATCAAATGATATTGTATGGTCGTGATATAAGTATAGAGGATATTGTGGCCAACGCAAAACGTTTTCCGATGATGGCAGAAAGACAGGTAGTGATTGTTAAAGAAGCTCAGGAATTATCCAGAACGATTGAGAAGCTGGCTGACTATGTAGAAAACCCACAGCCTTCTACTGTTTTGGTAATGTGTTACAAATATAAAAAGATAGATAAGAGAAAGAAACTCTATAAGGTAGTAACAAAGAATGGAGTTATTTTTGAAAGTAAAAAACTGTATGAAAACCAGGTTGCCGATTGGATAAGAAGAGTTCTTGGTGGTGCTAAATATACTATTGAACCCAAAGCATCTCAAATGTTGGTAGAGTTTTTAGGAACTGATCTCAGTAAAATAAGTAATGAGCTAGAAAAACTAAAATTAATTATTCCTTCAGGAACTCAGATTACCGCCGATCAAATTGAAGAGAATATTGGAATTAGCAAGGAGTTTAACAATTTTGAACTTCGTAAAGCAATAGGAACAAGAAATGCAGTTAAAGCACATCTTATCATAAATTATTTTGCACAAAACCCAAAAGACAACCCATTGGTTGTTACCATTTCTTTACTGTATAGCTTTTTTTCTCAAGTGCTACAATATCATGGTTTAACAGACAAATCACAACGTAATGTTGCCAGTGCTCTAAAAATTAATCCATACTTTGTAAAAGATTACTCAGAAGCGGCTCATAATTACCCTATGAAAAAAGTAAGTGGGATTATTGCTTACCTAAGAGATGCCGATGTAAAAAGTAAAGGTGTAGGAGCAACAAATCTCCTGCAAGGTGATATTCTTAAAGAACTTCTGGTAAAAATAATGGGATAACTTACACCTTGGGATTCGTAGCAAAAACTGTAGCCTCGGTAATAAATCCTCGATCGTCCATTTCTAAAAGACTACTAATAGTATGGGCAATTTCTTCTCCTCTAAGTTTAGTTTGCAGTTCTGCTTCGGTGTATTGTTTTGTTTTAGAATTATGATCTACTCTATTATCTGCAAAACCAGTCATTACCTCACTAGGGTTTACCTGCATAACTCTAATGTTATAAGAGCGTAACTCATTTCTCCAACTTTCGGTCATACCTCGTAAAGCAAATTTAGTAGCAACATATGGCGAAGCTGTTGGCGAGCCCTTTAATGAAGAAGTAGATCCTATATTAATAATATTTCCATATTCTTGTGTAATAAAATGCTTTGCCGACTCTTTGGCGCATAGTGTAGCCCCTAGAATATTAGTTTTAAATTGATCGATAAATTTATCAGCTTCGATATCAATAAGCTTTGAAATATATCCATAACCAGCGTTATTAACCAATACATTAAGTCCATTCATTTTATTTTTGGCTTGCTGCACCATATTCCGAACTTGATTTTCTTCGGTTACGTCTGCCTTTATATACTCTATATTTAGTGCTTTTGCAGTTTCCTGTAATGTAGTTTCGTTTCTTCCAGAAATGATTACTTGTGCTCCTTTTTCTTTTAAAAGCTTAGCAGTAGCTTTTCCTATCCCCGAATTACCTCCTGTAATTAATACTTTCGCATTTTTAATATTCATAATCTGTGCAATTTTCTTTAGTTGAATATCAAAAATACAGTATGTATTCTAAATCTTTTGTTAAGCCTGATTATATTTTTTTATGGAATTGGCAGATATGAGAAATCTTTTACTTCGGTCATCACAAAAGAACTTTGTACTTTAGAAATATTTTCTAGAGAAGCTAATTTGTTAGATAAAAAATCCTGATAACGTTCCATGTCTTCTGCATAGATTTTAATTAGGTAATCAAACATACCAGCTACATGATAACATTCTACAACTTCGGGGAATTGTTGAATATCTTTTTCAAATTTTTTTAAATAATCGGTTTGATGAAGATTTAAGGTAACATTACAAAACACCATCAATTGTAATCCTGTTTTTTTGCGATCTAAAATTGCTTTATATGATTTTATGTAACCTTCACGTTCTAATTTTTTTACACGCTCAAAAATCGGAGTGGTAGTTAGGTTTAATCTTTCTGCGATTTCTTTAATCGTGATTTTACCATCTTTTTGTAATAACAATAATATTGACCGATCTATTTTATCCATAATAATTTTCTATATAAAGCCTTATAACATGTTAAATATAGAATAAAATTCTATTTGAATAAAAAAGAATGAATTTTTTTTCTTAAAATAAACATTAATAGGGTTTTTAATTCTTTTAGATGTAGCTTTAAGGATTGAAAAAAGTATTTAGGATATCATTCAATAATAGTAAACATACTGATCTATATTGGTATTAATACTACTATTAAGAAAGAATAAAATAGCATAGATGAAGAAACACAATTTTAACCCCGAGAGTTTAATGATGACTCATGGTTATAAGCCAGAATTATCAGAAGGAGCCATAAAGTGCCCTATTTTTCAAACATCAACCTTTGTTTTTAAAACTGCTGAAGAGGGAAAAGCTTTTTTTGAATTAGCCTATGGTTTACGGGAGAAATCTCCAAAAGAAGAACTAGGTCTTATTTATAGTAGAATTAATAATCCCAATCTGGAAATCCTAGAAAACCGACTATGCTTATGGGATAAAGCAGATGATTGTGCAGTTTTTGAAAGTGGAATGTCTGCAATAAGTACAGTGTTGTTAGAATTTCTTAAACCTGGAGATTTACTAATATACAGTAATCCATTATATGGAGGAACAGATCATTTTATCCATCATTTTTTGGATAAAATAGGAGTTCATACTATAGGAGTAATGCCAAATCAAAGTACAGATGAAGTGGTTAAAATGATTGAAGATTCTGGAAAATCAGATCGATTAGCAATAATTTACCTCGAAACTCCTGCCAATCCAACCAATGATATTGTTGATATCGAAAAATATAGTCAGATTGCCAAGCAATTTAGTACTGATGATAGAAAAGCCCTGGTAGCTGTAGATAATACGTATATGGGACCATTATGGCAACACCCTTTACAGTGTGGAGCAGACTTAGTACTGTACTCTGCTACAAAATATATAGGAGGACATAGTGATCTTATTGCAGGAGCAGTTTTAGGAAATACAGAATTAATGTTAAGGGTAAAAACTCTTCGTACTTTTCTGGGAAATATGGTAAGCCCACATACTGCTTGGTTAATGCTTAGGAGTCTAGAAACTTTAAAAGTAAGAATGGATCAGCAAACAAAAAATGCCCAGATCATAGCTAATTATCTAAACAATCATCCTAAGGTTAAAAACGTATACTATTTAGGATTACTAAAAGAAGAAACAGAAAGGTATAAGACATTTCAAAAACAATGTTCTGCTCCAGGAGCAATGGTATCTTTTGATATCATAGGGGGAGAAGAAGAAGCATTTATATTCCTTAATAATCTTAAACTAATGAAACTGGCAGTAAGTTTGGGGGGTACAGAAAGTTTAGCAGAGCATCCTAAAACAATGACACATGCAGGCGTAGATGAAGAGCAAAGACAACAAATGAATATTACAGATCAATTGGTAAGGTTATCAATAGGAGTAGAGTATTCTGAAGATTTGATATGGGATTTAGAACAGGCATTAGAAAAAGTTAACGTTAAAGCTAAAGAAATTTTAAATTAGTAATCAGGTATTTTTAATAAAAAAGCCCTTTTGAATTTAAAATTCAAGGGGCTTTTTTCATAATTATTTGATATTTCATATCAATCTAGATACAGAAATTAATCACTTATAATATGGCTTTAACTTAAAATTCACTTAATTTTTTCAAATCGTTAACAGACTTATTTTGTAATATTACGCTTTGAAATTTTAAAAGTTTATAGTTGTCATTTTGAAGATATTTCGATTACTTTTTTTATTCTTTTTTGCATATTCCTCTGCTCAAGATGAGTATAACTATACATCATATGGAACAAATAACGGGCTATCCAGTTCACAGATATATGATTTATATCAGGATAAAAAAGGATATATCTGGTTGGCAACCCAAAAAGGTATTATTCGATATAACGGTTATGAATTTGAAAAATTTGGATCAAATGAGAAACTTGAAGATGCCGTTTTAGATTTTTTTCCACAGGGAAATGGTCAAATTTGGTGTAGAACTTTAAATACGCAAAAAACATTTTTTATAGATGAAAAGTCCGAAGAAATAAAATTATATGATTATAATGATAAACTAAATAACCTAATTAGTAAAAAATCAGTTGTAGAAAGTATATATTTAGATGCTGAGCAATCGTTACATATTGGAGGAAAAGGAATTAATGGCGAAATCATTATTAGTAACAAAGGAGAGGTATTACAACCTCCCGCTAATACAGAACTAGTAGAAGGCACACATATAGTTTCTAAAAAAACCTTTTCAGAAAACTCATTTTTCTTTTTAAGTAATGATACTACTACACTGAGCAAGCATTTAGTAAAAACTAAATTAAAAGGCACATTAAGAAGTGTTGTTACTTTAGGAAATAAGCCTTACACAATTTTTATTAATGGAGAATTAATAGAGGTTGTAACCGATAAAGGAGATATCTATACTTCTGTAAAAAATAAATATACACCTCTAGGCCTTAGAACAATAAACGATTCTCAGTTTTTTGTTGGATATCATCATGGAGGAGCTCGCATCATTGATATTAATGGAAATGTAAGTGCTACTTTTTTAGAAGGACTGTCGGTAACCAATTTTTTAATAGATCACAATGGAGGGTATTGGTTTTCAACATTAAATTCTGGCGTGTTTTATATTAAGAATCCTTGTATTAAAAACAAAATAATCCCATCTATAGAAAATCCTCATGTAAATTCCCTGGCAAGGGGTAAAAATAATACATTGTATTTTTCAACTACTAATGGATGTATTATAAATTTGAAACAAGGCAAAAAAGCTGAAATGTTTAGTAAGTCGACTATTGATATTAAAGGTTTGGTTACTAGTGACACTATAAAAAATGAGTTATTTATCTATAATAATAATAGACTCATAACCCCATTTAATAAAAATATTGATCTAGGTTATACATTAAAGCTTTCGGAGCCAGATAATGATTCAACTATTTTAGCATCCAGTAATGGAGCGGTGAGAATAATAACACCAGAATATGTAAACTCAATTGATACTCCTTATCGCGTCTTAGATGCAATTCTCAGAAAAGATACATTGTATATAGGAACCTCTAAAGGTTTATTTGTACAGAGTGGATCCTCTTTTATTCCATTTTTCCGAGAAGACACATCAATTTTTGATTCTAGAATAGAGGATATAGATATACATCCTAAAAAAGAAGAACTATATCTTGCTACAGTAGGTAAAGGTATTATTGTGGTAAAAAAAGATAGTACCTATATTATAAATACCAAAGATGGATTAAATAGTAACACTATTAAAGAAATTTATTTTGAAAATGAAAATACTTTATGGGCTTGCACCAATAAAGGCGTTAATAGGATTGTATTTGGAGTTGATAACCATATCGACATAAAAGGAGTATCGGTTCAAGAGGGGTTAATTAGTAACGAAATAGAAGATATTGAGGTTATAGATGATATAGTATGGTTAGGAACCAAGAAAGGAATAACCTTTTTTCCAAAATCTGTTTTAGAATCAAATAAATCAAGTACTTATTTTTTAAAAATTAAAAGCCTAAAGGTTAACGATTCTATACAGATTATTTCTAGATCACAACAACTAAAGTATAATGAAAATAATCTTGAGTTTTTTGTTGAAGGAATATTATTTGCCAATAATAGATTAAAATACAAATATAAGCTAGAAGGTTTTAATGAGGAATGGCAATTTTCTGATAATCGAAAAATTAGGTTTTCTTCACTACCACATGGTAGCTACACTTTTATGGTAAAGGCATGTGATAATGAGAAAGACTGTTCTGAAAATATACAAACATACTCTTTTATAATTAAACTTCCTTATTGGAAAACCTGGTGGTTTAGACTATCATGCCTACTCATTGTTCTTTTATTTTTGTATTTATTTTTTAGGACTAAAATACTGTATACTAATCGAAGTTTTACCCGGGAACTAATGCGTTTATTAATAAAACGGGTTAATAAAAATGAAAAGTATATTTTATTTAAAGAGGGGAAAAAAGAAATCAAAATAAAAACGAATGAAATCTTATATGTTAAGTCCTCTGGAAATTATATTGATATTATCACAGAACATAAAAACTATACCCTTAGAACAAAAATTGGCTGCTTTATAAAGTCAACTCCTGATCCTTTAGAATATATTAGAATTCATAGATCTTATATTATTCGATTAGATAAAGTACATTCAAAATCGAAAACCGAAGTGACTATTAATAAAGAGAAATTACCGGTAAGCACGAAATATGTTTCCGAATTAGATAAAATCCATTTCTAGATGAAAACAATTCGTCACTAATTTATAGGGTATTCGTCACAAAACCCCGATTACATTACAATTTTTTTAGAGTTGAATTTATGTTTGTCACAGCAAAATTACTTGCTGTGGTATCAAAATATAATAATTGATAGTGAATTATTTGTTTTGAGAATAATGTCTGGTGCGGGTGCTCAATATAGAAACAACAAAACTGAAACTGGTTATTACGGAAAAGCATTTGATGGTATCATTTATATCGATAGAACATATAAAATTAATTGGGCAGAATAAAAGTAATAAATGATAGAAAGGGTAAGAATTTACAATAAACTATTCAAAAATTTATCCAAAAAAGACACAAACCCTGAGTGTCGATAAATGATCAGGGTACTAATTAATCATTTAAAATTTTACAGAAAAATGAAAAGTAAAAAAAGTAAAAAAGTTAATCTAAAAAAGCTAAATCTAGAGAAACTGAAAGTAACTTCTTTGAACCAGGTTAAAGGTGGTGATGACCCTAAATATACATTTGGGCCAAGATGCACTACGGGGGTTTGGTGCTAATTAGAATATCTAGATTTTACTACCTGGTGACTATAATATACCAGGTAGTGAATAATAACTAATACTACGAGGAATCGTGGTTTAGAATTAAGAAAAATAATCCTTTTTAATATTTCTATACTTAGAGAAGCCCTACTCTAAATTTTCTGAAGATATGAGAGTACTATTACTTAAAACATTTTTAATAACAATCTTGATTTCTTCCACTTCGGGTTTTGGTCAATTACCATGCAAGTTTTCTTGGAAAGAAGTTAAAATACCATCTGGAGTAAGGGATTTTACGACACCAGCCAAAGCCCAGATTTTTCAAGGCCCATGTATGTCTTATGCATTTAATGCCGTAATCGAAACTATGTACATGATAGAATATAATGAAAATGTAAGCATTCCACTATCAAATGCATATTTGTATATGGGGGCATTCTCTACTAATTTTTGGTTATATGAAGATGTATTAGAAGGAGGGTTTAAAATCCCAGCACATAAATATCCTTCCTCATATATTTATAATGATTTTATACCTAATGTTGATGATTGGTTTTCTCAGTCATATAATGGATATAGAGGCAAAGCTCTTGAGTGTATTAGCGAAGAAAGGAACTTTCGACTTCAAGAAGTGGGAGAACCTCCTGTTTATAAAATCGATGACCAATGCGGACAACTGATTACTGATTCGGATTATGTTACTGTTAGAAACGTATCAGAAATAGGATCAAATGCTATTAGATCTATCGATGATATAAAGCGACTGTTAATTGATGGTCCAATGATAATGAAAGTAAAACATGCTCAGGCGAATCGCAATTTAGAGAAATTTGGAAAATATAGTTCTTCAGAATTGGCCGAGATCAATGATCATGCTTATGCAATTATTGGTTGGGAAGATTTGGGGAATAATACACAATGGATTTTAAAAGATAGCTGGCCCAAAAAAGCAGGATATATTAAAACAAAACCCTCAAAACTTTCAAATACTACTTTTCTTAATTTAATAGCTTCTGGTGAGGTGTCTTTTTGTAAACTAAGTGGAATCGTTAAGAATAATAAACCAACCAGAAGGCCAAGATTCGAGGTTGAGAAATATTTACAATGCCCACCAGAGCTTTCAAGAATATTAGTTGATGTGGCTGTAATCACTATAAATGGTAGGGCCTATTCTAAAGCATATGTGTCTAGTAATACGGTAATGGAAGACTGGCAATGGCAATTCTCTTTTTCACGTACTACCCGGTCAGAGGTTAAACAATCCAAATACGCTAGTATAATGGTGAGTCCATTGCGCAGTGGAATGGGAACGATTAAAGTGAGAGGTAAAAGTAATGGGATATGGACAGAGTGGACAACTTTATCAATTTATTTACCAGATGGAGATATAGGGCCTTTATAAATTTATGGGTATTAATTAATGATTAGGTTTAATAATATCAGTTGTGTTGAAAATCTATACCCTATTTTCTATTAAACATCACTAACAGACATATCCCTGAGTGTCTTTAACTGTTCAGGAATTCTTTTAATCAGTTAATTTAATAATTATGTTAAAACAAATTTTAGAATTAAACGGAGCTAAAAAACTTAAAAAGGAGCAGCTTCTTGAAATTAATGGAGGAGGAAATACGATATGTCAATCACCGGGAAAATGGTGTAGATATGGACATATAGATGATAGTAAATTTGGTGATGTTGTATGTTGTGGATATATGCCTCCAAATGATGAAATCTCTTTTCCTTAATGATTGGAAGGGGCAAAATCAAAAAACATCAGTTTAGACATAAATTCTGAGTGTCATTAAATTGTTCAGAATACATTTAATAATATAAAGTTTCATACATGATAACAAAGATTTTAAATTTTAAGGGGGTTCATAAACTCAAAAAAAATGAGCAAGGAAATATTAACGGTGGTGGTCAGGACACATGGGAATGTAAAGAAGGCCGCGGTTGTGATTATGGATATAGGAGGGACAAATATTTGGGACTTATTTGTTGTGGAATATAGAGTTGAGTTTGGTAGTGAAAAAGGGGGGTGGTTCCCCCTTTTTCTATTATCTGTTTTTAACAATCAAGTGGCCGTGATAGTTATTTGACTCTTTTTGAGTTAATATTTTTTGAAGTACATAAATATGAAATATTACTTTTTATTTTCATAAATATTTTTGACTGTTGATAAATCTTTACCCATCATTTTTTCTATATCGGTAAATAAATTCATTAAAACTAAAAGAGTAAGGCATTTCATTCTGAAACCCCTTGTGTTATTTTTGTAGTATTACTTTTCTTTAGTATTTTAATTTACCCTTTTTGCTTCACTTTCATAAGGTTTATAAAACTTAAGGTCTGTTTTAAAAAGATTAGATTTAGATAGACCTTTTCCGTTCTTTAATGTATAAAATATCTATTTAACTCTTCTAGCTTCAAAGGTTTTAAATAGAAAGCTTTTATATGCTCTTATAAAACAAAGATCAGTATTGTCACTATTAATCCAAACTTTTACAATATAGCTTTTACCACTATCTGCATTATAAATAGTTCCACCAGATAATACACCATCTTTATATTTTAAATTTTCTAAAATATTCATCCCAAGTAAAGGACGGCCTTGAAGCTCTTTTTGAGGGTTTTTATTATCCAAACCATTAAGATTGGATAAGGGGCGTTCTGCTCGTTTATCAATTTTTCCAAAAAAAGAATCTCCACCTCTGTAGATTTCGATAATCGATCCTCCTTTAATTTTCCATTTTCCAATATAAGTATCAGAACTTACAGAAGGTTTTAGAAAAAGAAGGGGTAATACTAAGAATATGATAAATTTCATTAACGTAAACTTAGCAATTAAATTAGATTAATCCTTAAAAAAAACTAAAATGATTTATAATATACTATATAAAAAAAACCTTACTCTCTGTTTTACAACAAATTGTAAGGTCTTCTTATTTTTAAATAGATAAGGTATTATTATTTCAAACTCCCTACCATATCTTCTGGTTTTACCCATTCGTCAAATTCTTGTTCGGTTACATACCCTAAAGCCACAGCTTCATGTTTTAGAGTCGTACCATTTTGGTGAGCAGTATTAGCAATTTCGGCAGCTTTATAATATCCTATTTTAGTATTTAAAGCCGTAACTAGCATTAATGAGTTATTCAATAATTCAGTAATTCTCTTTTGATTAGGTTCGATTCCCCGGGCACAATGCTCATCAAAAGAAATACAGGCATCTCCAATAAGTTGAGCACTTTGAAGTAAGTTCGCAGCCATAACAGGTTTAAATACATTCAATTCAAAATGCCCTTGCATTCCTCCAACATTAATAGCCACATCATTACCCATAACTTGTGCACATACCATAGTTAATGCTTCGCATTGTGTTGGGTTTACTTTACCGGGCATAATAGAACTTCCCGGTTCATTAGCAGGAATAATTAGTTCGCCAATTCCACTTCTTGGTCCAGAAGCCAGCATACGAATATCATTTCCTATTTTATTTAAAGAAACAGCCAATTGTTTTAGGGCACCGTGACTCTCTACAAAAGCATCATGTGCAGCCAACGCTTCAAACTTGTTCTCTGCTGTAATAAACGGTAAACTGGTAAATTGTGCAATAAATTCTGAAACTCGTTTTGCATATCCTTTTGGAGTATTTAATCCGGTTCCTACAGCAGTTCCCCCTAAGGCTAATTCTGCCATATGAGGTAAGGTGTTTTCTAAAGCCTTAATTCCGTGATCTAATTGAGAAACATATCCTGATAATTCTTGCCCTATAGTAAGTGGTGTTGCATCCATAAAGTGAGTACGACCAATTTTTACTACATTTTTAAACTCTTCAGACTTTTTCTTTAGAGTATCTCTTAATTGAGTTACTCCCGGAATAGTTACTTCTACTATTTTTTTATAGGCAGCAATATGCATTCCTGTAGGAAAAGTATCATTTGATGATTGAGATTTATTAACATCATCATTAGGTTGTAATGTTTTCTCTCCTTCACCAATGGTTTTACCAGCTAATTGATGTGCTCTATTGGCAATAACCTCATTTACATTCATATTACTTTGCGTACCAGAACCGGTTTGCCAGATCACCAGAGGAAATTGGTTATCATGTTTTCCTTCTAATATTTCATCACATACTTGAGAAATAAGGTCTCTTTTCTCTATCGGTAATACGCCTAATTCGCAATTTGTATATGCTGCAGCTTTTTTTAAGTAAGCAAAACCATATACAATTTCTAATGGCATAGATGCTGATGCACCGATTTTAAAATTATTTCTCGAACGTTCTGTTTGTGCTCCCCAAAGCTTATCAGCAGGTACTTTTACCTCGCCCATCGTATCCTTCTCTACTCTATATTCCATTTGTGGTAAGATGATTTTGTTTTTTTAAGAGTGCAAATTTAAGCATTTGCCTCACTATTTTTGAATAAAGTAGCTACTTTTTAGTAGATAAATTGAGATCATAAGAGATTTAAAAATAAATTATATTTCTGCTATGACATATAAGTAAGAGTTATTATCTTTGACAAAATTTGAAAATTAGAATATTGTTATGTTTGAATTCGATCAGTACCTTGGTTTTTTAGCGTTCTTAACTATCCTTACCATTGGATTTTGGTTAATGATCTTTTTGTTAACTTTTGTTATTCCTTATTGGATAATAGGAGCTAATGTCGAGAACTTCAAATTGAGAAGAGAAGCTAGACGCAAAGCGAAAGAAGAAGCATAATTTGTTTATAATAATATATACAAGGAAGTCAAAATGACTTCCTTTTTTGTTTTGTTAATATTATCTTTATTATCCTTCAAACTCTTCATCACCATTAACTCCCCTTTGAGAACGTTGTCTTTTCTTTTTCTGATTAAATCTATAGGTAAATGATAGATTAAAACTACGTTCTCTCCACTGAAATTCGTTATTCGAAATAAATGAAGTAGTAGTAGAGATACTTGTTCGTTTTCGAGAGTTAAATACATCACTAACATTAAAAGTTAACGAAGCCTTTTCTTTAAAAAGATCTTTGCTAAATGCAAAGTTCATACTAAAAATACCATCACTTTTTGTTTGTGCATTTTCACTTGGTCCTCTATAAAACATACTGGTTTGCCAGTCTATTTTCGCTGGTAATGTAACCTTATTATTAAGCCTGGCAAACCAACTAAAATTATCAGCATCAAGATTTTCTCCCTTATTTTCTCCTCGAATACTATTCTGAAATGCATTAAAGTTACCATTCACTCTCCATTTTCTACTTGGGTTGTAAGTAAGTGTAAACTCAAAACCATATCGATCAGAACTAGTTAGGTTTATAGGTGTTCTTCTAATAACAGGAACTTCGGTACCAGGATTATTTAAATCTGCCCCTATGATAGCAGTATCACCGGTATCCTCAGAAATAAAAGTAAATACTTGAGTAGAATGATTATAGTATATTGATGTATTTAAGGTAAGTTTCCCCATTCTGTTTAAATATCCCAAATCAAATGCATTAGAATAACTTGGATCAAGATCTGGATTTCCTTGAAATAAATTAGTAGCACTAGATCTAGAAGGAAAAGGGTTAATAAATCTGGATCGAGGCCTGCGTATTCTACGGTTATAACCAAGGGTTAAACTTTGTTTTTTAGAGATTTCGTACCCCAGGTTAATCGTAGGAAAAATATCGGCATAATTCTTTTTGCTTAAATCATTACTGGTTTGCTGATCAATAGTAATTCGAGTACTTTCCATTCTAAGTCCAAATAAATAAGATAGTTTTCCCCATTTACTTCCTAATTGTGTATACCCGGCATTTACTTGCTCTGTATATAATAGGGTATTCGATAAATCAGAATTTGTTGTTATAGTTCCGTTATCCTCTAACTGTACCAGATAATCAGTATCCAAATCATTAAAATTACCTCTATATCCTAATTCGAATTGAGTATTTTCGCCAATAGGTAATACATAATCAGCTTGCAACAGAATACGATTTTGTTCTTCTAGTGTTTCTACAAGCTCTACAGCAGTTATATTCTCCTGTGTAATTCTTGACCGTTCATCTTCATTACTATCTTCTATCTGAAAATCAAAAGTTAATTTGTGGCCACTGGTATTAAAATCTTTAGTATAATTTAGAGAATATTGTTTTGTAATATCATCTTCTATTTCTGGATCAAAACGAATATTTTGACTTAAAATATCACCATTAGAATTTAATTCTGTAATACTATTTGTTGTATTACTTTCATTATCACTAGATCTGTATAAAAAAGATGTGGTAACCGAAGAAGTTTCATTAATATACCATTCGACTCCAATATTAGAATTTAATCCTTTACGTATCCTGTCAAAATTTCGTTCTTCTCGTAAAAAGGAGTTGGGTAGACCGTTAAAAAGGTATTGAGTTTGAGAAAAAGAATTCCCTGGGACTTCTCTATAGTTATATCCAGAAGTCGTAAAAAAGTTAAAATCCCCTGACCGATAATTTAGATTTCCCGAAATACCTGCTGATAGGGGGTAACCACTATTAATTGTAATGGCTCCGTTCACACCTTGTAGTTTACTTCGCCTTAGAATAATATTCAAAATTCCTGCGGTTCCTTCAGCATCATAACGGGCAGAAGGAGAAGTAATGACTTCAACTCTTTCTATAGATTCTGCAGGCAATTGCCTCAATGCATCTGTACTGTTTAGACCAACTAAACCCGATGGTTTTCCGTTAATGAGAATTCTTACATTATCGTTACCGCGAAGCGCAACATTACCTTCGACATCTACAGAAACAGAAGGTACATTATCTAATACATCACTCACAGTACCTCCACTTACTGTGAGATCCTTACCTACATTATATATCTTTTTGTCTAATTTGATTTCTACAGTAGTTTTTTCTGCTATGACTACCACATCATCTAGTGTTTCGGTATCCAATCCGAGAGTAATTGTACCTAAGTTTGTGTTTTTGAATAATTTTTGTTTGGAAAGCTTTTTAGTTTTAAATGAAATAAATTCAACGCTTATATCGTATACTCCAGCATCTACTTCGATAGCAAATTTTCCATTTTGATCGGTAATACCACCAGTAACAATTTTCTGTAATCTGGGGCTAAAAAAAGCTATTGTAGCATATTCTAGGGGGGTATTGGTATCTTGATCCAGAATTAAACCAGTAATGTTTACAGGCCCTTTTGAAAAGTTTCTGTTTTGAGCTGATAACATAAGTGTTGTTATCGAAAATAGTAAGAATAAAAATTTCTTCATTTTTAAAATTGAATAATTCTGGCCAAAAGTATCGAAGCAGATACAAGAAGGCGGTTAATGATGTGTTAAATGTGATATAATTAAGATGCATTGATAGATATATCACTTTTTCTTAATTACATGTATTTAGACATGAAGAAATGTAGAAGGTTTAACCTTAGGCAAAAATATTTTATAAGAGAGGGATTGTCTTATAGATAAATACTAATCAAAACTATCAGATGCTGTTAAAAATACAGTAGAATTGATGCCCAAAAACCGGGATTGCACTCTAGTAACACTATAAGTCTTGCAGGATTTTATAGCTTTATATAAAGCTTTACTGAAATCATCCCGGATTTTCGGGCATAAAATCCAGTTGTACTGAAAACGTCCCGGATTTTCCAGGGCGTTTTCCAGTTTCGTATAATCATTCTAAATAATAAATCCAAAATACCTATTACAGCAGCATTGGATATAATATAGAACCCTAAAATACTTTATATAATATCAATAACCTTTTCTGGCGGTCTTCCTATTATGGCAGTATTTCCGTTAACTACAATCGGACGTTCGATTAGCTTTGGGTTATTACAGAGTATAGTGATTAATTCAGAATCGGTATACTTTTTACCTTTAAAGTTTTCTTTCCAGATAGCTTCATTTTTTCTAACCAGATCTATAGGGGAGATACCTAAAAGTTTAAGTATTTCTTTCAGTTCTTTTTCTGAAGGAGGATTTTGTAGGTAATTAACCACAGTAATGTCTTTTTTTTGCTCTTCGAGTATGGCAAGACATCCTCTTGATTTACTACATCTTGAATTATGATAAATTGTGATCATTTTAATTTTGTATTTTTTAATCGTTATTTTTTTGCCCCATTGCCATAAGATATGCTTTTAAGAATTGGTCAATGTTTCCATCCATTACAGCATCTACATTACCAGTTTCTTCACCAGTTCTTACATCTTTAACCAATTTATAAGGATGCATTACGTAGTTACGAATTTGAGAGCCCCATTCAATTTTCATTTTTGAGGCTTCGATCTCATCACGTTGTGCTTGTTGCTTTTTGAGTTCAATTTCAAACAATTGTGATTTAAGCATTTGTAATGCTTTTAATCTATTTTCTTGTTGTGATCTTGTGTCAGAGCATGAAATCTGGATTCCGGTAGGGAAGTGGGTGAGCTGTACTTTGGTTTCTACTTTGTTTACATTTTGTCCACCTGCTCCGCTAGAACGAGAGGTGATAATCTCATAATCAGCAGGGTTAATGTCTATTTCTATACTATCGTCGGCAAGAGGATATACATATATAGAAGCAAATGAAGTATGGCGTTTTGCATTACTGTCGAATGGAGAGATACGTACTAATCGGTGTACACCATTTTCTCCTTTCAACCACCCAAATGCATAGTCTCCTTCAATTTCGAGAGTAACTGTTTTTATACCCGCTACATCACCCTCTTGATAATTAAGTTCTCTGATTTTAAAACCTTGTTTTTCTGCCCACATCATGTACATACGCATAAGCATACTAGCCCAATCACAACTTTCGGTACCTCCTGCACCTGCAGTGATTTGTAGTACAGCACTCATGTTATCCCCTTCATCACTGAGCATATTTTTAAATTCCAAATCTTCAATTAATGATTTGGTTTCATCATAACGCTCAGAAACTTCTGTTTCAGTGGCATCTCCTTCTTTATAAAATTCATAAAGTACTTCGAGGTCATCAACCAGTGTAACTCCTTTTTCGTATTCAGAAACCCATTTTTTTTCAGCATTTAAGATACGCATTAGTTTTTCGGCTTCCTGTGCATTATCCCAAAAATTAGGAGCAAATGTTTTTTCTTCCTGATTGGTTATTTCTATAAGTTTGGCATCAATGTCAAAGATACCTCCTTAACGCAACCAGGCGCTCCCTAAGATCTTGTAAAGTCTCAGTATTGATCATAATCTAATTTATTTTAGACAAAAATAAGATTTAACAGTTCAGTAAGAAGTAATTTTTGTGTTATTTTATAGATTTAGAAATTTTATTACATAAATCATCAGTCTATGAAACTACGCTTCATTTGTTTATTCTTCCTGACGGGGAATATAATTTCTGCTCAATTTTTAGAAAAACAGAAAAATTTGACATCTTTTGATGGCTATTTTAAGTTCTACTATAATGAATCAAAAGACGAGATTTATCTAGAAGTAGATAAGCTCGACTCAGAATTTTTATATGTACATTCGTTGGCTACAGGATTAGGATCAAATGATATAGGGTTGGATAGGGGGCAGATTGGTGACGGCGTAGTAGTAAAGTTTCAAAAAGCAGGTGACAAGCTGTTATTGGTACAACCCAATCAGCGATACCGAGCTATAACAGACAATACACTAGAGAAAAGAAGTGTAGAACAGGCTTTTGCAAAATCTGTACTGTTTGGGTTTCCTATCAAAGAAGAGAAGTCTAATACATATATTATTGACTTAACTCCTTTTCTTCTACAAGATACTCATAACATCATTAATCGGTTA
The DNA here is from genome assembly GCA_030427585.1 of Bacteroidia bacterium. Taxonomy (GTDB): domain Bacteria; phylum Bacteroidota; class Bacteroidia; order Flavobacteriales; family Flavobacteriaceae; genus Aquimarina. The sequence continues at coordinate 112,909 of JAUIBW010000003.1, forward strand.
AAATTTCAAAAAGAAGGAGTATATAGCGTAGACAAAACCAGAAGCAGTTTGAGTCTTGAAAGAACCAAAGCCTTTCCTAAAAATGTAGAATTTGAGGCTTTGATTACTTATAAAGGTTCACCTACAGGGCAAAATATTAGATCTATAGCACCAGACTCAAAATTCTTAACTGTTATTCAACATCATTCGTTTGTAGAACTACCAGATGATGGATATAAGAAAAGAGAGTTTGATCCAAGAAGTGGAGCTATATCTATTTCCTATCTTGATTATGCAACACCAGTACAGGATCCTATAAAGAAACGCTATATTATTAGACATCGATTAGAGAAAAAAAATCCAAATCAGGCGATAAGTGAGGCAAAAGAACCTATCGTTTATTATTTGGATCCTGGTACTCCAGAGCCTGTACGATCTGCACTATTAGATGGAGCAAGATGGTGGAATCAGGCATATGAAGCAATTGGTTTTAAAGATGCGTATCAGGTTAAGATGCTACCTGCCGATGCAGACCCTATGGATTTACGATATAATGTAATACAATGGGTGCATCGTTCTACAAGGGGATGGAGTTATGGTGCAAGTGTGGTAGATCCCAGGACGGGAGAAATTCTTAAAGGCCATGTAAGCTTAGGGAGTTTAAGAATACGTCAGGATTTTTTAATAGCTCAGGCATTATTAAATCAACCTTTTGCAACGAGAGACGATAACTATGAACCTATGCTGAAAATGGCACTAGCTCGTATTCGCCAATTATCTGCGCATGAAGTGGGGCATACTATTGGTTTTGCGCATAATTTTACCGCAAGTACAAACGGAAGAGCATCGGTAATGGATTATCCTCATCCAACAGTTACACTTAAAGATGGCAAAATAGATTTGTCGAATGCTTATGATACCAATATAGGAGAATGGGATAAGGTAACGGTAGCATACAGTTATTCAGAATTTGATAAAAATACGAATGAAAAGGAAGCACTTAATAAAATTTTGAATACAGCTTATCAATCGGGTCTTCGTTTTATTTCGGATAGTGATGCCAGACCACAAGGAGGAGCACATGAATTAGCCCATTTATGGGATAATGGTAAAAGCGCTACCGAAGAACTAGACAATATGCTGAAAATTAGAGAAGTTGCGATACGTAATTTTTCTTCAGATAATATAAGAAGTAATGAGCCATATTCGGTTTTGGAAGATGTTTTTGTACCACTATATTTTTTCCACAGGTATCAAACCGAGGCTACAGTAAAACTTATCGGAGGGTTAAATTATAATTATGCGGTTAAGGGCGATCAACAGATAATTGTAGAAACGGTTAATTCAAAAAAACAAAAAAAAGCACTTGAAGCAGTTTTAAAGACACTATCTCCCGAAATTTTAGCTATTCCAGAAGATAAACTAAAGTTATTTCCACCAAGAGCTTTTGGATATGGTAGAACCAGGGAATCTTTTAAAGGAAAGACAGGGGTTGGTTTTGATGCCCTAAGCGTAGCTTCTACAGCAAGTGATATGAGCCTTTCTTTGCTATTGCATCCCGAAAGAGCATCTCGACTGGTACAGCAAAAAAGTTTAAATCAAAACCAATTAGGATTAGTAGAAACTCTAGATGAATTATTAAAATTCTCTTTTGAAACCAAAGCTAAAAATAATTATCATAAAGAAATTCAACATATGGTAAAAGCTAACATTTTAAAACATTTAATGAACCTAAGTAAAAATACACAAACGTATTCGCAGGTTAACGCCATTGCATATGCAAAAATTAAAGGTTTAATTCCTCTTCTTAAAAGTAAGACCGGAGATGTGACGGATCAAATGTATAATGAATATTATCTCAATCAAATTAATAAATTTATAGAAAAGCCAGAAGGTTTTAAAGTATTACCATCTCCTAAAATACCAGATGGATCTCCTATTGGTAGTTTTAGCTGTGGTTTTTAAATAAGTACTCTATCATTTTGTGTACTATAAAATAGACATCAGTCTAAATTCTAGAATTTAGACTGATATTGTTTGAAGCTCTACTATTTTACTTTTTATCTTTACCACTTTACAAACTCGAAATACTAAGCACTACATGACTATTGAAATTCAGCTAAGAAATAAATTAAAGGAAATAAGTGAGGTTTTAGATGCTAAAGCAAAGAACAATCAGGAAGTAGGGGTTTTATCAGGAGTTTCTGGAGTTGCTTTATTTCAGTTTTATTATTCAAAATTTTTAAATGAAGATATTCATGCAGATAAGGGAGCCGAAACAATTACGAGAGCTGTAGAACTTATCAATAATGGATTTGGTTTTCCTACTTTTTGTACAGGAATTGCAGGAGCTTGTTGGGTGCTCGAAATTCTTAAAGAAGAAGAGTTTGTAGAGTTAGATGATGACTTTCTTTCGTCTGATTTAGATTCTTATTTGTTAGAAGCAATGAGAGCCGATATTAAAACAGAAAATTATGATTTTCTGCATGGTGCAATGGGATATGGATATTATTTTTTGAAGCGTTACCAAAACCTGACTTCAGAAGAGTCAAAAAAACGCTATAAGAACTATCTTGATGAGTTGATTGCAGCACTAAAAAAATCATCAAAAAAGAATGATCATGGAATATGGTGGGAGTCTGTTCTAAGGCAAGAAGAAGGAGTTAAAGGGTGTAATTTAAGTTTATCTCACGGGATATCAAGTATGGTTAATTTCCTGTCCCGAATAGCCGAACATAAAGAATTTTATGATGATGTTAGAGAGATGTTACAACAGACGGTACGCTATATATTACATTGTAAAAATAAAGATAAAGAACTAACTGCTACATTTCCTAATTGGATTATTGAAGAGAACGTAGAGGATAATAATTCGAGATTAGCGTGGTGTTATGGAGATTTAGGGATAGGGATATCGATATTTCGAGCAGGTACAATATTAGGGGATACTCAAATTAGTGATGAAGCGATAGCTATTTTAAAATATTCTACGCAACGAAAAGATATTAAAGAGGCAGGGGTTTTGGATGCCGGATTATGCCATGGGGCTTATGGAGTACTTCATATTTACAATTATTTATATAGAAAAACACACGATATAGCATTTAAGGAAGCTTCTGATTTTTGGGCTCAGAAAGGACTTAGCATGGCAATACATGAACAAGGATACGCAGGATACATGGTATGGCGAGGAGCAGACGAAGAAAAATGGAAAACAGAAGTAAGTTTGCTTGAAGGTGTTGCTGGTATCGGGTTATCTATAATATCCTATTTAGCTCCTTTTGAAACCAAATGGGATGAATGTCTTTTGATTGGCTAATTCTTTTTCCGTTATAATTTCATAAGGCCATTTTAATTGCTTTGTGATACTATTTTCTACCATTTAATCTAAAAACAAAGTCGAAATTCTGGAAAATCGTTCGTTTTTCCAGAATACTCAATACTACTATTTGCATTACCCTTATAGAGCAAGCTATGTTTGTTTTTATCAAAGCGCTTTGACATTTGTATAACTTAAAATTTAGATATCATGAAAAGTAAAAAGAAATTGAGCCTTAAGAAAATGAATGTTGCACAATTAGATAGCATTAAAGGTGGAATAAACTGGCCTTATCCTGTAACAGGACCTGGTTTACCAACAGCAGATCCATTTGGTTGCGGAAATGGTACGCAAGGATTAGCATGTCAATACTCACAAACACCTATGAGCTGTCAGGTGTGTGTTAATGTTCAAAAATAAATAACAATGCTTGTCGAGATTCTTTGCTACTACATTTTTAGCTGATTTGTAAGCACACAGTTTTTCGAAAGTTGAGATGAATCGTCTGAAACATAGTTTCAGACGATTTTTTGTTTACTACTATTTAGAGAATAAAAATACTTTCTCTTTTTTGATAAATAGTATTTGAAATACTTTAGATCATTTTTTTCTGTAAAAACAAAATCGAAATTCTGGAAAAACGCTCGAAATTCTGGAATACCCAATATAACCTGTTGCAAAAAACCTTCTTGCTCCTCTATGTTTGCTAATATCAAAGCGCTTTGATAGAAATTTATGTTTAACAATTTAAAAATACAAAAATGAGAGATTTAACAGTAAATGAAGTGGCTTTTGTTTCGGCAGGAGATGGTACTAATCATGCTGGAGTAATAGGTGGTGCAATTGGAGGAGGTTTGGCAGGAGCCGGAGCCGGAGCCAAAATTGGATCATTGGCAGGACCGGCAGGAGCAGCAGTAGGAGCAGCTTTAGGCTTTGGTATAGGAGCTTTGGCTGGAATGCTTGCTTTTTCTTAAAATCAAATTAATTATATAAATCATTAAAAAATAATACAATGAGAAATTTAACAAATAGTGAATTGAATTCTGTAAATGGTGGTTGTAGTGGACAAACTGCCGGAGGTATTTTGGCGGGGGCTCTAGGAGGAGCTAGAACTGGTGCAGGTATTGGAGGTGCAATAGGAACATCGGCTACCCCTGCAGGAAGTATAGTAGGAGCAGTTGTTGGAGGTTTGTTTGGAGCTATTGCAGGTGGGTTTATTGCCGCAAGTAAATGTTAATCCAGAATAATTAGATACTAATCAGGGTAATCATCAAAATTACCCTGATTAATTAATAACTCATAAAAAATGTATAATGAATACCAACCTTAATGCTTTTTTCGAAAGCTTGTCTTCAGCCTATAAAGAAAGAAATCTGGATACAATATTTGATCTTCATCATCCAGATAACGTTTTGTTTAATGCTGGTAAAGAACAACTAAGAACAGTCTTGTCTAGCTATACATTAGAGGCAAATTTTGAAGATATCAAAATATTACAGGAAGATGACAATATAAGCGTTGTAAGACTTTCTCAAAAGACTAAAAAAGTCAAAGGCCCGGATTTTAAGGATAACATAATCGATATGGTTATGGTCTTAAAGCAACATAATGATAATTTCAAAATATTATCAAGTGCTTCTATTAGTACAGACTTTATATAACCATTTTTGAGTTTTTTTATAATTCTTAAGAGCAATATTTACTGCGTTTCTGAAAAACCTAATTTTTTATAAAAAACAAAATCGAAATTCTGGAAAAACGCTCGAAATTCTGGAATACCGAATATAACCTGTTGGATAGAACCTTTTTGTTCTACTATGTTTGATGGTATTGAAGCGCTTTGATAGAAATTTATGTTTAATAATTTAAAATTATGAAAATGAGAGATTTAGAATTTGAAGAGATTTAGGAAATCGGAGGAGGACCTGCAGAAGATACTGCCGTAGGTTGTGTAGCTGGAGCCGTAGCCGGACAAGTTGGTGGTCAAACAGCAGGTAGATACATTGGTAGTGCAATAGGTTGCGCTGCTGGAGGGGGGTATATTGGTGATCAAGTACAAAGAGATTAATACAGTATCTGAATATTCTGATATATTTTTTAATAACACTAAAATAAATTTAGTAATAAAAATCATAAACATGAGAGATTTAAAATTTGAAGAAGTACAAGAAGTTAATGGTGGTGATGCAGCAAGTGGTGCAGCAACAGGCGCTGGTATCGGTAATGCTATAGGAGGACCAATAGGTGCTATTGTAGGTGCTATTATTGGTGCAGTTGTGGGTAGTATGTCTGAAGACTAATACTCTAAATATCATACAGGCCTATATAATTGGGCCTGTATGTAATCTTTTATTGAGACGATTAAAAAAATAATACTATAAAATTAATGATATCATGAAAAACAATAAAATTAAAAAACTAAGCCTTAGTAAGTGCACCATATCAAACCTTGAAATGAATACAGTAAAAGGAGGAGTAGTAGATTCTTGTACTCCGACCTGTCATATTAGTTTTCCTACAAATCCAACAAGGCAATCTAATAATTTTGAATGTGAAAATTTTACACAAAGAATTCACTAAATAAAGCTTATGAGTTCCCCGCTATTTCGTAAAGAAGCCATAAAAAATAATACCCAACGTTTATTAGGAGATGTTTTATTAATACGACCTATATCATTTTGGATATTTACAGGTATACTGGTTTTTGTAGTCACAATGGTGGGGCTTTTTTTAGCATTCGGAACCTTTGCCCGTCGTGAGATGGTAACCGGGTATTTGGTGCCCGACAAAGGCTTAGTGCGAGTGTATGCTCCATTTAATGGAGTTATAGATAAAAGATATAGTACAGATGGTCAAAAAATTAGTAAAGGCCAAAACCTACTCGAAGTTACTACAGAACGAGGCACAAAAGATAGTATTAGTATCAATCAACAATTAATCACTCGACTGGAGCAACAAAAAATAAACCTCGAACAACGAATTATTGATGAAACACAAGTGCTGGATAGCGAAGGTAGTCGATTATCTACGATTCTTATAAATCATAAGAATGAATATTACCAGATCAATCAGCAATTACAAAGCCAGAAAGAACAAGTACAACTGGCAAAAAATCAATGGAATACCTACAAAAAATTGAGAGTAAAAGGGCTAGTTTCTGAAGATGACCTTAACAGTAAAAGAAGTATATACTTTAGTGCTAAGGCATCTTTTAATGCTACCAAAAGATTACAAATCAATAAGAAAACAGAAATAGCCAATATACGAAAGCAGCAGGAGCAATCTCCTTTACGTAAAAGTACCCGATTAAAAGAATTACAAAACCAGCTGGCGCAAATAGAAGAACGTCTTATAGAACTAAAAAATAGTCATTCTTATATGATTAAAGCCCCCGTAAACGGTCGCATTACTTCGACCCAAGTTAGTATCGGGCAAAACGTATCTTCTGCTGTACCCATACTAACCATCATACCAGAAAATACAACCTTGTATGCCGAGTTGTTTTTACCTTCGAGAGCTATTGGTTTTGTAAAAAAGAACCAGCGGGTATTGTTAAGATATGATGCTTTTCCGTATCAACGATATGGGTTGTACCAGGGCAAAATTGTGCAAATAGCAGAAGCGGTTATTAGTCCAAATGAGGTTGCTATACCCATTCCTATGCAAGAACCGGTATATCGTATAAAAGTAGCTCTAGATGTACAAACTATTAATGCATATGGCAAAAAAATGCCATTACAATCAGGAATGTCTGTGGCGGCAGATATTATCTTAGAGGAGCGTAGCCTAGGGCAATGGCTGTTAGAACCTATTTATAGTCTAAAAGGAAAATTATAGTATATGCAAAATCCAATTCATTTACTTCATTACGGTTGGGGAAAAAGAGTCCCTGTCATCATACAAACGGAGGTGGCAGAATGCGGATTAGCTTCTATAGCTATGGTTGCTAATTATTATGGACATAAACTGGACCTAAATGTTTTGCGACGTAAATATTCTATATCTGCAAAAGGAGCAACACTACAAGGGCTTATAAAATTAGCAGACAATCTTCAGTTTAGCTCAAGACCGTTACGCCTTGAATTAGAAGAGCTTTCGCAATTAAAAACTCCATGTGTTTTACATTGGAATTTAAATCATTTTGTTGTACTTATATCAGTAAAGGGAAATAAAGTTACCATTCATGATCCGGCCGTTGGAAAAAGGGTAATGAAATTATCAGAGGTTTCGAAGCATTTTACAGGAGTAGCATTAGAACTAACACCTACACCAGATTTTAAGCCAGAAAAAATTTCGAAAAGAGCAAAGTTATCAGATTTCTGGAGTAGAATTACGGGTTTAAAGAGAGTGTTGATACAAATTTTAGTTTTGTCATTATTACTACAGGTATTTGCTATAGCAACTCCATTTTATATGCAGTTAGTGGTCGATGATGTTATTATAAGCAGGGATTTAGATTTATTGTTGATACTAGCATTAGGTTTTGGCCTTATGAAATTGGTTAATTTGGCAGTAACTGCGTTACGCGGAGTTGTTATTTTATATATGGGAACACAGCTCAATATCCAAATGGCAGCAAACCTGTTACGACATTTGCTAAAATTACCAATGGATTACTTTGAAAAAAGACATATTGGCGATATCATTTCCCGATTTGGGTCACTAGAAAATGTAAAACAACTGTTAACTACTGGCCTTATTGAAACCGTTGTAGATGGCATAATGGCAATTGGACTTCTGGTAATGATGTTTATATATAGCACAACACTTGCCTTTATTGTCGTGGTCGCTGTAGCTTTGTATATTGTTATACGGCTGGCATTGTATCGCCCGTACAGACAATTGAAAGAAGAAGCCATTGTAGCAGATGCTAAACAGAATTCTAATTTTATGGAAACCGTTAGAGGCATTCAGAGTGTTAAACTATTTGGTAACGAAAGTCAACGGCAAACCGTATGGCATAATTATTATGCCGATGCTATGAATACGGGTATACGAATTGGTAAATTAGATATCGGCTACAACTTTATTAATGGGTTTTTATTTGGACTCGAAAATATAATTGTGATTTACCTGGCTGCCTCACTGGTAATGGATAGCTTAATGACTATCGGGATGTTATATGCTTTTATGTCTTATAAAAGCCAGTTTACAGAAAAAGCTTCTGCTTTGGTAAATAAATTTATACAATTTAAAATGCTTTCTCTTCATATGGAACGCCTAGGAGATATCATTCTTACAGGACAAGAAGAAGATATCGATAGCAAAAGGCAGTTATCACAGGTAAAAGGAGAATTGGATCTAGAGAATATTAGTTTTAGATATTCTGATAATGAACCGTATTTATTTAAGAATCTTAATTTCAAAATAGAAGAGGGGAGTTCTATAGCAGTAGTGGGAGCATCTGGATGCGGAAAAACAACGTTAATGAAAGTAATGTTGGGATTACTAAAACCTGAAACCGGAACTATTCTTGTTGATGGATATGATATACGAAAAGTAGGACTACGGACCTATAGAAATTTAATAGGTACTGTAATGCAAAATGACCAGCTCTTATCGGGTAGCATTGCAGATAATATTTGCTTCTTCGACTCTGATTTTGATCAGGAATGGATAGAACAATGCGCACAGATGGCAGCTATACATCAGGATATTATGGCAATGCCAATGGGGTATCATACTTTAATTGGAGATATGGGAAGTAGCTTATCTGGAGGACAAAAACAAAGATTATTACTTGCAAGAGCTTTATACAAAAGACCTAAAATATTATTCCTCGATGAAGCTACCTCACATCTTGATGTAGGGTTAGAGTCTGTAGTGAATAGGACAGTAAAGAAATTGAATATTACAAGAATAATTATTGCACATAGACCCGATACCATTGCAATGGCAGATCGAGTAGTTGCATTACAAAACGGCCAACTACTAGAACCAGATGTTGCTGTAGCAGTTTGATAATATTGTTGTAAAAGAATACCATACCTGGCCAGATATGGTATTATATGAAATTGCGGAGGGAGGTTTTTAAAATTGTTTATTTTCTATCCACGTACATTGTTTCACAATCTTTAGGTCTACAAGATTGAGTGGCACAGCCAGCCTCATTTTGAGGCGTACTACCTCCTCCTGGAAATCCTCCATAAATTTTACTTAACCCATTTAGTTTAGAAATTTCAAGTTTTCTTAAAGTTAGTTTTTTTGTGCTGAGTGATTCTTTTTTCATGACGTAATACGTTTTGTTGTTTTGTGAGTTGATCACGAATGTATATAAAAACCATTGTTTTTAAATAAAAAAGTTATTTACATTACACGAAATTCCAGAATTTCGTGTTTTTTAAAACCTTAAACAGATCTACATGGATAGGGGACTTTTATCACTTTTTGTCTTCCTCAATTCCTTAATGAAATACGAAGGTTTAATCTTTACTTGTTTATAAAAGGCGTTAGAAAAAGTCTCAGCACTATTATATCCAAATTCATTGGCGATGGCTTTTATAGTAAACTTTTGTAGCATTACATTCTCCTGTAGTTCTTTTACGGCATAAGTGATTCGCAACTCATTTAAATAGCTGGTAAAACTTTTATTTTTATAATGATTAATCACTCGTGATAGATATTTAACATTGGTTTCTATATCATCTGCCAGAGATTGAGAACTTACACCAATATTTAAAAAATCGTGGTTTTTTTCAAACTCATCAAGCTTATTTAGTATATAAGTTACATGTTTCTCGGGTACTTTTAAATCCGAACTTTTCTTAGATTTAACTTTTTGGTTTGAATGGGAGGGGGTATGTATATTTGATTTAGAATCAATAATTAGCTGTTCGAACCTAATTTTATACAATCGTCTTTTTCGATATTGATAGTAGATAAGCCCTCCAGAAATTAGTAAAAGTATTCCCGAAATTAATAATCCCGAAATATAGGTATCATTATTTTTATTTAGTTTTTTTATGATGACCTGTTGTTCTTCAATTAGTAGTGGAATATCATAATCTTCTTTTACTTTTCTACTAATGAAAATCTGATCATTTAAATAGTTATCCAATACAGTGTTTAACTTGTTTAAATATTTATTTTGGTTGGATAGATCATTTATTTCTTTATAATAATTTTTTAAGTATTCATAGGTTTTAACATGTTTATATTGTGGGATAGAATTTAATGTTTCTAATATAGAATCTGTTTTTTTTAAAAACGGTATTGCCTTTTCTTTATTTCCAAGGTCATAGTACGATTTTCCTAAATAAAAATTACTATCAATGATATTAGAAATATCGTTGTATTCTATCATTGTTGGTATTGCTTTATTTATACTGTCAATAGAAGCGGTATACTTTTCTTTAGTATGTTGGTTAATCCCTTCACATAAAATAAAATAGGCTTTCATTTTGTTTTGTTCGGCATCAGTTCCATTTACAGCTTTGTTATATCCTAGATTATTATAATATGATGCAGAATCATATTTTTTAAGACCTATATATGTTTCTGCAATTACATGTAGTGTAAATAAATATCTATAAATATACCTGTCGTTATCTTTATAAAATTTTTCACATTCTTTAAAAATAGCTAAAGCCTCTTGTTTTTCATTTAAATGCTCACTTTTAATAATGCCAATATTATGTTCTATTTTGTATAAGAGACTAATATTATTATTTAATTTTGCATATTTACGAGCCTGGTTAAGGTTATTTAAGGTCTTTTCAATATTTCTTTGTTGATGTAGAAAAAATTGTGCTTTTCTGTGATATGCAAAAGCAGGGTAGTTTTTATTTTGTTTATTCTTAGTAATGGCTATAATACTATCTAAATAGGGTTGTTTATTTTCCTCACTTTTATCCAGACAATAAAGCCTAAAGGCTTGTGCTATTTTTAAAGTATCTAAATTTTTCTTTGCCTTTTCCATATAAACCTTCAAAATCTTTTTTGCTTTTATAGAATCTACATTACGATTTTCTAAAAAAAGATTTTGTAACTCTTTATAACTTTTTTGCTGTAGTGAATCTGTAGAATGTTGCGCCTTTAATGAGGTTGGGGTAAAAAGAAATTGTAGTAAAAAACAATATATAAAAAACCTATACATAATATTTTTTTGAAGGAACATTTATTTTAGAGCGATATGTTGGTGCTATTCACAAAAATAGCATTATTTTTATTGGTCGAGTAGATTGCAATATAAATCATATAGTATTATATAAAAAAATGAAAATAGATCTTAGAAGTGATACGATTACCAAACCTACTCCAGAAATGCTTGTTGCTATGATGAGTGCAGAGGTAGGGGATGATGTGTATAAAGAAGACCCTACAGTAAATGCATTAGAGGAAAAAGTAGCACAAATGTTTGGTAAAGATACTGCATTATTTTTCCCTTCGGGGAGTATGGCAAACCAGGCAGCTATTAAATTGCATACACAACCAGGAGAACAATTGATAGCCGATAAATATGCTCATGTATATAATTATGAAGGAGGAGGTGTTTCTTTTAATAGCGGCGTATCATGCAAATTACTAGATGGCCATAGAGGGATGGTTACAGCAGAGCAGGTAGAAGCAGCGATTAATCCACCAGATTTTTATCATAGCCCGTTAACCAGTTTGGTTTGCATAGAGAATACGACCAATAAAGGAGGTGGGGCGTGTTATGATTTTGAAGAAATTAAAAAAATAAGACAAGTATGTGATCGACATCATCTTGGATACCATCTGGATGGAGCTCGATTATGGAATGCACTCGTAGCTAAAAATGAAAGAGTAACACAATACGGAGAAGTTTTTGATTCTATCTCTGTTTGTTTAAGCAAAGGCCTGGGAGCACCAATAGGATCTGTTTTAGTTGGTAATAAGGGGATTATGGAACATGCCATTCGTATCAGAAAAATATTAGGAGGAGGAATGCGCCAATTAGGGTATTTGGCAGCTGCAGGGCTATATGCTATAGAGCATCATATCGACCGATTAGCAGAGGATCACAAAAGAGCCAAAGAAATTGGAGAAGTATTACAAAAGTTACCTTTTGTAAAACAGGTCGAACCTGTAGATACCAATATAGTTATATTTGTTATTGATGGTGATGATAAAGAATTTATTGCAGAAATGGCATCAAAAAATGTACATTTTTATGGAATGGGGCAAGGTAAATTAAGACTTGTAACACATTTGGAGTATACTCAGGAAAAACATGAATACTTTTTAGAACTACTAACTTCGGTTACTTTGAATAAAAATAAAGCTGCTCATGTATAATGAACAGCTTTATTTATAAACACTTAAAAAATTAAATTTCTTTAGTATCGGCACCTGGTGCATTTTCTTTAACCGAATTAATGCCATTTTCCATTCCAGATTCAGAAGCATACATCTGACTACTACCTATTACCTGGCCATTACCTGCTTTTAGGTTAAAATAGAATTTACCATTTTTTGCTGTCTTACGCTCATATCTTCCGTCTTCAGATGCATTTTTTTTAACCGATGCAATTCCGTTTTCTGCAGCAGATTTACTATTGTAAACTTCGCTACTTAAGATAACTTGTCCGTTTTTAGCCTTTAAGGTAAAATGATAGCTAGACCCTTCCTTATTTTTGAGTTCAAACATATTGTCAGATTTTAGTTAATTTTTTAGCTTTTGTTAAAATTATAGAATTAAAAGGAGAAAGAAAAATATAAAAATAGCTAACTGTATTTTTTTTAAGCCCGATACCCATTAATTAATGATATAACTATTTAAATAAATCCATCCCAGGAATATTTGGCATACCTTCTTTAGCAACCGCTGCCAATTCTGTTTCATTAACCTGTGTTGCTTTGGCAATAGCTTTATTTAAAGTTAAAATTAAATAATCCTCTAGCTGTTCCTTGTCTTGTAATAGTTGATCAGATATAACAATTTTTTTAACTTCTCTATTTGCGGTGAGTGTAATTGTAAGTAAACCATCAGAGCTTTCTTCATCTACCAAAACAGTATTTAATCTTTCTTTAGTCTCTTCTACTTTTTGTTGAGTTTCCTTTAATTTACCCATCATCCCCATCAAATCTCCAAACATATGTATGTGTTTTTAAAATTTATAAATACAAAATTAGTACTTTGGTTGTTAATAAACTAACAAGATTATTATGAAAACTTCATTCATTATATTCTTATTATCTCTTATTTTCGCAACTTCTTGTAAATAAAATACCATGATGACATTGGATTCTAAAGTTCAACCTCCTATAGTAGCTAAAAAACCAACAAATCTAGAAAAACATGATGATGTGCGTGTTGATAACTATTTTTGGCTAAATGATCGTGAAAATCGGGAGGTAATTGATTATTTAGAGCGAGAGAATGCCTATAACGATAAGATGACTGCTCATACAAAGGAGTTTCGGGAACATCTTTTTGAAGAAATGAAAAGTCGTATCAAAGAGGATGATTCTTCGGTTCCCTATAAATTAAATGGATATTGGTATCTAACCCGTTTTGAAAAAGGAAAGGATTATCCTATATATTCTAGAAAAAAAGAAAGCCTTGATGCAGAAGAAGAAATTCTTTTTGATTGTAACAAAGAAGCCAAAGGACATAGTTATTATAGATTATCCGGGCTTAGTATCAGCCCGGATAATAAGCTGGCTGCATTTGGTGTAGATACGGTAAGTAGACGTAAATATACCATACGCATAAAAAACCTTGTAACAGGCGAAATATATCCAGAGACTATAGAAACGACAACTGGTGGAAGTACCTGGGCTACAGATAGTAAAACTTTATTTTATACCAAAAAAGATAATGAAACATTACGATCTAATAAGATTTACAGGCATATTCTGGGAACTCCGGTATCAGATGATGTAGAGATTTTTCATGAAAAAGATGATACCTTTTCTACATTTGTATATAAAACCAAATCTAAAAAATACCTTGTAATAGGGTCAAGTAGTACGTTAACTTCAGAATATAGAATTTTAAGAGCCGATGATCCTACAGGAGAATTTAAAATTTTTCAGCCAAGAATAAGAGGAGTAGAGTATGGAATAGCACATTATGGTGATCATTTCTATGTGTTAACCAATGTAGACGAGGCTACTAATTTTAAACTAATGAAGGTATCTGAGGAAAATACAACCAAAGAGAACTGGAAAAATGTTATACCACACCGAAAAGATGTTTTGCTTGAGGATATAGAGATTTTTAAAGAGTATTTAGTCATTAGTGAACGTAATAATGGTTTAAATAAGATTAATATCAAAAGATGGGATGGTACTGCTGATTATTATCTTCCTTTTGATAATGAAACCTATACCGCTTATGTAAGTACAAACCCTGATTTTGATACCAAAAACCTAAGATATTCTTATAATTCTCTTACGACTCCTAATTCTGTAATTGATTTTGATATGGAATCTAAGGAGAAAGAAGTAAAAAAAGAACAAGAAGTACTTGGGGGTAAGTTTGATAAAAATAATTATGTTTCAGAAAGAGTATGGGCAACAGCCGGTGATGGAACTAAGATTCCTATTTCTTTAGTATATAAAAAAGGATTACAAAAAGATAGAAGTAACCCATTATTACAATATGGGTATGGATCATACGGATCAACTATAGATCCTTATTTTTCTACGGCTAGATTAAGCTTACTCGATAGAGGATTTATTTATGCCATTGCTCATATAAGAGGAAGTGAATATTTGGGACGATCCTGGTATGAAGATGGAAAACTTCTTAAAAAGAAAAATACGTTTACAGATTTTATTGATTGTTCAAAATTTTTAATAGTACAAGGATATACTTCTGCCAATCATTTATATGCTATGGGAGGTTCTGCAGGAGGGTTATTGATGGGAGCAATAGTAAATATGGCTCCAGAATTATATAATGGTGTGATAGCATCGGTACCTTTTGTAGATGTGGTAAGTACAATGCTTGATGATAGTATCCCTTTGACTACAGGAGAATACGATGAATGGGGTAATCCTAACAAAAAAGAATATTATACATATATGAAGTCATATTCTCCTTATGATAATGTTGTAGCTCAGGAATATCCAAATATGTTAGTAACTACAGGTTTACATGATTCTCAAGTACAATATTGGGAACCAGCAAAATGGGTAGCAAAATTAAGAGAGTTAAAGACTGATAAGAATTTATTAGTATTGCATACTAATATGAAAGCCGGACACGGAGGAGCCTCAGGAAGATTTGAAGCACTTAAAGAAGTAGCAGAAGAGTACGCCTTTTTATTAGATTTAGAAGGTATCCAAGAGTAATTAAAAAAAATAATGTAACTTCGTACCGTTTTTGTAACAGTTAGTGGACCCCCATTTTATTCCACAAATCTGTAAAACACAATTATATGAGAGAAGATATTAGGGCTTATAATAATGTTTTAGAGCTTATTGGCGATACCCCGCTTATAAAACTAAACAGAATTATGAAAGACTTTCCGGGAAATTACTATGCAAAAGTAGAATCTTTTAACCCGGGACACTCCACCAAAGATAGAATTGCACTTTATATTATAGAAGAAGCAGAAAGAAAAGGTATTCTTAAACCTGGTGATACCATTATTGAAACAACAAGTGGTAATACAGGTTTTAGTTTAGCAATGGTTAGCGTGATCAAAGGCTACGATTGCATTCTTGCTGTTAGTTCTAAGTCCTCTAAGGATAAGATAGCAATGCTTAAAAATATGGGAGCAAAGGTATATGTATGCCCAGCCCATGTAAGTGCAGATGATCCGAGATCTTATTACCAGGTAGCAAAAAGACTTCATGAAGAAATAAAAGGATCTGTATATATAAATCAATATTTTAATGAACTAAATATTGATGCTCATTATAATTCTACAGGACCAGAAATTTGGGAGCAAACCAATGGTAAGCTTACACATTTTATAGCATGTTGCGGAACCGGAGGGACTATCTCTGGTACAGCAAGGTTTTTGAAAGAAAAAAATAGTAATGTACGTGTTTTGGGCGTCGATGCCTATGGGTCGGTTTTAAAGAAATATCATGAAACCAGAGAGTTTGACGAAGAAGAAATATATCCTTATAGAATTGAAGGTTTAGGTAAAAACCTAATACCTACAGCAACAGATTTTGATGTTATTGATAAATTTGAAAAAGTAAGTGACGAAGATAGTGCACATACAGCTAGAGAATTAGTAAAAAAAGAAGGACTGTTTTTGGGATATACAAGTGGAGCAGCTATACAAGGTGTAAAGCAACTTGCAGAGCAAGGTGAGTTTAATGAAAACAGTAATGTTATTGTTATCCTTCCTGATCATGGATCACGATATATGAGTAAAGTATTTAGTGATGATTGGATGACAGAACAAGGATTTTTTGATAGCAAAAATGAAATTGACGCAACAAAGGTACAATTCGTTAAATAAAAAAATATAATATAAAATGATAAGCATCCCGATATTTTCGGGATGTTTTTTTAATATAGTTTTCATAATATGGTTTTTATTTCCCTAATTGTTGATATCAATTTTATTTATTAAATTAGAGAAAATCATTAAAATATTTATGGATCATTGTGGAGTAGATTTTATAAAGTGTTAAAATAACACTTTATAAAAGTGAAATTAAATATAATTATGTCATCAAATCAATTTTCCGTATTTTCGCACACTTATAAGAAACAATTTTTTGATAAATGAGAGATTTATTTGATAAGATTTATAAAGACAAAGGGCCATTAGGAAAGTGGGCAGATCAAGCAGAAGGATATTTTGTTTTTCCTAAACTAGAAGGACCTATATCAAATAGAATGAGGTTTCAAGGGAGAGAAGTAATTACCTGGAGTATCAATGACTATTTGGGATTAGCAAATAAAGAAGAAATCCGAAAGGTAGATGCAGAGGCAGCAGCAGCTTATGGATCTGCATATCCAATGGGAGCCAGGATGATGAGTGGGCATACAGATCTTCATGAACAATTACAAGATGAATTAGCAGAGTTTGTCGATAAAGAGGCAGCATATTTATTAAATTTTGGATACCAGGGAATGGTTTCTACAATTGATGCACTGGTAAGTAAAGATGATATCATTGTATATGATGTAGATGCACATGCTTGTATTATTGATGGAGTACGATTGCATCAAGGGCAGCGATATACATATCGACATAACAATATAGAAAGTATTGATAAAAACTTGATGAGAGCCACAAAAATGGCACAAAAGACTGGAGGTGGAATTTTACTGATTTCTGAAGGTGTTTTTGGGATGAGAGGAGAGCAAGGAAGATTAAAAGAAATTGTAGCTTTAAAAGAAAAGTATAATTTTAGATTGTTTGTTGATGATGCACACGGATTTGGTACATTAGGAGCAACAGGAGCAGGAACAGGTGAGGAGCAAGGTGTTCAGGATCAGATCGATGTGTATTTTGCTACGTTTGCAAAATCTATGGCGAGTACAGGAGCATTTATTGCAGCAGATCAAGAAATTATAGATTATTTAAAATACAATTTGCGCTCTCAGATGTTTGCAAAATCATTGCAAATGCAATTAGTAGTAGGAGCTCTTAAGCGTTTAGATATGCTTAGAACAATGCCCGAATTAAAAGCTAAGTTATGGCAGAATGTTAATACTTTGCAGAACGGACTTAGAGAAAGAGGTTTTGATTTAGGAACTACTCAGAGTTGTGTAACACCAGTGTATCTAAAAGGAAGTATTCCTGAAGCTATGGCTCTGGTGAAAGATCTTAGAGAAAATTATGGAATTTTCTGCTCTATTGTAGTATATCCGGTTATACCAAAAGGACTTATATTATTAAGATTAATACCTACAGCTTCTCATACCTTAGAAGATATAGAAGAAACACTTAATGCATTTTCTGCTATACGAGAACGATTAGAAAACGGAACTTATAAACGTATGTCTGCTGCAGTTGCTGCTGCAATGGGTGAATAAGTTGCTTACATAATAATATATAAAAAATCCGCTAAGAATAATTAGCGGATTTTTTTATTTTAAAAAGTTAATTCTTAGTAGATGTTGTATTAACAGGGGTCATATAAAACAGATGCAGGGTCAAAACAGCCATATCCGCAACAGAAAAAATGTGCTGGACAAACTCTACAATAACCTTCCTCGCCTCCATTAATTTTTTTCTTTTGTTGATTGTTTAATTTTTTAACTCCGTTTACATTCAAAATGTTTTTTAACATGATTAATAAGGTTTTAAGAATTTAAAAATTCTGATTTTTTTAAAGACACTCAGACTTTATGTCAAAGTTTTATAACTACTTATTATTAGCAGAAATGTTGGTTTCTTATAAAAATAGACAAAACCTAAAAGGAAAATGTAAACTGTAGGTTATTTAACGATGTATTAATAACCTTAAATATAAAATTAAGAAAGACTTTTTTTATTAAAATCAATAATGAATGAAAAACCAAAAAAATTAAATACTTTTTCTAAACGTTCGTCTCATCTTATGTTGTTCATGCTCATAACCATTCCAGAGGGCTTGGATTGCTTTATTTTCTTCAAGTTCTGGATTAGTTTCTACAACTTCAATCCCATTACGTAAAAAAGCTTCATTCATTTCTTTAAAAATAAGGGCAGTCACTCCTTTATTTTGGTACTCTGGATCAACTCCTATAAGATAAAAAGCTGCTGTGTCATTTCTACGTTGTGCTTTTAGGATATGTAGAAATCTTAGAGGATAGACTTTACCGTTCATTTTTTTCAAAGCTTTAGAAAATGAGGGCATTACAATTGAAAAAGCGATAAGTTTACCTGTTTTATCTGCAATACAGGTAATATATTCAGGATTTAGATAGGGTAAGTATTTTTTCTTATACATATCTATCTGGTATTGCTGTATAGGAACAAAAGTTTGTAAGCTGCTATAGGTTTTGTTTAGCAGATCAAACATATCATCTGCATACTGAAGTATTTCTTTACTTTTATTGAATTTAAGGATCTTAAGCTGATAGCGTTCCTTAATTACCTGAGCAAATTTTATGACCTTTTCTTTTGTTTTTTTCGGAACTCTTATTTTGTATTCTACCCATGTAGCTGCCGGTTCAAAGTTAAGCTGCTCCATATGTTTTGAATAGTAAGGGTAATTGTACCAAGTAATCATGGTATTTAACTCTTCGAATCCTTTAATTAGAATTCCTGCTTTATCCATATTCGAAAAACCTACAGGCCCTTCCATGTATTCTAAACCATGCTGAGTACCGTATTCTGAAACTTTTTCTAATAACGCTTTGGTTACTTCAATGTCATCAATCACATCAAACCATCCAAAACGTACTTTAGGTTTTTTTTGTTCGTTTACTTCAATCCAATTTATAATTGCAGCGATTCTTCCTACTATGGTATCGCCTTTGTAAGCCAAGAAATATTTTGCATCAGAGTTTCTAAAAACAGGATTCTTCTTTGGATTCATCACATCTACTTCTTCTTTGATAATAGAAGGAACATAGTATGGGGAATCTTTATATAATTCAAAAGGAAATTTAACAAATGTTATTAAATCTCCTTTTGAAGTAATTTCTTTAATCGTAATCATATATCATCTCTAATTCATCACAAATATATAATCCTTTTATTAAATATTATGATTGCATACAGATCATTTTAGTAAAATTGGCATTAGATTCTTTATTTGGGTCCTTTAAAGAGTTTTATTTCTGCTTTTTATACTAATTACTGATCCATTTTTTCTAGTTCTTTATCAAGATCCGAATCATCAGTTTTATTATCCTTTTCTTCTTTGCTTTTACGCTTTTGCTCTTCTTTTTTTCTTTTCTTCTCTTCTTTTTGGCGCCTTTTTTCTTCTTTTCTTTTTCTTTTTTCTTCTTCTTTCTTGGCTTTTTCTTGTTCCTTTTGATACTTTTCGTATTCAGCATCTACATCTTCCTCTTCTTTTTGCTTTTCTTCTTCTTTCTTCTCTTCCTTTTCTTGAGTACCAGAATCTAACTCTTTTTCCATTTTTTCGAGTTCCTGAAGCTCTTTGTCTATATCTTGCAATTCTTGATCGACACCTTGTTCTTTCTCCATTTTATCCAATTCAGCATCAATATCATCGATCATTTTTTGCTTTTCTTTCTCGGCCTGGATTGCAGCTTTTTCAGCTTTTCTGGCTTCTTTTGCTTCACGTTTTAGACGTCTGGCCTCTTCTTTTCTAAATTTCTTATCTTCTTTTTTAGCTATTTTTTCGTTTTCAATACGCTCGCGTTCTAGGCGTTCTTCGGTTCGTCTTTGATCAAGGTCGTTTTCGATTGCCTCTCTGAAACCATCGTCTTCAAAATCATTAACAAAAGGAGTTTTTCTCAATTTAAGGCTATCGTTTTCTATTTCTTCACCTTCTTCGAGTTCATCAAATCCATCCTGTTTATTTTCTTCGTTCTCTCCTTCTTCATTATTTTCTTTCTTTCCTTCTTTAATACCGCCTTCTAATCCTGGTTGCTCGATGATCTCATCTTTGGTATGCCAATCAAATCGATAAGATGCACCAAAACTAAACGTAAAAATAGAAGGGGTATCTTTAAAATTGAAAGCAATGTTTGCATCAAGTTGTAAATCTTTGTTGTATAAATAGGCTCCTCCGAGTCTAAGGATATTATCACTATAAAAATCACTTTTTTGCCCTTGATATTCTCCAAAAGCTGCCCATTTTTCGTTTATTGTATGGGTAGAAGTAATAATCCAACCGATAATTGGATCATCTGTGGTTACTTTATCGACAATTAAATTAGTCACCAATACCCAGTTTCCATTCAGACTCGTGTTCCAGTTATTCTGGGTCATTAAAACAATCTTTGGACTAAAAGTATCATCATTAGGTGCTGTAAAAGGGTTATCTTTTGATACAAAATTAGCTCCTACATAAGCAGAAACTGCTGGGATTAAGCTTTTCCACTTAAATTTGTAACGCTCTTTCCAGCTTTTTAATTCATCATAATTAGTAGAATCTTTTTTCGGCTTCTTATATGGATCATATATCAGGTATTTTGCACCAATCGTATTTACGTCAAAGTTACTTCTCTTTATTTTTTCTTCATTACCACCAATGGTTTGCCTTACTCCATCTGCTCTAAATGTACCATTTAGCCTTAGTTCTAATTGTTCAATTAATAAGCCGTATCGTACAGAATAATCCAACTTAAAAACATTTGTTTTTGTGTTAAGAAGTTTATGTTTTTCTTTTCCAAAACCAAAACCACCTTCTAATTGTAAAACGTTATTACCAACCGAGAAAGCACCTTGTGATGTGCCAGGTCTATTGGTATTGATCTTCTCGGTATATTGTGCACAAACCGTTAGGGTACATAGAAATGTGATAATTAGTAACAGAATAGACTTAGGGTACATACTCAATAGATTTGGTTCAAATATAGCAGATTTTATCATTTTTTTAGGACTGTCTACATGTAATTGTATACAGAGTTCATTATTTTTGAAAAAAAATGTTATGCAGGAAGCATCACTACAAGGGGTATTAAAGATAATTCTCATTATAATCTTGGTATATTATGGACTAAAAATAATAACGCGGTTATTTGGTCCTCTATTGCTTAGATATGTTACAAAGAAAGCAGGGGAGAAATTTAAACAGCAATTTGATCAATACCAAGAACCCCGGCAGTCTACAGAAGGTGAGGTAACTATTGAAAAAAAATCGAAACAAAATTATTCTAATAAAGATGTAGGAGAATATATCGATTATGAGGAAATTGATTAATTTGGCTCTTTATTAGTAAACTCACACACATCATGTCTTTAATTAAAAGATTTTTACCTCATATTCTTGTTGTTTTAGGTTTTATAATTGTTTCGTTAGCGTTTTTTAGCCCAGTATTAAGTGGGAAAATGCTCTATCAAAATGATATAAAGCTATACCAGAGTGTGGCTAAACAACAAAATGAGTATCGAACTAATACCGGTAGAGAAACATACTGGAATAATTCTGCTTTCGGGGGAATGCCTACGTATCAGCTGGGAGCAAAATTTCCGCATGATTATATGGATAAACTGGATCGTTTGATTCGTTTCTTACCCAGACCAGCAGATTATCTTTTTCTTTATTTGCTTAGTTTTTATATTCTGATGCTTGTAATGCGCATCCCATGGAAAATTGCAATTTTGGGAGCATTAGCCTTTGGGTTTTCTACATATTTGATTATCATAATAGGGGTAGGGCATAATTCTAAAGCACATGCTATTGCATACTTTCCGTTAGTTCTTTCAGGAATAATCATGGTTTTTCAGAAAAGATATGTTTGGGGATTTTTATTAACAGCACTGGCGATGGGCTTAGAAATACAAGCCAATCATTATCAGATGACATATTACTTGGGATTACTAACTATAGTTATGGGGGTAGCTTATTTTGTTGATGCTATACGAAAAAAAGAAATTCCACATTTTTTTAAATCTGTAGGCACATTGGTACTGGCCGTGGTTTTAGGATTAGCCACAAATGCAACAACTTTATTATCTACATCAGAATATGTAGATACCAGTATTAGAGGAAAAAACTTATTAGCAGAAACTACAGCGACTTCTTCAGAAAAGAATGGGTTAGATTATGAATATATTACAGAATACAGTTACGGTAAATTAGAGTCATTAAATCTTTTTGTTCCTAAATTAATGGGGGTAGGTAGAGCATCTGATTTGGGTACAGATTCTGCTTTTTATCAAAAATTGATTGAGTTAGGACAGCCAAGAGAACAAGCTAATTATTATGCTAAAGTTACAGGTTTATATTGGGGAGAACAACCTTTTGTAGAAGCTCCTCCATATTTAGGAGCAACAGTAGTGTTTTTAGCTCTTTTAGGATTGTTGTTGGTTAAAGGAAGGCTTCGCTGGTGGTTATTGGCAGGAATGATATTATCTCTCGCTTTGAGTTGGGGTAAGAATTTAGAATTTCTAACACGGTTTTTTATCGATTATGTACCTTTTTATAATAAGTTCAGAGCGGTATCGAGTATCCAGGTTATTTTAGAATTACTAATACCTATTGCTGCTGTTTTTGGATTGCATAGATTCTTTAATGACAAGTTATCTATTGAAGAAAGGCAAAAGAAATTTTTAATTTCATTGGGAGTTTTTGGAGGATTATGTTTGCTTTTTTGGCTGTTTGGAGGAAGTTTATTTAGTTTCAAATCCTCTTCAGAAGTTCGATTAGGGATTGAACAACCTGCTATTTTTGATGCTATCAAAGAAGATCGAATTGCAATCATGAAAAGTGATAGTTTGCGTTCGCTTCTGTTTATAATTCTAATGGGAGGTGTGCTTTGGTTTAGTTTAAAGAAAAAGTTTTCAGAAAATATTACTCTTATCGCATTGGGAGCGCTAATTCTAATAGATTTGGTTACTGTAGACAGGCGTAGTGTCGATAATGACGGTTTTATCTCTAAGCGTGAATACAGAAACTATTTTCAACCAACAGCGGTCGATAAAGAAATTCTAAAAGACGAATCTTATTTTAGAGTATTAGATCAGGCAAGAGGTTTTAATAATTCACACACAAATTACTTTTTTAATTCTATTAATGGATATACTGCAGTACGCCCTAGAAAAATGGAAGATCTCTATTTTGGCCATATTGCCAAGGGCAACCTGGAAGTTATTAATATGCTTAACGTAAAATATGTAATTCAACAAAATAAAGAAGGACAATTAGATGTTCAGCAAAATCCTTCAACAAATGGAGCAGCCTGGTTTGTTGAAGAGTTAAATTTTGTAGACAATTATAAGGAGGAATTTGAATCCTTGAATACTATAGATACTAAAAAGACGGCAGTTATTAGAAAAGAGTATCGAAGAGATTTAGAAGGTTTCATCCCAAAAAAAGATAGTATTTCTACAGTATCAATTTCTAAAACCGATCCTAATTATCTGGCCTATAATGTCTATGCTGCTAATCCGGGTTTTATTGTCTTTTCTGAAACATATTATAAAGATGGTTGGAACGCATATATTGATGGGGAAACTACACCAATATATCCGGTAAATTATATGTTAAGAGGCCTAAAAGTACCGGCAGGAAAGCATTCGATAGAATTTAAATTCGAACCTCAGGTTGTAAAAACAGGAAGCGCTATTACACTTACTAGTTCTATTCTTTTTGTTTTACTTGTACTTGGCGGATTGTATTTTCAATATAAGAAAACGGGGAGTTTATTATCCTTAACCAAAGAAGATAAGTAAGGTATATTGTGAAGGTACTGATCGTTACATATTATTGGCCACCAGCAGGAGGTCCTGGAGTACAGCGGTGGCTTAAGTTTGTTAAGTATTTTAGAGATTTTGATATAGAACCGATAGTATATGTACCCGAGAATCCTACATACCCTATAGAAGATACTTCTTTATTATCTGAAATTCCTGAAGGAATAGAAGTACTAAAACAACCTATTTTCGAACCTTATCGTCTTGCTCAGATTTTTTCTAAAAAGGAAACCAAAACAATAAGTAAAGGTATTATTGCTGGCGTAGCAAAGCAATCTTTTATACAGCGATTGTTATTATATATACGTGGTAATTTTTTTATTCCCGATGCTCGTAAGTTCTGGGTAAAACCTTCGGTTATATACTTAAAAGAATATCTTTCAGAAAATAAAATTAATGCCGTAATTACTACAGGCCCACCTCATAGTATACATTTGATAGGCAAGGAGTTGAAAAAACATACAGGAGTAAAATGGTTTGCCGATTTTAGAGATCCCTGGACTACCATTGGATATCACGACAAGCTAAAACTTACAAAGCGATCTATGCAAAAGCATACCTCTATGGAGAAAGCAGTATTAAACACTGCTGATCATGTTGTGGTTACCAGTTTTACGACAAAAAAAGAGTTTAAAGGGATTACTAATACCCCGGTTTCTGTAGTTACTAATGGTTATGACAAAGAATCAGTTTCTGAACCTGTTTTGGATACCAAATTTACCATTTCGCACATAGGATCATTATTGTCTGGTAGAAACCCAAAAAATCTTTGGAAAGCCTTGTGTGATTTGACTGAGGAAAATAAAACATTTTCATTAGCACTTAGATTACAATTAGTAGGTGCAGTTAGTGATGATGTATTATACTCTATAAAAGAAGCAGGGCTGTCCGATTTCTTGGTGTTAAAAGCGTATGTGCCACATGCAGAAGCTATCCAAATTCAAAGAAGTTCGCAAGTTTTATTACTGATCGAAATCGATAGTAAAGACACCCGATGCATTATTCCGGGTAAATTGTTTGAATATATGGTATCTACGAGACCTATTATTGCCATTGGCCCTAGAGGGGCAGATGTATCAAGATTAATTTCGGAAACAAATTCGGGTACTTTTTTTGAGTATCAAGAGTATGAAAAGATAAAAGCACAAATACTCGAATATTTTGTTCAGTTTCAAAAAGGAACATTAGCATCTCACGTTATAGGAGTTGGAAAGTATAGTAGGAGAGAGTTGACCAAAACAATGGCTGATATACTAAAAAACCCAGATTTTTAATACTTACCGAATATTATTGCGTAACTTTTTTTGCATTTTACCCATACTTATAACCAAGGTTTCTTTCTCTTATATAATATAGTATCCTGATCGTCTATTATATTCAGATATAAGAAAAAACCCTGCACATATCAATTAAAACACAGCAGATAAAAAACAACTTCTTTTTGTAGCAAATGTCTTTCTAGGTTTGCATCAAAATAATAATTATTAGAAACAAAATTACGTAAGCTATCGGAGTTTTCTTTGTTTAGAAAACCTGAAAGTACGCCTCAAAAAAGAAGTAAAATGATGAAACGAAAACAAATTAAAAGAAATGTATTGGTTGTATTTATAATGGCCATTGTATTTGTGGGTTGTAAAAGTGATGATGATAACGTAATGCCAATTACGATAACAACAGAAAATTTTTCTGTAGCCATCGACGAAAATCCCACTGAAGGACAACGTATTGGAAAAGTTAAAGGAACTGCGAGTGAAGGAGAAGTCTCTTTTGTTCTAGACACTCAAACTCCTGATGATGCAATGACTATCGATACCAAAACGGGAGAGTTGAAAGTTAAAAACGCATCATTGTTTGATTTTGAATTACGTACAACAATTACAGGAAAAGTGGTGGTAAAAAGCGGAAGTGTTTCTAAAGAAGCTAGGTTAACTATTACCATTAATGATGTAGATGATAATCAAACTGTTAATCGACCACCTGTTATTGATGCACAGACATTCTCTATTGCAGAAAATATCAAAGATGATGTGGTAATTGCCAATATTGCTGCTATAGATCCAGAAGGTGATACTCTTATCTACACACTTACTCAAAATACTGATGATATTTTTGAGTTGATACCAGAAGGAGAATTAAGTCTGGGAACAGGCAAAAAACTGGATTATGAAACTAAGACATCTTATATCCTTACTGTAGAAGTATCTGATGGTGTTAATAAGGCCAGTGCAGATATTACGATTACTGTAGACAACGTAGCAGAACCTTTTGTTACCACCTGGAAAACCACTACAAACAATGAAATGATCACTTTTCAACCAGATAGACAGGGGAATAACTACGAGTATACGATAGATTGGGGAGACGGTACTGTTGAAGATAATAAAACCACTACCAAAAACCATGTATACGCCACTGCGGGGACCTATACGGTTTCTGTATCAGGAGTATTCCCAATGATTAAAACTACCACAACATCTGATGCTGAAAAATTACAAACTATTGAGCAATGGGGAGATAATGTGTGGGAATCTATGAGTGATGCCTTTAGAGGATGCAAAAATATGACTTATAATGCCATAGATGTGCCCAATCTTTCAAAAGTTATTGATATGACCAATATGTTTTCGGGATGTAGTAAGTTTAGTGCAGATCTCAACAACTGGGATGTAAGTACTGTAGTTAACATGTCTGGGGTGTTTAGTCAATGTAAAGTGTTTAACTCAGACCTTAATACCTGGGATGTAAGTAATGTCCTTAATATGAGTGGGATGTTTTACAATACAAAAGCTTTTAATGGTGATCTTAGTAGCTGGAATGTAAGTAGGGTTAAAAATATGTTGGGTATGTTTCAATTTGCAGATATCTTTAATAGTGATATTAGTGGATGGAATGTAAGTAGTGTGACTAATATGAAAGATATGTTTAATCAGGCAAAATCTTTTAATAAGGATATTAGTGCATGGGATGTGAGTAAAGTAACCGATATGAGATATATGTTTTTTAAGGCTTTTACTTTTAATGGGGATTTGAGTAATTGGAATATTCAGAATGTGAAAAATATGAATAGTATGTTGAGTGAAACCGACCTGTCTATAGCTAATTATGATGCATTGCTTACTAAATGGGCTGCTTTACCCAATCTGCAATTTTTTGTAAATTTTGGAGTAAAAGATTTAATATATTGTAATGCAGGTCAATCCAGAAGTGACCTAATAAATAATAAAAACTGGACCATCACCGGGGATACAGTTTGCTCAAAATAAGGAATTGGAAGGATTATTATAAGAAGGAGGCTGTTATATATAACAGCCTCTTTTTGTAGTACTACACGAGAATACTATTTTTGGTGTATTAAATAATATCACACTTCTACTAATCTTGTATTTTGTACTTTTAAACCTTGAAATTGAATTTTTGAAGTTATACAAATGGGAATAGTTGTTAATCAAACCATACGAAATATTATTATTACCTGTGTGGGGTTTGGTATTGGAGCCATAAATACATTGTTCTTATTTACCAATTTTCTGGACAAAGAGCATTACGGATTGGTTTCTTACCTGATTACAGCTTCAAATCTGATATGGCCCCTAATGGCATTTGGTGTACATAACACCTTGGTGAAATTTTTTTCGTCGTACTCAGATCAGGAACAACAGGATAAATTTCTAACAATGGTATTGATCTTACCATTATTGATAGCTCTAATTCTTGGAATAATAGGTTCGTTTTTCTATACTACAATTCTAGGCCTATTTAGTGATAAAAATACAATAGTACAACCTTATGTGTGGACTATTTTTATTCTGGCATTTGCAGTGTCTTATTTTGAAATCTTTTTTGCATGGTCTAAAGTAAAGCTTAAGAGTGTGTTCGGAAACATCATGAAAGAGTTGTTTTTAAGGCTATGTATAAGTATTCTTTTGTTTTTGGTGCATTTTGAAATTCTGACGGTTGAACAATTTATATATGCACTCATGAGTGCATATGTATTACGAACAGTGATTATGCAAATATATGCATTGAAGCTTCACCGTTTTAGACCACAGTTTTCGTTACCTAACAACTATATTTCTGTATGTAAATATTCTGGATTAATATTGATTGCCGGTTCTGTGGCTACTTTATTAATTGATTTGGATAAGACGATGATAGAACGTTATCTTCTTATAGAAAATGTGGCCAAATATGGTATATGCGCTTATATTGCTAGTGTGATTATTATTCCTTCTAGAGCCATGCATCAAATTACGTACCCTTTAACTGCTAAATTAATTAACGAAAAGGCAAAAGATCAATTGCGAGATTTGTATAAAAAAAGCTCTTTAAATCTTTTAGTGACCAGTGGGTTACTTTTTGTATTGATTATTTGTAATGTGCATCAGCTTTTTGAAATTATCCCCGATGAGTATGAATTATTTATCTGGGTTGTAATTTTGATCGGGATTGCTAAGCTATTTGATAACCTTTTAGGAAATAATAATGCAATTCTATATAGTTCTGATTATTACAGAATGGTACTATATATAGGAGTAGGGATGGCAATTCTTACAGTGCTACTCAATATGCTTTGGATTCCTGTTTTTGGTGTTACTGGTGCGGCTATTGCTACATGTTTTGCTATGTTTTGCTATAATTTTGCTAAGTTATGGATTGTCTATGCTAAATTTGGAATGCATCCATTTTCGAAAAAGACAAATTTGGCATTAGTTCTCATTATAGCTTTTGTTTTTGGTTTTTATTTTTGGGAATTACCGTTTCATCCGATTCTTAATATCGTTCTTAAAAGTATATTAATCGGTATGGCATATGCTATTGTTTTTTATACTCTGAAAGTATCTGTCGATATTAATAATT
Source organism: Bacteroidia bacterium (assembly GCA_030427585.1). Lineage (GTDB taxonomy): Bacteria > Bacteroidota > Bacteroidia > Flavobacteriales > Flavobacteriaceae > Aquimarina. The sequence continues at coordinate 142,267 of JAUIBW010000003.1, forward strand.
TAATACAGAAAATCCCTCGAGGTGCTTAAAGCATACTACTCTGAGGGATTTTCCAACTAACCAACCAAAAAATTTAATGTCTTATGTATCTTCTTAGCTTCTGCTTCTACTGCTACGAGAATGAGAAGTATTTGATCTCGATGCTCTGTTAGAAGTATTGCTTCTTTGTCTATTTGTTGTTGTTCTGGATCTATTTGTTCTCTTACTACTATATTGACTGTTATTAGAACGTTTTGTTACATTACCAGAGTAATTTCTGCCAGAACTTCTCTGTCTTCGAACCTGATTTGTCTTTGCGATAGCACTACGAGATCTTTTGCTTCTGTCGTATTTAGGTCTGTTGGTTACAGCACTTCTGGTTTTTTGTTGAGTTGATTGAACTCTTTGTCTAGATGGTGTACTTTTATTATTAGATTGTACTCTTTGTCTGGTTTGTGCATTTCTACTCGTTGTACGTGTTCTTGTATTTGGTGTTACAGAACGGGTCCTGTTAATATTTCCAACCTTATTGGTATTCGATCTACTTCTGCTGGTAGTTCTGGTACCGTAATTATTTGATCTGCTTCTGGCATTACTTCTGGTGCTATAATCATTAGATCTGCTACGGGTCACATTATTATTTCCGTTATAATTAGATCTGCTTCGAGCTACTTTACTATAGTTACGATCATTTCTTTTATACATTGCTGTTCTATGATCCCTTGTTCTGTAATTAGTGCTTCTGGCACGAGAACCTCTATATCCTCTATTATAACTTGTTACTCTACTATGAGGTCTGTAATAATTACGACTTCTATAAGGTCTGCTATAATATCCATTATAATAATTAGTTCTGTATACGGTATATGAACATCTATATGGAGTATAATATCTTCTGTATGGTCTTTCATATACAATACATCTACTTACTACCGGTACTGTAAAATAAGCGTGAAACGGCCTGTATTCGTAATATCTGTTATAACGATTAATATAACCTGTACAGTTTAAGAAGTTTCCGTAGCTGTTATAATGAACATATAATCCACCAACTCTAGAAATACGGCCATAATTGTTATAATTAATGTAAATATCTCCTGCTTGTACAATTCTACCATAATAGTCATAAAAGATAGGTACATTTTCTATTTGTACTACGGCTCCATAATCATCATATTGTACATAGGCATCATAATCATACCCAGAATTAAAACTTATATTTACTCCCGGAGCGTTAACTCCGATACTTACGCCATTTCTTGGTCTATTGATATAAAAATCGAATTGACCATCTGCATATACCGAAAAATCGATTCCTCCTTCAGAGAAGATAAATGATTTTCCATAATTGTAATATCGGGCAGACGTTTCTGTGTTCGTTTCCGAAGCATTACCTGTAAATGATACTAATAATAAGCCTGTAAAAAGTAAAACAAAATTTTTCATAATCTGTGGTTTTAAAACGAGAACAGAAATTAATTTTTCGTTCTCAATGTTATAATATCAAGCAGCGTGCCAAAAAGTTAAAATATTGTAAATTAATGTGTTGTAAGAAATGTGATATCTATTAAAATTGAAGGTAGACCATTGTAAGGAAGTATATGGTGTATCTAACCCGTTGTGCATTTGAGGCTTTTAAATTCGAAATTCGTCAATTCTAGTGCTTCGATACTTTGGCGTAGTTCAATACAGGCCGAAGAAGTGTATCGAGTCTTTCGGTACACTTAGGATGACAAGCGTTTTGGATCAAAAAAGCTATTCTCGATACAATTTTTCTTCACTTCACTATGAGTTTCTAAAATGCACAACGGGTTATATTTAATAAAGAAGTGTTACACCATCTGCTATCTATCTTTTTTATAGGTAAATACTGTAGCATTAAAACATTTACATTGGCGAATCTTCATCTAAAAGGGTAAGATAGGTAACGGGTTGTTTTAGTTAGGAAATAGACTCGTATCGATGTTTGGAATTATTTTTAATGCATTTTTATAATATAGTTTTTTTAATACTTCATCATTAAGATCTAATCCATACATTTTCCAGAAAGCATGATATCTCTTGTAGTAAGGGAAATACTCATCGTCTGATTCTAAAACTCTAAAATAAGTGTAATACTCTTCGGGATTCCAAGAGTCTTTTCCAAACATTATTCTATCTTGGTATTTGGTAAGGAAAGCTTTTGCATTACGGGGTTGTCTACCTAATTCTGCAATAACTGCTCCAATCTCACTATACATATTAGGCATTTCATCCATAAGCTCAGCAAGTTTTGCCAGATTGTTTCCGTACCAACCTAAATGTGCATTGATAAATTTGGTGTTTTTGTGTTTTTTAAAAATATTGTGTTGTTCTTGTATAATGGTTTCCCAGGAACCAGTTACTTTGGGGTCTCTTTTTCTTCTAGATCGCAGTTTAAGTTCTAACCAACGTTCATTTTTATTATCATGTGCATCCCAAAATGATTTTGGATCTGCAGAATGTATTAAAACCGGGATACCTAGCTCACCGCATTTTTCCCATACGGGTCCTATTCTGGGATCATCGATCTTAATACGATTGCCTTTGCTATCTTTATTATCCATCCCCTGGCTTTTATAGATTTTTAATCCGTTGGCTCCCATGGCCACATCCTTTTCTATTTGAGCAACTGTTTTTTCTGTCCAGCCGGGTTCATCTATTCCTTTAAGGTTAATATTTGTAAATACGATAAATCTATTTGGGAAATTAGTTTTAACATTTTCTAGTGATTTGATAAGATGATCATCAGATCCTCGTCCTCTTCCTGATAGGTTTACCATAACGGCCATGTTTAGTTTATCCATTTCGGTAATAACGTCTTGCAGATTTTGGGTTGGCATTCTAAATTGGTGGTTATGAACATCGATAAAGGGAAATTTTGCTTTTTTAACTTCTGTCTCGGGAACTATTAGAGTAGAGGGTGGGTCATAGTCTTCGAATTGCATTTTTTGAGCATGTATCGATGCACTAACCATTATATAAAAAAACAGAAAAGTTGTATAGAAGTTCATATTTTTTGATTTTGATATTGAAGTGACTACTCTAGATGGGTATAAGGTATAAATATATAATATTTGTATTATTTCGAAAAAAGGTTAACAACACTTTAATTGATCAAAAAAGTGTAAATTACTTCATTAAAAAATCTATTGCTTTTAGAAAACACCATAACAGAGTTCTAATGTATAATTTGGGCTGCACCTGGCTTAGCAATGTTAGTAATACCATTTCCAATCTAAATTAACTCAATAAAACCGCGTCTTTTTGTCTAATATTTCAAAATAAAACACAACCGTAGCCCTGCTATGCTTGAATTTTCTTTTTCATCTAAGCCAAAAATCCATCATTTTTCTTATGAGTAAATTTAAATCAGAAATGGTATAATGTATTTTGCGTTAGGGATAGTAGTGTAAATCCCGCAGCACGCCATAGGTGTGTGAGGAATTGCAACGGATAGCCCGCTCGAACGCCTAAATAAAAAACCCCGCCACCAAATACTTCTGGTAACGGGGTTTAAACAACTAACCAATCTTTATATTATCTAATCATCATCATCGTCACTATATCTTTTTTTCCTTTTTCTATTTTTATAATCATCATCATTATCATCGTGTTTATAATGCTTATATTTCCAATTTTGATTATGGTATGGGGAATGGGTAACCGAGCATCCGTCTATTCCACAATATCCACAACCATCATAATGAACATTACCTTCTACATACTTTATTCTTCCATATTTTTTATAGTAGATATGTAGTCCTCCTATTTGATACACTAATCCTCTTCTGTTATATCGCATAGATACTGTACCTATTCTACGTACTCTGTTGTATCGATCATATGTAATATAGTTACGTCCTACTTTTTTTAATCTACCATGATAATCATACCTAATAAAGTTATTATAGTGTCTTTGATGTGCATATGAACCTGGTGTATTATATACATTACGGTTCCAGTTTCTATGATGGGATCTACTTCTTTTAATGATCCTGTAATCGATATCTCCTTCTGGATACACAAAAAATTGTACCCCGCCCTCTACAAATACGATGGGTTGTGTATGGCGATAGCGTTTTGTAACCCTATCCTGGTGATCCGAGTGTTTTTGGTCGGTCGCTTGTGCAGTCGTTCCTACTAGTAATAATACTGCAATAAAAAGTATCATTTTTTTCATAACTTACATGTTTTGGGTTTATGCCTACTCATTAGCTTTTCGGCTTTCGCTATTTGATAAGTAGTGTTTCAAATGGCGTGCCAAAAGTATATTTGAAACTAAAATAGTAGGTAACTATCTGTTTTTTAGATTATTATTTTTTTTGTGTTTTATATCTTTTAATTTGTTGTATGTAGTATTGTATACTGTAAAAGGATATCTTATGCCATACATGTATCTCCTGCACGCTGCAGGAGATCGTCTTATGTTATATATATAGCTGCTGCACACTGCAGGAGATCGTCTTATGCTATGTATCTAGCTGCTGCACACTGCAGGAGATCGTCTTATGCTATGTATCTAGCTGCTGTACACTGCGAGAGATTATCTTATGGTATATATATAGCTGCTGCACGCTGCGAGAGATCGTCTTATGTTATATATATAGCTGCTGCACGCTGCGAGAGATTATCTTATGGTATATATATAGCTGCTGCATGCTGCGAGAGATCGTATTATATTATATATGTAGCTGCTGTACACTGCGAGAGATTATCTTATGGTATATATAGCTGCTGCACGCTGCGGGAAAGTTGTATTAAATATGGTTTCCTATGATTTAGAGTTTCTCTTTTAAATATTCTCCTGTATAGGATTCTTTGATTTTTACAATTTCTTCTGGTGTGCCTTCTGCGATAATATTACCTCCGTTTTTACCACCTTGGAGTCCAAGATCAATTATATGATCGGCACATTTTACAAGATCCAAATTATGTTCTATTACTAAGATAGAATGTCCTTTTGTGATTAGTTCATTAAAAGACTTGAGTAATTTCTTGATATCATGAAAATGAAGTCCGGTAGTGGGTTCATCAAAAATAAATAATGCTTTGTCTTTGGTATTTCCTTTTACTAAAAAGGAAGCAAGTTTAATTCGTTGAGCTTCGCCACCAGAAAGAGTAGAAGAACTTTGTCCTAATTGTACATACCCCAAGCCAACATCTTGTAGAGGTTGAAGTTTTCTCTGTATTTTGATCTGATTATGTTCTGAAAAGAAATCAATGGCATTATCTATAGTCATTGAGAGTACATCATGAATATTTTTATCATGAAATGTTACTTCGAGAACATCTTTTTTGAAGCGTTTTCCGGCGCAGGTTTCACATTCAAGGTGTACATCGGCCATAAACTGCATCTCTATGGTAACTTCTCCTTCTCCTTTACAGGTTTCGCATCGGCCACCATCGACATTAAAAGAAAAATGTTTTGCTTTATAGTTACGAATACCGGATAATTTTTGGGAAGCGAATAGGTTACGAATATCATCATAGGCTTTAATATAAGTAACAGGATTAGAGCGAGAGGATCTACCAATTGGGTTTTGATCTACAAACTCTACATGTTTTATATTACTATAGTTACCTTTAAGTTCTGTAAACTGGCCTGCTTTTTCTCCGTATCCTCCTAATTGTTTGAGTAAAGAAGGGTAAATGATTTTTTTAACAAGTGTACTCTTACCACTACCAGATACTCCTGTGATTGCTGTAAAGACCCCGAGAGGGACTTTTACATCTATATTTTTTAGGTTATTCTCACGTGCACCTATAATTTCGACATTATATTTTGAAGTTCTTCGGGTTTTAGGAACTTCAATTTCAAGGGCTCCATTTAGGTATTTTGCGGTAAGAGAATCTGCTTTTAAGATCTGGTCAAAAGTACCTGTTGCCACGACATGTCCACCATAAGTACCTGCTTCGGGGCCTATATCGATGATTTCATCGGCAGCTTTCATAATATCTTCATCGTGTTCTACGACAATTACGGTGTTTCCCAAATCACGAAGAGATTGCAGTACTTTAATCAGCTTTTCGGTATCTTTTGGATGCAGCCCTATACTAGGTTCATCAAGGATATACATAGAACCAACCAAACTACTTCCTAGCGAGGTTGCCAGGTTAATACGTTGTGATTCACCACCCGATAATGTATTCGATTTACGATTAAGTGTTAAGTATTCTAGTCCTACATTTTGTAAAAATTCTAATCGACTATTAATTTCTTTAAGAAGGCGCTTAGCAACTTTAGCATCATATTCATTAAGAGCAATGCTTTTAAAGAAATCTGCTAATTCGTTTAAAGGTTTTTCTACCAAATCTGTTATTGTAGCTCCATCAATTTTTACATAGTTTGCTTCTTTGCGTAAACGCTTTCCTTTGCAGGTGTTACATTTGGTTTTTCCACGATAGCGAGAAAGCATTACCCGATTCTGAATTTTATAAGCTTTGGCTTCTAGTTCTTTAAAGAAACTGGTGATGCCTTCAAAATATTCATTTCCTTTCCATAGTAGTTCTTTATGCTGATCTGATAATTCGAAATATGGTTTATGAATAGGGAAATCAAATTTATAAGCACTATTTACCAATTGGTCTTTATACCACCCCATACTATCACCTTTCCAGGGGAAAACTGCTCCTTCAAATACACTTAATGCAGTATTTGGGATAACAAGATCTTCATCGATACCAATTACATCACCATACCCTTCGCATTCTGGACAGGCTCCATACGGATTATTAAAACTAAATAAGTGTATATTAGGTTCGAGAAAAGAGAGTCCGTCTAATTCGAATTTATTACTAAACTGTCTTAGGTTACCTTCCTTTAATGTTTCGATAAAACAAGTGCCTTTGCCTTCAAAGAAAGCAGTATCAATAGCATCTGCCAGGCGATTATAAAAATCTTCTTCGTCTCTTTTTACAATACGATCGACAACCAGATAAAAATCATCTTTTTCTTGTATAGAAGCATCTTCTATTCTGGTTACAATACCATTGTTTTTTATACGTGCATATCCTTGTTGTTGTAATACTTTTAATTTTCCTTCTAGTGTACGATCTTCTTCGATATAGATAGGAGAGAGGAGTAAAAGTTTTTCGCCATCTTCAAAAGATTTTACATATTCGATAACATCGGTTACGCTATCTTTTTTTACCTGATTACCCGAAACAGGAGAATACGTCTTACCTATTCGGGCAAAAAGTAATTTTAAATAATCATATATTTCTGTAGTAGTGCCGACAGTAGATCTTGGATTGGTAGAGTTTACTTTTTGCTCTATTGCAATAGCTGGAGCTATACCTTTTATATAATCTACTTTGGGTTTATTAAGACGTCCTAAAAACTGCCTGGCATAAGACGAAAGGCTTTCTACATATCTACGTTGTCCTTCGGCATACAACGTATCAAAAGCCAAACTAGATTTACCAGAACCAGATAACCCAGTAATGACTACTAATTTGTTTCTTGGGATAACGGCATCTAAATCTTTCAGGTTGTGAAGTTTAGCTCCTTTAATAATTATATTCTCTTTTGGATCTAAGGTTGTAATGTCTTGAATCATAGTAAATATGCGGTAAGAACGCAAAGATAAGGATTACTAAACAAGTATTATAACCTATATAGATTGAAAGTTTAGTTAAAAAAATTAACAAGAAATTGTTTGAAATTCAATGAATGTTATTATATTAGCCCCTAATTAAGAAACCAAAATATAAACAAAATCGCCTATAGCATACCTTTACTTTAAAAGTTTAACATAGCACGAGCCCCAGCTTGTTTGTACTAAATAATAGTCAAGGTATGAAAAATTACACCCTATCAGACGCGGTTCTGGTTAATAACTACATTAAAGGCGACGAATGTGCCCTTTCTGTCCTTATCGAACGTCATAAGCAGCGTATTTACAGTTTTATTTATTCAAAAGTTTTTGATAGAGATGTCTCTGAAGATATTTTTCAGGATACTTTTATCAAAGTAATCCGAACATTAAAAAACGGAAAATATAATGAAGAAGGTAAATTTCTTCCTTGGGTAATGCGTATTGCTCATAATTTGGTAATTGATCACTTTAGAAAAGGAAATCGTATGCCAAAATTTGAAGATAATGGGGAGTTTAGCATTTTTTCTGTAATTAGTGATGGAAATCTAAATGCCGAAAAGAGATTAATAAAAGATCAGGTAGAAGAAGACTTGCGTAATTTAATTCAGGAATTACCAGACGATCAGAAAGAAGTCTTAATAATGCGTATGTATAGAGACATGAGTTTTAAAGAAATATCTGATAAAACAGGGGTTAGTATTAATACTGCTCTGGGTAGAATGCGATACGCTTTAATTAATTTAAGAAAAGTAATAGAAAAAAATAATATTGTTTTAACAAATTAAATAATTTTTTTATACAATAAAGTAAAACTAGTGCCGTTATCCCTATATAACCCTTTTAATTTAAGATTATATAATATGGCAAAATTTTACTTTAAGTCTTCTAAAAAAGAAGAAAAACATTTAGTACCAAAGAGAAGAACAATAGATTTTCTTCTAAACTATTCAAAATCGTTACAGGTTGTAGAGTTTAACAATCTTAAGTTTGAAACGATTTTAAATTAAACTTATAAAGGTCTATTTTTTAATAGACCTTTTTACTTTTTGGTACTCGTCTAAAACGGTTTTTCTTCCTATAGTTTTGGTAATAATATCTTTATCAAGATCCCAGCCTCTTGCAGGAGAATATTCTCTACCATACCATATAATTTGAAGATGTAGGTCATTCCATAATTCTTTTGGAAATAACCTCTTGGCGTCTTTTTCGGTTTGCGTTACATTTTTACCATTGCTAAGTCCCCATCTGTACATTAATCTATGAATATGTGTATCTACAGGAAATGCAGGTACTCCAAATGCTTGTGACATCACTACACTAGCGGTTTTATGACCAACAGCAGGCAAGGCTTCCAGAGCCTCAAAACTTTGAGGGACTTCTCCGTTATAGTTATCGATAAGAATCTGAGACAATCCGTGGATTCCTTTAGATTTCATAGGGCTTAACCCAACAGGTTTTATGATTTCCCGAATTTCTTCTACAGATAATTTTACCATTGCATATGGGTTATCTGCTCTGTCAAATAGGAGTGGAGTGATTTGGTTCACTCTAACATCTGTACTTTGTGCACTCATTAATACCGCAATGAGTAAAGTATAAGGATCTTTATGATCTAATGGGATTGGTATTTTGGGATATAATTCCTGAAGTGTTTTAATAGTAAAATCTACCTTTTCCTGTTTGGTCATAATATAGTATAGTATTATTTTGTATTAAACGTGTAAATATCTAAAATTATCGCTTCTTATTACATGCAACCATGTAAATTGTAGTATTCAAAGTAAAGAATTACGAAGAATTAATGATACTAAGCAGTTTTTCTTTTTTTCTAGTAGCTAACGGAACTTTACTTTTATCTTTTAAAACCAGGTAGTCTCCATCACGTTTATCATACCTTAACAAATAATCCAGGTTAATTAAGTGAGACTGATGACATCTAAAAAACTGTGTAGATGAAAGTATATTTTCGTACTCTTTGAGCCCTTTAGAAACCATAAGAGTGCCTTGCTCATAAATAAAAAACTTTGTATAACTACCATTAGCTTCGAGATGTATAATATCCCGTACTGCCACAATCTGAATACCGTACTTATCTTTCAGAACCAACCGGGTTAGATTTTGCTGTTGATCATTTATATTGTGTATAAGTGTTTGTACTTTTTTTGAAGTTTTGTGGTATGTGACTTCTGATTTTGCTTTTTCAATCGCTTGTACTAATTCTTCAGGATCAATAGGTTTAAGAATATAATCAAGCGCACTAAACTTTATTGCTTTTAATGCATATTTTTCGTGGGATGATGCGAATATTACCTGAAAATTAATTTCGGGTAAGTTCTGTAGCACATCGAACCCTGTGCCATCTGGCATTTCAATATCTAAAAATACAAGATCCGGTTGCCTGTTTTGTATTAGTTCTATACCTTTTGCTACATTTTCTGCCTCACCTACAAACTGAATATCAGAACAATAATGATCCAGCAAATCTAAAAAATTTCGTCGCGCTGCAGGGTTATCCTCTATAAGAACTATTTTCATCATATATATTGAAATGGTAAATTAAAGGTTACTAGCGTGCCATGAGAAAGGTTTTGAATATCGAAGGCTATTTTCTTTTTTTGCATTTTACGATACAAATCAATTCGTTCTTCTGTAATTTTTATAGCGTGAGATACGTGATCTTTTCGCTTAATTTTCATCGCTTCTTCTATCCCAGGTCCATTATCTGATATTTTTAAAACCAAATGATCTTTTTCTAAAGAGAAGTGAATTGTTATAGTTGCTTCTTCTTTTAGCCAAGTCACACCATGTTCTATAGCATTTTCTACAAATGGTTGCGCAAACATAGGAGGAATAGCGATTTCATCAGGAATCAAATTTTTTTCAACCTTAATTTTAAAAGTAAAAGGATGATCGCGTTTTAAGTTTTGAATGCTTAAATAATTATCGAGCATATTAATTTCCTGGTCCAAACTAATTAATTCACTTCTTGAGTTATCCAATACCTGTCGAATAAGTTTAGAAAATTTTACAAGATACAGACTAGCTTGTTTGGCGTTTCCTTGATTCATATAGTCTTGTATCGAGGTCATTGCATTAAAAATAAAATGGGGATTCATCTGTACTCGCAACAAATTTTGTTCTATATCTTGTGCCTTTTGTTTAAGCGCTAATTGTTTTTGTCTGTTTACCAGATATAACACTACCCCAAGAAGTAATAAAACCACACTTAGGATACTAAAAATAGTTTTATTAAAATTGGCTTGTTTCAACTCTAGAGATTGAATAGCAGTTTGTTGCGCCAGATTTTTGATTTCTTGCTCTTTCTTCTCGGTTTCGTATTGCACCTGTAATTGAGATAATTGCTTGGCTTTTTCTTTACCTAATAAAGAATCATAAGTAGCATGGTATAATTCGTATGAAGCTAAAGCTGCTTTGTAATTACCTAATTCTTTTTCTACTATTGCAAGAGCCTCTGCAGAATTTCTTAAATGGGTAGGATATCCAAATTTTGTGCTCAATTCAATTCCTTGTAAAAGAAATTGTTTTGCAAGATCATAATTTTTGAGTTTATAATGTGATCTTCCTAAAATATTTAAGGAAGAAGAAGTGATGTTGTGATCATTTATTTTTTTACTAAGATGAAATGCTTTTTCTGTATATGAAATCCCTTCGTTATACTTTCCTAAACTTAAATTCAAATTACCGATATTATTATAAAAAATACATATTTGACTGTTATCACCAAGTTCCTTAGCTATTTTTAAGGCTTTAAAATAATATTCTAGAGAGAGTGTAATGTTTTCTTGATGTCTATAACTAATTGCAAGATTATTATAAATTAAGGCTATTCCTCTTTTGTTACCAAGCTCTTCATAGATGGCTAGGGCTTTGTGATAATGATCTATTGCCATAGGATAATTGTATAAATCATCATAGATCATACCTATATAGTGATACGCCTGTGACATTGCAATTTTATCTTTTAATTCATCTGCAATTTTCCAGGCATGTAAATAATTTTCTAGTGCTTTAGGAAAGTTTCCTTGTTCTCGATATAATTCTCCTATATTACCATAACAAGAGGCTGCACCTTTTTTGTTTCCTAAAGCTATTCTTAATTCTAATGCTTTAGAAAAATGCTTTAATGATTTAGAATATTCACCACGTTTTTTGTAAACAAGTGCCAAACCATTATATGCATTTGATTTCCCTTTTGCATATTTTGATTTTTGTGCAAACTCTAATACCTTATTGTATATGTTATACGCTTCATCATAATAGCCTAATTGTGCAGTTGCCCAACCTATTTCATAATAAGCATTAGATATTCCTTCATAATAGTTTAATGGTTTAGCTAGGGTTATAGCTTTATTTGCATAATATGCAGTTTTGGAGGAATCTACATTATCATATTCGTCAGCCAAAAGATTATATATATCTACTTTTTCTTTATTAGATATCTTGGCTTTTAATTCTTGTAAAAGTGAATCAATTTTGGTTTGATTTTGAGCAAAGGCACTATTCGTATGCAGAAATGCAAAAATAAAGAATAGAAAAATCTTTCTACTGTTATTAGAACATATAAAGAATACTATATATCGAATCATATAAATTGGCTTATTATTGTGCAAGAATACATAATTATATAGAATCAAACAAAGTAAGCATATATGGTATTATTAGTAACTGTTAAAATATAAAATGCTTAAGTATTACAATAAATTTGATTCTGTTTTTTTGAAATTTTATAACTTGCTTACTTTAATATCGAGTTACAGATAAGTTGAATTTTATTATATATTAATAACTATCATATAAGAATATTGACTTATCGCTATATTATAAACTACATTTAATTTAAATATAATGACAACACTAGAGGCAGGGGATAAGGCTCCTAATTTTTCAGCATTGGACCAGAACGGGAATACGATCACCTTAAAGGATTATACGGGAAAAAAACTTGTTATTTTTTTCTATCCCAAAGCCAGTACACCAGGCTGTACAGCCGAAGCATGCAACCTGAGAGATCATTACCAAACTTTTCTTGCTCAAGGATATGAAATTATTGGTGTAAGTGCCGATAGTGCCAAACGACAACAAAATTTTAAAAATAAATATGAGTTACCTTATCCATTACTAGCAGATGAAAACAAAGCAGTAATTAAAGCTTTTGGAGTGTGGGGACCAAAGAAATTTATGGGTAGGGAATATGATGGGATTCATCGTACCACTTTTGTTATTGACGAAAAAGGAATAATTTCTGAAGTTATTACGAAGGTGAAGACAAAAGATCACGCTGCGCAAATTTTATAGGTGTGTGGTTATAATTGAAGTGGTTTAAACTTTTTTCAATTCGCTATAAAAATGCTTTTTTTCGCTCAATTTTTGTCTTTTCCTTACTTCGTAGCGCTGCTATGAAGTGCAAAAAACACTTCAATTGATCAAAAAACTATTATTTTTCGCCAGAATCAAAAAAGTTTAAACCACTTCATTAAAAAAGCAGTATAGTTATTTACTATACTGCTTTTTTAATATGTTGTGTATACGCAACTTATTTTACTGTTTCTATAGTTTTATATCCAAAAAAGTTATTGGCTTTTATCATTTCAGGAATAAGATCTGGTAATTGATCTTCCCATCCAGATTCCCCTTCTTGAATTTTTTGTAGTACTTCTCTTGAAAAAATATCCATAATAGAGGGATCATAATCTGTAATATCCTGTAGTTTACCATTGTACTTAAAGAACTTATAGAGTTCTTTCATTCTTGGGTGTACTTTAAGAGTATCACTAGTGGTTATCTCTCCGGTTTTATGATTTTTTAAGGGGTATAAATACACTTTTAAATCTTTAAAGAATAATTTGCCAAAAGCTTCCAGGATACCTCCACTAAGGTGTCTGTAGTATTTTTCATCAAAAATATCTACCAAATTATTAACTCCCATAGAGAGAGCCATACGTTCTTTGGTATAATTAGAGAAATACTCAACTACTTTATAATATTCTTTAAAATTAGAGATCATTACCGTTTGTCCTAAAGAACAAAGTAATCTGGCTCTTGCCATAAAATCTTCTTCATCAATTTCACCTTCAGCTCTAAGGTTTGATAATGTTATTTCAAAAATAACTACAGTTTTATTCTTATTTACCTTGTTTTCACTCAAGAACATATTGAGTGACTTTTTATAAATATCCATATTAACCTTAGTGACTGGTCTAAAACTCCCTCGAAGTGCTAATATGTTTTTCTTATATAATATTGCAGCAGGCAAAATATTATGCCCATCGGGGCCAAACATTACTGCTTCCGTCATTCCATTCTTAACCAATTGTAGACTCATCAATCGATTATCTACTTTTGTAAATCGAGGTCCAGAGAAGTTAATCGTGTCGATCTCTATTTGATCCTTATCCAGATGATCATATAGGTATCTCAATAATTTTTTTGGATTATCGTATTTATAATATGCTCCATAAATAAGATTAACCCCTAATATTCCTAAAGTCATTTGCTGCAATCGTGCATCATTTTCATGGAATCGAATATGAAGCAAAATTTCATTGTAATCTTCATTTGGTGTTGTCTGATATCGAATACCTACCCAACCATGACCTTTATATTTTTTAGCAAAATCAATTGTTGCAACAGTATTTGCATAACTAAAAAATAGTTTATTGGGATGTTTCTCTCTAGTGATTCGTTCTTCTATAAGTGTTACCTCATGATTAAGCATTTTTTTTAATCTTGCTTCGGTAACATAACGTTTATCATTTTCAATACCATAAATAGCATCACTAAAATCTTTATCATATGCACTCATTGCTTTTGCAATTGTACCAGAGGCTCCGCCTGCTCTAAAAAAGTTTCGAACAGTTTCCTGACCAGCACCTATTTCGGCAAAAGTACCATAGATGTTTTGGTTTAGGTTAATACGCAAAGCTTTACTCTTTATTGAAGGGACAGATTCAAATTCTTTATCTCCCATTATCTTAATAGGCATAGTAAAAAGGGCTTTTTTTGTTTACCGTAAAGGTAATAATACAATAAGTATTAAAAAAGGTTTGAATGTAAATTTCTATACTCTCTAATATTTTAAGTGTTATTTAAGGGAAATATGTGATTTTTGACCAAAAAAATATAAGTACATTTGCCTTAGTTTATTATAGTATGGAAGTAATTTTTCTTGGCACAGGCACATCACAGGGGATTCCGATTATAGGAAGTACTCATCCTGTTTGTTTAAGTAATGACCCTAGAGATAAGCGACTTCGTGTTTCTATACTTGTATCTTGGGACGATTACCAATATGTCGTAGATTGTGGACCAGATTTTAGACAGCAAATGCTCTCGAATAGGATATCTAGAATCGACGGGGTAATCTTTACTCATGAGCATGCAGATCATACTATGGGATTAGATGATATAAGGCCATTTTTTTTTAGGCAAGGTGATATCCCTATTTATGCACATAAGAGAGTTTTACAAGCACTAAGAACCAGGTTTGAGTATATTTTTTCTTCAGAAAACAAATATCCAGGAGCACCAAGTGTTATTGAAAATGAACTTACTAATCAACCTTTTCAATTAGGTAATCTGGATGTGATTCCTATAAATACGTTTCATAATCGTTTACAGGTTTTTGGATTTCGATTTAAAGATTTTGCATACCTAACAGATGTAAAAACAGTTGAAGAAGAAGAAAGATTAAAATTAAAAGGAGTTAAAGTTTTAGTGGTTAATGCGTTAAGAATAGAACCCCATCACTCGCATTTTAATTTAGAAGAAGCCCTTAAGTTCATTAAAGAAATACAACCCAAAAAGGCATACCTCACTCATATCAGTCATATGTTAGGTTTTCATGCCGAAGTTGAAAAAATATTACCAAAAAATGTGTATATAGCTTACGATAATTTAAAAATAACCATCTAGAATATGAAAAATAAGATCTTTTTATATCTATTCATTTTTGCAGCATTATTTATTCTTTTTCAATTCATGAATGCCAAAAAAGCAAAAGAATCCTATGATACAAAAATAGAGACCTTAAAGACCAAAATAACAACAAAAGAAGCGACCATTGATTCACTAATTAATGCAAATATGGATCTTACGTACTTCTCATTAGATAGTAATGAAGATGCAGCAAGTTATTTTGAGGAGATGGGCTATGATGCTAATAAGCTTGCATTAACAATAAGTGATCAAATTGTTGGGCAAAATAAAGCGGGAGAGGATAATCCAATAATTCCGTTTGTTGGGATGGAAGGTAATATGAATATTAATAAAGTAAGACTACTAAATCACAAGTGGATTATAGCTGATTTTACCGATGGTGTTTATTGGGGAGAGCTTTTTATACTATATGAAGTGAAAGAAGGTGGTGTCATAGATTTTGAAGTAGAAAAATCATTCTTATATCCCAGAGATTAAAAGAATATCTAATTTGATAAAACCCGTTGTGCATTTTTGATATTTTTGACTCCCAAATTCGTCAATTCGAGTGCTTCGACCATAGGAAGAAGTGTATCGAGAATAGGATTTGGGAGTCAAAAAAACTATTCTCGATACAGTTTTTCTTCGTTTTACTGTGAAAAACCACTCGAATTGACGCTTTTTTATGCTATTAATTTTAAACTTATACCATTATTAATTAAAAGTATACGTTGTACGGGATACCTGTGTTAATCTAAAATAGCCATGAGCATAGTTGTCGGCATTATCCAGGTTAATACAATTTCCTTTTAAAGCAACCGGGGTAGCACTAAAAAGACCAGCACCTTCTGATTGCTCGATAAGTATTCTTATGTAGTTATAATATCCTTCAGAAATACCATACAAGTCGATATCTACAACATCTCCAGGTTTAAATTCTTCGGTTTTAGTATCGGTATCTTCCTCTTTTTCGTAATACCAGCTAATTTCATTTCCATTTACAAATTCATCATCAAGATCTTCAAATTCTGCTAAAAGATCTCCTTCTTCTTTAAACCTAAAAAGATAGAAGTTATCTTCGTCTACAGGGTCATCGAATATAAGATTGACTTCTAAAACTTCATCATCAAAACCATTTTCGGTAGATTGATTCACTTCTTTAATATCTGTAACAGGCATTAGTGTTTCTGTAGCAGAATAATTTTCGCCATTATAAATAACTTCTAACGTATAAGATTGATTAAGTACTGGTACAAATTCTGTAGTTGTATATTCTCCATTATTTTGATCGGTAAAAATAAACTCGACTCCACTAGAATTGTTAGTTACTTTAACCGAAGCACCGGTAACCCCTGTGTTAGAAGTTGTATCAAAGTACGAAGTAGATGTACTTAATTTTATAGTTTGATTATTTCCTGTAGTACCTTTTTCCCAGTCTAATGAAGCTTCAATAGTTAATCGGGGAGGAGCTGTTTGTACATCCACGTCTATTACATCTTCACAAGAAGTAAAGATGATAGCAAAAAGGAATATTGTGATTTTTAAATAAGTTTTCATCTGTTCTTTTTTTTATTTTATTAAAATTTGAAGTTATAGATGACCGATGGCACTATACCAAAAATTGCTGTTCTTGTAGCTTCGTTTGCCCCGGTCTCTACATTTTGACCAAAAGATATTGACGCTGCATTTTTTTGGTTATATACATTGTATATCCCAAAGACCCATTCTCCTTTCCATCTCCTGTTTGGTTTTCTATTGGGTCTGTACGTTGCAGAGATATCAAGCCTGTGATAGGATGGTAATCTATCAGAATTTCTGGCAGAATAACTAGCTATAGATAACCCTTCATACTCGTATTGACCATTAGGATACGTTACAGGTCTTCCGGTTTGAAAAACCAGGTTGGCTCCAAAACTCCATTTGTCATTTAGTTTATACGCTCCTGTTACCGAAATATCATGTGTTCTGTCATATGCAGTGTTATACCAATCTCCATTGTTGATACCTGGCCCTCCTGCATTACCACCAAGACTTCTTTGTTCTGATTTTGATAGTGTATAAGAAATCCATCCTGTTAATCTCCCTTCATTTTTACGTGCCAAAAATTCTAGTCCGTATGCTCTGGACTCTCCATTTAATATTTCGGTTTCAATAGTATTGTTTCCTATCAAATCAGATCCATCAATATAGTCTATTCGATTATCAGTAGTTTTATAGTAAGCTTCTACTTCTAGGGAGTACATTTTATCTTTAAAGTTTCTAAAATACCCTAAAGCATATTGATTTGATAATTGTGGTTTTATATATTTTCCACTTGGTGTCCATACATCTAATGGCGTTACAGAAGTAGTATTGGATAATAAATGAATGTATTGTGCTGCTCTCGAATACCCCATTTTAATAGAAGAAACATCATTTAGTCGATATGCGAGGGATGCTCTGGGTTCAAAATTACCAAAACTCTTAATCGTTTCACTTTTTTTATAATCGGTTTCGCCAATTTCGATACCTCTTTCATATATCCCTAAAGTATTGTTATATACTACCGGTTGGTCATTAGCATAATTTTTCAATGCCTGTCCGCCTAATCGGCTAAAAGCACTATACCTAAGACCATATTGTAAGGTTAGCTTATCTGTAAGTTTGTGTTCTGCATTTACATATACACCGCTTTCAAAAGCTTTTTTTCGATCTAGCGATAAAGGATTTACTGCAGAACTTGCCGATGTGGGCTGTACTTGCCCCGGATCAAAATCATAGTAGATACCACTAACTCCAAAATCTAATTTAAACTTATCGCTGGCATAATATTTAAGGTCATATTTTAGATTATAGTTATTAATAGACGAAATCCATTCGAACTCCTCAATAGTAATATCCAGATCATAATCATATTTACTATATATTAGGGATGCATTAGAGAATAGTTTATCGTTAAAAATATGATTCCACCTTAAGTTTCCAGACAGGTTCCCATAGCTAGAACTAAAACTATCACCAAACTTGAATGTATCTCTACCAAAATATCCCGAAAGATATAGTTTATTGTTTTCACTCAAGCTATAATTGGTTTTAAGGTTTAGGTCATAAAAACCAGCCGTATTTTTTTGATTAGCAGCTTTTAATATAAGGTCTATATATGAGGCTCTACCTGCAACCAAAAAAGAACCTTTATCACTAAACAGAGGTCCCTCGGCGGCTAATCGGCTAGAAATTACACCAATCCCCCCAGTAAGGCTAAACCTCTTATTGTTTCCGTCTTTTTGACGAACATCTAGTACAGAAGAAGTTCTACCTCCAAAACGAGCAGGAATCCCGCCTTTGTATAATTTAATATCTTTAATCGCATCTGCATTAAAAACAGAAAAGAAGCCCAATAAATGAGAAGTGTTATAAATTATGGCTTCATCTAGTAAAACTAAATTTTGATCTGCGGCTCCACCTCTAACATGAAACCCACTAGAACCTTCACCATTTTTAGTTACACCAGGTAGCATCTGAATAGATTTTATAATATCTACTTCTCCTAATACTACCGGCATTTGTTTTACAGTTTTGATGTTTAGCTTAGATACACTCATTTCGGGTTTTCTAAGACTTGCACGTTCTGTTTCCTCACTTGTAATGATTACCTCATCTAATTGTGTAGAAGATTCAATAACATCAAAATCTATTTTTTGATTTTTGTCGAATATTACTTCTTTGTTTATATCTGCATATCCTACATAGGAGACAACAAGGGTGTAGTTTCCTTTTGGGGCGGTAATAGAATAAAAACCATACTCATTGGTGATCACACCAATAGAAGTACCTTTTAAAAAAACGGAAGCACCAAAAAGTGTCTCCCCATTATTCTTATCCTTAATCGTACCGCTTATGGTGTAGTTGTCTTGAGCTACAGCACTAGTACTTATAAAAAATATAGTTAAGCAACATAATATGAATTGCTGTGTCCTTTTTTTAAGATTTCTAAATTTAAAATGTAGATGCATATTGAACTTGTTTATAACTTTTGATTTGACTGATTTTTTTAAATAATTATAGTTCTGAATGATTTTATATTTCATAGACAATTCAGAAAATAAAGGGTTGCATGAAGGATTAAATATTTAATTTTCACTTTACATATAAACTGTTGAAGTCTTGTTATTGCCGAGATTATTATGCAGAAAAAACCCTCTTAGCAGTAATCTAAGAGGGAGTTATATTCAATTGTTTTATTACTATTTTATTATGGGGTACAATCACTAGAATAATTGGCGGTTGCGTCTTTTTCCCAATTCGTTAGGTATGAAGCGCTAGGATCATCTACTTCAATACAGGTGAGAGAAGGGTTGTTTTGTAAGCGAACGGTTTCTAAAATATTGTTATTTCCATTCTTTAGGTTTATTGAAGTAAATTTATTGACATGACCTTCTAGTATAGTTAGTTTAGTGTTTTTACTAATATCTAATGTTGTTAGGGAATTACCACTACACATTAAAGTAGTCAAGGCAGTGTTTTTACTTAAATCTAAGGAGGTTAGTACATTAGCACTACAGTCTAGATATTCTAGAGCAGTATTTTTACTTACATTAAGATGTCTAAATCTACCATTACTAAGGTTTAGGAGCGAGCATTCTAAACGGGTTAATGCGGTAAAGTATTGTATTTCAGAAAGATCTGAAATATTTTTCTGATTTACATTTATTTTTTTAACTACTTGAGCTTCTTCTATAGAGATTTCTCCATTACCATTGGTATCTATTACAGGATCAGTATGTTCTAATAATGCTTGTTTAAAGTTAGGATCTGTAAATGTAATATTTTCATTTTCTATAACATTATTTAACGTTACTGTTATCTCGGCTTCTTTATTATTTACTACTACAATTGCAGTGAGTGTTTTTCTAGTTTCATAATTAAATAAAGTTACATCTCTTACGGTAAGTTTCCCTGTTTTGGTATCTATAGTAAAAGCACCTTCAGGAGATTCATTTTTTAAACTATAGGTTAATTCTCCTTGATCTGTTGTAGCTTCAATTGTACCTAGTTCTTGCCCGGTAGTTGGATTTTCGTCTATAGTAGTTTGAAAATCTTTTACGATAATAGTAGCGTCTTCTACATCATTTAGGTTTATAATAATCGTAGCTTCTTTACTAACTTCTTTGTTATTTACCACTACTGTTGTAGTGAGCGTTGTTCTGGTTTCATAATCAAACAGGGTAGCATCTTTTACAGTAAGTTTTCCTGTTTTGGTATCTATGGTAAAAGCACCTTCAGGAGTTTCATTTTTTAAACTATAGGTTAATTCTCCCTGGTCTGTTGTAGCCTCAATGGTTCCTAGTTCTTGCCCGGTGGTTGGATTTTCGTCTATAGTAGTTTCAAAATCTTTTAGGGTAATGTTCGAATCCTCTACATCGTTTATATGTATGGTTACCTTCGCTTCTTTAGTTAGCTCCCCATTTTTTATAAGCACTGTTGCTGTAAGTATTACCCTGGTTTCATAATCAAATAGAGTAGCATTCTTTATAGTGAGTTTCCCTGTTTTTGTATCTATATCAAAAGCGTTGGCGGGCTCTTCATTTTTAAAAGCATAGGTTAATGTACCCTGGTTTGTAGTTACATCAATTGTCCCTAGCTCTTGTCCAGCGGTTGGATTTTCGTCTATAGTAGTTTCAAAATCTTTTACAGTAACGGTAGTTTCTGTCACAGGAGTATCATCATCACTAGTACATGCAATACTAATAATAGCTAAGATTAGGGTAGCAAATACTTTTACATTTTTCATAAGTTTACTTTTTTTAATAAGGTATGGTCCAGGGCCCAAATAGTATTACAATTTGAGAGTAAATATTTATAATTGATGTCATATATAACATACCATATGTTATAGTGTGCAATCACTAGAATAATTGGCAGTTGCGTCTTTTTCCCAATTCGTTAGGTATGAAGCGCTAGGATCATCTACTTCAATACAGGTGAGAGAAGGGTTGTTTTGTAAACGAGCAGTTTCTAAAATATTGTTATTTCCATTTTTTATATTTAGGCTGGTGAGTTTATTACTATAGCACCAAAGATAGGTTAATGCTGTATTTTTACTTAAATCTAACCAAGTCAAATTATTCATGCTACAATCCAGTAGGGTTAACGAAGTAAAATATTCGATTCCAGTGAGATCAGAAATATTTTTAAGTTGAATATCCATTTCTTGTACATTTTGGGCCTCAAAAATATCGATTTCACCATCGCCATTAACATCTGCTATACCTATTATTGCCATTTTAAAATTAATGTCAGCAAAATAAATCTCTTCTATATCTAGTAGATTTATTTCTATATTAGCTTCTTTACTCCCTTCTTTATTTTTTGCTATTACAATTGCTTTTATAAATGTTCTTTGTTCATAGTCAAATAGATAATTGTCTTTTACGGTAAGCCTTCCTGTTTTTGAATCTATGGCAAGAGCACCTTCTGGGTTTTCATCTTTCAGGCTATAGATTAATTCTCCTTGATCAGTAGTAGCTTCTATAGTTCCTAGTTCTTGATATATGAATGGTCCTTCGGGAATAGTAGTTTGAAAATTTTTTATGTTAATAGTCCCTACTACATTTTTTAGATTTACTATTACTTTAGCTTCTTTGTGATTTGCTACTACTGTTGCAGTAAGTGATGTTCTGGTTTCATAATCAAACAGGGTGACATCTTTTACAGTAAGTTTTCCTGTTTTGGTATCGATCTCAAAAGCACCTTCGGGGGTTTCGTTTTTTAAACTATAGGTTAATTCTCCCTGGTCTGTTGTAGCCTCAATGGTTCCTAGTTCTTGCCCGGTGGTTGGATTTTCGTCTATAGTAGTTTCAAAATCTTTTAGGGTAATGTTCGAATCCTCTATATCGTTTAGATGTATGGTTACCTTCGCTTCTTTAGCTAGGTTTCCATTTTTTATCAGTACTGTTGCGGTAAGTGTTTTTCTGGCTTCATAGTCAAATAGAAAGACCTCTTTTACAGTGAGTTTCCCAGTTTTTGAGTCTATTGCAAAAGCACTGGAGGGTTCTTCACTTTTAAAAGAATAGGTTAATGTACCTTGATTGGTAGTTGCTTCAATTGTGCCTAGTTCTTGCTCAGCAGTTGGATTTTCATCTATTGTGGTTTCAAAATCTTTTACAGTAACGGTAGTTTCTGTCACAGGAGTATCATCATCACTAGTACATGCAATACTAATAATAGCTAAGATTAGGGTAGCAAATACTTTTACATTTTTCATGAGCTTATTTTTTTAATAGGGGTATGGTTCTAATTCCAAATAATATTACAATTTGGTGCAAAGATTTATAATTGTTATCACATATACTACCCGGTTTTCAGTGATAATATAGTATACTCTAACTACTAATATTTTGTAAATATTAGCACATTTAGAAGGTATTTATCATACCAATCAAAGAATAGGGTACGGCTATTATTCTATAAAAAACCACCTATATAGTAGGCGGTTTTTCTGTTTAGTTGGTTTATTGAGTGAAATGAAATTAGTTATGCGATATTATTTTTTTAAGAGTTTCTTTTTGATAAATTCACCATCAATCTCGATTACAGCAATATAGATTCCTTTAGAAACCTCGTACCCATTTTTTGATGTACCATTCCAGGTATATGTAAAACCTTCGTCATTTTGTTGTTGATCTGCTAGTTTTCTAACTAGGTTACCATGTACATCATAAATATCAATAGATACTGTATTTTCTTTTTTTGTAGTATTAAAAAAAGTAACCTCGTTTCTAAATGTATTTGGGTATACTTTGATCGTATTAGTAGTTAGATCTTTTGTATCGGGTTTTGTCTCTCTCCATGGTTTTCCTAGTGGTTGATCTAACCATAAAAGGATAAACTCATTATCATCGGGGAGTCCCATACCTATATGGCGACCTACACTAAACGGGTAGTTGTTATCATTGAGTACCCCGATTAAAAAAGGATTAAATACTACAACACTTTCTATGGTTACAAATGGAAATGCAAAATCTTTTCCTATTCCTATATCGCCTTCTAACCCCGGCTCAGATATTCTACGAATATCATTGATTTTAAGAAGATCAACATTTAGGCGTTTTTGTATTAATGTTTCGTTTTTATCTAATTCAACCTCATAGATTGCCTTATGACCATATATGTCTCCCTGAGAATTATCTCGCTCTATGATTAATCCTCTTTTTGAGTTAAACATAATAAAATCACCTATGGCGCTGGCTTTCTTATCAAGAGGATATTTGAATCTTTTGCCTGTGTATGATTTGCTTTCTAAATCAAATTCGTGAATCAGTATATTATTGTTTTCAGAGCCTTTAAGAGGCTTTTCCAATAAAGGTAATAACGTCTTTTTATTAGTACTTAGTGCCATCCCTTCGAAGCCCCCACTACTTTTTACGCGAAAAGGAGTGTCTAACTTTGTATTTCGGTATGGCCAATATAGCCCTGCTAACCATGGTGTATTTTGTCCGTCCTGATCTTGCAAATTGGTTCCATCTCCCACATCACCAACTTTAGGAAAATCACCAAATAAACATACCGTTCTTATCTCGGGATATTGTTTATGAACAATAAGAAGTGTTCTGAAATCAAAACTTTGAATATCTGCCCGATCGGTAAGACGATTTGATACAATTACATCGGCTATGGCAGTAGTAAAGGTTTCTGGATCTACTGTTCTATCGGCAAAGATATCTCCACGATCATCGACATCGGTCCTTGGATTAATTTTGGTTTCAATATTAAAACGAACCTTGGATGCATTCTTCCAACGTTTCTTTGCCTCGGGATCTGAAGCCCCAGGTCCGTTTTGGTAATATGAAACATAAAATTTTACAAAATCGAATACCTGTTGTAAAGAAGGTATAATATAGGGATCGATAAACTTGTTCTGGTTTGCAAAAGCTACAGCAACAGGTGATAAAGATAAATCATTGGTTTGATGAGGTCTTCCTTCTAAGATTTTATCGGCAATAAATGTATTTTGAATTTGCTCTAAAGAAAGGTCTTTAACAAGAACTTCATCTTTAAACTCATAAGGAGTACCATCTGCCTTGCGCGTTTTGGCAGCTTCGATATGTGGATCGTGATCCAACACAGGAATACCATCGAGAGTAATACCGCAATCGGTTTCTATGGTCGGCATCAGAAAATCTAATGCAGCTTCGATAGCGGGTAATGTATTCTCGGGGCGTAAGTTTCGCGCACCTCTATGACCTTGCGCATCAAATACATTGATATCGATCAATCCTTCAGAGGTCATAAAATCAGGCTGGCCATCTTTATTATGATCAAAGTTTTGAAGAGCTTCTAATAATAGATCTGGACGATCAGAGATGATTCCCTGTACACCAAGATCCAAAAGTAGGTTAATATTCTCAAGGTCATTTACTGTATATACAACGACTTGATGACCTGCACGATTTAAAGAAGAGACATTAAATAATTCACTCGATGCACTGGCAAGAGGAGAGGGTGGATTTTTTCTGCTTCCCACCACCGTATTGGTATTTTGATCATCAAGCATCACGTACCAGGGAGACATTACAGGAGATTTACTTCCGTATGCTTTTGCATGTGATCGCATAGCGTTCATTATCCGCAAGGCACTATACTCTTCACTATATGGATTTTGCGGTGCACGAAGCTCTTTTCCCGGAGTATCAAAATCTGGTAATGAGATTGGAGGGTCTAATAGAACACCATTTTTATCAAAGTGTAATAAAAAAGGTCCAAATTCATCACCAATCCAATACTCCCCATTAGAGGTTCTTTGTATCGATTCTATATCAAAATCTGCTCCTGTAAGAACTCTCGAATCACTAAAATGATTTGTAATGGCAAAAGGAATCAAACCATTAGGATCTCGTAATTCTATATAACTTAGTATGTCAATAGATCCATTACCCCAACCTATAATGCTTTTAAAATTGGGTTTAATCCTATACAGGCGAAGGTTATAATCTGATGAGTTTTCGATACTTCCAAAACCATTATCAGATAATACAGTGAAAGTTCTATCATAATTATTTAAAATTGCAGAAAACCCTTGTATGGGCTGTTTATTATAAAAAGGAACTGGCTGTTGATTGATTAATCCCTGGTTGATGTACTGTCCTGAGGTGGGCCCATTGGAGAAACTAGCAGCTGGTAAAAATGCTCTGGATACCAAAATATCTCCAAAGTTAATAAAGGACGTACCAGTTCCTTTTAGGTATGTTTTTCTATTAAAATGATTATCGGTAGGAAGATCGAATTTAGATGTCTCTAAAGATTCGTCTTTTGAAGTCAATTTTTGGGCTTGTAATGTAAATAGTCCCATACATAATATACCCAAAAGTATATGATGTTTCATTTTAAAAATGATTTGGTAATGACGTTTCATAGTGTATTGTACATTTAAGATTAGCTTGGTTAATGATACCCTAAAATTACACTGTGTATATTACCTGATTGTTTATGATTCTTAAATAAATGATTATCTCTATTGTTGATTTTATGTGCCCTTTATTCTTTACAGTTTTATTCTTATATCAGCTTTAATTAAATTTTGTTATCTCATATGTAGCACTTGATTATGTATATATTTAGGTACCTGGTTTGTACCAGAAATCTTTACGAAAACGTTGTAGTGATTTTTTGTGATTCTTATTGTGTAAATTGAGTTTTACTAAAAAATCAATAAATCTTCTAATGTAGGTGTTGCTATACCTTTATTCTATAGGGATTCTGTTATATTTGAGTACTATTCTATTGATGAAAATACATATTGAATATGAATTCTAAGTTTACCTTTTTTCTAGTATTTTTAACTCTAATACTCACAACAATTTCTTGTAAAAAGAAATATGAAGGACCATATCAAGGCTTCAAAAAAAAAGATACCCATATCGAAGTTTTTAAGGATAACGGAAAATATATAATTAAACCCTATTCTGATAAAATAATAGAAACCTCATTTGTACCAACAGGAGAGACATTTGATTCACAGTCTCATGCCGTAATCTTAGATCCTATTACTACAAAAGTGCAGATACAGGAAAATGATAATGTATTGATTATTAATACTAATGGCATTGATGTTCATATCACCAAAGAGCCTTTTTATATTTCATATACATATAAAGGAAAAAAGTTGATTTCTGAAAAGAAGGGATATATAAAGACAGACTCTACAGAAATTTTGGATTTTAACCTAGATAAAAGCGAAGTGATTTATGGGGCTGGTTCTCGGGTAGTGGGAATGAATCGCAGAGGTAAAAAGCTTCAGCTATACAACAGAGCACATTATGGATATGAAAACTATTCTGAATTGATGAATTTTACAATGCCTTTGGTGCTTTCTTCTAAGCTATATGCTGTTCATTTTGATAATGCCCCGATAGGATATTTAGATATCGATAGTAAAAAAGATAATACGCTACAATATGAAACGATTAACGGAAGAAAAACATACCAGATAGTTGCGGGAGATGATTGGAAAGACCTTATAGATCAATATACCAATCTTACAGGAAAACAGCCATTACCCCCGCGTTGGGCTTTTGGAAATTTTGCCAGCCGTTTTGGGTATCATTCTGAAAAAGAAACTAAAGAAACCATTGCCAGGTTTAAAGCAGATAATATACCATTAGATGCAGTAATTCTAGATATTTATTGGTTTGGAAAAGAGATCAAAGGACATATGGGAAACTTTGAGTTTTTGAAAGACTCATTTCCAAACCCAAAACAGATGATCAATGATTTTAAAGATCAGGGAATCAAAACAATATTGATTACAGAACCTTTTGTGCTAACGACTTCAAAAAAATGGGAAGAAGCCGTAGCGAAAGGAGTCCTGGGGAAAGATATGCAAGGAAATCCGTTTAAGTACGATTTTTATTTTGGAAATACCGGGATTATAGATATTTATAACCCTAAAGGGAAAGAATGGTTTTGGGATATTTATGCCAAATATACCCGGGAATATGGAGTAGCAGGTTGGTGGGGCGATTTGGGGGAACCCGAAGTACACCCATCCGATTTGCAACACGCTACAGGAAGTGCAGATGAGGTTCATAATATTTATGGTCATGATTGGGCGCGATTGGTACAGGAAGGATACCAAAGAGATTTCCCCCAGCAACGCCCATTTATATTAATGCGAGCAGGATATTCGGGCTCACAACGATTTGGAATGATCCCCTGGTCTGGTGATGTAAGCAGAAGTTGGGAAGGATTGCAATCCCAGACCGAAATAGCATTGCAAATGGGAATCCAGGGATTAGGGTATATGCATTCAGACCTGGGAGGGTTTGCTGGTGGAGAGACATTCGATCCCGAGTTATATACCCGATGGTTACAATATGGAGTGTTTCAACCTATATTTAGGCCACATGCTCAAGAACATATTGCTCCAGAACCGGTTTTTCATGATACCAAAACAAAAACGTTGGCTAAGAAAAGTATAGAACTTAGGTACAGTCTATTACCTTATAATTATACTATTGCCTTTGATAATAATCAAACCGGTATACCTCTGATGCGACCTCTGTTTTTTGAAAATACAGAGAATAAAGAACTATCCGAAATAAGTTTTACTTATATGTGGGGTGATCATTTCCTCGTTTCGCCAGTAATACAACCAGGTATTGCATCTATGGATATTCCGTTTCCAAAAGGAACGAATTGGTATGATTTCTTTACCGGACAAAAATTTGAAGGAGGAACGTTTAAAACGGTTGAAATAGAAGAAGATCACATTCCTGTTTTTGTAAAAGGAGGAGCATTTATCCCTATGGTAAAGCCAGTACAAACCACCAAAATGTATTCGACCAAAGATATCATACTACATTATTATCATGATACTACGGTAAAAAATAGCTCTGGTAAGTTGTATGATGATGATGGCAAAACACCAAATGCTTTTGAAAAAGGGAAATATGAAATATTAAAATTTGATAGTGTAATAAATGATAAAGAACTATCAGTAGCACTAACAGTAGAAAAAGGAACTAAATATGCATTTAACGATAGAAAAATTACTTTGATTATTCATAATATTCAAGCTTCTCCAAGATCTGTAACAATAAGTGGTGGTTCTCCTTCGTTTGATTGGAATGAAGAAAGTAAAAAGCTGAAAATAAGTTTTGAATGGGGTTCTAAAGAAGCCAAAAACATAAATATTTCTTTGTAGAATGCTCTAAAATATAGAACTTATGTCCTCGATCTATAAGATTTAAATCATCAAAAAAGAGATAGATATAGAAATGTTTGGTGTGGTAATCATGGTTAAAATTTCTTTAGATTTGACAAATGTTTAGAATTTTAATATGAAAATAGAATGAAGTCCAAGAGTGTATTGTTCCTTTTTGTTGCCTTAATTTTTGTTGGTTGTAAAACAGATGATATCATATGGCTCAATGGCCAATGGGAGGGAGTGGGATGTCAATTGGATTTAGAAGAAAATAATACCTGGTCTATTAGTTTAGAGGTTGATGTCTACCAACAATTATTTGAGATACAATATCCAAGTTTAGAATGTTCTGGGCAATGGGAACTGGTCGAATATTCTAATGATCGTGCTGTTTTTAATGAATTAATTTTAGAGAATACCAATACCTGTATAAAAGAAGGAACGGTCATCATAACCAAAGTAGATGAAAACCATATTAGTTTTAGTTATTATATTATAGACGGAGAAGATGTTTTAGCCTTTTCTACCTTAAAAAGAAAACGAGACAATAATATATATACGCTAAATGAAGAAGCTAAAAATAATAGGAGGTAGCAAAAGTCAACCTCATACTTTTAGTTAATTTAGTTGCGAACGTATAATGCTTAACAAAGGATTGGGAGTTAAAAAGGGATGCCCATATGGGGAAAACAATAAAGCATAGATCCAGAGTGATAAAAGATCCAACTCAACCCAGTTTAAGGTAAGTGCATTTAATTCATTCTGAGCTATTCGAAGAATTAAAAGAAAAAGGATACCATATCTATAATTTGTTAGTGTTCTAAAACGTATAAACTTAATATCTTGAGTTATGCAAAAAAATAGATCAGTCGAAGAATTTATTTCAAAGAAAGAGGAGTGGAAAGAAGCACTAGAAATCTTAAGGTCAATAATACTCACAACCGAAATGAAAGAAACGATAAAATGGGGAGCACCGGTATATACAGTTAATGATAAAAATGTGATAGGACTTGGTGCTTTTAAAGCGTATGTCGGGATATGGTTTTATCAAGGTGTATTCTTAGAGGATAAAGCAAAGAAGTTGTTGAATGCTCAAGAGGGGAAAACTAAAGGTTTACGACAATGGAGATTTAATGCGGTAGAAGATATTGATAAAGATTTAGTACTTCACTATGTAAAAGAAGCTATCCAAAACCAAAAAGATGGTAAGGAAATCAAGCCTGTAAGATCAAAAATCATTAAAATTCCTAAAGAATTAGTAATGGCACTCGACGCTAATGAGAATTTGAAAAAATCATTCGAACGGCTAACTCCCTTCAAACAAAGAGAATATTCAGAATATATTGCTACAGCAAAACGAGAAGCTACCCGTGTCACTAGAATAGAAAAAATAAGCCCAATGATACTTGATGGTATAGGATTACATGATAAATACAGGTAAAAAACTATCTTAAAATTAGCCAGGCTAACAACAAAAAACTTAAGTAAATGATATTGTTTGATTTGTGTTATTTTTAACTGAACTCGATCAGATAGCTAAAAACTATTGAAGAGTTTCTCTTGGTTAATATTCTTTCCTTGTAGGCTTTATGGTAACAATCAATAGCAAACTTCCTTCAATCAATTATATTTTTATTGTTAACTTGTGCAACAGACACAATGTGTATAGTGTATAGCACCCTTCGAAATGCTACGACACCATACATTGAAACGTTAGTCAGAGTTTATAACTACAAAATTTGATATATTTTAATCTAAATACTAATAATAATATTGAAACTAATTATTGATTTCATCTTAATTGTAGGTATTGTTTTAAATATAATTACTCTTTTAAAATTATTTAAAACAAAAAACAATCAATTACCAAAGAAAATACTTATCATATTTTGGTTTTTTATTGCCTTTATCATAATTCATTTTTATGGCTTACTTCATAAATTAAATTTTCTTTTCATACCAACTTATATATTAGAAAATGGTTCAAGATTTTTGTTAGCTTCTTTAATATATTTATATGTAAAATCACTTTTCGAAAACGAAAAAAACTTTATAGTAAAACATTTTGTTCATTTCATACCGTTTATTCTTTATTTATTTTTCTATACTTTACCTTCTTCTATAAATTATGCAACTGATAAAAATATTTTTCCATATATAAGAATAATAAATATATACATAAATTTGGCTTTGATAAAAGATTGCTATGGTCTCATTTATTTGCTAATGTCATTAAATATTTACTATAAATATGAGCCAAGATTAAAACAATTTTTCTCAAGTTTTAAGGAGCAAGATTTTGTATGGGTTAAGAAATTTATAATTCTATTCTTAGTAGCTATAAGTATTGATTTAATTATTACAATTTCTGAAATATCTTTCGGATATAATGTTGAATGGGATGCTTATATTACTCTGTTTTTTGTTATTATTGCTATGAGTTATTTAGGGTATTTCGGTCTAACTCAAAAAACAATATATTTAACCAAAATCATTTTAGATCAATCTTTATTAGCAAAAGATAATTACAATCAAAAAATAATAAAACCTAAAGAGCAAAATGAGTTAAAATTAAAATTAGAAAAGCTTTTTGTTGAAGATAAAATTCATCTACAGTCGGATTTAAATTTGAATGATTTATCTCAAAAAATGAAAATTAGTAGTAGAAGCTTATCTGCATTTTTAAATGATGATTTAAAGACAAACTTTTACGAAAAAGTGAACTATTATCGCGTTGAAGAAGCAAAAGAAATATTAATGACCGATAAAGTATTTCAATATAAAATTACTGCTATAGGTGAATCATGTGGGTTTAACTCAAAAAGTAGTTTTTATCGAATTTTCAAAAAATCAACAGGCCATTCCCCTTCAGAGTACAGACGTGTCTTTTTAAAAAAATAGTCTCACTGCACGTATTGAGACTTAAAAAATTAAGATTTATTGTAACGTTAGGTTGATATTTGTGTCTTGTTAAAACAATCAAAAAACATAATCATGAAATTTTTTTATCTACTAGTTCTACTTATAATTTTTACTGCTTTCAATGAGAAAAAACCTATAGAACAGGCTCATCAATCTTCTCATCAAGAAATAATTTATGCTATCAAAAATGTTAATATAATTCCAATGACTAAAGATAATAGAGTCATTAAAAATGCTACAATTGTAATTAAAGACAAGAAAATCTTAACAATCAATAAACCAATCCCTAATAATGCAATAATCATAGACGGAAAAGGAAAATGGCTCATCCCGGGACTCATTGACATGCACGTTCATAATCTGGCAGATGGACCATATACATCGTATCCTACGAAAGGCCCTGCTATACATTTTGATACACAAAATTTTATGACCCTTTACATAGCAAATGGGGTTACTACAGTATTTGAACTAAGTGCAAGAGCTGAGCATATTGGACAACGAAACGAAATAATAAGAGGAGATATTATTGGCCCTAGGATCGCTTTAGCTGGATTAGTAGATGGAAGTAATGCAAATATGACCGCAACAACACCATCTGATGGAAGGCAAACCGTTAGACTTGCTAAAGGAGAAGGCTATGAGTTTATAAAAGTATATTCTCAATTGAATAAAGAAACTTTTAAAGCGATTGTAGATGAAGCTGAAAAGCAAAAAATGAAAGTTGTCGGACACATACCAAATGAGTTTAAAAACAATACAGAAGAAGCTTTTGTACCACATTTTGGCCTAGTTGCACATGCAGAAGAGTTTTCTAATCAAACCGACAAGTTTACTGAAAAAGAAGCTGAAAAGTTTGCGAAAATAAGTAAAAAGAATGGTACTTGGTTAATTCCTAACTTATCCAATCTTGTATGTATAGCTAAACAGGCGCGTTCATTAGATAGTGTTAGGAATCTTGAAAGCTTCAAATATGTGCATCCTCTAATGCAAAGCAAGTGGATTATATCAAATCAATACAATCAGGGTACAAATCCCAAACGTGTTGCTTATTACGACCAATTGGTAGATTTTCATATAAAACTTGTAAAAGCGTTTAAAAAAGAAGGAGTTCCTATGGTAGTCGGAACAGATGCAGGAACCTCTGGAATTGTTTGGGGGTTTTCTCTTCATGATGAATTAAAACTTCTAACAGAAGCTGGTTTAAAAAATGAAGAAGCCATTGCCTCTGCTACACGTTTGGCTGCTGAGTGGTTAGAAATTGACGATAAAATAGGAACAATCGAAGTAGGCAAGTTTGCAGATTTAATAGTATTAGATAAAAATCCTTTGGAAAACATTAGCAATACAAGTAAAATCTTTGGAGTTTTTGTTAACGGTAAATGGATTGATAAAAGCAAAATTAATGTCATGCTTTCAGATGTTGAGAGATGGAATAATGCCAATAAAAAAATATATAATTGGAAAGAAGTTATAAAAAAAATAAGGGAAGAATAAATAAAAACTGTGCCTAATAACTGTAAACGTTGTTACAAGTCTCATTTGTTATAAAAACAATGTATTCTAAGCCTCTTTAAAGAGGCTTTTTTTATTCCTTAACTTATTGAAGAGTGATTTTCAAAGTCTTTATATCTAATCTAAGAACTTATAATTGGTTATGAGTACTTGATTTTGCTACCTAAAGCAGAAATCAAAATATCCTTGAATAATACGAACTCTGAAAACTGGAAAGCTAGGGAAAGTGAGATTTCCAATCTTGGAGTAAGTTTAGGACAAAAGTTTGGCGTAACCGAACTGAAAGAAATATTTGAATACTATGCAAAGAAGCATTAAAAAGACTTTTAATTCGAAACGTTGTAACATATTCCTGAATTCAAATACTAATAAATTGAATTTTATAGCAGAATAAAATTTAACTAGTTAATATCAAATAATGATATTAACTGTTGACATAATCAAAAATAAGATAAACATGTATAAAACGATATTAATCTATAAAATTATTTGTGAAGTAATTATTTATCTGATCTTTTTTCAAATCACACAATCTTTTGCTCAGGGACAAGAAAAATCCAAAGTGCCTAAAACTATTTCAGAATTACAAACTGCCATTGAAAAAGTGCTAGAAGAAACACAAACCCCCGCTGTTGGTTTAGCATTAATCAATGGAGATAGTACAGTTTGGATAACGGGATTAGGAAAAGCAAATGTTGAAAAAAACGTAGATGCAAATGAAAAGACCATGTTTAGAATAGGGTCAACCTCAAAAATGTACGTTTCTTTAGCTATCTTGAAACTACAGGAGGAAGGTCGTATAAGTCTTAAGGACAAAGTACGAGACCTAGTGCCAGAGATTGAATTTGAGAATCCATGGGAGGAAACATCACCAATTCTTGTTGAAAACCTTCTTGAACATACCACTGGATGGGATGATATTCACCTGACTGAATATGCACATAATGTTTCTGGGAAAAGTCTGAAAGAAGGACTTGATTATCACCCACATTCACGTATATCACGTTGGGTACCCGGTACACGTGTGTCATATTGTAATTCAGGTCCACCAGTTGCTGCATACATTGTAGAGAAGATCACGGGACAAGTTTTTGAAAATTATATTCAGGAGAATTTCTTCGGTCCTATGGGTATGGAGAATATGACTTTCTTTGAAACAGATGATTATAAACAATATGGAGTTACACTATATAAAGAAGGAGAACCACAAAAATACTGGAACATCATCATGCGACCCTCTGGATCCATCAATGCCTCACCAAAAGATATGTCTAAAATGGTCCAGTTTTTCATCAATCGAGGAAGGAGTAATGGTTCACAGTTAATAAGTGAAACATCTTTAAAACGTATGGAGACACCTACCACTGCAATAGGAGCTAAGGCCGGATTGGAATATGGTTATGGTTTGACAAATTATACCTCTCCCTATAAGAGTTTTGTGTATAGAGGCCACGATGGTGCAGTTAATGGGGGACTTACCGAACTTTCATATCTCCCTGACCATAATTTTGGATATGCTTTTATGATTAATTCAGATAATAAGGTTGCGTTTAACCGCATTTCAGATCTGATTCGTAGCTTTCAGACTAAGGATCTTGAAAGTAAAAAGGTAAATGTGAATCCTCTTGCCAAAACGAAAGAAGTTAACATCTCGGGGTATTATGTTTCTATAAGCCCACGCAATCAAATGCTCTATTTTTTAGAACCAATATTTAATGCTCAGCATATCTGGCAGAAAGAGGATACACTCTTCCGTAAAG
Organism: Bacteroidia bacterium; assembly: GCA_030427585.1. Taxonomy (GTDB): domain Bacteria; phylum Bacteroidota; class Bacteroidia; order Flavobacteriales; family Flavobacteriaceae; genus Aquimarina. The sequence continues at coordinate 177,177 of JAUIBW010000003.1, forward strand.
GAGTACTAGGCGGTAGTGTTGAAAATTATCTAGTAGAAAATGAAACTCACTTTATTTCTCCCGAAACAGGGAAAATAAGTATGGTACAAGCTGAAGATCCTCTTGATGGAATGGTAATACAAGCCAATACGCGGGTACTTAAGCAGATATCACCTGTGAAAATATTTGGCCCGCTGATTCTTGGTGGGGTATGGCTATTAGGAATGATTGGTGCGATCCTGTTCGGAATAATATGGACCATTCGTTACTGGATGGGTAAAATTAAAGGAGGAGCCAATATTTGGGTTCGTTTATGGCCCCTTATTGCCAGTTTACTATTCATTGCAATAATTGTTGTACTTAGTATAGGAACTGTAGGCCTTTTCGAGTTAGGAAAAGTAAATTTGATCACAATTTCTATCACAATATTGACCATTTGTTTTGCTGTAGTATCTGCATGGTCAGTGTATTATGTAATTAGGAAACGTAGAGCAACTATGAATAGAATAATGTATTGGTATTCAGCAATTCTGTCTTGTTTGCACCTAATAGTTACTTGTTATTTACTATGGCACGGTATGATAGGTATTCGACTCTGGAGTTAGTTGTTTTTTGATAATTTTAACTATGTCAAAAAAAACTATGAACAATATATTGCCCTACGGGACGCTAGGTATAAGAAAATATAGGTTTTTTGTACTTTATCGAAAGGTCTGTGTTTATTTTTAAAGTCGCCAAATATAAAATTTGGCATTTTCAACAAAAAAGATAAAAACAAAATATTTATATTTGATTTGGTATCAATCCAAAATGTATAGCTTATCACCTGTGCTACATTTCTTATAGAAGCCAGTGTACTATACGAAAGAATCACTTGAGAATTGAATAAACTTTTAAAATATATCAATCTTTCTTCTATTTTAGGTATAATTCTTCCGCCAATCAATGTACTACTTCCTTGGTTTAGATAAAAACCAAAAGCTATATATAAAATTAAATTTCAGCTTTATATAAAGGAAGTCTGGTAATTGTCACCTAATTGTCAGGTGCATTTTTGCTGCTTTTTCAATTAATATTTAGAGATTTGATATTTCAAATATTAATTAAAATCTAAAATGAAATCGTACGCAGGAATTTGGAATAGTTACAAACAGTATGGCATACAATCGAGCCCATGTTGTATACTTGGGTTGGGTATATTTTAGATAATTTAAACTAAAAAGGATACAATTTTTTAGGGTTTAAATTACGTTGTTATAAAAAAACAGGTATTTGGTATAAAATTACATTTGGGCTCTAATGTTAAATGTGAGTGCTCAACCAATCTTTAAATTGATAAAAATTCTGTGGTGCAACACCATGGCCTACCGGAAATTCATTTAAGGAACTTGGTATACCAAGTTCTGAAAGTAGCATAGGAGCTTTACGTGCCCAATCTACAGGAATTACTTGATCTACACTACCATGAGAACAATATAAGTTTAGTTTAGAAAAATCATTTGTTTTGTAATCATCAGCCAAAATATCTTCATTTATATATCCACTTAATGCAATTACATTTTTTACTTTTTGCGGATAAGAGAGTGCAACCGCATAACTAAGGATGGTTCCCTGGCTAAATCCAAGAAGAGTAATATTATCCTTATCCAGATCATAAGCATTTATGGCTTCATCTATAAAATTAGCAATTTTATCTCTGGATTCGATAGCTTGTTTATTATCACTAAATTTTCCTTGAGCGGCATCAAAGTAAATCGCATACCATGCATTACCATAAGGTTGCATAGGATAAGGTGCCCGAACCGAAATAATGAATAATTCTTCCTGAAGTTCTGCAGCAAAAGAAAAAAGATCATTCTCATCGCTACCATACCCATGAAACATAAATAGAACAGGAGTCTTGTCTTTTTTTATTGTTGGTTCTTTTACAATGTGATATAGTGATAATGTCTTGGTTTGCATAATTTATTTTAATTGTATGTGTATATGATCATCATGACGTACTGCCTGACATCCATGAAATCGTATTTTGACACTGTGTATCTTTAATCTATTCTTAAGATGTGGTTCTATAAAAACCTTCTCTATCTGTTTTTGTTTTACGATTGCCAAAAGTAAATCTTTTGTAGCTTTTTCAGAAAATTTTAACCGTTTGTTTAAGGTTCCAAAAGTTGTGTATTTTGTAAAATCGTATTGCCAGTTTCCTTTTTGTTTACAAATTATGGTTTGATTATATTCTTGTTGAGTAGGGGATTCAAATATTCCATAGCCACTAACTGAAGGTTTTTTGTTGGTTATATGATTATTATGATCTCGGTAAATAAATGTGATGTCAATTTTTTTTCCATCATTATGACTTAAATGCGGAAGCAATGAAAAACCATCTATAAATGGAAAGTTAGCATCCAAATATACCAATGCGATATTTGGATTTGTTTGATGAAACGAATTAGCAGTTTCTTCTAGTGCAATACGAAGTTCTGGACGTACATAATTTCGGTTTAAAAGTTTTGTTACGAAGCTATGCGCTTTTATTTGCGTGGTATCTCTAATTTTTTCTCTACCAAATAATGGGGCAATATAGGGCACAATCAAAAATGTTATACCTACATATGAGATAAGGAATATAATTGCTTTTTTGAACCTATACTTGTGTATGTTTCTTTTAGCAAGTAATTCTATAAGAACAAATATAACTCCGCCAATTTGAGTTAGAGCCGTTAAAAAAAGAAAAAATAAGAGCTTAAGAACTAGTTTTGCTATTTTTTTAAACATAACGTAGTTCGTTATAATCATCTATTTAATGAAACTAAACCACTCTTGAAAATATGGCCCCAAAATAGGAACTGTTTTTTGCTCTTCTCGTATTGCCAAGATAAGCCCAAAAACAATTAGTACGATGCAGAAGATATAGAAAGCGATATGAATCATTAGTGAGTCAAAAATATTAGCCAAAGCTATTAAAAGATAGAAACTAATCCATGAACCCAGTGCTTGCCTGATATGAAAACTTGCAAACTGATTTTTGCTTTCCTGGTTCATAAAAAAAGCTATAATTGTACCAATAATAGTGATATACGAAACAATAGCTGCTGTTTTTCCTTGTTTTGCGTAGTCAGATTGCATAATTGTTGGGTTGATTTTATTACTACACTAGATTGTAATGAAGAATTAGTTCTGTAATATACTTATTTTAATATCATTTTTCCATTAGCTATAATACCATAAGGAGCTCCTTTTGTAGATTTTCCTATAAAAGCACTATTTTTTGAAGAAGATATAACCTGCTCTTTGGTAAAAGTAGTATCCCCTGTAGGGTTAAATAAAGATAAATCTGCTTTATTACCTATTTCAATACTTTCACTTTCTATTTTGAAAATAGATTTACCACTGGTAAGCATTGCTATAGTTTGTTCAATATCTAATATCGTATTAAGAGTTCCAAAGGCACTTTCTAAACCAGTAGTACCGTATTTTGAGTGATCAAACTCTACTTTTTTATGTTCTACATCTATGGGTTGATGATCACTGGTAACCATATCAATGGTACCATCGTTTATACCTTCTATCAAGGCATCTACATCTTTTTGTGTTCTTAATGGGGGAAGCACCTTATAATTAGTATCGAATGTAACCAGCTCTTTATCGGTTAGGGTTAAATGATGAACAGTTGTACTACAACTTATTTGTAATCCTTTTGCCTTGGCATCCCGAATTAATGCTACCGATTTTGCTGTCGAAATTGTAGGGATATGTAAAGTGCCACCGGTATATTCTAATAGAAACAAATCTCTCGCGATCTGCAACTCCTCTGCTAATGCAGGAATTCCTTTTAACCCAAGTAAAGTACTTTGCTCTTCTTCATTAACCATTCCTTTACCGGCAATATTATTTTCTTGAGGGAAAGATAGGACCAATCCGTCAAAATTTTGTACATAGAGAAGAGCAATCTTTAATAAATTAGGATTTTGAATAGCTTTTTTATAGTCTCCAAAGGCGATAGCACCCGCTTGTTGCATATCGTATAATTCTGCCATATCCACACCTTTACATTGTATGGTCAACGCTCCGATCGGATATAGTGATACTGCGTTATTTAGAGATTTTCCTTTCAGAAAACCAATAGCAGTACTATTGTCGGTTACCGGTAATGTATTTGGGTGTAACGCTATAGCTGTGAAACCACTTTTTGCAGCCACTTGTAAACCATGATCAATAGTTTCACGTTCTTCATACCCTGGTTCACCAAAACTTACACTACTATCAAACCATCCTTGTGAGATGTGTAGGTTATCTAATATAACTTCTTCAACATGATCAGAGGCTTTGATTGTCTTTTTTATATCTGTAATTACTCCGTTTTCGATTAATATATCAACTGTTTGACGATGAAAAGGAGATTTTGGGTCAATTACAGTAGCAGCCTTTAATAAGAAGTTCATTTTAGATATTTTAATAGTAGTATTTCAATTAGTAAGAATATCAATGCAAAAATAACAAACCATTTCCAAAGTTCATCAACACTAGTCTCTTCTTTTATCTGGTCAAAAAGCTCTGTGACTGATTGGCTTACTTGATAATCTTCTGTAGTAGTTAAATTATAGTATTGTAAATCACTCTCTGCACTATTATAATTATAACTTACATGTTGTTGAATACTGTTATTTTTATCTTGTACACTATAAATTCCTGCTCGTGTAGGAACTTCGTCTGTCGTTATATTCACTTTTGTAGAAAAACTCTGTTGTAATGGTATGATATTTTCCTGGTCAGAAACCAAAGACAATATTCCGTCCTGTCCTAGAGCTATAGGAATATCATAAGAATTAATCTGACCAATAGTATATGATATATCGGTAAGCTGCAAGCTTTGTTTACCAATATTATATAATGTAGGAACGATTAAAGGAGAATTCTTAAAATTAGAATTTTCCTGATTTATAGCCGAAGTAAATACATATATATTATTTGTTTTGTATAAGAAAGGGGTATTATCTTCAAAAGATAGTATGATATTGGATGCATTTGCCTGATAATAACTATTTACTTTTGGATATTGAAAATTGGTGATTTTTTTATCAAAAACCCCACGATATAATGGATGTGAGAAGTTAATAGAAGTGATTTTCTTTTCCCGTATTATTTCTGCCAATAGCCCTTGTGTCGAATATCCATTTATAAACTGTTGATACGAAATCAAATCTCCATTTGTAGTGGGAATAAAACAAATAGTACCTCCTTGATCAACAAAAGGCTTTAATGCATTGATAAGTGATACCGGAATTTGTTTAACCTCATTAATGATCACCAAGTTTGCATTACTAATATCATTATAATTAAGCCTTTCGAGAGAACTGCTTAGCACTTCAAATTCATCTGAAGTAAAAATATTTTTTATAAAATTATCATTTGTTTCATTAATAGCCACAACTTTTATTTTTTCTGGAGCATTTATAGTAAAGAACCTTGAATTATCAAAGGTTATTACGGGGTCTTCTATAGTTACCCGACCATTAATTTTTATATTCTCGTCTAAGCGGAATTCAGTTTCAGTTGTACCATTTTCGGGAATTGAAACTGCTGTTTTGGCAATTAATTTATTATCATTATATAGCGCAATAGAGGTATTTTCTGCATTAGTATCAGTATTGCTTATTACTACATTAAGAGTGAGGTCATTATTAGTGTTATGACTTAGATACAGGCTGTCAATGGCAATATTTTGCCTGGTGACAGGTTGTAGCTGAACAAGGTGTGTTTTTATATCTGTATCTTTTTGTATACTAAAGGTATTTTCTTTTTGTTGAAAATCAGAAACCATTACGATACGTTTATTGGTTTCTGAAGATGTTCCTACTAATTGTTTAGCTTTAAGATAGGCCGCCGAGTAAGAGAGTTGATTAGATGAGTACTCGATTTGTAATAAGTCATTTTGAATATCTTGTTTAGAAACATCAATAAAAGTCTCTGTATTAGTAAAAAGAGATATGATTTCCTCTTCAGGAAGGTCACTAAGGATTTCTTGTACAGCACGTTTTAGGAGAGGCCCTTTAGAGCCTTTGGCCTGCATACTAAACGAATTATCCAGGTATAATACGGTTTTACTTTTTTTGCCAACAATTTCTTCTAATGCCAAAAATGGTTGTGCAAAAGCAAAAATGATAGCAGTCATAGCTAATAACCGAGCAAGAAGCGTTAACCATTTTTTGATCTGAGAACTCTTACGAGTTTGTATGGTAACCGCTTTTAGAAACTGAACATTTGTAAAATTAACCTTCTGAAAGCGTCGTAACTGAAATAAATGAACTAGAATAGGAATTATAAGTGAAAAGAGAGCGTAAAGAAATTCTGGGTGTTTAAACTGCATTCCTTAGTAAGGTTTATCAAATATACTATAAGATTTGGGATTTATGAATTTCAAAATTATCAATTCACAAACTATCAGTCAAAAATTAAAATAAGCATAGAGTAGTAAGGGAAGGAGATATTATTTTTTTATGTCTAAAAAAAGCGGAAGTAAGACTTCCGCTCTATATATAAAACTTTTTTACTAAAAGATATAGTATCCAACTGAAACTTGAAATACAGAATTTTTAGCTTCTACATTATCTACAATATCAGTAAATCCAATATTATATCGTAATTGACCGAAAAAAGAACCAAATTCTACCCCGGCACCTACAGCAGCACTTAGATCAAAACTTTCTGGATCAGTACCACCATTAAAATTATCATTAACTATAAAACCAAATTGAGGTCCTGCTTCTGCACTAAAAAATTTAGCGAATTTGAATTTTACCAAAACAGGAAGATTTAAATAATCAACATCAATATCTTGATCAATCCCAAAGGCCTTAAATTTTGCCCCTTGAGCAGAATATATAAGTTCTGGTTGTACAGCAAACATGTCTGATAATCCAACTTGAACTACAGCACCAATATGATATCCTGTACGCCCATCTAAACCATTGTAACCGTCTCCATTTAACGTAGCAAAGTTTACCCCACCTTTAAAACCAAGTTTGATGTCCTGTGCATTTGAAGAAATTGAAAAACCGATTACCGCAATTGCTAATAAAAAAAGCTTTTTCATAATTGTAAATTTAAGGTTTGTTTGAGACCAAAGATAGGGACTAATATCTTAAGAAAAGGTTAAATCTAAAAAGATTCGACTTGCCTATAAATATGATTTTGATGTTTTATCTGCATTATTTTGAAGCAAAGAATATTGTATCTTCGCTCTAAATTGAAAACTTAAGTTAAGATTGCAATACGAATTCACGATACAAGTTTCGCCAGAAATTGCTGCACATCCCGATCGGTTAACAAGTAAGGTTGCACATAAAAATGGAATCCCTTTGGATGAAATTAGACATATTCAGGTTTTAAAACGTTCTATAGATGCACGGCAACGGGCAATTAAGATTAATTTGAAGCTAAAAGTATATGTACAAGAAGACTTTATAGATCAACCTATTGTATTGCCAGAGTATCCAGATGTTTCTAATGCACCAGAGGTAGTTATCATTGGTGCCGGTCCTGCAGGCCTGTTTGCAGCATTACACTGTATTGAATTGGGTTGTAAACCCATTGTTTTGGAACGAGGAAAAGATGTACAGGCACGTCGTAGAGATCTTAAAGCCATTACCAGAAATCATATTGTTAACGAAGATTCTAATTATTGTTTTGGAGAAGGTGGAGCAGGCACATATAGTGATGGTAAATTATATACCCGATCTAAGAAAAGAGGGGATGTACATCGTATTTTAGAGCTTTTGGTTGGGTTTGGAGCTACCGATCAAATTTTGGTCGAAGCACATCCTCATATTGGGACAAATAAATTACCAGGTATTATAGCTGCAATACGAGAAAAAATTGTTGAGAGAGGAGGAGAGGTACATTTTGATACTCGTGTAATTGATTTTGATATTAAAAATTCTGAAATCAATGGAGTCACTCTGTTGGATGGGAGTACTATTACTACTAATAAAGTTATTCTGGCCACAGGACATTCTGCAAGAGATATATTTACACTATTGTATGATAAAAAAATAGAGATCGAAGCAAAACCATTTGCTTTGGGAGTACGAGTAGAACACCCGCAAAAACTCATAGATCAAATCCAATATTCTTGTGAGATTCGAGGACCTTATTTACCTCCTTCACCCTATAGTATCGTAAAACAGGTAAAAGGTAGAGGAATGTATTCTTTCTGTATGTGTCCTGGTGGTGTGATTGCTCCTTGCGCTACTAGCCCTGGGGAAGTAGTTACAAATGGCTGGTCTCCTTCTAAACGGGATCAACCCACAGCCAATAGTGGTATTGTTATAGAATTACGGGTAGAAGATTTTAAAGAATTTTCTAAATATGGTCCATTATCCGGAGTATATTTTCAGAAAAGTATAGAGCAACATGCATGGCAAGTAGGAGGAAAGACTCAAAAGGTTCCCGCGCAAAGACTAGTAGATATGGTAGAAGGAAGAATATCAACAAATCTTCCGGAAACTTCGTATAAACCAGGTATAACATCTGCTGATATGGGTGCAGTGTTTCCCAAATTTATTTATCAAACATTACAAGATGGTTTTAAAGTATTTGGTAAAAGTATGAAAGGGTATCTTACGAATGATGCAGTGGTACATGCTCCCGAGTCTAGAACATCATCACCTGTTCGTATTCCTAGAGATTGGAAAACATTAGAACATACAAAAATTAAAGGATTATACCCTTGTGGTGAAGGTGCAGGATATGCTGGAGGCATAATTTCTGCTGCTATTGATGGTGAAAAATGCGCTCGGGCTTGCGTAGCAAAAATACTATCTAAAACAGTTTAAATAGATTTCTTTATAGAGAAATCAAAAGTTGTCTGAATTTTTTCTTTAGAAGATACTTTAATATAGCCCCCTAGGTTCTTAACTAACTTTTCTACTGTAGAAAGCCCAATACCATTACCTTTATTACCACTCCTATCTGCAGTATTAGCAGTAGTGAAAAGCTCAAAAATAGTATCCAATTTATCATTCGGAATTCCCATTCCGTTATCCGTTATTCTGAAATAATAGAAATTTTCATCTTCGTTTGTTTCTATTGATATAATGATCTGATCTTTGTCATTATATTTAATACTGTTTCCGATAAGATTAAAGAAAATTTGTTTTAAGGCTAGTTTATTACACCGTATGATTGGATCTTCTTCTGGAAAATAGATAGTAAAATCCGGTTTCATCGTAAGTAAATCAACAATTTTATTCAATAGGTGATTTAAATAAAATTCTTCGGGTTTATTATGTATTAAACTTTCACTCTCATAATGATCAAGTACATCACTAATATAACTACTCATAGAGAAAGAAGAAGTTTTGATGTAATCGAAATATTCTAAACTTTCATTATCGAGTTTATCTCCCAGTTTAAGTTTTAATAAGTCTGTCGATGTAATAACATTAGCTAATGGCATTTTGAGATCATGTGATATCACTCTTGCAAATTCCCTTAAAGATTCGTTATGTTTTTTTAACTTGTTTTGAATTATTTGAAGATCATTATTCTTTTTGTTAAGCTCAAAAAGAATAATTACTTGCTTTGCCAGAGCATTAAGGGATTCTAGCTGTTTATTAGAAAGCTCTCTGGGAACACTATCCATAACGCATAAGGAACCCAAAGCAAAACCATCTTTATCTACTAAAGGAATTCCGACATAAAAAATAATAGGTTTTTCTTCGAGAATAATAGGGCTGTCACTAAAACGCTTATCTTCTCGGGTATCTTTAATTATTAAAGGGGCATGAGGCTGTAAAACAACATGAGAGCAAAGTGAATTATTGCGAGGAGTCTCACACGTTTTTAATCCATGCTTAGATTTAAACCATTGTCTATCATTATCTACCAACGAAATTAGCGCCATATCTGTTTCACAGATATATGCAGCAAGAGCTGTAATCTCATCAAACTCTTTCTGTGATTCGGTATCCAGAATGTCTAATGATTTTAAAGCTTCTAACCTAAAGTTTTCGTTTATGGGTATAGCATTCGATATCATTCTCTTACAAAGAATTGATGTATATAAGAATCAATTCTTAATAAAATTAACAAAAATAACCCAGATAATGCGAATTAATTAGCATTACATAACAATTTTACGTGATAACCGTAATGTTGTTTGAAAAAGATATACTACATATCTATATCCAAATTCATAAATGGGTTAAGAATAGTGATCAAATTCCTTTTTAGTACGCTTCAATATCATCTTCTAATGTATGTATAAATAAAATAATATCCTTTATTTCCTGATTAGTTAGATTTAAGGGATTGGGAGGTAATGTTTGATATTCATTCTGGATACCAATACCAATACCACCTCCACGGTTATAAAAATCGATAACATCTTCTAGAGTAGTATATACTCCGTTATGCATATATGGAGCTGTTTTTCCAGCATTTCTAATCGTTGGAGTCTTAAAAAAATGCTTTCTTTCGGGAGTATTATACACATAATACCTTCCTAAATCGGTACTAATAGTAGCATTGATAGTATCATTTTGTCCTGGAACCCCAATTAATTCGATTTCTGATTCTCTATAGTTAGGGGGGACAGTACCATTAAAAATAGGGGCAAAATGACATGTAGCACATTTGGCTTTACCATTAAAAAGATTAAAACCATTAATTTCATTTTGAGTAAGCGTATGCTCCAGGCTGTTTATGTTTCGATCAAATTTAGAGTTAAAAGGCGCTAAACTTCTTATATAACTAGCCATAGCATTCCTAATTTCTGCATTGCTAACCTTTTGATTTTTAAAAACTTTTGCGAAACTTTTTGTGTATAGACTATCTTGTGTAACAACTTCTCTTAGTGTTTCTAAATCTGTATGAAATTCATTTTCATTTTCTATCACAGCAATGATCTGGCCCTCTAAACTACCAGCTCTTTTATCATAGAAAAATGCTTTTTGCAAGCCGGCATATAATAAAGTAGGAGTGTTACGTGTAACTTTTGCGCCAATTTTTAATCCATCTGTAAATGCCTTATCCGGATGATGGCAGGTAGCACAACTCATTTTTTTATTCGAAGATAGGTTAGTGTCGTAGAATAGCTTTTTTCCCAATGCTATTTTTTCTGAAGTCATTTCTCCAGAATTTCTATCAGCAAAATAAGTGTGATTATAGGTATCTTGAGAAAAAAGAGAAGTAGCATCATTTTTTATTGCTAACTCAAAGGGAAAACTCACCTGCCAATCATTTACAACCTGATTCCATAATTCTAATTGTTTATGCATATGATTTTTAATAAAGTGATATCGATCAAACGTGTTAAAATCACCATTTAAATCTTTAATTGATGCGTCTATTTCCTGATTCCATTTTTTTAAAAGTGCTACGTCGTTAAATTCATTTTTAAAGATCGATAAATACATCTTTAAGCTTTGGTATACTATTTTAGACTCTTCCAAGGAATTCTCTAAGACAGGAGAATCAAAACCTGTTATTCCTGTAAGTGCAATTTGAACTATTGATTTTCTAAATAGCCATAAAAAATGATATGTCTTTAAGTGATTAAAACTGATATTTTTCTTAATTAGTTTTAATCTGTTTGATACCAGATTCAAGTGTTTGTTCACCAGTACAGCATTCATTTCTTCTGTAAAAATCTCTTCTTCGAGAACTTGATATCCACTTGGTTGTTTAGTTTTTATATCGGTAAAGTCATCTTCTTCAACTTTCAGAATGTTAGGTTGATTTAAGAAGCCATAGTTTTCAATATCCAAAGAAGCCAAAATGGGTTCAATTTTTTTGAAATACTTCCTGGATTGAAGGAAATATTTTTTGGTATTAGCAGTATTGGTTTTAGCACTATCCAGGTGATTAATTGCCATAGTGATATCGATAATGAATTGTTCTTTCATTTGGATATTGAATGGTGTTTTTTCTGTTTTTACTTCTTTCTTTTTTGAACAAGAAGAAAAAATACCGAATATGATAAAGAGGCTTATCACAAAATAAGCCTCTTTGTTGTATTTAAATAAAATCATAGGTTTATCGTTCTAAACCTTTAATTACATAAAGCATACTACCCTCTTTACGACTATTTGCTACATCGGGGTTTGCTGTAGGATCGGTAAAAGGCATTCCGTCTGCTCTTTCCCATCCATGATTTTGGGTAATCATAAGAAAAGTTTTATTTACACCTATAACGTCTGATATGTCAATCATACCTGTTATTTCCCAGATTCTATCTAGACTACCATATCCAGCTGCTGCTGCTTTAGGTTGATCACATTCTAATACTACTTTTAATTCTCTAGTGTTTAAATTGTATTGATACAATCTCGAATAGTGATTTGCCGCAGGTTTAAAATCTTGAATGCCATTTGGATCTTCTTGTATGTAAGCATAATTTTCGGTTACTAAAATGTTATCTGGACTATGAAAAGCTTCAGCAGTACCACCAATTTTGTCACCATCTAATACACAAGTTATTTTACCGGGGCCATATGGAGTTCTATTATTTAGTTCTACTTTGTATATTCTTCCAGAACGTGTTCCCTTTCCTACTAATCCGGGTTTATCCCTTCCTGTTACGGCAAAGTATACTTCTTGGTTATTCTTTCTGCTGCGTCCTCTTCTCCAATCTATATCTTCTAATCTAGAAAATCCCATTACTCCTTTTTCTTTGGCTTCGGCATCTAATAAATCAATATCTTTTTCGGTTAATTCTACAAATTCCATATCATAAGAAACCCCTTCTTTCATATCTACTTCGTAGGTTACTCCTGGAGAGGTTACTTTCAATCCATATAATTTACCTCCTTCAAGATCACCTTGTCTACCAACATACATTCCTAGTTGCCCCGAAGGAACTTCGTTATTACTATTGTCATCACCAATAAAAACAACAGTTTTGCCTGGGTATGCACGTCTGCTCAATGCTACTGCATTTTCGGTAGACCATTGCCCCAATGCAGGTAACATTCTGGGGGCAGAAGCTTCTGATGCATTCTTATATGGGTTGGTTGCAAAAACGCCTTTAGAATTTCCTCCCCACTCACCACCAGAAAGATATAGAGGACCAAAACCATGTACAGATGGAGTTATTAGTGAACCAGAACACTGGGCGGTATTTGCTGTGGCCAAAGCATTAAGGATATGTTCTCCCTTAATAGGTTTAAAAGTTTCGTCTAATGTGATTCTGGCAATAGAATAATCTGCTTCTATATTATTAATTAAAGTAAATGTTCCGTTTTTATTACGAAGTAATCCTGCACCATCTGCCATAGAACCATATGTAAAATCAGGAATATAGGTATCTTCAGAAGAAAGCAGGTTGTATATTTCTATATCAGAAAATTCGGGAGTTTTTTCTAATAAAACTGGGGAGATAGAATGGTTTTTCAGTTCAATTTTCCCTGTAGGAGGTTTAGTAGGCCCCCCTGTGTAGTCGTCTAAGTTGCAAGAGGTCAATAGTAATGCAGCACCTAGAGAGGCAATAAAAAGATAATTTTTCATGATTGTGTGGATTTTTGTTTCCACAAATTTAGTTTAAGGTCTCCCTCAACGACTTTATGAAGATGTTTTATGTTTATTAAAGAAATATCATCTAAATGTTTAGAATGTAAAATTAAGATTACTTTTTAGAATGGTTCTAAACTTAAAATTTTTCAAAAACTCCAAGTCCAAATAAAGCGTAATCGTACTTAACCGGGTCTGTGGGATCTAAGTCCCTCAATTTTGTATCAAGCTCTAACAATGCTTTTCCATCATTTTGTTTGCGTGTAAGCAATCCCAGTTTGCGAGCTACGTTTCCCGAGTGTACATCTAATGGGCATGATAATTGAGCAGGGGAGAGGTTACGCCAAATACCTAAATCAACCCCGGCAGAAGCATCTCTTACCATCCACCGTAGAAACATATTGATTCGTTTGGCAGCAGAGTTTTTATGAGGGTCACTAACATGTTTTTCTGTTCTAATTAGGTGAGGTAAAGAAAAGAATTCTTTTTTAAAGTTATGAATTGCATTCTGAAAATTATCTTCTTCTTTATACAATGTAAAAAATGCTTCCATGTCACCATACTTAGTATACACATGCCTTAGTGCTGTGATGAAGTAGGAGAGATCAGTACTATTAAAAGTTCGATGTACAAAACCATTAAGATCTTCAAGATTTACCTGGGTATGATTCATTATAAAATCATACGGGCTATTCCCCAAAAGTGACATTAATTTGTGAGAATTGGTTAAGATGCTTTTTCGATTTCCCCAGGAAATGGTAGCGGTAAGGAATCCTGAGATTTCAATATCTTCTTTCTCAGTAAATAGATGAGGGATTTGTACCGGATCTGTTTCAATAAATTTTGGTTGTTCATAGTAAAAAGCCTTTTCATCCAGAAAATCTTTGAGCTCGATATAGTTAAATTTCTTCACGAGGATATAATATCATTTTATTGTCTTATTATCAGCAAAGATGATGATTTTAATGAATATCTATTGTTATTTAAGAAAAAGGTTAAATAAAATACAGATTCAAGTTTTGTGTACAATAAATTTATGTGTTAAAAAGTTTATCTGTTTTAATGCTATTAAAAAAATAGTTTTTAGTATGTTACATTACATATAGGCATTTCTATTGATCTATATGATAACAGTCAGTGTTTTTTTGTTATTTAAAGATTCTTGAGATGAAAATTATAGATTATTTATTTTTGATAAGCGGCTTACAAACGTTAGTTATCACTGTTATTCTTCTTTTTTACCGATCTAAAAAAGTACATATCAATAGATATCTGGGTCTGTTTTTTGTTACGCTATGTGTTGAGATGGTGATGTATTTTGTTTTTAAATATGTGAAACATCCTGCCGTTTATTATCACCCGTTTCGATTTAATTTTCTGAGTATGAGTTTTTTGTTTTTCTACGCAGTAGAAACGGCGGGAATTTATATAAAACATAAAATCTATTATTATATTCCTGCAATCATAGAGTTTTTATTTTTATCAGTATTTTTTATTTTGGTGTTGCAAAATCCAGAAATGCATACGATTTTGAATGAAATGCATTTTGGCAAAATAGTGAACATCTTTGCTGCAATCTATATTATAACAATGTCTGTTATGATTATTAAAATTAATAATAAACATAAGGAACAATTATCGTATTACTATGAAGTCACCAAAAACAAATCATTAAATTGGTTAACGATTTTTTGTATTATCTGTATCCTATTTAATCTTTCAGGAAATTCATTTAACTTGTTTATTAATGAAAAGTTTTATAGGTATTTGATGAATACTATTCATTTGCTTTCTCTCTATTATGTTACTATTGCGAGCCTGGTACAGATTAATATTATAAATATGATTTCCCCCAAAGTAGAAGAAAAAGAAACTAAGGCAGAACTAGAAAATATTATGAGGATTATTGAAGAATATATGATAGAAACCAAAGCGTATTTAAACCCTTCAATTACTTTAAAAACATTTGCCAAAGAGGTAAAATTGCCAGAAAGGTTAATTTCTAAAGCGATTAATAAGATAGAACATAAAAATTTCAATAATTATATTAATTATTACAGGATAGAAGAGTTTAAGCAACTTTTGTCTATGGATAGACATAAAAAATTTAGCATTTCTGCAATAGCTAACGAAGTTGGTTTTAACTCCAGAGCATCTTTTTACAAAAACTTCAAGGATATTGTTGGAGTTTCCCCTTCATCATATGCAAAAAACGTAGATGATTAATTATCTTATTTTATGTGTTTCTTATTATGATTTAAGACATCTTAAATCACGTTAGAGGACACCTGTTTGTTGATTAGTACGCTTTTTTTGTTGAATTTAGCATCAACTAATTTTACACAAACAATAGACTTATGAAAATACTATTAAACACTATTCCAAGTTCTTGTTTTTGATAAAAATTACAAGGACCTATGGATAACTACTGGTTATACATTTTTTTGGATATCAAAAATATAGACCAAATTATTTTAAATACAATTTTAGAGTCGAAGGTACCATTTTGAAGGCTTAAAGTTGAAAATTTAAAATTCTCATTATAACAATCAAAAAACAACTTTCTCGCTCAGGCCAATTTTAGATGTTTTTTTATGCTAGACTAACTTAGGTATACTTGGTTATATGGCCATATGCTAAAGTGGCTTGAAGACTATACAGAATATATTATTTCAGTATTAAGATTTCAAAGTTCTTAATATCTAATTTTTTAATCAAGATGATAGAAAACCTTTTGGTTTTTATTGATTCACACAAATTAACAAACTTAAAATATGAAAACTATCAAATTATTAGCGCTAAGCGCTATCGTGGCAGGATGCATCACTTCTTGTCAAAAAGAAGAAGTTGCTGCCGAAGTAAATGAAATAGATAATACTCCTACAAAAGAACAACTTCTTAAATTAGAAAGCATGGGAGTTAATACAGAAGATGTATCTGTAAAAACGGTAACCGATCTGGATGGAAGTAGTGCAGACTACTTTGTTAATGGAACGGATCTAGGAATACCAGTTGCTGGACTTGCAGATCAGCCAAGCTTAGGGGTTATGGATAACGGAATGAAGCAGTATAGAACAAGTAACATTGTCTCTAGTAATAACCGTACAATTAATGTATTAGGTTATACAGGTGGTGGTGGTAATGGACTGTCTAATACAGGGAGACAGGCATTACAGAGAGCTGTTGATAGATACAATAGTTTAAATACTTCTCTTAACATGATACTTACTTTTGGTACTAATTACCAGGCTGCTGATTTAGTAGTATACGTAAGAAGTGACTTAGGGTCAGGTGGATTAGCAGGATTTCCTTCTGGTGGAAGACCATACAAGTGGGCGAGAATCGGGCCTAGTGTCAAAAATAGAGGAGTTGCGTATACTCAACATGTTATTGCTCATGAAATGGGGCATTGTATAGGATTACGTCATACAGATTGGCAGAGAAGAGTATGCGATGGTCAACCAGAAGGTCAAGGTGCTGATGGTGCTATCCATATTCCAGGAACTCCAACTGGAGTAGATATCACATCTTTGATGATTTCTTGTCCAGCACAAGGAAACCCTCAAAATGGGACTCTAAATAGAAATGACGTTATTGCATTGGAGTACATGTATTAATATAAAATTTAGTAAGAACTTTGATTTTTTTTAGAAGGGACTGCCTGAGAGGGCAGTCTTTTCGCATTTCAGTTGTTTTTTTATTGATAAGTGTATTATGGTTGTAATTAAAGTCAGAAAACCCCATCACCTATTGTGTTAAGCGTCTTTTTATAAGTGTCTTTAATCGTGATTTAGGATGTCTTAAATCACGATTAAAGACATCTAATTATTGATTTGAGTATTTTTTTTGCTGAATTTAGCATCAACTAATTTTACACAAACATTCAACTTATGAAAACACTATTCAACAGTATTCCAATTTTGTTTTTACTAAATAAACAATAGTCTATAGAATAACTATAGATTGTATTCTTGGTTGCCACAAAGTTATAAACCGGAATATTTTTTAAATACCATTTTAGGATTCTTAGGGACCATTTTGAAAACCTAAAAATTGAGATTTAAAATTTTTTATTGAGGAACAATCAAAAAATAACTTTCCAAATTTTGATTCATATGAGGTCTTTTTAACCTCTCTCCGGTTTATGCTTTGTTGTTTGGCTATAATTTAAACAACCTTATTTAGAATAATAAAGATTACATACTCTTAATTGTATTAAGATTTCAAAGTTCTTAATATCTATTTTTTTTAATCGAGACGATAGAAAACCTTTTGGTTTTTGTTGGCTCACACAAATTAACAAACTTAAAATATGAAAACTATCAAATTATTAGCACTTAGCGCTATTGTGGCAGGATGTATTACTTCTTGTCAAAAAGAAGAAGTTACTGCAGAAGTAAACGAAGTAAGTAACACTCCAACAAAAGAACAACTCCTTAAATTAAACAACATGGGAGTTAATACAAAAAATGTTTCTATCAAAACAATCGAAAACCTAGATGGTACTATTGAAGATTATTTTGTTAATGGTACAGATTTAGGAATACCAGTAGCAGGACTTAACGATCAAGAAGATTTGGGTACTTTAGATAACGGGATGAAACAGTATAGAACCAGAAACCTTGTTTCTGCTCGTACAATCACAGTGTTAGGATACACAGGTGGTGGTGGTAATGGATTAGACCAAACTGCACAACAAGGTTTAAGACAAGCGGTAGATAGCTATAACAGTTTAGGATTAACGCTTAGGATGAATCTTAGTTTTGGTACTAATTACCAAGCTGCAGATTTAGTAGTTTATGTACGTGGCGACTTGGGCTCTGGTGGATTAGCTGGATTTCCTTCTGGAGGAAGACCTTACAAGTGGGCGAGAATCGGACCTAGCGTATCTAATAACGGTGTAACTTATTCTAAGCATGTAATAGCTCATGAAATGGGACACTGTATTGGTTTACGTCATACAGACTGGTTTAGAAGATCATGTGATGGTAGCAATGAAGGGCAAAGTTCTGAAGGAGCGATCCATATTCCTGGTACTACTACAGGTGTAGATAGATCATCAATCATGATTTCATGTGCAGCATTTGGATCTAGTGGTCGTTTTAGCAGCGATGATGTAACTGCTTTAAGATACATATACTAATTATCGATTTTTAAGAACTTTGAAATTACAAGAAAAAGACTGCCTGAAAAGGGCAGTCTCTTTTGTTTCAAATAAGATTGAATTGTATTAAATATATCCTCAAAATAAAGGAAATTCAATTAACAATATAATATAGCTACCTTAATATTTTACCATCAACCATTACTAATTTTCTATCTGCCATATCTGCTAATTCCTTATTATGAGTTACAATAACAAAGGTTTGTCCAAATTGATCTCTTAGTTCAAAAAATAATTTATGCAGATTTTCTGCGGCTTCACTATCCAGATTTCCAGATGGTTCATCTGCAAAAATCACTTTTGGATTGTTGATTAATGCTCTGGCAACGGCAACACGTTGTTGTTCTCCTCCTGATAACTCACTAGGTTTATGATCATATCTGTGAGCAAGCCCGAGGAAATCTAAAAGCTCTTTAGCTCTTTTTTCGACTTCAATCCGTGATGTTTTTTTAATGAAAGCAGGAATACATACATTTTCTAAAGCAGTAAATTCTGGTAACAACTGGTGAAATTGAAAAATAAAGCCAAGTTGTTCATTTCTAAAAGAAGAAAGCCCCTTATCCTTTTTGTTTTTTTTGATAAAATTTAAAATACCAAAAATCAACAGAGGAATAGTAAGTATGATTCTAATTGCTGTTTTAGTATATATATCAAAAACATCAGGTGAGATAACCCATGATAGAATAATGAAAATAACATAGGCTATCAAAAAGAACTTAAATAGGTTTGACAACTTTTTTGATTTTTGGTTTTTTAGTTCTTTATCTTGAAGCTCAAGAATATCATTTTGGTTAATTGTTAAAGAAGAATCATCTTTTCTATCAGGATTGTCTAATGTACCCAAAATCTGTAGTAATGTTGTTTTCCCTGCACCAGAAGCACCAACGATAGAAACAATTTCTCCTTGTTTAATATGAAGATCTACTCCTTTAAGAACATGAAGGTCCCCATAATTTTTATGAATATTATTAGCTTTGATCATCCGTTTTCTATACTTGAAGGAGTGAAAGTAATCAATATCATTAGAATCCCCAAGATTATCCTTTAGAAGAACGTTTTAAATTATTCACATCAAGAAAATAAACCACTCTTAAAGATAGAGTATGTTTAATAGGTTTGTTAAATAAATTATCCAGGCTTTGTGTGTAATTTAAAGTTGATAACTCATCATCATTAAAAATTTGATTACGATAGAGTAGAGTAGCTTCACTACCAGGAGCAAACCTCCAGTTAAAACTTAAATCCAGATTCCAAATATTAAAATTGGTATTTGGGTTATCTTCTGAAGTATCATAATCAATTTGAGTTCTGGATCCATTTTCGTTCAAAATGTAAAATATAGTATCAGAATAATCGGCAGTACTCCAAAAGTTACGAAAACGTAAATTTACAGCCTTGTATGGATTAAAATTATAACTAGCACTTAGAGAGTTTTCTAGCGAAATAATATCTCGTTGCCCCAAAAATACATCAGTACCATCATCATCGACATACCCAAAATTATTTGGGCGATTATAATATTCTGATCTCCATATCACTAATAATTTATCAGAAAACCGATATCGGGGAGAAATTTCTATTCTATATATCTTTTGCCCATCGCCAAACCATTGCCTTGTTCCGGCGCTGATATCATAGGCAAACTTTTTTCGATAATCAGAAGAAACAAACATTCTGCCACCAATACTTCTGCTAAAAGTAACAAATCTTCCATCTACACGAGGCTCAAAATAGTCTTTATTCTTAGAGTTATAAGATCCTCTACCACCAAAACCAAATCGTTTTCTGGTTACAAAAAACCAATCTGCCCCAATTGAATTTTGTGTTTGA
This sequence comes from Bacteroidia bacterium, assembly GCA_030427585.1. Taxonomy (GTDB): domain Bacteria; phylum Bacteroidota; class Bacteroidia; order Flavobacteriales; family Flavobacteriaceae; genus Aquimarina. Next base: position 197,659 of record JAUIBW010000003.1, read on the forward strand.
ATACCAGGGTCATATAATCGCCTGTGTCTTGCAAAAACATTAATACGATATGTATTAAATATTCCTTTAGGTTCAAAGATTTGATAAGAGGCACTTACTCTGAAATTATTGAAATTATTCCTGAAATTTACTCCCAAATCATTAATATCATACGTTTTATTTGCCAAATCATGTCCAAAACCATATCTGATTTTGCCTTTAATACGATCAAAATCAAGCTCTGAAGCAAAACCACCAATATTATCTCTAGGAGAATTTACGTGGCTAACCAAGGATCTTCCGGTTAAGCGATAGGAGTTTGCTTTATTAGCGAGATTCCAAACCAACCCGGTTACATTAGCATTTCTAAATTTGCTGCCGCTACGAGTTACATTGGTATTAATTAAGGAAACAGAAGAGTTGTTATTAAACTGCTGGTCTAATACAAAAATATTATAATTCGATATAGGTTCGACTACTTCTTTACGTACAGCTCCTGTGATAGTATCCGTAATCCGGATTTCTGTTTTTTCTGTAATCGCATTAAAAAAACCAATACCCAGGTTCCCTTTTGTTCTTCCCGAAATTTTTAAGGCATTAAGGAGATTTACTTTAGAAGGAGCATCTTCTGCAACTTCATTTGTATTAAGGTCTTCATCAGATATTGATATAGAAGGTTTACCACCAACTCTTCTTGAAAAGAAAATACTCCCTTTATTAAATAATTCGGTACCTTCAGTAAAGAATTGCCTGTTTTCTCCAAAAGTTTGTTCGAAAGGCCCCAGATTAAGACGAACTTCATCAAAAGCTGCTTGCCCAAAATCCGGGATTAGTGTTGCATCTAAAGTAAAGCTATCACTTAACCCATATTTCACATCCATCCCGGCACTAAAATCTGTTTCGGTATCTCCATCAGAATGTGAAACCAAACCTTGTACAAACGGGAAAAAAGTAAGCCTTACAGGAGGGTTAATGTTTTCTACACCTTTAACCAAACCATTATATTGTGTGCGTTGACCAATTTTGTTATCAATAAAATTCCAGGTATGAGTTTGATTTCGACTCAGAGATCTTCTATAAAAGTTAATACTCCAATCCTGTACATCTACTTCTGGAAAACGAAGCGCATTATATGGTATTTTAAACTCTGCATACCATCCTTTAGCATCAAAAGAAACTTTTGCATCAAAAACGACATTGTAACTAAAATCTTCATTAAATTGATTCGCTCTGGCATCACCAATTGTACCTGCACTGGTTATATAAAAACGAGTTTCATTAACTCCGTCATTGTAGGTGTTTATTGCTATACTAAAATGATCGGCCTGAACAAATATATCATCTCTTTGGCTAAATTGGCGTAATACTGTATTGGGTTGATTGTCATATAAGTAGACCCCAAAATAAACAGCTTTATTATCATATGCCATTTTTACCTTAGATTGTATCTCTTTTGGTATTTCGCCCTCGTTTCCGGGTTGCCACATCTGAAAATTACCATGAGCCGGAAGAGTTTTCCATACATCATCATCAAGAACACCATCAATTTTTGGAGGATTATTTATTCTTTCTGCTATAATTTCCTTTCTTTCTTGAGCAAAAGATTGTAATGTTATGAAAAGTAAAAGTATAGCATAAACTTTTGAATGTAATTGTATATCCATAAAATTGTAATAAAAACCTTACTTTTTTTTGATTAGTTGCAAAACTAGGCTTGTATAAGGAGATGTGATACTAACGAAAAGTTAAAAAGCAAAAAAAGGAGTTGCATATATGTATTTTCGTTGAAAAAAAGACGACTAAATAGTTATGAAAGAAAATAATTTTGAAACAGCAGTATTTGCTGGTGGCTGTTTTTGGTGTACTGAAGCAGTTTTTCAGCGTTTAGAAGGAGTCATAAAAGTAGTGTCTGGATATACTGGCGGATCGATTAAGAATCCCGCGTACCGCGAAATAACAACAGGAAGAACAGGACATGCCGAAGCTATTAAAATTGAATATGACCCCAAATGCATCAGCTATCAAGAATTACTTGAAGTGTTTTTTGCAACCCATGATCCTACAACTTTAAATCGCCAGGGTGCAGATCGTGGTACGCAATATCGAAGTGCTATCTTTTATATCAATGAACAGCAGCAGCAGATAGCAGAACAAGTAATTAGGACACTTGAGAATGAATCTGTTTTTGATAGCCCCATTGTTACAGAGGTAACGGCATTGGGACCATTTTATAATGCTGAAGGGTATCATCAGGATTATTATAATCAAAATAGTAGCCAGGGATATTGTCAATTTGTGATACATCCAAAAATTAATAAATTAAATACTACCTTTAAAAATAAATTGAAAAAAGAAAAATACAATTGATTACTATGCTATATAAAAATTTTGAGGAATACAACATAAAAGTAACCGAAGAAGTAAAAGAAAAATTTGAATCTATTATTGAAGGTCTGGGTGAAGATACAAAAAGAGAGGGTATAGTCAAGACTCCTGAACGAGCAGCAAAGGCGATGCAGTTTCTTACACAGGGATATCATCAGGATCCTGCCGAAATTCTTAGGAGTGCTATGTTTAAGGAAGGCTATGACGATATGGTAATTGTTAAGGATATTGAATTGTATTCGTTATGTGAACATCATATGCTGCCATTTTTTGGGAAGGCACATATTGCTTATATTCCCGATGGTTATATAGTAGGGTTAAGTAAATTACCTAGAATTGTTGATGTTTTTGCCAGACGATTACAAGTACAAGAACGTCTTACTCATGATATTTTGGAATGTATCAATACTACCTTAAAACCTAAAGGTGTCGCTGTAGTAATTGAAGCTTCTCATATGTGTATGATGATGCGAGGAGTACAGAAACAAAATTCTGTGACAACTACTTCTGGTTTTAGAGGTCAATTTGAAAAAATAGAGACCCGATCAGAGTTTTTGAGGCTAATTACAGCAGATCTGGGATAACAAATTTTTGGAATACTCTTTGCTTTATTTGTTGTATATTAAACTATAAATTATGTATTAAATATGGCAAAAGATAAATATAAAAAACTTGGATTAAGTTTACTTTTCGACGGTTTAGGAATGATTACCTATGTGATTCCAGGAGTAGGGGAGTTTGGAGATGTAATATGGGCTCCACTTGCTGGCTGGTTAATGACCAGAATGTATAAGGGTAATGTTGGTAAGGCTGCCGGAGTATTTACCTTTGTAGAAGAAGCTTTGCCAGGTTTAGATATTATACCAACGTTTACTATTATGTGGGTATATACGTATGTGATTAAAAAAGAAAAAGTAAAAGACATTATTGATGTAGATATTTCTTAATTTTTAAAGAAACGAGCAAATCCCATTCTGCTTAACATCTTTTTTTCAAAGTCCCAGAAAAATTTAAACTGTCCAAAGAGCCACCCTACGATAATAAGTAGTATTTGATATACAGGAAATATCAATAGTATTCTTGCTGGCCAATATAGCCAACCATTTGTTGTATTTTTATGCAGCCCAATAAAAGTAAGTATAGGATCAGAAACACGGGCAGCAGTAGAACCCGTTACTGCAAACACAATAAAAATGGCAATGAGTTCCCATCGGTAAGAAACGTTCCATTTTGTTTCAAGAATTTTAAAGAGTTTTAAGGTAATAAAAAGAAATAAAGAGGATAGAAAAATTATTATCGCAGATAATACGCCGATAAAAAAACTATCGTTTTGAGTAATTGATAATAATTTCAGAATATATTTTCCAATCAGATAAGAAGAGAAAACTAGACTTAGCAGTCCTAATATAGGAAAGATTAATTGCCAATTATCTTTTATTTCCCAACGTTCCTTAAATTTTTGCATGTTACAAAAATACAACTAAAAAGAATGGAAATCAAAATCGTCGTCCCCTTGTTACAATAAATCGTTGTCGATATCGCTGCTCAAAATATAGAAAGTAATTATACAGAAGATAATTTACTTCATACCCATAATGAATTGCAGGATCATAATTAATTTGCTGAAGATATAAATTAGGATCAAATCGCTGCGGTTGCATCACTCTTTGATTATATTCTGTAACATAGATACGATTTCTGGTTTCCAAAAATGTTTCAGAATAAAAACCTCTGGGTCTTTGAGTAATTAACCATGAATTAAATCCAGGCTCTATAATAATAATCTCATATTCCAAACTGTCATTTGCAATCCTTATGGTGTCTGAAGTAGTATCGGTTGAGACTACATCCATTTTTCTATTTTTGGTGGTAGAACAACTATAAATGAATATTCCTACGATTACTATATAAATACAATTTTTCATCTGTTTAAAATTTTATAGTTTACTAAAAATGAAGAAACTAAAAATTTCTGCACATTCAGGAATTCGCATAAAAAATACAATCATATCGGTTGATATGTAATGATGAAATTTGTTTACGCTCATTTCATAATCTTATAAATATATCTAAAAAAAGAATACCGTAGTGTTGTAGAAATTATAAATTCCAGAAATCAACCTGATCTTGTTCGATTTCCTGGATATCTGTAAGATTAATATCCATACTATACATAATTAGTTCGGTAAATCGATTCGTTGCAAATTCCTGATTAGCTCCATTAGCATATAAGATACCGGCTCCATTTGTTGCGGTGCAGCGACCCAAAGTATAGTTTCCGGTTCTAAGAATAGTACCCGATTGTCGAATTGTCTGTACAACATTAGCACGAATAAAAGAGAATTGTTGCCATTGATTATTGCCATTTGAAGCCCATCGTACAGGATCACTGCAACAAATCCCAGAATCAAAATAAACTCTGTTATTTGTCCAATTTACATGAATAGACCATCGATTTCTGCTAACACCAGATTGCCTGGTGCCGAATGAAAACTGATTATCCGAAGTAGAATATAAAACTGTAAAAACAGAACCGTTAACTCCTGCATTGGTAAGAATTTGGATACTTGTATTAATATCTAATCGATCATCGATGCCATCTCCAAAAAAATAAGGTCTGGCAGGATTAGTTATAAACCGAGGTTGAAAAGCGTTGGTATTCTGAATAGCATTTCTACCTAATCCACTTTGATCATACCATATAACTACGAATACGTTTGCAGCACCTCTCCAGGCATCTATTGCTGTTACATCTACAATATCATTATCGTCCCAACCAAAATCTTGTTGGGCGTTATCACTATCTCTTCTTAGGCGTACAAGAGAACCGTTATAATCACATTCTAGTACTCTTAATGAAAAAGCAAAACTAATATTAGTAAGTTTTTCATCTAAGATATGAGACGGTCTCATTGTAGGAAAGTTATTATATTGACCAATTTGACAATAACTAAGGCCCGAAAAAAGCAAACCTATGTAAAGTAATAATCTTGCCATGCTATTAATTTCTTTTCAAATCTCCAGTGATATGAAATGTATTGGTTGCTGTGCATACGATACCGGCTCCAGCATCTAATCCTGCCGTTTTAAATCGTAATAATCTATTTTTTATAGTTACCCCCGCGGCCCCTGTGACGGTTACTTTTCCTGCTCCCAGTTGATATATACTAACATTATACCCTATAGGAAGTCCAGCAGGAACTGTTAATATTACATCTGTTATGCTATTAAAAGTTAGTATATTATGATTGTCGGTGTCTACAAGAGTATAATTTCCGGTTTTGGCAAATACAGATGGGGATTCAAGTAATTCTTTCCATTCTGTTCCATTAAATTGAAATACCTTTTTTTTAACTGTATCGAACACTAAAGATCCTTCTTGTATAGTAGCTGTACCAATACTATTTATGTCTGTTGTGGTAGCTTCTGGTAATCCTAGTAGTACATTAGCATCGATTTGGGCAATAGTGTTTGTGGTATATAGAAATAATGCTAAAATTAGTAATACTTTCATATTGAACGTAGTTGATTACAAATAAATGCTTATTAAAGTCATACAACTCTAATAAGCAATTTCTTTTTAATACATCAAATAATAAAAATTTTATTATTTAGTTATTTGCATAAGTGTATTATTTTCCAAAAAGGCCGCCAAGCAGCCCTCCGAGGCCTCCTTTTTTCTTTCCTCCACTATTTAATAACATTCCGGCAACATCGTCAAGAATACTACCGTCACCATCTGCATCTAGGAAAGATTCTATTAATGATTGTTGCTTAGCACCACCACCAGACATACTACCTAATAAAGCTGATAATCCATTAGCATCATTTACATTATTCTGTTTAGCTTGTTTTCCTAATACTCCTAAAAGAATTGGAGCAGCAACTTTTAGTATTTGAGCCACAGAATCAGCATCAATTCCTGATTTTTGACTTAAAGCATTTTCTACTACAGGTTGTTTATTTCCAAGAATATGGCCTAGAATGCCAGCTCCATCATTAGTAACACTTTGATCAACGCCACCATCAAATAAACCTCCTAAATTATCTAAAATCCCACCGGTATGCTTACCAGTTAATGCTCCTAATAATCCTGAAGCTCCTTCAGGTGTAGATACATTTCGTTGCATTGCTCCCATAAGTACAGGCATAGCCATACTTAACAGATCTCCGGTTTTATCTTGAGATTGGCCCGTTTGTGAGCTCACACCGTTGATAATTTGCTTGCCCATAGGGCTATTTAATAGTTCTAAAATTCTTGACATTGTAAATATTTTTTAATGAATCTAAATTTACATTTTTAATCCTACAATCATAATTATGAACTCATTTTATTTTGATAAAAAAAGGATAAAAAACCATTTTATGAGATAAAAAGTAAAAAAAAGAGCTGTTTCAATCATTGAAACAGTTCTTTTTTTATATGGTTATTTTATCTCTAGTTCAGAATTTTAATAATTTGCTCAGCTAATTCTTGGCCGATACGATCTTGAGCCTCTCCTGTAGCCGCACCAATATGTGGTGTTAGTGATATTTTATTATTCATCAATACTTTGATTGCAGGACTAGGTTCATTTTCAAATACATCAAGCCCTGCAAAACCTAATTTTCCTTTTTCTAAGGCTTCTACCAATGCTACTTCATCGATTACACCACCTCTTGCAGCATTAATGATTCCTGCACCATCTTTCATCTGTTCGATTTCGGAACTCCCAATCACGTATTCTTTTTGTGCAGGAACGTGTAGTGTGAAAAAGTCAGAATTTTTAAGTACCTCTTCTTTAGATATGGTTTTGATTTTGAACGTTAATGATTGCCCATCAAAGAATTCTAAAGGTATTTCTACTTCCTCTATAAATGGATCATAGGCGATAACATTCATTCCAACTCCAATTGCAATTTTTGCTGTTGCCTGTCCTATTCTCCCAATACCAATCACTCCAAGGGTTTTTCCTCTTAATTCTATACCACTACCATATGCTTTTTTCAGGTTTTTGAATTTACTATCTCCTTCGAGAGGCATATTACGATTAGAATCATGTAAAAAACGTACACTACCATATAAATGTGCAAAAACTAACTCTGCCACAGATCCAGAAGAAGCTGCCGGAGTATTAATTACATGTAGTCCTTTTTCGCGAGCATAAGCTACATCAATATTATCCATTCCTACACCGCCACGACCAATAATCTTAAGAGAAGGACAATTATCAATAATATCTGTCCTTACCTTAGTTGCACTACGTACAAGTAGTACAGAAATTTCATTTTCATTAATATAATTAACTAATTGATCTTGAGCTACTGTAGTTGTTAAAACCTCGAAGCCTTCTTTTTCTAAAGCTTCAATTCCGCTTTGAGATACTCCGTCGTTTGCTAATACTTTCATTTTCAATTTTTAAATTTTGAATATTAAGTCCTAATTAATTTGACTTGTCTTAAATGATTATAGTTAGGATATTATTATTTTAAGCTTTACGTTCCAGATCACCCATTACATCTACTAGAGTAGCAACACTTTCAAGGCTTAAAGCATTATACATACTAGCTCTATATCCTCCAATACTTCTGTGACCATTAATTCCGTTAATTCCTGCTTCTTTCCACATAGCATCAAAAGTTTCTTTTAGGTCATCATTTAGAAGTTTAAATGTAGCATTCATTATTGATCTGTCTTCTTTTGCAGCAAAACCTTCGAATAATGGGTTTACATCTATCTCAGAATAAATAAGTTTAGCTTTCTTTTCATTAAGTTCTTCTACAGCCGAAATACCTCCTAATTTTTTAACCCATTTTAAAGTTAGCATTGATGTGTATACCGAGAATACAGGTGGGGTATTAAACATACTACTTTTACTAATATGCGTTTGATAATCAAGCATAGAAGGAATTTTCCTGTTTACTTTTCCTAAAATATCTTCTTTGATTACTACAACGGTAGCTCCTGCAGGGCCCATATTTTTTTGAGCACCAGCATAAATTAAATCAAATTGAGAGAAATCTATCTGTCTAGAAAAGATATCACTACTCATGTCACATACAAGAGTGGTATCTGTAGAAGGAAAATCTTTTAGTTGTGTACCAAAAATAGTATTATTACTGGTTAAGTGTAAATAATCTAATCCTTTAGGAATATCATATCCTTTGGGAATAAAATTAAAATTTGAATCTTTTGAAGAAGCAACTTCTACAATCTCACCAAAAAGCTTTGCTTCTTTTATAGCTTTATCACTCCAAGTTCCTGTATTTAGATACCCTGCTTTTGTTTGTAATAAATTATAGGCAGTCATAAGAAATTGAGTACTTGCTCCACCTTGAAGAAAAAGTGTTTTATATCCTTTTCCTTCTAAATTTAGCAATTCTAAAACCAAACTGCGGGCTTCTTCCATAACATCTACAAAATCCTTACTACGATGTGATATCTCCAGAATAGAAAGACCAGAGTTGTTAAAATCTAACACTGCTTGTGATGCTTCTTTAAATACTTCTTGTGGTAAAATACAAGGTCCAGCGCTAAAATTATGCTTTTTCATGTGCTAATGTTTGTTGTTTTTAATGGCCACATGGAATCCTCAACAATTAAAATTTTTATAACTATTTACGTTAACGATTATCTAATTGTATCGGTTTCATTAGTAGTTTTATTGTTGTTAAATAGTATGGTTTCGTTGTTTTTTCTTTACTCTAAAAACAGCGTTAGAAAAAACATCACAAAGGTGCTAATAATATGATACAAAATCATTATCAAAATGATAAATTATTTAATTAATTTTTGTTAAAAACTCAATAATATCTATACCATCTGCATAATCTGAAAGTTGAGGGCTTTGTGTCTTACCAAATTCAATACATTCTGGAGAAAAATCAAGACCTACAATACACTGAATCTTTTCGTGATCATTTTGTATTTTTTTACTTAGGTGATCCATAGAATCATAGGTTTCATAAAATAATGTAGCAATAGGGGAAGCATAACTTTCATCTTCTTTTAGCATTAAAAAGCCGTTTTCAAACAATTTGTAATTACTCATTAGATAAACTGCTTTATTGTAATCATAATTGTTAGCATATTTTGCACTGTTGATGATATCATGATATCGGTAAATGGCTTTAAAAAAAGAATCAAAATCATACCCTTTTGGAACCATGAGTTTGGATACACTTCTACATCCTAATCCGTAATATCTAAAAATATCTTCGCCTAATACCTCGAGTTGTTTTTTGGTTTCATTTCCTGTCAAAATTGCAACAGAATTTCTGTTTTTACGTATGATATTGGGAACTTTACCAAAGTAATATTCAAAATATCGAGAAGTATTATCGCTTCCGGTTGCAATTACTGCATCAAAATTTTTAAATTTTTCTGAAGAAAATTTAATAGATGCTTCAAATCGAGGTTCTATTGCTATTAGGTATGAAGCTAGAAAAGGTAATAGCTGATTATCATTAGAAGATTGTTTTACCAAAACATGATGTCCTGTAATTAGTACAGAAAGAAAATCATGAAAACCTACTAATGGTATATTTCCTGCCATAACAACACCAATAGTTTTTGGTTCTATTTTTTCTAATACATAAGAAGACAGCCAATCTTTTAAATTATTTTCGGTAAGTGCATTACTCCATTGTTCTAGAGAAAAAAGTACATTTTCTTCTGTAAACCACCCATTATGATGTACTGCAGTAGTAATTTTATGGGCCATTTTATCAAAAAAATCATCATTATGATGAATGGTATTAACCTTCTCATAACCAGTGGATTTGAATTGATTAAGAAACTTTCCTAATTCAGAAAAAGCTTTGATACGATCATTTAATAACATTTCTTATTTGTTTATCACTAGTTTACGAGCTATTTTTGTACTGCAAATTTAGAATAAAAAAGAGCTATGGCAATTATAATAACAGATGAATGTATAAACTGTGGTGCTTGCGAACCAGAATGCCCAAATACTGCAATTTATGAAGGGGCTGATGATTGGAGATATTCTGATGGTACAGATTTAGAAGGAGATGTAGTTCTTCCTGGTGGTAAAGCAGTAAATGCTGATGAGGCGCAAGAACCTGTAAGTGACGAAGTATATTATATAGTACCTGATAAATGTACAGAATGTAAAGGCTTTCATGAAGAACCACAATGTGCTGCTGTATGTCCTGTAGATTGTTGTATTCCTGATGAAGATATAGTAGAAACCGAAGAGTTTTTATTGAAGAAACAAGCTTTTATGCATAAATAAAGGATATTATCTCAATATGAGACATAAAAAAACCTGTCATATGACGGGTTTTTTTATGGTCGTTTTTTAAATTTTAGTATTTTCGCTTTACATAGAACCTCAAATCTAAATTTAAGATCATGAAAAAAATAGTTTTTTTTATTCTTTTTGCAACGCTTTCTATTGCTTCTTATGGACAATACCGTTGGGAAGTTTCTGCCGGTGCTACTTTTTCTAAACTAAACCTTGATAATACTGAAACTACTGGTGGAACCGGTTTTTTTGTTAATGCGGGATATGGTTATGTGATGGGAGTTAGAGCAAGAACAAGTATTGTTTTCTCTTTAGATCTTTTACAACGTACCAGTGAAATAGAAGGAACAGGTGATGCAGAGACCCTTCAGGTTGGATTTAATCCAAAATTTAGATACTTAACTGGTGACGGTAAAGATCGGTTTCGTGGGTTTATTAATGTCGGACCTTCTTTTAGAGTAAACACAAAATTTGAAATAAATGGTGTAGAATTAGAAGATGAAGGCTATGAGAAGTTAATTATTGGTGGTGTGTACGGAGCTGGTTTTTCTCAAATGGTAGGAGAGATGTTCGATATCATGGCAGAAATAGGAGTAATGAACGATTTTGTAGATAATATTACAGATACTAATAGTAAATTCTTTGATGTTTATGCGCGAGTAGGGGTTCGATTTAGAATTTATGATGCACGACGATAAATTTTAATAAATAATATTTTCCTAAAATCCTGCTTTTACAGGATTTTTTTATGCTTCAATTTAATTTTTTGTAAACTATATACTTACAAAAAGAATAATTGGATGTCGTATTGGGGATATATAGCAACAAGTGTTCTTGTAGTGTATATTGTTTTAAGTATAACCTTGTATTATTTGCAGGAGCACTTTATTTTTAAACCAGAGAAATAGATAAAGGTTTTGAATTTTATTATAACACAATCAAGTCGTAGAAGAATATAACATGAAAATAAGAGATGGAGCCATATTTAAATGATGACAATACTAAAAAAGAATCGCATAGTAACTTAATAAAATTTGAAAAATATTATACTACGATTAATAACGTATTAAAAAATGATTAAATACTATTAAAAAAGAGAAGCACCATTCATAGATAAAAGATATGACGCTTCTTCCTACAAGATTTATAATTTTGTTTCAACCAGACACAAAAAAAGCTCATCAAGAACCTATAATTTAATATGCCATAAGAGCATCCCTGTACTCTTTTAAATCTGAAATATTTGTTCTGTTTTTAAGACTTTTTGTTAATGATACCAAATATTTAAGACTCTCTACCGGGTCTTTGGTTTCTTCATTATTTGGTATTTCGTTGTCCTCATCTATAGGTTCATCATCTGGAATAGGTATGAGAAAAGAATTATTCTCTTCTATATGTTCATAAGTAAACCTAAGAACCTTTACTACAAGTGGTATTTGCTCTTCCAAAGCATAAGACCTTAATTCTTTAAGGTCTTCAATTAGTGCATCTGTGTTGATACCTGTTTTTTCAAGGTCTACCAGTATTTTATCGATTAATTTGATTGCTTTTTTATTTTCCAAATGGGTAATATTATAAAGATGATTAACTACTAATAATTGCAAATTTAAATTTTTCTTGAATTATTAGAAATCAATTGTAGGTATTTATTTATATAGATGTTTATTTTTTTATTTGATATAATTTAACATACAGTGTTTTTGTGTTGTAAATTTCTGATTTTCAATAAATTAAGTGGTGTATCTTCAATTCGTGCTAGTATTCCGGCTAAAGTTTGAGGTAAAACCGTAACCGTATATGCACCAAACCTCTTTATCTTTGACATGTATTCCAATTACAATTTTTCCCTTACTTTTTTTGTTTTCCCCAACACTTACCTCCTTATCCTAAGGAGGTAAGTTCTTCATGGGATATTATGAACTTAAATAAATTAGCAATTTACGACTTGATATTTGATCAGATTTTTACTTTTAGGTTTATGCAAGAATATGGTGTATATGAATATATACAACCATTATATGGTCTAATCTAGAGATCTATTATTTTTTAAATATTAGAAAAAAGTAAAAACCAAATTAATAGCTACTTAACTATAATGAATACTTATCAAGAATTCTTATTATTTATTTTTTTATTGTTAATAGAGCAATTTCATATTCAGAATCAACCATTACCAAATCATTAAAAACTGTAACTTCTTTGCCCGAATACTTATCGATTAAAATAGTTCCCTCTGGAAAAATCGAATTAATTTTAATTATTTTTTCCCCCATAGGAAGATTTAAGCCTATTACTACTTCATCCGATACCCCATTTTTATGGTACTTTCTTGAAAAGACATAAGGCTTTTGAGATATCATTTTGTGCTTACCAGCTCCTACAGCGGGATGATCTTTTCTAAAAACTCCTAATTTTTGCCAATGTCTTAATAATGCCTTAGTATCTTTATTATCCATTGCCCCCCAATTCATATTAGACCTAAGTGTAGCATCTCCTTTGGTTTCGTCGATAATTAACGGTCTTGCTATCTCATCTCCATAATATATCTGGGATATACCAGGAGTTAGTAATAGTTTGGTAGCAGATTCATAAGTTTTATTTCTTTTTTTGTCAAAAGGTTTGTCATCATCATGAGAACTTATATAATTAGTTATTCCTTTACCAATTAGATTGGTGTACAAAGCTTTACTATATTTACTAAACAATTTTTCATAACCAAGTTGATTTGCATCGTATTTGAACTGAAAATTGATCATATTGTCAAACCCATGAGCAAAATAATCGACTTTACGATCCCCAAAATCATAATATCGTTTCCCATCAATCCCATAACCATATAATTCTCCCAACATAAAGAATTCATTATTATCTAATACTTTATCAGGGTTTTTTGATTTCCATTCTAAGAATGCCAGCTTAGCTTGTTTGGCCAATATACTCCAGGCATCTTCTTTGATGTGTTTTACAGTATCTACACGATATCCATCTATGCCTAATTCCCTAACATAATCGGTTAACCATTTGATAATATAATTCTTAGGGGATTTTTTTAATCTTGTTTTAGTAAAGAAAAGATCGATCTCTTCAAGTTCTATTTCTAGTCGACCTTCGGTTTTCCATTTATTTAATAGCACTTCGGGTAATTCTACATTTTCGTTATTCTCTGTTTTAATATCAGGAAGGTTTTTTACCAGCGTACAATTTATAGTGCTTTCATAATCTTTATAAGTACATTGTGGCGAGGTTCGCACCCAACTATCAGGCCAGACAGGATCTTGCTCTGTAACAGGGCCTGTATGGTTCATTACCACATCCATTAGAATTCTAATATCATTTTTATGAGCTATTTCTACTAATTCTTTTAATTCTTCATAAGTACCAAAATTAGGATCAATTTTTGTCCAATCTTTTGTCCAATATCCATGAAAAGGATATGTATTTCCTGCACCTTCATCTACACTTCCGTGTATTTGTTCTACTATAGGACTAAACCATATAACATTTACTCCGAGTGCTTTAAAATATCCTTCTTCTATTTTTTGAATAATTCCTTTAATATCTCCACCTTCAAAACCTCTTAACTTATCTGTTTTTTTAGTCCGTTTTATAGCCTCGTCGTTTGTAGGGTCTCCATTTTTAAATCTATCGGTTAATAAAAAATAGATATTGGACCCTTCCCAAACAAAAGGATTTTTTTTTGATTCTTTTATTTTTTGAGTGTTTGATTGAGTAGGTTTTGATTGATTAATACCATTTTTTTTTGGCTTATCTTTACATCCAGCCATTAGGCATAAGAGCAAAAAAATAACGGTTTTTATAAGTTTAATCATTGTGTTTAGGGATTTAAAAATGCTAAGCTATAAAAAGTCTCATAAAAATTGGAGTAAGAGGAATTACTAAATTTGTAAAAATAGATGATATTATAATTTGCTACACAATGAAGTGGTTTAAACTTTTTTGATTTAAGTGAAAAATAGTGGTTTTGTGTTCAGATGAAATATTTTTTAGTTGCATAGCAGGGCTACGGAAGTCAAAAATTGTGAAATATGAGCGCAAAAAGACATTTTTTAGCAAATTGAAAAAAGTTTAAATCACTTCAATTTTATAAATTCTTAGCTTAAAAGAATTGATGTAATTAATTTTTATTTTTATACAAAAAAAATGTTCCTTTGAAGTCAAAATTATAAAAATGACCAAATTCAAAGCATGGATCTCTGCAGCTAGATTAAGAACTTTACCATTATCAATTTCAGGAATAGTTGTTGGATCTGCTTTAGGTCATAAGGGGTTTTTGGAAACCAATATCTTCTGGCTGGCTATTGTAACTACACTAGGCTTACAAATTTTATCTAATTTTGCTAATGATTATGGCGACGGGGTAAAAGGAACTGATAATGAAGATAGGATAGGGCCACAAAGAGCTTTACAAAGTGGGGCCATTTCTAAAAAGGAAATGTATAGAGGAATCATACTTACTGCATTAATTACCTTAGGAGTTGCTATTGCCTTAATTTATGTTTCTTTCGGAAAAGAATACTTTTTCTATTCTGTGTTCTTTTTTATATTAGGGCTTGCTGCTATAGCTGCTGCTATTAAATACACAATGGGTAGCTCTGCGTATGGGTATAGAGGCTTAGGAGACTTTTTTGTATTTATCTTTTTTGGCTTAGTTAGTGTCGTTGGGTGCTACTTTTTGTTTACAAAACAACTACATGCTCTGGTTTTCCTGCCCGCTATTACAATTGGATTATTGAGTGCCACAGTGTTAAACCTTAATAATATGAGAGACTATCATGGTGATAAAAAAGCAGGTAAAAATACACTGGTTGTAAAAATAGGAATTAATCGAGCAAGAACTTATCATTTTACCTTACTAATTATAGCTATGTTATCTATGTTAGTATATTTATATGCTACCTATAAAACACCTATGAACTTTTTGTTCTTGATTGCTTATATACCTTTATTTGTTCATATAAGAAAAGTTGCTAAAACCAGTAATTTCGAACTACTAGATTCCGAGCTTAAAAAAATAGCTTTAACAACATTTTTACTATCTATTTTGTTAAGTATTGGGCAGATTTTATAATTTAGTCGAACATTGTTATTGCTGATAATTTATAGTAACTTTTGTGAGCACTCTATTGTATCTCAGAGCCTATTTGTAGTATAATTAGTTTTAAATTTTTTACATATGAAAATTACCTTTTACGGTCATAATACTTTATTAATTGAAATCAATGAAATAAATATTCTTATAGACCCATTTATTTCGGGTAACCCGATATCTAAGAATAAAATTGATATGAGTACAATTAAAGCAGATTATATATTACTTACTCATGCACATCAGGATCATGTTCTTGATGCAGAAGCTATAGCCAAAAGTAATGATGCTACGATTATCTCGAATTATGAAATTGCCACATATTACGAGAATCTAGGTATCGAAGTACATCCTATGAATCATGGAGGAACCTGGAGTTTTGAATTTGGAAAAGTAAAATATGTGAATGCAATCCATACTAGTAGCTTCGCCGATGGAACATATGGAGGGCAACCAGGAGGGTTTATTATAGAAGGAGAGCATAAAACCATTTACATTGCGGGAGATACAGCATTAACAATGGATATGAAATTAATTCCGTTAAGAAACACTTTAGACCTTGCTATTTTGCCTATTGGTGATAATTTTACAATGGGGATAGATGATGCTATTATTGCAAGTGATTTTGTTGAATGTGACAAAATATTAGGAGTACATTATGATACTTTTGGATATATTGAAATTGATCATGATGAGGCCAAACAAAAGTTTTTTGAAAAAAATAAAGACCTTATGCTATTAGATATAGGAGAAAGCATCACATTGTAATGAATGCCAGATATTATAAACATATCCTTAAATTTAAAAGACCAAGTGGTACCTCGAGAGGAATTCTAAAAACCAAAGAAACTTGGTTTATCGTGATTTCTGAGGGAACAAGAAAAGGGATAGGAGAATGTGGTATTCTAAGAACACTAAGTATAGATGACCAACCAGACTATGAGGATAAATTGAAGTGGACCTGTGAGAATATTCATTTAGGTGTAGACAACCTTTGGGAAGAACTTATAGAATTTCCGAGTATTCAATTTGGAGTAGAAATGGCGTTTAGGTCTTTAGAAAGTGATTCTCCTTTTTTACTGTTTCCTTCACCATTTACCCGAGGTGAGGAACAAATTTCTATCAATGGGCTAATATGGATGGGGGATAAGGAATCTATGAGGAAACAAATCACCTCTAAATTAGTTGATGGATTCGATTGCATAAAAATGAAAATAGGCGCTATTGATTTTGAAACAGAACTAGATTTGTTATCTTATGTACGATCTCAATTTTCTTCAGATCGTATTGAATTAAGAGTAGATGCTAATGGTGCGTTTAAACCAGAAGAAGCTTTAGATAAATTAAAACAGCTTTCTGCTTTTGATCTGCATAGTATAGAGCAACCTATACGACAAGGACAGCTTAAAGAAATGGCAAACTTATGTAAAGAAACCCCATTGCCTATAGCATTAGATGAAGAGTTAATAGGTGTTTTTGATCTAACAGAAAAGAAAAAACTATTACAAACTATACAACCACAATATATTATTCTTAAACCAAGTTTGATAGGAGGTTTTAAAGGAACCAAAGAATGGATTGATATAGCAAAATCTTATGGGATTGGGTGGTGGATTACCAGTGCACTAGAGAGTAATATTGGACTAAATGCTATTGCGCAGTATACATACACCTTAAATAATAAAATGCCTCAAGGTTTGGGGACAGGAGGACTGTATAGAAATAACTTCGATTCACCTTTGGTTGTAAAACAAGGCACTTTGAGGTATCATAATACCATAAACTGGAACGTAAATTATTTAAATTAGAATAATATGTATATAGCACAAACATTTAAAATAAAACATGATTGGTGGAGATATTTAATTGGATTAGTGATCATTTTTATTTTTTGGCAATTTATTGGGATTGCTCCTTTAGCATTAGTAGCATTTATAAATGCTGGTGATTTACAAACGTTTATGCTCGCTGCAGAATCTAACTTTACCTCGTTAGATATGAATTCTAATTTATTTCTAACTTTAGTAATTATAAGTTTTATATCTGGATTATTGGGATTATTTATAGTTGCTAAGTTTCTTCATAAGCAAAAAATTAAAAAACTAACTACAGCAAGAAAAAAGATCGATTGGAAACGTATTTGGTTTACATTTTTTCTCGTTTCCTCTATAAATGTTATGTTTTTTGCGATTAGTTATTATGTAGAACCAGAAATTTATAAGCTTAATTTTGAAATGATTCCATTTTTAATCTTGGCTTTAATTTCCTTATTCTTGTTACCGCTACAAACCAGTTTTGAAGAGTATTTGTTTAGAGGATATTTGATGCAAGGTATAGGTGTTTTAGCTAAGAATAAATGGTTACCACTAATCATCACTTCTGTAACGTTTGGATTACTTCACGGTTTAAATCCAGAAGTTGAGAAATTAGGCTATATCATGATGGTGTTTTATATAGGAACTGGTCTTCTATTAGGTATTATGACCTTAATGGACGATGGTATGGAATTGGCTTTAGGCTTTCATGCTGCAAATAATATAATGGCAGCAATGTTGGTTACAACAGACTGGAGCGCTTTTCAGACTAATGCAATATTTATAGATATATCAGAACCTTCAGCAGGTATTGATATTGTACTTCCTGTGATTATATTATACCCTATTTATCTGTTTATTTTAGCTAAGAAATATAAGTGGACAGGATGGAAAAATAAACTTTTTGGAAACATATCATCTGACACAATTTTAGAATAACTAACAAAGAAATAACACACTCTTTACATATTGATAACTAATGAATATATTAGAAAATTGAAATTTGAATATGCAAACGAAAAGTACATTTTCTATTCCCGAAATACATCAAAGCTTCTCAATAAATAAAAATTGTTTTGATAAAGAAAGACTAAAATCTTTGGCGTATAGTTTTATTAAAGAAGGTGAGGTATATGAACAGGAAGCAGGAAGTTTTTTGTTAGATTGGTTAAATGAAAAAGATCATATTGTTGTACAAACCTCGGGTTCTACCGGAAAACCAAAAAAAATTAAAGTGTATAAACAACATATGATCAATAGTGCAATAGCAACCGGAAAGTTTTTTAAATCTGAAAAAGAAACTACTGCACTGCTATGCCTTCCTGCAAATTATATAGCAGGAAAAATGATGCTTGTAAGAGCGATGGTACTGGGATGGAAAATAGATTTGGTGCCTCCAAAGACAAATCCTTTGGATACAGTATACAAACAATATGATTTTTGTGCAATGGTACCTCTACAACTTGATAACTCTCTTAATAGACTTCATTTAATTAAAAAGCTAATCGTTGGAGGTGGTCCCGTTTCAGAAAATTTAAAAGAATTGGTTCAAGGTTTTAAAACTAAAATATTTGAAACCTATGGTATGACAGAAACAGTTTCTCATATAGCTGCAAGAAGAATAAACCCGAAGAAAAAAGATAAAAAAGATGCTCGCTATTTTAAAGCACTACCTAATATTACGTTAAGTATTGATCATAGAAATTGCTTGATTATTAAAGCTCCACAGCTAAATGAAGAGACAATCATTACCAATGATGTAGTAGAACTGAAAACATATAAAAAATTTTTATGGAAAGGACGTCATGATAATGTAATTAATAGTGGAGGAGTGAAATTATACCCAGAAGAAATAGAAACAAAATTACAGCTGTTGATCGGACATCGTTTTTTTATTACCAGCGTCCCTGATGATACACTTGGTGATAAAGTAATTTTACTAATAGAACGTGAGTACGATAAAATTGCATATCTAACGTTGCAAGAAGGGATACAGAATCTAAATACCTTGAACAAATACGAAATCCCTAAGGAGATTTATTTTATCCCTCAATTTATAGGAACAGAAAACGGAAAAGTACAAAGAAAACAAACCTTAGAATTGGCTATAAATTTCAAATTGTGATTTCTTCCTGGTAAAAAAAGATTATACCAAGCCGGTCAATTCAAATAGTAATCCTCACTTTTACATTTTCTAGAAACATAAAAACCAATATTTCTTTTTTACTCAATAAAAAGACGACTTCACTCATTCTTGATTGTTATCGCTTATAAGAACACATAGTTTTAGTTAATAATTAAAAACTACAAACTATGAGACAATTACAATACATTTTGCTTGCCTTCCTTATAACAGGGATTTCAAATGCACAGGACATGAAAATCACAGGAAAAGTAACAGATAATCAAAACCAGCCCTTACCGGGCGTAAATATTGTTATAAAAGGAAGCACTAACGGAACACAAACAGATTTTGATGGTAATTATACTATTCTGGCAACTATAGGAGATACATTGATGTTTTCTTATGTAGGATTCGAAACCGCCGAGGAAAAAATAACCACAGCCTCTGCTTTCATGCATATAAAGTTGACTCCTTCTTCAGCAGCATTAGAAGAAGTAGTGGTCACAGCATATGGACCGAGTAGAGTAAGAAAATCGATGAGTTATGCAGCAAGAAAAAAACGACGTAAGCAAAAACATATAAACAAATCGTCGGGAGTACGGGTTTTTAATACAAGTAATGCATTAAAAATCAGAGGAGTCAATTCGGTTTTGGGTACAAAACAACCGCTGTATGTAGTAGATGGAGTACCTGTTGATACTAAAGACATAGCCGTGGTAAACACGATAGATGCAACAAAAATAGCAAAAGTAAAGGTACTTAAAAACAAAAAAGCAACTTCGGCATATGGATCTAGGGCTAAACATGGATGTATTGTAATCACAACACATTCTGGTAATTATAAAATACAAAATGATGAGTCATACCGAGAAATTGTTGAGAATGATTTTAAAAAAGTTCAAATGGCTCCTCTTTCTACTTTCTCTATAGATGTAGACAAAGCGTCCTATAGTAATATTCGAAGAATGATTAACAATGGAGTTAAAGTTCCTGCAGATGCCGTTAAAATTGAGGAAATGATTAATTATTTTAATTATCAATATGAACAACCCAAAGATGAACATCCTTTTGCAATTCATACCGAACATGCTTCAACTCCCTGGAATACAAAAACGCAATTGGTTAAGATTGGGTTAAAAGGAAAAGAGATTCCTCAACATGAAATTCCTGCGTCTAACCTTGTATTCTTAATTGATGTATCAGGATCGATGAGTGATAGCAATAAGTTGCCTCTACTCAAAAAAGCTTTTAAACTTTTGGTGAATCAATTACGTGAAAAAGACAAGGTTGCTATCATTGTATATGCAGGAGCAGCAGGAATGGTATTAAAACCCACATCTGGAGCTAATAAGCAAGAAATCAATCAAGCATTACAAAATCTTGAAGCAGGAGGATCAACAGCAGGAGGAGAAGGAATACGATTAGCATATAAAATTGCAAAAGAAAATTTTATAAAGAATGGTAACAATAGAGTTATTCTGGCTACCGATGGTGATTTTAATGTAGGGATTAGTAGTGATAAAGACATGAAAAAATTAATTGAAGAAAAACGTAAATCCGATGTGTTTCTAACCTGTCTGGGATTCGGGATGGGCAACTATAAGGATAGTAAGCTAGAAATATTAGCCGATACCGGTAATGGTAATCATGCATATATCGATACCATGCAAGAAGCCCAAAGAGTGTTAGGGAAAGAATTTGGAGGTACTTTATATACAATAGCTAAAGATGTAAAAATTCAGGTTGAATTTAACCCAGAGAAAGTACAAGCATATCGATTGATAGGATACGAAAACAGGCTTTTAGCAGATGAGGATTTTATAGATGATACCAAAGATGCAGGAGAACTGGGAAGCGGGCATACCGTGACTGCACTATATGAAGTAATCCCTGTTGGGGTAAAAAGCAAATATCTGAAAGAGATTGCTGATCTAAAATATACCAACTCAACAATTAATAAAGAATATGGAGATGAGTTGTTAACTGTCAAATTTAGATATAAAAAACCACAAAAGAAAAAGAGTATCGAAATGGTTCATGTTTTACAGATCAATACCAAAACTTCAGTTTCACAAGATTTTAATTTTGCAGCATCAATTGCTTGGTTCGGGATGAAACTAAGAGGTTCTAAATATATTGAAAACCAAAACCTTAATGATATAATTGCTTTAGCCGAAACGAATAAAGAAAAAGATGACCAGGGGTATAAAGCAGAATTTATACGACTTATGAATAGCTACCAGGGATTATAGAGTTATCAAAAGGTATTGTTAAAGTTAAAAAGAGACATCTGTATTGTTTTGCAGGTGTCCTTTTTTGTGATATTTTTATTTCGATTATATATTAAATGGCCTCACACTATCACACCATGAAAAACCTCTTTATCATTACCTTATTTTTCCTAAGTACTACAATTAAATCTCAAATTCTTAACCAAAGGGAAAGAGCTGCAGCAATTGATATGGTTTTACAAGATCGATTCGATAATCTTTTACCTCAATTAATGGATCGTACAGAATTTGATATGTGGATCTTGATTTCTAGAGAATATAATGAAGATCCCGTACTTAAAACAATGCTACCTTCGACTTGGTTAAATGCCAGACGGAGAACTATACTAGTTTTTTATAGGGATAAAGCTAAGAATACCATAGAAAAATTGGCAGTAGCTAGATATAATGTGGGCAAAAACATTGATTCTGCCTGGGACAAGGATAAACAACCAAATCAGTGGAAAGCACTTATTGATATAATTTCAAAGAGAAACCCCAAAAAAATAGGTATTAATTATTCTAAAGACTTCGGGATTTTGGATGGTATTGTAAAAACAGACTATGATGAGTTGATGAATGCGATGCCAGAAGAATATAAGCCTAGAATTTCCTCTGCCGAAAAACTATCCATTGCCTGGATAGAAACACGTACCCAAGAGGAAATGGAAATATATAAAGAATTGGTAAAAATTACTCATGATATTATTGAAGAGGCATTTAGTACTTCGGTTATACAACCAGGAACCACTACTACAGATGATGTAGTTTGGTGGTTAAGACAAAAGGTAACCGATATGGGATTAAAAACCTGGTTTCATCCTACGGTAGATATTCAGCGTTCGGGTGAAGCATTACAAAGCCATATTGTTTCCTTTTCTGATCGACCAAAGGATAAAGTAATTCGACCGGGAGATTTGATTCATTGTGATTTTGGGATTACATATTTACGATTAAATACAGATTGCCAGCAACATGCCTATATTCTTAAAAATGGAGAAACATCACCTCCTGAGTTTTTAACAAAAGCTTTTGCAGATGGAAATATAGTACAAGACATTTTTACTTCTAATTTTGAGACCGGTAAGACCGGAAATGAGATTTTACTAAAATCTCTTGAACAAGCAAAAGCAGAAGGCCTTGAACCATCAATTTACACACATCCGTTAGGAGTATATGGGCATTCTGCAGGACCAACAATAGGAATGTGGGATGCACAAGGAGGAGTTCCGGGAGCAGGAGATTATCCCTTGTATGAAAATACCGTATATGCTATCGAATTAAATACTACAGTAACACTCCCAGAATGGAAAAAAGATATTCGTATTATGCTCGAAGAAGCGGGCTTTTGGGGTGCTTCAGGTTTTAAATACGTGAATGATAGACAGACCGAATTGATAACTATTCCAAAACGATAATTTTTATTACAATATAGTTTCGAATTGTTATATTCGCAGACTGCATTTTTTTAATATTTTTAGTTTATAATTAATCAGAATTTTATGAATAGGTTATGTGTTTTTTTGTTGGTGAGTGTCTTGCTGTTTGGATGTAGTTCAGATGACGACCCTTTAACTAATAATCCCAATAGTGGAGAAGTCGTCGATGAAAAAGAAAACACGTTGCTAACTATTTCTAGAGGGAGTAATTTTAGTATTAGGTTTAATGAAGAAATTAAAGATCTTAGTTTAGAGGTGGTTATAACTGATGAAGATGGTACAATCTTAACAAGAAATAATGTTGAGACAAATACAGAGATTAAGTTGATGGCAAAATATGATACAAATAAGCCGTATCATTTACATTTTGTACTCAGATATCTTGAGTCAGATACCGAACCAGAATTTAGATATGAAAATGTTGTAAAATATTATGTTCAGACTTTTTTAAATGTTTCTAATCGTACATATTTTTATGATCTGGATATTGATCAAGATAAAGCAGAAGGTACTGCAGAACTAAAATTTAATAATGTTCCTTTTGATTTTTTGAATGCATCACAAAGTACCAGTTTTGGTAGCTCTACTTCATTAGAGCTACCAATTGTAGATAATAAACTTAATTTTGATGTTAAAGTTAAACAGGTTGGTGAAACTACCGTATATGCATATGCAGAAAACACAAAGGCTGGTTTTGAGGAACTTAGATATACAAGACAAGAATTAAGTAATGGAGAACTAGTAACTTTAGACTATAACACTTTACCTAAAGCGAAACTGATAAAGATTGATTTTCCTGATGTAAGCCTGTCAAATTCTGATTTTAGAAGATTTAGCAGTAGTCTATCAGGTTTTGATTTATCAGAAAGCTCTACTTTTTTTAGATTTGATAGTAGTTTGGTGTTTCCTGGAGGCGAATTATCAAAAGAGTTTTTTGTTCCTGAGAATATTTTTGAAAAGTATTCATTTTTTGGAACATCGGTATTTGATAGTAATATTACTTCAACTCGGAATTTTTATAATAATATTGACGAAATTCCGAAAACATATGTTCCGTCAACTTTAAATGCTTCTATAAGTAATAATTCATTTCTAAATTACCAAGCAACAGTAACAGGAGATTACGATTATTTTAGTTTTGCGGCATCATATAGTGATGGTGAGACTGTTTTAGCAGATACCAAAAGGTTTAGCTGGGTGATTTTTGATTCGGCTACTCCGTCCATATCAATTGTTTTAAAAGATTTAATTTCAGAATTTATTAGAGAGGAAGACGATTTTAATATAACTGCTTCAGATTTAGGAACCCCACAACTCACTATTTATAAAAGTTCTGAGATAAATGATAAGAATGATTTTATTGATATGGCAATCGATAGGAACCGTTCTAAAAATTTAAGAAATATACCATACGAACGATGGCTATCTATTGATAGAGGCTCTAAAAGTAGCTTTACTATAGAGAATGATATCTATGAAATGCAGTTATTATCAAAAGATGACTATGCATATTAAACTTTAATAATCATTTACCAACCAAAATCCTCATCATTTGTTATGTAGTGACCATACCGATCACTTTAATTTTATCTCTTAGACTAAGAGTATAACCTACACCATCTGGATTCATAATTGGAAAAGCTAATATACATATCTACTCAAAAACTTTTTAGAAATCTCAGTATCAATAATATGTATAGGATGTTTTTAGTTTATACTTGAATGATTCCCAAATTAAATTTCTTTTCGATAGGGGAATGATCTGCAGCTTCTATACCCATAGAAATCCATTTCCTTGTATCTAATGGATCTATAATCGCGTCTGTCCAGATTCTTGCTGCGGCATAATATGGAGAAGTTTGCTTATCGTATCGAGCTTTGATTTTATTAAACAGTGCTTTCTCATCTTCTTCAGATAATTGTTCTCCTTTCTTTTTTAAAGAAGCTGTTTCAATCTGCAACAATACTTTTGCCGCTTGAGCACCCCCCATTACCGCTAATTCTGCACTTGGCCAGGCAGCAATTAATCTGGGGTCATATGCTTTGCCACACATCGCATAATTACCGGCACCATAAGAATTTCCAACTACAATAGTAAATTTTGGTACTACACTATTACTCACAGCATTTACCATTTTTGCACCATCTTTAATAATACCACCATGCTCACTTTTACTACCCACCATAAATCCGGTTACATCCTGCAGAAATACTAATGGTATTTTTTTTTGATTACAATTGGCAATAAATCGGGTCGCTTTATCTGCCGAGTCAGAATAGATAACACCGCCAAATTGCATTTCTCCTTTTTTGGTCTTTACTATTTTACGTTGATTTGCAACAATACCTACGGCCCAGCCATCGATACGCGCATATCCTGTTAAAATCGTTTGTCCGTATCCAGCTTTGTATTCTTCAAAATCAGAATCATCAACCAGTCGATTGATGATTTCCATCATATCATATTGTTCATTTCGAGCTTTTGGTAAGATGCCATAAATGTCATCTTGGTTTTCTTTAGGAAGAACAGGTTTGCTACGATTAAAACCAGCTTTTTCGAAATCTCCAATTTTTGACATCAAATTTTTAATGGTATCCAAAGCGTCTGCATCGTCTTTTGCTTTGTAATCGGTTACACCAGAAATTTCGCAATGGGTGGTAGCCCCACCCAGTGTTTCATTATCAATACTTTCTCCAATAGCTGCTTTTACCAAATAACTTCCGGCAAGGAATATACTACCTGTTTTATCTACAATTAAAGCTTCATCACTCATAATTGGCAAATATGCTCCTCCTGCAACACAACTCCCCATAACTGCAGAAATTTGAACGATTCCCATACTGCTCATTACTGCATTATTACGAAATATCCTTCCAAAATGTTCTTTATCGGGAAAAATTTCATCTTGCATAGGTAGATATACTCCTGCACTATCAACAAGATAAATAATAGGCAGTTTGTTTTCAATAGATAATTCCTGGGCCCTTAAGTTTTTCTTTCCTGTAATAGGAAACCAGGCACCAGCCTTTACCGTTGCATCGTTAGCGACAACAATACATTGTTTTCCACTTACATATCCAATCTTAACGACTACACCGCCACTAGGACATCCCCCATGATCATGATACATATCCTCTCCTGCAAAAGCACCAATTTCTATAGATTTAGAATCTTTATCTAATAAATAATCGATTCTTTCTCTTGCTGTCATTTTGCCTTTGGCATGAAGTTTTTCAATACGTTTTTCGCCTCCTCCTAATTTTACTTTGCCTAGGCGTTGTCGTAATTCTGATACTAAAAGTTTATTGTGATCTTCGTTTTTGTTGAAGTTTATATCCATTTTTGTGTATTGTGTATATTGTGTGTATTGTTTGCACGAAAATACAAAAAACATAGATTTTATGAAGGATAGGAAACCAATTTAAACTGTGCTATTATTTTGTTAATTAGGTATTATTATCTGAGCTATTTAACCTATTGTTTTTTAGTGGTTTAATAAAAAATTTGGTAATTGTGTAATTAGAAATCTCTACTATCTTATACTTAATTAGGTACTAACAAAACGATTTGATTGTAAGTTTTGTATATATCTACGAAGTATTATCATGAGTATATTAATATTTTCTAATCATAAAAAGAAGTACATATGTCGCTAATAAATCTGGTACTATGTTTTAGAGTTGATATTAGATCTTTAAAGATCTTTTTTAAATAAAAGTGAATTCTTAATTTACTGAAGAACAATAGATAAACTATTTTTTTGTCTTAACAACTCTATAAAAACCTGTGTTTTGACGATAAAATACCGATATTTGCACTTGCTTATGTATAAAAACATAAGCAACCGTACTAAACTAAAAAAATAATTTATGGGAATGAATAAAAATACAGTGTTGGCTTGGGCAACTTTTATAATGATAATAGTTGGTTTAGCACTTATTGCATTAGGAGCTTTTAGATATAGGGATGTATCGGGATATGGTTTTGCGGCTGTTGGAGTTGGCTTTTTTGCAATTGCCTGGGTTTTTAATGCATTAAAAGGGAGAGTTTAACTCTTATAAAACATACAATCTAAAAATAACAATTAAGGGCTTATGTCAGACGATAAAAAAGTAATCTTTTCGATGTCCGGAGTGAGTAAAACTTACAAAAGTGCAAATACTCCGGTTCTCAAAAATATATATCTCAGTTTCTTTTATGGTGCTAAAATAGGTATTCTGGGACTTAATGGTTCGGGAAAATCTACTTTGCTTAAGATTATAGCGGGAATAGATAAAAATTATCAGGGAGATGTTGTATTTGCTCCGGGATATACGGTTGGTTTGTTAGAACAAGAACCAAAGCTGGATCCAGAAAAAACTGTATTAGAAGTTGTAAAAGAAGGGGTAGCAGAAACTGTTGCCGTTTTAGACGAGTATAATAAGATTAATGATATGTTTGGTTTACCAGAGGTCTATGAGAATCCTGATAAAATGCAGGAGCTTATGGACAAACAAGCAAACCTACAGGATCAGATCGATGCCAGTAATGCGTGGGAGTTGGATACCAAGTTAGAAATAGCTATGGATGCACTTCGTACTCCAGAATCGGATAAGAAAATAGGAGTATTATCTGGTGGTGAACGTAGAAGAGTAGCTCTCTGTCGTCTTTTACTACAAGAACCAGATGTTTTATTATTAGATGAACCTACTAACCATTTGGATGCAGAATCTGTTCATTGGTTAGAGCATCACCTACAACAATATAAAGGTACTGTGATTGCTGTAACTCACGATAGATACTTTTTGGATAATGCTGCAGGATGGATATTAGAACTTGATAGAGGAGAGGGTATCCCGTGGAAAGGGAATTACTCTTCATGGTTGGATCAAAAATCGAAACGACTTGCACAAGAACAAAAGCAAGCTTCTAAACGCCAAAAAACATTAGAACGAGAGTTAGAATGGGTTCGTATGGCTCCAAAAGGTCGTCAGGCAAAACAAAAAGCACGTTTAAGTAACTATGATAAATTGTTGAGCCAGGATCAAAAACAAGTAGATGAAAAACTTGAAATTTATATCCCAAATGGCCCCAGATTAGGAACTAACGTAATCGAAGCTACAGGAGTTAGTAAAGCTTTTGATGATAAGTTGTTATATGAAGATCTAAATTTTAATCTTCCTCAGGCTGGTATCGTTGGGATTATTGGTCCAAACGGAGCTGGTAAAACCACCATATTTAAAATGATAATGGGAGAGGAACAACCTGATAAAGGTAGCTTTACAGTAGGGGATACTGCTAAGATTGCTTATGTAGATCAAAGCCATAGTAATATAGATCCTGATAAAACTATCTGGCAAAACTTTAGTGATGAACAGGAGTTGGTAATGATGGGAGGAAGGCAAGTAAACTCAAGAGCATATTTGAGTCGTTTTAATTTTAGCGGAAGCGAGCAAAATAAAAAGGTATCTACTCTTTCTGGAGGTGAACGCAACCGATTACACTTGGCAATGACTTTAAAGGAAGAAGGTAATGTATTACTTTTGGATGAGCCTACTAATGATTTAGATGTTAATACATTAAGAGCTTTAGAGGAAGGGCTGGAAAACTTTGCAGGATGTGCCGTGGTAATTTCTCACGACCGTTGGTTCCTTGATAGAATTTGTACGCATATCTTAGCTTTTGAAGGAGATTCGCAAGTATATTTCTTTGAAGGAAGTTTCTCTGATTATGAAGAGAATAAAAAGAAACGTCTAGGTGGTGATTTAATGCCAAAACGTATTAAGTATAAAAAATTGGTGAGATAAAATGCCTTTAAAAAAAATTAAAGTAATTGCTTTTGATGCAGACGATACGCTCTGGGTAAATGAAACTTTTTTTAGAAAAGCAGAAGAAGAGTTTTGTGTGTTGTTAGAAGAGTATTTACCCAAAGAAGAAGCGAACAAATTACTTTTTGATGTCGAAATGCAAAACCTGTCATTATATGGCTACGGGATTAAACCATTTACGCTTTCGTTAATAGAAGCTGCTATCAAGATTTCTAATGGAAATATGACGATAGATCTTGTACAGAAACTAATTGAAAAAGGAAAGGAAATGCTTCAGGAGCCTATTGAGTTGATTGATGGGATTGATGAAACATTACATCGGTTATCAGAGAAATACAGACTTGTAATGGCTACCAAAGGAGATTTGCTGGATCAGGAACGTAAACTTATTAGATCTGGATTAGAGAAGTATTTTCATCATATCGAAATTGTTTCTGATAAAACAGAAAAACAATATAAAAAACTAGTGAAACATCTGGATATTACCGAAGATGAGTTTTTAATGGTTGGAAACTCCTTGAAATCTGATATCCTACCGGTTTTAAATATTGGGGCACATGCATTTCATATTCCGTTTCACACTACCTGGGCTCATGAAATGATTGATGATGAAATAGATCATCCAAATTTTAGAAGCTTTGCAAAGGCTAGTGAGTTGTTGCAAATATTATAAAAATGAAAACAAAACTAGATCTAACTACCTGGAACAGAAAAGAACATTTTGACTTTTTTGGTAGTTTTGATGAATCGTTTTTTGGAATAACCACAACTGTAGATTTTACATTAGGATACCAAAAGATAGAAGATCTGGGATATCCTTATTTTTTATTTTATCTCTACAAATCTCTTCATGCGGCTAACGCTATTGAAGCTTTTAGATATCGTATAGAGGATAATCAAGTATTTGTATATGATAAAATTCATGCATCACCAACTATTGGGAGAGAAGATCATACATTCGGATTTTCATTTATGGAGTATGATAATGATTTTGAGATGTTTTGCAGTAAAGCACAGCTAGAAATTGAAGCTGTTAAAAAAAGTACAGGTTTACGACATACAGATAATGCCAAACGTGTAGATACAATTCATTATTCATCTATTCCCTGGTATAATTTTACTGGACTTACACATGCCAGACATTTTCAGTTTACGGATAGTGTACCCAAAATCTCTTTTGGCAGATATACCAAAGAAAATGGTAAACTAAGTTTGCCAATTGCTATTCATGTACATCACGGACTTATGGATGGATATCATATAGGGCTTTATCTCGAAGAGTTTCAACGACTATTGAATGAATAACATATTTTAAATATCATAAAAATGATTTTTTAAGATATGTTTTTTTGGTGATTTAGATACTATACGTAAGCTTTTCCTTTTCTATTTCTATCATATCAGAAATACAATCCCATAATTTAATTCTATGAGCTAAAGCTCTTTTGGCAACTTGTAAAGTTTCGTCCCACTTTTTTGAATCGTTTCCGCACAATTCAGAAATCATTTCTAATGAAAGCGGTCCGTGTTCATCTCCATCAAGTTCAATATGTCTTTCGAGGTAATATGTTAGTTTATTATATAATTTATTTTCTGAGTCAGATTTTTTCAATATTTCAATAAACATATCAGGAATTACATCTTCTCTTCCAAAAGTGAATGCAGATGCAATACGATGAGGTTCCCCAGTTTCTATAATTTTGAAAGAAAATTTAACGAAATTCTGTACATGCTCATCTATATTTATCTGATTTAACGCATAATCGACATCATTTCCTGACGCAATTAAATCGATTAACAAATCAATTTTTGATGTATCGGCTTTTACCTGTTTCATAGCATCCAAATACATTTCAAAATGACTTTTTGGTTCTCCTAACTCATTAATATCACTTTCTTCTGCATGTACAATCTCGTTGATAAATCTGGATAATACAGGGTTTTCTCTAGGAATCCATGGGGTAGTAACATTGGTTAGTTTAATTTGTATTGCTTTTAGTAAAGACATAAAATCCCAAACTGCAAAAACATGGTTTTCCATAAATATTTTTATGTCGTTAATATGACTCAAATTTTTATAGAGCTTATGATTTTGTAATTGTACTCTTAAATCAAAAAGTTCATTTTCTATGTGTTGTAATCTGTTCATAGTATATTACATTCTATTTTTCTATTACATGTTAGCTATTCTAACATAAAAAAGACAACCATGTTTTTAAACTGGTGCAAAAATAATATAAAAACAGAATACCACCGCATAAGGCGGTGGTACTTTGTAATGATAAGTTAATTACATTATAAGAAAGTATTGTCGAATTATATTAAATAGTGAATGGGGTATTTTATATAAGAAACAACAGCATACTTTTTACACAAATTCACTGACGAAAGTACCATAAAATTGAATGTTTTCTTATAAAATAATCATTACAATTTATTATACCTCATTATGTTAGGTTATAATCTTATGATTTTAATGTTGTATTAGATCGTGCACATTTCTACCTCTATGTCTGCTATAAAATTATCAATCTGTTCGTAAGATACATTGGGCATACAAATGATATGGGATTGCCCATTTTCTGTTGCCAATTGCCATTTATCTATAATTTCTGTGCTGGGAGCAGGGAAAACA
This sequence comes from Bacteroidia bacterium, assembly GCA_030427585.1. Lineage (GTDB taxonomy): Bacteria > Bacteroidota > Bacteroidia > Flavobacteriales > Flavobacteriaceae > Aquimarina. Next base: position 229,470 of record JAUIBW010000003.1, read on the forward strand.
ATAGTTATGGCATTAGGGTTTCTCCAGGCTTTAATTCCAAAATCTTTGAGTTTGTTTTCTGTATAAGAAGCTACACCTAAACTATGCTCTGTTCGTTTTTTGAACCCTTCGACTCCTAATTTTTTTATAGCATACCATAAAAATAATGGGGTGTGCCCATTTCTTGACCCGGTTATAGTAGCATCAGAACTACCTATGTACGCTATTCTTCTTGCAATTCGATCTCTGTTGTCCTTTTTTACAATAACTACTCCCGAAGGCATAGGAGATCCTATAAACTTATGTCCACTGATTGAGATGCTATCGATACCATCTTCAAAATCAAATTGTGGTCTTGGAGTAACAAACGGTGCAAATCCCCCGGCTAAAGCAGCATCGGCATGTATGTAATGCTTCTCTATAGCCATGTCTTCCAAAATCCCTTTAATTTTTTTGGTATTGTCTTTAGCTTCTGTCATTGTAGTTCCAATATTTGCAACTACTATTGCCGGTCTATGTCTGTTGTAACCAATAGCTTCTTTTAAATCATCATAATCCATCTCACCATTGGGAAGTGATTTTACAATTACATAATTGATATTAAGTAAGGTTACATTTTTTTGGATACTATAATGTGTAGCTTCAGAAAAATAAACCATCCCCTTCGGATATAATTCTCGTGCTACATACAGGCTATATAAGTTTCCTTCAGAACCACCATTGGTTACATATCCCCAAATATCATTTTCATGAGCTCTAAATAATTGGGCAAAGAAATTTACAACTTCACGTTCCATAGCTCTAGAATCTACACGATATGTAGATTCGCTAAACGGATCTCCTAAGTTGTTTAAAGGGAATTGGAGAAATGGCATTAATTCTGAATAATCAAAATCTTTTGAAACAGGGTATCCCAAAAAGTTTTGTGTTGTACTTTTGATGCTGTGATATAACTCTTCGAGCTGTTGTTGTTCTGTAGTATGTAGTTTCATAATAGGCTTAATAATTTGCCCAAAGTTACATGCTATAGGTTAATATTCTAAATAATAATATAAATTAAGAATATTAATCTTTTTTTTGTTTTTAAAATAGATTTTAATTCTAATAGTATGTGATTGAAACACGCTTTTTAGAATATCTTTCTTACATATATTTCACTTCTATTAGCGATAAAATAAAAGTGAAGTTGTGTTATAGGAAGAAAATAGAAAATTTAATCTAAAACAGTTAAAAATAGTAGTGATTGTATATGCTTATAAAGTGTACAGTTCTCTCACTTCTCCCGCTTTCATTTCATTTAAATAAATGTTACCAACTCTTATTCGTACTAATCGTAGCGTGGGAAAACCAACAGCTGATGTCATTTTTCGTACTTGTCGAAATTTTCCTTCCTGTAATGTGATAGATACCCAGCTGGTAAGGCCATGCCTATCATCACGTATTTTTTTAGGTCTTTTGGGAAATGTAGGAATAGTATCTATTTTGGAAGCTTTACAAGGTGAAGTGATGTATTTTTTACCTTCAAAACCAATTTCGACTCCTTTTCTTAATAATTCAATTGCATCTATAGTAATATCACCATTTACTTGAGCATAGTATTCTTTTTCTACATGCCCACTACAGATATGGTTGCTAGTTTTTCCATCTGTAGTGAGTAATAATAGCCCTTCTGATTTTTCATCCAATCGCCCAATGGCCATTGTTCCTTCAGGAAAATCATACAATTCTCCTAATAGTTTTTTTGAATTTTGTTTCTGTCCATTATTAACAAATTGGCTTAGATATCCATAAGGTTTATAAATAGCATAATGTTGATGACTTTGTTTATCGGTATTGTTTTTCATTCAAAAAAATATAGAGAAATTGTGTTTTAGAGGCAAAAAAATGAGTTTTCGAATTTACGAATTTAGTTTTATCAGACCCAAAATTTCATATAGAACGATGAATCAGATAAATACTTTTCTAAAATTAAAAATGAAAACTTATCTTTGTAAAAATTCAGTATATCAATATTTATATATTAGATGTATGCGTTATTGCAACAACTGGGTAAATTATTCGGTAAATCAATCTTAGAAATTGCTATTTTCCAATCATTCGTTTAGTATTTCAATGACAACCTCTATATTTTAGGTTAAAAATAGGTTTAATAAAAAATAATAGCATAAAGAGCGAATGGCAAAATCACAACAGACTTTTAGTAAAATTGAAAAAGAGAAAAAGAAGTTAAAAAAAAGAGAAGAAAAGCAGAAAAAGAAGCAGGAACGTAGAGCTAATTCTAATAAGGGTAATGGCTTAGATAGCATGATTGCTTATGTTGATGAAAATGGGTATACCACTGATACACCACCAGATCCAACTAAAAAGAAAAAAATTAAAGCAGAGCATATTGAGATTGGAGTTCCTAAAAGAGAAAAAGAAGAATTTGACCCGATAAGAAAAGGAAAAGTTGCGTTTTTTAATGATTCTAAAGGGTATGGTTTTATTAATGATACTGAAACACAGGAACGATATTTTGTACATGTAAATGGTTTGATGCAAGAGGTAAAAGAAAATGACAAAGTAACTTTTGAACTTGAGCGTGGTCAGAAAGGAATGAATGCTGTTAAAGTAAAAAAGATATAATCATGTAATGATTTTTGTAATCATACTTAAAACACACAAAAAAGGTCTGCAATACATGCAGACCTTTTTTATATTGGATTTTTATTAGAACAGAAGTAGTACTGTTGACTTACTATTTGCTACTGTTGGGATACCAATCTAATTGAATTACTTCTATATTTGGGTTCTTTGATACCAATTCTTTAAACTTTGCAACATCACTTAGCCCTTTGGTTCCACGATAATGATACGGGTATACTTGCTTAGGCTTAAATTCGAGAACAGCACTCGCTGCACTTTCTATGGTCATGGTATAGGGTAGATTCATGGTTACAAACGCCATGTCTATGTATTGTAATGCTCTCATTTCTGGAATATCTTCGGTATCTCCCGAAAAATAAAGCCGTTTCTTTCCTAAAGTGATTACATAACCATTGCCTCTTCCTTTCTCATGAAATTTTAAGGCTTCTTTTCTTAGGTTGTACATTGGGATGGCTTCAATAGATATGCCTTGTACCTCTTTTGTTTCTCCATTATTAAGAATAATTAAGTGATCTGTGTATTGCGCAGGAAGTTTTTCGGCTACTGCCTGAGGTGCTATAATTTCGGCCTTTGATAAATCAAGGCTATCCAAAGTTTCAATGTCCATATGGTCGCCATGTATATCTGTGATAAGTACAAGATCCGCAGGTTTCTTATTTTTAAAAGCTTTGGCTCCTCCTGCCGGATCTATATAAATAGTTTTCTCTTTCCATTCTACAATAGCTGTAGCATGAACTATTGGGTCGATAGTGATATCACTAATCGTTTTTTTAGATACTTCTTCTTGTGGGGCTTCGGTAATAGTTTCATTGTTTTCTTCGGTATCTTCATTTTTTTGTGATTTACAGTTTAAAAAAATAAGACATACCAGAGTAATGAATACGGGGAAAAGTTTCATAATATGGTGATTTTTGTGTTTATTAGTTCTAAAAGATAAGAATATTGAGTGAGATATGTGGGATAAGCTGTATTATCCTAAGCAGAAAGAGTAATTGTTATACCTTGTTTTTTTGTATAATACATTGTAAAAGAGTATAAAAGTAGAGGATAGGTGTAATAAAAATTCCTAATTCCTTAGACCTCTTTTTTAATTTATTTAGATTAACTGTCTATCCATAATTTAATAGCCATAGCAATAACCATGATGATTAAAAACATTTTAACTAAGCCATCACCTTTTTTAACAGACCATCTGCTTGCAATCCATCCTCCTGTAGCATTTCCTGTAGCAAGAACAAGACCATAGAGGTAATCGATCTGGTTATTATATATAAAAATGGCTAGTGCTCCAATGGTATAAATAAAAACAACTAATACTTTAACAGCATTAGATGTGACAAGGTTTAGATAATTTATAGAGGTTAATGCTAATAAGATAAATATTCCTACGCCTGCCTGGATAAACCCACCATAGACCCCGATAAAGAAAAAGGCAAGAATAGAAACCCAAAGATGCCTACCTTGTGTTCTTTCTACTACATTCTGAAGGTTTACTTTAGATTTAAAAACCATAAAGAGAACTACAACAACCATTACAATTGCAAGGATCTTATTAAATGTTTCTCCTTTAATATCAATCGCGATCTGTGCACCGATCAATGATCCAACCAGAGCCGATACCCCCAGGTAGATCCCAAAGCAACCTGGTTTAACTCCTTTACTCCTAAAGCCCGCAATAGAGGAGATAGATTGAATAAAAATTCCTATGCGGTTTGTACCGTTAGCAACCGCAGGAGGGAGTCCCATAAAAATTAACATAGGTAAAGTAAGTAAAGAACCACCGCCAGCTATAGTGTTAATTACTCCAGCTATAAATCCAATAATTGCTAAAATGAAAAGAAGTAGTGTTTCGTTCATAGAGTTTTGTGAAAAGTGCTAAGAGAAAAAAGTAGACGATGCTGGTTTCAAAAATAAGTAAATCTCTATAATGAGCTTGATTAAAATTAATTATTTCTATCAAAATAAGACGAATTCAATTTTAAACAGATGAATTCTAAATTCTTTTGGTATAACTTCTGAAACTGTTGTAGATTTACCTAATAAATCAAAAAACTTCGATAACGTTAAAAAGTTATATAAAATAGTTCCGTTTCTTCAGATTTTTAAAGATAAAAAGTATACTAACTCTTTCTTTAAAGCAGATTGTATTGCAGGTATTACTGTGGGAGTTATTCTTATTCCGCAAGCGATTGCTTATGCTTTACTTATGGGAGTACCTCCAATTTATGGATTGTATGCCTGCCTGATTCCTTTATTGCTTTATGCTTTTTTCGGAACATCCAAACAACTAAGTATAGGGCCAGTTGCTGTTACTGCAATTTTGGTAATGAGTGGGGTAAGTCAACTTGCAGATCCGTTTACCGAAAGATTTGTAGAATTGGTACTGTTTATGGGATTCTTGATTGGGGTGTTGCAGATTATTATGAGTGTATTACGTATGGGATTTTTGGTAAATCTCATTTCTCAACCTGTAATTTCTGGATTTATCTCTGCAGCGGCGATAATTATTATTGTTTCTCAATTAGATCAAGGGTTGGGGATTGCTATTCCAGATTTTAAATACACACATCAGACCATTTGGTATGCCATTAGTCACTTTGCTGAAATACATTGGATTACACTTGGGATTTGTTTATGCTCTATTGTGATTATTAATGTACTTAAAAAATGGAAACGTTCTTTCCCAGGAGCACTTACCGTACTGGTAATTACAACATTTATCGCCTATATTTTTGATTTAAATGCAAAAGGATTGGCAATTATTAAAGATGTACCTAGCGGACTCCCTTCTTTTAGTATTCCGAATATGGATTATGATACGATGGTTGCACTTATCCCATCGGTATTAACGGTCACTTTTATTGGATATGTAGGCAGTATTGGGATTGCTAAGTCTATAGAAATGAAAAAGAGAGATCATATCATACGCCCTAATCAAGAATTATTTGCATTAGGTATAGCTAAGCTTATTGGTGCTTTTTTTCAGGCAGTACCTTCTTCTGGAAGCTATAGCAGAACAGCAATTAATGATGAGGCAGGAGGGAAAACCACTGTGTCGTCTATTGTAGCTGCACTAATGGTGATGTTTTCGTTACTCTTTCTTACCTCATTTTTTTATTATATCCCTAAAGCAGTTTTGGCGGCAATTATATTGGTTTCTGTATTTGGCTTGATTAATTTTAGCGAAGCAAAATACTTGTTTCGACTTAGAAGACGAGATTTTATTGTAATGATTATTACTTTTTTAGGAACATTGATTTTTGGAGTGGAGAATGGAATCTTTATCGGGGTGATATTGTCGTTTGTGTTTCTACAGTATTACAGTGCTCGTCCTCACATTGCTGAATTAGTAAATATACCGGGGACTAAATATTATAGGAATATCAATAGATTCCCGGATGCAAAACAATCAGAGGTGTATTTGATTATCAGGTTTGATAATCAATTGTATTTTGGTAATTCAAGCTATTTTAAGGATACTATTCTGGCCTATGTTTCTAATCGGAAATCGTTACCAGAATTTCTAATCCTTGATAATACAAATATGCATGATATAGATAGTACTGGCTTACATGTATTAGACGATATACAGCAATATCTTGATGGTATTGGAGTTCAATTATTAATGGTAGGAACCATAGGTCCTGTTCGAGATTTTTTAAAACGATCTGGTTTTACAGACAGATTAGGTGCAACCTATTATTATTTAACAATTTCTGATGCGGTAGATCATGCAGAAAATCAAACCGATAAACATAAAGAAGTACAGGAAGCAGCAGTACAGTTTAATAGAAAAAGAAAATCTTTTTTAGATTGATATCTCGATTCTCTAATCTTCTTCGTATAAATGTAGTTTTAACCCCATGCCATAGTTGGTATTGTTATTTTTAATCAAGTTATTGTTTTTACTATATCCCCTGTCGAAACGCTGCCAAGTTCTATTTTTAAAAAATACCCTTCTGGTAAACGTTTTATAACTACTGATTTTGTCTGTAAACGGAAGTAAGGGTCTAAACGTAGTAGATATTTTAACTATACCCTTTCGGGTTTCAATCTCGCTATACTTTTTTGTTTGCTGTAATTTTCCGTCTTTATCTGCATAACCTAATACCTGTATAGAAATAAAAATACCTTCTTTCGGAATGAATACTTTATATTCTGAAACGTTCAGTTCAAAATTAGATTTATCCTCGCTGGTAACTTTAAAGATAATATCTTCATAAGGTAGTCTTTTTCCCGGATACCCCTTGTTGTTACCATAAAATTGCATTTTGAATAAAGTAGAAAATGATTCCTTTTTGTTAGCATTTCGGTTTGAAGATTCAGTTTTAATAGGTAGATATACTGAAGCTATTTTGGTAGATTTCTCGGGGTTTTTAGGGAAGAAAACTGCAATTTCGGATTCTACGGTAGGGAGCCAGCTTTTAAAATAATCATTATGTACTTCTGATGCCAATTTCTTGGTTTTGTACTTCCTTTTCTTTTCTGCAATAATATATACCTCTTTAAGCTCTGCAATATCCTGGGCTAAACGTATTTTTTGAGGTAAGGCAGAAGTAGGTAGTGCTAATTCTTTGTACCCTACAGACGATACATATAAGGAGTCTACATCGGAATACCATTTTTTTGAGAACCGAAAATTACCATCGGCATCAGCAAATGTTCCACTTCCATTTCTAAAAGAAATTGTAGCGTATGATATAGGTGTGTTTTGTATTGAATCAAGTACAGTGTAAGTCTGCGAATAGACAATTTGTGCTAAAAAAAGCAGTAGTAGGAAGGACAGCTTTTTCATAGAGTAATGGGGATTAAAAAAACTAAAGTTATGAAATATATTTATACTAGAACGATTATCGTGCCAAAGAGGTTTAATAATAATTAAGATTATTTTGAATTGTAGTTTTGAAATATGTTTAAATATCTTCTTATTAATTAATTACAATATTTATCTAAACAAACACTCCAGTAATTTTGTTTAGTCCACACCTTTCGATAAAACTATTGGTAAATACATTCATTGCTTCTGGTTTTAGTAAGTCGTTACGGGTATCAAGCTAATACTGTACTGTTGCAGTTCCATGCATACTCTGGATACGTTGAAAATTAAGGTTGAAGTTTATTTTTTCCCTAATGAAAGGTATATAGATAGCTTCTAATCGATTCCATACTGTTTCATAGAACTTACGAGTTATATCTTCCATAGGGGGATTTCTTTATAGGCTAGGTGAAATAATATATTGACTAATTTAGGGACTAATAAAATCGATTATGAAGACATTTGAAGTAATGTGACAATTACGATTACCACATAGCGATGTCGTACAATTATATAAAAGAATGATATTTAATGTCATTGCCTGTAACCAAGATAATCGTATAAGGAAATATTTCTTTTTTGATCGATAAACGTGAAGTTTGGAGATATTCACTTGCATATGATGTAACCTATTCGTATAATCCATCAGGGGTTTGGACCGGTATGTATTAAATATCAATTAATGGTAAATGATATAATTTTACACTACAGGACCTGATTACTATAAGAGAGAAGATTAGCATAACCATCTAGATTATCCTATGACCTTTCTAATTAAATAAAATGCAGAAAGCTATCTACTTTATGCTTTTTAGTACTGTGTTTTTTACAGCAATGAACCTATTATTAAGTATTTAGTACACTTTTAGGAGGAGTACAACTTGTATTTTTTAGAGTATTTGACTCGTTATTTTTTACGATGAGTTATTTGTTATGGCATAAGATCTTAATATTGGGCAACCAAAAAAGATTGTTGATCTATAGAGGATTGGCAGGAGTAACCTCGATGGGGTTATTCTTTATATCGGTTAATTACCTTTCTATTGGTTCTGCAGTATCATTGCGATATTTATCACCAATATTTGCAACTATTTTTGCTGTACTCTTTCTTAGAGAACAAGTAAAACCAATACAGTGATTGTTTTTTAATGGTGTTTAGTAGGGTTTTAATGATCAAAAGTTTGATCCTAATATATATCCAATCCTAAGTATTATAGGCACCTTATAAGTGATCACTGGATTAATCTTTAACATTTGGTATAGAAAACGTTAACCCGATTTATACATTAGAACTTCACGTTATGAGACTAGAATGCTTCAAAACTCAATGGATTTTCTAATGTATAAAACGGATTATAAAAAACTTTAATTAAGAAAAGTCTTCTCTAAGATAAAACATAAGTTTTCTCTTATCTGTAAAACTTTTGATAGTAATAATATCACCATTAATTTTATTATAAATCACTTCAACAAATAATAAATCTACATAGTAAATAGAATAGTAAAAATCGCGATTCTGGTCATTTATAGTGAAGAGGTGAATACCTCGATCCCAGAGGTCTTTGTATTTAATATCTAATTGTCGAGCATTAAACTCTTCTACAAGGGTAATTTTGCGCATAAGCTATTAATTTTATAATGAGGCGTAATAAAATTACGGAAAAACCATAATATATGCAAGTGAAAATTGTACAATCTATTAAAAAACAATGAAATGCACGTGTAGAATAACCTTTGTTTAAGAATATATTTGACTATATCACATAGAAACTTTAAATGGCTATAAGGCTAGTATTAACCACTATAATGTTATGATTTCTTTAACAAATACAAATTTTAGATAAAATAGTATAGCAGGGTAATATTTAGTTCTGTTTTTTTACCTTTTGTAAGAAAAAACTTGTGGCGAAATGAAATAAATCTTACAAAAAAATATGTCTTTGTAAATTTTTGTTTATTTTAGTTGTAACTAACTAATGAATAAGTTTTTAATAGAAAGCGGCCCTTTAGGTTAACTACTCCTAGAGGGCCTAAATTGAAACATAATCGGTATTTAACACAAACTCAACTTATACTAATTATGAAGTTTCAACTTTACTTTTTACTGGTTCAAAGATATCTTAGTTTTATAAATTTCCTCATGTTTATTCATAAAAAATTTAACATTTAATCAATTAATAATACAGCAATGTTAATTAATTCTTAACCAGTTGTTTGAATGTGTGCATATGTGATTGTATTTGTTGAGTTATATTTATTTCGAGAGTTCCTTTCTAGGTTTGTTCTACACTTTTTATGGGGTAGCCATAATGAAGAAAATGAAAAAAGTCAAATAGATGCAAAACCTGTTCTTAATTTATAAAAAGCAAAACTAATTATAGCGTATCAGAATAAAGTTCATCTTCATTATAATATTTTCATCGACATTTGAAAAAACAGCAACACATTTAGTACAAAAATCATTTTTTTCATGGTGATTTTTATTGGTTGTTAGTACGTTCAAAAATTAAAGAAGCAAAGCATTGTACTCCATATTTTATGGTTTTTTCATCCACAGCGAAGTTTGGTGAATGTGGCATAGAATTTACACCTTTCTCGGTATTAGACCCTCCTAAAAAAAAGAATACTCCAGGTACTTTTTGCTGATAAAATATAAAATCTTCGCCAAAATAAGGAACTTGTCCATACAGTGGTTTAAACATTTTTTCGTTGTAAAAACTATAAATCGTTTGTGCTGCAATTTTTGTTAGTTCAGGATCATTTATAGGAGCTTCGTAAGCTCTTGAGTACCCAATAGAAATAAAAGAATCTTTAAATCTAGAATTAAGGATTTGTTTTTTTATATCGAGGGGTATACTATGAGTATTTTTAATATTAGTTTCAAAGAAACTAGCATTAAAAAAAATGGTGTCCTGATCTTTATAAAGTTTTGTTCCATCTAAAAAAAAGTAGTCTTTATATACTGTTTCCTTGCTTGTAATCCCAATTTTGGGATCAGAAATATTATTTATAATATCCCAAGGAGAGCCTTTAAGGGGATTACGAACATAACCTTTTAAAACACTATTCATAAAGTTTTCTAATTCATTTTCGTTGGCACTAGGCATAAATTTAACTTCAAGTGTTCTTTGGTAGGCAAATAATTCATTAGCCTTAAAATTGATCATTCCTGATGCTTCGGGGACAATATGCAGTCCATAAATTTCATCTGGTTTAATAATGTTAAAAAGACCATCTTTAATCATGTCTTTTGCTCCTGTAAAAGTCTCTTCAGCTGGTTGAAAAATGAAATAAACGGTACCTCCTAAATCTTTTTTTTGTTGAGATAAAATAGTAGCGATCCCTAAACCAATTGTTGTATGTACATCATGACCGCAGATATGTCTTATGCCTTCATTTTTAGACTTAATAAAGGTAACAGGATCTGGTTCATCTGTTTTTATGGCATCCATATCGGCTCGCCAAGCTATTTTTTTGCCTTTTTTATCACCTTTTAGAATTCCCACTACTCCATAGCCTCCAACATTCGTTTTAACTTCTAATCCTAAATTTCTTAAATATTCGGTAATAATTTTAGAGGTTCTTTTTTCTTGCTTAGATATTTCAGGATTCATATGTAAATCTCGCCTAATTTTAACTAGGTTATCATAGATCTCATCGGTTTGTTTTACTATTTTTTGGTAGGTATTTGTGTTTTCACTTGATTGGGCATAAAGCATTCTAGTGACTATAAAAAATACTATTGTTAAAAGTTTCAATTTCATGATATAATTTTTTATTGTTATTTATTATATCACAAATATTGCTTTATTCTGTCATCAGAAATATAGCTTTTTGTTGAAGTGCTATTTTTAATAGTTGAAATGTAATATGATTATTATTTGTTCATCCATTCCTTAAAATCACTTGTCTTTTGTCTACTAACAATAAACTTTTGATCTCTTGGATTTAACATAGAAAGCTTCACTCGATGATTAAAATACGAATCTATTTTCTGAATTGAAATTTTGGAAACAATTTGACCACGATTAATTCTATAAAATTGATTTGGGTCCAACGAACTAAATAATTGGTCGATAGTTTCATCAATAATGTAGCGTTTATTAATAGTCACCCCAAAAGTGATGCTTTCTTGAGAATACACATATATCAAATCAGAAGTTTTAATTTGTACAAATCCATTTCCTTCCTTTACTAGTATACCTTCTCGTTTATTCATTACTTGCATACTGCTTAGAAGTTGTTTTAAAATAGATGGAGCAATAACAGAGGAGAGATTTGTTTTAAAAAACTTATTAAGTGCAGTATTTAGTTCATCCTGTTGGATTGGTTTGAGTAAGTAATCTATACTATTTACTTTAAAAGCTTGAATAGCATATTGATCAAACGCAGTTGTAAAAACAATAGGTGCTTCTACATTTACTTCCTGAAATATTTCAAAACTCAGACCATCTGCTAGTTGGATATCCATAAATACTAAGTCTGGAGTTGGATGTGTCTGAAACCATATAACAGCATCTTCAACTGTATCGATTATGCCTAATAATTGATACTTGAAACCACCAGTTTTGAGCGCACTTTGCAATTGATTAGCTGCACGTGATTCATCTTCAATAATCAGTACTTGCATAGTTTTTATTTTGATCTGTTATTTTTAATAAAGGAAGGGAAACCGTAAATAGATTTCCATCATTTTTAATTTTAGGAGATTTGTTAGAGACCAAAGCATATCGCTTTTGTATATTCTTTAACCCTACTTTTGTTGAAGGTATTTTAGTAGATTTTAATTCAACTTTATTCTGTACTATTAACTGATTATTTTTAGCTTCAACCTGTATCACAAGTGGCTTTCTTTTAGAAATCACATTATGTTTTATTGCGTTTTCTAGTAAAAGTTGAAGACTCATAGGAGCAATCATAGCATCCAGGGCCGTTTCTGGAATATGCCAATTTAACTTCAGGTTATCACCAAATCTTTCTGACTGAATATGAATATATGCTTGAGCAAATCTTAACTCTTCTCTAAGCGAAGTTAAATTCACATTTCCTGACTGTAATATAAAGCGGTATACATCAGATAGCTTATCAACAAATATTTTAGCATCTTCTTTAGAATTTTGATCAATAATATCCCGTAGGGTGTTGAGGCTATTGAATAAAAAATGAGGTTGTGCCTGGTTTCTTAGTGCATCTAATTGTGTCTGTACAATCACTCGTTTTGCCTGTTCTTCTTCTTTAATTGATTTTTTTAATCTTATATAATAATAAACAGCTTCATAAATTGCCATTGTCATAATAGTGATCAAAATAATAGGCAAAAGAATTTTAAGTTCTATTATATGTGTGGAGTGGAAACCTAAAAAACTAAAAAATTTTGAAAACAAAAAACCTCCTGTAAAATCAACAAATAGTATTACGCTAATAATTGCAAAAAAAAGTAAAGTAATACGTTTTAAATCATCTTTAAAATTGGGGTATTTTTTTCGTAAAAATATCAAAATAAACCTTATAATAAACCAATCACAGATTGTGAAAAATAATGAAGTAATCCAACCTATAAATATTAATTCTATAGATTTTCTCTCTGATGGATTATTAAATAAATAGTTTGTTATTATACTCAAAATAAGAACACCTATGACAGTAAACCAGAAGTCATTAAAACCTAAATACTTTATACGTCTTTCTTTGTTAAATAACATAATGTTTTGTTTATAAACTAAGTAATGGTAAACCTTGCTTAGCTTGATAGAATGTGAATCCAATCCCTGAGACATATAGTAATGTGAACACAGTTACAATAATGATTTGAGTTCTATTTGCTCTTTTTAATCTATTAGATATCCATAGTGCGAATAACGGAATTATTTGTATGCTATGCAATCCAAAAAAATGAGCTATCCGTAAGTCACCATCAGTACCAATAGTATGAGACATTTCATTTATCATTTGACCACCAACCCAACTACCAAAAAGTACAATTAACCAACCTAAAAGTATAGCCCATTGAATTGATTTAAATGTTTTTAATTTTAATCGGATAGTATCAAAGATAAATAATACGATAATTAAAACATTAATTGCTGTTAATAGTCCCATTGCAGCAAAGAGTAACCCATCAAACGGAGACGATACATTATAATGAGATTGCACTCCTCTGGAAGCCTGATAAATGATAATACATACCTCTATTAGTAGTGTCCAGGTAACGATGTTATTGATACAATTCTTCTTTCTTTTTGAATAAGGATATAAAGTCATAAGATATCCTACTGTAAAGATATAAATGCCTACAGAGATAGAAAATTTTAAAGGTTTAATCCATACATTCACTCCCAAAAGTGTTCTATCGTCTATAAACACACCAATCAGACATCCAACAGCCAAAATTATATGAGTTACTACTACCCAATATAAAATTGGACTTTCTTCTTTTACTGTGCTAAATATTTTGTTTGGATAAATCATGGTTATTTTTGTTTAAATGCTCTAATAATTATAAAAAGTAGAAATCCAATAGGCCCTAACATGAAAGTTGCAAAAAGGCAAGGAGCCATTATCAATTGATGAATTCTTGATCCTTTATTTTGATCTAACATCCACATGCCTACTAGAAGATCAAAAGCCAGATAATGTACCCAGCCAGCCAGCACAGCATTTTCTTCTGTAAATAATGACATAACCGAAGTAAGACTTCCAAAATCTATTCCTCTGCCTATTAGAATGGTTTTGAAAATATAAATGACGTATATAAAAGACAGTAGTATCGGAACCACTTTGAAATCAATTAAGAATCTGGTAACTTTCCAATTAGGAAAAAGAATCATAAGAATCCACATTGGCATAGCAATCATACTTGATATAGAAAAAACTTCTGCGGGTGTCATAGTTATTTGTTTAAAAAAATGGTTTAATGTATTGATGCTTCAAATATGAAGTTGTTCTAAAGAAGATGAAATCCCTTTAAGCTCAACCATCGCTAAATATCTTTGAATTGTCAAATTGGACAATTCAAGGATGCTCTGATTAGAATTGCTGAAGGCTCTCTATATATTGGTCTACTCTAAATAGTGAAAGGAAGAAATGGAAATTTCTAAATAAATAGATTTTGGTTTACTAATATTACGCAAAATTAAAGCCTTATAAAACAATTGCTTTATAAGGCTTTATAAACTTATTTTAACTTTTTTTACGATGTATAAGTTATGTGCTACAACATGGTTTTTCTAAGGAGTTACTTTTCAATTTTATTAATTTCGATAATACGATGTGTATTACTGGTATCTCCATATGAATTTCCGTTGGTAGCAATAAAAACACGCCCTTGTGGAGAAATAGCGATATCTCTTAGACGACCGAACTGGCCATTAAAGAATACCTCCTCATTAGTAATCGCAGTCCCGTCACTGTTTAGGGTAAGCGCAATTATTCTTTGGTCTTTTAAAACGGTCATCAATAATTTATTAGTCCATTCAGGAATTCGATTACTGGTATAATAAACTAGATCAGAAGGAGCAATAGTTGGAGTCCACTCAAAAATAGATTCTATAACCTGTGTACTCGCTGCAAAAGTCTGCTCGTTGGGAGTATCTATTTTACCTTTTACAGCAGGCCATCCATAATTTTTACCGGATTGTATGATATTTATTTCATCATCAGAACTGGGGCCGTGCTCAGAGCTATACAATTTACCATTAGGGTGCAATACCAGTCCTTGCGCATTTCTGTGCCCTAAACTATAGATATAACTGTTTGTAAAAGGATTATCCGCAGGAATACTACCATCTAAATTTAATCTTAGTGTTTTACCTCCCAGAGAGTTCATGTCCTGAGAAAGGTTGGTATTACCGGCATCGCCTGTAGTCATAAATAGATGCATATCTGGTGTGATCAATAAACGAGAGCCATCGTGATTAGAGTTGGCAGGGATTTGATCGATAAGTACAGTTTCATTAGACAAGGTGTTATTAGCATATGTAAACTGAACCAATCGTTCTAATAAGCCACTTCCCCCGTTATAGGTGTATACAACATATACATATGGATTGGTATCAAAATTGGGGTGAAGCACCATACCTAATAACCCACTTTCCCCAACTTGGGATACATTAGGAATCGTGTATACCAGTTGTTGCTCTCCGCTGTCAGGATTTATCCTGCTAATTTTTCCATTACGTTCGGTTACCCACAAGAAATTGTCAGGACCCCAGATTAACTCCCAGGGAACGCTTAAGGTTTCTACCAACGTTTTTGTTGTTTCGGTGGGTTCACCTGTACCAGGATTCGTAGTATCATCATCTCCAGAGCAAAACCATAGCAAAGATGAAATTAGTAAAATGCCTGTTATTTTTGATATTCGCTTCATAATAGTTCTTTAATGTTAATAATTAAGATTGTGTGTAAAGCATTGATTATTGCTGATATATGTGATTGTTACTAGTTGTAAATTTATCTTTCAATTGTTCACATACTCTTATGAGAAAACAGCATATATCTCTTTATTCTCAAAAGCGTCTATTTTTTCTTAATCATGCGATTTCTTAATTATACAACGGTTAACTTATACGATACCCTACTTTTTTTGTTTTTTTTTAATTCTTTTTAAGAATTGTTTATAGTATGTTATATAAGGTTTTAACACTTATTTTGAAGTACTATTTTTTACTTAAGGCTAATTTGATTCCTAGTACAATAAGAGACCCCCAGTAGTTTTATCCATCCAAAACTTCACTTTATTGTTTTGTCTGATCTTGTTAGCCAACTTCGCAGAAAAGAAAGCCAGTATCATACACCATACCGTACCGGTAGTCACAAAAGTTAATCCCAGAATTAAGAAAGGAATGGTACTTTTAGTATATTCAGGATCTATAAATTGTGGTAAGAATGCCAAAAAAAAGAGAGCAACTTTTGGATTAAGTAAGTTGGTTAAAATACCTGATATATATACTTTTAGATAGTTTTCTGTTGCTTCTTGTTCTTTAATTACTTCAGCAATAGCTGTTGATTTTGTTAACAATGATTTAATTCCCAAATATACAAGATAAGCAGCACCAGCATATTTAACAATATTAAATGCAGTAGCAGATTTTGCTAATAAAATGGATAACCCAAGTGCAGCAAAAAAACAATGTAAAAGAGCTCCCGAAGAAATCCCAAGAGCAGATATTACTCCAGATTTTTTTCCTTGCGAAATACTACGTCCTAAAATATACATAGTATCTGCTCCAGGTGTGAGATTAAGCAGTATTCCTGCCAAAATAAAGGTTCCAAAATTAAGAATACCAAACATAAGTTTATATTAGATTTTGATTCAAAATTATACGAAGCACAGGAGATCGAGAAAACAAATCATTGGTTTATCTTTGTTTTTTCTGGAGAATATATCTTAAATATGAATAAAAACCAATAATTATGGTGAAAGATGATTTAGATTGGAAGATTCTAGAGCTATTACAAGAAGATGCACGCTTGCCATTTGCTCATATTCGGTAGAGTAGTGGGGCTTTCTCCATCTGCTGTGGCAGAGCGTGTACAACGTTTGGAAGATACAGAAGTGATCACAGGATATACAACGCAGGTAAACCCAGTTAAACTGGGATGGTCTCTTTCGGCATTCATTATGATGAGTGTAAATAGAATCAATTTTCAGTCGTTTACCGATGCCCTGGATGCTGATGCGTATCCTGAAATGGTAGAATGCACCAGAGTCACCGGTAAAGACTGTTTAGTCATGAAATTTCATGTAAAGGACAGTAAACATCTTGAAGAAGTCATCAATCGTCTAGCGCAACATGGAGATCCAACAACATTATTGATTTTGAATGAGTTGATGAAAAATGGTACGATAGGAAGATGTTCTCATTAGTTACTTCTGCTTCTTTCCTCATCATTTCCAAAACCTCTTTGTTTACCTTTTATCTTATTATTTCCGAATGTGTAGGATAGTGATATTCTGGCAAATCGAGGACTATAATTTTGGGCATATACCGTTTCTATACCATTTACTACAGAGGCTAATCTGCTATAACTCGATGTATCTAATATATCATTTACCAATACCGAAAGCTGTAGTTTATCCTTAAACATACTTTGTTTTAGTGCTAGATTTAGATTGTAGGTTTCACTAATATCAAACAAATTTGCTTTATGTGGAGAATTATATACAAAATTAAGCTGCAATTTGGTGGTTTTACTTAGTGTAAAAGTATTATTTGTAGATAGATAAAGCTGAAACCCATCCTCGGCATTAGCATTTATAACATCATCAATCACAGTTTTATAGCCAAGCACATATACCTGGTTCTGGCTTTTCCACCAGGGCAGCGTGTTAAATGAGAAGGTTTCACCAATTCCCCAATTATAACTTTTATAATAATTGTCTCGTATTACTGCCTGTACTTCAGTTTCCTGATCTGCTGTAAAGATAGTGCCAAAACCATCAGTAGTTATAGTAAGAAAAGCATTGGTAGTTAATGTATTGTTATAGGTATGGTTAAATTCGAAACTATCTGTAAATGAGGGCTGTAAAAAGGGGTTTCCTTCAGAAAAACTATTACTATTAACATAGATTCTGAATGGGTTTAAATTTCTAAATCCAGGTCGGTTAATTCGTCTTCCGTAATTAAGCGAAAATACGTTATTATCATTTTTTTGATAAGATATATATGCTGTCGGAAAAAACTTTAAATATTCGTTTGTATTGGTTTGGTTTAAGGTTTCTGAAAATCCTTCGGTAAATGTGTTTTCTACTCGTAATCCCAATTGAAACTCCCATTTGTCATTGATCTTCTTAGAAGCATTTACATATAGTGCCTGAATATTTTCTGTGTATTTAAATTGATTAGAAGATATAGGATCAAAAACCGGAGTACCTGTTTCTGTAGTGAAGTTTTGTAATCCATTTATGGTTTTGATAAAACTAAGCTTACCACCATATGATACATTAACAAAAGGAAAAGGGTGTTCAACATCTATTTTTGCACTGAAATTATCAATACGTTGATCCGATAGATTCATAGCTGCATAGTTGATCCCGACAAATTCACCGTTGGGTAAGAACGTATTTACCACATTGTCTTGTTTCAGAGTATTGTCGTAATCAAAATAATCAATATCGAAAGAAATCTTTCTATCAAGAGTATCTAGTGTAGTAATCATATGCAAGTTATACAAATGGCTCTTTACTTTTCTATCAAAAAAACTTGTATTATCTAATATAGAATCCAATTGGTTGGTTGCATTAAAAATTTGAGTAGTGGATTGTACCGTATTATCTGGAACATTTTGATTACCCAGGTATTGTGCCCCTACGATGATATTATCGGTAATGTCATAATCTATTGATAAACGTCCTGATATATTCTCTTTATTTACTTTATTATCCATATCCAACACCCATGGGCCATTGGGATAATACACATCTACTTCTTCGATTTCTCTATTATTTCCTTTAGTACCATTAGCAGTTACAGAAAATCGTAATTTGTTTTTGTTGTAAAAAAAATTGTTACGTAGGGTAGTAAAATTGTATGTATTCTGATTGTAGGCTAGGGTAGTGGTATTTTTCCAGGAGTTACGTGCTCCTTTTTTATAAATAATATTAATAAGTCCACCATTACCGGCAGCTTCATATTTGGCTGGCGGGTTCGTAATGATCTCTATTTTCTTAATATCACTTGCTGCTATAGCATTTAGAAAATCGATCAGTTCTTCTCCAGATAATTGCAATATCCTTCCATCCACCATTACACGTGATGCACCTCTGCCAATCATACTTAAGGTATTATTCTGAACGGTAACTCCCGGTGCTATTTTAAGGGCATCTAAAGCATCTCCACCACTGGCTGCAATACTATTTTCTACATTAAACACCAAACGATCGGGTTTACGCTCGATTACTTTTTTGGTTTTGGTAATCACTACTTCGTCAAGACTGGTAGTGCTATTCTCAAGGGTAATAGTACCCAAGTCTATATTATTATCCAGTGCAATATCTTTTTGCCACTCGGTATACCCCATAAAACGTATTGCAAAAGTATAGGTTCCTTCTTTTGCAGATATCGTAAAGTTTCCGTTTTCATCTGTAATTGCTCCCGTAATTACTGTCCCGTCGGATCCTGGGGTTGATAAAATAACATTAGCAAAAGCTATGGTTTCTGTTGTACTAATTACTTTTCCTTTGATTTCTAGTTGAGAAAAGCATAATAAAGGAAAAAACAATAAAGAAATAAAAATAGATCGCATCACAATTTTATATTTAAGATTAATTATGAAGCAAATATCATTTTTGAATACAATCTGTGCGACCGATTAAAATAATCGAACGCTTTTGATCCCTAAAAATGAGTTCGACTTTTTACAGCTAAACGTTCGACTTTTTACAAAAGTCTGATTATGAGTTGTTTTTTCTGTATTGAGTAGGGGTGACGCCAGCGTATTTTTTAAAAGAAGTATTGAATGAAGATTTAGAATTAAAACCTACTTCATACAAGATCTCGAGAACAGTTAGCTGTTTTTTGGCAGGATCTTTTAAAATATCCATCGCATGTTGAATGCGGTATTCATTTACAAAATCAAAAAAGTGCTGATCCAGGTGATGGTTAATCAAAATTGAAACTTCTCTAACAGGCAGTTGCAGATCATCTGCCAGGTTTTGTATCGTAAGTGTAGGATTTAGATATGGTTTTTTGTCGATCATATACGTTTTTAATTGTTGTATTTGATCCTGAATCCCTTTATCATTGGGGAGATTGATCACTGTTTCATTCTTGGTGATCATGTTTTCTACCGGGAGTAATTTAGAATCAATTCCTCTAAAAATTCCCGGATCATACAATGCTTTTAAAATTAACCAACATATAAAACACAAGACCAGAAACACAACAATAATTCTGGCAATATTTATGGTTTGGAAATCATCATTATAAAACTTAAATATCGTTTTAGAAGTACTAACAATAAAGATAAAGCTAGAAATAACGTTTAACTGAAACAACCATTTATGTTTTGCTGTGGTTGCATTAGAGTAGTTTTCCAACATTACTTTCTTAGATTTTTTTAAGACGACAAAAATGGCGATGATATATGCTATAACTTGGATATGACCAATAATCAAAGTGGAAATAGATTCTGGAGTTAGCAAATAATTATTCAAAAAAGAAAGCTTGGCTTCTGGACTTGCCAAATAAAACCTGGGAGTCACTATCAAGGTGCTTATCACAAAAGGAAGACTATGTAACAGGTGTTTTGGTTTCAGCTTAAAATCAGCATAGATAACCGATAAGACAAAAAGATAAAGCACAGGACTAGAAAAAAACGGAAGATCCATACGTATCATTTCCAGTGTTAAAGGCATATCTATAAATCGATGATAGAAAAAAGAGCTGATATCGAAGGCCACAAGAATAAGAAAAGCAGCAATAAGTCGATTACTGGTTTTGTTTTTAGTTTTTACGGTTAATAAGAAGATGGCAAAAAGTGATGATATAAAAACAATCATCAGGCTTATAATGCTAAGAATAGCGTAGTTATCCATTTAATAATTTAGTACTTGTGTTTACCTTTGATGATATATTGTTTTCTATACAGGATTCTCATAATTTCATCAAATATACTAACTATATTAAGATATCTCATGTAGAGCTCTATTAAGACTACGTAGGGTTATTCCTAAATAGTCGGCTATGTCTTGTTTAGAAAAAGCCATGGCTTCATCAGAAGAAAATTTCATTAATTTTTTAAGATTATATGCTATGGGATAGGATTGTTGTTGAGAAGCTCTAATTGCAGTATCTCTTACTTTATTGGCTAACGCTTTTAGAAGTAGTAAATTAAGTTCTGGGTGATTTTCTAGTAGCGTATAGAAATCTTTGGTATCAATCTCATATCCGGTAACTTCGGTTATCGCTTCTGCATTGCAAAAACTAATAATATCATTAAAAATTTCTAATTCTCCCAGGATTTCACCAGTGCTAAAAAACTCCTGGATAAAATCTCTACCATTATCTTCGTTTACATAACATTTTACGACACCACTTTTTATGATAAAGATAGAAGGCACGTATTTTCCCTGGATAATAATTTTTTCTTTTGACATAAATTTCTTCTCCTTTACCATAGTATGTACAGAAGACTCTGACAATTGAGAAAAGAAATCTAATAATTCTTGATTGATCCTAATCATTTGAAAAATGTTTAAACAAACAGCTTTTTGAGTTAAAAAATGATGCACTTGCAATATACTAAAGAATAATGCATACCAAAATATGTTTTCCGAAAAGGGTAAACCACTCACTATTAATAGGTAAATCCCCCTTTTTTGAAAGGCGAACCCATTGTATCTTGATAAAAATTTGGTTGTACATATAAGTATAGCAATACAACGTATAACTAAAAAGCAAATAATAATGCTCGAAAAGATATACATACAAATACCAGCATACCGAGATAAAGAGCTGTCTAACACAGTGATTGACCTTAACAAAAAAGCTAAATATCCCGAGAGACTAAGAATTGTAATTGCATGGCAACATGGAAATAACGAACAACTTGAAAAAGAAGTTTTTGACTATGGTAATGTCGAAATTCTTGATATTCACTATAAAGACAGTAAAGGATGTAACTGGGCACGTAAGTTACTTCAACAACAATGGAAAAATGAAGCCTATACCTTATACCTGGATTCTCATCATAGATTTATAAAAAACTGGGATAAGAAGACTATAAAAATGTTTAAAGCCTTAAAAGATGAAGGTGTAAAAAAACCAATTATTACGGCGTACTTGCCTTCTTATAGCCCCGAAAATGAACCCGATGGAAGAATGAAATTTCCGCTTAAAATCTATCCTTTAGAGCGGGATAAAGGGCTTCTTACGAAGTTGACAAGTTATCCAATTCCTCATTGGAAAAAAATTAAGAAACCACTAGTTGCGCAGTTCATCTCATTACACTTTTTGTTTGCCGATGGTTTCTTTAATAAGGAAATTAACTTTGATCCAGAGATTTATTTTTTTGGAGACGAGGTCTTAACCAGTCTTAGGGCTTATACCTATGGATATGACTTGTTTCATCCTCATATTATTTTAGGGTGGCATCTATACGATAGAAAAACAAGAATACCGCATTGGGATGATCACACCTCATGGTATAAACAGGAGGAGGTATCTTATAATAAAATGAAAATAATCTATACAACCAACATGACTTCTAATACCATACTTGGACATGATAGGAAAGTGAGTGATTATGAGAAATATATTGATCTTAAGTTGTATGATAATGCTATAGAAAATGAAGCAGTCCATAGCTGAAATATTAGAAAAAGATAAAATCGTATGTATTGATGGTTTCGTACCCGCATCGATGTGTACAACAATATTAGAAGAACTCGAATATTCTTTTTGGAAACATAGTACAGTAATAGACCCAAGAATACATAAAAGCCATCTTAGCAGCACCAGGATTAGTAAAAGTGCAGACCAGGAGTTATTTACAGATACACTTATAGAGGTGGTAAAGAAAATAGAGGATGATATTACGTCTCTATTTGATGTGAACCCAAATAGACTAGAACAGTGGCAAGCCACAAAATATGTTAAAAACGGTAAGTTTGATTATCACTATGATAGCGGGGCTTGGGGCGAGCATTATGCAGGAGAACGAAAGAAAACCTATTTGTTATATCTCAATACACCTAAAAAAGGAGGGGCTACACATTTTAAAAATTTAGATATCAAAGTCAAACCAAAACAAGGAAGGTTATTGGTCTGGGATAATTTGTTACCAGACGGAAATTGCAATTGTAATATGTTGCATGCAGGATTACCCATTATTAATGGCAAAAAAACAACATTGGTAACCTGGGAAAGACAAAAACAAATACGATAAAAACTCTAAAAATGAAACGTATATGGCAAAAAAAATCAAAAATTTAAAAGTAGAAGGTTCTAAAATACCTAAAGAATCAATATCTCATATAAGAGACAAGAACCTTATTGTTTCTGTAAAGAACCAGGAGAAGATTATAAGGGATGTTATAAAAAAGCATGGACCTATTATTAATCTTGAAAAAGACCCTCAATTATTAATTGATATCCTGGTTAAATTTAAACCTCAGTTTTATGGACCCGATGGAGGATTACCACCTGGGGGAGTACCCGATCCACCACCACCGCCAGGTCCAGATTCTTACAGAGCAATTGAAAATGTGCATCTTATGAAAGAAATTTTAAAATTGAATAAGAAAATGAGTAGTATAAAAAAACGACTCAGGTAAGCTTTAACCCGGATTGTGCGGTAGATTTTCTAATACATAATTCGGGTTTGCTATGTATTAACCTGAGTTCGATTCATCTGAAATGCGTCAGTTTGAGACATCCAATAAATTTTATCCAGTGTTTAAGCTGACGTTTTAAAGCAGAGCTTTGAAATCTTTTTTTACCAGTATAAGATTTGTTTTGCGTTTGCAATATTTATGAAGCCTTGGAAAGATTTTAGCACAATAAATCTGGTTTTCAGTGAAACTGAAAAATACCTTACGACATAGCGTAAGCTGTGGGCGAGATGATGTGGTTGAGTGCCTTTTCTTTTGGTTCTGTTTGCTGCCGGGCAGACAAAGAAATCGTAGATTCGAACTCAATACTATCAAATAAAAACCTTGTGAACTAAAATGAACAGAAAGCCAAATCAAAGGAAATTAGATAAAATTTAAGAGTATATAAGTTTATGAAAAAGAAATCATTATGAAATACGTCAATGGTAGTGAAATTCTGTTAAGAATTTTGTATCGACCTTTCGACAAACTCAAGATGGCAAGCATTTCAATGCTAAAAACCTATTCTCGATAGTTCTACAGAGCCCTTCGATAAACTTAGGACAGGCCGTCGAAGTACAATTTTACTCATTCTAATCGTAAAATTCACTAGAATTGACGGTTTTTATACCCCTTGAAATATTATTGACCAGGTTATTAGTATCAGACCGAGCTTTTCTAAACCTATATAACCATCCAAATAAATAAACAAACCTTCAGAAAGGCTCGGTTTGATCATTTAATTTTTGAAATGTATTCCTTAAGTACTCTCTTTGGGATAATATATTCGTTTTCTTCTTAATCCTATGATAAACCCTATAATACCAACCAGAAAACAAACTCCTGCCCAAAAGAAAATATTATAGCGGTCAACCAATACTCTATAGGTACATGTAAAGAGCAACAAAATCAGTCCTGTTATTTCCCAGATTTTATCTTTTTCGAACCTTTTCTTTCTATCAAATATAGGAGGGAGGTTGATGATAACCTTTAGCTCATTCCAATCCCATACAATTAGTAGCATATTTGCGAATAGCATTAACCCCGTAATCACAGGAGTGTAGGCAAAGTAATAAGATAAGGTAATTATAAATATATTGGTGATTATAGGTAGATTAAATAACGCTCCCAGTTTCGCATATCTTTGGGTCATCAGTATACCTCCTGCGATAAGTTGACCAATGCCAATAAATTTCCAATATAATCCAGATTGATACATGGTTTCAAAAAAATGCCAGGCGGTATCAATAGGTTCTGATGCTCCGCTTACCGATGTAAATCGTTTTCCTTTAATTTTGATAAGGCTGGCAAAAACAAATGCTCCACCAATCATATATCGGGTGTAAATGATAAAAATTTGTACCCATAGTTTTTCTTTAATGCTACTCATGCTTTATATATTTCATCCTTTATTTCACGACTATAAACATCGGTTTAAATACTTCGTCTTTTGTTCTCGTTTCATACCTATATTCTTTTAATTTAGGCTTCAGACGTGATGATTATTTTTCCAAGAACAAGTCCTTCTCCAAAATACTGAAATGCTGTTACACTCTGAGATAATGGATAGCATTTATCAATAACAGGTACTACTTTTCTGGCATCATATAATGACAACATATGATTAATATCTTCTTTATTCTGTTTATGCATTAGGAGTCCCATCCTTTTACTCGTGGTTTTTGAGATCAGAGGACCGTAAAAGAGAACTTGCAAGAGTCGACGCATAGAACCCCCTGCCATAACATAGGCTCCTTTAGGTTTTAATATACGCTTAAAGTCAAAAACCGAACGACGTCCCACGATGTCAAAAATCAAATCGTATTGTTGCTTGTTTTTGGTAAAATCTGCTTTGGTATAATCAATAACATGATCTGCACCGATTGATTTCATCAGATCTAGTTTCCTGGCACTGTCTACACCCGTTACTTCGGCACCTAATGATTTTGCGATCTGTATCGCAAATGTTCCTGCTCCGCCACCAGCACCATTAATCAAAACTTGTTGTCCAGGTGTAATCTCTCCATTATAACGAAGTCCCTGCAGCGCAACAACCCCCGCCTGGGGTATGGCAGATACCTCTTCGAATGTTATATGCTCGGGTTTTGGCAATAATTGATCTTCATGAACACATACATACTCTGCAAAGCCTCCCCACTTTTCGAATAAATCAGCAAACACGGCATCACCAGGTCTAAATTTGCTAACCCCTCTACCAATGCCAACAACTTGTCCGGCAATATCAGAACCAAGAATATGATATTTGGGTTTTAGGAGCCCCCAGATACGGGCAAATAAAGGTTTTCCTCTCAGGAGTTCCCAATCTGATGAATTGATAGCAGTTGCACGTATTTTGACCAGTACTTCATTTTCCCTGGGAGTAGGTACAGGGATTTTGTTAAAAGTAAGTACATCAGAAGAGCCGTATTTATGATACATCAAAGCTGTCATTTGAGTATCCTTTTTTACACTATACCCCATATGTGTTTATAGTTTACGATTGGTATGTATAGGACGATTACCTCGAAGTATTGTTACAATACTATTTTTGATACTCACAATTAATCTTAGGCATCACCCTTCGATACCGCTTCATTAGCATTGTAGGTATCTGTTGTTGCTTATGTTATGAGACATATAGACCAAAAATGAGTTCCCTCGACAGAAAGAATAGTTCCCTCATTTATGATTTTATTACCATAAGTCATGTAATATTTTTAAGTGTAACTCAAAACAACTCACCATGAAAAATTCAATACATTACAGGAATACAATGCATCGATCTTTTTTCTCAATACTGTGCATGTATATGATATGATTCAAGAATTATATTTCGCAGCATAGTTCAGCATAACAATCCCAAAATTATAATAAGGGAAAGGATTGTTATTAGGTATAAAATATAAAGAGAAACGTATATGGATTGTATGATCAGACATATCAAAATCATAGAACGAATGGATCAGCTTATTCGTTTACAAGCCACGGGGGTACCAGAAAAATTTGCGCAACGATTAGAGATTTCAAGAACCAAACTCTATCGAATGATTAAACTTATGAGAGCATTAAACGCTCCAGTCGAATATGATACAGCTATTCAAAGTTATGTATATACCGAGACGGTAGGGTTTACTTTTGGGTTTTATATTAGAAGATACAAATGATTATAAATAAAGAGGAAAACAGATGTGTTGTTTTTTAGATTATAGATTAATTATTATATTTTGGCTGTTGTATATTTAGGGAATACTATAAAAAGAATTACCTGGGGCTATATTATTAATAATTAGGAGCAATACGTACTTCAAAATGCTTAGCAGAGCAAGGCAATTAAGTTTTTACTTTTGCTTAGAATTACAAGGGTTTTTATCAAATAGAAATCTAAATACACAATTTGCATAACAACTCATATGACGTAACGTTTAATAGGGCTTAAAATATACACACATATATGGGATATATAAAGGATTCTCCTTTTTACAAGGAAGCCATACATGAATTTAATTTTTCTAGTGGTGATTATTACCTGTTTGATACTTTTGTGGTCGCAGAAATTAATGAAGGAGTGCTATTTACATGGGACGATCATGCCAAACCTATTACCGAAGAATTTGCTCATCTGTATGATAATAATGGAGAAGACATTATATATATATCAAATCGAGTACATTCATATTCTGTAAAACCTAGTGATTGGGTTAAGTTTTTTAGAAATGGTTATAAACTAAAAGGATATGCTGTGGTTAGTTATACTTCTCGAGGAATTTTTAATTCTTTGATAGAAAAGCTCTTTATGAGAAATAGTTTCGAGAGTTTTGATAATCTCGAAGATGCCATTGCCTGGGCAAAAGAGCTGAACTCAAAGACAGAAGCAAACTCTGAAAATGAGAAAAGCGCATAAGCACATACTTTCTTTTCTTTTTAAAGCATACTGCAATTAATAAATTAGTTGCGCTTTGCACTATAATAGGTACCAAAAATCCTATCCCAGATCACGGTATAAAATCCAAAGTTGTATGTAGAGTATTCGTGATGATTTCTATGAAAAACATTATTACCAAATAATAAAACCCTTTTATTCGAAGATGTATTTAGATGTGATACTACTCCGATCAACCAATTAAAGAATAAAAAGAAAATAAAACTATAGAAATTAAGAGAGATTACAAATGGAAGTAGAGTTAGTATACAACCAAAAAGAATAGCTTCAAGGGGATGCATCACATAGAGGCTAATCTCGTTAAAACTATAGTGTTCATGATGCTTTTCATGTGCTAATGTAAATGGCCATACATAGTGAGAAGCATAATGAAATATGTACATTACAAAATCAACAACAATAAAGAGTAGTATAAAATCCCGTATAAGATTAGTATTGGTAAATGTAATATTAGAGTTGATAAAGAGCAGATATCCAGGAATTGCAATGAGTATATTAATCATCATAATTACAATAGATAATATGACATCTTTCTTTTCGATAGGCAATTTTTGATGCCGATAAAAAGAAGACCAGAGATAACTAATCAGGATGGTGCATAAGAACATTGCTATATTAGCAATAAACAGAAGTCCCCAAAAAAAGAAGGGATTACGTAATTCGCGAAGATGATCTATAGTTTGCAATAGTAATACTTGTAGTTGATATACAAATTTAGTGGAATTTTGATTGACTTGGAAGTATTTGTTGAGTAACCGGACTTCGGCTACGCTATTAGATTAGATGTTTTAATTTAGGAATGTATAATCTGTAGAATTATCTGAACAACCAGAGGAGATAGGTGAACTAGTTCGGCTTTCAATCTTCTAGGATTATCCTGAGCAATAGTCCTATCTCCTCTTAGGTTCAAGCATCATTTAGAATGTTAAGCACTA
>JAUIBW010000036.1 GCA_030427585.1 Bacteroidia bacterium
GCTCATTTGTTTTATAATCACTTATTTCCGCAATACCAATCAAAAAATAGTCCGGTATAAGATGTACTATTGTAGTGTTCAAAAAACGAATTATGTCTGAAAACATAAAAGATTCATATCAGCATAGGATTTCTAAAGCTGTTGCTTTTATAGAGGATAATCTGAAAAATGTGCTTACACTAGATCGTATTGCACAGGAAGCTTGTTACTCTAAATATCATTTTATTCGTCTTTTTGCAGCGGTTACAGGAGAAACTGTAGTAAACTATGTAAGGAAGCGAAGGGTATCTGAGTCTGCTCATGAGTTAATTCTTACCCAACAACCTATTGTAGCTATTGCAGAACGTTATCAATTTGATTCTCAGCAAGCATATACAAGAGCTTTTCGAGCTGTTTTTAAGATAAGTCCTGGGAAATATCGAAAAAAAGGGCATCGACTCGTAGTTTTTGAACGATATACTTTATCTCCAACAGATATTAATACACTGCAAAACGATTTTGTTTCTATGGAGCCTAAAATTATTACGATTACAGACAGAAAATTAATAGGGATGCGAATAAAAACCTCTCTAGCACATGATACCACTTCACAAATGTGGCAACAATTTATGCCTAGAAGATTTGAAATTAAAAATAATAAAAACACAGGGTATTATTCGGTGCAGACCTTTGATGAAAATATCACTTTTGATACTTTTACAGAAGATGTAGTATTCGAAAAATGGGCTGCTGTCGAAGTTACAGATTTTGATCATATTCCAGAAGGTATGACCTCTTATGTCCTACCAGGGGGTAAATATGCTATATTTATTCATAAAGGCCCTGTAGATACTTTTAATAAGACAATGGATTATATACACAGAAAATGGCTTCCGAATTCTGGGTATAAATTAGATCAAAGAAATCATTTTGCCATTATGGGAGATAAATATCATGGCCCACATCATCCAAAATCTGAAGAAGAAATCTGGATTCCCATTCAATAATATATTTAGCCAAAAATTCTAATACATGAAAGGTAGAGAGTATTTATATTTTCTCTAAGAAAGGAAATACCTTATCTATGTAACTAACACCTATAAAAATCTATACGGTATCGATACTAATATTTGCCATCATCAACAAATAGGTTGTCTACTATTTCATAATTATAAATTTTAATGCACTTTTGCAGTAGTAAACAATCTATATAAAATGAGCCTAGAAAGAGAATTGCACAAACGTAGCGGATCTATATGTGAATTATCAGGAGTAACTGAAAATTTGAAAGTCTATGAAGTACCTAAATCTCCGGGGACAGGTCTGGACTCTCATATTCTTATTTCTCAAGTGTGTTTAGAACAAATAGAAGCCCCAGAGAAAGTAGATACAAATCATTGGCGTTGTCTTAATGATAGTATGTGGAGTGAAGTTCCTGCTGTACAAGTAATGGCCTGGAGAATGTTACATAGATTAAAGTCTGAAGGTTGGCCTCAAGACTTATTAGACATGTTATATCTGGATGAAGATACTTTGGCTTGGGCAAATGCTACTGGTGAAGGTGATGATCCCGAGGATACTATAAAACACATCGATGCAAATGGTGCCATTTTACAGGCAGGAGATTCTGTTGTATTGATAAAAGATTTGGATGTAAAGGGCGCTAATTTTACTGCTAAACGAGGTACTCATGTTAGAAATATCTCATTGGTTCATGATAACCCAGAGCATATCGAAGGGCGTGTTAGTGGTCAGCATATAGTTATTCTAACAAAGTTTGTAAAGAAATCTTAAGAAGATTACATACAGGTAATAGAACAGTCTCAGAATACGTATAAAAAAACTGTGATACTTTATAAGTCCACAGTTTTTATTTACCTCAATTTTTATAACTATAACTGCCTATAGTACATTCATTAATTTTACCCGTGGTTGTTCGCAACGATAACCTCTTGCTAAGAAAGCTTTAACCTGAGAGTGTTTGGTTACAAATGCACCACCTTTTATATCAGTCATCCAACAAACCCAGCTTTCTCCTTTAATGTCTTTTAACTTAGATTTTTCTATTTCAAATTTTTTGAATTTTCCTAATGTACTTTTCATTATACTATTTTTTAAAATTAAATATTATAATAAAAGTATTAAGGTTTTAAATTTTAAAAACCTGTACTATATAATCGCTCTTGTTTTGACAATAATTGATCGTATTAAATTGATAAGTGTAAAATTTGACATCTGTATTTACCAATTAAAACTCTAAAACTTCTATTTGAAAGTAGAATAACTAATTTTGACACTATCTGATGACGGCAATTTACATTATTCTTTTGATTATAAAATATTTAGTAACCAAACAATTCTTCTAGTTTCTTTTTTAAAGTTCCATGTCTTAATCCTATTGCTATAATAGCACCTTCTTCATTTAACAAAATACCATTAGGCAGGCCATAAACATTATAAATTAATGCAGCTTCATTTTGGTTTCCATCTAAATCACTCATATTTATCCATGGTAATTGATCTCGATCAATAGCTCTAATCCAGCTTTCTTTGTTAGTATCCATAGAAACACCAATGATCTGAAAGCCTTTATCTTTATATTTAGAATAATATTCTACTAGTTTTGGATTAGATTTTATACAGCTACCACACCAGGATGCCCAAAACTCTATTAAAGTATATTTTGAACCTAGATGATCAGAAAGTTTAATACGTTTACCTTCTGGCGTTTCTTGTTCAAAATCAATGTATCTATTTCCAATTTTTAGACCTCTATTTAGATTTAGATATTCATTTACTGATTTTCCATATACAGTATTTTTAGTTTCTTCATTCATGAGTGCATATAACTCTGAGACCACTTCTTTTTCAAGATTAGTTTTATATACGTTTAACAAACTAGCACTCAAACTATTACTTGGGTAATCCTTGATAAATTCTCTTATACAAGCATTGATTTTCTTTTCTCCCTCTGCCTGTTTTAAGGTAATAGAATCATTAAAAATAGAATCTGGGTATTTATCAAATCTTTCTATGGCTATTTTGTCAATAGGTTCCTGTGCTTTATATAAAGGATTCAACCTATCCATCAATAAATCATCTATACGTTGCGTTTTTGACCCAGAAATTTTAGCATCCATAAACTTTTTAGTTTCTGCCTTAAATGTTATCATACTGTTTTCTATCCAAATAGATGTAAAATCCATTGTACTTTTTATAATAATATAAAATTCTTTGGGTTGATCTACACGACCACTAAAAGTAAATTTTTCGTTAACAACAGTAGTTGAATCAACTGGGATATTGGATGAAGTGATCGATCCTGAATTCAGTAATAAAATTGGGGTATTATCTTCTATCCCCTTTACCGTACCTTGAATGATGAATTTTTCTTCTTTATTTGCACAACTGACTATCAGGATAGAAAATAATATGGCTTTAATAAAGTGTTTTGTTGTCATTTTATTTTTTTAAACATAAACAAAGAAAATGTATACAAGTAGAAAATCGAGAGCTGAAAAAAGTTAAACCTTGGTGTGTTTTAATTCAACATTTGATAAGGCAACTTATATATACATTCATACCTATTCGTTACTACATATTTTATCATGTACTACGAAAATCATTATCAAATATTAAGAAAATAAAATATATACTTGTATTATATGCTGACTTTGTGATGAATTAAGGTTAAAAAGTGATGATTCACTATCGTTTATACTAAAAGAGATGACCTGAAGAACTATACAAACAAACTTAGAGGTCTAGATTTACTCCTTCTATCCTCCCATACTTTAGTATTAGATAAGAACTAGTTCTATATTTTGTTGTTAGTAGTGTCCATACACATTCATTATTAATCAAAACCTAAAACAAACTAGCTTGTTCTCCTTCTCCACCAGCATCGGCGTCAGTATCTGAAGGTTTTGCCGAAGTTTTAGCATCTGTTGTTTCCGGAGATACATTCTCTTCTTCAATCACTTCAATTTCTTCTGCAGTAAGAGGTTCTTGTTCTTCATATGGTAATGGGTCCAGTAAATTGATTTGTTTTACTTTATGTGTAGTTAGCTGATTTCCTAATGCTTTTATTCCTTTGATCGATATAAACTCTTCGAGGTTTATTTCTTCGTTAGGTCGTTGATCTTTGCCTCTAAGCTTAGTAAATACTATCTCTGCCATCGGTCTATAATCGGTAGAGACTACTTCTAAGAAAGATTTTTGATGTTCTGTAATAAAATTCTCTTCACGTTCTGGGTTTTCAATTAAAAATCGTTTCACATAATATCGTTCTTTCTCTCCATCCCAATATATTGCAGATATTGGTTTTTGGGGTTTCCATTTTTCTAAAACAATCATATCCGAACTAAAATGTAATGTCATTTCTGGAATCATTGTCTTTACATCACCATTTTGATTTATAACCAAAATACGGTCTTCTCCTCTAAATTCGCCCAACAATTCTCCTCTTCCATCTACATTAAGTCGTTGTACCGAATCATCGAACCAAATTTTTCGTGGTTTTAGCGTAGATACGCCCTGCTCTTTTAGTTCAATTTTCTTAATATTATACTTGGTAACTATATTTCCTTTTACCCCTCTACCTTTAATTAACAAATCTGCAAAATCCAGATCAAATTTTAATTTTTTGATACTTCCGGCCTGTCTTAGGTATATCGTTACTACTTCGGCTTCTCCATTCGGATTTGCCGAAAAGTATGAGATCTTAGATGACTTTTTACCTTGAGTAAGGTCATATTCTTTATCTCTGGTAACCCCGGTAACGGCAAAACGTTTAACATATGAAGCTCCTCCTCTACCATCCTGATAAATCAAATTATAGATAGTACGTTTATCTTTTTTCTTAAAGACAGCTACATGAATTATATTTTTACCTATAAAAGTCTTTGATCCAACCTTGGTGATCATCAATTTTCCTTCTCCTGTAAAACATATAATATCATCAATATCAGAACAATCTGCTACATATTCATCTCTACGAAGCGAAGTTCCTATAAACCCTTCTTCTCGATTTACGTATAATTTTGTATTTCGAATTACTACTTTGGTTGCTTCAATATCGTCAAAGATTTTGATTTCGGTTTTACGCTCTTTTCCTTTACCATATGCAGTTTTTAGCCTTTTAAAGTAATCTATAGCAAACTCAATAAGGTGTTCCAAATTATGTTTTACCTGAGCTATATCTTCTTCAAGTGCTTCTATTTTTTGTTGCGCTTTATCAATATCAAATTTAGAAATACGTTTAATTCGAATTTCTGTTAGACGTACAATATCTTCTTCGGTAACTGCTCGTTTCAGGTGTTTTATATGAGGCTTCAGTCCTTTATCAATTGCTTCTATCACTCCTTCCCATGTATCCACTTCTTCGATATCGCGATAAATACGATTTTCTATAAAAATTCTTTCTAACGAAGCAAAGTGCCATTGTTCCTGTAACTCACTTAATTGAATTTCGAGTTCCCTTTTTAATAATTCTACAGTATTGTCTGTAGAACGACGTAGCATTTCTGAAACACCAATAAAATTTGGTTTATTATCTTCTATAACACAACCAAGAGGAGAAATAGATACTTCGCAATTCGTAAATGCATATAAAGCGTCGATTGTTTTATCCGGAGAAATACCTGAAGGAAGATGTACCAGTATTTCTACTTCTGCAGCAGTATTATCCTCTATTTTTTTAACCTTTATCTTTCCTTTGTCATTCGCTTTAAGAATAGAATCTATTAAAGAAGTTGTTGTTGTAGAAAATGGTATTTCATTTATGACCAAAGTATTTTTGTCATATTGTGAAATTTTTGCACGTACTCGTACCTTGCCTCCTCGATTGCCATCATTATAATTTGTAAAATCCGCAATACCAGATGTAGGAAAATCGGGTAAAATCGTAAATCGTTTACCCTGTAGATGTTTTATTGATGCATCTATTAATTCTATAAAATTATGAGGAAGAATCTTAGTACTTAATCCAACGGCTATTCCTTCTGCGCCTTGTGCTAATAATAAAGGAAATTTAACAGGAAGGTTAATAGGTTCTTTCTTTCTTCCATCATAGGATAGCTGCCAGTCGGTAACCTTGGGGTTATATACTACATCTAATGCAAATTTAGATAATCGGGCTTCTATATATCTTGAAGCCGCTGCTCTATCCCCGGTAAGTATATTACCCCAGTTTCCTTGCATATCGATCAGTAACTCCTTTTGTCCCACTTGTACCATGGCATCAGAAATACTGGCGTCTCCATGAGGGTGATATTGCATCGTATGTCCTACAATATTGGCTACCTTATTATATCGACCATCGTCTAAATCCTTCATAGAATGAAGAATACGGCGTTGTACTGGTTTTAGACCATCTTCAATTGCAGGTACTGCTCGCTCCAGGATTACATAAGATGCATAATCCAGAAACCAGTCTTTGTACATTCCTGTGACCTTAGTGATAACCTCTTGCGGTTCGTGATCTTCAGGGTTTAAATCATGATGTAATTCTTCGTTTTCGTTTTCCAAATCCATATATAACTTCTGGGGCTTCTAATAATTATAATTCTTCCTCTACTGAATCCAGTTCTACTTTTAGGTTATCTATAATAAATTCTTGTCTTTGCGGTGTGTTTTTCCCCATATAGAAAGACAGTAATTCTTCGATCGACTTTTCTTTATCTAACATTACAGGATCTAAACGTATATCATCTCCTATAAAGTGTACAAATTCGTCTGGAGAGATTTCACCTAATCCTTTAAATCGTGTAATTTCTGGTTTACCCGATAATTTTGCTATAGCATCTTTTCTTTCCTGTTCTGAGTAGCAATAAATGGTTTCTTTTTTATTACGTACTCTAAACAATGGGGTTTGCAATATATATAAATGTCCTTCTTTTATTACCTCTGGAAAGAATTGTAGAAAGAAAGTAATTAGCAATAATCGTATATGCATCCCATCTACATCGGCATCGGTAGCAATTACAATATTGTTATAGCGTAAATCTTCTAATGACTCTTCTATATTTAACGCTGCTTGTAATAGATTGAACTCTTCATTTTCATACACAATCTTTTTACTCATGTTATAGCTATTCAACGGTTTTCCGCGTAAGCTAAAAACAGCTTGGGTATTTACATCTCTGGATTTGGTGATAGATCCACTTGCAGAATCTCCCTCGGTAATAAACAGTGTGCTTTCGAGGTTACGATCTTTCTTACTATCGGTAAGATGGATACGACAATCTCTTAATTTTTTATTATGCAAACTAGCTTTCTTTGCTCTCTCTTTTGCTAGTTTTCGAATTCCGGATAAATCTTTACGTTCACGTTCTGCCTGTAATATTTTTCGCTGTAAGCTTTCTGCTGTATTGGGATTCTTATGAAGAAAGTTATCTAATTTAGTTTTTACAAAATCATTAATATAGGTTCTAACGGTTGGTAAATTCCCTCCCATTTCTGTAGAACCTAATTTGGTTTTGGTCTGACTTTCAAAAACAGGTTCCATCACTTTAATGCTTATCGCAGATACAATCGATTTACGAATATCGCTGGCTTCATAGTTTTTACTATAAAACTCTCTAATTGTTTTTACTACAGCTTCTCGAAATGCAGCCTGATGTGTTCCTCCTTGTGTTGTATGTTGTCCATTTACAAAAGAATGGTACTCTTCGCTATATTGTGTTTTACTATGCGTAATTGCAATTTCGATATCATCACCTTTGAGATGTACAATATCATATAATCTATCTTCTTCTTTTATATTATCAGACAAAAGATCTTTTAACCCATTTTCTGAAAAATATTTCTCTCCATTAAAAATAATAGTCAAACCAGGATTAAGATATACATAGTTTTTAAGCATTTTGGCTACATACTCTGTACGGTACTTGTAATGCTTAAATATGGTATTATCTGGGATAAAGGATACTTTGGTTCCTCTTCTACGAGAAGTTTCTTCTAATGTTTCCTGATTCGTGAGGTTTCCTTTTTCGAATTCTGCTGAAGCTGATTTGCCATCTCTCGTAGATTCTACTCTAAAGAATGTAGATAATGCATTAACTGCTTTTGTACCTACACCGTTTAGTCCTACAGATTTTTTAAATGCTCTAGAATCATACTTACCTCCGGTATTCATTTTAGATACCACATCTACCACTTTACCTAACGGAATCCCACGACCATAATCTCTAACAATTACTTTATCTCCCTGAATAGAAATTTCGATCGTTTTACCGGCGCCCATCACATATTCATCTATAGAATTGTCCAGTACTTCTTTTAATAAAATATAGATACCGTCATCTGCAGAAGAGCCATCACCCAGTTTCCCGATATACATTCCGGGTCGCATACGTATATGTTCTTTCCAGTCGAGGGATCGTATATTATCTTCGGTATATTTGGTTTCTTTACTCATAAATATAGGGTAGAATGCCTGCTAATATAAGGTTTCACTTACAAAATTAAAACAGCCTTTCTACAAAGTAATTAACAAATCGATAGTGAATTTTGTTGATTATTTGGTATGCAGCCATTTGGTTCATTTAATTAGACCGTTTTTAAATAAAAACTGAAATTACATACTCACAAACTCTTCTTCAAAACTTGAAACAAAATCGTTAATGTACTTTTTATGTTCATCCTCTTTTCTAACAACCAGATAATGGGTTCGTTTTATCCCATACTTCCCAATACTTTTAAATAGTAAATCTCCTGGTATTTTTAGTGATTTTAATGCCCATTTCGGCATGCATATAATTCCCATATTGGCATTCACCATTTCTAAAGAAACTTCGGTAAGTGGGATGGCAGAAATTTTTGCTGGAGTTATTTTATTGGGTTTTAAGAATCTCTCATAAACTGATACTGTTTCTAAAGGGAAAGAATGAATGATCAAATGAAGATTTGCAAAGTCATTAGCACTTAGGTATTCCTTTTTACTATACTCATGCTCTTTGTGCATAATAGCATAGGTTTCATCCTCAAATAGTGTAATACTTGATAATCTATCATTTGCAGGTATAGAAGTAACCAAAGCAATATCAATTTCGTTTGATAATAATTTTGAAATCGGTTGGTGGGTGGCTTCAAGAATAAGATCTACATCAATTTGGGGGTATAGCATTCCCATTTTTTGAAGAAATCCCGGTAATCCCTGATAAAAAGAATAGCATTCTGTACTTACCTTAATATTTCCTTTAGATCCCGTTTTTATTTGTTGAATTGTATTAAATCCCTGTTCAATAGTATCGAGTACATTATTAGCTATCTTATATAATTCTATACCTTCTTCTGTTAGTTTCCATTTATTTCTAGTTCTATGAAATACTTTAAAACCTAATCTTGTTTCTAACTCTTTTAATTGATGACTCAAAGCCGATTGCGTTAAAAATAATCGCTCTGATGAGTTAGCAATATTACCTTCTTCTGCAATCGTTTTTATAAGTCTGAAATACTTAATATCCATACTTACAAAACTACAATAATACTATAGCATTGAATGTGAAAATTTTTCAATTATAGCATCAAATCATTCATCTATACATATAGAGAGAAGCCATGAATCGATAGTACATTTGACCAAACAAAGACACAGTATTATGGAAAATCAAATTAAATTTTACGAAAACAAATTAGCTTATGAAATGGACCCTTCTGACTTATTTAATGCTCTCGAAAAAGAAGAAAATATCGTGGTGATTGATGCCAGGCAACCTTTTGGATATGAAAAAGAGCATATCCCGACTGCTATTAACCTACCTCATCGGGAAATGACAGTAGAAAACACGACTCACCTTGATAAAACAAAGACCTATATTTGTTATTGTGATGGGATAGGTTGTAATGCTTCGACCAAAGGAGCGTTACGTATGGCCAAACTTGGATTTAAAGTAAAAGAATTAATCGGTGGTATTGAATGGTGGAAATTTGATGGATATGCTACCCAAGGAGCCCAACCTTCTCAAGGCTCTTTAGTTCAATGTGCATGTTAAAACGAAATTATGACCATTAGATTTGCAAAAGAAGAGGATAGCAAACAAATTGTTTTATTGTGTAAAGCCCATGCTATACATGAAAGAGCAACCTTTGCCCCTAATAAGAAAGCAATGTTGCTTACGCAATATCTTTTCAGGTCTGAGAATACTCTAAAGTGTGTTGTTGTAGAGCAAAATAATGAGCTTTTGGGATATGCAACTTTTATGAAACAATTCTCTACCTGGGATGCTGATTTTTATATCTATCTCGATTGTTTATATCTTAAAGAAGAAATACGCGGAAAAGGAATTGGCGTAAAAATAATGACTTTGGTAAAAGAATTTGCTACATCAGAAAACTGTACTATGATTCAATGGCAAACCCCAGTTTTTAATACCAATGCCATTAATTTTTATAAAAAAACAGGAGCAAAATCAAAAACTAAAGAAAGGTTCTTCTGGAAAGTGTAGCCCTAAAAACAATATAAACATATGCTTCAATTTTTTTTATGCTAAAGAATTGTTACTATAGTTAGATAAAATTCATTTTATGTTTACCTTTAATCGCTACTTACAGAATAACAAATTACAAACTTTATGTTTACACTTGAAGAGTTAAATCAAGTCAAAAAACGGAAACATTTGATCAATCTTGCGGATCAAAAAAACATCAACATCAAAAAAATATTACAAAAACTTCGGTATGAAGAAGAGCTACGTTCCCTTCAAGGAGAACTGGTAAACCTTCAGCAATGGATAGCAAAAAAGAAGCTGCGTGTTGCAGTAATTTTTGAAGGAAGGGATGCTGCGGGTAAAGGAGGATCTATAAAACGATTTACAGAGCACCTAAATCCCCGTTCTATGCGTATCGTTGCCCTATCAAAGCCTACCGAAGTCGAAAAAGGGCAATGGTATTTTAGAAGATATATTAAAGAATTGCCTAATCCAGGAGAGATCGTTTTTTTTGATCGTAGCTGGTATAACCGTGCTGTTGTAGAACCTGTAATGGGATTTTGTACCAATAAACAATATAAAAATTTTATGGTGCAGGTTCCCGGATTTGAGCATATGCTATATGAGGACGGGGTTATAGTGATCAAGTTTTGGTTTTCGATATCGAAAGAAGAGCAAAAAAAACGTTTTGACGCAAGATTACAAAATCCTTTAAAAATATGGAAATTTAGCCCTGTAGATATGAAAGGGCAGCAGCTCTGGAATAAATACACTAAATACAAAGAACAAATGTTCTCGAAAACCCATACTACATTTAGCCCATGGGTGATTGTAAAAACCAACAGTAAAAAAACAGCTCGTTTAGAAAGTATGAGATATGTATTATCGAGATTTGATTATACAGGTAAATCTAAGGCAAAAACTACATTACTTCCTGATCCCAATGTGATCCTTAGGTATTATAGATATATTGAACAAATAGATATTTGATGTATGACGACAACTCAAAAAACAAAAAAGATTAATCTTACTAAAGAAGATTTGGAAATACTAAATTCTCCTATTGGTTTAAAGTATCTGTTTATGGATAAAAAAACCGACGTTGAAAAGGTCTTGAGAATGGTAAAATATGAAATACAATTAAAAGAACTTCAGGCCAAACTGATTAAATTACAAAACTGGACCATAAAAAACGGGAAGAAAATAGTCATCATTTTTGAAGGTCGTGATGCTGCAGGAAAAGGCGGGGCAATCCGCCGAATAACTTCTCATATAAATCCCAGGCATTTTCGAATTGTCGCATTGCCAAAACCTACTAGTGAAGAAGAAGGTCAATGGTATTTTCAGCGTTATGTTAATCAGCTTCCTACACCAGGAGAAATGGTTCTTTTTGATCGTAGCTGGTATAATCGGGCGGTTGTAGAACCTGTTAATGGATTTTGTACTGAAAATCAGTATACAACATTTATGGGACAGGTAAACGATTTTGAAAGAATGATACTAGAATCCGACACCTATCTTATTAAGTTTTATTTTTCTATTACCAAAGAAGAACAAGCTGCTCGTTTTAAAGATATCAAATCAAGTCCTTTAAAAAAATGGAAAATGACTCCGGTAGACGAAAAGGCTCAAGAGCTCTGGGAAGAATATACAAAGTATAAGGTTAAAATGTTTGAAAAAACGAACACTAAACTTTCTCCCTGGGTTATTATCGAAGCTGATCGTAAAACCGAAGCACGAATTAAAGCTATACAATATGTTTTAAATACAATTCCTTACAAAGATGAAGAGGTTATTTAAAACTAAAAAAGGCTCTATTAATAGAGCCTTTTTTAGTTTTGTTTTATAAATCTATCCTTTTAACCATGCTTCTCTAAGCGTTGATTGTTCTTTTGTAGCATCATCAATTACTCTAAGCTTCTTTCCTTTGGTAAAAGACTTTGTTACTTTGGTTTTAATAATAACTTCCTCTCCTGCTCTATTAAGTTTAACCTCAACATCATCGCCTTCTTGCCATTGAAAAGTTGAACCAAGTACATTATTAGCATTCTGCAATGTTAATTTTGTACCATTTACCTCTACAATATCATCATTAGGTTTTGCACCGTTGTCTGCCCAGAAACTATTGTCAGAAACCAAATCTGTAAAAAAGATTGTCTCTTTTTCCTGGTTTCCGGCAACGATTAAAACTCCCGAATTTTGGATATAATTGGTTTCTACTCGTTCTGATTCTATAGATAGCCCAACTTTTTTAAAGAATTCTCTATAGTTAATAGGAGTTTTTCCTACAACATGAGTTTTTAAAAATTCACCTATAGCAGGATAGGTCATTGCTGTAATTTCTTCTATTATTTTATCGTCATTAAAAGGTTTGTTTTTACCATATTTAAGAGATAATTCTTTCATTAAAGATAAAATTCCTCGATTTCCGTTACTCTCTTCTCGCATAAGAATATCGATACACATACCTATTAATGCTCCTTTTTCATATACATTCACATAATTAGAAGCATAAGGTTGATCTAATATGTTTTCACTCATTACTGTAAAACTCATGGTGTCATCAAATCCACTTGCACTTTGAATTTTGCCCATAATTTTATCAAAAAACTCCTGCTCTTCTACCAATCCCTGGTTAACCTGAAATAAGGTCGCAAAATATTCGGTTACCCCTTCATACATCCATAAATGTTTTGAAAAAGTGGGTTTGTCATAATCGAAGTAATGTACATCTTCAGAATGTACACTAAGCGGAGTTACAATATGGAAGAATTCATGAGAAACTACATCAATCATTGCAGATGCTAACGCCTCATCAGGCATTTGTTCTGGTAATACTACTACAGTAGATGTATGATGTTCTAATGCTCCAAATCCTGTAGGGGCATTTTCGGTACTCGGTGCTAAATATAAATATATATCATAGCGAGGTGTACTATTAATGTCTCCAAGGTACGCCTTTTGCCCTTTCATCATTTTAAATACTGTTTCTTTTATCTTAGCAGCAGTATGTACTTTATTTGGAGAGTATATACTAAGTACAATTTTAATATCTCCAACCATAAATTCTTCGACATCAAGATTACCATACATCATAGGGTTATCTGTAATTTCGAAGTATCGTGTTGCCAAATATTTATCTGTAGTAACTGTTTTATCTTCACTAACTATTGATCCCACGTTGGGTAAAGCAGAGGTTCTTTTCATTTCTGATGGTGCTTTTACCTCTAATGCATACTGATTATTTTTCAGCACATCAAAATACCCTATAAACCCATGAAGATTTAATACATAATTTTCTGGCT
This sequence comes from Bacteroidia bacterium, assembly GCA_030427585.1. Taxonomy (GTDB): domain Bacteria; phylum Bacteroidota; class Bacteroidia; order Flavobacteriales; family Flavobacteriaceae; genus Aquimarina. The sequence goes on from JAUIBW010000036.1 coordinate 13,715, forward strand.
CTATATTGGTTCCAGAAGGAGAGAAAGGTGTACCGATATCTGTGTTTTCTATATCATAAGTATCATTAACCAGATAGCTTATTTTATCAAGCTGCTTGGCGTTTGTAATTAACCATGTATTGGTATCCTTTTTTTCTGTTTTAATTTCATTTCCCTGATAATCATAAGCCTTGAAATCATCTACAAATTTCCCAAAATCACTTACAGCATAAGTACCTTGAACCACTTTGGGAATACGATAGTTTACGGTATCCTGAATAAAGCGTCCAGGATCTACCGTAACCGGAACTTTATCGTCTTTTACCTGAGTTAAATCTATAGCTGTTGCTATAGGTACATTTGTTGCTATATCATTTGTAGGTTTACTGGTTCCACAACCAATTAATAATACACCAATGGAAATCTTGGCTAGTGTTTTTTTCATTGTATTGGATTAACTATTTACTTTAGCTAGACTTAAAAAAATGTCTAGTGTGTCAATTTTGATGATGCAAAATATACAATTTGCATAGACTTTAGCTTATTTTTAGCACTTTTTATAACAAAACCATTATTTTGGATTTAATAATTAATAAACATCGGTTACGATTCTCTAAATACCCCGAGTCGTTAGCACCAGAAAAGGCAACTATTATTTTTTTACACGACTCCTTAGGATGTATTGAATTGTGGAAAGATTTCCCCAGACTAATAGCATCAAAAACAGGATGTAATATTCTTTCTTATGATCGCCAGGGGTATGGTAAATCTGCTCCTTTTATTACTTCTAAAAGAAATACTGATTACTTAAAAGAAGAAGCCTATATTCTTGGGAAAATAATACAGAATCTAGAGTTAGAAAATTTGATATTATTTGGCCATAGTGACGGGGGTAGCATTGCTTTATTAACTGCAGCATTGTTTCCAGAAAAAATTACAGGTATTATTACCGAAGGGGCCCATGTATTTGTAGAACAAGAAACCATTAATGGTATTAAAGCAGCAGTTCTTGCGTATCGAACTACTTCACTTAAAGAAAAACTATATAAATACCATGGAGATAAAACTGAAGCTGTTTTTAAAATGTGGACAGAGACATGGCTTTCTCAAACTTTTCGATCCTGGAATATTGAAGAATATTTGCCTAAAATCAAATGTCCTTCTCTAATAATTCAGGGTGAAAAAGATGAGTACGGAACACTGGATCAGGTAAATTCTATTATAAAAAATACATCGGGTTACTCTAAAGCTTTATTAATTTCTGATATTGGGCATACACCGCATAAAGAAAGTACAGAAATTGTGGTGAAAAAGGTAAGTAAATTTATAAATAGACTAATTGTATCTTGTTAATAAAATGATAAAACCAATATTTTCTAATTAATTATTTAAAAACTTGTAACAATTGTTCTATTAAAAACATCAATATGGACAATAAAGTTATTAATTGCACCATATCACAAACATCTTAATAAAATTCTTCAATTATGAAATCCATAAAGTTAATTCTATTACTATTCCTTGTAATATTTTGTAGTAATGCCCAAGAAAATGTGAACTACCAAAAACCGCCTAAAGAAATTTTAGATCTTGTAGATGTATCTACTGCGCCTTCTGTCCGTATTGATAATAAAGGAGAAAATCTAATTTTTCTTTATAGAAATAGCTACAAGACGATTGCGGAGTTGTCTGAAAAAGAAATGCGATTGGCCGGATTAAGAATTAATCCAAAAACTAACATTTCTAGTAGAAAAAATTATTTTAACAAAATCAAGTTAAAGAAAACTAATGACAAAGATGCTAGACAAATTATCGGATTACCCAAAAATATAAGAGTAACTAATTTTAGATGGTCTCCTGATCAAAGTAAAGCGGCATTTACTAACACTACCACTAAAGGAGTAGAATTATGGGTTTTGGATATTTCTGAAGGAAAAGCGAATAAAATTACAGAGGATAACCTAAATGCAAATATGGGAATACCATTTAGATGGTATAGGGACAATTCGGCTTTATTAGTCAAATTTATACCGTCTGACAGAAAATCACTAGTTGACTCTCAAAAAGCGGTTCCTACAGGCCCTACGATAACTATTAGCGAAGGAAAAAAGGCTCAAAATCGAACATACCAGGATTTACTAAAGAACCCTAATGATGAGTATAATTTTGAACAATTAGCTATTTCAGAAATTAAGAAGGTAGCTCTCGATGGAAAAATGACAAATTGGGCCCCTGCAGCTATGTATAATGGTTTTTCTTTTTCCCCCGATGGTAAATATGCTATTGCTACCACTATCCAAAAACCTTTTTCTTACCTGGTTCCTTATAGACGTTTTCCTCAGGAAACAAAATTATATAAGAATACAGGAGAACTAATAAAAACAATTAATAAAGTACCTCTTAGCGAAGTTTTACCTAAAGGATTCATGTCTACAAGATTAGGAAAAAGATCAATAGTATGGCGTACAGATCGACCAGCCACACTAGTATGGGCTGAAGCACTTGATAAAGGTGATCCTAAAGTAAAAGTTGAGTTTCGTGATGAAATATTTCAACTCAGTGCTCCTTTTACCAAACCTGCTCAATCTATTTTAAAAACAATTGATCGTTATGCAGGGATAGAATGGACTAATAGTGAATTAGCAATTGCTTATGATTACTGGTGGAATACTCGAAACACCAGAACTTATGTTTTTAATCCATCTAAACCAGATCAAAAACCTAATATTATTCATAATAGAAATTATCAGGATAAATATAGTGATCCAGGAGAACCTGTAAGTATTAAAAACGAATATGGATACTCCGTAATTAATGTTGAGAATAATAATATCTATATGATTGGAGATGGGTATACAAAAAATGGGCAATTTCCTTTCATCGATAAATTCGATCTAAAATCTAACAAAACTACTCGAATTTATCAATCTAAATTTACGGATAAAATAGAAAACATCTATTCTCCTATTAATATGAAAAAAGGAGAGTTTTTAGTTAGAATAGAATCTCCCACTGAGTATCCAAATTACTATATAAGAGATATTAACAAGACAAACAGCTTAAAACAGATTACTTTTTTCAAAAACCCATTTACCAGTATTCAAAATATTCACAAGGAAGTTATTAAATACAAAAGAGATGATGGATTAGAACTTTCTGGTACTTTATATCTTCCTATTGGATATGATAAGTCGAAAAAAGAAAAAATGCCAATGATTTTATGGGCTTATCCTGTTGAGTTTAAAGATAAAACCAGTGCATCGCAATCGACTTCTAATCCTAATGAATTTACCTATCCTTTTTGGGGATCTATGTTATACTGGGTTACTAGAGGGTATGTAGTATTGGATGATGCTTCATTTCCCATTGTAGGAGAAGGGATTGAAGAACCAAATGATTCTTTTAGAAAACAATTAGTTGCAAATGGAAAAGCAGCTATAGATGCTGTAAATGCTTTGGGGTATATCGATCCTAATAGAGTAGCTGTAGGAGGGCATTCGTATGGGGCATTTATGACAGCTAATTTACTCTCACATTCTAATCTCTTTGCAGCAGGAATTGCTAGAAGTGGTGCTTATAACAGAACACTTACTCCATTTGGTTTTCAAAGTGAAGAACGAAGTTATTGGGAAGCCCCAGAAATATATTATACGATGTCTCCTTTTATGCATGCAGAAAAAATGAAAACACCTCTTTTATTAATACATGGACAAGCAGATAATAATTCAGGAACATATCCTCTTCAAAGTGAACGATATTTTAATGCACTAAAAGGATTAGGAGCCATAACTCGATTAGTTATGTTGCCTAAAGAAAGCCATGGATATAGAGCAAAAGAATCTATATTACATTTGTTATGGGAACAAGATCAATGGCTAGAAAAATATGTGAAAAACAGAGAAAAAATTACACCAGAGAAGAAAAATTAGAAGTAAGTAAATTAGGTCCTTTGTACAAAGGACCTAATTTATTAGTTTAAGGCAACAAATGCTTTGCTATAATGTTTTTAAGATCATTCTTATTTAATGGCTTATTAATAATATCATTCATTCCTATTTCCATACATTCTTCTTGTACTTCACTTAACTCTGAGGCAGTAAGAGCAATAATGGGTGTTACCTCATTAAATTCTCTTATACGTCTGGTAGCTTCTGTTCCATTAAGGTAGGGCATATTTAGGTCCATAAGTATAAGATCAAAATCTTCTTTTTTAACCATTTGCAAAGCATTAAAACCATTTTCTACAATAGTACAGTCGTACCCAATTATATTTAGAAGGTTTTTGGTAACAATTTGGTTTATTTTATTATCCTCAGCCACCAATATTCGTCTATAAACCGTATTGATATTATTGCTATTTGAATCTATTTCTTTCTCTTCCTTTTCATCTATAATTTCTAATTGCAAATCAAAATGAAACTTGGTTCCTCGCCCCTCTTTACTGTCCAAATAAATTTTGCTATCCATCATCTCTAACAGGTTTTTAACAATAGATAGCCCTAATCCTGTCCCTTCAGATTTATTAAACTCTCTACCTACCTGGGAAAACTTCTCGAATACAAACTCTTTTTTATCTTCTGGGATTCCTACACCGTTATCTTCTACTTCGTACCTAATGGTAATCATCTCATTCTCTATAGAGAGGATTTTTATTCTAAGCCATATCTTACCGTTTTCAGTAAACTTTGATGAATTTCCGATCAGATTAATTAGAACTTCTGATATTTTAAGAGAATCCACATCTAACACATCGGGTAGTTCATTAGGTATTTCTAAAATAAGTTCATTATTTTTATTTTTTGCTTGATATTCAAAAGAGAATAATAGATTTTGAGAAAGCTGAAGTAAATTGGTAGGAGTCTTTGTAAGTTTTTCATTATTAGATTCTATCTTACTTATTTTCAGTACTTTATTTATTAAATCCAGAAGGTAATCTCCAGAAAATTTTAACGAACTAAGCAATTTCTTGTGCTTTGAAGAAATATCTTTTTCTTCTAACAATAGTGTAGTAATCCCGACCACACCATAAAGAGGAGTCCTGAGTTCATGGCTTACAGTAGAAATAAATTGAGATTTTGTATTGGTAAGTTTTTCAGCTTCTGCTTTTGCTTCAATAAGCTGTTCATTTTTTTCTTTTAAAGCATCACTACTTTTTTCCCTCATTCTATATTTTCTATAGAATAGAATTAAAACTATTAGTACCAGAACGAGACTAGCCAATAATATATTAATAATAGTATTTTTTCTGGCTATTTCTTCTAAATATGCTTCTTGTTTATTATTTTCAAGTTCTCTTTGATATATATCTTCATCAAAGTTTACTTTTGTAACCTCTACCAGTTTTGATTTTCTTTTACTGGATTTCTCTAGTAATACCACTCTATTGCCATCAGTATTATAGTTTGTTTTTCCATAACCCACAATACCAATATATACAAAACAATACAGTACTATTATCCTTAAGCCCCCTTTATTCATAAATAATACAAATCTAATTTACTTATCCAATATTTTCCTTGGAAAGCAATCCCCATCATCGCAAGTAAACACTTACTAATTAGAGTGTTAAATTAATGAAAAAACATTAAAAAATACTCAAAAATTACATTGAAACTTTTTATTGATGAATAGATTTTATCATATTTTATTTTTTCTTTGAGATTACATATATTCCCAGAATCACTATTGCGGCTCCAATTATCTGTACTATTGTCAAGTTTTCTCCCAAAAGAAAATAAGCTAACAAAATTGTAGATACAGGCCCTAAACTTGCTATAATCGAAAAATTAGAAGCTCCGAGTTTAGCAATAGCTGCAGATACCAAATACGAAGGTATAATTGTAGAAAAGACTGCCATGACAATACATATAAAATATACTTCTAACGGATAGTTCACTATATTATGCCTATCAAAAACTAAATATTGAATAATAATACATAGAGATGATACTATCATTGCATATGAAGTAAAAGTTACTACACCAAACTTAGGAATCAACCATCCACTCCCTACGAGATAAATTGCATAGGTTAATGCACTTAAAAAAACCAAGGCTCCACCTAGAATAACATGTGTAGTTTCAATTTGAAGCTCTCCCCAAAATGTAACGATTACACCTATATATGTTAATAAAATAGCTAATAGTTGTTGCCTGGTTATTATATTTTTCAAAAAAATACGAGAAATAATAATGACCAGTGTTGGATAAATAAAAAGAATTATTCGCTCTAATCCCGCCTTAATATATTGCAACCCAAGGAAATCAAAATAACTCGCTAAATAATACCCTACAAATCCAAAAAATAAAATCCACAAGTAATCTATTCTTCTAATTTTATTTTTTTCTACTGGTTTTTTATATAAAGCAAGTACAATGTATATCGGTAAAGAAAACAACATTCTAAATAATAATAGATGCTCTGAACTTATTTCAAACTTGTACGCTAATTTGACTAATACTGCTTTTGCAGAGAATAAAACGATACCAACAATTGCCAGTGCAATTCCGTACGAGGACAACTTACTATTTTGCATTTTTCAAAAATAGTAGTATTACTATTTTCGAAAAATCTAAATATTTTCTAATTACGATACCCAACAAAAAAACCTTCCTAGAAATACCAGAAAGGGTTTTATAAATAAACAAGATATTTTTTACACATTAAATAAGAAATGCATTACATCTCCATCATTTACGACATATGCCTTTCCTTCTACGCCAAGTTTTCCTGCTTCTCTAGCTTTAGATTCACTACCATATTTTACAAAATCATCATACTTGATAACTTCTGCCCGTATAAAGCCTTTCTCAAAATCGGTATGAATCACTCCTGCCGCTTGTGGTGCAGTAGCTCCAATATTAACCGTCCATGCTCTTACTTCTTTCTCTCCAGCAGTAAAATAAGTTTGCTGGTTTAATAATTTATAAGCTGCACGAATTAATACCGATGCCCCTGCTTCTTCTAATCCCATATCTTGCAAAAATAATTGGCGCTCTTCATAATCATCTAATTCAGTAATATCGGCTTCGGTACCTACAGCTAGCACTATTACTTCTGCTTTTTCAGAAGCTACAGTTTCTTTTACTTTTTTCACATAATCATTTCCGTCGACTGCAGCTCCTTCATCTACGTTACAGACATAAAGTACTGGTTTATCTGTTATAAACTGTAATGGCTTAACATATGCTGCATGATCATCTTCAGAGATATCAATGGCTCTAACCGATATCCCAGCTTCTAATCCTTCTTTAAGTTTTAGTAAAATTGCTTCTTCCTTTTGTGCTTCCTTATTACCGGTTTTGGCAGCCCTTTTTACTTTATCCAGTTTTTTCTCTACACTTTCAAGATCTTTAAGCTGCAATTCTATATCGATCGTTTCTTTATCTCTAATTGGGTCTACCGATCCATCTACATGAACAATATTATCATTATCAAAACAACGTAATACATGTATTATAGCATCTGTTTCTCTAATATTACCTAAAAATTGATTTCCTAGTCCTTCTCCTTTACTTGCTCCTTTTACTAAACCAGCAATATCTACAATTTCTACTGTTGCAGGGATTACTCGTTCGGGCACTACTAATTCTTCTAATTTCTCTAATCTGGGGTCTGGTACATTCACCACCCCAATATTGGGTTCTATCGTGCAAAAGGGAAAATTAGCACTTTGCGCTTTTGCATTAGATAAACAATTAAACAATGTTGATTTTCCAACATTTGGTAACCCTACGATTCCTGCTTTCATGGTACGTATATTAATAATGGTTGGGATATATTTTATAGTTTGCTCCCGATTTTTAAGAGTGCAAAGATAATGCTATTCATCTATAGTAAACAAGTACAGGTTCATAAGATTATGTAATAAACAATTTACAGCAAAAATTACCAATTAAGATATTTAGATTTTAGCATATTTTAGTTTTTTTGTAAATTTATACCTAATAAATACACAAATGAAAACTTTAAAAACTCTAATTACAGTGGTATTTATGATATGTACTGCTGTTAACCACGCACAATCAGACGAGAAAAAGGAAAAACAAAATTCTTCGCAAGAAACAGTAACTAAAACTATTCGTATTAAAGGACCTAATGGTGAAGAAAAAGTCATTAAAAAACAGGAAGTTATTACCAAAAAAGGTAAAATAAAGTTTAGCCCCGATGGCGAAGATCAAATTAACCAATCTGCTATTTATGAAGATGAAGAAGTAGTAGTACAAAAGTATGAAACTACTTCTGACATGGTCGGTTATACCAAAGTTGCTGATGATAAAGGTTTTATCGTAACTTTTTTAAATAAATCAGGAGATAAAGTTGCTAAAGTAAGACCACTTAGAAAGGGGCTCTATATTGTAAACTCTGGAGGTAATGATAATTGTCTAGGGTATTTTGATGAAAATAAAAATTTGATCTTAGAAATGTATGATTCCAAAATAGATGAGGTAACCAAAATTATATATAAATATCAAGAAAAATAAATATTAATTAATAATTAAAACCGGATCTCTAATAAGATTCGGTTTTTTTTATGATATTGACCATATAAAACTTTCTATGCAAACTTGTATTTATAAATAATAGGCACAGCTTTATTTGAAAAACCTAAATTTAAGTGATGATTTAAATCATAATATAAATCTTAAAACCAAAAATTATGTTACAAGTAATTTTAAATCTTAATGAAGTCCAGAAACTTAACAGAAAACAACTTCAGATTATTAAGGGCTCTGGATGGCCAAGAACTAAAAAAGATTGTCTTGCTTGTGGTGGTGAATGGAGTGCACCTCTATGTGCACTACCATGGAACTCTCCATGCGTATAATTAGTTAAAGTAATTAAATATTTCGAAACTTAAAGGTGTAAAATATTAAAGTAAATCCTTCCCCTCTTAAGTTATAAATAATATGCCTCTTTTTTTCGTTTTATAAGTAATTTTGATGCTTCATTTTTTTAACTACAATCATCAATGAAACTAGGGATCTAATCAAAAAACATGTGAGAGTTTATGCTAAATACCAACCTTTTAGATATATTTAAGGACACAATCACCTTAAATAAACATTTTTTATGAAAAAAATCACACTCATTTTATTTTGCTTATTCACCAGTTGGTGCTATAGCCAACAAGTAATAACAGGTACAGTTACTGACTCTTCGGGATCTCCGTTACCTTATGTAAATATTATAGAAAAAGGATCTGCAAAAGGTACGACAACAGATAATCAAGGAAACTACTCAATTGCTGTAGATACAAATGCTATTCTTGTATTTAGTTTTATTGGCTTTGAGACACAAGAAATAGAAGTAGGAACACAAGAAAAAATAGATGTCACCCTCCTTGAAGGAGAATCGCTAAGTACTATTATTGTTGTTGGGTCCAGAAGCCCAAAAAGAACCGCTACAGATACTCCAGTTGCCATTGATATTATCGATATGCAGGATATTATTACCAAAAGTGGTAAAATAGAAATTAATGAACTCCTGCAATATACCGCTCCTTCTTTTAATGCAAATAAGCAATCAGGATCAGATGGTGCAGATCATATCGACCCAGCAACATTACGTGGTCTCGGGCCAGATCAAACTTTGGTTTTAATAAACGGAAAAAGAAGACATTCTTCTTCTTTAATTAATGTTTTTGGAACCCGTGGAAGGGGAAATTCGGGAACAGATCTTAATGCTATTCCGGCATCTGCTATTAAAAGAATTGAAGTCTTAAGAGACGGTGCTGCTGCACAATATGGTTCTGATGCTATCGCAGGTGTTATTAATATTGTTCTAAAAGATAATGTAAATAAATTAACAGGAAGTATTAGTTATGGTGCGTATAATACGAATGCCAAAGGAGATTTTCCTGCAGGAACTCCTAATACTGATGGAAATCGCTTGGATACCGAAAATGATGGGAACGCCATTGCTGATGATAAAAATTTTGATGGAGGATCTGTAAAAATAACTGCCAATTATGGGGTACAAATCGGAGAAGACGGTTATGCGAACTTTACTACAGAATATCTTAGTAAAAACAAAACATTACGTCCTGGTTTCGATTTTAGAAGAGGTTTTGGTGAAGCTGCTATAGATGGTTTTAATTTCTTCGCTAATGCCGCAATTCCAATATCCGAAAAAACCGAAATATATGCTTTTGGAGGAAGAAATTATCGTGATACAGACGCTTTTGCATTTACTCGTAACGATGGAGAGCGTGTGATTCCCTCAATCTACCCAAATGGTTTTACACCAAGGATAACATCAAATATTATCGATAATTCTGTTTCTGCAGGTGTTAGAACAGAAACTAAAGGCGGTTGGAAAATTGATATTAATAATACCTGGGGTAAAAATAATTTTCACTATTTCATCAAAGGAACTTTAAATGCATCACTACAAGGCTCTTCTCCAACAGATTTTGATGCTGGTGGGCATAGTCTAAGTCAAAACACAACCAGTCTTGATCTTTCTAAATATTATCCAAACATTCTTAAAGGGTTAAACATTGCTTTTGGTACAGAATACAGAACCGAAAATTTCGAAATTTTTGCTGGCGAAGAAGGGTCTTATGCAACATACGATGTAAATGGTCTACCCATTACAGATCCTGCAAATCAAACACAACCTACAGATCCTATTTCTGGAGAATTGAGACCAGGTGGTTCACAAGGATTCCCGGGATACAGTCCAGCAAATGAGGTAGATCGCTCAAGGTCTAACCTTTCTGTATATGCAGATGCAGAATTAGATATTTCTGATAGTTTTTTATTAGGTGTTGCCGGAAGGTTTGAAGAATATAGTGATTTTGGAAGTACCACTAATGGTAAATTAGCTTTTAGAATTAAAGCTACAGAAGGTATTAATATTCGTGGATCTGTAAGTACCGGTTTTAGAGCTCCTTCCCTAGCTCAGATATACTACAACCTTAGATTTACTGATTTCCAGGGTGGTGTAGCTACAGAAACTTTATTATCTGCCAACAATAGCCCAGTAACGGCTTCTTTTGGAATTGACCAACTCGATGAAGAAACAGCGCTAAATGGAGCTCTGGGAGCCACAGCCACTTTTGGAGGGTTTACAGCTACAGTAGATGGATATTATATTAATGTTAAAGATAGAATTGTATTAACAGGAACATTTCCTGCTCCACAGATACCAAATGTAGCAGAAGCACAGTTCTTCGCTAATGGTGTGGATACAGAAACCATTGGTTTAGATGTAATATTATCCTGGAAAGGAAACTTTGACTTTGGTAATATCTCGGCAACATTAGCCGGAAATATTAATAATATGACTATTGAAGGTGTAAACAATGGAAGCCTTGACGAAGCTACCTTTTTTGGAGAAAGAGAAAAAGCTTTTTTATTAGCTTCTGCTCCAGAAAGTAAATTTTCTTTTAATGCTAGTTACAGCAAAAACAAGTTTAACGCAGGCCTTGGTTTAACACATTTTAGTGAGATTGTTCTTATCGATTTTGCAGATACAGAAGATGTATATGGCGCCAAAATTACTGCTGACCTAAATGTAGGGTACAAATTAACAGAAAACCTAAAGTTTACTATCGGAGGAAACAATATCTTTAATGAGTACCCTGATCAACAGAATGACGGAGAAACAGAAGCTGGTGGATACTGGGATGCTGTTCAAATGGGATTTGGTGGAGCGTATTACTATGCTAGATTAGATTTTAATTTCTAAAAACATCAAAAAATATATACCAAAAGACCGCTTAAAGCGGTCTTTTTACTTTTCGTTTTGACCATCTATTCTTTTTTTTATTTTTTAAGCATAAAAATAGAACCTTCTTAAATACAACATAACTCTAACTCTTATCTTCTTAATAATACCTTATAGTATTTTTCTACATCTGCTTATTCTTTGAGCCTAAAATATAGCAGCTAAATTTAGCTAACATCCTACCAAAACAACCTCTATTACTACATATTTCAAGCACAAATTATTAAGGTTTTCAAAGTAAAAAAAACACATTTTTTTATGAGTTTTTCACATATATTTTGAAAAATTCATAATACTTTATGTTAAATACTAGCATTTTTAAATATATTTAGCCGACAATCATTTTAAACCAACATTCATTTAAACACAAATTATTACATGAAAAAACTCACATTTATTTTAATCGTACTATCCACAAGTCTGTGCTTTTCGCAACAGACAGTAACTGGAGTCGTCTCTGATGCAGATGGTTCCCCATTACCTGGAGTAAATATTATTGAAAAAGGAACCAGTAATGGTTCTACAACCGATTTTGATGGTAAATACAGTATCGAAGTTAATCCCGAAGGCATTCTGGTTTTTAGCTATGTAGGCTTTAATTCTAAAGAAGTACCTGTAAATTCTCAAACGATCATCAATATCTCACTAGATAGTGGAGCAGAACTAGAAGAGATTATCTTAGTAGGGTCTAGAGCCCTGCCAAGAAGTAATACTACTTCTTCGCTTCCTGTTGATGTATTACCAGCAAAAGAACTAACTTCTACTGGTCAAATTACATTCGATAAAGCGTTACAATATAAAATACCATCATTTAATACTGTTCAAACACCAGTAAATGATGCTACTTCATTATTAGATCCTTACGAGATTAGAAATATGGGCCCCAGTAGGACCTTAATTCTTATTAACGGAAAACGGAAAAACCTAAGTGCTTTACTATATACTCAAACTTCTCCAGGAAGAGGTGAAACCGGCTCTGATATTTCTGCAATACCAACAGATGCTATAAAACGAGTAGAAATATTAAGAGATGGCGCATCTGCACAATATGGTTCTGATGCTATTGCAGGTGTGATGAATATTATTCTAAAAGACAATCCTGAAGAAGGTTCTGTGACCATTAGATCAGGAATTACATCTGAAGGTGATGGAGAAACAATTGGAATAAGTTTAAATAATGGTAGTTCTATAGGAGAAGATAAAGGCTTTTTTAACTATACCGTAGATTTCTCTAAGGTAAGCCTGGCGAACAGACCAGGAACTGTAGATGCACAAGGAGAGTTTGATGATTTCGTGTTCACAGACCCTAATAGCTATAGCAGTTATTTAGATGCTGGAGGGCAAGCCTTAGAAGGAGGAGCTACATTAACAGGTCTTACTGCAGAGCAAGCTCAGCAAGAATTTATTGATAATTATGTAGGGACTCCTAATCACACTACCAGACTTGCAGAAATCAATACTTCTAATACACAGGGAAGAGCAGATGTTGATCAATTTTTAGCTCTTAAACCTGATGCCGGAAATATTAATGGGTCACCAGAAACATCTGCAGCAAAATTTTTGGTAAATGGTGGTTATGATATCAATAAAAATACACAGATCTATATGAATGCAGCCTACGTGTATAAAAAAGTAAATAGTTTTGCTAATTATAGAACTCCATATTGGAGAACATTAACAGACTTTCCGTATCTGGCAGATTTTTTCCCCGATGGGCCAAATGGTCAATATGTAGGATATGTACCTACTTTTGAAGGAGATCTTAATGATTATAATGCTACTATAGGTTTTAAAACTAAAAGAAATGGTTGGAATTATGACCTAAGTTATACTACTGGTGGAAATACACAAACGTATAAAGTAAATAACTCGCATAATGGTAATACTGTTTATTCTCCATCTACATGGATTGACTCAAATGACAATGGTACTGTAGATCCCGGTGAACTTACTCAAGGCTCTGAATTGTATAGAGAAAATAGCCCCATATCATTTGATCCCGGAGGAACTGGTTTCAGGCATAGCGTAGGGAATATTGATATTGCAAAATTGATTACCGATAAAATCAGTGTTGGATTTGGAGCAGAATTTAGAACCGAAACTTTTGAAATTATTGAAGGAGATCTTGCCTCGTATAATGGTGGTGGTGCCGATTCTTTTGCCGGGAATAGCCCCGAAAACTCAGGAACTTTTAACCGGTATAATTTTGGTGGATATTTGGATATAGCATATGATATTACCGAAGATTTTCTGGTTAATGGTACCGTTAGATTAGAAGATTATAGTGATTTTGGTGATGCTTTTGTATGGAAACTGAGTTCGCGATACAAGTTTTTAGACGATAAGTTAACATTAAGAGCCTCTATCTCTACAGGATTTAGAGCACCAACACTTCATCAAATTTATACTCAAAAAGCACAGTATAGTTTTGTTCCGGGAGCAGGAATTCAAGTTGGTGGACTAATAAACAATGTTTCTCCTCAAGCAAAATTATTAGATATTCCACAATTAGATGCAGAAGAATCTACAAATATAACTGTAGGTATTGGGGCTAAAATCAACAACAGTATAAACTTCACTATTGATTATTACAATATTCAGGTTGAAGATAGAATTGTGCTTAGTACCGAAATTGGAAAAACTGCTACAGATGCTGTTGGTAATAGTATTGGTAATACAAATCTTGATCAATTGCTAAATAACAATAACCTAAATGATCTAAGCTTTTTTGTTAATGCATTAGACACTAGAACTTCTGGTATAGATGTCGTTGCAAATTATAAAAACATAGATCTTGCCAGTGGTTCTCTTGGATTTAGCTTATCTGGTAATTATACTATAGAAAACGAAAGAGATGGAGATGTTAAGAATCCAGCTATTGTTGCCAATGCCGGACAATCTGTAGTTAACCTAACGCAAGAAGCTTTATTCTTTACCTCCAGACCCAAGACCAAATGGATTTTGGGAACTAACTATGATATCGGGAAATTTGGTTTCTCTATAAATAATACCTATTTCGGGAAAACTGAATTTAGGCAGCAAGGTTTAGGCCCTAATTTGAAAACTGAATTTATCCCAAAAATTGTTACAGATTTAGGTATTGATTTTAATGCAACGGATAAATTTACGGTTACTGTAAATGTTAATAATCTATTAAACGTTTTACCAGAATGGGAATTTAAATCTCTTAATGCTGCTGGTGATGCGCTTATGAATGATCCCGCAGCATTAAAAACTCGTTCTAATCTAATCACTTTTAATCAAAGATATTCTCAAATGACATACAATGGTTTTCATTTTAGTCAATTAGGAACTATGTTTAATGTATCATTAAACTATAAATTATAGTAGAATAGATGATTTAGATAACATCTAAAAAACATCCATTCTGTCATATTAAAGCAGAGTCGAAATATACCTAGAGTAAAAGATGATTGTCTTTCGGCTCTGCTTTACATATCAAAAAAATAAGCTTTTCTACCCCTTTTATTTGCTCTATATCCTTTAAAAAAGTTAAATCTTTCACTTTATGTATTGTATCAAAAGTTAGAATTATATTTTTGCATGAATTTTAGTACCCGATATTCATGAAAGATGTAACACGTTACTTCTACAACCTTTTAGTTTCAAAAGGTATTTCAGAACATACAGCAGAATACTTAAACCTTCTTATTGGGGTATGTATCCTGGTAGTTGTTCTTTTTGTATTAGATTTTGTAATGAAAAAAGTTATTGTTTCAATCTTTAAAAGCTATGCTTCAAAATCTAAAAACACCTTCGATGATTATTTGGTTAAAAATAAAACCTTTGATTACCTGGCACATATAGTACCATTATCACTAACAATATGGATTGTTCCTATGTTATTTATTGCTTTTCCGACAGCAGAAAAATACCTGGAAACCCTATTTAACATTATGGTTATTGTATTAACGATATGGATTTTAAGAAGTATCCTTAGAACGTTTAGAGATTTTTTAAAATCTTTAGACTCCTTTAAAGACAAACCTATTGATAGTTATGTACAGGTGTTTATGATATTTGTATGGTTTATAGGAGCTATTCTGGTATTCTCATCGATGACAGGAAAATCAATATGGACATTCCTAACAGCACTTGGAGCTATGTCTGCCGTTATTCTCCTAATTTTTAAAGACACTATCCTGGGATTTGTTGCGAGTATACAGGTAGCAGTAAATGATACTGTTAGAATTGGGGATTGGATCACTATGGAAAAATATGGAGCTGACGGAGATGTGATCGAAATTAACCTTTCCTCGGTAAAGGTTCAGAATTTTGATAAAACGATCTCGACAATCCCAACATATTACCTTACATCACAGTCATTTAAAAACTGGCGAGGTATGATGAACTCTGGTGGAAGAAGAATTAAAAGAGCATTGTTGATCAAAACATCAAGTATTTCGTTTTTATCTGAAGATGATCTCAATAAATTAAAAAAAATTGAGCTTATTGAAAATTATCTTACTAAAACTCAGCAAGAAATAGACTCTTATAATCAACAATCTAAGATTGATAAAAGTATATTGATGAATGGAAGAAACCTGACTAACATGGGCGTTTTTAGAATGTATGTAGAATTATATTTAGAAAACCACCCATTTATCAATAAGGAAATGACAATCATGAGCCGTCAATTACCACCTTCTGCACAAGGAACACCTTTAGAAATATATGCCTTTAGTAATAACAAAGTTTGGAAAAACTACGAACAAATAATGGCAGATATTTTTGATCACTTACTATCTGCTATACCCTATTTTAACCTCGAAGTATTCGAACTAAATTATACTCCTGAAAAATAACGTAACACCAATAATTTTATGATTACAAGTTTTAGACTAATCAGCTATTTAGAAGGCATTTCGTACTTACTTATCCTTTTTATAACCATGCCCTTAAAATATATGTTTGAATCTCCAGAACCTAACAAAATAATAGGAATGGCCCATGGGTTTCTTTTTCTAATTTATATTGTATTTGCTTTTCTTGTGAAACCAGAAAAACAATGGAATAACAAAACACTAATGATTGTTTTAGTTTGCTCTATTATCCCTTTTGGAACTTTTTGGATGGACCGAAAATACCTGGTAAAGTAAAATATTCTTCTGCAAAACAACCAAACGCTATAGAAGAACAACCAAATATTGTGGAAATACTACTGTAAGTTGTAAAAGAGCAACCAAACATTGTGGAAATACTACTGTAAATTGTGGAAGAGCAACCAAACATTGTAGAAATACTACTGTAAGTTGTGAAAGAGCAACTAAACATTGTGGAAATACTACTGTAAATTGTGGAAGAGCAACTAAACATTGTGGAAATACTACTGTAAGTTGTGAAAGAGTAACCAAATATTGTGGAAATACTACTGTAAGTTGTGAAAGAGCAACTAAACATTGTAGAAATACTACTGTAAGTCGTTAAAGAGCAACTAAACATTGTGGAAATACTACTGTAAATTGTGAAAGAGCAACCAAACATTGTAGAAATACTACTGTGAACTGCCGAAGAGTAACCAAATTTTACGAAGGAAAATGCCTCGTTGTTTACTCTGGATACTCTATTCTAAGATGGTAAATATTGGTTAATTTACGTTTAAAGACTTTTTTGATCTGTTGTATTTCTTTAAAAGTAATATTGGCATTCAGAAACTGGTTATCTTCCATTTGTTTACTTACTATTTTTTCTACAAAAGAATCGATTAAACTACTTGTAGGGTTTTTAAGACTTTTTGAAGCAGCCTCTACACTATCGCTCATCATCAAAATAGCGGTTTCTTTAGAAAATGGTTTCGGGCCGGGATACCTAAAATCTTCAATATTTACGTTTTCATTAATTTCTTTTTCTTTACTATAAAAATAATAAACTGTACTTGTCCCATGGTGAGTTCTAATAAAATCGATAACGCGATCTGGTAAGTTATTTTTTTTGGCAATCTCTATCCCCCTTATGACATGGTTAATAATAATTTTGGCACTCTCTTTTGGGGATAACACATCATGTGCATTACCAGAGGCTGATTGATTTTCGGTAAAATATGTAGGGTTAGCCATCTTACCAATATCATGATATAGTGCTCCTACCCTCACCAGCATAGCATTAGCCCCTATTTCATTAGCGGCAGCCTCTGCAATATTAGCTACATTAAGTGAATGATGAAATGTTCCTGGTGCTTTATTAGACAGCTCTTTAAGTAAAATCGAATTGGTATCACTAAGCTCTAATAATGAAACATCAGAAATCAATCCAAAAACCTTTTCATAAGCATAGATTAACGGGTGCACTATAAGGGTTGCAAACCCACTTATAACAAACAACCCAACCGTAACCCAGTCGATATTGCTTATACTTCCTTCATGAATAATATGAAAAGCAATGTATGCCAGGATATAAATTATGGTAATCTGGCCTACAGAAATAAACAAATTAGCCCTCTTAAAAGATTCTGAAATTGTTAATATCGTTACAATTCCTGCAATAATCTGTAAAAAGGTATACTCATAACTATTAGGAACAACAAACCCCAATATGAGTACCGTAATTACATGAGTAAACAATCCTAATCTGGAATCAAAAAATGCTTTAAGGACCAAAGGAAGAATACATAGTGGAACGACATAAATATAATCTGATCTATATTTAACCACCAAAGTAGTTATCAATACTAGAAAAAGAACATTAAAGAAAATAAAAGTTACCTGAGTATTGTTTTCATATATATCTGCTCTATATTTTTTAATAAATAATAAAAGCATCATAAGTGCTAATGAAACCAATAGACAATATCCTAATACAATCCAATAGAAGTTTTTATCGCTCCATACCTGGGATTCATATTCTGTTTTTAACGAATTTAATATTTGTAATTTATCTCCTTCTACTACTTCTCCTTTAGCTATAATCCTACTCCCCCTAGATACTCCTCCTCTTGTTGTCAAGACTTTCTCTAATTCAATTTCTAAAGCACTCTCTGTTAGTCTTTTGTTTAATCTTACATTGGGCTTTACCAAGTCATAAAACAAAGCCACATAATCACTTTTAAACTTCGTATATTCACTCTTATCAATACGGGAATTAATAGTTTTAGTTAAGACATCAGAAGTTAAAATCTGACCATAGGTTATTGCTTCTGCTGTGTTTCCTTTATTTAAAAAAATTTGCCTATCATTTTGGTAAGAATATTTTTCTTGCAAAACTCCATATCTATATATATCATTTAGCAATATTCTGCCAAAAAGTTTTGCCTGGTTCCTGCTACTACTTTGGTCAAGTACTTTTAAATAATTAGAAAATGCAGTATCATAAGATTCTTTGGCAGCATTAGCAATTATAGTATCATATTCAAAATAAGGGATTACATTATCTGTAATTCGTTTTTTCTCTTCTTCAATTTCTGCTTCGGTTTTTGCAATTGCAAAATCAAAAGGAGCATATAAATTTTCATATTGCCAGGGTTTACCTTTTGTAAATTCATATTTAAATATCCCTCCTTTCGGAAATAAATATACAATTAGTGCTGTGGTAGATATAAAAAGAAAAATCCTATATATTGAGGATTGTTTTTTATATAATTTGTTTAAAAAACTTTTCATGATTCTGTTTTTTTTTAATCAATCGTAATTCACTGATTAAAAATTCAATAGTACTTGTAATGTTTTTTTAGCATTGTTTGTCTATCAAGCATTTTTAATCCATAATTCATAAAACCCAATAACTAAATTTTATTTATATGTACCACAAGTAGTATTATATAAATTACTCAAAAGTAATAAAAAATAAGTCAGTACCTCATTATAACTCTTGTTAGTAACTTCACTATGCATATCCTTCAAAAATCACTAAATTCGCAAAAAACAATACGCACATTTTTAAAACATAAATAATGAGTAAAGAAGTAGTAATCGTATCTGCAGTACGCACACCAATAGGAAGTTTTATGGGAAGTTTATCTACTATTCCGGCTACTCAATTGGGAGCCACTGCAATTAAAGGTGCATTAGATAAAATAAATTTGGATCCTTCATTGGTTCAGGAAGTATATATGGGTAATGCTGTTCAGGCCGGAAATGGGCAAGCTCCTGCCAGACAAGCTGCCTTAGGAGCTGGTATTAGTGATACTGTTCCTTGTACGACTGTAAATAAAGTATGTTCGAGTGGTATGAAAGCTGTTATGCATGCCGCACAAACCATTGCTTTGGGTGATGCAGATATTGTAGTTGCCGGAGGAATGGAAAACATGAGCTTAATACCCCACTATGTACGATTAAGAGCAGGACATAAATTTGGACCTCAGACGATGGATGATGGTATGCAAAAAGATGGATTAGTAGATGCTTATGATCATAATGCGATGGGAGTTTGTGCAGATCTTTGTGCTACAGAGCATAATTTTAGCAGAGAAGATCAGGATGCTTTTGCTATTCAATCTTACGAACGTTCTGCAAAAGCTTGGGCAGATGGTAAATTTGATAATGAAGTAGTGCCTGTAGCAGTACCACAACGTCGTGGAGAACCTGTTATGATTACAGAAGACGAAGAGTATAAAAACGTAAAAATGGAAAAGATTCCTACTTTACGCCCTGCGTTTTCTAAAGAAGGAACAGTTACTGCTGCAAATGCTTCTACAATTAATGATGGTGCAGGAGCTGTTGTTGTTATGAGTGCCGAAAAAGCTAAAGAACTTGGATTAGAACCTCTTGTAAGAATAAAAAGTTATGCAGATGCTGCACAAGAGCCAAAATGGTTCACTACTGCTCCTGCAAAAGCATTACCAAAAGCAATAGAAAAAGCAGGAATCTCTCTTGATGATGTAGATTTTTTCGAGTTTAACGAAGCTTTCTCTGTTGTTGGATTAGCAAATCAAAAAATTCTGGGACTTAATGACACCAATACCAATGTAAATGGTGGTGCTGTTTCATTAGGGCATCCACTAGGATGTTCTGGAGTACGAATATTAATTACCTTAATCAACGTATTAGAACAAAACAATGCCAAGATCGGTGCTGCAGCCATCTGTAATGGTGGTGGTGGTGCATCGGCTATGGTAATCGAAAGAGTATAATTGTACATTAGAAAATCGAAGCTAAGGATCGAAAACTACTCCCTTAGCTTCAATTTTCTGAATTTCAATCTAATCATATAATAATCTGACGTTTATTCGTCTTTTTCCTATAAAAAATTCATGCAATACGGTATTTGTAATTTAAGTATTGTTCCTCTACGTTTTGAACCTCAAGATCCTAGTGAAATGGTTACCCAAGTATTATATGGAGAACATTTTAAAGTGCTAGAAAAACGTAAAAAATGGAGTAAAATTCGTTTAGCTTTTGATCATTATGAAGGCTGGATTGATAACAAACAATATATAGAAATCACCGAAGAAGAGTATATCAAATTTGATAAACTACCTTTTTGCATGGTAGGAGATATGGTCGAATTTGTAAACTGTGATGAGAACCAACTTATGCCTATCCTTCTTGGATCTTCTCTAAAAGCATTAGACTTTTTTAAACATCACTACGAAGGGACCAGAATTACAGAAAAACAACCTAAAGGAAATATCGTAAATACCGCTTTTCTATTTCTTAATGCACCATACCTATGGGGAGGAAAAACAAATTTTGGTATCGACTGCAGTGGATTTTCTCAAATGGTATATAAACTTAATGGATATAAATTATTACGAGATGCATCTCAACAAGCAACACAAGGAGATCCTCTAAGTTTTATAGAAGAAAGTGAACCTGGAGATCTTGCATTTTTTGATAATGAAGAAGGTGCAATTACCCATGTAGGTATTATAATGAAAGATAATTACATCATTCATGCACATGGTAAAGTACGTATAGATCGTATCGATCACACCGGGATTTATAATGCCGAGAAACGTAAGCACACTCATAAATTAAGAGTAATCAAACGAATTATCTAGTTAAAAACCAAAATGATATATTCACTTTGGTCTTTTATACTTATTAATTAATCATTTCGATCACAATTTTTATTTTCTCAGCTCCCAGAATTTGGTAATTGTAAATGTTGTGATGATCTTATATAGATATTTAAAAAATTAGTGTTCAATTAATTCAGTATCAAAATGGGATTACCTGAAGTTCTAATCAAACCAGTACAGCCAAGAGATAACCATAAGTTATTAGCTATCGGACGCAAAACCTTTTATGAAGCCTTTGGTCCTCCTCATAACATAGAAGAGAATATTAATAAGTACCTTAATGAAAACTTCACTTTGGAGAACATTATAAGGGAGCTACATAACCCAAACTCTAAGTTTTACTTTGCGTGGATAAATAATCAAATAGCTGGATATATCAAAATAAATTTTGGTGATGCGCAGACAGAACCTGTAGAAGGTAATACTCTAGAAATAGAACGAATATATGTCGTAAAGGAGCAACAAGGGAAAAAAATTGGGCAATTGCTATTTCAAAAAATCTTACAGATAGCTAAAGAAAAATCTACAGAGTTTATCTGGTTAGGTGTCTGGGAGAAAAACCCAGGAGCTATCAAGTTTTACAAAAGAAATGGCTTTAAAGTCTTTGATACCCACAAATTTATGCTAGGAACAGATCTTCAAACAGATATAATGATGAAACTCATTTTATAAACTTTATGATTTTTGTAACAGTACACTTTACCAATTTTAATTATTTTTGAAACGATCATTTCATTTATAATATGCCAAAAGTAGAAACGTTTAATAGAAACACAGTTTTGCAAAAAGCTACCGAAGTATTTCATAAAAAAGGATACAATGGCACTTCTATGCAAGATTTGGTAGATGCTACTGATTTAAACCGATCGAGTATTTATAACTCGTTCGGAAGTAAATTAAATATGTTTCTTGAAGTTCTTTCGCATTATCAGTCCATATATGGAAACAATTTTAGCCAAAAGTTAGCACAATCTTATAATGCAACAGAGGCCATTGAAGCAATTTTTGATTTATATATCCACGAAATTATTAATGATAATGATCGTAAAGGTTGTCTAGTTATTAATTGTAAATCAGAAATGACCAACCAGGAGCCTTTGATTAAATCCTTTATGGAAAAAAATCAAGATAGAATGATTGCAATGCTCGAAGATATTGTGACCAAAGGGCAAATGGAAAAGATATTTAACCAGAATCAGGCAGCTAGCCAATATGCATTATACTTGTTCTCGTCTATACAAGGACTTAGGATGACAGGAATATTAAATAAAAATGAAAATGATTTAAGGAATCTCACTCGTACTGTACTCAAAGTACTATACTAATTTTTTTTTAATCTATTTTGAAACGATTGTTTCAAATAAACTATTTATAAATACAAAATAATACAATGAAAAAGTTACAAAACAAAGTTGCAGTTATTACAGGGGCCAACAGCGGAATAGGATTGGCAACAGCAAAACTATATTTACAGGAAGGAGCCAAAGTGGTGCTTTCGGGAAGGCGTCAAGAGGCGCTGGATGAAGCTGCAAAAGCACTTGAAGGTGATTTTATTACCGTAAAAGCAGATGTAGCAAAAGCAGAAGATAACAAAAGACTAATTGAGGAAGCAACCACTAAATACGGAAAAATTGATGTGTTATTTCTAAATGCTGGCATTGCCCCAGTAGCACCTGCACATGAAATAACAGAAGAGCATTACGATACTTTATTTAACACAAATGTAAAAGGACCAATATTAACAACTAAAGAAGCGTTACCTCATATCAATGATGGTGGAACTATATTATTTACAAATTCTATTGTTTCTCAAAAAGGGTTTGATGGATTAGGTGTCTATTCTGCAACCAAAGGGGCATTACGAGCTTACCAACGTGTTTTAACCTCTGAAGTAAAGTCTAGAGGTATTCGTGTTAATTCTATTGCACCAGGACCTATCGAAACACCTCTTTATGATAAAATGGGATTACCAGAAGACGTTGTAAAAGAAATGGGTAACGGTTTTGCTCAACAAGTACCATTAGGCCGTTTCGGAACCTCTGAAGAAGTTGCTAAATCAGCTTTATTTCTAGCTTCAGAAGATGCATCTTTTATTAATGGTGTAGATTTAGAAATTGATGGTGGACTAAGTCAAATATAAAAATACTTCCCAGTAAAAAAGGCTGATTTCTATCAAAATCAGCCTTTTTGAACTTATCACATTATTTTTTTGCATAAAACACTGATTATTTGTATATTACTAACTTAAAAACCAATTTGATATATAAAAAAATATTAATTTTTTTACGTAATTTCCAGACAAATCCCATCTGGTATATACTTCTTAAAATTACTATACTATGGGAGAAAAAAATGATACTCACAAATGGTCCTATCTAACAGAATTATATGGAAATTTCTTCAAAAAAATAATATCTATTAATACAAATAGATATAGCTATATATATCATAAAGCAATAATACTTCAGAATAACAAGCTAACCTCAGATATATTTCTTTTGGGATATTGTTTATTCTTCAATTCTAAAAATTTCTTAGCACATACACATAATTCTAATACTATACATCATGTATTTCACTACAATGATGATTTCTACCTCATATTCGATAAAAATAATTTTAGTTCTACTTCCCCAGTAGAAACCCTATAAGGGAGTTATCGGATTGTCATATGTATCGTTAACATATTTATAATAATTGTCTCAAGTAAAATTTATTAACAAAAAACAATTAGAATGAAAAAACTGCACAACAAAGTTGCCGTTATTACAGGAGCAAATAGCGGAATCGGATTGGCAACAGCCAAACTGTATTTACAAGAAGGTGCCAAAGTGGTACTCTCAGGAAGACGCCAGGAAGCATTGGATGAAGTTTCTAAAACACTTGTAGGGGATTTTATAACCGTTACTGCAGATGTAGCCAAACCAGAAGATAATAAAAGATTGATTAAAGAAGCTATACATAAATATGGTAAAATTGATATTCTATTCCTTAATGCTGGCGTTGTTTTACATCCTACTCCAACTCATGAAATCACAGAAGCACATTATGAAGAGATTTTTAATATTAATGTAAAAGGACCAATATTAGCGATTAAAGAAGCATTACCACATATTAACGATGAAGGAACAATCCTTTTTAATAACTCTGTAGTAACTCATCGGGCCTTTGATGGTCTGGCAATATATTCTGCCACCAAAGGTGCATTACGTGCTTATCAAAGAGTTTTAACATCAGAAGTAAAGTCCAGAAGTATTCGTGTTAATTCTATTTCTCCGGGGCCTATTACAACTCCAATTTTTAGTAAAATGGGTTTACCTAAAGATGTTTCAGAAGAAATGGGAAAAGGTTTTGCCAGGCAAGTACCCTTGGGTCGTTTTGGAACTCCAGAAGAAATAGCTAAATCTGCTTTATTCTTGGCATCTGATGATGCATCCTATATCAATGGAATAGAATTAGAAGTTGATGGAGGGATGACTCAGGTTTAATTCTTTTTATCTATATCCTATCGCAACATAGGTTAAAAGCAACTACATCAAATCAAGATCGTCTGAGTTTGCTGTTTACTAGTCAATATATCTGTGAGGTTTTATTAATACATCATTTTAAGTTAAAAAAACCTCACAGAAATTTCCAATATTAAGTAATATAATTCTTAAAACATCAAGCTCAGACGATCCTGATTAGATAATCGTTTCCATTGATTACATAACTCATCAAAACTGGACTTGATTTTTTTAACATCGGATAATTTCATTTTTGGAGGTTGAATTGACATCATATTTGTTTCCCAGGTAACTAAAGAAATAAAATTCTTCTATTGTACTAGAACCCGAACCCTATGTTTGAAGGTTTCTATCCAGAATTTCAGCAAGCCAGGATTCTTTTCCTAAGGTTCTAATAATTTCTTTGTTAGAAAGGTCTTCTATAGTCATCCCCGATTTTATCATTTCATAAAATTCTTGTTTTAGACTAAAATAAGATTCTACAACAAAATGTGCCATATCGTGATTAGGAAAATCAGGGCCTAAACCGGTACTGGTTACGCTACCATCTTCTCTAATACACGATAATATATTTCTTCTATTATCTTTAACAATGCGGATTTCCATTATTCTTTAATCAATCAAAGAAACACCATTAAGATCTGTAGTAAGCACATCGCTCATATAATCAAAAAATGGTCCTAGTAATTCATAATGATAGACTACTTTATCCAAAAAATCAGGCGTGAAAACCTCTGCATCTGTAAAGTTATGCGTTACAAAAAATGATTTATTTTTGATCAAATCGATACTAGGATGATCTTTACTAAATCCTTTTGGTGCCGTTTTTACCTGGTTTGAAGGGTCAAAACCATTAAATGCTTTTTTGAAATCTGCATTTGATAATATTTCGCGGATTTCTTGATCATCCATTTCGAATTCTTTTCTAATACGTAGTAAATCTGCTGGCTCTGGGCTAAAAAAACCCCCTGCCATAAGTGAATTACCCGGTTCTAATCGCAAATAATACCCTCCTCTCCTATGTGCTCCTGCTCTGCTAAAACTCACACTACGATGCACATTATATGGTGTTTTATTTTTACTAAAACGAATATCTCTATTAATTCTAAATACTTTAGTTTTTTCGATCTCGTCTTTCTCATTTAATCGTTCTGCAATAGATGCATAAAACGCTTTGAGTATTTTTTCATTACTCTGATATTGCTTCTTATTTTCTGTCATCCAATCTCGATGATTGTTTTCTTTGAGATCTTTTAAAAATTCAAATATTGTTTTTGGTATAGTACTCATAAAATATACTTTGATCTTAAAAATACTAAAATCTGTTTTCTCAATAGAAGTTTAACTAAAATTTATAGAATATGGTAGATTAAACTTTGAGTTATTTCAACAAAAAAGAGAAGCACATTACTTCCCTTTTTTGTATTTTCTAAAAACCAAATGATTAGAATTGATCTAATAAATAATTTATCAAATCTGTCGTGGTTACAATACCTACCAGCTTATCATTATCTACTACCGGTAATGCATGAAACTCTCTTTTTGACAATATTTCTGCAACTTCTTTGATTGTAGTACTAGAGTTTACGCTTACCAGATTTTTTGCCATTACCTGTTCTATAGTAAACATTTCATAAACTACTGTATCAACATCTTGCTCGTCTATTTCTACGGCATCAGCAAAACTTATACGTAACAAATCTGTATAACTTAACATACCAACAATAGCATCGCCACTAACTACAGGAATATGTCGAATATTATTTTCTTTAAATAACTTTTCCGCTGTTTCTAAACCATTAGTATGATTTAAGGTAATTACATCGGAAGTCATAATTTTGGAAACAGGTGTTCTTTTTTTCATTTTATTAGATTTAAATTCTATACTAAAGATAGGATCAAACTCATAAAATAATTATGATAAATATCAGTTCATATATTCAAAATTTGTGTTGATTTTTCAATACATCATCCTTATCTATTGCGGATCGATTAACTTTTCTAAAACAACTACATTATCAAATCATTAAAACAATGATAATCAATGATATTGCATAACCTACTATAATAGATTTCCAAAAAGTATGTGCTTTTTTTAAGTCCATAAAATAAAATGATACACCAATAAATTTTAATGCAGACAACAGTAAAATTATAAAAGAAATATTTTTATTTATTGTACCAGATACTATTCCCGAAATAATGGTTAGTAACAATA
This sequence comes from Bacteroidia bacterium, assembly GCA_030427585.1. Classification (GTDB taxonomy): domain Bacteria; phylum Bacteroidota; class Bacteroidia; order Flavobacteriales; family Flavobacteriaceae; genus Aquimarina. Next base: position 41,127 of record JAUIBW010000036.1, read on the forward strand.
AGAATATGTAGCTAATAGTTATATTTTTTTTCATGGGGGAATCTTTTAAAATTAGTGTGCTTCACTTAAAAACGGATTTATGTTTTTTATCAAAAAAATAAGTAAATGATAGGAAAGATGAATAACCATATCAAATCACACATATGCCAAAATGAAGCACTTGCTTCTACATCTTCTATAGTTGTCTTCTTATTTCGTAGCCCAAAGTAAACCGAGCCTAATATTACTAAACCAACAATAACATGTATCACATGAAATAAAGTGAGTAACCAATAAAACGTAAAAAACAAATTATGGTTAATATCAAGACCCAGATTTATTTTTTCGTTGTATTCAACGGTTTTTACTAGTAAAAAAAGTATACCAAACAGCATAGTTACCAATAACAATATTTTAGATTTTTGTAGTATGTTTATTTTTAGATAATGAACCGAAATTGCCAAACAAAAACCACTGGTAAGTAAAATAATAGTATTAATAATTCCGTAAATTGGATTTAACAGCATTCTCGATTGATGAAAAAGATCAGGTTCTTGTTTGCCACTATATACCATTGCTATTATTGCCATTCCAAAGGTTATTAATTCTAAAGAAATTATGATCCACATAAGAATTCCTCCTGGCGGGTAGTATATATTGCTATAGTTAATAGGTGTTTGTTTCATTATCTTCTTTAATCCTCTTTTACTTGTATACAATTCTATCTAATAATTATGCTTTTTTTGTGTTTTTAATCCCAATCTAATAGTCGTTTTTCTCCTTTCAATTTTTGAATTTCAGTTACGTCCTGAGACATTTCGATAACTCCTTTGTAGTTTTTGTGTTTATCTCTAATAGCAAAATATCGGATATGAATTATCTGACCTCTGTAATTAAACCAGAATTCTGCTACATCTTTTGTTCCTGCTCTAAATTCATCTACTATCCGTAGTACCATATCTACACTTTTGGGAGGGTGACAAAAACGAACTTCTCTACCGATAATGCCTTTACTTCTAGGGAAAACACGATCTTCTCCCCGATTATAAAAAATGACTTTGTCATTTTCATCTACATAAGTAATATCAACCGGTAAATATCGAAGCAATAGATTTACCTGATCCGGTGTCATATATCCTTCATCATAATGAAAGGTATCTTCTAAAGAAAATGGTAAATCGCGTTCGGTAAAATCTTCTCTCGGGTGAATATATTCATTTTCTATTGCAGGATATGGTTTTGGTTTCTGGGGTAACATCCATCCCATTTCCTCATCACCTTCATAAAATTCTTTCCAATCTTCTTTGCTAAGCATTTGCATGGCCATAGGAAACAATCGCATATCTTCAATGGTAAGAAGGCGCTTAATCCCTTCAATCAAATACGGAAGGTTCTCTATAATTTTAGTAGTATTCCTCTCTGTATTATATGTGTTTAGCAATCTAATCTGGTCTCTTAAATTGTCATGAAAAGACCACATGCCCTGGCTAGGACCGTTCCAACCATGTTTTTCTAAATATGGAAATAGCTGGTTCTCTTTTCGAGCAAATCGTTTTTCTATAGTTGTTAACTGGTTAAATATATTGAAGTACTGTTGAAAATCTGCCACTGCATCTGCTTCATATAATTCTGATAGTAATTTCTGGATTAATTCACTTTCCTGATAATATACTTTTACCGGGTGTCCATCGGGTAATTTTTCTACTTCTGGTAAAAAAGAGTTCATTTAATTTTGGTATTTTATTTTTTCATAAAGCTCTACTAATGATTGTAAGAGTTCTACCGGCGTTGTTAAGATCTGGTAGTGGTTCTGCCCAAACATTTGTGGCAGGTAATATTTTGCTTGTGCTTCTATAGCCAATGCATACGAATTTATTTGTCTTTGGTTGAGTTCTCTAAGTGCCTGTTTAACATCATTGATACCATATTTTCCTTCGTATTTGTCATAATCATTAGGTTTTCCATCAGAAATAAGAATTACCCATTTATTTTTAGTAGCACGCTGATCCATTAGCATTCCTGAATGTCTTAAGGCAGCACCAATACGAGTATATCCACAAGGCGATACTGCTCCTATTTTAAACTTGGATGTATTCCAATCATCATCAAATCCTTTTAGAGTGATATACGTAGAATAGTTTCTGGTTTTAGAATAAAAACATTGTATAGAAAAATCGACTCCAAACTCATCAAGGATTTCTCCAAAAATTATAGATACCTGTTTTTCTACATCAATAACTTTATTTCCGGCAGCATATCCATCACTAGATAAGCTAACATCTAACAATAATAAAATAGAAAGATCTTTTTCTTTTTTTCGTTTAGACACATATACTTTATCCGATGGTGTATGCCCAGAATGTACATCGGTAAATAAATCTGTAATCATATCTAAATCGAATTCTTCTCCTTGTACCTGCCTTCGTTGTTGTTGATACTTATTATTAACAGAGGTAAGCATTTTGCGAAGTCCCATTAAAGTCGAAGCATTTTCTTTTACTGTTTTTTTATAATATTCAATATCGGTTTCGATTTGATTTTTAGGATAAACTTTACAAAAATCAGGTTTATAACTTCGTTTAGAACAATCCCATTCATCATAAGATAAGTGGTATCCTTTGGTATCTGTTTCAATGCTTTCTGAAATTGTTGTATTTTCTATAAAATCAGCCTGATAAACAGAATGTGTGGGATCATCAACTCTTACGGTATGTTTCATAGTAAGCTCTTCTAATGCATTGGCATGCTCCTCTAATTCATCATCTCCATCAAAATCTCGCCATCCTCCATCATACTCTTCTGCTGTTTCTACTTTTTCAAAATTATGGGTAAGTACATAATCTTCCTGTGTCTTTTTGTCTACTTCAATATTCACAATCTCTTCTACAGCATTAGCCTTTAGCGTAGTTTTGATTTCATCGAGAATTGCTTCTTTTGCTTTCTCAGAAAAATTCTTTAGCTCATGTTTTGGTTTTAAAAATGGATCATTACTCATCCATTTTCCATAGATATAAGTAAAATCTGGTTGTTTTTCTTTTGGTGCTATTGCTTCAAAACAGGTTTTTAGTTTTTGATATACATCTAGTACAAAAGGAAATTGGCCCTGTACTTCTATCAAAACCATATCAGAGGTTTCTCTCGCCTTTTTTTGAGCCTCTTCTACAGCATACTCATCTGCTGGAGTATAATTAAATCCCAGTTTCTTTTGCATCGATAAATACACTATTCTAAATACATAAAATGAAATATTCTCTTCTATCGTTAAAAATTCTGAAAAACGAGTAGGTAGAAAAAAATTATTGTTTTTGTATCCACCTTCTCTTTCTGCTTCAAAAATTTCGATTGCTTCTCCTGTTATTGCACGAGCCAGAATGATTAATCTTGGTTTTATATCTTCTAGCTTTACTGCAAACTGATTTTTCTCCTGAGACTTTTTTTTTCGTCTTTTTAAAAAGCTAACGACTTTGCTATATATGTACTCATCGGGCTCAAACATAATATTCTGTTATATCATTAAATCGCATAGATCTGTCAATGCAGTTGCTATTTCCTCATCATCTGTTAGTGGTTCTACTACGGCTACCTTAACCGATAATCGTTTTGGCAATCCAGAATGAATCAATTTTGCTGCGTCCACCAATAATCGTGTCGAAACCGTTTCTGTTAACCCTAACTCTGTAAGATTTCTGATCTTATTGGCAATATTTACCAGCTTTCTCGCCAAGGCCTCGGTAATCCCTGTTTCGTTTTCTATAATTTCGGATTCGATTTTTGGAGATGGATATTGAAATGATACTGCTATAAATCGTTGTCTTGTAGATGGTTTTAACTCTTTAAATCCTTTTTGATATCCTGGATTAAAAGAGGCAACCAGCATAAAATCTCGATGTGCTTTTATGGTCTCTCCTAATTTATCAATAAACAACTCTCTTCGGTGATCTGTTAATGCGTGAATTGCCACAATAACATCTGGCCTGGCTTCTGCTATTTCGTCGAGATAAATAATCGCTCCCTCTTTTACAGCTTTTGTCAAAGGACCATCTATCCAGATAGTCTCTGCTCCTTTTATTATATAACGACCTATCAAATCTGTAGATGAAGTTTCTTCATGGCAAGAGATTGTAATTAGTTTTTTACCTAATTGATGTGCCATATATTCAATAAACCTTGTTTTTCCCGTTCCTGTCGGTCCTTTTAAAAGAACAGGAAGTTTATTTTTATAGGTATGCTCAAAAACTTCTATCTCTTTGGCAATGGGCTTATAAAAAGGCGAACTTTGTGGTACTTCAGCAGTTATTTTAGATAGTATTGTTTTGTTTCCGTTGGCAGCATTATAATTCATAATTGTATTATTTTTAAATTGAAAAGGCCTAAAAAGTTATGAGTAGTAACAAATGAAGTTTTTCAAATCATTTTATCACTGTAACATCAATTGTACATCTACAGTATATGGGGAAAGGTAGATTCATAAACGTAACATGTCTTTTTAGACCTTATCTTGAAAAAAGAAAACTATATTTTGTACCCATCAGACTTCTCGAACTTCCATAGCTTCATCATTAGGACGACCATGTTTTATAAAATCAATTATATATAATATGATTCCGATAGTAAATAGTGAAGCACAAAGAATTAATACAACAAAGTGAATACTAATTTCTTCTTGTACAGCCATAAATTCCATTTTAAACTTACGCTCTAAATATACTTGAGCAACACCAGCTACCCCAAAAGCAACAGTCATACCTATCATACCAATATTAGATGTCCAGAATGAAGTTCTTCCTCTTACACTATTGTACAATTTTCTCCCTGTTAGATTTGGTAAAGAATAACTAATAATCGCTAGCACAATCATTGCATATGCTCCCCAAAAAGCAAGGTGACCATGCATAGCAGTAACCAGAGTACCATGAGTATATAAATTGGTTTGTGGCAATGTATGAGCAAAACCTAATAGCCCTGCTCCTACAAAAGATACAATTGCTGACCCGATAGTCCAGAATAACGCTATGGTATTAGGATGTTTTTTCTCTCCTTTTCGATACATATTTACTGCAAAAAGTGCCATTGCCAAAAATGCCAGAGGCTCTAAAGCAGAAAATATACCTCCTACAATTAACCATATTTTGTTAACACCTATATAATAATAATGGTGACCAGTACCTAATACTCCCGATAAAAAAGTTAATCCCACAATAACGTACAACCATTTCTCTATAACCTCTCTATCAACCCCGGTAAGTTTTATTAGCAAGAAAGAAAGAATACCTCCCATAATAAGTTCCCAAACTCCTTCTACCCATAAATGTACAACCCACCAACGAAAAAATGAATCAGTTACCTGACTATCAAATGGTAACATCCCTGGTAAATACAATAAGGCGGCAAATAATAGCCCCATAGAGAGGACTAATGCTGTAGTAGTTCTTCGTTTTCCTTTAAAAAGAGTGATGAGTATTAATCCTAAAAATAATAGTACATTAATAACAACCAAAAAATCTAATTGTCTTGGTATTTCTAAAAATTTACGTCCTTCCCACCAATTAAAGTGATACCCTATAATCGCAGTAACACCAACCAGTGCTAATGAAATTAATTGTACATAAGCCAATTTTACATTTACAAGTTCACGTTGAGCCTCTTCGGGGATAATGTAATATGCGGCTCCCATAAAGCCAGATAATAACCAGACTACTAATAAATTTGTATGTACAGCTCTAGCAGTATTAAAGGGAATAAAATCATGTAACCCATCCATACCAATACGGGCAAAACCCATAATAAATCCATAGGTAATTTGTAAGACCAATAGTAACATAGATAAGGCAAAGAACCAGTATGCTACTTTTTGAGATTTGTATTTCATCTATTTATATTTTTAAGTTATTTAGTTTTCATCTTTTGCTAATGGAGACACAACTCTATCAAAGCCGTTTAGATCAATATCATCAATCCAATCAAAAAAGGCGATAAGGTCTTTTGCTTCTTCTTCAGAGAAACCATAAGCCACCATCTTTCTACCATTCGGTGCCCAGGGAACAGGAGTCATTAACACTGCTTTTACATACCCTTCTCCTCTTCTGTCGAGGACCTTGGTTAGCTCTGGCGCATAATAGGCTCCTTCCCCCAAAATAGTATGACATCCCATACAATTATTTGTTTCCCATAACTGTTTTCCACGCACAACTTGTTCTGTTATATTGGTATAGTTGGATTGATCTTGTTCTTCACTAAAAGAATAGATCGTTAACCCAATAAATGCCAAAAAAGTGACCAATGTTCCTCCCAGAAAGAAATTTCGCGCTTGTTTTTTAGATAACATAGTGATAATTAATTTAGTTTATTATAAAAAGATCTTTTTATCTTTTATTTGTGTAAAAATAAATAAACTCAATGCCCCCAAATATGATTTAAATCATAAATCAATCAACAATCATTCATTATCCACATATCATAGATACTAATAAAAGTTTAACCAAAAATTACAGAATACCAACAATTACCCCCTCTTAATGTTATTATTATTTTAAAAATGTAAGTATTTATAGTTTAAAAGGACTTTTATTTCTATTATTCTATATATTTACTAGAGTTTTTAAACAAACTAAAATGACCAAAGAAAGAGATCAAATTATTGCTAAGATAAAAGAGCTGAAAAAGAATCCAAATCTTAAACTTGAGCTAAAAGAAAAAACCGAATATTTTACGAACTTACTTTTCTATACATTATTTGATACAGATACAGAAGTAGCTAAGAACATAGATCGTCTTGAAAAAACTTTTGAAACGCTTGTCGATTTGGCTTGTTGGGAAACCGAAAAACCATGTAGTAAACTGTGGCAATCTTATCTAGAGAAACTACCTGGTATACTAGAAAAATTAAACCTCGATGCCCAGGCTTTTATAAAAAGTGATCCGGCGGCAAACTCTATAGAAGAAATATATATGGCCTACCCTGGTTTTTTTGCTATAGCAATCTATAGATTAAGTCATGAGCTTCTTAAATTTGGTCTACCCCTTGTTCCTAGATTAATGACAGAATATTCGCATCGATTAACGGGTACAGACATTAATCCGGGCGCAGAAATCGGAGAATCGTTTTTTATTGATCATGCAACCGGTATTGTTATCGGAGAAACAGTAATTATAAAAGATAATGTTAAGATATATCAAGGAGTAACTCTTGGTGGGCTATATGTAGACAGAAAACTTCGTAATGTAAAACGTCATCCAACAGTAGAAAACAATGTAACCATTTATGCTAATGCAACAATACTTGGCGGAAGTACCGTTATTGGTGCCAATAGTACTATTGGTGGTAATGCATGGATTACCTCTTCGGTTCCCGAAAATTCAATTATTTCGAATACTGCAGAAATTAAGATTAAAAAAGTTATTTAATGTCACATCATATTTTAGACCTGATAGGAAACACCCCTTTGGTAAAGGCTACTTCCCTAATAGACAATCCCAATATTACATTATATCTAAAACTAGAAGGGCATAACCCAGGAGGAAGTGTTAAAGATCGTGCCGCTTACAATATGATTAAATCTGCACTCGATCGTGGTGATATTAATCAAAATACTAAACTTGTAGAAGCAACAAGTGGTAACACGGGAATTGCTTTGGCGATGATCGCAGGAATTTTTAAACTGGATATCGAATTGGTAATGCCCGAAAATTCTACCAAAGAACGCGTACAAACTATGCGCGCTTTTGGCGCAAAAGTAACGCTTACCTCATCAGATATAGGGATAGAGGGTTCTAGAGACTATGCAGAAGATAAAGTTAATAAAGAAGGGTATGTAATGCTAAATCAATTTGCAAACGATGATAATTGGCGCGCCCACTATAAAACTACCGGACCAGAAATTTGGAAAGACACACAAGGTAAAATCACTCATTTTGTATCCTCTATGGGCACCACAGGAACGATCATGGGAACATCGACTTATCTTAAAGAGCAATCAAAAGATATACAAATTGTTGGAGTGCAACCAACCGACGAATCCAGAATTCCCGGAATACGTAAATGGCCAAAAGAATATCTTCCCAAAATATTTAATCCAGATAAAGTAGATCAGGTTCTTGAAGTAAGTCAGAAAGAAGCTACTGATATGGCAAAACGATTAGCAAAAGAAGAAGGTGTTTTCTCTGGTATGAGCAGTGGCGGAGCTGTTACTGCTGCTATAAAACTAGCAAAAACACTAAAAAGTGGTGTGCTTGTTGCTATTATTTGTGATCGTGGGGATAGGTATTTAAGTTCTGATTTATTCGAATGACATCTGTTTTTTTCTTATCGTATATTTTTCACCCCTAATTTCTTTAGTTCTAAAAAATAAGAAATAGGGTTCAAAAAATTAGAATTTTGACATACTGCACATATTTCTCTTTCATTATCTTAACTTACTCTTAGGATACAAATAGGAATTAATACTATAGATATTTATAATTTCCAAAATTCAAATTATTTATGGATGATCGTTTAGAATTATTCTTGAGTGAATTAAAAGAAACGTGCGCTGAAAATAATAGTAATGAATTTGAATATTTTTGGGAAATGTGGGGCGTTTTGTGGATGCCATGGTTTATTGAAGTAAATGGAGAATCAATGTATTTTTCATCAAATGATATTTCCCAAAATGATTTAGATCAATTGTGCAAAAATGGTTTTATTGAACTTTTGAAAGTATATGACCAAAATGAAATGAAAGATGAATTTGATAGAAAAAGATATCGATTAATAGAAAGGTAAGTAGTTTTATTATGAATAGCTTTTTTTATTCTAAAAATCTATTTTAACATATTTCTCTTAAAGTTGAAGTCCTCTAGTTGATAAATTTTAAAATGTAAAAACAGAATAAACAATACTTCACGTCAAATATATGGTTAATCATAAACATAATACAGTAAAAAATGAAGGTTGATTTAAACAATAAAAAATTCAAGACACAATCTAATACCAATAATGGAGAAGTATCAGATGAAACCATTTTTAGATATTACCAAAATGAAAACATCATTTGGGCTAATTATGACGGTGGGCAAATTATAAAAGGGCATTTGGTAGGAAAATGGGTTAATGATCACTTAGAATTTGTATATCATCATATAAACAAAGAACATGAATTAATGACCGGAAAATGTAAATCATACATTGAATATGTGGAAGGTGAAAAAATAAAACTAAACGAGTTTTGGCAATGGACCTGTAACGATTTTAGTGCTGGAGAATCTACCATAATCGAGATTTGATATAAAAGTACTCATCACATACTCATCACTCAAATAAATAACAAGGCAGAATTAGTGTAAATAAATTTAGATGGAAATAAAAATCTCAGAAACAAAAAACATAGAGTTAAAGCAAATCATTGATTTGTATAAAGTTAATAAATGGAGTTCTGCAGATAAACCTAAAGAATTATATAATGCCTTACTAAATTCTCATTCATTAGTTTCTGCCTGAAACGGAGATCATTTGATTGGACTGGGCAATGCTATTTCTGACGGATATTTGGTAGTGTATTACCCTCATTTACTTATCCATCCTGATTATCAGGGAAAAGGTATTGGAAAAATGATAGTGGACAAAATGCAGGAAAAATATGGTCATTTTCACATGCAAATGTTAACAGCAGATGGCAAAGCAATTGATTTTTATCAAAAAGTAGGATTCGTTAGAGCGGGTGAAACCGAACCCATGTGGATTTATAAAGGTAACGAACATTAATAAATTCATTTTCACACGCTATTTTCTTTTCTTTGTAGTTATGCCAGATCAACAACTCATTTTACGTACCTTAAAAGAATATTTTGGATACGACAGTTTTCGTCCATTACAGCAGGATATCATTACCTCTGTTTTTGCAGGAGATGACAACCTTGTTATTATGCCTACAGGAGGAGGTAAATCAATATGTTACCAGTTACCAGCATTATTGTTACCAGGAGTAACACTGGTGATTTCTCCTTTAATCGCTTTAATGAAGGATCAGGTAGATGGTTTATTAGCAAACGGTATTGAGGCAGCTTTTATCAATAGTAGTCAAACCGAAACCGAGCAACAGGATATTTATCAAAAATTATCGGATAAAGAAATTAAGTTATTATATATCGCTCCAGAAAGTTTATCATTTTTAGATCTGATATTCTCTCAAATAGAAATTAGCCTAATTGCAATAGATGAAGCGCATTGTATTTCTGCCTGGGGCCATGATTTTAGACCTGCATATACGCAACTGGGATATCTTAAAAACAGGTTTCCTAAAACTCCGGTTATTGCACTAACAGCTACAGCAGATAAAGCGACGCGTCAAGATATTTGTGATCAGTTAAACATTTCTAATGCCAAACAACACCTTGCTTCTTTTGATCGTAAAAACCTTAGCCTGGAAGTACGACCGGGAAACAAAAGAATTGAGCAAATCATTGACTTTCTAAAAGATAAACATAATGATAGTGGGATTATCTATTGCCTAAGTAGAAAAACTACTGAAATGCTATCAGAAAAACTGCAAAATCAGGGATATAATGCAGAAGCATATCATGCAGGGGTAGATCATCAAAAACGATCTTATGTGCAGGAAGGTTTTATTAATGATACTATTCAGATTGTGTGTGCTACCATCGCGTTTGGTATGGGTATAGACAAATCTAATGTACGTTGGGTGATTCATTATAATTTACCAAAGAATATCGAAGGATATTACCAGGAAATTGGACGTGCCGGTAGAGATAATTTACCATCTTCTACTCTACTCTTTCATAGTTATGCAGATGTGGTACAATTACAAAAGTTTGCTAACATGTCTGGCAATCAAGAAGTACAATTGGCTAAACTGGATCGCATGAAACAATATGCCGATTCTCTGAGTTGTCGGCGTAAAATTTTACTTAGTTATTTCGGAGAATTAATCGAAGAAAATTGCGGTAATTGTGATGTATGTAAGAATCCTCCAACTTTTATAGATGGAACTATTATTGCCCAAAAGGCATTATCTACAGTAACCCGAATCAAAGAACAAGAACCTATCGGTACTGTGATTGATATATTACGAGGGGCACAAAATGCGGCTGTATATGATAAAGAATATCAAAATTTAAAAACATATGGTATTGGTAAGGATATAGCATGGAGGGATTGGCAACAATACATTATACAATTAATTAATCAAGGATACCTGGAAATTGCTTTTCATCAAAACAACAAATTAAAACTTACTTCGCTTTCTAAAAAGGTATTATTTGAAAGAGAAAAAGTAAGTCTGGCACATTTAAAAGAGTTTGAAAAAGTAAAACAAGCTACTGCTGTAAAGCAGGTAGATCAGGGAGCCGCACCAAATCTATTCGAAAAATTACGCCGACTGCGATTAGAATTAGCAAAAGAAGCTGGTATTCCTGCCTACCAGATTTTTAGTGATGCAACTCTTAAAGAAATGGAGAAGTTTCGCCCGATGAGTGATGAAGAATTTATGCAAATTAATGGGGTTGGACGACAAAAGATGCAAAATTACGGGTACCAATTTATTAAAGCTATTATTGATTTTTCTTCCGAAAAAACAAAAAAGAAAAAAAAGAAAAGTACTAAAAAAGGAAATACGCATTTAGAAACTTTGACCTTGTATCAACAAGGGCTTTCTATAGAAGAAATTGCACTCCAACGTCAATTGGCACAGTCTACTATCTTCTCGCATATAATGAAGCTCTATGAAAATGGTGAGAGCATTGATTTAAAACAATTCGTAAATAAAGAAGATATTAATGCCATAAAAAATGCAAAAAAAGAATTGGACAATCCAGAAACCTTAAAACCATATTTTGAACATTTTGAAGGGGCTATAGCGTACAATACTATTAAATTGGCACTAACAATTCTGGAAGAAGAAAGCTAAAAGTCTTAATGTTATTCTGTAGATCTTATAGTATTATGAAATAAATCTGCTAATCGTATTTCTAAATAATGAATTACTTCTTTTTGCGAAGCTTTATTTTTGTACATCTCGAATGTCTCTGCAATGTTACGATCTTTTAATATTTTAAAATCATCAGTAGAGTTTTGAAAATCTTCTAACTTTAAATTCCAATCCAAGAGCGTTTTTAATAGTTCTTTATGTGATGTATATTTTTTTTCTAAAACTGCTAGTTTTTCTACATCTACAGAATCTTTAATGGTACTGCTATTGATTCTCCCATACACAGTATTGTATTCTTCTTCTATCGAACGATCGAGTTGTCTTGCTTCTGTTACCAATTTTAAATATGCATCATACAATCTTTTATTATAAAACTCTACAAATTTTAAATGATTATCAATTTGTACAAGGTAGTCAATCGCTATATCTTTATATACTTTACCACCAATATCTTCTCTACTTATTAACTTTTCTTCTAATATTTCTAATGTAGCTTCTTGTTGTTGTATCAATCTGTCAAAGCCTTCTCGTTTGGGTAGTGTTACTATTTGATTAGTGACTTCTTGTGGCAACCCAATAAAATGATACCTTCTATATTTAATTTCGATAGAATCACTTTCTATTTCTCTCTTCTTTATTTTTTTCCTTTTTTCCTTTGCTTTTTTTCCAGGTGATTTTTCTCTCTTTATGAATATAGTATCTTCTTTTTTTGAGACACTTGGTTTTATTTTAACTTTATGTACTCCTGTAATTATATAATCATCATTAAGTATATATCTTAAAAAGGTATCATCATTTGTTTTTTCTGCATAATTATTAGTTAGCCGAACACCACGAACATATTTATCTTCTAAAAGTTTATCATCATCACTACAGGATAGAAAAATAGTATAGACTAAAATTAATATGTAAAAGCCCCTTTTCAAAAGTATTGAGTTTGTGTTATTACTTTATATGGTCTATCATATAATCATTACAAATTGTAACGTATCATAATTAAGACTCTTGAAATAGTTAAACTAAAATATTTACAATTATAGAGTGATCTCTATTATAAAATTTTGGGGCGTTAATAAAACTTTAATTTTTTAAGAATCAACCCTATAGTAACTAAAATTTCATGAATTAATTGTGTATTACTATTCAAAAATTACAAATCACAATTTTTATAATATATTTGAAAGTTTATAACAAAAGGAATATTAATTAGAGCCTGTAGAAATAACAACCTCAAATTTTTCGTATCCCGAACTATAATCAAACCCGGTATGTAGTTTCTCTACAGGAACACTAGCAGGATAAAACGTAATAGGTTCAATACAAATCATATTTGTTACTTCACTCCATAGCATGGTATGTCTAAAACCATTTGTTTTTACATCAATAGTTAAGCTACCATTGTTGGCTATAGATATTTCTTTACAATCTTCTAATAAATAGGCAGATGCTCCAGCTTCTAAAATAGTATCTAAAGAAATATGTTGATCTATAGTTTTCAATATGATATTCGGGCTATAAATTTTAAATGCAGGATGAAACCCAAACATCAATGGCATATTTTTTTCTGATTTTACCTCAAAGGTAATTTTTAAAGCTTCATTCGATAATTCAAAAGTTTTAATAAACTCAAAATCATACGGCCAATTAAGCCATTGTTGCGTAGATTTATTAGGAAATTTATGATTAGACAACTGAGTGTTCGCTATATATTTTTTATGAAAACAAGCACTACTTTTCTCAATTGTTATAGGTAGATAATCCATAACTCTTAAAATCCCGTGCTGATCCAGTTTTGCTTCTCCTCTTGGAGTTTGTACCGAAAATTGACTTTCTTTAGTCGAGCCAATCGTAGGAAACATTTCAATTTCTGTGTTTCCCCATCCTAAATCTCCTTTTTGGTGCATTACTTCTATACCATCAACCTGGTAACTTATTAACTCACCATTATCAATAGTAGCTATAGTTTTTTTATCAGGGCTATACAATCTTGTCTTATCTGGCATATACTAGTAAGCTTTTATTTTTTTTCTAAAATATTTTTTATCACGATCAGAAACCAAAGTATCACTAAGTGCTTTTTTGGCAAGTTCTAAGTGTGTATTTTCATCATAATGAAACAATAGTGTATTTAATTCGGCAATAGATATTCCATCATCATTTTCTTTTGTGAGTTGTAATTCATCACCAACAGCAACAGATCCTGGGTGAATTACTCTTACATACACTCCAGAAAGCAGTGAATCTATCATTTGCTTTAACACTGCTTGATTACCAAAACGAATACCTAATTTGTAACAAGGTTGTCTGGGACGTGAAATCTGTATTGTAGCACTTCCAAGTTGATAAACAGATCCAATTTTTATATTTTTTTCATCGAATCCTTCCACTGTAATATTCTCACCAAACATTCCGTACTTCCATGCTAAATCAGGGTATTTTGTTTTCCAATAGGGATAATGATCTGCAGAATACAAATAACAGGCTTTGTCAACGCCTCCATGATATTTTCTATCTATAACATGATCATTTCGAACATCTTCTTTCTCTAAATATATAGGATCTGCTACCGGAAGTTTATAGATTCCCGTTTTCTCTTCTCTTCCTTTCCAAAGTATATTACGCGGTGTTGCAATATTAGTAGATAAAACTTTCATAGTTTATGTTTTAAATTCAACAGAGTTTAATATTAACCCAGAACCCGGAACTATATGTTCTAAGACAATTTCTTCTGATTC
>JAUIBW010000037.1 GCA_030427585.1 Bacteroidia bacterium
TGCGGGTGCAAACATACAACCCTTTTTCTTTCTAACAACAAAATTTAGTAACTATTTTGAAACTTTTTTTTAACAACCTGATATCATAAACTTTACACTAAATTAAAAACAACAAGAAAACAACATAACACAAACACTAATCTTAATATAGATCATACCTAACTTAACAGGAACATAATAAAGATCAACAACTACTCTACCCTATATCCATACTATAACATTAATCTACTAAATTATATCTTATATATATTGTATGGGTTTTATTATCGTATTATCTTTGCTCCTTTAATTAGAAAAAGATGATCAAGATTACGTTACCAGACGGTTCGATTAGAGAGTACAATAGCGAAGTTACTGCTATGGATGTTGCAAAAGATATTAGTGAAGGTTTTGCCAGAAATGTAATTTCTGCAAAATTTAACGAAACTACTATCGAGACCTCCACAAAATTAACCACAGATGGTAACCTAGTTTTATTTACATGGAGAGACGATGAAGGTAAAATAGCATTTAGACATTCTACATCTCATGTCCTTGCCCAAGCTCTTGAAGAATTATATCCTGGAGTTAAACTATCTATTGGTCCGGCTATAGATAATGGGTTTTATTACGATGTAGATCTGGGAGATCAAGTTATTTCTGAAAAAGATTTTAAAGCAATCGAAGATAAAATGCTTGAAATTGCAAGAGGAAAGCAT
The DNA here is from genome assembly GCA_030427585.1 of Bacteroidia bacterium. Taxonomy (GTDB): domain Bacteria; phylum Bacteroidota; class Bacteroidia; order Flavobacteriales; family Flavobacteriaceae; genus Aquimarina. The sequence continues at coordinate 699 of JAUIBW010000037.1, forward strand.
GATTTTAAAATGAGGTCTGTTTCTAAAGCTGATGCTCTAGCTAAATACAAAGAAGAAAACAACCAGTATAAAGTCGAATTAATTGAAAACCTAGAAGATGGTACAATAACATTTTGTGACCACGACACTTTTACCGATTTATGCCGAGGAGGACATATTCCTAACACTGGGCTTATTAAAGCCGTAAAAATCATGAGTGTTGCAGGAGCATATTGGCGTGGTGACGAGAATAATAAACAACTAACAAGAGTCTACGGGACTTCTTTTCCGAAGCAAAAAGAATTAAAAGAATATTTAGAATTACTTGAAGAAGCAAAAAAACGAGATCACAGAAAAGTAGGAAAAGAACTCGGTCTTTTTACTTTTTCTCAAAGGGTAGGTCAAGGATTACCTTTATGGCTCCCAAAAGGAGCAGCTTTACGAGATCGCTTAGAGCAATTCCTGAAAAAGGCTCAGAAAAAAGCTGGTTATGAAATGGTGGTTACGCCGCACATAGGTCAAAAAGAATTATATGTTACTTCTGGTCATTATGCAAAATATGGAGAAGATAGCTTCCAACCTATCAATACTCCAGCTGAAGGTGAGGAATTCTTACTAAAACCAATGAATTGTCCTCATCACTGTGAGATATATAATAGTGAACCATGGTCATATCGAGATCTACCTATACGATATGCTGAGTTTGGGACTGTATATAGGTATGAACAAAGTGGAGAGCTTCATGGACTTACTCGTGTAAGAGGCTTTACACAGGATGATGCTCATATTTTTTGTACTCCTGATCAATTAGACCTAGAGTTTAAAAAAGTAATTGATTTGGTTTTATACGTTTTTGGATCTTTAGGTTTTGAAAACTTTACAGCACAAGTATCTGTACGAGACTTAGAAAAACCAGATAAATATATTGGAGATGTCGAAAATTGGGAAAAAGCAGAAAACGCCATTATAAATGCCGCAAAAGACAAAGGATTAAATTATATAATCGAGAGCGGAGAAGCTGCCTTTTATGGCCCTAAGCTCGATTTTATGGTAAAAGATGCATTAGGAAGAAATTGGCAATTAGGAACTATACAGGTAGATTACAACCTCCCAGAGCGTTTTGATCTTACATATAAAGGCAGTGATAACGAATTGCACAGACCAGTAATGATTCATAGAGCTCCTTTTGGTAGTATGGAGAGATTTATTGCTATCTTGCTAGAACACACAGGAGGTAATTTCCCTCTGTGGCTAATGCCAGAGCAAGCTATTATACTCTCTATCAGCGAGAAATATGAAAAATACTCTGAAAAAGTTTTAAATTTGTTAGAAAATGACGAAATTCGCGCCCTTGCTGATCATAGAAATGAAACAATTGGTAAAAAGATTAGAGAGGCAGAAATGAATAAATTTCCTTATATTATCATTGTAGGGGAACAGGAAGAGAGAGACAACACCATATCGGTTCGAAAACATGGTGGTGAAGATTTAGGAGCTATATCAATTGAAGAGTTTTCTAAAATAATAAAAGAAGAAATTAACAAAACGCTAAAACCGTTTAATGGATAACGATAAATTAAGTTTAATTTAAAAATTTTAAGTCATAGCAATAAGAAGAAGAAGGTCTCAAAAACCACTAAGAGTAATCAAAGAAGATGCACACAGAATCAACCATAAGATTCGTGTTGATGAAGTGCGTCTTGTAGGTGACAACGTAGAAGTTGGTGTTTACCCAACCAAAAAAGCGCTACAACTTGCTGAAGAGCAAGAACTTGATCTTGTAGAAATTTCGCCTAAAGCAGTGCCTCCTGTTTGTAAAATAATGGATTATAAAAAATTCCTTTATGAACAGAAGAAAAGAGACAAAGCCTTAAAATCAAAGGCCACTAAGGTTGTTATTAAAGAAATTAGATTTGGTCCTAACACAGATGAGCATGATTATGAGTTCAAGAAAAAGCATGCGATTAAGTTTTTATCTGAAGGAGCCAAATTAAAAGCTTATGTCTTTTTTAAAGGACGTTCAATTATATATAAAGATCAAGGTCAAATTCTACTACTTAGGTTAGCACAAGAACTAGAAGAGTATGGCAAAGTAGAACAAATGCCAAAACTTGAAGGTAAACGAATGATTATGTTTATCGCTCCAAAAAAATAAGAAACTCTTGTTAAAAAGGAGTCATTAAGATAATAAGTGAGATTATAAAAACAAGGATACAATGCCTAAAATGAAAACAAAATCCAGTGCAAAAAAGCGTTTTAAGCTTACTGGTACTGGTAAAATCAAAAGAAAGCACGCTTTTAAGAGTCATATTTTGACAAAAAAATCTAAAAAACGTAAGCTTGCTTTAACGCACGCAACATTAGTGCACAAAAGCGATGAAAATAGTATTAAAGAACAATTACGTTTAAAGTAATTTTTTTTAATCAGGTTAGAATTAGTATAAACCCAGGAGTTAGGCCTACAAAATTTTAGATTTTCAATTTTCGAATTAAGAACTAAAATTCAAATGATAAAGTGTCGTTATCGACCGCCTACTACTAAAAAATTTAAATTATGCCAAGATCAGTAAATTCTGTTGCAAAAAGAGCTAGAAGAAAAAAAGTTCTTAAGCAAGCAAAAGGTTATTTCGGACGTCGTAAAAACGTTTGGACAGTAGCAAAAAATGCGGTTGATAAAGCGATGCAATATTCGTATAGAGACCGTAAAGCAAAAAAGAGAACTTTCCGTGCATTATGGATTACTCGTATTAATGCGGGTGCCCGTTTACATGGTATGTCTTATTCTCAATTTATGGGAAAAGTAAAAGCTAATAATATCGAATTAAACCGTAAGGTTCTTGCCGATTTAGCGATGAACAACCCAGAAGCTTTTCAAGCGATTGTAGAAAAAGTAAAGTAATTCTTTTAATAAAATAATACAATCTCACTTATAAAAATCCTGCTTTTGAAGCAGGATTTTTTTATTTTTAACATTTATACAGCGATGTATTTCATCGTCAAAAAAGAGTATTTAATCTATCAAAAAGAATGTGGATTGGTATTTTTTCATTACTTTTAAGAAAACCAAATAGATATGAGAAAAAAGCACTTTTTGCTTATATCAGTATCACTTTTAATTAATCAGGGATTATTGGCTCAAGATCATAGTATACATTCTAGCCCTAACAGTTTAGGAGCAGAACAAATTTTTGATCTTTTAGAAATGCCTTTTCTGACCATTGCACTTATATTTAGTTTTCTTACTGCTACGCAGCTAAAAATAGGAAGGCTTGGATCAGGAATGACACTACTTGCTTGGGGGTTTGTAGTCATGGCTCTTGGATATCTTCATATGCAAATAGCTCATATCTTTGGTTATAATATTTTCAAGAATATGTTTGGGAATACTTTTGGTAATTACATTTGGTTTATCGCACTAATTCTTACATGGGGTTTATCGGCATTAGGCTTTTATAAAATATATAAAGCCAGCAAAATATGACCCTAGATGATCTTAAAATGGTTTAAAAGAATAACGGCCGCTAAGAAAACCAATCCAAAAAAAAGCCAAGAAGAGCAAAAAATTATTGATCTTATTGATTTTCTTTGGAAAGAAATTGACATATCTAAAAATACTTCTAATCTAAAAATAAAAGTAAACGCTTTTAGAGAATTTTCTTATGTAAAAAAAGTTGAGTTTTTACCCGAATTGTACTTATTTCTGGAAGAATATATTACAGAAAAAAATGCAATACGACGACCTAGCAAACAATTTGTACGTAATCAAATTATAGAACGATATAATTCATTATTCAAGCATATATCCTTCAAGTTAATATTTGATCCATTAAAAGAACAAGAATTAATCTTATGTAAAGTTTTTCTCTCTAAAGTGTTAGAGAAATCTTCAGAACTTATTGGTAGTTATAATGATTCTAAAATCATTTATATCAAAAAATACCTGGATACACCATATAATTTTCATACTATTGACCTGATCAAAGAGAGAAAAAATCTATTAGATTTTTCTAATCAGATTTTTCTTAAAATCAAAAATAGCTTAGGTATAAATGCAATCACCAATATCTATTTACTTATTTATAAAAAGCATTTTCAATCTTATCATTTATTAGACTCATTTACCGCAATCTTAAATGTAATTCCCGAAGAAATTCTTGCCAAGGATCTGATCAACTTCCCTAGCAAACAACAAATGCATAAAATGTTGCAGAAACAACTTTATAGTTTAGAAGAAATTAATGAAAGACTTACCAAAGAAGTTGTTGAAAGAAAAAAAGTAGAGGAAGAACTAAAATATAGTGAGCATTTAAATACAACTATATTAGAAACAGCAATGGATGGTGTAGTTTTAGTAAATAGTAAAGGAATTGTACTGAATTGGAATAAGCAAGCAGAGAATATACTAGAGTTAAAAAGAGAAGAAACGATTGGACACAGTATCTATTCATTAGTCCCATATAAACTTAGACAAGAACTAAAAAGAAGTTTTAGTAATTATATACAAACCGGAGATGATGAACTGATCAATAAAAGAGTAGAAACCTCTGTAAACAGGAAAAACGGTTCTATTGTATATATAGAGCTTACTGTTATTGCAATTGAAACCAAAGATGATTATCTTTTCAATGGTTTTTTTAGAGATATCACCAATCGAAAGATTATTGATAATGAAATTAGAGAAGCTAAGGTTATCGCAGAAAAATCTGCGAAAGCAAAGACCATTTTTTTGTCTAATATGAGTCACGAAATCAGGACTCCTCTTAATGTTATTTTAGGGCTTACAGGTATTTTACAAAAGAGTGATTTTAGCAATCCTCATATAGATAAAAAAAACTTAGATGGAATTCAGTTTTCTGCTGAAAATCTTTTGATACTAATCAACGACATTCTTGATTTCTCTAAAATTGAAGCTGGAAAACTCACATTACACAATACAGATTTTAGTCTTAAAGAATTAATTACTAACATCTCACGTGGTTTTAAAATAAAAGCAGATGAAAAAGGTTTAAAATACACAATGCTCATTGATCCTTCTGTACCTAAATTTATTATTGGGGATCAACTTAGGTTAAATCAAATTCTAATCAATTTAATAGGTAATGCGATAAAATTTACCCAAACTGGGGAGATAACAATACAGGTAAAAACAGAAAAGTCAAGCACAAAAGGAATTACTATTAATTTTTCTGTAAAAGACACAGGAGTTGGTATCCCTAAAAATAAGCTCAAGAATATTTTCGAAAGCTTTTATCAGGTACATAAACCAGGAAAAAATAAGATAGAAGGAACGGGGCTTGGTCTTTCAATCTCTAAACAACTTATAGAGCTACAGGGAGGAGTACTTAAAGCTGAAAGTAAACCAGGAGTCGGATCAACTTTTGATTTCTCTATTACATATACTAAAAGTGATTTTAGATCTACAGAAATAAATAGGAAAAATACTACTATGTCTGAAAATAACCATAACCTATCTGGAGTAAAAGTACTGATAGTTGAAGACAACAAAATGAACCAGTTTTTTATAAAACAATTATTCTCTAATTGGCATATAGATGCGCATATAGCAGATAACGGAATGATTGCATTAGAAAAACTTAAAAATTTCACTTATGATCTAATACTTATGGATATGCATATGCCAGTAATGGATGGCCCCGAAACTACAGAAATCATAAGAAATTCTAATGATGATAAGACTAACAAAATACCTATAATAGCTTGCTCGGCAGATGTGTTCCCAGAATCAAAAAAGAAAGCAATAGAATCTGGAATGAATTTTTACCTTACTAAACCATTAAGCGAACAAGCTCTTGAAGAAGTACTATTAAGTATCTTATCAAAAAACGTACAAGATGACACTACTATCTTTGTTAGCACAGATAATACAGATAAACCAACATCTTTAGAAGTTAAAAAATTCTGTGACCTGTCCTTTCTAAAAAAGACTTTTGATAATGACATCGAAATTATTCAAGGGGTTTTACAAATATTCATTGAGGAGACCCCTAAAGATTATCAAAAACTAAAACATGCAATTGAAGAAAAAAATTGGGATATAGCACAAGAAACTGCCCACAAACTTAAATCTAGTTTTAAAACTATTGGTTTAAAAAATGAAACAGATATTCTACAAAAAATAGAATATTCATCAAAAGAAAGGTTAGAATTTAGCCTGCTCAAAGAATACTTTATAGAACTAAATCAATCCTATCCCAAAATCATCAAAGAAATCAATCGGTATATACAAGATTTTCCTTCTTAAATACACAAAAAAGAAAACATTTTTTTATTCTCGATTATTATCTTTGCGTTTATGCAAAACCAAATAAAAAGTCTTCAGAATGATAAAATAAAATTTCTTAACCAGCTTAAAGAAAAATCGAGAGTTCGCAAAAGAGAAAAACGTTTTATTATTGAAGGTAAACGTGAGATTACATTAGCCATACAAGGAAAATATACAATTACTCAGCTTTATTATTGCTCTTCTATTATTTCACTTCAAGAAATTTTGGCACTACTCACCTCTTCTCAACATCAAATTGAACTGTTTGAGATTACTTTAGAAATCTATCAAAAACTGGCCTACAGAACCACAACCGAAGGAGTCTTAGCCGTGGCTATTTCAAAAGATAATGATATCAAAAATTTCACCTTATCATCAAAAAACTCCTTGATTCTTGTAGCTGAATCTCCTGAAAAACCTGGTAACATAGGAGCTTTATTGCGTACCGCAGATGCGGCTCAACTAGATGCGGTTTTTATTGCAAACCCAAAAACCGATATTTACAATCCCAACATTATACGATCTAGCGTTGGATGTATATTTACCAACAATATTGCAACCGGATCTTCTACAGCTATTATAGATTTCTTAAAAAATTACAATATCAATATTTATGGTGCTGCATTACAAAAATCTGTAGATTATCACACTCAAGATTATACCAGACCTACTGCTATAGTGGTTGGTACTGAAGCTACAGGATTAAGTGATATTTTTTTAGAAAGTACAACTCAAAACATTAAAATACCAATGAGCGGTGTAATAGATTCAATGAATGTTTCTGTCGCTGCTGGAATTCTTATTTTTGAAGCAAAACGGCAACGAGGGTTTACGGGCTAAAAGATTAAAAATAGTACTGAAAATCAATTAAAAATTATTACCTTACCGTTTCCTACATATCCCAAATCTTTAAATTACTAATTGCTCTAAACCAATGACCCCCAATTCCCTTTTTTATTTATTAATAGCTATTATCATTATTGTATTTTTAATAGACTCTCTATTAGACATCCTTAATTCTAGACACTATAACGATCAGATTCCCGAAGAACTTATAGATGTTTACCCAGAAGAAGAATATCAAAAATCCATAGCATATAAAAAGGCTAACTTCAAATTCAAATTAGTATCCTCTACTATTTCGTTATGTATCATGCTTCTGTTTTTCTTTTTGGATGGATTTGCTATAGTTGATAATATATCAAGGAGTATTTCAGATAATTCAATTATAATTGGTCTTGTTTTTTTTGGAATTATAATGATTGGTAGTGATATTCTCTCTACTCCAGCGACTTATTATAAAATTTTTGTTATTGAAGAAAAATTTGGTTTTAACAAAACCACCATAAAAACCTTTTTTATTGATAAAATAAAAAGCATTATAATGATGATAATTGTCGGAGGAGGACTTTTAGCATTGATTATATGGTTTTATCAAATTACAGGAAACTCTTTTTGGGTGTATGCCTGGACATTAGTATCGATATTTACATTAGCAATGAATATGTTCTACGCAAAGCTTATAGTCCCTATCTTTAATAAACAAACTCCTTTAGAACCAGGAGAACTTAGAAATACTATTGAAGCTTATTCTAAGAAAGTTGGCTTTCAATTAAAAGATATTTTTGTTATTGATGGTTCTAAAAGAAGTACTAAAGCAAATGCTTACTTCTCTGGTTTGGGTAGCGAAAAAAGGATCACTCTTTATGACACATTGATTAATGATCTTGATAATGAAGAGATTGTAGCTGTATTAGCTCATGAAGTTGGGCATTATAAAAAAAGACATGTGATTGTTAATTTGTTTTTATCTATTGCACTCACCGGATTAACATTATGGTTTTTATCGCTTTTTATTGCAAATCCGCTTCTATCTGAGGCACTGGGAGTTGCAACTCCTTCATTTCATATAGGACTTATAGCTTTTGGAATTTTATATAGTCCGATTTCAGAAATAACCGGATTAATAATGAACATAGTTTCCAGAGCTTTCGAGTATCAGGCAGATAACTATGCAAAAGAGACTTATGATAATGAAGCTTTAATTAATAGTTTAAAAAAACTTTCAAAAAATAATCTTAACAATTTAACTCCTCATCCTGCTATGGTATTTATTCATTACTCACATCCTACTCTATTACAAAGAATTAAAAATCTTAGAAAATAAATCTCTTACTCAAGACTTGGTGGTTACATTTCTTAGTTGTATTTTTAATTATTAATGACAAAAAAATAGTTTAATCATTAATCTCAAAGGCACAATTTTGTCGGTTAATATTACCAAAGGGATATCACACGCGATACTTAATAGGGCTTTCTTAAAAAACTTTATGTTATGACTGAAGCTGCTATAGATAAAGAAAATAAACAGATTGCTAAGCAATACAAAGAATTGCTTCGTATTAGCTATAGAGATCTTACCAAAGAAGATAAAGTCCTTATACGACAGGCCTTTGATATTGCTGTTGATGCTCACAAAGACCAACGCCGTAAAAGTGGTGAAGCTTATATTTTTCATCCTATTGCGGTAGCAAAAATTGTAGCTAGTGAAATTGGATTGGATGCTACATCAATTGCTGCTGCATTACTTCACGATGTCGTAGAAGATACAGAATATACCTTGGTAGATATTGAGCAAATGTTTGGTGAAACAGTAGCTCGTATTGTAGATGGTCTTACCAAAATTTCTTCTTTAAAAAAAGATAGAGACATTTCTTTACAAGCAGAGAATTTCAGAAAAATGCTTCTTACCCTTAATGATGATGTAAGGGTCATTATCATTAAAATTGCGGATCGCTTGCATAATATGCAAACAATGGATGCTATGAGACCAGACAAACAGGTAAAAATTGCATCCGAAACTTTGTATATATACGCCCCTCTGGCTCATCGAATTGGTTTATACAATATCAAAACAGAATTAGAAGATCTGGGATTAAAATATACCGAACCCGAAGTATATAAAGATATTCTGGAAAAAATAAAGGAGAGTAAGGAAGAGCAAGATGAGTATATCAAAAAATTCTCTGATCAGATTAGAGAAGGTCTTGATAGAGAAGGATTAAATTATGAAATAAAAGGAAGACCAAAATCCATTTTTTCTATTCGTAGAAAAATGGTAAAGCAAAACATCTCATTCGATGAAGTCTATGACAAATTTGCCATAAGAATAATATACAAGTCTGATAATATAGAGAATGAAAAGTTTATTGCCTGGAAAATATACACTGTAGTAACCGATTACTACAGACCAAACCCTATTCGTTTAAGAGATTGGATATCTCAACCTAAGTCTACTGGTTACGAAGCCTTACATATAACTGTTATTGGTCCAGACAGCAAATGGGTAGAAGTACAAATTCGTAGTGAACGTATGCATGAAATTGCAGAAAAAGGATATGCAGCACATTATAAGTACAAGAATACCGAAGAAAAACAAGATCAAGGATTAGATGGATGGCTTAATCGATTACAGGAAGCATTAGAAAATTCTGAAACAAATGCTGTAGATTTTGTAGAAGAATTTAAATTAAATCTTTATGCAAAAGAGATATTTGTCTTTACACCTGAAGGAGATTTAAAATCATTACCAAAAGGAGCAACTGCACTCGATTTTGGTTTTAGTGTACATACCGAGGTTGGATTAAGAACGAGGGGAGCTCGAGTGAATGGTAAATTAGTACCTCTAAGCCATGAGCTTAAGAGTGGTGATCAGGTAGAAATTATTACCTCAACCAAATCAAAACCTTCTTCTAGTTGGTTGGATTATGCTACTACAGCAAGAGCAAGATCCAAAATTAAATCTGCTTTACGAGACGAGAAAAAACAAATTGCCGAAGATGGTAAAGTCGTTTTGAAACGTAAACTTCGCTCTCAGAAAATAACAATGAGTGAGAAGGTAGTTAATGAGCTTGTACTCTATTTTAAACTTAAAACAAGTTTGGATCTATTCTACAGAGTAGGTATAGGAACTATTGACAATCAAAAAATTAAAGAGTTCGCTACCACTCGAAGTAATGTCTTTATGAATTTTATCAAAAATAGAATTCGAAGAGGTAACATTAAAGATGTTAATAAGGATGAAATTACATCTAAATACGATCTGCTTGTTTTTGGAAAAGATTCAGAAAAACTAGAATACAAATTATCTAATTGTTGTAATCCGATTCCTGGAGATGATGTTTTTGGTTTTATAACGGTTAATGAAGGTATAAAAGTACATAAAAATAATTGCCCTAATGCATTACAGTTACAAAGTAACTATGCCTATCGTATTATTCCTGCAAAATGGATTGATTCTAGCCAAGAAGAATTCAAGGCTGTAATTAAACTAAATGGTATTGATAATATTGGTGTAGTAAATGAGGTAACTCAAATTATCTCAAACAATATGAGTCTTGCAATTTACAACATGAATTTTGATACCAATGACGGAGTTTTTACAGGTAAAATAACAGTAGGTGTTAAAAATAAAAATACCTTAAAAGCAGTTATGAAAAACCTTTCAAAAATAAGCGGTATTGATAAAGTTGTAAGAGAGTAGAAACTTATTTTTTGCTCAAAAAAGAATTATGAATTAAGAATTATATTATTTCATGAAAATTCTTTTTTTATAATCAAATCGGTTCAAATCAGCTAATTTTCAAAAACCTTAAATAATCGTTTTTAAATCAGAGTCTCACTAATAAAAAATAATGTAACTTTGCGTTTTTAAACGTATGAGTACTAAAGCAACTACACAAAACGATCAAATTATCGTTAAAAATGTTTTTACCAGTTTCTTAGAAGAAAATGGCCATAGAAAAACACCCGAAAGATACGCTATACTTCAAGAGATTTATGAAAGTGATGAACATTTTGATATAGAATCATTATATATCAAAATGAAAAACAAAAATTATAGAGTAAGTCGTGCCACACTTTATAATACTATAGAGCTTTTATTAGAATGTAAATTGGTTAGAAAACATCAATTCGGACAAAATCAAGCTCAATACGAAAAATCATATTTCGACAGACAACATGATCATTTAATTTTAACTGATACCGGGGATGTATTAGAATTTTGTGATCCTAGAATTCAATCTATAAAAAAAACAATCGAAGAAATTTTTGATGTAGATATTACAAATCATTCTTTGTATTTCTACGGAACTAAAAAAAAACCAACTAATAAAGATAACTAATGGCGGTAAACTTATTACTTGGTCTTCAATGGGGAGACGAAGGGAAAGGAAAAATTGTAGACGTTCTTACAAAAGATTATAATATTATTGCACGATTTCAAGGTGGTCCTAATGCCGGTCACACTTTAGAATTTGATGGAATCAAGCATGTGTTACATACTATTCCTAGCGGAATTTTTCATGATAAAGCTATAAATCTAGTTGGAAATGGTGTTGTAATAGACCCTGTGATTTTCAAAAAAGAATTGGATAATCTTAATAAATTTAATTTAGATTATAAATCCAAATTATTGATTTCTAGAAAAGCTCACCTAATTCTTCCTACGCATAGGATTCTAGATGCTGCTTCCGAAGCTTCTAAAGGAAAAGCAAAAATTGGCTCTACTTTAAAAGGAATTGGTCCTACTTACATGGACAAAACTGGTAGAAATGGTATTCGAGTTGGAGATTTAGAACTAAATGACTGGAAGGAACGTTACCGCGCTTTAGCCAATAAGCATGAAGCAATGATTGATTTTTATGACTCAAAAATAGAATACAATCTGGAAGAGCTAGAAAATGAATTCTTTGAAGCGATTAAAGTTTTAAAAACTCTTACTTTTATTGATAGTGAAGAATACCTTCATCAAGCCCAAAAAGAAGGAAAAACAATTCTGGCAGAAGGAGCGCAAGGTTCTTTATTAGATATCGATTTTGGTACATATCCTTTTGTAACATCATCAAACACTACAGCAGCAGGAGCGTGTACAGGTTTAGGTATTGCTCCAAATAAAATCAAAGATGTTTTTGGTATATTTAAAGCATACACAACTCGAGTTGGTAGTGGCCCATTTCCTACAGAATTATTTGATAAAGATGGAGAGACAATGGCACAAGTTGGTCATGAATTTGGAGCTACAACAGGTAGACCGAGAAGGTGCGGATGGCTAGACCTTGTAGCACTAAAATATGCAGTACATGTAAATGGTGTTACAAAATTAATGATGATGAAAGGTGATGTACTAAGTGGATTTGATACCTTAAAAATATGTACCGCATATAAATACCAGGGTAAAACAATTACTCATTTACCATACAACATAGAGCCTGAAAATGTGACTCCTATCTACACTGAGATGAGAGGTTGGTCTGAAGATCTTACAGGAATGACCGATGCTTCTCAACTACCAAAAGAGTTAAATGAATATATCTCGTTTTTAGAAAAAGAATTAGAAACACCAATTACAATTGTTTCTGTGGGCCCAGATAGAACACAAACCATACATAGGTAAAAAATAGTACTATAAAAATAAGAGCGATTGTAAAAATAATACAATCGCTCTTATTTTTATATACATAGATTAATTACCAGATAAGGTTGATAACGATCGAAAAATTGATTTTTTCTTCTACTATTTAACATTACATTATGGTTATCATTTCCTCTATATTATACATTATCAACCCTTCGTTAGAAATATCAATACCATTTATTTGAACAGCAGTCATATTTAGGCAATCCTAATATAAAATCTACAATCTGAGCATAAAAAATTGGCTTATAAAAACGAGAATTAAAAATAGTTTTACTCTCATATATTTATCTCTTTTCCCATAAACATATAAAAGTAATAATATTTATCAGAAAATAAATCTAAAACATCCTTCATCAATTCATAATATCATAACGAAGTAGTCCCTTCCTTATCAGGTTTTAACTCTATTATCCTTTCTAATTTTCGCATAATTTTCTGTTTATTGAAATAGCGTTCAGGAAACGGAGTTATCTGCTTAAAGCCATAGATATCATCACCACCCTTCCCTCCTTTACGATTACTTGCAAAATACCCGGTTTTGTTTTCTTCATTGATAATAAAAGTAAAGTCATCTTTGGGGCTATTAATAGGTTTTCCTAAATTATAAACTTCTACTCCCCCTTCTTCATTTAGAATAGCCATAAAAATATCCAGCCCTCCTAATCCCTTATGGCCATCACTTGCAAAAAACAGCTTTCCTTTATCACTAATATAAGGGAAAGTTTCACGGCCCGAAGTATTAATTAGACCTCCCAGGTTTTTAGGAGTTCCAAAACTTTCATCTTCATTTATTTTTACCACATATAAATCTGATTTTCCCAAGGTTCCTGGCATATCACTTGCAAAATATAAGTATTTTCCATCTGAAGATAATGCGGGGTGTGCTATTGAGTATTCATCACTATTAAAAGGCAGCTCTTCTACATCTCCCCATTTTCCGTTATCATAGCGAGCTCTATATATTTTTAATAAAACAATGCCTTGTGTATTTGTTTTAGATTTTCTTTTAGAATAATTATTTCTAGTAAAATAGACCGTTTTCTTATCCTTACTAAAAGTTGCAGAAGATTCATGAAACTTCGAATTAATAGCCCCTTTTAACTTCTCAATACTTTTTTCTTCAGCAACATGTCTAGTTGTATACAAATCCAAAAAAGGTTGATCATTCCATTCATGTAACACCTTAGAAAAGGTATTGGTATCTCTCGAAGATGCGAATACTAATTCGCCATTATAAAAACTGGGGGCATAATCAGAATATTTAGAATTAATATTTAAAGTATCAATTATAAATTCCTTTGGCTTATCTTTTTTCGATAAAGCATTATCTAATGAGTCATGTATTTGTTCAATTCCTTTATCATTACTTGCATATAACCAATGCGCTATATCATCTTCATTTTTATATTCTTCAGTACTCTTAATGCATTGTGCATATCTGGTTCGATATTCTGATTTCATCTTCTCTGGATACAAAGAAGACAATACCCGATACCATTGTGCTGCCTTTTCTAACTCACCATTAAAGTAGTATGAATCTCCCAATTTTTCATATAACTCTATTGATTTACCCCCCTTTTTGATAGCCTTTAAGTACATTACTCTTGCCTCGATATAGGCGTACTTTTCAAAAGCTTCGTTTGCTTTTTGTAGCTGCTTTTCCTGAGAAAACACAGCACCCCAAAAAAACAAAAAAAATAGAACCCCTAAGTTTTTTTTCAAAACCATCTATTATCTTTTTGTTAATAGTATAACGACCTCAACTGTTCTTTTTTTAAAGCAGCACTATATCTATTCTTAATAACCAATCAGAATAAACAAATTTGCTTTTGGTAAAAAAATAAAAGTTTAAGATGATGCTATCCCCATAGCATTGATCGTTCCCTTTGTTGTTTCCTGTCGCAATTTACTGATGCTTAAGTAGATCTAGTGTTAAAAAATTCGAAAATTTCTCTTATTTGCTTCTTTTTACCTGTATTAGTCCTTTGATCGTACAAAACTTACACATTATCCTTTTTTTATAAATTTACAATCATTCACTAATTGTAGAAATCACTTGTTTTTAAATCATTACAGAGATAAAACATGTTAAAATGCAACATTAGATTAGACATAAGGTTCTTAATTGAAGATAGCTTCCCTTTTATTTTACAGCTATAGTCACAATCATTAGATACAATTTTCGTTATTTTGCATACAAATTTGAAACACTTGAAAAACAAATTCTTCTATATACTATTTGCTTTTATATTTTCGGTAGCATCATTTGCACAAGAAGGAAAACAAATCAAAGTTCAATCTGATCGTACTATAAAAGATCAAAATCGGTTTCCTGGGGCAACTATCCTGGCTAAAGTAGACAAACAGGTATATATGCAACATGAAGGAATTGAGATATGGTGTGATCAGGCTATTCACTATGGCGAAGACAAGTTTGTTAAGGCTTTAGGAAATGTAAAAATGAAGCAAGGAGACACCATTACTATGACCAGTAAATATGCTGAATATAATGGTAATACTAAATTTGCATATGCAAGCGATAATGTATTTATGGAAACTCCTTCGAATACATTACGTACCGATACCTTATTTTTTGATCGACTTAGACAACAAGCTTATTATCGTAGCGGAGGAACAGTTAGAGATTCCTCGAATACATTAACCAGTCAAATTGGACGGTACTTTATGGATAGAAAACAATATTCATTTAATACCACGGTAAAAATTGTAAATCCAGAAAATACAGTCGATTCTGATCGATTAGATTACTATACAGAAAATGGTCACGCCTATCTATATGGCCCTTCTACAGTTAAAGGCAAAGAAAGCACACTATACTGTGAACGAGGATTTTATGACACCAAAGTTAAGACGGGATATGCTATCAAAAATGCCAAAATCGACTATGATAAACGTACTGTTTTTGGAGATAGTATTTTTTACAATAGTGCTAATCAATTTGCATCGGCCACTAATAATATTAGAGTATTAGATACTGCAAATAATTCTGTAATTACTGGTCATTATGCAGAGGTTTTTAAAGAAAAAGATTCTGTTTTTATTACAAAGAGAGCACTCGCAGCTACTTTACAGGAAAAAGATTCTATTTTTATTCACAGTGATACACTTATGGTCACCGGTAAACCCGAACGAAGAATAATGAATGGTTTTTATGATGTAAGAATCTATAAGAGTAATATGAGTGGTAAAAGTGATTCTATTAATGTCGATCAGACCACAGGATATACTAAAATGATTGGCAGACCTATTATTTGGTCGCAAAGAAATCAAATGACAGGTGATACCATAAAAATTATCTCGGATACAAAGACAGAAAAATTAGATTCACTTATCGTATATCAAAATGCTTTTTTAGCACAAGAAGACACCCTAAAAGCCGGATACAACCAAGTAAAAGGCCAAATACTTTATGGTTTATTTAAAGATAATGAACTCTATCAGGTAGATATCGATAAAAACACAGAAACTATATTTTACCAAAGAGAAAGCGAAGGTGAGTTAAAACTTATTGGTATTAATAAAGTACTCTCTAGTTCTATTAGATTATTATTAAATAACCGGGAGATAGAAGATGTTTATTATTATCAGAATGTTGATGGCACTCTATATCGTGAAATTGATTTACCAGAAAATGCTCGTGAACTCTCTGGTTTTAATTGGCGTGGCGATGAACGTATTAATAGCAAGTCTGACCTATTTAGAGGAGAATCACCTCCTGAACTTACTAAAATAACAGGAATCCCATTACCAAAAGATGAAGCGGATTTCTTTGATGAAGAAACTGTAAAACGCTTAGAGGATAATAAGTCTGAAGGCTCTCGATTATTAGAGCAAGAACTTAAAGATGCCGAACTTAAAGAGACTAACGAACAATTAGATTCTATTCCTTTTAAAAAGAAAGTAAAAGAAGATCTTAATACCGAAAAGAAGAAAAATCAAAAAAACAGTATTAACATCGAACAGTAATATGTTTTTATGTAAAAATATCGGATAACACTTTAAAATTCGATAATCTAGTAAAAAAACAATCTTGAAACAGGATTTTTTCAAATATCAAGCTCAAACTACTCCGCATCCATTAGCCATAGAAGTTTCGCATGCTAATGGTAGTTATATTTATGATACTAATAATAAAAAGTATTTGGATTTTGTTGCAGGAGTATCAGCATGTAGTTTAGGACATAAGCACCCCAGAGTTATACATGCAGTAAAAAATCAGTTAGATAAATATCTACATGTCATGGTATATGGAGAATATGTACAACAACCTGCTGTAGAACTCACCAAACTGTTAGCTTCTCTCCTACCCCATCCATTAGAAAAAACCTATTTAACTAACTCAGGAACTGAAGCTATTGAAGGATCTTTAAAATTAGCCCGAAGAGTCACAGGTAGAAGCCATATTATTGCAGCAAAACTGGCATATCATGGTAACACTATGGGATCTATGAGTGTAATGGGATATGAAGAACGTAAACAAGCATTTAGACCATTAATCCCTGACATCTCTTTTATTACATTTAATGATGAAAAAGAGATACAACAAATAACACACAAAACCGCAGCAGTAATCTTAGAAACTATACAAGGAGGAGCGGGGTTTATTGAACCTAAATATGAGTATCTAAAAAAAGTAAAAAAGAAGTGTAAAGAAGTTGGAGCACTGTTAATTCTAGATGAGATACAACCTGGATTTGGAAGAACGGGGAGACTATTTGGTTTTCAACATTACGACATCGTCCCAGATATCGTTGTAATGGGTAAAGGAATGGGGGGTGGACTTCCGATTGGAGCTTTTACAGCTTCAACAACAATGATGGATCAATTACAGGACAACCCCAAATTAGGTCATATTACAACGTTTGGAGGAAACCCTGTCATTGCAGCTGCCGCTTTGGCAACATTACAGGAAATTGCAGAGAGTGACGTAATGGCAGCTGCTCTGGAAAAAGAAAAACTATTCAGATCCCTATTAATTCACCCATTAATTAAAGAAATCAGAGGATTAGGCCTCATGTTAGCTTTTATAACTCCTTCTGCAGAAATAACAAATCAAGTTATATTAAAGTGTCAAGATCAGGGATTAATATTATTTTGGTTACTTTTTGAACCTCTTGCAGTACGTATTACACCGCCACTTACTATATCGGAAAGTGAAATAAGAAAAGGATGTCGGATCATCCTTACTGTTTTAGATCAAATACTAGATAACAAAATTTAAACGGTAATCATTGAAGTTTTATTAAAAAAACTGTATCTTTAGTAGACCATCCATATTTTCACAAATTCATTAATACATTTCGGCTTCTATAAAAGAAAAACTCTATATCATTATCTATATAATGGTACGTATTTTGTTAATTAGTTTGTTAAAAACAATTGGTTTTTGAAGTATAATTATTCAATTTCATTTGTAATTTTAATACTGAGGAAATCAATAATGCGAAAATAGATTAAGTAATGGATTTATTAGATACTTTTATTTGTTGGGGAAGACAAAAAAAGTATTTACATCAATTTTATGATTTATTGAGCATCTTTAATCAACGTGTATGAGATTTAACCACGAAGAAGAAGAAAATAATTTCTCGATTACTCGATACGAGTCTATGCTGAGATCTAATGATGTTAAGTTTTTTGATTCAGATGAATTTGAATCTATTATTCATCACTATCTAGAAAATGGAAAAATTGCCAAAGCAAAAAAAGCAATTTCTTTGGGACTTTCTCAACATCCATCATCTGTTAACCTTAAATTATTGCAAGTTGAAATTTTGGTCTTTGAAAATCGCTTAGACAAAGCAGATCATCTTTTGGCTCAACTACACGCTATAGAGCCAGAAAATGAAGAAATCTACATTCAAAAAGCTAATATTCTTTCTAAACAAAACGATCATATAAAAGCCATAGAGTTATTAATGATGGCACTTAGCTATACAAATGATGCTGCAGATGTGTACTCCCTTATAGGGATGGAGTATCTTTTTATGGATGATTTTGAAAATGCAAAGATCAATTTTATGAAATGCCTCGAAGCAGATGATCAGGATTATTCTGCTTTATATAATGTGATATACTGTTTTGATTTTCTTGAACAACATGAAGAAGCTATCGAGTATCTAAATATGTTTCTAAATAAAAATCCATATTGCGAAGTGGCCTGGCACCAGGTTGGCAAGCAATATTTTGATCTAGAAGAATATGAAAAAGCACTAGCGGCTTATGATTTTGCAATTATAAGTGATGAATATTTTATTGGTGCTTATTTAGAAAAAGGAAAAGTATTAGAAAAACTAAAAAGGCATAATGAAGCTATAGAAAATTATAGAATAACATTAGAACTTGATGACCCTACTTCTTTTGCTTTGCTAAGAATAGGAAAATGTTATGAGAAATTAGGCATAGATGATCTGGCAATTCAGCACTATTCCAAAACTGTACATGAAGACCCATTATTAGACAAAGGATGGATAGCCATTACCGATTTTTACATGCGTAAACGTGATTATCAAAAAGCGCTATACTATACAAACAAAGCTATAAATATTGATGGTGAAAATGTTCTATACTGGAAACGTTACGCAAAAATAAACAATAGACTTGCTTTTTTTGAAGAAGCAGAGCGAGGATACAGAAAAGCTATTGAGTTAGGAAATTATGAACTGGAAACCTGGTTAAATCGTTCGGATATTCTTAGGTTTATAGGAGAATCAAATGCTGCAATACAAAATTTACACCAAGCTATAGAGTTTTATCCAGATAATGCAGAAATTCAATATAGACTTGCTGGTTTATATTATGAACTACAAGATTATCAAAAAGGTGAATATCATATAAGAAAAGCCTTAGATCTTGACTATGAATATCATATCGTTCTGGAAGAACTTTTTGAAAAGATTTTTAATCTAACTCTTGTTAAAAACATTATTTCTGAATATAAATAATTCTGAAAAAGACCGTTTTTTTTCTAATCGATTACATTGCAAAAATCCATACATTTGTTTTAACTTAAAACACCAAAAACAATAAGAATGCAAAGAAATCTTAAGGATTACCTTATCATCTCTGCAAAAGGATTAGCAATGGGAGCTGCAGATGTAGTTCCTGGAGTTTCTGGAGGAACCATTGCATTTATATCTGGTATATATGAAGAACTGATTGAAACTATTAATGGGCTAGATCTGGTTTTTTTTTCGGTTTGGAAAAAAGAAGGATTTAAAACTTCCTGGAAAAAATATAACTTATCTTTTTTAACAGCCCTTTTTTTAGGTATCATAACCAGTATTCTTTCTCTTGCAAAACTTATAAAGTGGTTGCTTCATAATGAACCTTTATTACTATGGGGATTTTTCTTTGGATTAGTTCTTGCCAGTATCGTTTATATTGTAAAACAAATCACTACCTGGAAACCAAAAGTAATCCTTGGTATTATCCTGGCAGCAATACTTTCTTATTTTATTACTATAGCAGAACCTCTGGCTTCACCAGATAGTAATTGGTATCTTATGTTTTGTGGATTCATTGCAATTATTGCCATGATATTACCAGGAGTATCAGGAGCTTTTATATTACTTATCCTTGGGGTTTACCAAACAGCTATTGATATTCTGAACCAATTACGTAATGGAATTGTACAGATGGATTTTGATATCTTATGGCAGGCTATCTATAAAATATTAATTATGGGTATTGGCGCCGTTATAGGATTGAAATTGTTTTCTAAAGCACTTAACTGGATGTTTAAACATCATAAAAACATGACTTTAGCTATACTTACAGGGTTTATGATAGGCTCACTAAATAAGTTATGGCCCTGGAAAAAAGTCGAATCCTGGAGAACAAACTCTGAAGGAATCGAGGTTCCTTTCATAGAAAAGAGCATTCTACCAGGTCAATTCGAAGGTGATGTTAAAATGATCTGGGTTTTACTTTTTATAGTTATAGGTTTTCTATTAATCCTTATCTTAGAACGCCTTTCTGTAAAAAAACCAAACTAATCAATGCAACAAAGTACCCGCACCTTTACTGATAGACTTTTCCTTGTTATTAAAGGTCTTGCAATGGGTGCTGCAAATAAAGTCCCTGGTGTTTCTGGTGGTGTAGTTGCATTTGTTGCCGGATTTTATGAAGAATTTATCTATTCTCTTCAGAAAATAAATTTTAAAGCATTTAAGCTTTTTATAAATTTTAGGTTTAAAAGCTTTTGGCGATACATAAATGGACGATTTCTTGGCCTTTTAATCTTAGGAATGCTAATTAGCTATTTTAGTGTTTCTAAAATTCTGGATTACCTCATTATTCATTATGAATTATATGTATGGGCAGCATTTTTTGGAATGATCATTGGCTCTATTTATTATATAGTA
Source organism: Bacteroidia bacterium (assembly GCA_030427585.1). Lineage (GTDB taxonomy): Bacteria > Bacteroidota > Bacteroidia > Flavobacteriales > Flavobacteriaceae > Aquimarina. The sequence continues at coordinate 21,829 of JAUIBW010000037.1, forward strand.
AAAGATTTTAACGATTGGAACAGAAGAAACATTTGTCTTATTATTATAGGCATCATAGTTGGAATTAGTATTAGTTTATTGGCTCCTGCAAAAGAAAATGACAACCTTTGGTTTGTATTTATCTGTGGTATTATTGGTGTGTCTGGTATGACATTACCAGGATTATCTGGGTCTTTTATTCTTATCTTATTAGGTAATTATGTCCTTTTGCTGGTTGATTCTGTAAATGCTTTATATGATACAATAGCCGATCTAATACGTTGGGATTTTTCTTTTATAGAAAATGCGCACAGAACTAGGTTATTAAAAGTACTTATTGTATTTAGTCTTGGTTCATTAACCGGTTTAGTTACCTTATCCCATTTTTTAGGATATGTTTTAAAACATTATAAAAATGCCACTTTTGCAGCAATAATTGGATTTATAACCGGTTCTTTAGGTGTCGTTTGGCCCTGGAAAAATAAAATTTATAAAGTTGACGCTTTAGGGAATACACAAATTGATGCATTAGGTAATCCAATACTCGATAATTATGATCGCTATTTTCCTGATTTTACAACTATTGAGACCTATATTGGAATTTTTTATATCCTCATAGGTATTGGTATCGTTTTATGGTTAGAGTGGTATGGCCAAAAAACGCTAAAAACTTCAAAATGAAAAAAATATACGGTTTATTAGGTAGAAATATCAGTTATTCTTTCTCTAAGGGTTACTTTTCAGAAAAATTTGAAAAAGAAAATCTAGATTATGAGTACAACAATTTTGATCTTACCCAAATCAAGGATTTTCTTGAAGTTGCCAAAGATCCCCATGTACAAGGTTTAAATGTAACCATACCCTATAAAGAAGAAGTAATTCAATATATGGATGATCTGGACCCCATAGCCAAAAAGATTGGAGCAATAAATGTTATAAAGTTTGATAAGGGTCAAAAATTAAAAGGATACAATAGTGATTATTATGGTTTTACAGAATCTTTAAAGCCCTTACTTAACAAAACAATAAAGAAAGCATTAATTCTAGGTACAGGAGGTGCTTCAAAAGCTATTGCATATGCATTAAGTCATTTAAACATAGACTATACATTTGTATCTCGTAATCCTGATTTTAACGAACTAAGCTATAGTGATCTCGATGAAGATATTATACAAGCATACAAACTAATAATAAACTGTACCCCCCTAGGAACACATCCTAATATCCATAATTACCCAGATATCCCTTATGAATATATTACCAAAAATCATGTTTTATACGATTTGATTTATAATCCAGATGAAACTACTTTTATGAGTAAAGGAAAAGAAAAAGGGGCTACTGTTTCTAATGGATTACAAATGTTAATCCTGCAAGCAGAAAAGGCATGGGAGATCTGGAATATGTAATTTTAGGCTCATTTTGTCATAAAATTCTTACCAAAACACTTTTTAAGTAGTCTTAAAACCTTTCAATAACTTTGAGTTTTTCTAATATGTTAGTATCTTAGTCAGGCATTAAGCTTAAGACAAACAAAAACGCTCACACAATGTCCACACGTGATAACCTGCCTAAGGCAGATGGAAATGAAGAAAAAAAGACTAAGATTTTAGATGTAAATTTAGAAACTGAAAATCTAGAAGCTATTAAATCAGAAGGTTCTAATGAAGAAACTACTGAAAACACAGAACATTCTGAAAACGAAGAATCTAAAACATTAGTTAATCCACAGATTACAGATGCCATAGAAGACGATTCTGAGTCTGAAAATAATATTACACTTAAAGAAGAAGAAATACCAGATCCTGATAATGCCGTACAAGAAAACACGCCTACTATAGATCAAGCTACTGTAGAGAATAGTGACGCAGTAACTACTTCAGAAAGTAACACAATACAATCTGTAGACGAGAGCAACAATTTAATTACCTCGCAAAAAGAAGAATCAAAGCCTAACACTACTGCTAGTAAAAATCAAATTCAAGATCAAATGGATGAAGCTGTCGCTGAGCATAGTGAGGACGAGAGTACGATAGAGCGCCATGATATCGAGAAGAAGGATTATCACGCCATGAAAAAGGAAGAATTGGTTAAAGAATTACGAGAATTGGTCAAAAATGAAAAAATTCAGGCAATTAGAGAACATATTGAGGAAATCAAAAATGAGTTTAATGAAAAGTTTAATGAAGAAGTAGAACAAAAAAAGGAAGAATTTTTGGCTGATGGTGGTGATATTATAGATTTCTACTATTCTACACCAATAAAAAAAGAATTTAACTCTGTCTATTTCGATTATAAAGAAAAACGAAATTCATATTATCAAAACCTAAAGAAAGATCTTCATGAAAATCTAAAAAGGAGATTAGAATTGATTGATGAGCTAAAAGGTTTACTCAATGTAGACGAAAACATAAATACAACATACAATCATTTTAAAAGTATTCAGGAAAGATGGCGTAATGCAGGTCCTATACCAAGGGATAAATACAATACGGTATGGAACACCTATCATCATCATACTGAGAATTTTTATGATTTTCTGCATTTAAACAGGGAGTTTAGAGATCTTGATTTTAAGCATAACCTTGAGCAAAAACTTAAGATTATTGAACGTGCTACAGAATTAGCACAAGAGACCGATGTTAATAGAGCCTTCAGAGAATTACAGTTACTTCATAAAATGTGGAAAGAAGATCTGGGGCCTGTTGGAAAAGAATATAGGGAGCCTATTTGGGAGAAATTTAGTGCATTAACAAAGCAAATTCATGAAAATCGTCAGCGATATTTTAAAGATCAGGATAAAGTTTATGAACAAAATCTAGAAGTCAAAAGAGAAATCATTGCAAAAATTATAGAAATTAGCCAGGACCACCCTAAAAATCATAGTGGTTGGCAACAAAAAATAAAAGAAATTGAAACATTAAGAGATCAATTTTTTAAAGCAGGAAAAGTTCCATCTAATGTAAATGAACAAACCTGGAGCGAGTTTAAAACTGCTGTAAGAGATTTTAATCGTAACAAAAATGCTTTTTACAAAGGACTTAAAAAAGATCAGTTTAATAACTTAAATAAAAAAATGGAACTGATTCGGATTGCAGAAGACAATAAAGATAGTGATGACTTTACTGCTATCACTCCACTTATGAAAAAAATTCAATCTGATTGGAAAAAGATTGGTCATGTACCTCGAAAAGATAGCGATAGAATCTGGAAAAGATTTAAAGATGCCTGTAATTTTTATTTTGATAGACTTCATGCAGAGAGAAATGAAGCGAATAAAGAAGAGCTTATTTCCCTAGAAAAAAAGCAAGAACATATCGAGGCTCTTAAAAAACTAAAGCTTTCTGGAGATACTGAAACCGATCTTAAAACTATAAAAGAAAACATTGCTACCTGGAAAACTTTGGGTAGAGTACCCTATAAAAAGAAAAACATAGAAGCAGAGTATAATAAAATTCTGGATAGCTTCTTTCAGCAGCTTAAGTTGGGACGTAAAGAAACAGAACTTATTAAATATGAAAATAAACTAAATACTTTATCTGGTCATAGTGATGACAGAGCTCTTAGAAGCGAACAGAGCTTTATTCGTAAAAAAATTGATGAAGTTAACAGTGAAATCCGCCAATTAGAAAACAATCTTCAGTTCTTCAAACATGCCAAAGATGATAATCCAATGGTAAGAGATGTACGTAAGAATATCGAAAAATATAAAGAAAATCTAGATGTTTGGAAAGCTAAACTAAATAAGATTAAACATCTTTAATTATATACATCTACAATATTCTGTAATCTTCAGAAATATAGGTATTCTAAAGATATACAAAAACATTCATTTTTTTCATGTCTGAAACTTTTTTCTTTTTTTCATGTATATGAAAAAAATCAATTGTTTCTAGATAGCATACATAATCCCACGGCATATATTTTTTCTATATTCTATCTATAAAAAATTGTGGTGATATAAAAAAGGAAGTCTCTTATAGATGTCTACATATAATACTCTAAAAAATAAATTACCCGTCGACTTATAGTTGACGGGTAATTTTGTTTAAAACATTTGTTTATGTTTATATAACAAACAGTGTATTTCCAATTAATAACCAGGATTCTGTTGTCCTGCTATAGTTGGATTTGCATTAATCTCTGCAGTTGGAATAGGAAACTGAAATCTAAAATCTCCCGCTGCAAGAGTTGGAGCTTCAGGAGGAGTTCCTGTACCATCAATGATATCACCTCTAGTTACGTTTCTAGATATGCTTTCTCCTCTTCTCTTAAGGTCAAAAAATCTATGACCTTCACAAGCTAATTCAACTCTTCTGTTAAACTGGATTGCATCTTCAAGAGCTGCACCTGTTTCTCCTCCTGTAAAAGAAGTAAAACGCTCATTTCTTAACTGATCCAAAGTTGCTAATGCCTGAGTTTCTTGTCCTAGCTCAAATTGTGCTTCAGCTTTGTTTAAAAGCACCTCTGCATAACGAAGTACTTTTACATCTACTCTACCATTAACCTGCCCTTCTTCACCTAAAAACTTTTTGATTGCATTGTAATCATTACCTTGGTTTGTTCCTACAAATTGTAAAACATCTCTTCTTACATCATTAGCATCTATACTATTGAAGAAATCAAAATCAAGCACATATTCTGAAATAGTTGCTGAACTAGAAGATTGACTATAAAGTACTCCAACATTATTACCGTTAGATTCTGAAGTAGTATTAATAGAAAGCTCTATCACTACACCTGCATTAGTAGCATCTGTATATACATCTGGAAGTTCTGCTGCTGTTGCTAATGTAGCAGAAACTGCATTAGCTGCATCTATAACTTTTTGATATTCTCCATTATACAAGTACACTCTAGATAATAATGCATTTACACCATTTTTATTTAATCTACCTTCGCCATTATCATCGTCTATTAAGGTACTTGCTCGCTCTAAATCGGCGATAATTTCAGTATAATTTGATGCTACAGTTTCTCTTGCAGGTTGTGCAAAAGGATCTCCTGTATCACCATCTTCTACTTTAAGGTATACAGCACCTAATGAACTGTTAGCATCACCGCTTTGTGTTGGGATTTTACCATAAAGTCTTACCAAATCAAAATGTGCCCATGCTCGTGCCGCTAATGCCTGCCCGAGAATATTATCCTTTTCAGCACCATCATTAAGATTATCAATTTGTCCTATTACAAGGTTAGCAACATTAACTGCTTCATAAGCCTCACTCCAGTATAACGGAATAGGTCCAAGAGTACTAGGTACATATCTAAGATCGTGATAATCATCATTAGATCTTCTACCCGTCTGTGCTTGTATTACATTATCAGAAATTATATCTGGAATTCCCTGTAAACCAGAATTAGGGTTAGAATAATACAGCCATAACTGTCGATAAATACCATCTACACCGTTTTGAAAAGCGGCTGGACTATTAAAGAAAGTATTTGGATTACCTTCTGTAAAAGGTTGCAAATCGTTCAATTCATCATCACAGGCAAAAAAACCTAGCGATAGAAACAAAAGAACTACTATATAAATTTTATTGTTCATCTCTTTTTTTTTTAATTAAAATCCTACTTCAACTCCAAACGTGTAAGATCTCGTTTGTGGGTAACTAAACAAACTAAACTCTCCAGGAACAAAACCTGCATTTCCTTGGTCTCCAGATTCTGCAGAACCTAAACCAATTTCAGGATCGCCATTGTAATCTGTTAGTGTCCAAATATTCTGACCAGTAACAAATAGCCTAAGTGATTCTAATTTTATAACATCTAAGAACTTTCTAGGCATATTATAATCAAGAGTTAATGTTCTCAATCTAATAAAATCACCTTTCTCTAAGAATCTTGTTGTTCCTCCTTGATCAGCAGTAGCTTGAAATAATGGACTTGGCAATACATTTGTATCTCCTGGTTGTCTCCAGTAATTAAAAGCTTCTGTTCTTAGGTTTCTGTTAATATTTCCTATTGCGATACCTTGTTGACGTTGGTTATTTAATATATAATTCCCTCCTCTATATACAAAGTCACCTCGTAAACCAAATCCTTTATACTTTATAGAAGTATAAAATCCTCCTTCATACTTAGCTATTGGAGATTTCCCTTCCTGGATTTTTTGGAAACTATCATTATATGTTTCTGTAACATTTCCATCAAGGTCTATATATTGTGGCGCACCGTTTGCAGGATTCACTCCAGCATACTCTACTAGATAGAAAGAATTAATATCTTGCCCTTCTCTAAGGATGATATTACCAAATGTACCTGTAACAATATCCTGACTGTTGATTAGTTTATTAACTTTTGTATCCAACAGTGTAATATTTCCTCCCATAGATAAAAGGAAATCCTCGGTTCTTATTACATCAGCATTTAAAGTAATTTCAAAACCACTATTTTCTACTTCACCGATATTCTGGAAAATTGCATTATCTTCATCTCCTACAGTAAAAGAAATAGGCCTGTTAAGAAGAAGATCTTTTGACGTCTTCTTAAAGTAATCTACTACACCACTAATTCTATTGTTTAAGAAGGCAAATTCTAATCCAATATCTAAGATAGCTTGAGACTCCCACTGTATAGCTGGGTTTGGCGCTCTTAAAGGTACAGCAGTTGTTTGACCATTATATGTGTTATTAAACCCAAGTACCGGTAAAAACTGGAAATCAGGAATATTCTGGTTACCTGCTGTTCCATAAGAAGCACGAAGTTTTAAATCATTAAAGAATGAATCATCCATAAAACTTTCTTTAGCTATGTTCCAAGCTAAACTTCCACTAACAAAAGTACCATACTTATTGTCTGGTCCGAATCTTGAAGATCCATCACGTCTTACCGAAGCAGAAGCGATATATCTACCATCAAAATCATAATCTACAAATAATGCCTGAGAAAACAGAATTCTTCTATCCTCTTCTGATCCAGCAGCTGTAGCTTCTGCTGCTACATCTAAATATGGAATATCTGGAGAAGGAAATCCTCTTGCGTTTGCAAATAAGTCTGTTCTGATATTTTCATTATATTCTAATAAGAAACTAGCAGATACACTATGTAGGTCATTAAAAGTATCATTATAGCTTAATAGGTTCGATACATTATATTCAAAATCAAGGGCAAAATTTTCTGTTTGAGTTCCAGGAAAATTAGCATCACCAATAAATCCTTGTAATACTCCACCTGCAAGTGATCTGTTTGTTCTATTAAAACGATTGCTTACTAAACCAATAGCAAAACGATTTGAAAATTTCTCTGATAGCGTAAGATCTGCACCTACATTACCTAAAATTAAAAAGTTACGATTGTTTTCTGGCTCTGTTTGTAAAGCTAAAGCAATCGGGAAAAATGTAGTCGTTGGGTTGTATACAGGATTTCCTTGAGAATCTAACAAAATACTTCCATCTGTATCTCTAGAAAAAAGTGGATCATAAGGATTATAATCATACAATGCTCTAAATGGATTTTGAACATTGTTTCTATCTCTAGGAAGATCAGTAGTACTTCTTGCAAAAGAAACATTGGCATCTATACTAAGCCAATCTTTTGCCTGATATGTAGTGTTTAAACGAGCTGTGATTCGCTCAAAACCTTTAATTCTATCAATTATACCCGTGTCTTTGTTATATCCAAGAGAGAAAAAGTAACTTAAACGATCACTTGCTCCAGATATAGATAAAGAATTAGATTGAATAACTGATTTTCTTAAAAGTTCATCTTCCCAATTTGTATCTAAATCAATAAATGCCTGACGTTGCTCAGGAGTAGTAGCTGTAGCACCAGGTAAACTTTGTGCAGCACCAACACCTAAAGCAGCATATTGACGCTCTATTTCTAACTTCTGAGCTGCATTCATTAAGTCAAAAGAATCCGGAATACGTTCTCCGAAACCATAAGAAGAAATAAATTTAATTTTAGCATCTCCTTTTTTACCTTTCTTGGTAGTAATCAAAACTACACCATTCGCTCCTCTGGATCCATATTTAGAAGCCGAAGCAGCATCTTTAAGTATAGACAAAGATTCTATATCATTAGGGTTTAAGTTTCCTAATGGGTTAAAATTATTATTTAAGGTATTATCTGTAATAGGAACAGGAACTCCATCTATTACATAAAGAGGAGTTGTACTAGCATTAATCGAACCAACACCACGTATTTGAACAAATGCAGTATTTCCTGGTCGTCCATTTGCAGCAGTAACCTGCACACCAGCAGCTTGCCCTTGAAGGATATTATCAATACTCGTAGAAGGCACAAAATCTTGTAAATCCTGTGCACCTACTGTTGATATCGCAGAAGTTACATTCGATCTTCTAGAAACACCATATGCAGTAACAACAACTTCTTCTAACTCTGCAGCAGAAGTAGCTAACTGAATATTTATTGTAGTATTCTGTGCTACTACAACTTCTTTGGTCTCAAAACCAACATAACTAAAAGAAATTACAGCACCTCTATTAGCAGAGATTGTATAATTTCCATCAAAATCGGTTTGAGTTCCGTTATTTGTATTTTTGATAAGGACATTTACCCCCGGAAGTGGTAATCCCTTATCATCTGTAACTGTTCCTGATATGCTTTCTCCTTGTGCAAAGGAAATGCTGCACACAAAGAAAAATAACATTAGAAACTTGTAATAATGTACTTTCATAGATAAAAAAGTTTTCAAAAAATTAATACTTAACATAGTTATTAGATATAACCATAAAAGGAAGGATTAGAATATTTTGATGGCTAACTCAAATTTACTTTCACAAAACTTGAACAAAGTTTAAATGGAAATAATACATTCATCCCTCCTATTTATGATTATAGTTCAAAGAAACATTTTACAGACATAAAAAAAGGTAACCCCTATAAGTATTTACCCTTTACCGAAGAAAGTTTACCCGTAAACAAAGCCCTTTACCTTTAGGATTTAACGTATTCTGATGGTGTAATTCGATTGTATTTTTTAAATGACTTATTGAAAGTCACTTTGTTATTAAAACCGACCTCATAAGCCACATCAATAATATTGAAATTCTCATATTGATATTGCTTATCTTTTAATATTTTTTTTGCTTCTTCAATTCTATACTTATTAATTAATTCAAAAAAATTAAGATTAAAGTGTTCGTTTATAATTTGAGACGTATTATGTCTCGAAGTATTAAGTAATCCTGAAAGCTTTTGAAGACTCATATCATTTCTTCTATATATTTTATCCTTTTCTAATAATTCTAGTAACTTTTCTTTTAATTCTAGAGAGAGTTGTTCTGTGAGACCCGATTTTTTATATTTCTTCAATTCATTATTTAATCCTTTATGCACTTCATTTTTAATCATTTTTAATCCACTAAATACGCCAGGTTCAACAAATGCAGTATAACTAATATACAGGATTAATAATGCAATAGACAGAATTTGAAAATTAATAGGAAAATCATCAGCTATACGTCTTATCATCAGGATATCATAAAAAACATATGATATTATATGTAATGAACATAAAATAATAATATTCCTATGCCAATGATATTGTATTTTTGATATAGTCATATTATTTTTAACCGATTTTATATATATTCTTATCACCAAAATTATATATATCAGTAATGACAAAAGCTTAGCATCTGATATTAAGGTTATATACGGGCGTTTATCATTTAACATTACCCACAACTTCTCTTCTCCCGATAAATTATATACGGGTAGTAATAAAAGAAGGAGAAATAGCGTAGGGATTAAATGCAACAAATCTATAGGTTTAAACCTATATTTCAGAACTACTCTTTTAAAGTAAAAATAAATAAGTGGCCCATACAAAAAAGAAAATAGTGTTGATAGATACAATGAATGCGGAAAATAAAACTCATAATTTGTAGGTAATAGGCTAATATTAATTATAAAAGCTGAGTGTTGAAATAAAAAAACACTCATTAAGAGATTCGCTATTCTATCTGTGCATCTTCTAAAGTTCAATACTATTGAAATAAACACACCTATAAATCCAACATATAAACAAAACAGCCACCAAAAATCAAATTTTTGATGGTATTTATCCACTAATCGAATATAAGAATCTGAATCATGAATTGGATCAAAATTACTATGCTTTACAAAAGAAACATCCAGGCTTAGTTGTATATATTTTTCTATATATCGGCAAGCTAATTTTGTCTTATTAGCTTTAGCATAAGAAAATGCTAATTCTTTAAATAAAGCTATAGAATCGACATTTTGTTCTTCTAATACTTGTTGGGAGTTTAATTCATATGATTTTAGTTTGTATTTATGAATAGGAAATAAAGAGCTGTATTCACTAGTGTCCTTATATTTTACATTTATTTCTTCTGTGTAACAATATATATTTGAAGAAATAAGTAAAACAAGGACAATCCATACAAAAACTGATGTTTGTGTTTTCTGAGTTAGCCGCATAATTATTCTCGTGATAATTATGATCAATATGGTACAATATGCTTTTTAAAACCTTATTAATACCTATAGTCGGTGTAAATTCATAAAAATTACATTCTTGGCATATTAAAAACCAGTTTTTTTACGGTTATGAATATTTTTATCAATAACATCTACGATAGCAAAAAAAACTATTAGTTTTATTTTAAAGAATAAGCAGATTACGAAATAGTTATCAAAGAAGTGTAAAAATTAAATTACCCACCAATATGGTGGGTAATTTTACTTATAAAAAATTAAGAGTATTCCTTTATTTAAAAATTAGTTTAATACCCTGGATTTTGTGGCAATCCATCAGGATTAGCATCTCTTTCTCTTTGAGGGATTGGCATAACCAAGAAATTATCATCATAGTTTAATGCCCCCACAGTACCTTGAAGACGTTTTATATCGTGTAAAGCAAATCCTTCAAAAGCTAATTCTCTTTTTCTTTCGTCAATAATATCCTGCAGTGTGAGCGCAGCTAAAGGATCAGCATTTGATCTGGCTCTTAGAGCATTAATTTCTGCTAAAGGAACCATACCAATAGTAGTTGTTAATCTAAAATTAGATTCTGCTCTAATTAAATGCATTTCTGCAATACGTAAAAAAGGAATATTTGCAAATTGGGACTGCCACTTGGTTGAAACGGTACCTCCATTGTAAAAGAACTGTCCCCTAACATCATCTGGATCATCAAAAATTGTCATAAAAGAAGCATTAATCGACACATCTGCACTATTTGATCTTCCTCCAAAAGCTCTTGTCGCCCAAAAAGTATTCATATCATTAATACCATCCTGACTTGTAATCTGCCATGCAAAAATATCTTCATCAGAGTTTCCCTCATTATTAAATGCACCAGCATAGGTACTTGTAAGAGAATGACCGCTATTCTGTAACACATCATCCGCTGCATCTCTTGCCGCTTCATAATTCCCTTGTTGCAAATATACTCTTGCTAATAAGGCTTGAGCAGCATATTTATCGGCAAATTCATTATTACTATCGGGAAGTAAATTATAGGCTTGACCTAAATCAGATATGACTTGAGCATACACTTCTTCTACAGTTTCTCTTTGAGGAAAAGTAACTTCACTTGGGTTCAAAACAGCTTTTAACACAATCGGAACTCCCAGCTGAGTATTACCTCCCCCAGCTGCATAGGGTTGTCCAAATAATCTGGCAAGATCAAAATAAGCCAACCCTCTTAAAAATTTAGCTTCTCCCTCAACCCTGTTACGGTCAGCATCTTCTTCAAAAACACTTAGATTATCAAGTACTATATTTGCCTGATTACTTACCTCATATGCATTTAACCAATAATCCCTAACAAACGTATTGTCAGGTACTAATTGTTTTTCAATTAATTGTGCAGGTTGCTCAAAGGTTCCATTCCAGGAAAGATCTCCTGAATTTGCCAAAAGCTCTGATGCTAAATTTATCCTTCCCCCATAAGACACCGTTTGCCCGGCTTCATCATAAATTCCAGTCAATATATTTTGCACATTTGCAGGATTAGAAGTTGCAACTTCAGGTAATAAACTTTGTTCTGGCTCTAGCTCCAAATTATCTTCACACCCCACTATAAAAATGGATAGTAATAGATATAATAGACGTAATATGTATTTTAATGTTTTCATAGTATATAGATTTAAAAATCAATATTTATCCCTAAAGTATATGTTTTAGCTGGTGGAGCAGAATAAAATGCCTCTCCAGCTTGTGCATCAGTATCAGCATTAAAATCAGCTGTAGATTCAGGATCATAACCATCATAGTCAGTAAAGGTTAATAAATTAAATCCTGCAAAATAAATTCTAACTCTGTCCATTTGGAATTTTCTTGTAATATCTCTAGGTATTGTATATCCGAGTGTTAAGTTCCTTAACCTAATAAAATCAGATTCTTGCAAATATCGTGTAGAAGCTTGTTGCCCATTAGTAGAAAATAATCTTGCCTGCGGAACATTAGTGATATCACCTGGTTGTTGCCACCGGTCTAACTGGTCAACAGTTTGATTATCAAAAAACCTTGCATTTCCGGATTGAAATCTACCTCCGTTATTATAGATTGATGCTCCCCATTCTCCTTGAAAGGTAAACGAAAAGTCAATTCCTTTGTATGAAACTGTATTAGTCATCCCTGCAGTAAAATCGGGAAATGGACTTCCTGCAATAATTCGTTCTGCTTCATTAAAGTTATTGGTGGTACTTCTATCTATAGTACCATCTGCATTTACAGTATTTCTCACAAACAATGCATCTCCATTTGCAGGATCTGCTCCTGCAAATTCTACCACATAAAAAGAAGAAATAGACTCACCTTTTCTTACAAGATTTCTACCTGCTATGATGTCTCCACCAGGAAGTGAAGTAACTTCATTGTCATTTGTAGATAGATTAATTGAAGTACTCCAAGTAAGATTCTGGGTAACAATATTCTTTGTATTCAATACAAATTCAAAACCTTTATTACGAAGTTCTCCAATATTTCTGGTAATAGTTATAAAACCAGATGTACCTGGTACAGGTTCATCTAATAATAAATCCTCTGTATCCTTTACATAATAATCAATTTCTCCAGATATCCTACCATTAAAGAAACCATAATCAAGCCCCACATCTACCTGTGTTGTTCTCTCCCATTTAAGACTTGGGTTACCTAATTGAGTGGGTGCCAAACCTGCTCTTTGATTGTATGGAGATCCCTGAAACAGACTTAAACTAGCAAAATTTCCAATACCTGCATTACCAGTAACTCCCCAGCTTCCTCTGATTTTAAACAAGGATAACACTTCTGAATTTTTTAAAAATTCTTCTTCAGAAACTATCCATCCTACTGATGCAGCAGGGAACCAACCAAATCTATTATCCTCTCCAAATCTTGAAGAACCATCATAACGAATACTAGCTTTAAACAGATACTTATCAGCGATTGATAATGTAGCCCTGCCAAAATAGGATAGAAAGTTAAATCGTGTACGATTTGACCCTCCAGCTGTAATTTCAGCAGCACTATCTAATGTTTGTAAATCATCCGAAGGAAATCCTTGACCTTGTGCAAATTGTAACCTTCTAACACTATCTTCATAACTCATACCAATGGTACCTTCTACATCAAAAATATCGTTAAAAACCTGGTTATATGTAAAATAATTGTTCAAATTATATTTTTCAGTCTGCACAGCATTAGCAGTCCCGAAACCACCTACGGAAGCTGATTCTGTTAGACTGCCTGAAAATTGTTCTGCTACTTGAGATAAAAAATCATATCCTACTTCGGTTCTAAAATTCAATTCAGGAATTATTTGATATTGTAAATAGGTATTTGCCAATACTCTCCATACATTAGTCTTAAAACTACCATTGAATTCTTGCATTAAGAAATTATAATATTCGGTACTTTCTGTATTAGGAGTCACCCCATCTGCCAAATAAGCAGGTGATAATGGTGATTGCGCAATAGCTTGAAGAGGAGTTGCAAATTGGTTATCATTGGCAATTCTATCGATTACCGATTTTGATACTGTAGTATTTGTTCCCACTTTAAATTTGTTTGATATATCATGATCCAGATTTGATCTAAACGAATACCGTTCTAATTGATTTCCTCTTATAATACCATCTGTATTGTTATATGATGTAGAAATAAAGAATCGTGTTTTTTCTCCACCACCAGATATTGATACTCCAAAATCCTGAATCGAACCATCTACCAATGCTAATTCTTGCCAATCAGTATCTATTTCGCCATTTCTCCAATCTAAACCATTTGCATAAAAATCAAATTGACCATCAATAAAGGCTTGAGAAAACCCATTATTTAAAGCAGATTCTGTCATTAATTCTACATATTGATTAGCATTCAACCAATCTCTTGTATTAGTAGCTTCACTAATACCATATGATGAATTTATAGAAACTTTAGTTTTTCCTCGCTTTCCTTGTTTTGTAGTAATAATAATAACTCCATTTGTTCCTCTAGCTCCATAAATCGCAGCAGATGATGCATCCTTAAGAATATCAATAGATTCAATATCATTAGGGTTTAAAGCGATTAATGGATTTATAGGCGAATCATTGATAGATTCATCATTGTTAGTAATAGGAATACCATCAATAACATAGAGCGGCTCCTGAGAAGAAGATATCGTCGAAATACCTCTTACCCGAACCTTGATACCTCCTTCAACCTTACCATTTATCTGTGTTACCTGTACACCAGCAGCTTTACCTGTTAATGCACTTTGTACACTTGGGGTTGGAATTTCGTTTATTTGATTCGCTGCAATAGAAGCAATATTAGCTGTAATTTTTCTTCTTGATTGGGTACCGAATCCAACCACAACTACTTCCTCTAGCACTCCTACATCTTCTTTCAGCACCACATTAATTTCATTTTGCCCCGATACAGTTATCTGCTGGGTAACAAAACCTAAATATGAATACACAAGTACTTCGCCAATTTTGGCATTAATTGTGTATTGCCCGTCAAAATCTGTTTGTGTACCTGTGGATTTACCTTGTATTATAATATTAACCCCAGGTAATGGTAGCCCCCCTTCTCCCTGGACGGTTCCAGAGATTTGTTGTTGAGCACACATCATGCCCGATATCAAAAAAGCAAGCATGAATAATTTGTAGTGATGTAACCTCATAAATAAAATTTTTAAAAAGATTAAACTTAGATAGTTAGTTTTATCACAAAAGGAAAGAAAGAAATGTGTGCACAATTACTTTTTAGATTTAACAAATTCTAATTAAATTTCATAAAAAAGTAAAGTATACCTAATAAATCAATTCTTCAATTCGTGATATCCCAAATATATGTATTGTTTATTAACAATTCTTATTTTTTTAAAAAAACAATATATATGGGACGTAATTTGAATACTAAAACCTACTTGGCAGATTACATTTTTTGTATAAAAAAGATGTATTTTTTACTAGTAAAAAATCAATATTAAATAAAATCTTTAAAAAAATAGATGATTTGATCTAAAAAAACAGCAGAAAATGACATATCACAAAAAAAGTACCGGCATTTGAATCTTTAAACAAAACTAATACGAATAATGAGTTCTTTCTTTGATATCCTAAACACAGATTTCTTAACATTATATCATGTTAGTTTTCAAACAAATAAGCTAATAAAGACAAAGATAAAAACTATATTCTGAAAAAGAGAAAGCTCACCTTTTCAGACATTTAAATTTTAGTAACTACCTAACAATAAATTAATTATAAAATTGAGAATGTGTGTAACCACTACGTTCTCACATTAAGAAACTTAATCCTCTTTTGTGAAGAAATTTGAAAAATTCTTAATGGTCGTTTCATCTAAGATTTCCGGAACTATGCTACAAATCGTTTTAAATATTCTGAAGGAGTAATTTGATTATATTTTTTAAATGATTTATTAAAGGTGACCTTATTGTTAAAGCCAACCTCATAAGCTACATCAATAATATTAAACCCTTTATATCTTTCTCCTTTTAAAATCTCTTTGGCTTCTTCTATTCTATATTTATTAATTAATTCAAAAAAATTAAGCCCAAAATGTTCATTTATTATCTGAGAAGTATTGTGTCTTGTAGTATCTAGTAATAGTGAAACTTTATGAAGAGTAATATCATTTTGTTTATAAATTTTTTCTTCTTTGAGTAAATACAACAACTTCACTTTAAGCTCTAGTGACAAACTAGGTGTTAGCCCTGATTTTTCGTATTTATTATTTGTATTTTTTAGTATTTTTTCTTCTTTTTCATCTTCTGACTTTACTATTCTTAATTTTCCAAATAGTGAAGGTTGAACAAATGCAGAGTAGCTAATATACAGGATCATAACTGCTAACGAAACTACCTGTATATTAAACAAAGCCCCACTACCTAAATGCAATACATTTAAAAATGCATATATTGCATATGACAATATGTATGCAGTACAAAATATTATTATGTTTCGCTGCCAATTAAGTAACTGTTTTGAAAAATAAAATTTCTTCTCGACCCTTCGCACATAAACATTAACCATTAAACCACCATAAATTAACAATGATGATAGCTTAGAAACTGAAATTAAAGTAAGGTATGGTCGTTCATAATGTATGACCATTCTAAGCTTTTCTTCTTCTGGTAATAAATAAACAGGCAATAATAATATTACTAGAAATATAGTAGGTATCAAGTGTAATAAATCTAAACGCTTGAACTTATAGTTTTGTGATGCTCTTTTAAAATAAAAATATATAATAGGACCATATAATAGCCCAAACGTAGAGAACATAAATAACGTATGTGGCCAATAATATTGATAATTCATAAAATACAATCCCAAATGGGCCATAAAACATGAATTCAGGAGCACAAAAATACTCATTAGCAAACTAGCTATCTTATCTGTGCCTTTACGAAAATTTAATACTATAGTTATAAAAAACCCTACGAAGGAAATATAAAAACAAAAGAGGGCAAGCCAACCAAATTGTTTTAGATACTTCTCTGCAAGTTGTTTATGGGGTTCTGATGTACTTATTTGATCAAAATTACTATGATCAACAAAGGTTACATCAAGAGTCGATCTAATATACTTTTCGATAAACTCACAAGCTAATTTAGGTTGATCAATTTTAGCATAAGAAAATGCCAATTCTTTAAATATAGCAGTAGAGTCAGTTATTTTTTCTCGTACCATGCTTTGATTAGCTTCTGTAATAAATACAGAAGCTGAACTATTAAAAAACTGATCTTTAGAGAATAATAGCTTATAGCCATTTTCATCCTCATTTTTATCACTTATTTCAATAAAGAAACAATATCCTTTTTCAGGAACGAACAAAATAAAGATGAAAAACAAGTATGTTAATATTGCTTTTCTTTGAGTTAGCCTCACGATTGATTGATTGATGATGAATTTTGACTACAAATTTACGACTTCTTTCTGTTAAAAAATTGTTATAGAAGAGTGTCCCGATAATATTTTACCAAAAAAACCAGTATTTATACGCTTTTCCGGATAATAAAATACAATGAAAACAAGTGAAAACCATAATGAACAAAGGAAAAAACAGTATTCTGCAATCTATTTTTATCGAAAATATCAATTATTAACACACTGTAAAGTGTAATAAAAAAATGATGGTCTTTAAATTGATTATACATTTTAATATTCTAAACCAAGAAATAATTCTCTTAAACTATAGTATCGATTTTGACATACTATTTTTACACTAAAAAGAAGTATATTCTTTTTTAAATAATAACATATTAGAATAATGAATTTAAATTAAGTATGACTATATTTTTTTTGCTTCTTCCCAAAAAACATCCATTTCTGTTAGTGTCATATCCTTTAAGCTTTTGTTACTTTCTTTTGCTTTTGATTCTAGATATTGAAACCGTTTTATAAATTTTTTGTTAGTACGTTCTAATGAATCTTCTGGGTTTACTTTGAGAAAACGAGCATAATTAATCATTGAAAAAAGAACATCTCCAAATTCTGATTCTATTTTCTCCTGATCCTCTACTTCTATCTCGTGTTGCAACTCATCAAGTTCTTCTTTAAGTTTTTCAAACACCTGATAAGGTTCTTCCCAGTCAAACCCCACTCCTGCCACTTTATCCTGAATTCTACTTGCCTTTACCATTGCTGGTAAAGATTGAGGAACTCCTTCGAGAACGCTATTTTTTCCTTCTTTAAGTTTTAAATTTTCCCAATTGCGTTTTACATCTTCCTCGTTATCCACAATAACATCTCCATAAATATGAGGGTGCCTATGAACTAATTTTTCACAAATCTGGTTGGCAACATCTGCAATATCAAAAGCTCTTGTTTCACTACCAATTTTAGCATAAAATACGATATGTAACAATAAATCTCCAAGCTCTTTTTTTATTTCTTCCAGATTATTATCCAGAATTGCATCACCAAGCTCATACGTCTCTTCTATAGTTAAATGTCTTAACGATTGAAATGTTTGTTTTTTATCCCACGGACATTGCTCACGAAGCTCATCCATGATAGTTAACAATCTATCAAAAGCCTGAAGCTGATCTTCTCTTGAGTTCATTTATCTTTTTATTTCAAAAGTAATATTTTATCAAAAATTAGGTTTAGTTTTAATACATTATAATTTTACCCTCCTAAAAACATATCTTAATGACCTTGATGTCTCAAAAAAAAATCCTTTTTGCATCTATACCTGCCGATGGGCATTTTAATCCTATGATAGCTATAGCTATCCATCTCAAAACAAAAGGATATGATGTAAGATGGTACACCGGAGAAGTGTATAAAACTAAGCTATATCAAATGGGAATACCGTATTTACCATTTCGAAATGCACAGGAGCTTAAAATAGAGGAAATAGATCAAATGTATCCTGATCGAAAAATGCTAAAAGGAATTGCGCATATTAAGTTCGATATCATTAATCTGTTTATTAACAGAATGAAAGGTTACTATGAAGATATAGTAAAGATATATGAAATTTTTCCATTTGACATTTTGGTATGTGACAATACCTTCCCTGGAGCTATTGTAAAGAAAAAACTTAACGTGCCTATTGCAAGTATAGGAGTTGTACCTTTAGCGCTTTCTGCACCCGATATTCCTCTGTATGGTATTGGCCATCAGCCTGCTACAACATTTTTTGGTAAGAGAAAGCAGAATTTCATAAAGTTGATGGCAGACAAGCTTATTTTTGACGAAACAAGAGCTGCATACAATCAGTTATTGCGTTCATTAGATTTACCCGAAGAAAAAAACCTAACTATTTTTGATGTAGCCCCTTTACAATCAGATGTCTTTTTGCAAAATGGGATTCCTGAAATCGATTATCCAAGATATAGTCTTCCGGCTTCCATAAAGTATGTTGGTGCACTACAAGTTCAAACCAACAACAAAAATCAAAAGATAAAAAAAGATTGGGGTACTATTCTAGATACCTCTAAAAAAGTCATATTGGTATCACAGGGAACTGTAGAAAAGAATCTGGACAAACTTATTATTCCATCTCTAGAAGCTTTTAAAGATTCGGATTACATAGTATTGGTAGCAACAGGTTATACCGATACTAAAGGTTTACAAAAACGATATCCTCAGCAACATTATTATATCGAAGATTTTATAGATTATGATGTTGTAATGCCTTATATAGATGTTTTTATTATGAATGGAGGATATGGTAGTGCCTTACTTAGCATCAAACACGGTGTACCAATGATTACTGCAGGAGTTAATGAAGGCAAAAATGAGATCTGTTCCAGAATGGATTATTCTGGGATCAGTATCGATCTAAAAACAGAAAAACCTCGAGTAGTTACAATACAAAATACCACCGAAAAAATATTAGGTACAGATAAATATCTAAAAAAGGTACTCACCATACAACAACGTATGAATTCTTATGATACACTGAATATCTGCGAACAACACATTACTTGTCTTATTTCAGAATAAAAGAAGGTATTATAGTGAAATATTATTCATTTTATATTGTACCGTATTGAATTCAGTGATCATATCTTCTATTATGATCCCGGCTGGCTTGATATTATGAATTAGTCCTGACACTTGTCCTATTTCCAATTCTCCTTCTATAAGATCTCCTTCGAACATGCCTCGCTTTGCTCTGGCACGTCCTAATAGTGTTTTTAGCTTATCTATTGAGGGTGCAGTAGTGTATAATGCTGCTATATCCTGATAAAATTTATTTTTAAGTAGTCTAACAGGTGCTAACTCTTTTAGAGTAAGCTGCGTATCCCCTTCTTTAGCCTCGACTACCATATTCTTGAAATTGATATGTGAAGATGCTTCATCACTTGCAACAAAGCGGCTTCCTACTTGAACACCATCTGCTCCCAGGGCCATAACAGCATACATAGCAGCACCTGTAGCAATACCTCCGGCTGCAATTAAAGGAATATTTATTTTTTCTTTTACCATAGGGATCAACGCCAGTGTAGTGGTTTCATCCCTTCCATTATGCCCTCCTGCTTCAAATCCTTCTGCTACTACAGCATCAACACCCGCCTCTTGTGCTTTTAAAGCAAATTTAAGACTACTCACCACATGTACTACCGTAATTCCTTTTTCTTTAAGATAGGACGTATATGTCTTTGGATTCCCTGCAGAGGTAAATACTATTTTTACACCTTCTTCGATGATAATTTGTATTGCCTCTTCCAAATTGGGATATAACATCGGAATATTTACTCCAAAAGGCTTACTGGTTGCTTTTTTGCATTTCTGAATATGCTCTCTAAGTACATCTGGATACATAGATCCTGATCCTATAAGTCCCAATCCTCCTGAGTTACTTACTGCACTTGCTAATCTCCAACCACTTGCCCATATCATCCCTCCTTGTATTATTGGGTATTGAATATGAAATAGTTCTTTAATTTTGTTCATACTATATAAATATGTGTAGTTTAATTCTTATGAGATTACTCCAGATCCAACTAATTCTTCTTCGATATACCATGCGACAAATTGACCTTCGGTTATTGCGCTTTGATCATTTTCAAAAACCACATATACTCCAGAGTCAACTCTATACAATGTAGCTTTCTCTAATGGTTGTCTATATCGAATTCTTGCCATTACTTCTAGCTCTTCATCTATCATTAGTTTAAGATCATCTCTTACCCAATGCAACTCTTCTATAGCTATAAACAAAGCTTTTCTGTATAATCCAGGATGTCTTTTTCCCTGGCCTGTATAAATAGTATTCGTTTCTACATCGGTTTCTATTACAAAAAGCGGTTCTGGCGTACCTCCAACAGCCAAACCTTTACGTTGCCCTTTAGTATAATAATGTGCACCCTGGTGTTTTCCTACTACCTTACCATCATTAATATCATACGTGTATTTGTTAGATAAAAACTCTAATTCATCTCTTTTGGATGTAAATTGAGGACGTTTTCGTTGATATTTTTTTTCTGAAGAAGATATTTCAATAATATTTCCTTGTTTTGGTTGTAATTTTTGTTGAAGAAATTCTGGTAGCCTAACTTTCCCAATAAAACATAACCCTTGAGAATCCTTTTTATTTGCCGTTGCTAAACCTTGTTCTTTGGCAATATCTCTAACTTCGGGTTTCAATAATTCACCTACAGGAAAGAGTGCTTTTGCCAGTTGCTCCTGAGATAGTTGACATAAAAAATAGGATTGATCTTTATTAGGGTCTTTTCCTTCTAATAAGCGATGTACTTCTTTTCCATCTTTTATAATAGTATCCTTTCTGCAATAATGACCTGTGGCTACATAATCTGCTCCAAGAGATAACGCAATTTTCAGGAAAACATCAAACTTAATTTCACGATTACATAATACATCTGGATTAGGTGTACGCCCTTTTTCATATTCATTGAACATATAATCAACTATACGCTCTTTATACTCTTCACTAAGATCAACTGTCTGAAATGGTATTCCTAATTTTTCTGCTACCAATAATGCATCATTACTATCATCTAACCAAGGACATTCATCGGATATTGTGACGGAGTCATCATGCCAGTTTTTCATAAACAAGCCAATAACTTCATACCCTTGTTCTTTAAGTAAATATGCGGCTACACTAGAATCAACTCCACCCGATAATCCCACGATTACTCTCTTCATCAAAAATGCTGTATTTAATCTTTAAATTTTTATACAAAAGTAATAAATAAAAAAAGCAATGCTAGCGCAATGCTTTATGGTTTTATCTATACAAGTATTTTATATATCAATCTTAAAATCCTCTTTTTTGAACCGGAAATAACTTTTGTTCAGAGAGCTTTCCTTCTTTATAATAGTTCCAAACACCATCTTTACGGCCTCTTTTATAATTTCCTTCGATAATCAATACTCCGTTTGTATCATAATACTTAGTAACCCCATGTAATTGATCATTTTCATAGGTAAATTCTTTTATAATCACACCTGTATCAGAGTACATAATTCTTTTTCCGTTTTGCTTGCCATTGATATACGAAGCTTTTTCGGTTAACTGGCCATTTTCAAAATAGGTAAGTTGTTCTCCATCTAATTTTCCATATTGGTATTGTTCGACCATCATGATCTTATTAGATCCTTTATGATAATATTTCCATATCCCTATACGGTTTTTATCAATCATCTGGCCCTCACTTATTACTTTCCCTTTTTGAGTAAAGTACTTAACACTAACAGTATCACTATTTTTAGAAAACAATTTAATTGCTGTAGGGGAACCACCTCCGTTAGGCTGATAAAATTTAAATTCTCCTATTTCTTTTCCGTGATCAAAAGTTCCTTCATAACGAAGCTGATCACTATCTTCATATTTCTTTTGCCACTTACCATGTCGCTTACCATTAGCATCATAGGCATTATATTTTTGACCTAAAACAGGAAA
Source organism: Bacteroidia bacterium (assembly GCA_030427585.1). Taxonomy (GTDB): domain Bacteria; phylum Bacteroidota; class Bacteroidia; order Flavobacteriales; family Flavobacteriaceae; genus Aquimarina. The sequence continues at coordinate 44,629 of JAUIBW010000037.1, forward strand.
ACATATAACAAAAGACAAACTACAAAATAAAAATATACTTCGCATAACTACTATTTAATTTGGGGCATTATTTCAACAAACCTAATCTCCAAAAAGTATACCAATATTATAAAATCAAATTCACAAAACGAAGGTTAAATTAAAAAAAAGCTCCTGAATAAGGAGCTTTTCTAAAATATATCAACATTGCATTATTTCTTTTTTGCCTTTTGTTGTTGTTCTGCCTGTTCCATTAATTCTTTCATCTTTTTCTGGAACTTACCTTGTTTCTTAGGTTTCTTCTTATTCTCTTGAATTTTGGCATGAATCTTATCTTCATCAATAATTACGTTTTTAATAACTAACATAATTCCGATAGTAATTAGGTTAGAAATAAAATAATACAATGATAAACCACTTGCATAGTTATTAAAGAAAAATAACATCATTAATGGAGATAAATACATAATAAATTTCATATTAGGCATTCCTGGTTGTTGCGTTTGCATAGTCTGCCCTGTAGTCATCATCATATAGATAAAAATAGCTACCGATGCCAGGATAGGAAATAAACTAATATGATCTCCATAAAAAGGGATAGTAAATGGCAGCTCTGCTATAGTATCATAGCTAGATAAATCATCTGCCCACAAGAAACTTTTTTGTCGTAATTGAAATGCACTAGGGAAGAAATTGAATAAAGCATAAAAAACAGGAATTTGCATTAAAGCCGGTAAACAACCACTCATTGGATTAACCCCAGCTTTGCCATAAAGAGCCATTGTTTCTTGTTGCCTCTTCATTGCATTATCCTTATGTTTCTCATTAATTTCTGTAATCTCTGGTCGTAAAACTTTCATTTTGGCCTGAGACAAATATGATTTATATGTGACTGGAGATAAAATGATACGCACAATAATAGTCATTACAATAATAGCAATCCCATAAGGTAGAAAACCACTTAAAAATGCAAAAAATGGTATAAACAGATATTTGTTTATTATCCCAAAAATCCCCCAACCCAGAGGCACTATCTCATCAAGATTGCGCTTATACGTATTTAAAATCCTATAATCAGTAGGACCATAATACCAATCCATTGAATAATTAAGTTCTCCTCCTTGTAGTTCTAAAGGCATAGAGGCCGAAAATTCTTTGGTTACTTTTATATCTTTATCATCCAACTCGCTTGAGTTTGCTATATTTTTAGAGGTAAAAGATGCTTTTTTAAATGGAGTATCTGTTAACAGTACAGAAGTAAAAAAATGTTGTTTAAAAGCTATCCAACTCACATCTTGCTCTTCGTCATCTGCAAACTCTCCTTGTCCTAAATAATCATCTTTATCACCATCATATTCATATAAAACCTCGGTATATCGATTTTCATATGTTGCGCTTTTAGCATGTCTTATACCCTGAAGCTTCCAATCTAGATTTACTGTTTGGCTACTATTAATTACTTGTTGTAATCCTTGAGATCGAACTGTAAAATCAACCATATACTCATCTGGTTTCAGTTCATATCTATACTCTAGAAATTTGGTATTCGAAACCTTCAATTTCATAGATAAGATTGTATTTTCTCCATTTTTGGTTACCGTAGGTTCAAAGAATAAATCTTTTGTATTCAATATCCTATTATCTGTAGTTCCAAAATTAATATTGAAAGAAGCATTTTTACCATCTCTAATCAGGTATACAGGAACAGAATCATAGGTTTTAAAGTTTTTTAATAATGCTTCAGAGATATATCCTCCTCTATTATTTACTTTAAGGCTCAAAACTTCATTCTCTATCCTAGTAAATTCATCTTTGGCCGAAGGTAAACTAGCAGAATACGAAAATGCTCCTAATTGCGATTTTGCATTAGACAGTGCAACAGAATCTAATGGATTTGCTATAATAGCTTCGCTTTCTTTTACAAAATCTGCAGTTTTTTCCTTGTCTGTTTTTGTTTCTAACTCTAACTGTTCTTTTTTAGCTTTTTCTGCCTCAATTTCTTCTGGAGTTGGTTGATTTAGATAAAACATCCAAACGATGATTCCAAAAATAAGTGCAAATCCAATTATCGAATTAAGATCAAATTTCTTTTCTTCCATGTATTTATGTATAAAAAGCCTTTATCTGATATCTCAGAAAGGCTTTTAGAATTATATATTGTTTTTTGTTGTCAATTATCTAGCCAATTACTATCCTTGTGACACTTTGGCACTCTTACTACTTTTTGAATATTCTACTGCTGCTCTTATAAAAGCAATAAACAAAGGATGTGGGTTTGCAACTGTACTCTTATATTCTGGATGGTATTGTACTCCAACAAACCATGGATGACCTGGGATCTCTACAATTTCTACCAATCCGGTTTTTGGATTAACCCCTGTAGTCCTAAGTCCTGCTTTTTCTAATTGTTCTTTATAATTGTTATTATATTCATATCTATGGCGGTGACGTTCGGCAATCATAGATTTTCCGTATGCTTCAAACACTTTACTGTTTTCTTTCAATTCACAATCCCAGGAACCTAATCGCATAGTCCCTCCCATATCTGTAACATTTTTTTGTTCTTCCATAATATCAATTACGGGATGCGGAGTATTTTCGTCTACTTCTACAGAAGAAGCTTCTTTAATTCCCATAACATTACGAGAATACTCAATAACCGCCATTTGCATTCCTAAACAAATTCCAAAAAACGGGAGATTATTTTCTCTTGCAAATTGCACTGCTTTTATTTTTCCTTCTGTCCCACGTTCACCAAATCCTGGTGCTACCAAAATACCGTCTAAGTGAGCTATTTCATTTTCTATTGTATCGTTAGTAATATACTCAGAATGTATACTTACCACATTTACTTTCACTTCATTCTCTGCACCGGCATGAATAAAGGCTTCTAAAATCGATTTATAAGAATCTTGTAGTTCTACATATTTGCCTATAAGTCCAATTGTTACCTGGCATTTAGGATTTTTATGCCTTTGCAAAAACTTATTCCAGTTTTCTAAATCCGGAGTATCATAATCTTGAAGTAACAGTTGCCTAAGAACTACTTTATCCAGACCTTCTTCTAACATTAGGTTAGGTACATCATAAATTGTAGATGCATCTATAGATTGTATTACTGCTTCTTGTCTAACATTACAAAAAAGTGCTAGTTTTTGACGTAATTCATCAGAGAGTTCATGCTCTGTTCTACACACCAAAATATCTGCTTTGATCCCACTTTCCATCAATGTTTTTACACTATGTTGAGTAGGTTTTGTTTTTAACTCTCCAGCTGCAGAAAGATAAGGAATTAAGGTTAAGTGAATCACCAAAGCATTAGTATCTCCAAGCTCCCATTTTAATTGGCGTACAGCTTCTATATATGGTAAAGATTCTATATCACCAACCGTTCCTCCTATCTCAGTAATTACAATGTCGTAGGATCCGCTTTTACCTAGAATTTGTATTCTTTCCTTTATTTCATTTGTGATATGCGGAACAACCTGAACTGTTTTTCCTAAAAATTCTCCTCTTCTTTCTTTTTGGATAACACTTTGATATATTCTTCCTGTGGTTACATTATTGGCTTGAGAGGTTGGTGTATTGAGAAAACGCTCATAATGTCCCAGATCAAGATCAGTTTCTGCTCCATCATCGGTTACATAGCATTCACCATGTTCATATGGGTTCAAGGTTCCCGGATCAACATTAATATATGGATCCAGTTTTTGAATTGTAACCCTGTATCCTCTTGCTTGTAATAATTTTGCCAGAGAAGCTGCTATAATCCCTTTTCCCAAAGAAGAAGACACACCTCCGGTTACAAAAACATATTTGGTATTAGCCATGTAAACTAAATATTTAGTAAGATTGTATTAAAATTTTGCGCAAAAATACAAAGAAGTCATCAAATCATACATCGAAAATCAATCAATATTATGTAACTTATTCATATTCCTTCAACAACTTATAAATTTGAAAATGATTTCACAACATATATATAAAAATAAAATCCTGTCTCACGACAGGATTTTATTATAAAAAATTATGCTTTTATTCTTCTTCTTCGGCAACTTTCTCCTCTTCTACTTCATCAAAATCTGTTAACCCTTTGGATTGTAAAATATTATACCATTGTATTACTTTTTTCATATCACTGGCATACACTCTATCCTCATCATAATCTGGCAGGATTTCACTAAAATAAGCTTCTAATTTACCTTTAGACTCTTTGTGACTTATAGCTTTTTCGCCATTTTCTTTTTCAAAAATCTTTTTAAAAATTTCTCGTAAAGGAACTTCTTCTGTAAATGTATAAATTGCAATTTCGCTAAGCACACTTACATTGTGTCTTATACTTACCGACAACCTTTTTCCATCTAATAAAGATTCTGCTAAAAATCCACTTCGAGTTTGAGTTTTTAACTCATATAAACCAGGTTTACCCGAAATTGCTAATATTTTATCTAAGCTCATATATTTTTTATCTATTTATGATGTATTTCTTTTTAAAGATCAAACCTGTACAAACACAGGATTACAAAGGATTTACATACCAATTATTTCAACTACTATTGAAATTCTTAAAATATGTTTATTTCTCCTCAAAGTTGGCAAATATCAGTAGTTCGTTTTAAAAAATCAAACATTTAACCAACATAAATATCTAAAAGTAAAATGTATTATCTACCTTTTTTCATCAATGGAAATCGCATTCTATATTCTGAATTAATTTTCCCTTTAGAAATATTTGCTAATTTTCCTTTTATTAAACGTTTTTTAAGACTCGATAGTTTGTCTGTAAACAAAATTCCTTCGATGTGATCATATTCATGCTGAATTACTCTTGCTGCCAGCCCTCCATAAGTCTCGGTATGCTCTACAAAATTCTCATCAAAATAATGAATCTTTACAGTTTCATTACGAAATACATCCTCTCTTATTTCAGGAATACTTAAACACCCTTCGGCAAAAGCCCACTCCTCACCTGTTTCTTCTATAATAGTAGCATTAATAAATACTTTTTTAAAGTTCTTTAATCGGTCTGCTTCTTCTTTAGATAATTCTTCATCTTCAGAAAAGGGTTCTGCATCAACAATAAATAATCGAACAGGAAGTCCAACTTGAGGAGCCGCTAATCCTACTCCATGTGCATTATACATAGTCTCAAACATATTGTCCAGTAGTTCTGACAATTTGGGATAATCTTTGGTTATCTCTTTTCCTTTTTTCTTCAATACCGGATCTCCGTATGCTACAATGGGAAGTATCATATTTTATTTCTTATTTCTAATTATTTATCGATTATACAAATAATCTTGCAGTATAATCGTCGCACTAATCTGATCTACCAATGCTTTATCTCTTCTTTTCTTTTTTGAAATACCACTAGCTACCATTGTATCAAAAGCAATTTTAGAGGTAAAGCGTTCATCAATTCTTTTTACAGGAATATCTGGAAGTAGCGTATTCAATTTTTTCAAAAAAGGCAGAATGAGCTGTTCGCTTTCTGAAGCTTCTCCATGCAACCTTTTAGGTTCTCCTACTATAAAAAGCTCGACCTCTTCCTTAGACACATAATCTTTTAGCCATGACAATAAATCTGCAGTATCGACAGTAGTCAACCCAGAAGCGATAATTTGCAACTCATCTGTAACTGCAATCCCGCAACGTTTCCCTCCATAATCAATCGCTAAAATTCGTGGCATTCCTTTTTTTTTGCAAAAATATAATATTATTATAAAACGACACTTATTTATTAATGGTTTCCTAAAATATCTATAATAGATACTTTTTTCAAAGGAAGCTATTATCTTTACCAAAATTTTTTATTCGATGAACCAACTAAAAGAAACCATAGAAAAAGCCTGGGAAAACAGAGAGCTTTTAAAAGAATCAAATACGCAAAGTGCAATACGTGAAGTAATTAAGTTATTGGACTCTGGAAAACTTAGAGTTGCAGAACCTCTAGAAGGTGGCTGGCAAGTAAATGAATGGGTAAAAAAAGGAGTAGTATTATATTTTCCTATTCAAAAAATGGAAACTCTAGAAGCTGGAATTTTTGAATATCACGACAAAATTCCATTGAAAAAAGGATATGAAGCTAAAGGAATTCGTGTAGTTCCTAATGCTGTTGCGCGTCATGGTGCTTACATCTCTCCTGGTACTATTTTAATGCCTAGTTATGTAAACATAGGGGCTTATGTAGATCAAGGAACTATGGTAGATACATGGGCTACTGTGGGTAGCTGTGCTCAAATAGGAAAAAATGTTCATCTTAGTGGCGGTGTTGGTATTGGTGGTGTTTTAGAGCCATTACAAGCTGCTCCTGTAATTATAGAAGACAATGCTTTTATAGGGTCCAGATGTATTGTAGTCGAAGGAGTTCGAGTAGAAAAAGAAGCTGTATTAGGTGCTAATGTAGTATTAACGGCATCTACCAAGATTATTGATGTTACAGGGAATACTCCTGTAGAAAGAAAGGGAGTTGTTCCTGCAGGATCTGTTGTAATTCCCGGAAGTTATACTAAGAAATTTGCTGCTGGAGAATTTAATGTACCTTGCGCTTTAATTATTGGAAAACGTAAGGAAAGTACAGACAAGAAAACTTCACTTAATGATGCTCTTCGTGAATACGATGTAGCCGTATAGTGTAAAGTATGTAGAAAGAAACTTGAGCTTGTCTTCTCTTTTTTAAGACAAGCTCAATTATTTTGATCAATAGCGTATGAAGATTTTGGTTATTCAACAAAAGATGATTGGTGATGTGCTCACAAGTACTATTATTTGTGAAGCATTACGAAAAGAGTACCCTAATGCTACTATTGATTTTTTGGTGAACTCTAATACAAAATCTGTCATCATAGAAAATCCATTTTTTGATCATATCATAGAATTTAAAAATGAATATCAAAATGACAAAAGGGCTTTTTACACTTTTTTAAAAGAAATACGAAAGTCTAAATATGACCATGTAATCGATGTATATGGTAAATTAGAGAGCAACCTCATCACTTTGTTTTCTGGTGCTTCAAAAAGAGTGTCTTTCTATAAATGGTATACTCAATTTTTGTATACTAAAACCATTAAAAGGAATCTTGTTCCTATTACAAATGCTAGTATAGCAATAGAAAACAGATTACGTTTGGTTTTTCCCGAAAACAGAATCACTTCTGAAATTACAAGACCAAAAATATTTTTGACTAAAGAAGAAAAAGAAAAAGCCTTTGAGTTTTTAGAATCTAATGGAATTACTACCAAAACACCGTTAATAATGATTAGTGTTCTGGGTAGTGAAATGAGAAAAACACTTCCTTTTGAGTATATGGCTGAAGCCATAGATGCAGTTGTTAAGAATATAGAGGCAAATATTCTTTTTAATTATATCCCAAATCAAGAAAAAGACGCCCGTACAATTTACAACCTTACTATGCCTAAAACACAGAGGCATATTCATTTTGATGTATTTGCCAAAAGTCTACGAGGATTTCTTGCAATTCTCTCTCATTGTGATGCGTTAATAGGTAACGAAGGAGGTGCTGTAAATATGGCCAAAGCACTTGACATACCTACTTTTACTATTTTTTCTCCCTGGATTCATAAAAAAGATTGGAATATGTTTGAAGATGGAGAAAGACAAACATCGGTTCATTTATCTGATTATATGCCCGAATTATTTTTAAACAAAAGCACTAAGGAACTTAAAAAGAAATCCTTAGAACTTTATCCTTATTTTAAAACAGAATTATTCATTAATCAATTACATAATTTTTTAAGGAAAAACTTGTAATTTGCATTTTTAAAACCAAATCATCATAGAAAGAGACACTTTACATAGAGAAAAAGTTACCGCTATAGTCCCATGCTATAATGAAGAACATAATATCAAAGGAGTATTAGAATCGGTTTCATTTGCCGATGAAATTATGGTTGTTGATTCTTTTAGCACAGATAAGACGGTTGAAATTGCAAGAGAATATACAGATTTTATTATTCAAAGAGAATTTGATTATCCTTCATTTCAGAAAAACTGGGCTATTCCTCAAGCGACGCACGAATGGATATTATTAGTTGATGCAGACGAAAGAGTAACCCCAGAGCTTAAAAGTGAAGTACTAGAGGTATTAAAAGATCCCGGAAAAGATAATTATGTGGCCTACTGGATAAAGCGAATGAATCATTTTATGGGAGAAAGAATACATTATAGTGGGTGGCGAAATGATAAAGTTATTCGATTATTTCATAGAGATCAATGTAAATATGATGACAGGCATGTACATGAAGAAATTGTTACTCCAGGTAAAATAGGAATATTAAAAAATAAATTTTACCACAATACATATACTACTTTTGATGCCTATATCAATAAATTAAATAGATATGCCTCTTGGCAGGCAGAAGATTATGACAAAAAAACAAAACGATTAACACCTTATCATTTTGTTATAAAACCACTTTGGGCATTTTTTAAGCATTATGTTATACAAAGTGGGTTTAGAGATGGTGTTCCTGGTTTAGTTATAGGTTATGTTCAGGCATATGCAGTTTTTATGAGATATGTAAAGCTTTGGTTATTTCGAAAAAATCGAAAATAACATTTAGAGATTTCTATATTTTTTCTTCCAGAAAAAGATTTTTCTTTTTAAGGCTATTTTATCATGATACTTCTTTTGAAATGCTTCTGTAAGTCCCCACATGGTTTGATATAGCATGGATTCATCTTCACCAGTTAACCTGGCATATTCATTAGACATGATTGCAACCATTTCCTTTTTTGGAGTTAATCTCGAGAAATTACGAATCCTGGTTTCCATATCTAAATCTCTAAATTCCATCCTATTAAGATCTACCAAATAAAAATCATACCCAGAACTTGTTTTTACAATCAGGGTATTTCCGGGAGAATGATCCAAAAACAGGATTCCCTTTTCATGAAGATCATAGGTAAATCTTGTAAAAGCTCTTAGAATAGCTTCGTGATCCGGATAATCCGGCTCATGTACTAATTCCCGATAGGTAAGGTCATAATTAAGCAATTCGCTAACATAATAACTCTTTTTAAATAAAAAAGAGGTAGTATACAAATCATAAGCTAACGGAAATGGAGTTTTTACTCCCAGTTCTAATAATCTATTCGCATAGTTATAAGACCTTTCTGCTTTTGACTTTCTAAAAAATCGATATACAACCTGATTTATAAAATTAGGAATCTTGAATGATTTGATAGTATACTTTTTATCTCCAATCTTTACAATTTTTATAACATTGCGCTCTGCATCCCCCAATACCTCATGATAATCATCAAAATGTGCTATTGTTTTCTGCACTTCGGCTTCAACTAACTTATAATCTGGATGTATAATAAATTTACGTTGCATTCTTTATGTATAATAATCTAAACAAAAGTAACTTTTTGATACGGTTCCTAGATAATTCATATTAGATGATAAGACAATCTTATGCATTAGATACTTAGTATAAATTACAGTAAGGATTTGTATATTTCATTGTATTCTAATGCTGCTGTTTGCCAACTAAATTTTTCTAATTGTATTTCAATTTTTTTCTCCATTATAAGTCTATTAGACTCAAAATAGGCAATTTTTGTTAAAAACACATCAGCCATATATTCAGGTCTCAATTCTTCCCAATAAAAACATGCTTCTCCTCCTATTTCGGGCAGCGAGGTTTTATTATAAAGAAAAATAGGCTTATTAAAGTTCAATGCTTCAACTACTGGTAATCCAAATCCCTCTCTTGAAGAAGGAAATACAAAAGCAAAACAATTAGTAAATAGTTCTATTTTTGTTTTTTCGGACACGACACCTTTCAAAAAAACCCTATCTTCTAAGTTATTTTCTTGAATTATTTTTTTTAAGTACAAGACATAATCGCTACTACCTTTTCCTGCAAGAATGAGTTTAAATTTTTCTGGAATGTAATTCATCATTAAAATAAGCTTTTCCAGGTTTTTGTATGGTCTCATTTCCGTAATACAAAAAAGATAATCATCTATACTGTCACTTTGATCAACTAACAAGGCTTCTTTTAAAGAATTACCATTATAAATCACCTTTTGTGTTTTTGATGCAGTAACATTAAAATGCTTATTCACCTCATCTTTGGTAAAGTCCGACACAAACACAAGTACTTGTGCCCTATCTATCTTTTTTTGAATAAAATCCTTCGTCTTCTGATCTACTGTATCTTCATACATAAAATTAATATCATGAATCGTTAAAACATATGGGATTTTCTTATTTGAAGGCTCAATTTTACTTAACTGGTTGGTAGAATGAAATATATAATTACGACCAAAGATACCCAACTGTCGATGTATTGAATAATAGTATTTAACAAAAATATTCTTCTGATTAAATATAGATTTATAATCACCTTTTTTGGGAATATAAAAAACATAATTCAGATCAGTATCAATAGATGAAAAAGCTTTTGACAAATGATACGAAAATTGACCAAAGCCTTTATTTAAGTTTTTTAAGTAATGAAAATCTACAAATACTCTTTTATTTTTCACCTTATTATAAATTTAGAATTCTCTTTACCCAATTATCTACCAGATATTTTTGATAGATCTTACCTGGTATTTCTTCATATTTGTTTTCAAAAAAAGATTTAGGGATTTGAATATCATTT
>JAUIBW010000038.1 GCA_030427585.1 Bacteroidia bacterium
TAGTGCTTAACATTCTAAATGATGCTTGAACCTAAGAGGAGATAGGACTATTGCTCAGGATAATCCTAGAAGATTGAAAGCCGAACTAGTTCACCTATCTCCTCTGGTTGTTCAGATAATTCTACAGGTTATACATTCCTAAATTAAAACATCTAATCTAATAGCGTAGCCGAAGGATACAGTATATATTTGTAAAGATATAAAGGCAACAAAATTCATAATAAATTCACAATTAACAGTGGTTAGGCTCTCTATCCATCTACCTTTAACCTTACTTTCACATATGTTGGTTTCTTATTTTATTACCTTCCGCCGATTAAAAATTCTTCACATGCTCAAAAATACATTTAGATTGCTACTATGTATAGTTGTAATCACTACTAGTGGTTGTTCTGTTCTTCAACCCAAAAAAGGAAAAACCGCTACGGCCGAAGCCAAAAAACCCGGGAAAGACAAGGACACCATTAAACCTTATGATAAGGTCATTACCAAAAAGGCTAAAACCGACAAAGGTTTATTCACGGTTCATAATATAGATAGCAAATACTATTATGAGATTCCGGATTCGTTGTTTAACCGAGAGATGCTTATGGTTACGCGTATTTCCAAAACCGCTACGGGAATTGGTTTTGGAGGCGGAAAACAAAACACCCAGGTATTACGTTGGCAACGAAAAAACAAGCAGATATTGCTTCGCGTTGTATCACATCAGATCTTTGCTTCAGATTCTTTACCAATTCACGAAGCTGTAGAGAATTCTAATTTCGAACCCATATTATATGCATTTCCGATTAAGGCATTTTATAAAGATTCTGCCAATGCAGTAAAGAATGCAACGGTGATCGAGGTTACCGATCTGTTTAAAAAAGACGTAAAACCTCTAGGGTTTCCTGATAGTAGGCGAAAGCAGTATAAGATTTCAAAATTAGATGCTGCCCGATCGTATATCGATACAATCAGAAGCTACCCGCTCAATATTGAAACCCGTCATGTAAAAACCTATAATGCTGCCGAACCTCCTTCTAATGCCAGTACAGGATCGATCTCATTAGAAATGAGCAACTCTATGATTCTACTTCCTAAAACCCCTATGAGACGTCGATATTTTGACCAGCGTGTTGGGTGGTTTGCCCGCGGACAAACCGATTATGGGTTAGAAGCACAAGAAAGTAAAACAGTACGTTACCTGGATCGATGGAGGTTAGAAGTAAAAGATGAAGATCTTGCAAAATTTAAACGAGGCGAGCTGGTAGTGCCCAAAAAGCAAATCGTATACTATATCGATCGTGCAACTCCAAAAAAATGGAGAACATATATTAAGCAAGGGATAGAAGACTGGCAGATTGCCTTCGAACAGGCTGGATTTAAAGATGCTATTATCGCCAAAGATCCTCCCACAGTAGAAGAAGATCCCGATTGGAGCCCAGAGGATGTGCGCTACTCTGTAGTGCGCTACCTGGCTTCTCCTATCCCTAATGCCAACGGACCTCATGTAAGTGATCCCAGATCGGGAGAGATCCTAGAGAGTGATATCAACTGGTATCATAACGTAATGACTTTATTGCGCAATTGGTTTTTTGTACAAACCGCAGCGATCAATCCAGAGGCGCAGAATGTTGCTTTTAAGGATGAAGTAATGGGAAGATTAATTCGGTTTGTATCTGCTCACGAGGTAGGTCACACTCTGGGATTACCACATAATATGGGAAGTAGTGTCGCTTATCCTGTAGAATCTCTAAGAGATCCAGAGTTTACTAAGAAATATGGTACAGCACCATCGATAATGGATTATGCAAGATTTAACTATGTGGCCCAGCCAGGAGATGGTGACGTTGCCTTAATGCCTAATATCGGCATCTATGATAAGCATGCCATACGATGGGGATATCGACCAATACTTACCCCAACTGCCGAAGAAGAGAAGAAAACGCTAGACAGCTGGATACTCGAACATCAAAATGATCCTATGTATCGATTCGGGAAACAACAGTTTGGCGTTATTGATCCAAGCTCGCAAACCGAAGATCTTGGTGATGATGCTGTACTCGCCAGTACCTACGGAATCAAAAACTTAAAAAGAATTGTACCCAACCTCATCACATGGACTGCCGAAGATGGTAAAAACTATGATGACCTAGGCACAATGTACAGACAAGTATTAGGGCAATTTAACCGATATATGGGGCATGTATCTTCTAATATTGGTGGAGTATACGAATACTATAAAACCTATGATCAAAAAGGAGCAGTATATTCTCATGTGACCAAAGCAAATCAGAAACGTGCCATGAAATTTTTACATGAGCAATTGTTTACCACTCCCGATTGGTTACTCGACAAAACTATTTTTGATAAAATAGAATCTGCAGGAAATGTAGAACGTATTCGTAATTTCCAGGTGAGAACGTTAAACAACTTATTGGACCATGGGCGTATGGCACGATTAATCGAGAATGAAGCCCTAAACAATAAAGAAGCCTATACGCTACTCGATATGATGACCGAACTGCGATCGGGACTATGGAGCGAATTGCGAAACGGTCGTACTATCGATGTATACCGTCGTAATCTACAGAGAGCGTATATCGATCGTTTAGAATTTTTAATGACCAAGGAGCAGCCTAAGATTCCAGAGAATTTAAGACGCTTTGTAGTACGAACTAATGTAAATGCCTCGCAAAGTGATATCAGAGCAGTAGTACGCGCAGAATTAAATACACTACGCCGGGCAGTTAGAAATGCTATTGGCAGAACATCAGATAGGATGACGCAATACCACCTGCAAGATATCGCAGAACGTATTACAGCCATCCTTGATCCTAAAAAATAAGATAATACATCTGTAATACGATATCCCCCTTGTTTGAATCATCAAGCAAGGGGTTCTTTTATAGGTATTTGTCTGATCAAATGCATCTCGATAGCTCTGCCGAACTTACCGAAGTATCGAATCACTTAACGTGACGTCACATTTTTATTGAATATTTAGAGGTATTGGATCACTCGATCCCGAATCCAGAATCGTATGTTCAAAAGTAGACCCCAAATCAAGTCTAGAATGACAAGTCGTACCGTATCCTTATCCTGTTATTCTGCACTTCATCCGAAATTAAAAGAAAAGATCATACCAGAATAGAATGCATAAAAGAAAGATAAGTATCTTAGTAATCATTCATACCCTCATTATTAACATCAACACTAGAATAAACAACATGAAAAAACTAATTTCAGAATTTATCGGAACCTTATGGTTAGTATTAGGTGGGTGTGGAAGTGCTGTTTTAGCGGCAGCGTACCCAGAGTTAGGGATAGGATTTGCAGGGGTTGCCCTTGCATTTGGTTTAACCGTTGTAACTATGGCTTATGCCATAGGGCATATTTCGGGTTGCCATCTTAACCCTGCAGTATCTATCGGGTTATGGATAGGCGGTCGTTTTGATAAAAAAGAACTGCTTCCTTATATTATTGCCCAGGTATTGGGTGGTATTGCTGGTGCAGGGATTTTATACCTTATTGCTACAGGAAAATCAGGATTCGAAATCGGTGGATTCGCTGCCAATGGATATGATGATCATTCTCCCGGTGGCTATTCTATGCTTGCGGCTTTAGTAACCGAAATCGTAATGACATTTATGTTTTTGATTATTATTTTGGGCGCTACGCATTCTAAAGCTCCTAAAGGTTTTGCAGGCCTTGCTATAGGATTAGGACTAACCCTTATCCATCTTATAAGCATACCGGTAACCAATACTTCGGTAAATCCTGCCAGAAGTACAAGCCAGGCATTATTTGCAGGAGGTTGGGCAATAGAGCAACTATGGCTATTTTGGGTAGCCCCTATCATAGGAGCTATTTTTGCCGGGTTGGTATACAAGTTTATTGCTCCCGAAGAAGCATAATAACACACTCTATAAACCTATAATAAACCCCTTGTATGATAACTTATACAGGGGTTTATTATAATATAAATGATCAAACTCAGGGGGGATCTCATGTACCCTTCGGGTACGGTATAAGCAAACCAAAGGGCCCAGCAGAGCTATCGAAAAGCTATCATTCTGATATTATGAGGTTTTCCGTAACTTTTTTACAAAAGGTAGTTGTACTTTTATAAAAGACACACTAAGATATTGTTACACTAATAGCTTTATCTAATCGCATATAAAACATCCTTATTTAGCTAATCACAACTAATAAATTGTAACATGGGCTACGAAAAAAAAATAAAAACTATAGAACAGTTTGATAGACATGATACCGAAATTAATATTAAAGGAATACTTATTTTAGTTCTTAATGTATTCATTATTGTTAGCATCATAACCCTTATAGGAGAATTAGCAACACTAGTCTCCCCATTGCACCTCTCTCCGCTAAAAGTGGTCACCGGTTTAATACTTCTTTTTTCGATTTTTTCGATACTTATTACCGTGTATACTATATCCCCACATTTAAATGCTTACAAAAAGTCTTTTTCGTTTTTTGACAGCATCGAGGACACCCGTATAAAACAAGATATCCAAAGTCAGATCAATGATTTGGAAAAAAGTTTAAAAAGAAAACATCAGATCATCAAAATCGCATTACTCATTAATAGTATTCAACTCCTTTTTCTAACCTATATTACCTATATCACTATAGTGTAGGTACAACACTCTGGTTCGCCTTAAAAGAAGTGTTGGATTATAGATAAGTACGTAATATAAAAGTATATTTACATCGTATACAAGTTGTATTAAAGGCATGAAAATACTCTTAACAGGCGCTACAGGCTACATCGGCAAACGAATTCTTCCTTTATTAGTAAATAAAGGGTATCATGTGGTATGTTGTGTTAGGGATACCTCTAGATTTCATCCTCCCCCATCACTAAGCACCAGTATTTCTGTACTAGAAATTGATTTATTAGATGCTTCTTCGCTTTCAAAAATTCCTGTTGATATTGATGTAGCTTATTATCTGGTACACTCGATGTCGACATCAGACAACTACAAATCATTAGAACAGAAATCTGCTGTCAATTTTAGAAATGCGCTATCTAATACAACTGTCAGACAAGTAATATACTTAAGTGGTATCGTTAATGAGTCTAATTTATCTAAGCATCTGTTATCAAGAAAAACCGTTGAGGAAGAACTGGGAAAAGGGAACTACAACTTAACATGCTTTAGAGCGGGAATTATTATTGGCTCTGGCAGTGCATCCTTCGAGATCATGCGTGATTTGGTAGAAAAACTTCCTATTATGATCACCCCAAAATGGCTTCTTACCAAATGTGAACCCATAGGCATAGCAGATGTACAACGTTTTTTAATCGAATGTATCCTTAGAGAAGAAACGTATAACAGGAATTTTGATATTGGGTGTAGTGATATTCTATCGTATAAAGAAATGCTACTTGGTTTTGCAAAAGTTCGAAATTTAAAAAGAAGAATCTGGACAGTTCCTGTAATGACTCCGAGACTTTCTTCTTATTGGCTATATTTTGTTACCTCTACTTCTTACAAACTAGCCAGGTCCCTGGTCGATAGTATGAAGGTCGAGGTTGTATGTAGAGATCATGAAATCAACACCCTGCTAAACATACAACCTATATCCTATGAGGAAGCGCTATTAAGAGCATTTGATAATATTAAGAATAATGAGATTGCTTCTAGCTGGAAAGATTCTTATTCTAGTAGTGAGATAACCAGTAACATATCAGAATTTATAGCGGTTCCAGAATATGGGTGTTTTAAAGATAAGCGTATTCGACAAATTGAAAACTACGAATCATCGATAGAGAAAATCTGGAGTATCGGGGGTGAAAATGGATGGTATTACGGCAACTGGCTTTGGAGAATCCGTGGTTTTTTAGACAAATTATTTGGCGGAGTCGGATTGCGAAGAGGCCGCACCAATCAATCCACTATATCTGTTGGGGACTCATTAGACTTCTGGCGGGTACTCTATGCAAATAAACAAGAAGGAAGATTGTTACTTTTTGCAGAAATGAAACTTCCGGGAGAAGCGTGGCTCGAATTTAAAATAGTAGGTAACGATGTGATCCAAACGGCAACATTTAGACCTTTAGGTCTGGCCGGCAGACTATACTGGTATGCGGTATACCCGTTTCATGGGTTTATTTTTACAGGGCTGATTAACAAAATAAGTAGCCATAACAAAACCTAACACCTAATACCTAGCACCTCACTCCTCTCTATATACAAAAACTTTCTTCTCCTATCATTTGGTTTACTCTCTAGTGGTCATATTCATATTTCTTCCTAATAGCGTAATCGTAATAGAAAGATTAAAAACATAAAATATTTGTTATTTTAGTTATTAGCTATTAAAAAATTATAATAGATGAAAAGATATATACCGCTACTACTTAGCGTTTTTTGTTTTTTGAATCAATCTTGTCAAATAACAGAAAATCAATTGACAGAAGCTCAAATACAAGAAATTACAAAATCAGCTACCGATATAGTTAAAGAGGTATTCGAATATTCTAACAATATGGACTTTGAGTCAGGTTTAATTCATTATTCTGAAACCGACAATTCGTACTTTATATCCGACGGGGCAATCCATTCCTTAAATGATCTTAGAAAAGCATATCGAGAAATTGGCCCTCAGGTTGAAGTTTTGCATAATACCATTGAAAGCTGGAATACCAAGGTTTTATCAAAAGATATAGTAACATTTACACTTCCGGTACGTTTAAAATTAAAACTTAAAGGAATACCAGAATACACCGGAAAACTTATTTGGACGGCAACCCTACAAAAACAAAACAATAAATGGATGATAGTACAAAGTCATGAATCCTGGTTGAACTGTGCCGAAGTCGCTGCTGCATTGACGCCTACAACTTATAAGTAAGCCTAACCATCAATATCCTCATACAACTAGTTTTTCCTCATAACTGTTTATATAATACTATATTCTGTATGGGGTAAGGTTAAAAGTATCATTAGCACCTGAAAGTTTTTATTTTCTTTCTTCTCATATGTCAAAATGAGCTTGTCGAAGTTCTTACATCTATAATTTTCCCCTTAAACATCGCACCAAATTGAAATACACCCCTTGATATAAAAACTGCTATAGCTTAAAAAAATTGATATAATGTAGTTACAATAACTCCTTTATGATTTTCTAAAGTACTAGATACTAATTGTTTTTCTTCTTTTACCTTAGCATTAAATGGCGGTACTAAGATATTTAAACCACTTTGTTTTTTTAGTCTAATTCCTTGTCCAGAAATAATATCTATATTAGGTACAAAATCGTCTTCAGGTAAATGCTCTGTTAAAATAGCATATTTAAAATCGGTTAGCTTATTCACTACCTTTTGTACTTCTGCATTCGATAGATGTTGTAGCACTTGTCTTACTATAGCGCAATCCCCAGAAGGCAGATCATCTACTGCAATATCCAGGCAATGAAATTCTAAATTTTCTGCTTTAAAATTTTCTTTATTATATGCTATAAGATCTGCTACTATATCTACAGCAACATACTTCTTTGTATGTTTTACCAATTTTTTTCCTACATTAAAATCCCCACAACCTAAATCACATACGGTAAGAGGATTTTTAAAAGATGTTAAAAACGAAGTCACAACATCTATATATGGATCTACAATCTCGGGTTGATGTGACCCTGCACCCGAATAAAAATCAGATGTATTACCTCCCCAAAGTTTCATTGTATAAACCTGCTCCATAGCATCTTTAGTTGGCCAGGGGTTTTTTATTTTTTTAATTCTATCTTCTTTATCCTTCATAAATACTCCTATTGATCCCATGTACATTATAAAAAACAACTATTTTTCACTGAAAACAGTGAGAGATAAAAATATACTTAAATTTATCTTTGTTCTAAATTAAATTAATCATTCTGTTAACTAATTTCCTGCTAAAACTAAAAATGAAGTGGTTTAAACTTTTTTCAATTTGCTAAAAAAATGTCTTTTTGCACTCATATTTCACAATTTTTGACTTCCGTAGCTCTGCTATGCAACTAAAAAATTACTTCATCTGAGCACAAAACCACTATTTTTCACTTAAATCAAAAAAGTTTAAACCACTTCAATTAAAAAAACTTCGGGAATTACACTAACATGAAATTATATAGAGAAATTTTTCAAAGAAATAGTAGAGTTAAAAATTCTATGTAAATAACAAATGATTACGCTACATACAAAAAAAAATATCCTCTTTTTGCTACTATTATTATCAGGAGTACAATATGTAGTTGCACAGCATTGTGGATGGGAAGCGATGTGTTACAAGATTTTAATTTTAGAAAAAGAATCTATACATCCCAACCACCAATTTGCAATACAATTATTAGATAGCACTTATACTCCTGTAAAAGATAGTAATAATAGGATTGTTTCTTTTTACCAACAAAAAAAGAACAATACATTAGTATCGCATACGACGATGCATGATGTTTTGCAAAATTTAGAGGGATTTAGCCTTAAAAATTTTTCGGGCCTTAACTATTTTGTTACGTTATTTCAGTCTTGTCATAATAAAAATTATCATTTACAAATTGAAAATAAAACAGTGAATCAAAAGCAAATCATAGCCCTGGAACCAAAACATTTTCAGACCATATGTAGTTCATATATACACATTAATCCAAAGGATAAAACATTAGAAATCTTCGATACTATTGAAAAATGTAAAGACGCAATACTTAAATTAAAATAATACTTTTGATCTTTTGCTGATTACTAATGTTTTACATCTTACATAAAACAAATCATGAATATTCAATTAATACACGTATTCGATATAAAGCAATTGACACTACTTTTTCTTTGTGTTTTTTTCACTTTCTGCTCAGATCAAAAACCAAAGGAAAAAGGTGAAATAGCTGTTCGACATGAAACAAAGTTAGAACAAGGACCTAATTTCACCCAACGAAAGATAACCGATAATCTTTATGTTATAAAATCTAATAATTACCATACAAATGTTGGTGTTTTTATAGGAACTAAAGAAATCATTTTAATTGATCCTATGACGGGCTCAAATAATCACCAAGCCTTATTAGAGAAAATAAAAGAATTTTCTAATAAACCTATTAAATATATAATCAACACGCATGGTCATGAAGATCACACCGGGGCAAATTCGTTCTTTGCAGCATTAGGGGCAACTATCATTTCTCAAGAAAACATTAAATATACCAGTGCAAAATATGGTGTTACTTTTAAAGACAAGTATACGTTCGATTTAGAGAATGAAAGAATCGAGCTCTATCATATTACTTCACACACTTTTGACGATGTGCTAATTTATTTCACTACAAACAACACCATTTTTATGGGAGATACCTATATGACTAATTTCTTTCCTCATTTTTATTTCGGAGGTGGTAGCAAAGGTCATATAGATTTCATAGACAAAGCATTATCTCTTGGAAACGAAAATACTGTTATAGTAGCTGGTCACGGTAAATTATCTTCTGATAAAACAGAACTTAATACCTATAGAAAAAATTCAATACAATGGATTGAAAGAATCAAAGAACTATCATTTGCCGGTAAAACTTCGGATGAAATAACTCAAGATGACGAAATTAAACAATTAGCTTTGGCTTTTAGCGGAAACAATACTGTACATGTTCAAACAATTGAAAAAACAATTTCTGTCGATTACAATTCTAGTACTCCACTTCCGGAAAGTGCAAAGAATTACGAAGGAATGTACCAATATAAAAATGGGGAGGTTGATGAACTAATTTTTCGAGATAAGAAATTAATGTTGCGAAGAAAGGGCGCATATATATTTGAACTCTCTACGCTTTCTGATACCAAATTTCATATTAAAGGACAAGTACCATACAGGTATATCTCTTTTTCGAATGATGGGAAAGAACTAACTTATTTTAATGGAAAGGAAAGTCAAATCGCAAAAAGAAAATAACAAATAATAGTAATAAGTTGCAGAAGTTCTAATGTTATAAAAACATGTTATACAGTCCCCTTCTACAAACTCATAACAGGCCTACCGAAAAGTTATTTTATGGTTCAAATTCATTATCTTTCCATAGTTAAATTATAATTGTATTTAGTTCTACACTATATCCGATGCGTCAAAAAAATAATTCAATGCTAGATGAAATTATTGCTAAAATAACCAGTGAATACGGTACACTGTCAAATGAAATCATTGAAGAGTGGAAAAGTGATATCCTGATGTTAGAATTAGAAAAAGGTACTCAGTTAGTACGAGAAGGGAGTTATACCAATAAACTTTTTTATATCTATAAAGGAAGTGCAAAGGCATATCATCTAAAAGATGGAAAAGCCATAGCAGACTGGTTTTCTTTTGAGCATGAATTTATCTGCGCGATTACCGGTTATTTTTTGGGCCGTCCCAGTGAGCATTATATAGAACTTACCGAAGATAGTATTTTATTAGAGTTTAACAGGAAACATATTAATATCCTTTCGAATACATATCACGATTTTGAACGATTTACAAGAAATGCCATTACCAAAATAATGCTTCAACTTCAGAAAAGAGTAGTATATCTTCAGTTCTCTACTGCCAAAGAACGATATGACTTTCTTTTGCAAGAATATCCTAAAATAGAATTACACATTTCATTGGGTGATATTGCTTCATATATTGGTATAACCCAAGAGACGCTAAGCCGAATCAGGGCACAGAAATAGTCGAATTTGATCTATATCAAAAGATTTCTGTTTCTAAATATTGACTTTTACATACTATAAAAGGAATATAATGGATAGTATCGCAAACTGGAGAGCAATCAGAAAGCATTTTAACACCGCCTATAAGACCAGCTTATCGGTAGCTATAGCTTCTGTAGACAAAGATAACAAGCCGACAGTGACCCCCATAGGTACGTTTTTTTTAAACAAAGATCAAACCGGTTTCTATTTTGAGAAATTTCCTGAAAAGATACCCGATAATGTAAAAATTAATAAAAACATATGCGTTTTAGGGGTAAATAGCAGCAAATGGTTTTGGATAAAATCTCTTTACAAATTAAAATTTGATTCTTACCCTGCTGTTAGATTGTACGGTATATTAGGCGAGAAAAGAAAAGCCACAGATATTGAGATCTCAAGACTAAACAGACGGATGAAGACAACAAAAGGGTTAAAAGGAAATACATACCTATGGGGGGATATGAAATACGTTCGTGATATAAAATTTACTATGGCAGAAGGAGTAAATATTGGAAAAATGACAGAAGCACTATGAAAATAACTAAAACCCCAGAAAGTATAGCAGTGATCCGTTTCCCTGATTGTGATCCATTTAATCATTTAAACAATTCTAGATATATAGATTATTTTATAAATGCCAGAGAAGATCATTTGGTAAATAACTATGATTTTGATGTATACCAATACGCCAAAAAAACAGGTAAAAGCTGGTTAGTAACTCAAAATCAAATCGCATATTTTAATCCAGCGCAGTTAATGGAAAAAGTAATCATTTTATCAACAATATTAGAATGGAATGCCAGCGATATTCTGGTAGAAATGCAAATGTGGAACGAAGAAAAAAACGTATTAAAATCGGTATTATGGACAACATTTACACATTATGATTTAATTCATCAGAAAAGAAGTAAACATAATGCATATCTAAATAAAAAATTTAGTGAATATGAAAACCCGTTACCATCTCCACTTCGCTTTGAGCAAAGAATAACCAATATAAAGCAAAATGATAAATAGCAACAATGCCTATTGAGCCTATTGACCTACATACCTATAACATAATTACAAGCCCATATGAAATCGACATCAAAAATTCTAAAAATAGCCATAATAGTCCCTACTCTCTTTTTGTTAGTTTATCACATATCAAAGCTATATACCATCTATTTTGGGGATGATATCGTAAACTCAAATAATTTCTTACACTCATTTCAAGATGGTATTCCTGTTTCGGCCATAATAACAATACAGAGCATTCTTAGAGGTATTATAATCATTAGTCTAACCTTAATTATTTTTAGAAAAAATATAGGGCCAGCATTAATGTGGCTAGGCATAGGAACACTTATTTCTACTCAATTTTTTATCGTATCGCAATCCAACCATGAACTGATCCTTTCGATTCATTCTGGATTAAAACCGTTAAAAGGTTTAATTCTCCCGATAGTTATAACGTATCTATATAACAAAATCAATCCAACCAGGATATCAAATCATATTTTCTAAAACCCTATTTTTGAAATGTGTCCTGATGTATAAGATGAGTTTTTATATAAATATAAACTGGTACACATATTGTGGCTACTTTTTAATATGAAAAACATAGTAACCCAAACATTTTTTATTCTCATAATTAGTACGTTTTGCTACGGACAAAACTCATATAAATATTCTCGGCCAAAAAGTCTTGAGGATGGATGGGAAACAAGTAATCTGCATTCTCAGAATATCGATACCACAAGAATCTATCAGTTATTCAATCAGGTACAGAATAGTAAAAATAAGTTACATAGTATCTTATTAGTAAAAAATAATCAAATCGTTATTGAGGAATATTTCAACGACCATTCGACAAATAAACAACACGACCTTCGCTCTTCAACAAAAAGCATAAGGTCAATTTTATTAGGGATTGCAATCGATAAAGGATTCATTGATAGTATTGACGACCCTATATCAAAGTATCTCAAAAACCTGGCACCCACCAAAAACCTTGATCATAGAAAAGATAAAATTACAATCAGACATCTATTAACAATGTCTTCTGGATTTGATTGTAATGACTGGGACAAGAAATCAGCAGGGCAAGAGGATAGGGTTTATAAAAAAAAGGACTGGCTTCAATATACACTTAATTTACCAATGGTTAACGAACCAGGAACAGTCTCTAACTATTGCTCTATGGGTGTAGTGTTAATAGCAGAAATAATAAGTCTAGCCTCCAAAATGACAATCGATAAATTTGCCCGGCAATATCTATTCAATCCACTGGGGATTACTAATATAAGCTGGGAGCATACTTCGAATAAAAAGGTGATTCCTTCGGGAAAAAGGTTATATATGACCTCTCGTGATATGGCTAAAATTGGGCAATTGATACTTAATAATGGAAAGTGGAATGAAAAACAAATTGTTTCTAAAAAATGGATTGAGGAATCCACCACTCCAAAAACAAAAATCACAGGAATTGATTATGGTTATTTATGGTGGAGCATTCCGTTTAAAGTAGGTGAAAAAGTGATGGTTTCTATAACAGCAACTGGAAACGGAGGGCAATATATCATGATTTTTCCTAAACTGGATATGGTTGCTGTATTTACAGGAGGAGCATACAACTCGCAAGAAGACAAGTTACCTTTTGCAATAATGAAAGACATCTTCTTACCGGCATTCATAAACAAAAAATAAAAATCGTTTAATTAATTATTCTATAAGGTATGAAAGACGTTCAAAAGATCATATCCTATATTGTAAAACCTTATTTTTGATATAAACTTAAAGTAATATATGCATACTAATACATAGTATAAGTATTATTGGCAATATTAAAACAACAGATGGACCATAAACTTTATATAGAAACCCCAATTTACAGATCACATACATTAAAAAGAGAGCAGCAAAAAAACATATATTATAAGTTAGACTGCTATCAACCAACCGGTTCTTTCAAAATCAGGGGTATGGAAGAATTGTGCCGCTTTCATTTCAATAAAGGGAAGAAAAATTTTATTGCTTCTTCGGGTGGAAACGCCGGATATTCTTTGGCATATGTTGGGAAACACATTGGTGCAAAAGTTAAAGTCGTCGTTCCTAAAACGACTTCTGTATTTATGATTAACAAAATAGCAAATTTAGGAACCGAAGTCGAAGTATATGGTACTGTTTGGGATGAAGCGCATCACTATGCCCAGAAAATTTCGGAAGAAACCGGTGCTGTTTATGTTTCTCCGTTTGACGATCCTTTACTTTGGAAAGGCCATTCGAGTATTATAGACGAATGTGCAAAACAAATACAACAACCCGATAAAATTGTAGTATCTGTTGGTGGTGGTGGCTTACTTTGTGGAATATTCGAAGGAATGAAAAAAAATGGATGGGAAAACACTCAGGTAATTACAACCGAAACCACCGGCGCAGCATCATTTTATAAAAGCTGGCAGGCCAAAAAAGTTATAGAGCTAGAAGAAATATCTTCTGTTGCAACCAGTTTAGGGGCCAAAAAAATTGCCGAAAAATCATTAGAATTAGCATCTCATTTCAATATTAAACCCATCACTGTTAGTGATAAAGAGGCTATTGATGCTTCATTTAATTTTTTGGATGAATATAATGTAATCGTTGAACCGGCATGTGGAGCAGCACTTTCTGTTCCGTATTTTCATCCCGAATTGATAACAGAAAATGAAACTGTTTTAGTAATTGTGTGTGGAGGAGCGAATACCGAAATAAATACATTGCTCAGCAAAAAATAAGCTCGATGTACCAACTGCATTAAAATGCTATAAATACCTATCAAAAACATCACATTCTATTATGTAAAACCGTACTTTTGATATATGCTTACATTGACCATGTGAGGTTTTGAAATAAATACAAACCAGTATGTATATTCTATTATAAATACTGTTGTTTCCAGCACCAAATCGAGCCCTATGAAAATAATCATTCCTTTTCTTTTTATACTAATTATTGGTACATCTGTTTATGCCCAAAAATCTTCATACGCCCTGGTAAATGACAGAACGCATAACCAAAGTGTTATCGAATTTCTAAAAGAATTGATTGACAAAAAAGAATATATCGAAGAACTGGATTTATCCCACGGAAAATTAGATAGCATTCCTGAAATTATCGGGAGTTTTAAAAACTTAAAAGTATTAAGATTATACGGTAATAATTTATCTACTATACCAGAGCATATATGTCAACTCACCAATTTAGAACGTCTTGACTTACGATTAAATATGCTTGAAAAACTACCCAAATCTATAGCATGTCTAAAACAATTAAAAGATTTAGACCTGCAAGAAAATTTATTAACCGAATTACCCGAATCCCTTGGAAATTTATCCAGCTTAACCGATCTGTACCTACAAAACAATCCGATAAGAAAATTACCCAATTCAATAGGAAATCTTAAACAGCTACAAAATATATTTTTAAGGAATAATGCGATCAAAGAGCTTCCGGATTCTTTTCTCAACTTAGAAAAATTAGAAATTCTTTTTATTGTAAATAATCCTCTGGAACGACTTCCTGATGCTATAGGAAGTCTTAAAACATTACAAAGTATTTCTATCTACGATAACAAAATTTCGAGTTTGCCTCAATCCATAGAGAAGTTGACCAGATTAAGGTATTTAGATCTTCATGGAAATAAAATTAACCCTGCTGATATAGAAAACCTAAGGAAAAAATTAAAACATTGTGAAATTGAGCAATAATACTTGCCTTACATTATTAGAGTAGCCCATTAAAACTATGATATGCAAACACTACTAATCTATTTATGTCATATAATAAAATAACAACTTGTTAAATTCACAAAATATTAGCAATTTTTGGGTTGTAGCCCTTTAAAAATAGTTAGACATTTGAATACCTATTTCCTAAATGAAAAGAGTATGAAAATTGAAAATTGTACAATAGAGGATATTGATGAAATATACAGATTATACAGAATAGCTTCGGCATATCAAAAATCAAAAAAAGGAGTTGTGGTTTGGCCAGAATTTGAGCGACAACTTGTAGAAGACAGTATTTCAGAAAACAGACAATGGAAAATTACTATTGATGATAAGATTACTTGTGTATGGACCATTACATTTAGTGATGAGCAAATTTGGGAAGAAAAAAATGGTGATGCTGCTATCTATATTCATCGTATTGCAACAAACCCTGATTATAGAGGTCAAAATTTTGTAGCTATCATTGTAAAGTGGTCAAAAGAATATGCCCGAGAAAGTAATAAAGATTATATACGATTAGATACCTTAAGCAACAACATAAAGCTCATTGAACATTATAAAAAGGCTGGATTTGACTTTTTAGGGCTTTTTGATTTAAAAAACACCGAAGGATTGCCCGATCATTATGGTAAAGCCCCGGCTTGCCTATTCGAAATAAAGTTATCTTAGTAACACATGTATATAATTCTTACAACATAAAACTAAAGGGTTATGAACCTAGAAGAAAATAAAAAGAATGCCATCGCATTCTACAAAACCGCATATACCGGAAATCCTAAAAAAGCGGTAGAACGCTATGTTGGTGATGTGTATATTCAGCATAATCCAGATGTCGAAGATGGTACCCGGGGATTTATTGATTACTTCGAAAAAATGCAAGTTGAGTATCCCAACAAATCAATAGAATTTGTACGTTGTATTGCCGAAGGTGATCTGGTAGCACTACATACACATCAAACCTGGCCAGAAAATGACGAATATATAACCATGGATTTTTTTAGATTTGATAAAAACGGAAAAATTGTAGAGCATTGGGATGCTATTCAGCAAGTTCCTGAAAAAAGTGCTAATAAGAATACCATGTACTAATTAGACTGCCAATACCTCATAAAGTCTCATACCAAATACCTGTTCTTTTGCGTATTTTGAAGTGAAAAAATCAAAAGCACTGTAACAATTCTATACTCCTTTCATCTTTACACCAACACATCTTAATATCGATATTAAGAATAGATTTATAAACAGTATAACACAAAAAGGCCGTACTGTAGTCTTTATAATGTAAAGTTATCTTAGTGATGACGCATGTTTGTTAGTAATAATTATGAAACATCAACTTATGAAACCATTTTTAAAAAGTTTATTATTATTAGTAGTAGTTATACTCATATTTAGTTGTAATCCAAATAAAGACACCTCCACCCTTAATCAACTTGAAAAGGCAGAAAACACATTAAAAAATTATGACTCGTTGACGCAATCAAAAATTATGATTGTAGGAACATTACATTTTGGTAAAGATGTTCTTGAATCTGAAAATCAAGAGAATATTGCAAAATTGGTCAAAACTATATCAAAATACAATCCTACAAAAGTAGTATTAGAATGGGAACCTTCTATATCATCTGTAGCAAATAAAGAGTATCAATCTTTTATAGCTGATACATTTGATATTTCAAACAAGAGGAATGAAGTTTATCAATTAGGATTTCGCATTGCTAAAAATATGAAACATGATAGTATATACCTTTTTGATAACCAAACCGAATTTATAGGATCTTTAGAAAATTTTTCTTTTGATTCATTTGGTAAGTATGCTAAACAAAATGATGATGGTTTTTACAATAGATATGAAGAGTATTTAATTAAGATTTTTAATCAAAATCAAAAGATATATAAAAATCATAATCTTTATGATCGTATTGCACTTATGAACTCTCCAACCGCTCAAAAATTTAATGCACAACGTATGCATATGTATGAAATAAGAGTAGGGATCCAAAAAAACTGGATAGGCCCCGATTGGTTAGGTCGGTGGTACCAAAGAAATATAAGAATGGCAGGTAACATTCTAAAAATGACACAGAAAGGCGATAGAATACTTGTTATTGTTGGTGATAATCATAAATGGACATTAGACATGTTATTTGAAAACATTCCGGATTTTGAAGTGGTTTCAAGTTGGGATTATCTAAAAAAAGAATAACCACTAACAAGTTTGGTGCTTTATCTAAAGTTTAAAACTTGGCCATGTCTACATATAGAATAAAAAATTATAAACTACGTATCATCTACTGATCCCGATCAGGGTAGATTTTTCTATCTTAGTCTCATCAGTATAGCATATCGTTATCAATAACTAAAGAAAAGTAATAACCTGACTAATAGCATAAAAAAGAACATCATACCCGATGAAGAAAGGAATTATAATTTTGGGGAGTTCAAATAGCAATGGAGATACATACAAAGCAGCTTCATTTGTTAGCCAGCAAATGAACTATTCTATAATAGATTTAAAAACAAAAAACATATCAGAATTTGATTACGAATTCAAAAACAGAGATGATGATTTTCATCCTTTAATTCGTGAGATCGTAAATCAATATGACCTCATTATTTTTGCAACTCCTGTATATTGGTATACTATGAGTGGAATTCTGAAAACTTTTTTAGATAGAATTTCTGATTGTTTGAAAATAGAAAAAGAAACAGGTCGGAAACTAAGAGGAATGGAAATGGCAGTACTAAGTTGCGGTTCGGATAAACAATTAAAAAACGGATTTCACATGCCATTTATAGAAACATCAAAATACCTGGGTATGAAATACATCGCAGATGTACATTGCTGGGTCGAAAATGGCACTCTCCCTGATGTAGTAGAAGTAAAATTAAACGATTTTATAAATCAAATACAGTAATGAATATTGATCTCTATCTAGAACGAATAAGGTACAAGAAGGAAATAAGTGTTAATAAAAAAGTACTTTTCGAACTGCAGCAGTCTCACTTAAAAAATGTGCCTTTCGAGAATCTGGATATTCATTACAATAGAGAAATCATACTTAACGTTGATGCTATTTATAATAAAATAGTAGTTCAAAAAAGAGGAGGATTTTGCTATGAGCTAAACGGGTTATTCTATCATTTACTAAAAGAAATTGGGTTTGATGTAAAAATGATTTCGGGCAGGGTGTATAGCACATCACAAGGATACGGAAAAGAATATGATCATTTAGCTATAATAGCTTCGGTACACAACAATGATTATCTGGTCGATGTAGGGTTTGGCAAATTCTCATACACCCCATTACTGATTAAAACCGGGATCAGGTTATCTGATGATTTCGGTTATTTTGAGTTCGATAAATTTGATGATGATTATTTAAAAGTAAGTGAAGTGGTAGATGAAGTATCAACTCCACAGTATATTTTTAAAACTATAGGTCGAAATTTTAATGAGTTTCAAGAAATGTGTATATTTCATCAAACCAGTAAAGATTCTCATTTTACACAAAAAAAAGTAATCTCTATGATTACTGATACAGGAAGAATTACTTTAAATGACAATCAATGTAAAATTACCAAAGGAGCAGATGCCGAGATCATACAATTTACTGAAGAAACAAAATTTAACGAACTTCTAAAAAAACATTTTGATATCGAAATACAGAAGTATTCTTAAATCAAATCATAATACCATACAAAACATAAATGGCGATTACATTTCCTATTATAGAAACAGAACGATTACGACTACGTCAATTTACAAACGATGATTTAGAGAATGTATATCTTGGTCTATCTAATCCTGATGTAATCAAATACTACGGGATTAGCTTTAATAGTCTTGAAGCTACCAAAGAGCAAATAACATGGTTTGCAGAACTAGAAAAAAATGAAACCGGCATATGGTGGGCTATCTGCTCTAAAGATGGTAATACTTTCTATGGTGCAGGAGGGCTTAATGCTATCGAAAAAGAAAACAAAAAAGCAGAAATCGGATTCTGGCTTCTTCCCCAGTATTGGGGAAAAGGAATCATGAAAGAAGTAATGCCTCTCATTTGTAAATTCGGGTTCGAAAATCTAGGATTGCATAGAATTGAAGGATTTGTAGATGCCGAGAATTCGAACTGCAAAAATGGATTAGCAAAATTAGATTTTGAATACGAAGGGACGATGGTCGACTGCGAAATCAAAAACGGAAAATATGTTAGTGTAGCTATTTATGCCATATTAAATAAAAACTCTTCTTCTAAGTAAAAAAATCCATATTTTATTATCAACCCAATTACATTACAATTGGGTTCTCTAATTTAAACGAATAGTCTAATCCAAACTACATAATTAAGGTCAAATACACTGTTATTAAGTATGAATTTTGAAATACTAGATTTTTTGATTTTACTAGGAGTAACTCAAGGGTTTATCTTTGCTGTCATAATTTTATTTTCCAAATTTTTTAAAAACAAGGCAAATTTATATCTGGGAATAAGTCTTTTACTCGGGGGGGTTATCAATATTCAATATTGGGCCTTACACTATGATTGGTATAAAGAGTACCAAAATTTTAGAATACTAGAAGATATAGAACTAGTATTGGCGTTTCCGGTAACCTTATATTTTTATTACTTAACATTATTAAACCCCACATTAAAGCTCAGAAATAAACAATGGGTATTGTATATTCCTTTTGTTATATCTGTTATATTAAATCTATACATTGGCGGGCAGTTTTATTTTGATCTATACTCTATTCATAACAAAGCATGGATACCCCATTTTTATACCATAGAATATTATTTTTCGATTCTATTTAATTTAGTTCTACTTGTCATAGAATTTCGTTTGTTATTTAAAAATGATACCAAATATCAACCCGATATTGGCTACGATCTAAAATGGATACGTCTATTTTATACTTTTCATGTTTTGCTTATCTTTTTTTGGATTTTAACAAGTGTAGTAGATTATTACTATAACAGTGATTATTCTATCATTATATGGCTATTGCTTACTATCCTTTTTTATTGGATTGGTTATCAAGGGATATACAAATTTACCTTGGCCAAAAACAGATTCGAAATAAGAGAGATCAATAAAAAGAAAAGAAATGAAAAACAGAAAGAGCCTGTAAAATTTAAAGAAGGAGAGGATAACCCATATTTTAAAAAATTTATACAACTTCTAGAAAATGAAAAGCTATATAGAAATCAACAATTGAGTAGAGATGATATTGCAGCCCGATTAAATATAAGTATTGGTTATCTTTCTCAAATAATCAATGGTGTTACTCAAAAGAATTTTTCTGATTATTTAAATGCATACAGAGTAAAAGAAGCTAAAACCATGATTTTGGATCCTGAATTTAGCAATTATGATATGGTAGCAATAGGATTTGAAGCTGGCTTTAATTCTAAATCTGCTTTTTATAAATATTTCAAAAAAGAAACCGGCCATACTCCAACTACATTTAAAAAAATGTACAAAAAACAAACATAATCATAAAAAGAGTCCATAATTGTTCAATTCTAACTTTTGGAGACTTCTAACTTTTAGAACCTGGCTAATTTTGCCCAAAACAAAAAAAGAAAAGTTATGAGCAAAAAACTAATTGTATTCGTTTTAATAACATTACATATTACTTTTTCATGTAATACCGATGATGATGTCACCGGTACGATTAATGAAACATTTATTATTGGTCAATGGCAATTATCTAGTTCTACCAAAAATGGAACTACTATTGATTTAGACACTTGTGACCTTATGGAAACTTATGTTTTTACTAATACTAATAAAGTAAGTAATACACTTTACGCGTTAAGTACAAACAATGTATGCGAAGAAGATGCTAAAACAACTTATGATTATACTATTACCGGTGTTAATCTTACCATTAATAGCCATAGTGTTTTTGTAATTTCAACCCCAAATGCAAGCACACTGATTCTTACATCCAAAAGTTCATCAGATACTTTTGTAAAAACATATATCAGGAAATAACCAAAAAATATCTTGTGTTAAAAATGTCTAGGTTTATCATCATTTTAAATCTGGGTATTTCTATATTTTATGATCTGAATATACAGTGAAGAGACCATTTTGTTATACTTAACAAAATTAAGATTTAACAGTATTTGTAACAACAAAACTCAGGAATAGTACGTTAAGGTATACACACACGATCATGTTAAAGCACTCATGAATATATTACCTAAATACGGGCTACTGCAGTTTAGAAATGCTGCGAGAATATATAGTAAGTCTATTACTGAAAGTCTGCAACTCTTTAAGGAAGAAACAAAATTCCTTAAAACTTCCCTGTTTTTTTCATATAAACACGACGAGCTTGAAGAACTGGATAGTGCCATTAATTTTCTAAAAGGGTTTGGTGTACTTATTTATGCAGATTATCTGTTGCTTGATCCGGATACTACAGAAAATTCCGGTAAGGTAACCGACAAAGAGATCCAGCAAAAAACAGAAGAAAAAATAAAGGAAAATAAAAAGTTTATTTTCTTAGCTACAGAAAATGCCATTAGTTCTAAACGTTGTAAGTGGGAATTGCGATATGCCAATACACAAAAACCTAAAGAGCATATTGCAATTTTTCCTATACGAGAAGATTATACAGATTATGGTGGTGCCGAATACTTACAAAAATTCCCCTACATTCAAAAAAGTGAAATTACTCCAGAGGGGTATGATGTTAAATCTCCTAATGGAGATGTCATAGAACTAGGTGCCTGGTTAGCATCTTAATTGGCATCCAAAATCTTAAAAAATCCTAATATCGTAGTTAAGTAATTTGCTAATTAGAGTTTTGTGTATCCCAAAACCTGAAATCAAATTCATATCCGACCAAAAATAGCTTAGTTATATCAAGAGGTATTAATACCATTTCCCACTTAAATTTACCTACTAAAATTTGCCCTTTTTCACTTAGGCGAAAAAATAAAACTAAACCGTAGCTAGGGCTATGCTTGATTTTTCTTTTTTCGCCTAATCAAAAAATGACTGCTTTTTATTTGAGTGCTTTTAAATTAGAACTGGTATAACTTCTAAAAACATCGAAATACAGGGAACCGGAGGAATTCAATTTGAAAAAATCACAACTCCAAGAATTTCTCATCCCAGTCAATAAAATCGTGTTTATTCTCTAAAGTGTTTTAGCAACTTTTTGTACCGTAACAATAGTTTCATCCAGGTCTTCATAAGTAAGTGCTTCGGTTATAAACCAGGTTTCAAAAGCACTTGGTGCAATATAAACACCGTTGTCTAGCATCCCATGAAAAAACTTTTTAAAAGTATCGTTATTGCCCTTTGCCGCAGTATCAAAATCTACTACGGTACCCTCTGCAAAATGAACAGAAATCATAGAGCCAATTCTGTTGATAGTATACGTAATATTATGCTCATCCAGAGCATTAGCAATTCCGTGATGCAAGTACTCGGTTTTACTGGCAAGGCTTTTAAATATCTCTGGGTTGTTATTCAACTCGGTAAGCATGGCTAATCCTGCAGCCATCGCCAGTGGATTACCACTTAAGGTCCCTGCCTGGTATACGGGTCCAAGTGGTGCTAAATGATTCATAATTTCGGCGCGTGCTGCAAAAGCACCAACAGGCAATCCCCCTCCAATTACTTTACCAAAAGTAACAATATCGGCATTTACCCCGGTAAGTTCTTGTGCTCCTCCTTTTGCTAATCTAAAACCGGTCATTACTTCATCAAAAATCAATAGTATACCGTGAGTATCACATAAAGATCTAAGTCCTTCTAAAAATCCTTTTACCGGTGGGATACATCCCATGTTTCCGGCAATAGGTTCTATAATGATACAGGCAATCTCTCCCTGGTTAGACATGATAATACGTTCTACATGATCCAAATCATTATATCTTGCCAATAAAGTATCTTGTGCCGTTCCTTTGGTCACTCCCGGGCTATTGGGGCTTCCAAAAGTAACTGCGCCACTACCTGCCTGAATCAAGAAAGAATCGCTATGCCCATGATAACACCCTGCAAATTTGATAATCTTATCTTTACCTGTATATCCACGTGCTAATCGTACTGCACTCATACAGGCTTCGGTACCAGAATTTACAAATCGTATTTTATCGATATTGGGTACCATAGAAACTGCAAGTTCTGCGATTTGAGTTTCAATTTCTGTTGGCATTCCAAAACTGGTTCCTTTTTTAGCTTTATCGACAACCGTATTTACTACTGGAGGATATGCGTGCCCCAAAATCATCGGGCCCCATGAGTTGATATAATCTATCAATCGGTTACCATCTTCATCATACAAATATGCTCCTTTGGCCTCTGTAACAAATATGGGATCTCCTCCTACAGCTTTGAAGGCTCGTACTGGTGAGTTAACCCCACCCGGAATTACTTTTTGCGCTGCTGTAAATAATGCGCTACTTCTTTTATAGATCATGTTTAATTAAAATCTTCTTCCTCTTCGTCTGCAGCTACTACTTTAAGAACTTGCCCGACCTTGATATTATTATTGACCAGATTATTAAATGCTTTGAGTTCCTCTACAGAAATTTTATATTTCCTGGAAATTGAATATAGAGTGTCTCCTTTTTTTACGGTATAGCCATCCTTATTAGAAATGGAAGTTATAACTGCAACAGCTTTATTTTTTTCGTCTTTTCTTCGCGGTTTTTTACCAAGTACCTCATCATCAAATTTATCCAAATCGTAACGCTCAATAATAGCAATAAGTTTTTGAGGATATTTCTTATCGGTAGCATAGCCTGCTTCACGTAGACCACGTGCCCAGGATTTATAGTCCTTTTGGCTAAATGTAAATAGTCTTGAATATCGCTTTCTATCTTTTAAGAATAAAGAATGATCTCTAAATGATTCACTTGCCTGATTGTATTTTCTAAAACATTCCTGAGAACGATCATCATCATGATATACCCGATCTCCTTCCCAATCATGACATTTAATCCCAAAATGATTTTTTGCTCTTTGCGTAAGATCTCCATACCCTGCTCCCGATTCTAATATTCCTTGTGCTAATGTTATACTTGCCGGGATCCCATATGTCTTCATTTCACTTTTGGCAATACCCGAGAATTCATAGATATAACGTTGCACTTTATCATTGTATGATAACGCGGGAAGTGGTTTTTTTGTAGTATGTTCTTCTACTATTATATTTTTAGGACTTTGCTCAACCTCGGTTATAACCGTCGATTTTGGTTTGGGTTTGGATAGTCTTGAAGATGTTACTTTTTTGCTTCCTCCACAAGAAATCATAACCATAGCAATACATAACAATACAATAAATTTCCTCATTTTAATATTCAATTGTAATAAGGGGTAGTTTCTTTTTCTTTAATTTTTTGTTCATTCCGGCTATCCCTTGCAAACCACCAGTATGAATGGCTAAAATACGAGTATTTTTCTTAAAAACACCTTTTTGTGCCAGATCAAAAATACCAAAAACCATCTTAACTGTATAGACTGGATCTAATGCAATATGTTGCTGATTGTTAAACCCATTCATAAACTCTACTCCTTCCTGGTTTATTTTACCATACCCTCCAAAATGATATTCAGAAATAAGTTTCCAATTGGTTTTTGACGTATATTTTTTAATCTCTTTGTCAAGAAAATCTCCTTTTAAAGCAGGAAATCCCATAACCGTTTGATGAGCTTTAGTACTATTAATAATTCCTGAAATTGTACCTCCGGTCCCCACAGCACAACAAATAATATCATAAGTATTATCCTGTGCAGTTAATATTTCTTCGCAACCTTTAACAGCCAGATCATTAGTCCCTCCTTCAGGAATAATGTAACATGAATCAAACTCATCTTTTAGCTGTTCTAAAAAAGCTGAAGACGTTTTATTTCTATATTGTTCTCTACTAATAAATTTAAGATGCATTCCTGAAGCGTGAGCAAACCGTAAAGTATCATTTTCTGATAGTGTTTTCTCAAGATCTTTAGCCAATTCGTCTCCTCTGATTACTCCTATGGTTTGCAACCCCATAATTTCTCCTGCTGCTGCTGTTGCTGCAATATGATTACTATATGCCCCTCCAAAAGTTAGTATTGTAGTATAACCAGATTTTTTAGCTTCAATAAGATTATATTTTAATTTTCTGAACTTATTACCCGAAACGTCTCTATGAATCTGATCTTCTCGTTTGATATCAAGAATAACTCTGGCATTATCCAAAATAGAATGTGTAATCGATTGGTTTTTTGAAGGTGATGTTTCCGAAAAAAAAATATGCATTTATCGATATTTAAAAAAACTCCAGAGTTTTCTTGTTGTAAGATAATCAAGGTTTTCTTCATTAAGATATGCTTCTCTTTCAAACGAGATATTGCGATAAGCTTGCTGTAAATTTCGATATTGAATCACTCTAAACAAATATTCTGTAAAGTAAAAAATATAAAAAGGAATAACCAACAGTTCTACCTGCTGCCTCAAATGGATTTTTTCGTGATTAATAAAGACTTCGTCCTCTTTAAGGAAAGAATTATTAACCACAATAAAAGGCCAAAGGGCGATACCTACAAAACGGCGACCTATCAAATATTTGTTAACTACGATGGGCATATTACTGCAAGATACTATTTTTGTAACTATGAACAATCCTAAAAAAGTATTAACTCCAAAAGAAGGCGATTATTACATTACCCCAGAAGGGTATCGTTGTTTTACAGAACAATATCACTTAAGAAGAGGCTATTGTTGCGAAAGTGGTTGTAGACATTGCCCATATGGTTATGATAAAAAAACCAATAATTATTCTAAAAAATAGATTCACCATCTATCTCATGGTATGATTATTGTGGTTAAATTTGTATATAATAGCTATTGTTAAACCAATATCAAATGCTTATAAAATGATTGATGAAAATGTATTTTATTTTCTGATTATTGTGCCATCATATTTGATATTATAAAAAACTAGGATTATGAAACTTTTTTCACTTTTATCATTAATCCTTATCATAACTCTTAGTTCTTGCTCCACAGTACGTGTTGCTTCGGATTATGATAAGCAGGCTGATTTTAACACTTACAAAAGCTTTGCATTTTACAAGCCTGGAATCGACAAAGCAGAAATTAGCGATCTCGACAAAAAACGTATCCTGCGTGCTATCGAAGCAGATATGACCTCAAAAGGTTTTGCAAAATCAGCAAATCCAGATGTGCTGGTAAGTATTTTTACAAAAACTAAGGAAAACGTAAACATTTATCAAAATAACTACGGATGGGGTTATGGATGGGGATGGAATCCATGGTTCTGGGGAGCTGGATATAATACTGTTTCTACGACGACAGAAGGTACTCTCTATATAGACCTTATAGATGCCTCTAGAAAAGAATTGGTCTGGCAAGGAATGGGTTCTGCAGCATTAACCAAGGATGTTAATAAAAAGCAAGAAAAAATGAATGAGATTGTTACTGCAATCTTAGAAAAATATCCACCACAGGAACAGTAAAAAAATACCCTTTTATTTATGTTTCAAATAGCCTTTCTTTATAAGAAGGCTATTTTTTTGTGTACATTTATACTCAACTTGATACTATAAAGGTATGCGTAATTTTCTACTTGGTGCACTTTTAACAGCACTTCTGGTGTTTGCAATCAAATATGTAATTGATCAATCTAATAGTCAAAAAACAGAAGTAGCATCTTCTGGTCTTATCCTAGATCAAATCAAAAACGTAGGTAAACTGGTAGTTACAGAAGGACATTTTTCTGATATCATTACCTATAAAAACGATAAGACTTATTTTAATGTGATCTCATCAAAGAAAAAAATAATTGTAATGGTAAATGCCAATGTGCAAGTCTCTTATGACTTAAGAAAGATTGAGCATATTATCGATCAAGAAACAAAAACGCTAACCATAACCAAAATCCCTGCCGCAGAGGTTAATATTAATCCCGAAATACAATATCATGATATCGAAGAAGGGATCATTAATAAATTTAATCCCGAAGATCATAATGCTATACGTAAAATAGTACTAGAAGGGTTACATAAAAAAGTACAAAAATCTGCACTCGTTACCAATTCACAAAACCGACTCATTAGTGAATTGCAGAAACTATATATCCTTACTAATTCTCTGGGTTGGACATTAAAATATAAAGATACAACGATAGACAGTCAAATAGGTATCCAAGAATTTATATTTTAAAACCTCAAGCTATAATCGAAAAATGGGAAGAACGAATTCTTCCCATCTTTAAATTTAAAAAAATCTGAATTACAGAATTCATTTTGTCCCTTAAACTCTAGTGTTATTACAGATTTACAAATTTGTTACTTCTTTATAACGTTTTACTTTTTATATACCCTACCCCTTTATTCAAAAAAAATAAAAATTTTCTTACTCGTAAAAAGTTATATAGTTTCCTTTATCTGGTACCTTAATTCAACTGCTCCTGTAGTGTATTCTTTTGTCTCAATAAGTTTCAGACGGGTTTCATTCGGTACTCCTTCAAAAAGCTTAATCCCTTCAGAAATGACTATTGGCATTACGAAAATCAGAATTTCATCTATAAGATTTTCATTAAACAACATTGTATTTACCTGTCCACCACCTATTAACCAAATATCATCACCTTTCTGTTGTTTTAGTTTTTTAATAAAATCAATATGATTTTCAGATATAAATTGAACATGATCGGTATTCTTTACTTTCTTATTTCTGGTTAGCACAAAGTTTTTTTTATCTGAATACGGAAAATCAATATCCCAGCTCATCACCTGTTCATATGTATTGTTTCCCTGGATTGTGGTATCAATTGTTTTATAAAACTCGTAGTAACCATGATCCGTTTTTATTAGGGTTTGGTATAGATTCCAACCAATGCACACTTCCGTCTGATTTTGCTATTCTCCCATTAAGACTCATTGCAATATACATCTTGATTTTTCTCATTTCATCTTTAGTTTATAAAGTGGTTTATCAAGTGCTTCATTTTTTTAGCGTATACTTTCGTTCTATACTATTTTCTTTTTCAGCATAAAATTCTTCAACATAATTCATTTCTTTTTCGAGAATACGTATAGAGCTAACATTATCGGTGCTTGCATATGCGGTTAATTCATTTAATTTAATCTGGTCAAAACAGTATCCAAACAATCCTTTTGCTATTTCTCTTCCAAATCCATTGCCCCAGAAACATTCTCTTAATCGATAAGCTATTTCAAATTCTGATCTATCATTTTCATATACCCCGCATATACCTACAAATTGATTGCTATTACGTTCTATTACTGCCCAAATTTTAAAAAAATTATCAGTACTCTCATAATATCCTATAAAACGATTTAATTCTTGTTTACTCTCCTCAAAATTCATCGTTTTTTTGATATATCTCATTACATTGGGATTGCCCTGCATATCATAAAAAGATTCTAAATCATTATCCTCTAAGCGTCTTATAAACAGCCTCTTTGTTTCAAACAATATCATTTTTGCATTACAGATTACAGATTACACATTAATATATGGGGTTATTCTTTTTTATCACTACCTCAAACTACTTTTTCTTTTTAGAGAGGCTACACATAAAAAAGTTACATGCTTTTGTAACCTTTTTTCAAAAACATTATCAAAAGACAAAAGCATACGACATTTAAAATAAATATAAACCAAACACACAAGTTATGAAATCAATCTCAAACATCAACAAGGTTCTGGTTATAGTCATAGTAGTAATTGGATAGATAGAGGCTTTTTCTTTGGATTTAATTTATCACGAGTATTTTAATATAATGGTTATGGTGTTTAGAAATACAATTCCTATTCAAAATCTAAAATGTAACAATTGTGCTATAGCTCTAAAAAAGAAACTATTGCAGATTCAAAACATTTCGGAGGTATATGTTCATAGTGATTATTCTCATATTTCTTTTAATCATACTTCGGTCAATGACTTATCGAATATCGAAAATATGTTAACTTTTTTAGGGTTTCCGCCTGTGGGCGAAAAAATTAAAAAGAAGAATAATTCGGGGTATTATTGTAAAGATCAATCCAAAAATTATTGTGTTTTCGAAAAAACCAGTGCATAGATGTACAATCCAGATTACAAAATAATCTGGTTTAGCTTAACAAA
The DNA here is from genome assembly GCA_030427585.1 of Bacteroidia bacterium. Lineage (GTDB taxonomy): Bacteria > Bacteroidota > Bacteroidia > Flavobacteriales > Flavobacteriaceae > Aquimarina. The sequence continues at coordinate 29,580 of JAUIBW010000038.1, forward strand.
AGGCACTTCTATTTTAGATTATTTTAATTTTATTCATAAAAGACAGTCATTTCATCCAATCCTTTTCTTTTTAAATCTGGCACATAAGTAGGAAATTTGGGATACCCAACCGGGAGTAACAAAAAGGCTCTTTCGTTAGCTGGTCTTTTAAGGATATTTGTCAAAAAATTCATGGGGCTAGGTGTATGAGTTAATGTCACCAACCCAGCATTATGAATTGCAGAGATTAGCATTCCGCAAGCAATTCCTATAGATTCATTCACATAATAATTATTATGTTTCTCACCATTTTCTTCGAATTCATAAGCTTTTTTGAAAGCAATAATCAACCAGGGAGCAACTTCTAAAAAAGGTTTATTCATGTCGGTAGCTAGAGGCTCCAGATCCTTTTTCCAGCGTTCACTCATCCTGTTTTCATAGTTTATTTTTTCTTCGATTTCTGCTTCTTTACGAATTTGGGTTTTTAAAGCTGGGTTAGAAATAGCACAAAATGTCCAGGGTTGTTTATGAGCTCCCGACGGAGCTGTAGAGGCGCTTTTGATAAGATTTTCAATAACTTCTTTGGGAACATGTTTATCAGAAAAATCTCTTACCGATCTTCTTTTATCTAACCACTCATAAAATGATTTACTTTTTAAAACCAGTTCTTCTTCAGGGAAAACATCAGAATGGTAAGAAACATGATTATATCCATTGATGGTAATGCTACTTGGTGATTCCATTTTTATAGTTTTATGTTACTGTTTAATTACTACTTCGTCTTAGCTTATAAGTATATGGTTGTATAAAGTTAATATACTTTTCTAATGATCAATTATATCTTTAAAAAGTTTTTAATAATTTGTTATAGATTTCACTTCTTTTCTAATTTTAAGATTAAATCTACATTGTGTTTTTCTATATCGCTTAGCTTAATGTTATTTGTTCTATTTTTTAATCTCTTATACCAAATCTGCTGCGAGAAATATTTTTCCATTTCTCCTCCTTCTCTAAAAATATAGCCTTTTCTGGCAAAAATTTCATTTCGTATAATTTTTAAATCATTTTTTGAATAAGAGTTTAGGTCTTCAATAGATAATTTCACAAAACTAGCTTCGGGATATTTTCCTTTTAACTTAATTGATTCTGGGTAATCAGGACTAAACTGCATATAATGATATTTTTTACCATCTTCGTTCTCAAAAAAGTGTAAAACTAAACCTTTCGTTCCTTTATTAAGAGTAAAAGATGTAGTTTCAACACACTGAAATAATTCAAAAAAAGTTTTTCCTATTTTTATTTTACCGTTTAAATATTCAATTGGATCTCTTTCATATCTTAATCCCAAATCATTTTTAAAATCAGTATATGATGAACGGGCAAAAAGTTTTCCGTTACTATATATTATCCCTAATACAGACTCTCCTTCTGACTCTCCAAAACTATAGCTTCCTTGATAATCAGAAATTTTAACTCCCATCACTTTTTCAATAGTAGAAGGGTGGATTTCTTGATTCCTACTAGAAACATATACTTTTGCTATTGTACCATTGTTCTGAGAAAGACAAAGAACACTATAAAAGAAAAAGATGACTAAACTTAATTTTGTTTTCATTTTTAGTCTATGTTTTTTATTGATTTCTGAACCTAATAGCTACCATAGTTACAACAAAGCATTACTACATGCCCGGTTACAAATCTTACACATCTAACTTTTGATTCAATTGCATTAGAACTCGTCCTGAATGATCTCCAAAATAGTTTGATTCATTCTTAATAATTTCAAATCCTATTTTTTTATAAAAATCAACTGCAGGAGTATTAGGTTCTGTAGTCAAAAGAATACTGGTAATATCCAACTCATTAATTTTCTTTATAACGGTCGAAATTAATTTTAAGCCTATTCCCTGTTTTCTAAACTTTTTTTCGGTTGCCAAAGCTAGTATCCAGCCATCTTTCTCTTTAGGATTAATTCCTCCAAGAATATATCCTGCTATTTCTTTTTCTTCATTTTCGGCTACCAAAAAATAATCCGAAAATAAATCATAGTATTGCCGAATCACAAATAGTGGATAGTTCATCGGAGAAAATACTTTTTCTTCAATTTTGTAAATTGCCTCTAGCTCACTTAATGTCACTTCTCTTATCGATATTTTCATTTGTTTTTCTTGAAATGATTTTATTGTATTCATTTTCTTTTTGAAAACTTTATCAGAATTGCAGTCCTCAATCTCGAATGATGACAAAAAGTTTTAATTCAAATATACTCTAAAATTTCTACCACTAGTTAAAGGAAAGAGCAAAAGGTGGAGTAAGCTAAGTATTTATTCCCTCTACTTTTGAATATTGGATTTTAAAAATAATTATTTATAAAAAAACTCCTTGAAATATTGCAATATTAAGGAGATCCATTAATATAAATAGTAAGTTATTTTAAAATTCGAGAGTTTATTTAATGTTTTTATAACACCTCTTGTATAATTCATTTGCTCCTTTAAGGAAGCAAATGAATTATACAAATTGTTAGCCAAAGTTATAGTTTCAACGAATCAATTTTTCTATTTAAACTTTGATAGTTATATTGATTTAAATATCCCTGAAAACTAAAAAAGGTTTCATTTAAATCTGATATTGATTTTATATTAGAATCAACTAGAAATCCGTAGAAATCGCTACGCCTAATTATACCAATATTGATATTTGTTTCGAGTTCTTCTTTAGATTCAAAATTTGTGTTGTTTTTTATAATTGTTAATCCTTTTGAAGAAATGAAGTTCCACAAAAGATTATATATATTGTGATATTTCTGAGGTATTTCAACTAATTCACCATTATCTTCTAGAACAAGTTTTTGCTCTACTTTTTCAAATTTTACATTTTCATATTGATAATTAAAAATTGCGTACAGAATATCTGAATTAAAACTATTAGAGTCTAAAAATGATATAGATAATTTGCCGTCAGAAATAACACCTCTTATTTTTGGAGAAATTATTAACGTAGTATCTAAGTATATTTGAATGTTTTGATTTAAGTTTTTGCCTGTAAAGTTTTTAAATTTATCTACATTTTTTTCTTTAAATTTTAGATTAAATTTATTGTATGGAACTTTTTTTAAGCTGATTTCATTTTTTTTGAATGAATTTGAATTAAAATATATGGAATCATCTTTTTTGATAAATATTTCTCCTTGCGAAAAAAACAAACTGTTTATTTTATTTTTGTTTAATACAAAAGGTGCTGTAATAGTATATCTATTTTCTTCTTTACTTAAATTGTACTCAAAAGATTCTTTAAGTTTTAAAAAATCTAATCTAAGTTTTAGTTTTTTTTCGAAACTTTCACTTTTATTATAAATTTCAAAAGAGGTTACAATTCCTCCATTTATTATTGTTTTTACTGCTTTTTTTTCTTCCTTTTTATCTTTTAGTTTTTTGTTACAAGCCGTAATGGAAATAAATAAAATAAAAACATAAAATAGATTAATTTGTTTCATTTTGTAATTTAATGTGGAATAGTATGATTTTAATTTTAGCTAACACACAAATAAACATACCTATAATGTCTAATTAATAGTATTGTACTAAAATAGTTTTTTTGTAGCAAAAACATTAATTATTCGAATTATATACTCTAATAATCAATAGTATTAATCATTTTTAAACGACTACAAACGGTTACAAGCGAAAATAAACATTTCCTAACCGAATCCAGATGAGACTTCACTTTATGTTTGCAGTGTTGAATTAAAACAAGCTTTTCTTACGTACTATAAGATGTTTACAAATTCAATAATCATTAAAAGTTCCTAAAAAATTTAGGGCAAGGTATTAACTGTTTAACACGAAAAAATTAAAATTATGAACACGCTAAAAAACAAAGTACAGTTGATTGGAAACTTAGGACAAGAACCAGAAATTGTAAACCTAGAATCTGGTAAGAAACTTGTTAAATTCTCTATTGCAACAAATGATCAATATTATAACAAGCAAGGGGATAAAATCACAGATACCCAATGGCATAATATCGTTGCCTGGGGTAAAATTGCTGATATCGTAGATAAATATGTAAACAAAGGACAAGAAGTCGCAATCCAGGGGAAACTTACCTCTCGAAGCTATGAAGATAAAGAAGGTCAAAAACGATACATTACAGAAGTAGTTTGTAATGAATTATTGATGTTAGGAAAATAAAACAATTAATTTATTTGAATACTATTATAGCTACTCAAAAACCGTTTAACATTTCTGTTAAGCGGTTTTTATAGTATATAACTTGTATTTAATTACAATGTAACACCTACCTCGCTCCCAAATATCCATGGGTTAATATCTACATCATCGACCACAGATCCTTCATCCACCCTATAAAAAAGGTTAGAATAACACCAGCACCAACCTAAGGAACAAATTTACCTTCAGTAAGATGATATTGTCTTAGTAAAGTTGGCGGTAATAACTACACATCCCAAATCTATGTTTCCTACTGCAGTGCCTACAGCTTTTACATTATGTTTTGTAGTTGCCAAAATTACCCCTGCAGATCAGCTTTCTGTAAAAAAATAAGTACTCTGGCACACAGGTTCACAGGTTTTCACCTCAAAAAAATGAAAAATAATGTACTTTTGTGTTTGAATTAATGAAGAAAATATGACCTCTACAGGAACAATGGAGTTAATGGCACCGGCAGGTAATTTTGAATCTCTACAAGCTGCCATTGATAATGGAGCAGATTCTGTTTATTTTGGTGTAGATCAATTAAATATGCGGGCTAGAGCTAGTATAAATTTTACGATTGCGGATTTACCTGAAATAGCACGTCGCTGTGCCAAAAAAAATATACGTACCTACCTCACACTTAATACTATAATCTATGATCACGACTTATCGATTATAAAAACGTTATTAGATGCTGCCAAAGCTGCAAACCTGACTGCTGTAATTGCAATGGATCAGGCCGTTATAGCCTATGCTAGACAGATTGATATGGAAGTTCATATTTCTACCCAAATCAATATAACCAATATTGAAACGGTAAAGTTCTATTCGCTTTTTGCAGATACCATGGTAATGAGCCGGGAATTAAGTTTACGGCAGGTAAAGAAAATTTGTGATCAGATAGAGAAAGAACAAATTAAAGGCCCTTCGGGGAGGTTAGTTGAAGTTGAAATTTTTGGTCATGGAGCACTTTGCATGGCGGTGTCTGGTAAATGTTACCTGAGCTTGCATTCGCATAATTCTTCTGCCAACCGTGGCGCCTGTAAACAAAATTGTAGAAAAAAATACAGCGTTGTGGATCAGGAAACTGGTTTTGAAATGGAATTGGATAATGAATATATAATGTCTCCAAAAGATTTATGCACATTGGATTTCTTAGATCAGGTTATAGACACCGGGGCCAAAGTATTAAAGATTGAAGGTCGCGGGCGAGCTCCCGAATACGTAGCCAAAGTAATTAAAACGTATCGCGAAGCTATAGATGCCTGCACTAATGGAACCTTTACCAAAACCAAAATTGATTACTGGATGAAAGAATTAGAAAAAGTATATAACAGAGGGTTTTGGAGTGGATATTATTTAGGGCAAAAATTAGGAGAATGGAGTGATGTTTCCGGATCCAAAGCCACACAAAAGAAAGTATATATTGGTAAAGGTGTTCATTTTTTCCCTAAGCCCAGCATCGCAGAGTTTAAAATTGAAGCTTATGATATTAAACTTGGGGATACCATATTAATTACAGGTCCTACAACAGGAGTAGAAGAGTTTAAACTCAAAGAGATGATGGTAAACGATGAGCGATTAGATATTGCACAAAAAGGAGATTCGTGTACTATCCCTACCAATTTTAGAATACGTCCTTCTGATAAACTTTATAAAATTGTTCAGGAATAATGGTAGTAGTAACTCTGCAACGCGAAAAATGTATTGGTTGTAATTATTGTGTAGAAATGGCCCCTACTCATTTTCAGATGTCTAAAAAAGATGGAAAAACTGTACTATTACATGCTACAGACAAAAAAGGGTTCCACACCCTGAAATCTCCTGACAATACTATTTATGATGATTGTGTACAGGCTCAAAAAGCCTGCCCAGTAAAGATTATTACGACAAAGATGGTATAACACCTCCTATCTTTAATAATGTAACGTTTCTTTAAAGGGCAGTCTACTCTATAAGTACATTCTATAATGTTCCTCGTCTTGCCTGTTCTGCTTCTATTGATTCAAAAAGGGCTTTAAAATTACCTTTCCCAAAAGATTGCGCTCCTTTACGTTGAATAATTTCAAAAAACAATGTGGGTCTATCAGTCAATGGTTTAGTAAAAATCTGAAGCAAATACCCTTCATCATCTCTATCTACCATAATCCCATGCTTCTTTAGGAGTTTCATATCTTCTGCTATTTCTCCTACACGATCTCCAACGGTATCATAATACGTTCCTGGTACATATAAAAACTCTACTCCTCGTTTTTTCATTTCGCTAACCGTAAATACAATATCATCTGTAGCAACAGCGATATGCTGACATCCTGCTCCGCCATAAAAATCTATATATTCCTCAATTTGGGATTTCTTTTTACCTTCGGCGGGTTCATTTATCGGAAACTTAATTCTTCCATTCCCATTGGTCATTACTTTACTCATTAAAGCCGTATACTCTGTAGAAATATCTTTATCATCAAAGGTAATCAGGTTTGCAAATCCCATCACTTCATTATAGAATTTTGCCCAAACATTCATTTGACCCCAATCTACATTGCCTACCATATGATCAATATACTTTAAACCGCAACTTGTTGGATTGTAGTGAGATTCCCATTTTTCGAACTTTGGAAGAAATGTTCCGTTGTAGTTTTTACGTTCAACAAAAACATGTACTGTATCTCCATAAGTGTGTATTCCTGATCGCACTACTTCTCCTTCTTCATCTTTTTCTACTCTTGGCTCAAAATAAGATTTTGCACCTCTTTTTGTAGTTTCCTCCCAGGACTTACGAGCATCTTCGACCCATAATGCAATAACTTTAACTCCATCACCATGTTTTTGAATATGATCATATATTTCTTTGCTTTCTCCGCCTGGCATTGGTGTTGTAAAAACCAAACGTATTTTATCTTGTACTACAACATAGGATGTTCTGTCTTTTAGGCCTGTCTCTAAACCGGCATAAGCCAAAGATTGAAATCCAAGTGCCGTTTTATAAAAATGTGCTGCCTGTTTTGCATTGCCAACATAATATTCTACGTAGTCTGTTCCTAAAAGTGGTAAAAAATCTTCGGCTTCAGGAAATATTTTCTCTAAGCTGTATTTATAGTTTTCTATATTTTTTAAATTTGGCATGTCTTTAAGTTTTTAAATGAAAAATCTATTCGGTTTTCCAGGATTTATAATAATCATCTACTTGTAAATTCATTGCTTCTTCTGTAATCATAATAGGATTAAAAGGGTCTATCATAACTGCAAGTTCTTCTGTTGATTTTTTACCAACGCTTCGTTCTATTGCCCCCGGATGAGGCCCATGAGGAATACCTCCCGGATGTAATGTAATTTGCCCTTTTTGGATATTATTTCTACTCATAAAATCGCCATTTACATAATACAATAGTTCTTCAGAATCAATATTACTATGATGATATGGTGCAGGAACTGCTTTAGGATGGTAATCGTATAATCGCGGTACAAAAGAGCAAACCACAAATCCTGCAGCTTCCCATTGTTGATGTATTGGTGGTGGTAGATGTATACGCCCTGTTATAGGTTCGAAATCAAAAATTGAAAACGCAAATGGATAATTAAAACCATCCCAACCAATTACATCAAAAGGATGATTGCCATAGGTATACTCCCATAGTACATCTTGTTTTTTAGAAATGATTTTAAACTCTCCTTGCTCATCATGCGTTTCTAAATTTTGTGGTAATCTAAAATCACGTTCACAAAACGGAGAATGTTCTAAAAACTGTCCGTAATTATTTCTATAACGTTTAGGTGACTCTATTGCACTTGCTGATTCGATAAATAATATTCTATTGGTTTTGGTATCAAAATCTATCTGATAAGTTGTTCCTCTTGGTATGATCAAATAATCTCCATATTTAAAAGGAATATTTCCATACATGGTCTTTAATGTCCCAGAGCCCACATGAATAAATAGCATTTCGTCTGCATCACTATTTCTATAAAAATAATCTTGCGAAAATGTTATGGGAGCAGCCAAACCGATCTTTAGATCATTATTGGTAAATAGTATTTTTCTGCTTTCTAAAAATTCTTCTCCTTTCGGAAGTGAAAACCCCTGAAAGCTCATTGCTTTCATGTTTTTATCGATAGCTATTTTTGGGGTGATGTCTTTACCTCTTCTAATTTCTGAAACTACTGTAGGAGGATATAGATGATAGATAAGTGATGACATTCCCGCAAAACCTGCTGTTCCAAATAATTCTTCTTGATACAAGCCTCCTTTAGGGTTGTTAAAAGTGATATGTCTTTTATGAGGGATCTCTCCCAATGAATGATATCTAGGCATAAATTACAACGTTAAAATGATTAATATGAAATAAATAGGCGTAAGGTTAGACAAACCTTATTCTGGGTTTCTCTTAATGAGAAAGTGCAAATAGATGAGTATGTATATCCATTGAGAATTCACAACGCTAATAAAAGTATTGTGTTTTAGAAAAAACATGATAAATATCATATTAACATATTTATTCTTCTGATAAAGAACATCATAAATCCGAAGACACTATATGTAGTGTGCCAGAGCGCAAAAATTTGTTAAATAATACTTGTTATTTCCCTAATATTACAATAGAAACATTTTCTTTGTCTTTACTTTTAAGAATATTGTTGTTGTACTATTATTTACTATTTACAAACCAATGGAAGATTATTTAATAGGTATTGGTAAACGTTTAAAAGAAATTCGTAAAAGCGATAAAAAAACCATTAATGATATTGCCACTAAAGCAGGGGTTAGCAATGGGCTTATTTCCCGAATTGAAAACGGAAGAACCATACCTTCTTTACCTGTTTTGTTAAATATTATCAATGCACTCGATATAGAGATTCCCGCCTTTTTTAATGGGATGCCTGGTCAGACTAATTTTACATTTTTAGTCACCAGAGCTTCTGAGTACAGTGTTATCGAAAAAGAGGATGATGCTATTGGATTTAGCTACAAATACATTTTTGGTAAACAGCTTTCTTCTATTGGTTTTGAAGCTGTCTTTTTAGAAGTACAACCAGGTTCTGAACGTAATAAAGTAGAAACTGATGCTTATGAATTTAAATATATTCTAACCGGAGAGTGCCATTACATCATTGGAGACGAAGAAGTTCTTTTGAAAGAAGGAGATTCGATTTTCTTTGATGGTCGGATTCCTCATGTGCCTGTAAATCGTGCTAAAACATCTTCTAAAATGATTGTTCTGTATTTCTTTCTAGATAAAGGAAATTAAAAAACCGCCAAAAGGCGGTTTTCAGAAACAAACAATTAAAACATTGATCTAATAAAATATAATATTGATCAACTCTATTAACTCATTTACAATAAAATCTGGTTTTGCCTTTTCTAGTTGTTCTCTATTCTGTGCCCCGGTCAAAACGCCGACGGTAATCCCGCAATCTGCATTTTTGCCTTCTTCTATATCTATTGCAGAATCTCCTGCTTTTAATACTTTAGAGCCATCTATAATATCAAACATTCGCATTGCTTTACAAATCATTTCTTTATGTGGTCTGCCATTAGTTACATCATCTGCCGTGAGTAATGCATCAAAATGCTCTCCTTTTTTCCAACCTAATTTTGTAATAAGCTGATTTGCTGTCTTTGAATCGTATCCTGTATTCAGCACTACATTTATTCCGTTATTTTTCAATACATCGAATAACTCTTCAACTCTTTCGAAAGCTACAACTTCTAGCTCTTTATATCGTTTTTTTAAAATAGGTTTGAAATTAGAAAATGCTCTTTTTGCAGTACTTTTTACATCTTCACAGGAAGTAACACTAGTCAAAATATCTTGTATCGCCTGATGTTTTTCTTTTCCTGCTCCATGTTCAAGTACCTGATCCAAACTAACATTATACCCCTCATCATTAATGACTTGCTGTACGGTTTTATAAACTATATTATCTTCGTTAACTGTGGTTCCTGCCATATCAAAAACAGCCAGTTCAATTTTTTTATTCATATTTATATATTAAAAATTCTTGTAATATTCTCTTTTGCAAAGCCTGCACTTCCTGTCATTCCTTTTCCTCCGATCCCGGTTATGATATGAATATTATTACCTATCGTTTCCTGAAACACATCCTTCGTTTTGCATTGAGAATACATCCCATACCATCGATGTTGAATATCATAAGTTGGTAAATCAATGATTTTTTTCGCTTCGGAAATCATGAAATTATCGATATCCATATCTAAATCATATCCCAAATCTTCTATATGTTTTGCATCAGCATATTCATGAGAATCTCCAACAATTACAGATCCATCGGGTGCCTGTTTAAACAAAATATGTACTCCCCATTTTTTCTGAAGTGAATCTGGGTCTTCTTTTGATTTAATTCCTGAAAAGGAAGCACACTCTGTAAATGCTTCATAACGACGTATCGACCATCCTGTTAGTACATTACCTGGTAACTGATATCCCGATTGGGTTTTAGTTTGAAGCATTTGTAATTTTGTTACTTCAAGATCACTTTCACTGAAAAGTTTTGGATACAAGTTTTTAAACTCGTTTCCATTACAGATGATCACTTTTTCTGCCTCAAAAACTTCTTCTGAAGAAGAGGTAATTTTTACTGTTGTATTTGCTTCTTCACAAGAGATTACATTTTGATTAGTAAAATAGGCCAGATTCATATGTTTCACCATAAAATCCTGTAATCGATGAATCATTTCTCTGGACTCTACCGTAACTTCCTCTGGGAAAAATAATCCTGCTTCTATATAATCCGTTCGTAATCCCGGATATTTTTTTATACACTCTTCCTTTGTTAATAATACCGAAGCATATCGGTTGTTCTTGTTAATTTGATGAAGTTCTTCGATAAGCTGTACTTCTTCTCGATTTGAAGCTAGATATACAGACCCATTTTCTCTAAGGGTAATATCAAATTGTCGCTGAATCTCTTTGTAGATTTTTAAACTTTCCCTACCGTAGCTTTGCCATTTGGTATTCATTCCAGATGGAACTACTTGTCCAAAATTTTGAGTTGTAGCTCCTTGTGGCCTTTTATTTTTTTCTAGCAAGGCTACCTGCAATCCATTTTGTAGTGCATGATATGCATGAAACGTACCTAGCACTCCACCTCCTACAACAATGAGGTCATATTTTTTCATAATGTAATTCTGTTTGTGTCATTTTTAATTGTGTTTGATATGATTTTTTGAAGTACAACAAAGATCCCAGTATAATGCATATCCCAAGTAGAGTGATACCGTATGCACCATATATAAAAAAATCTAACCAGGTTAAATTCGCTTGTCCAAAATTTTTATAGAGTAGAGCTGTTATACTTCCTAAATACCCAAAGGAATCTGCTATATAGATTAAGAATCCCGCATTACCTTTTACTTTGAATGTTGCTATAAATCGATCAAAAAACAAGCAATTAAAAGGAACATAACAAATGTAGAGTCCAAAACCACAAATCACCATCCAGATAAAAGGGTTTACTATTTCTAACTGAAATAGAAGTGTAGAAATCCCAATACACAGGATACCTGTTAAAATCAAAAGATGATAGATATATAATGCTTTTGCATTGTTTTTGATATAGAATGTACTTCCCAAAATCAATAGTACGACTACCGCAATGATGATTTCTGAAGTAGTATACACCGATATATCTCCCCGATAACCAATACTATCCCAAAGTTCGCGGGCGAAATTATCTCTAAAATCTCTAAATGCAGTCAAAATTGTATAAAACACTACAATTCCTATAATTGGTACAAGAAAGGAATGAAGCAGTTTTTTTCTATCTATTGAAGACATTGGCCTGCGAGCAGAACGCATTAGCTTATCTTCTTCGGTTGCCTCAGGTAACTTTTCTAACAACCAGGCAAAAAATACTAACGGGATTATAAATAGTGCCCCTGTAGTTGCCGGCATCCAAAACTGAGATATCTCCCAGGTATTCATAAGATATAAACCAACAGATTTTACAATTCCGCTAGATACAATAAAACTTGAGCATAGCGCTACTCCAAATATTTCTGTAAATTTTCGCCCCTCTAAATATGAAAAAACGATACCCCAAATCATTCCTAATGGTAATCCATTAAAAAACAAAGCAATTGCATTAAATGGTTGCGGAAATAAGGCAAAAAACAGTAGTGCCAATTCTGCCAATAAAATCAACCCAATCAAATAATGTATTCGTTTCCTTGGTTTTAATTCAGATATTACTTTAATCCCAAAAAATTTAGACAAAGTATACCCTAATATCTGAGCTATGATCAATATGATTTTGTAATCTATATTGAAAACAGAAAAGCCTTCAAAAGTTGCAACACTAAACGGTTTTCTAAATGCATACATACAGAAATACGCTCCGAAAGAGGCAATACAAGCTTGTAAGATAAATTTTAGATTAGATAATTTAGTTTTTTTCAAATTTTTACAATTAGTAAATATTAAAGCTCAAAATTGAAAAATATTTTACTATTTGTAAAACTATAAAGTTTAAGAAATATTTACCATAATTTTGATTAATTGTAAAATTCAGATTAAAAATATTTCCAAAATAAAGATCATTAATAACAAATTCTTAATCTTGAAAAGAGATTAAAATCATTCTAAACAAACCAATACACAATACAGAATTCTATTTTTTTCATTTTATAAGCAACATATACTATTGATAATCAATAAATAAAAAATATGATTAAAGTATTTTTTTAAAATTAATTGATAGGTAGTATGGTTAGCATTGAGTATTTTTAATAGTACTAATCTAGAAGGATACTCTATTGTATTGCCTACACAGACTATAATAGTATAAACCAAGGCCTATTTACCTTTATCTTAAAGTTTATTTCACAAACAATAATGCCTATAACAAATTGATTATTAATCAGTTTTATTAAAAAAAATAAAATAATTATTTTGAACAAATGAAAGTCTTGCTAAAGTTTTGAGACCAAATACAATATTTATTCTGATCAAGATCAAAATAAGTTCTACTTAAACTAATAAAAAAATAGATGAAACAACCAATCTTAATAACACAACTTAGTAATTTAGAGAATAAAGAACCCGCACATGCCTTGGTAAATGGATTAGATTTGGTCATTGTAAAATATGATGATGAAATTTCTGTATTATACGGAAGATGTTTACATAGAGGAGCACTCATGGCAGATGGTCATATCGATGGACATAATCTCATTTGTGGGGTACATGGTTGGGATTATCGTTATGATACTGGTGTTTCAGAATATAATAACAGTGAGGTTTTATATAAATTTAGCACAAAAACAGAAGGAGATAACCTCTATGTAGATGAAGTTGAAATCAACTCTTATATCGCAGATCATCCACAACCATTTAACCGTGAAGAATACCTTGGTGCTTATGCAGATACCCATCCCGAAGAAACTGAACCCTATACTGGCTATATTAAAGAATTAGCTAAAAACGGTTTAAAAAATCTAGGGCATCATGGATTCTCTGCATCCATGGGAGTAGATCGAAATACCTTACCGAAATGGAATGATATTCAATTTTTACCGGCTCAGCTAGCCAACCGACCTTTGCTAGACCATGAAGAAGTAGCGACCAAAGTAATTATTGGCCCCAATGCCCAAAAACCCTTATCTATTGATATCCCTTTGTTTGTAAGTGACATGAGTTTTGGAGCACTTTCCAGAGAAGCAAAAATAGCATTGTCACGTGGGGCAGAAATGGCAGGAACCGGTATCTGCTCGGGAGAAGGTGGAATGTTACGGCAGGAACAGGAAAGTAACACAAAATATTTTTATGAATTAGCCTCTGCGCAATTTGGATTCTCGTGGGACAAACTAGATAAAGTACAGGCCTTTCATTTTAAAGGAGGTCAAGGTGCAAAAACAGGAACCGGAGGGCATCTTCCCGGAGATAAAGTAAGTAAAGAGATTGCAGAAGTTCGAGGATTACAGCAAGGACAAACTGCAATTTCACCAGCTACTTTTCCAGATTTTCATGGTGTACCAGATTTCAAAGATTTTGCAGATCAGGTACGTGAGCGAACAGGTGGTATCCCAATTGGTTTTAAGATTGCAGCCAGTCATATCGAAAAAGATATTCAGTTTGCACTAGACGTAGGCGTAGATTATATCATTCTGGATGGTCGCGGTGGAGGAACAGGTTCTGCTCCTACTATTTTGCGTGATAATATTAATGTACCAACCATACCCGCACTTGCAAGAGCACGAAAATATCTTGATAAAGTAGGCGCAAACCACATAACGTTAATTATTACCGGAGGACTTCGTATTGCAGAAGATTTTGCAAAAGCAATGATGCTGGGTGCAGATGCTGTTGCCGTATCTAACTCTGCATTACAGGCAATTGGATGCCTGGGGATGCGTGCTTGCGGAAGTAATAATTGCCCGGTAGGGATTGCAACACAAAAAGAATCTTTAAGAAGTAGAATGATTATAGAATCTTCTGCCAAACAACTACATAATTATTTTGATGCGACCAACGACCTTATAAAGGTCATTGCAAGAGCTTGTGGATATGATGATATTTCAAAATTTAATCATGATGATCTTTCAACTTTTGATCACGATATACACCGATTAACAGGTATTAATTATGCTGGTGTTATGTAGAAATTACTTAAAACAATTAAAAAGAAATTTTTCTAACAAAGACTAACTAATAAATCAACAAAATATGACTACTCAAATGCATTTAGCAGCGCAATACCTGGCAGCTGCAGGAATTAGCTTTCTAGAAAAAAAAAGTGATGATAGCCACACTAATTTAGGGTTTTCTACAGAGAAAGGAACTTTATACACCAGACCTCTTAATTCATCTGGAGGTTTACTGTCTCTTAATTACCGCCTTTTCGCATTAGAGTGGACCAGTCATAATACAACAAAAACATTGCAATTAAATGGTACTTCTCATGCAAAAGTATTGCAATGGATAAAACGTATGGTAAAAGATAGTGATCTCAATTTACCTTATACCTATGCTCTACATTACGAATTACCCTATACAATAACAGACAGTTATATCTACACATTGAAAGATATAAACAGATTATCACAATTGATAACATATAGAACATTATCTAAGTTGGCTATTCAAGAATTTTTACAAAACAATCAGTTAAGTTCTGAAATTAGAATATGGCCTCACCATTTTGATACCGGTGCTTTTGCCTCATTAGAGGATGAATCTGGGATCGCTATTGGATTGGGACTTGCTATTCCTGATACGATGTGTAATGATTATTATTTCTACATCAGTGGATATCAAGGTCATGATGGTCTAAATACTTCTGATTTCAAACCATTAACAATAGGAAAATGGTATAATGAAGGATTTAAAGGTGCTGTTTTACCCATTTCTGGAGTAGATAAAGCTACGGTTATTACCTTTTTTGAAGAAGCATTTACAGCATATAAAAATTAAACATTATGGAACATTGGTATATCCCGGTAACTATAACACCTGGTATTATTAGTGCTTTATTAGGCCTGGTTACACTAATTGTATATTCATTTAGAGTAGTAAAATCGAGCAAAGCCAATTCAACAACAAATGTTAATGCAAAAAAATAATTGATTATAGGTTTCAAAAATATATTAATATAAAACTGTAGAAAATATGTTACAATCTTTCAGTATCATTTTTGCTATTGCTGCTTTCTTCAACTTTGTAAATTATAAGTGGCTTAAACTACCTACTACAATTGGTTTGATGCTGATGAGTTTGGCTACGATCCTAATCATAACCATTAGTAAAAGTATTATCCCAGAGTTCTATCAGTTTTTTTGTGATATTGTTACTAATTCTGATTTCAGATCTTTACTACTGGATGGAATTTTAAGTTTTCTACTTTTTGCAGGAGCACTACATGTAAACATTGACGAATTGGCAAAAGAAAAATGGCCTATTCTTTTATTTGCAACACTTGGTGTATTAATTTCTACTATTATTGTAGGTGAACTAACCTTTGTAGCTGCACAATTGATTGGTCTCGAACTTCCCTTTTTACATGCCTTACTATTTGGCGCATTGATTTCTCCAACCGATCCAATTGCTGTAATGGCTATTCTTAAAAAGGCTAATATTGCTAAAAGTCTAGGCATTAAAATTGAAGGAGAATCCCTTTTTAATGATGGTATTGGAGTAGTCGTTTTCTCTGCAATATTGATTCTTGCAGGGATGGGAGAACATCCTATAGAAGGCTCTATAACCTCTGAAATAGGTAAACTCTTTCTTGAAGAAGCTATTGGTGGAATATTGTACGGAGGATTACTTGGGCTTATTGGATATCAATCTATCAAATCTGTAAAAGACAATCCTCAATTGGCAGTAATGATTAGCCTGGCAATTGTAATGGGTGGTTACGCATTTGCATCCCTTATTCATGTCTCGGGCCCATTAGCTATGGTAGTTGCAGGAATGATGATCGGTAACAAACTAAATATTGCTACAAACAAAGGAGCGACCAGAAAAATGCTCAATGATATTTGGGAAATACTTGATGATGTTTTTAATGGTATTTTATTTGTACTTATCGGATTAGTTATTCATTTATTAAAATTTGACCTAAGTCATCTTATTCTAGGAAGTATAGCAATCTTGATTGTATTAATTTCAAGATTTATTTCTGTATTTATTCCCTACTCTTTACTGAAACATACAGAAAATAGTCCAATAAAAACAGTAACCATATTAAGTTGGGGAGGCTTAAGAGGAGGGATTTCTATTGCGCTGGCATTAAGTTTGGCAGATAACCCTTCTTCAGAAATAATTCTATATATAACATATGTGGTTGTATTATTCTCTATAATTGTTCAAGGGTTAAGTATAGGAAAATTAGTCATACGGTTATACCGATAAACTATAATTATGATTTTGAGAAAATATAAAAATGTATATATTATTCTGAAATTAGTCAAGACTATATCACATTAGCAATACTTATCAATTTTTCCATATCTTTAATAAACATCACATTCTCTTTGATTTCAATGACTTTTTCTTCTTTAAAATCATGTAAAACTCTAACCAAAGATTCTATAGATGTTCCTACTATATTGCTATGATCTTTTCTCGATAATCTAATTCCGTCATTAATAATTTCACCTTCGCTAAAAAACTCTTCTAATTTTATAATAGACAATGCTGTTCTTTCTCTAACGTTATGTTGGGCCAGAATTTTAGAATTATTTAAAAACACCCCAAACTCATGGCTAATATTTTGTAATAAACGATGTAACACCTCCTGATTATTTTCTATGATCGAAAAGAAAATGTGTTTTGGAATTAAATAAAATGTACAATCTGTTAAACAAGCAGCAGAATGGGGATAGGTTTCATCACATAATACACTATGATGACCCAGAATTCTATTCTCTCCTGCTAAATAAAAAATATGTTCTTTTCCATTTAACCCGATAGCATATTTCTTCACTTTACCTTTCTTTAATATATATACAACAGTAGGGATTACACCCTCATGAAATAATACCTGGCCTTTTTTAAGTTTAAGAACTGTTTTTTTTTCTTCTATTATCTCTAATACATCATCTGAAATATATTGCAAGAACGATTCATGTATAAATGAATATTGCTTATTGGGGAAAAGAGCTTTAATCATGAATGATATTATTTACGGTGCTAAAAACAATATTTAAATCAAAAATATTAACATATTATTATGTATTATTTAACGTTTTAAACATAATTTTATTATAAAGAAATGTACTATTTTAATAACCATATTTAAATATTTACAAAACACTAATAATCATTTAAAAAAAATCGTAAAGTTTTTTAGCATTACAGCAGGCAACGTTTATGTAGTTAAAAAGCTTATCTTGTTGTTTATCTTTTAAAGAAGAAAGGGAAAAGCAACGTCAATTTATAAACCTGTTTGGCGAGGTATCAGCTTCAATAAAGTAACATCTAAAAATGGTAGTTATATTATAGAAGGAATGCCAAAAGTGTATTTTTTGTAATTGTCACAAATTAAAGGTCAATATCTACAACTTTACCTAAATAAATTTGTTTACAAAATCAATTAGAAGATATTTCGGATAACACTATTTAATAGATTTGTTATTCCCAGTATAACTAGAAGTTAGGTACTAAAAACAGGCAATTTAATATTTTTTTATATTGAAAACTTTTTTCAATTTGCTATAAATATGTTTTCTTACCAACATCAAAAAGTTTAAATCCCTTTACTAAAAAAGAGGTTGAATTCTAAATTTTAAAAAAATTAGATTATTCAACCTCTTCAAGTTACTATATGCCTGCCTATAATTTTATTAATTATTCTTCACTAGAATAAACAACTCTTCCGTTTAGATCTTGAGTTGGTCTAAAATTTTCATGCATAATCTCTTCAAACCTTTCTAATTGTTCATGAGAGGCATAAACCGGTTGTTTAACCACAAACCAAGTAACGATTTCTGAACATGCTGGTGTCGTTAAAGAACCATTATAGGTATAAAAATCTTCTATTTCTTCTGGTATTAAGCTTCCTATAGTATATTGGTTATCACTTGTATAATGATCTCCTTCATTCTCAGGAAGTTTGCTCATAAACTTATCTAAAAAATGATTATTTCTTCTTCCTTCTTTAAAGAAAATGCCTATTACTGCTAACAACCCAGAATTTACATCTCTATGCACCAAATGCATTTCCATAGGATATCTATACCCGTCTATAGTATGTTCACTACTGGTATGGAAATGAAACTGTAAAAGTTCATACCTTTTACCATCTAATAATGCAGTACTACCAGAATCATAATTAAACTGAATTGTATGCCCATTATTATAGATATTCATCATACTATAATTGTAGTCTGTCTCTAATTCTTCAATATTATCATTTTCATGCACGTTTCTTGTTCTTATGTCGATAGGGGATTGTGCATTACCATCACAGTCTTTCCACTCCTCTCCACAAATATCTGCCCAATTTTCTGGACCCAAATGCCCCTCATATTCAAAATGACAATCTGAAGAAGATTTAGAAGTTCGCCCATAAAATGCATTTCCCAAAGACATCTCACTATTATCTTCTATTTCTTGCAGAAGATCTCGTTCTTGAGAATCTACTTTTTCATTTTCACAAGAAGTTAGCCCTAAGATCAAAGTTGAAACAAATAACCCGATAATTTTTTTAGTTTTCATAATAAATTGAATTTGTGTTTTTAACATCACAAAAGTATTCTATGACCGTAAATTAAAACACCTAATTCATCAATTAAAAACTTGATTTTTATCAAGTTTTTAATTGATGAATTAGGTGTTTAAGTTTTTATGCTTCTTTATTTTTTTATCATCATAATAAAAAAATGAGATAACTAAACCCTTTCCAGATATTCACATTATGGTATAAAATCAATTCAGTAAAGATGGACATTTGTACATGGTTACCATTCAAATCTATATTATAAAGGCTCAACTCTTCTTGCGTGTTTTAAAAAGAGTTTATCCAGAAATCCTTTAATGTAACATATAAACACTACTTTCTATAGTAATAATAATATACTGTAAATATGTTTCAAAAAGTACTTCTAATGGTAACTAATACTATGAAACGATTTAAACTTTTTTCATTTGGTGAAATAGGCATTGATTATCCCTACCAATAGAATCGTTAGAGAAGAATTTCGTTTTTTTGAAAGGTATCTTACCATTTTCAATTTCTAATGTATCTTTTGCACATATAATAGATTGTTTTTCTATATTTTATACTTTGTAACACAAATATTGGAAACCCGTTTTTTATCTATCAAAAAGTTTAAATCGCTTCAAAAAACTAATCATCTAAAATTAGCTACGGCAATAATTTTCTTTATATCTTTAATAATAATAGCATTTTTTTCAATTTCTATGATTTGTTCTTTTTTAAAATCATGTAATACCCTTATCAAAGATTCAATTGAGGTACCTACCAAATTACTATGATCCTTTCTTGATATTTTAAAACAACCTTTCTCTTCAAAGAATTCGTCCAGCCTTAATATCGATAAAGCTGTTCGCTCTCTAACATTATACTGGGCCAGAACCTTAGAATTATTAATAAATACCCCAAACTCATGGCTAATACTTCTTAAAAGACTGTGAAGTATTTCTTGATTGTTTTCGATTATTGAGAAGAAAATTTTTTTAGGGATTAAATGAAATACGCAATCGGTAAGACAAGCTGCAGAATGAGAATATTTCTCTTTACACAACAAATCATGATGACCAAGAATTCCATTTTCTCTGATTAGGCAAAAGATATGCTCTTTACCATTTAATCCTGTAGCGTATTTCTTTGTTTTTCCTTTTTTTAATATATATACCCCACTAGGAATGGTACCTTCATAAAACAAGACGTGCCCTTTCTTTAGTCGTATAGGAATTATATTTTCTTCTAAAAAAGATGAAACGTCATCTGGGATCATTTCAAAAATATCCGAACTTATAAAAGAATATCGTTTATGAGAAAAAAGAGTATTGATCATAATATTTTAAGTTGAGTTTTGTTTGTCTAAAACAAGTCAAGCTTAAAATACCCTACTTTTATTTTTATTTTTTTAATACTTAAATAAAAAAGAGATACTACTCAATGGTAGCATCTCCTTTTACAACTATCAAAAACAATATATCTAAAATTTTAATCATTAGCATTAACAACTCTTCCATTCAATGCTTGTACCGGTCTGAAATTTTCATGCATGATATGCTTAAATTGTTCTAACTGCGTATGTGAAGCCTGTATAGGTTGTTTAACCACATACCAGGTAACAATTTCTGAACATGCAGGGGTAGTTAAAGAACCAGTATAGGTATAAAAATCCATAGTACCTGGAAGTATATCGGCTATATGATACTCATCGTTACTTATATAATATTCATCTTTATGTTCAGGAAGATTATTCATAAATTGAGACAGCATTTCGTTTTCTGCTCCTTCAGTAAAGAAAATACCCACTACTGCCAACAAACCAGTAGTTGGGTTTCTGTGTACCAAATGCATCTCCATAGGATATCTATATCCATTTACAGTATGCTCACTACCTGTATGAAAATGAAACTGTAAAAGATCATAATTAATATTATTTAATGAGGCCGAACTACCAGAAGTATAATCAAAACGTAAAGTATGACCATTATTAACAATAGTTGTAGTGCTTGTAGTATAATTAATATTGATATTATTAATATTATCATCCTCATTTACATCATCGGTTACAATATCGATAGGAGACTGTTTATCACCCCCACAATCTTTCCAGTCCTCACCACAAAGATCGGCCCAGAATGCTGGACCTTCTGGCCCTTCGTACTCAAAATGACAGTCTGATGAACTTTTTCGTCCAAAAAAGAGGTTCCCTAAATTTGTTTCGTCATTTTTGTTAATATCCTGGTTAATATTCTGATCCAGAATATCTGTTTTTTCATTCTCACAAGATGTTAATCCATAAATTAAAGCCAGAGTAAATAAATACTTAAAAAAATTTGATTTCATAATAAGTTGAGTTTATAATTTTATGTGTTCAAAAATATAGGCTTGCTAGTATTTTTTGTGCTATATCCATCAATCAAGAATATGATATTTATCAATTAATTTATTGACTAATGAGCGGTTTAAACCAGAATAAATCGATATTTTTAAAGTATTAACTATTACACAAAACTCATGACACAATCTTCTGATTTACAACATAGATTAATTACCATTTTAAAGCTCTCTACTTTTCTTATTTTTTTGGGTAGAGCCTACCAACACATCGTTTGGGATGCTCCCTACAGAACTTTTTTATGGGACGAAAGTATCTTAAAAGGTAGCATTGAAGCTATTTTTGGTATCGCCTGGAATGATTATGTAACTAGCCTCTCGGCTGCTAATACAATTTCTTTTTCGATAAAAGTAATAGGCATCTTTTATCTTATTTGTGCTATCATTACCTTAATGATAAAACCAAGTATGAAAAAAACAGGTAAATTCTTTCTACTTGGTGGAAGTATGGGTCTTTTTATTTTAGCACTTTTATATTGTAAAGAGAAGTTTTTACATGTAGGGCAATTTTTTGAATATACAATTCAATTTATGACTCCGGTACTTCTTTATATGGTATTATTTACTTCTATCGAATTTAAAAAGATACGCTTAATTGCTCTTATTGCTATTGCTCTTACGTTTAGCTGTCATGGCTTATATGCTATTGGATATTACCCTAGACCAGGTAGTTTTATCGACATGACACTTAACACCTTGCCAATTAGTGAGCCTAGTGCACATGCTATGTTAAAAATAGCAGGCATCCTTGATTTTGTAGTTGCCATTGCTATTTTTATTCCCAGAATATCGTATGCTGCCTTAGTATATGCCTTTGTATGGGGAGGATTAACTGCTATAGCTCGACTAGTTGGTCATTTTCACATTGCTTTCTTATGGAACTCATTTAGTCAATGGACCTGGGAAATGTTAATTAGGCTACCTCATGGTTTAGTTCCCTTGTTTGTGATAATTGCAGATCGTCCTAATTTACGTTATCTAAAGAAATTTTCTTTTAGAAAAACTCCTCAGACTGCATAATACATTCGCCATTATACTTCATAAAAAAACTGCCTGAATTTGTATTCAGGCAGTTTAAATACGAGTAAGAAAGCTATTTTATTTCTTAATAAACTTCTTACTTATCTCTCCTTTTTTTGTTTTAATAACTATAAAATACACCCCTGCATTTAATTTATCAATAGCATAAGTCGTTTTCTCCGATTTAAAATACACTTTATCAACCACCCTTCCGAACATATCTCTGATAATGGCTTCAGATCCGTTGGCTTTAGCATAATCAGGGTATTTAATATGTAATACGCCAGATTCTATCGGGTTTGGATGAATTTCCAATTTTTTCTCTACAACACTGTTCTCGTCTGCTAATGAGGTATCATTTCTTTGTGCAACAGCTACCATAGTATGCGGGTTATCGATAGTAACAATACTACCTCCTGTAGGGTTCCAAACATCGATATTAGTAGGTAAAACAAACAAGTTGTTATCACTTAACTGTCCTACACTACTCGCATTATCTACTTTAATAGTTCTAAGTTCTATCTTATTTTTATCGATCCACAACCACTTAAACTGGTTAAATGACCCTGCAGCTCTTGTCCAGTTTTTTGTATCAGAAGCATTACGTAAAGGAGCCCCCCAACACCCTTCGCCAACATAGATTGCTCTCTTTGGGTCATTATCTGCTCTTACAAATCCTTCATCACTTCCTGTACCCGTTGATGGGATAATAGGCCAGGTACGTTTTACCACATGAGAATCACTCTCCATCACCAATTGTACGGCATGGGTATAAAACGGTTTTGACCAAGCATCATACTGATCATTTTGTTCTGATTTACCAGGTTCATGAGGTCTGGTTGCTCTATGATATTGAGCTACAGCCCAAGTGTGATTGGCAGAATTGGATGCTAAATCATTAGCCAACCAGCTTCCCTGTGTACCTGCTGGTGTTACCTCTGTATTTAAGGTATAGGTTCTTATCAAATTGCCTCCAAAACTCAATGCATAATATTCTCCTCCTGCAGCAGTAGGGATATCAAAAAGATCTCTAATATCATTAGAGCTTTCGTGATTACCTCGTGCAGCTACTACAGGGATAATTCTCCCATCTGAACCTATAGTTAACTGCCAGTCATCAAACCAGTTTTGCCATTGAGAACTAGACGATGAACTTGTCATGTCTCCTCCAAATAGCACAGCGTGTGGTCTGATCTTGGCAACAAGCCTATTAGCATTTTGTCGTGGAGTACGATTGTTTCGGGAATCTCCTCCAGCAATAATTGATAATCGAGTATTGGGATCACTAGGTGCCGTTTTAAACCAAAATCTTTTAGAAACTCCTTCGCTATCTTTGATCACAAAATAATAAGCAGTATCTGCCTGAAGTCCTGTTAATCTGGCGTAGTTATTATTCATTCCTTTACTAGAAACTGTTCTATCTACAGCTTTACTAAATGGATATGATCCAGCATTACTTCCAAAATCTGTAGTACCGTAATGTACCACAGGATTGGTTCCTGTTACCTGATTCCATCCTACAACCATAGTCGTAGACGTGTTACCTCTCCAGGTTAATCGATACTTTTCTGTTGATGTACTGATTACTGGTGTTTCGGTAAAAGTTGCTGTTACAGTTTTGTCTGAGTTCATTGTGACAGATGTCGGGTTGGTATTACCTGATAAATCACCTGACCATCCGCTAAAATCCCATCCCGATGCGGCAGTAGCTGTAACCGTGACAGAGGTTCCAGAATTATAGGTTCCCCCACCACTTACGGTTCCTTGTCCTGTCGTATTTGTAGTTAAGGTATATTGAACAACATTTGTTGTGGTAACATTAGCAGCATTACTACTGCCGGATACATTACCTGCTGCATCTTTGGCTCGTACCGTAAAACTATACGTAGTATTCGCCGTAAGACCACTAACATTATAAGTAGTACTAGTTGATGAACCAATACTTGCTCCATCTTGATATATATCATACCCAGTAACTCCTGTATTATCTGTAGAAGCATCCCAACTAAGATCTACCGATGTGTTTGTAATAGTAGAAGCTGTTAAATTTGCTGGCACTGTTGGTGCTTGGGTATCAGGAACAATAGAAATAATCTTTATATTATCGATTGCCATATCACTTCTATAACTTGATCCTGTAGTACCTTTTAACTGTAGTTTTATCATACTACCTCCATAATTAGATAAGCTCACTACCTGAGAATTCCAACTATTACCCTGATTACCTGTCAAACTCCAAGCACTAGTCCACGTAGCTCCATCATCTGTAGAAACTCTAATTTCTAAAGTTCCCATATTAGATCCATACATATGGTAATCAAAACTAAATTCTGAGTTTGGTTGATTAGAAAGATCAATACAAGGACTGGTTAAAAGCGCAACCTTATTTGGAAATCCATTTCCATTTCCTGAAGCTTCTGTATAGATATAACTATTACCAGTTGTTGCCGAAGAT
>JAUIBW010000057.1 GCA_030427585.1 Bacteroidia bacterium
ATAATCCCGCATTATTCTCTATATATAACTTTAAACGAACCTGCCGATTAAAAACATTAATATCGGTAAGGTATAGGTTTACTATTAGTTTTTCGGTAGTAATCGTTTCATATTCTGATAATCTAAGACTGTATGGAGGAATTAGTTGAGGAGTAACTTCCACAGGTAACTGCTGTGAGTGTACTATGTTACATAATAACACTCCAAAAAACAGATTTAACAAATGATAATCTCTATAACGAATTATACTACTCTTATTCATTAATTCTTATCAATATTCTTTTGTGTTAATTACGATATCCCATATATTAAAGCCTCTCGTGGTAAGTTCTTCTACCAACTCTTTTAAAGAATTTACATTAGATTGATAATGTTCTCCTTTAACATTGATGATTAATGTTCTATCTACATCATATTCAAATTGTCCTGCAGTTACTACATCTCCACTATGTAAAAAACTAGAAGGGTGTAAAATATTTTCTTCATATTTTCCTGCATAAATTTTACCATTTGCATCCATTACAAAAATGAGAGGTGCACTATCCGATTCGGTATAACTAGACAACCTTCCTATTTCTTGATTATATAATTCTCCATCTTTCACATATATTTCATAAGGTTTTCTTGCTTTATTGTCTAGCATTTTTAAGTTAAGAAGATTAAAATCAGATTTGGCCAAAGTATTTGAATACTTAGCTATATACTTTTTTCCCGAAGACCACATTTTTTTTCCTTTTATAGCAGGGTCTAACCCAAATATTCTGGCCAATTTTTTTATGTCATTCTCCTTGGCTACTTGTTCTGCCAGGTTAATGCATATTTTATTTTCAGAGTCTTGAGAAAAAGTTCGAAAATCAGTTAATTGTGCATTTACTTCATCCCAAAAGGAATACTTGTGAATCGGCACAATGAGCTGATCGAGATTTTGCATGGCTCTTAATCGATAATAACTACGATTATCTGCAACTATCAAAGTTCCGTCTAATGATTCTTTTACTTTAATCGCTTCTCCTATATGATAACCAATCATTTTTATAAAATCCTGCTGCTTTTTAATTTTATTGGGGTCATCTAAAAACCCCTGAGTAGATATGTTATCAATACGTATTGGCTGTACATCATCACTATATTTTCCTATTCGGGTAATCTTACTATAGGCATTTAAGATTTTACTATCCTTACAGAATTCAGGATAATCTTTTAACAGTAACCAGGATTGAGCCAGTTTTTTTCGTTCTAAATCATTATCGGCTGTTCTAAATAAATCTCCTATATCCGGATTTTTATCTACAAAATTTACAAATTCATCATTTATTTCTTTAGTCCAACCTTTAATATCTTTTGTATATTCCCAAACAGGGTTTTCTAATTCTATACCCATATTTCTTTTGGCTATATATATTAGTTCGTCAATAACGCTATAATTGTTCGCTATATTTGCTTCTATAAACTCTGGGGAAGAAACATTAAAAAACAAAATTGGATCTGCAATAACAACTGTTCCATTTTTACCTATTAAAAATTGTAAATCTGTAATTACAAACTCTTTTTCTTTAATTCTTTCCCGAATTGTTTGTAACTCCTCTATACTTTTAGCATTAAGCACATTAGATCTGTTTGATTTTAAAATACCCCCACTAGATTCTTTATAACGTTTCATTACTATAGCAGGCTGACCATGATGTGTTGTTTTCTGTAAAATTTCTACTGTGGGATACCCTTTTTCTGATAATATTTTTAGTGCTTCTATTTCTTTATTTAAAATAGCAGTGGTCTTTCCTTTTTTAAGAATCACAACAACCTTATCTTCTTCTCCTAAAATTGGGAATACTTCTTTATGTTCTCCATATCCAATTCTATCAAGGAGTTTTACGTCTTTATATGATTTTTCTCCTGGTTTTAACTTAGAAATCTTCCACAAAGCCCCTGTAGAAGAATTACCTTCTAATGAGGCTACCCATTTCTTCCAGCTGCCTTTTTGATGAATATCATCTGAAATCCAATTCCATTTTTTATCGGGATTTTGTTGGCTATAATTTTGTAGAAAATCTAGATTTTCTTTAGTACATTCAATTTTTAAATCACGCAATACCTTCCACCCTTCAAGTGCTTCGTTATCGACAAAATAACCGGGAAACTTTTCTATATCTTTTCTTAGTGATTCCAGATATTCTGGTCTTACTGATTCTACAGCAGTTTTAACAAACTCTGGTTTAACAACAATTAAATCGGTTGATGAGGAATTTTTGATTTTATCAACGATACTGGGATCAATTTTCACAAATGGATATTTATCTTTTACCCATTTACCTGTTGGTGTTAATAAAGCCGCCTGTTCTGGTGTTAAACCATCTAATATGCTTTCTTTAAAACTATCAAAATTGTCAGAAAGTTCGCGATTAATATACTTATCGGGGATTCTATCAATCGTATTGGTTCCCCCTAACCTATCAAAAGCATAGCGAAACATCCCTTTACCAATTCCCTGATCTTTTAATTTAAATTTATCTTCAATATTTACAAATTGAATAAGTGTTCCATTTCTTAGTTCGAAACTGGCTATTTCATGAATTTCATTTTCAAAATCTATTGAAAATTTGATTACATTTTTTGCAGAATCATCAACAATAACAGGGGTATTATTTTTTCCTAATTTTATGATATTTTTATAATCGTCATCTGCTGCTGTCAGATTTTTTTTCCAGGCATCATATCCTTCAGCTTCATTAATATCCTGGATTAACTGCTCTCTGGTTTTGGCAGGGTTATCTTGTATATGTTGTAGAAGATATTCTAATTCCCCTTTTTCTCCTCTACGTACAGCATCGGAAAGGTCTTTGCACCAATAAAGGTATTCCCATGGTTTTATAAGATTAGGGTTATAAGCAAGTAATTTAGAAAACTGTTCATTTCCTAAATCTTGTTCAAATTTTGCCTTCATTTTTATATTTCCATATTTGGCAATAAGAGCTAATAAATCATTATTATCATATTTTTTAAAATATCTCAGGAACATTTTTCCCATGATATCATCTTCTTTTAAGCTATCATCTTCAAATAGATATACTGACCTTTCAATCCACTCATTAAGTAGATCTTTATAATTCTCTACTAAATATTTAGGAACATGAATTTCTTTAACTCCTGTTTCTTCAAAGTGCATGAAAGCAAATTTAAAAAGGTTTTCACCCAGTCTATTTATCATTAAATAGTCTATGGCTTGTTTATCAAAATCTGCAAGAAGTATCCCGTTAGTATATATGAATTCTATTAGATTTTTGTTTTCTGAAAGATCCAATTTATACGACAAAGATGTTGCTTTCATTTCTTCTGATATATTTACATATATCTTAGAAAATTCATCTATTTCTATAAGAGTATACCCAATTGGAATATTCTTTTCTTTCCAATTTTCCCATCCTCTTTCTTTTCGAATTTCTTCAGATAACTTGTTATGTTTTATATTAGGATGCTCATTTAAGTATTCATCTATTATTTTAAAATCCCTATTTATATTTAGCCTTACTTCAATATCAACATCTTCTCCTGCATCATATAAGAGCTTCCAAATTTTTATATAATTAGGTTTTAATTGTAGAGTGTATATCAAGGTCTCTGAAATTTTCTCTCCGGCATTATTCATTCCTCCTTTCAAATCTAATTTAAGGTCATGCTTAAGTGCTCCTTCATAGCCTTTCCCTATGACATCGGTTAATCCAATAATAAAATCGTCTTTCCAAAGAGGAAAATATTTTTCTACAAATTCTATTGCCTCAGACATTGGAGTGTGTAAATCCTGATTAGGTGATGTTCTAATAAACCCTCCTTTATATTTTCCCAAAAATTTAGCTACAAATATTGCTTTCATAGCTTCCTTTAAATGACCATCGGCAACAACATCATTGAAAGAACGTATATCGACAGGAATTATCTCTTGCCCAAGGTTTTTTAATGCTATCAATTTATAATTTGAATCAATTCCTGCCACCAACAATGTACCATCTGGCAGCTTCATAACCTGAATACTTTCTTCTACATTATATCCATTTGCCAAAAAATTGGCCTCTATCTCTTTTACTTTATTTTCTTCTCCCAATCGTGGCCGGTCAAATGATGGAATAAGTTTAGACTCTAGTAGTGGTTGTGCCAAGTCGTTATATTCTCCAATTCTTACTACCTTTACATAAGATCGCAAAAGATCTGCTTCTGATCGAAACTCTGGATAATCGTACAAATGCTTCCATGCATTAGCTAATTTTATTTTCTCTATATCATCTACAGCCTCTTCGAATAGTTTTGCTACCTCGGGAGTTTTTGCTACAAAATCTTGTAATTCTTGTATTAAGCCAGAATCCCAGCCTTCTATAGTATTAAGAAAACTCCATGAGAACTTAGAATTGTCTTCTATAGCTTTTTTAGTCTGCTCAATTAATGCATCTATTAATTTGAGATTGATTTCACTTGGTTGATGATTAAGCTTAATTCCTAAGGGATCTGCTATTACAAAAGAACCATCTTTGGTTATCAAAAATTGTAAGTCTTCAATCATGATCTCCTGCCTAACCATTTTTTCTCGTATGGTCATTAAACTATTTATACTATTGCTATTAAGTAATTCTGAAGTTCCTTTTATTTTTACTTCATCACCAAAAGGTTCTATAATTTCTTCAGATCCTAACGCATATCGTTTCATTACGATGCAAGGATGCCCATTATGTGTAGTTTTTTCTATAATTTCTACTGTAGGAAATCCTTTATCTGACAATACTTGTAAAGCATTTATTTCTTCATTAAGAGTGCTTACCTGTTTTCCTTCTTTTAAAATTGCAATTATTTTATCTGGTTCCCCTGCAATCTCATATACTCTCTTATAAGCTCCTTCATCACTTATTTTCTTACCTAGCTCTGCGTTTTTATACGATATACCACCTTCGGGGATTTGGGTAACCTTCCATTCGGGATCTCCTATGAATCCAATTTGTTGTCCATTTTGGTATATTTCCAGGTCTTTATATTGACCAACAAGTTTCCCTTCTGCCAATATTCGTTTTTTAGAAATTTTATCTCCTATAAAACGGCAGACCATCGTTTTTTCATTATCAAGAACTATTATAACATATGTTTCTCCTAGTTTCTTAGCGCTAAATGTTACCGATACAGAAGTATCAAAAATCTTACTTGCCTTTTTAATACTCTTTATAAAGTCTTCAAACTCGTATTTCTTTATCAACGGCAATATAAGTTCGAGTCCTTCTTCTCCTTTTTTATTTTTGTATTCAAACCTTTGACTTATGTTAGAAATAAGCTCTACATTTTCCCTGGTTACAGGGTCTGGGAAAATTTTAAGTAATTTCCATCCCTTGGCAAAAGCAATCTGTTCATCATAATCAGCTTCGAGAAACAGTTCTTTTAATTCATGAGTAGTAGTAACCTCATCTATAAATTCTTGTTTTATGAGTTTATCCCAGTCATCACCCAAATCTTCTGTAAATCGTAGCCAATCGTCTGCTGCATCACCGCTTACTCCGTGGCTACCATCACTACCTTTCATAATATGAATCCATCGATCTTTTAGAGAGATTCCTTCTACGGTATATCCTTCGGGGATTGCCAATGACAACTCGGGAGCATACATACCACTGTTTCCTGGTTTTATAATAGCATCATGAGCTACTTTAATAATTTTTCCTGTTATTTTAATTGTAAACAATATTTCTTTACCAATCATCACCACTCCGTCTTTGGTAATGGTGTATCCTTTTTTCATCAACTTTACAATCGGCCTTGTTATATTTAATTTTTTACCTGTTATTTTTCGTAAAAAATCCATGGGTTCGAGTACCCATCTAAGAAAAGTTAAAAAGTCTTTGGCCACTTTTGGGATTGTACTACTCCCTCCTGAAAGTATCCCGACAACAACTGCAAAAACAATATTTCCTGCAAAATAGTAGACTCCTGTGTAATCCCCTAACTCTGCTACTTTATTGTATTCTTTATCCCACATAGCTTGTAATTGATTACTTGCCAGCATCCATACAAAATCACGTATTTCGGGTTGTTTTAACAGGCTAGTTATTTTATGTACTGTTTCTGTTACTTCTTTTCTGTAGCCATCGTCAGAGAGAATACGTTTTACGAAAAGTTTCAAATCCATGACCTTCCCTGCGAGATCTGGTACGGTAGCCAAAGTATCGATCAATCCATTATAAGCGCCAGTAATTAGAGCAAGAGCGTGTTGAATATATGCTACTTGGGTTTCTATAACAGGAATTCCTTCTGCCAGGCTTTCTATTTCTTTAAAATAATAACCTGGCGAGGCGCTATCCCAGAGTTCTTTAGGGATCTTCACTGCTTTCAGCCCATCGGCAAACCCACCAAAAACAACACTATTAAATTGTATTATAATAGTTTTCATTTCTAACATGATCAATAATGCTTTCTCTGCAGAGAACCCTTCACTAAAAACAAGATCTCCAAACTCCTGAATACGTCTGCTTAATGTAGGATCAAGATTAAGTATTGTACCATCACGATATATATTTTGCTGGATTACTTTCTCTTCGTCATTGATATGAATTCTAATAACAGAACCTTTATAATTTCCTTCTCTTAATACTCGATCTATCTCTACTATACGTTTATGAGGTGTATACACATCTGTTAACACCACTTTATAGTTTTCTTTTACATTTTTATAACCATTTAGGTATTCTTCGAGTTGGCTTTTGTAACTATAAAAAAGACCAGTATAATCATATACCCGCTGATCATTATTTGCACTGGGCACAAATGGATTTAATTCTTTATCATTACGATCTTGTTGATACCACTTCTCTAGTGTTGTTATATTGTTATATGTATATGCATAGTTGATATCAGGAATATCATCATCCCAATATTTTTGTACTGCTGCTCTATAACGATTTAGGTAGTTTTGTGCAGATTCTTGTTTGATGTTTTTTTTATCGTCTATAAAAAAACCAATAGTTCCTCCTTGTTTCAATGCTCTTTTAACACGTGCTCTCTGTTCTTTCTCAAAATTCTTCATAGTAAGATGTTGAGCTCGCCAGGTATTAAGAAATACTTCATTTTTTACTCCTTCTGAATAAAAAATCTGAAAAAAACCAAGCACATGAATCGATATAGGTTTTTTGGTTCCTGTACTAATTGATTCATTAATTGTACGATATAGTTTGTTTAGGGCTTTAGGGACTTCTTCCTTAAGATCTCTTTGGTGTTCTTCGAGTTGTATATCATGTAAAACACTTAGTTGGGTTCGAGAACTAATTTTTGTATCTACAACTACTCTACCAATATCCAGGTTAATACCAATATACATAGGAGCGACCAAACCCTGATTTATTCTTTTCAGCTCGTCATTCAATTTTTTGAACTGCTCTTGCTTATCCTGGTAATTTTCTGCCCACACATATTCTTGTACCTTTTCTATAGGGAGATCAATATTTTTGGTAAAATAAATATATTGATTGCACGAAATGTCTCCTGCATTGCCATTCAATTCATTAGTATCCAACAAACTGTTTAACTGCTGTTTTCCGTAGGCGATAATTTCTTTCTGGCTAAATAATTTTCCTTTAGGTAATGATTCTAAGCTATAGGCATACATCACCCCAAAACTCCATATCAAAAGAGATATGATAGCATGTCTCTTCATTGGTTTGTATCTATTGTTTGAATTATTTGGATGATCTAAAATCTTCATTGCACTTATACTTATTTTAGTCATTTTAATTTCCTTTATTAGTGATATAGGCCGTTTGTTGTACGATTTCTGAAATTTCTTTATACAATATCTCTTTTACTGCTATTATAATTTCTGATCGAGGAATTGAAGCTTTTTTTTGATTGTAGATATATACCCCTATAGCTTCGTTCGATTTTTTTAATGACAATGCTAGCTTTTCACGTTCTTCTTCATTACTATAATGTTCTGAGAAATATTTAGATACAATTGCTTTATTATAGTCTATTTCTACATTGAAATATTCCCGAAGTTTTTCTTGTGTTCTTTCAGGAATTTCCATCTCCGAAATTAACTGTGGTTCCCCTATCATTTCTATCGTTATATCAAGTTCGTCTGCGTCTACAGAAGCAACGGCTTCATTTGTTATTTCTACATTAGCTATTGCTTGTTTATACGCTTTATCCAACGCTTCCTGATAAGCAATAATGTTATCCTCTTCATTCTCTTTAGAGATCGATTTGAGGGCTTCTTTAAGGATTTTTGAGGCTTCTGATAAAAATTCTTTTACATCTTGAATAGCAGTTTCATATTCTTTTTTTGCATCTTCTAATGCCTCCTCTGCTTTTTTTATAGCTTCTTTATCTTCAGACTCTTTTGCATCTTCTAATGCTGATTGAGCATCTTGTAATTTATCATCTGCAGAAATCAAATTATTTTCTAGTGTGACCGGTAAATTTTCATTCAGGTTACTCATCAATTGATCGTGATACTCATGCCACTCTCCAGAGGATAACAATTCATCCATATTTTCTATCAATTCTGTAATAAGCTTACCTGTTGTGTTTGCTAAATCTTTAATCACTTCTATCTCATCCTCGACATCATCAACATTACTCCAGGTTACATCGTAGGTGGTTTCTACCATTCCTTTGATTAACTCATAATCTGTATTAATAGAAATTCCTTTAAAAACCACACCTACACTAATATCATTTAGGTATGGGATTTTTATCCAACCCATCCCAGTGAAATTGCCTTTGCTACCAGATACCTCATGAACCAATACAGGAAAATCTCCTGCCGTAAACGTATCTCCTGGTACTAACTCTGGTAATAGGTCCTGGTTTTTGATGTTGATCTCTGGCGTGATCCCGCAATTATAAGTACTTTCTCCGTCTTCTATCTGGGTTGTAAA
>JAUIBW010000039.1 GCA_030427585.1 Bacteroidia bacterium
ATCCCCCGGTGGATGGTACTTCCACTTTTCCAAGGGATGTTCCCCGCGGGCTATCTACCAAAACCTCTATGGTTCCGGAGTTTTCACCGGCAACCCGGAAATCAATTTTAGACTTACCGGCACCAAAATCCACCTGAAAATTTACGTAGTTCCCACTGTTGATGTACCCAATGTTGCTCCCGCCTTCATCACAGGGTTCGGTACGGATACCCCCTACTTTGGCGGTAAAATGTTCTGCCTCATATTTTCCGTTGGCAATGTTCACCTCAAGTTTATCGGCAATGCCCTGCAGGGCTGAAACCGATATGTACGGGCTTCCGCTGTAGCCCCCCAATTGTACAGCGTTGGCGTTGGGCCCAATTACGGCTATTTTATTGATTTCGCTTTTCTTCAGGGGTAAAAAGGAGGCCTCGTTTTTCAGCAACACAATGGATTCTTTTGCGGTATGCAAAGCCAGATCGCGGTGGCGCTTTCCATCCAAAAGACTATCCGGTATGGTGTGATAAGGCACCATCGAAGATGGATCAAAATCGCCCAATAAAAAGCGGGCTTTTAAAATCCGTTTTAAGGCCTTATCAATATGTTCTCCTTCTTTTATTTCTATTCGTAACATCTTTTATTTTTTATAATTACCCTAAATAGGTTTTCAAAATCTTACTCCTTGAAGAATGACGTAAACGCTTTATTGCTCTTTCTTTAACTTGTCGCACTCGCTCTCTAGTAAGATCAAATATTTCTGCTATTTCCAAAAGACTTTTTGAGTCATAATTGCCAATGCCAAAATATAAGCGTAAAATACCTGCTTCTTTTGGTGGTAGCTTATCTAGTACTCTTTTAATTTCTGTTTTCAAAGATTCTTCGATCAATGACACATCTGGTGACAAAGATTCTTTTGAACTCATAACCTCATAGAGGTTTGATGTTTCTCCCTTTTTTAAAGGAGCGTCCATAGACAGAGGCTTTCTTAAGTGCTTTATTGATTGTTTGACAGCTATTGAGGAAATCTCTAATTCTATAGCCATTTCTTCTGCACTAGGTGACCGTTGATAATTTTGCTCTAAAGAGGAGTATACTTTATTTACTTTACTAATAGTATTGATTCTGTTAAGAGGTAATCTTACAATTCTGGATTGTTCTGCCAGGGATTTTAAAATAGATTGTCGTACCCACCATACTGCATAGGAAATAAACTTAAACCCTTTGGTTTCATCAAAACGTTTGGCTGCTTTTATTAAACCAATATTTCCTTCATTGATAAGATCTGCAAGTTTTAAGCCTTGATTTTGATATTGTTTAGCTACTGAAATTACAAAGCGTAAATTAGCGGTTACTAGTCTATCTAATGCCAGTTGATTCCCTTGTTTTATGCGTTTTGCTAATTCGACCTCTTCATCAGGTGTAATCATAGATAACTTAGTAACATCTTGCAGATATTTATCCAATGATTTAGATTCTCGATTTGTTACCTGTTTTGTTATTTTTAATTGTCTCATTATTTGCGGTACATACATTTACTAGTTAAAAAAACTTTTCTCAACCATATTAGACAAAACACATCATTTCTTTGATAAAGAAAATTAATTGAATTATTTGGCATGATGTAAATTGTAATTTCTTCTCTGCAATTTTGTTTGGCAGGTTTCTATAAATTTTCTTCTAAGCTCCTGATCACTAAAAATCTTTGTAAATAGCGAGATAGGCCATAATATTTTTTTGGTATATATATCAGCCATACTCGATTTATTAATAACAATCGTTCCTATAATTTTATTATTCTATTTAGTAGCAGAGATAATTCCTCTAAAACCAAGTACTTTATTTTGCTAAGAATTGAATTGATAAAAGGTTTAGGTTCTTTTTTTTTAGTATGTACCGATACAACAAGAAATTTAGTAACTCTTTCAAGATATTATAGAATAATCATAATGAAAGTATATCATATATAATTAATTTTATCTACTAATATTTGTTGTATTTTCAAAAAGTGATAGGGTTACTCTTGCTTCTATTACTTTATAAAGCACTATTAGTACTCATTACTTCCCAATAAGACATTTCAGAAAAATCAGAGCATTTTCTTTCCTTACTTTGCAATTTCCAATACTTAATTTCTTTTCTTATTGTTTGTGAATCTTTAGTTTCTCCGGGAATTCCGTTTTTTTGAGGCATTTTTTTAAATTTATTTATAATTTTATGGTGTATTTATACATAATATCTAACGACTCGAAGGTTCATCAAGTATGTGCTATACCCTTAGATTGAATGAACTATTGCGTTAATATTGTGAAGATCAACTAATTTTTGAGTGAATGCTTTATGACCTTTAGGAGTAAGTAAATGTAGTTTACCTCTTTTCATAGAAGCCATAAAACTGAGTACTTTCCATTTAACAACCAATTTTTTTGGATTCTCGTCTTTCAAAGCTACATCAGTATAGTGTTTTGCTCCTCCATGGGTTGTAAAAGATAAGTCTGCTTGAATTGCCTCATTAGTTGCTTTACTTGTAAAAACCTTTGGATCTTCATACTCCCCGTGAATTGCTCTTAGGGAAGCTGTAGATTTTTTTTCTACCCACACAATTGCTTTTTCTAAATATTTATCTTTATTCATACTAATGTTTTAATGAAACAATTTTTAAAACTCCTTTTTTGCAAGCATTTATGCAAATATAAAGAATAAATAGTTTCTATACAAACTATTTGAATTTGATACCAACTTACCTACCTGTTTTTCCGACACCCATAGGTATATTTCATTTTCCTAAAGGAATGAAAAAACAATAAGTAGAAGTTAAATCAAAGGAATATTGTCATCATTTTATTCTTCAGAAGAAGTATTGGTCATCTCTTTTATGGTAAGTAAAGGAGCTGCATCAATATCTTCTACATCCATAATTGCAGTTAATAATTCTATATTCCTATCTAACTCATTGATTTGCCCGGGAGTGAGTTTTTTTAATTTTAGGGATAGTTTTTCCTGAAGAGTAGTGGGTGATTTCTGAATTAGTTCAGAACCTTTAGCCGTAAGTGTTATATAGACAGCTCTTTTATCATTTAGTTTAGGTAATCGGGCAACAAGACTTTTACTCTCTAATCTGGATATAATACCAGAAACTGTACTTGCGTTTAAATTGATATAAGCCTTAATATCTTTAGCAAAGGCTTTATAATCATCTTGATCCGATAAGTATTGAAGTACCAGAAGCTGTGGGATACTAACCCCCAATTCTTTTTCAATTTTTTTACTCTCTAAATTAATAGAACGAATAATCTTACGTAATTTCACCAGAATCTCTATGTATTTCAAAACTTATTTTCTTTAAAAAAATCAATATAGCATTAATATAAATACCAATTATAAAGAATTAAAAAAGATTCTGGTTCTGAATTAGAAGATTCTTAAAAGAATAAAAGTTAAAATCAAATATTTTTCACCTATAAAATACCCTTGATTTCTACATTTAAAGTAACATTATGCTTAGAAGTGATTACTACATTTTTTAAGTTTGATCCATGTACAGTTTCTATATCTAGCATCCCGGTATATTCAAACTCTCCGTCATTATTCGGATCGTAAAAAGATGCAAAATGTAATTCATATTCTCCTTCTTCAAAAATATTTAACATATAAGAACTAGAAGTACTATATATAATTGAACTTGCTATAGTATCAGTAAAAGCAGCTTTATTTGACCTGTATCCCTTAATTTCATTTCCTTTGTACTCACCAATTTTATATGCCATTACTAAAATAATATAAGAAGTATTCTCTATATTATTAATACTTCCCGAAACAGTACTCTCTATATCTGAGACTACTTTCAAATTATGTTTTTCGGGATCTGAATATTGGTAATCAAAAAGTTGGATTGCACTCATAATATATACATATAAAGGATTCTTCTTTCAATATATACGATCACTTTTAAGCGTTGGTTTTCTTAAAAAAGTTAATTAAATGTTAAGTGTTTAGTTTTATCTAATTAGCGAGCGGTATGTCTAAAAATAATATATTTCTATTTTTAGAAAAATCTATAAGATTGATATGACTAAAAAAGAATATGCAGGTTAATCTTTTAGAGGGCTTTTAGCTAATCATATATGTTGATAACAACTCTTAAAGTTATTTGAAGTTATCTGATAGTTCTTCTTTGTAGTATTATATCTACTTTCTAAATAGATATAAAAAATATTTCAAAAATCATTCAAATATGAATACAAATATTTTTATATGTATTTGAAAAGACGAAGAAAAGAATAATTCAAAAATGGTTACTAAGATGTTTAATTTTGAAAAAAGACTACTATCAAGGAATTACAAAGACTTAAATATTAAATCCATTGTTATACCTGATAAAGGTCACCAAACTATTTACCCTAATTTTATAAAAAGGTACGTAGGAGATCGTCTCACACTCCTTTAATACTTCTAAAACGACTTTAGTCCCAATTTCGCAGTAAATTTAAACTTAAACTTACTGTCCTAATTTTAGGGGGAATTATAATGACTCTATGTTTCCTGGTTTGTTTTTATTTTTTTGTTCTTCACTAGAACTAAGTTTTTTGCGACCTTAAGATTGGAGCATAAGGATACTACTTAATATGACACAACTAATAGTTATGATTGATTTTTTTATCTACTATGATTAGATTTAGGAATTGTGGTTTTTATGTAAAAATTCTGATTAATCTAAAATTTAGAATCATTACAAATTATAATTAGTATTATCTAATTTATGGAAAATAAAGTATATTTATTTTAATGATAAAATCAATTTCCATATTTATTTCTTTTTTAGTACTCTTTCAGAGTATTAATATCCATTTGGATGATATCATACAATTAGACGAGCTTATTAAACATGCTCAATTTCACAAACAACAATATGGGGATAATTTTTTTGTATTTATCTCAAAGCATTATGGTGATTTAAAAGCAGAACACAGTAAAAAACACCAAGAAGAAAAGAGAGATCACGAAAATTTACCTTTTCAAAAACATCTTGTAACAGGTAGCACAACAGCTATAGCAATACGATTATATCCTATTCAAATGGAAACTCTTTCCTTTGAAATAAAATCTGAAAAAGCAGATAATTTCTACTATCAGATGCCTTATACTTCTTTATTTAAGTCAGGAGTATTTCAACCACCTCGGCACGCATAATTTTATAGAATTTTAACAGTAACGTATTGTTTATCAATACTTATTTAGAATGCCATAGCAATTGAATTGCTATGACCTCTTATTAATTTTCAATTATAAAATTATGTTATCACATATTATACAATTTAGTATAAAAAATAAATTCATTGTACTCCTTTTTACAATAGTTATTGTGGGGTATGGTCTTTATGCTTTATCACAAATACCTATAGGAGCGGTTCCAGATGTAACGAATAATCAGGTACAGGTTATCACGACATCACGAAACCTGGCGACCGAAGATGTTGAAAAATTCCTTACCTATCCTGTGGAATTGGAAATGGCCAACTTGCCTGGAGTGAAAGAAATCCGCTCGGTTTCAAAATTTGGACTCTCTGTGGTTACAGTGGTCTTTGAAGATGATATGGGTACCTACCTACCCCGTCAACTCATTGCCGAGAAAATAAAAAGTGCCGAAGAAAAAATTCCCACAGGATTCGGAAAACCTTTTATGGGGCCTGTTTCTACTGGTTTGGGAGAAATCTACCAATATGTAATAGACGTAGATACCAAATATAAAGACCAATATTCTCTATCTGATATTCGTACTATCCAAGATTGGATTGTAAAACGGCAACTCTCAGGTATCCCTGGTGTGGTAGAAGTTAATACTTGGGGAGGGTATTTAAAAACGTACGAAGTCACCATCAATCCAAAGCGACTTCGGGCTATGGATGTTTCCATATTTGATGTTTTTGGTGCGTTGGAAAAAAACAACAGTGTTGCAGGTGGTGGTTATATTGAGAAAACCAATGAAAGTTATTTTATACGGGGAGAAGGCTTAGTGACTTCGGTAACCGATATTGAAGACATCGTAGTAGCCATCAAAGGCGAAGTGCCCGTATATGTTCGAGATGTTGCTACTGTAGGTTTTGGTCACGCTAACCGTTTTGGCGCCATCACAGGAAATGGTGAAGGTGAAAAGGTCTTAGGTCAAGTAATGATGCTAAAAGATGCTAATTCAAATGCCGTTATCAAGTCTGTAAAACAACGAGTCGTAGAGATACAATCATCATTGCCGCCTGGTATTATCATCAACCCCTTTTTAGAGCGAAGCGAACTTATTGGCAAGACCACGTTTACCATTGCAGAAAACCTCATCTTGGGCTGCCTCATTGTAATCTTCGTAGTGGTTTTACTTTTAGGGAATCTACGTTCTGGATTAGTAGTAGCTTCTGTCATTCCCTTATGCTTATTATTTGCGCTATCACTAATGTATACCTTCGGTGTAGATGCTAATCTAATGAGTTTGGGAGCCATAGATTTCGGTATCATCATAGACGGGGCGGTGATTATTGTAGAGTTTATTGCGTTTAGAATAACCAGTCAGCGCACCAAACTTTTATCGCTTCATAAAAATGAAAGACAAGGACATATAGACAACATTACCTACCAAGGGGCTACAAAAATGATGAATTCTGCTGTTTTTGGGCAACTTATCATCATCATTGTGTTTATCCCCATTTTATCCCTGGTTAATATAGAAGGTAAAATGTTCCGTCCTATGGCCTTGGTATTCTGTTTTGCCCTTATCGGGGCAATGGTGTTATGTTTTACTTACATACCGGTAATGGCCTCTTTGTTTATCAAACCATCCAACACCGAGAAGAAAACTATCTCTACAAAACTCATTGCCTTTTTGGAACGAAAATACCAGCTAACCATTGCTTGGGCTTTACGCAAAAAAAGATGGGTCTTGGGCACAGCAATCGGCCTGTTACTACTTACAATTTTTCTATTTAGCAGAATGGGAGGCGAGTTTGTACCTACTTTGGACGAGGGAGATTTTGTCATTCAACCTGTACTAAAAACAGGAATGTCTCTAAGTAAAACCATTGAGGCCACTACACAAATAGAAAAAATATTGAAAAAGTTTCCAGAAGTGGAACAAGTGGTTAGCAGAATAGGTGCTGCTGAAGTACCCACAGATCCAATGTCAATGGAGGAGAGTGATGTTATCATCAAGCTAAAGCCAAAAGTAGAATGGGTGTCAGCAGTATCTAAAGATGAACTGGCCGACAAATTCAAAGAATCGTTGTCCAATAAAATTGCAGGAGTAGACTTTGAGTTTACCCAACCTATTGAAATGCGATTCAATGAATTGATCACAGGGGTAAGAGCAGATTTAGCCATCAAAGTGTTTGGAGAAGACTTGAAGGTGTTGTATCAGAAAGCATTGGAAATTGAAAAGGCCATTCAAAATGTGAAAGGAGCTGCTGATATTTCAGTAGAGAAAACCGCTGGCCTGCCACAGATGTCCGTAAAATACAACCGTCAGAAGATTGCCAAATATGGATTGAATATAGAAGATTTGAACAAGGTAGTCACAATGGGCTTTGCCGGAATGCCTGCCGGTACAGTCTTCGAAGGCGAAAAACAATTTGATTTGATGATTCGCTTTGATGATGCTCACAGAAAAGATATCCAGAATATAGAAAACGCCTCTATTGCATTACCCAATGGCATAACATTACCATTGCGTGAATTTGCGACCATTGCTTATACCAAAGGCCCTGCAAAAATTTCTCGGGATAATACCAAGAGACGAATTGTAGTGGGTGTTAACGTAAGAAACCGCGATTTAGAATCGGTGGTAAAAGATGTACAAACCATCATAGAAAGGGATATAAAAATGCCAACAGGATATTCCATAAGTTATGGCGGACAGTTTAAGAACCTTCGTACCGCTACGGCACGGTTAAAGGTAGCAGTCCCCATTGCCCTAATCTTAATTTTCATCTTGTTGTACTTCGCTTTCAATTCGGTTAAGGAAGCCCTAATGATATACAGTGCTATTCCCCTATCGGCCATCGGTGGTGTTATGCTGCTTTACATAAGAGATTTACCTTTTAGCATATCGGCAGGTGTGGGATTCATTGCATTATTTGGAATTGCAGTATTAAACGGTATTGTACTTATTGAAGAATTTAATGAATTAAAGGCACACGGAGTCCAAAACATGAATAAACGAATTATAACGGGAACAAAAAACAGATTACGTCCTGTTTTGTTAACCGCTTCTGCGGCAGCTTTAGGATTTTTGCCTATGGCCATTTCAACATCTGCCGGAGCAGAGATACAAAGACCTTTGGCAACCGTAGTGGTTGGTGGACTCATTACCGCGACTGTATTGACACTGGTGGTGTTGCCCATTCTATATGCAATGTTTGACCAAAAAGGACATTACTATCATAAGAAAATAAAAGTAAATTTTAAGACCTTGAGTCTGGTACTAGTATTTTTTTTACCATTTGTTGGAAAAGCGCAGCAACAACCTATAAGCGCTGAGCGGGTGGTGCAAATGGCTTTAAAAAGCAATAATGCCCTTCAAGCATCTGCAAAAAGGATTCATCAATCCGAGCAATTGGTGGGTAGTGCATTTAATCTCGATAAAACACAACTATATTACAGTTATGACCAAAATAACATTGCCGAAAATGGATTGCCGATAAAAGTGTTGGGGCTAAGCCAAACCTTGCAGTTCCCAACTATTTACAGTGCTCAACGTAAGTTAGAAAAGCAAAAAGTTGCAATGACCATACAACAGTACAAACTAAACGAAAGCATTTTGATCAAAGAAGTGTATAAAGCCTATTACGAAGTAGTCTACAGCAATAATGTAGTGAAACAATATACTTACCTAGATAGTCTCTATGATCAATTTGCAAAAGCTACCCAAAAACGATATGATGTTGGCGAAACCAATTTATTAGAAAAACTTACTGCCGAAACCAAGCAAAAAGAAATAGCCATTGCACTAGCACAGGCACAGGAAGAGGTCTTAAAAGCCTACACAATGCTGAATCAATGGGTGCAAAACGATTCGCTACTGGTGGTTGAAAATGAGTTGCCAAGACTGTCCTTAATAGAATGGAATATAGCAGAACATCCCGGGATGCTGTTTTTTGATTCAGCCGAAAAACTGGCAAAGTCTTCACTCTCGTTAGAACGACAAAAACTATTGCCCGATTTACAATTATCCGTATTTCAAGGTACTAATAATGGCATAAATGCACGTAACTATAATGGATTTCAAATAGGTGTAGCAGTACCACTGTGGTTTAGTGCTAATAAATCCAAAATCAATGCAGCAAAAACAGAAACGATGATTATAGCCAATGAATATGAGAACTATAAAACTCATTTACAATCAAACTATGACGCTTTACTTTCAGATTTAAAAAAATATCAAAAAACAGTAGATTATTATGAAACTACGGGAAGACTGCTTTCTAAAGAATTAATCACAACTGCCTCAAAGGCTTTCCAAAATGGAGAGATTGATTTCTTACAATACGTACAGCTCATCGAAAACTCAACAAATATCGAAATCAACTATTTGAAAAACTTGATTCAGTTTAACCGTACAGTTTTAGAATTAAACTATTTAACCAATTAAAAATGAAAAATACACGCTTTAATTTATTCAGCC
This sequence comes from Bacteroidia bacterium, assembly GCA_030427585.1. GTDB lineage: Bacteria > Bacteroidota > Bacteroidia > Flavobacteriales > Flavobacteriaceae > Aquimarina. The sequence continues at coordinate 9,638 of JAUIBW010000039.1, forward strand.
CTATATTCGTAAGCGCCATCTTGATAGTATGTATAATAACTATGGCTTCTTGCAATTCAAGTACTACACCCAAAGGAACAGATACCGAAGTACAAGGTGAAACCGAGGATTCTGATATCATAAAAATCACAGCAACACAATTTGACTCTGGTAATATGACCCTTGGAAAAATTACAGACCAAGAATTTCATACCATCATAAAAGCCAACGGAATGTTTGTTGTTCCCCCTCAAAATAGGGCAGATATAAGTGCCTATTTTTCGGGTTACGTAAAAGATATTAGTTTACTTCCCGGAAACATGGTCAAAAAAGGTCAGGTGTTGTTCACGATAGAAAATCCGGATTATGTGCAGGTACAACAAGATTTTTTGGAAGCTAAGGGAAGATTGAGCTATCTAAAATCTGACTATGAACGTCAAAAAGAGTTAATGGCAGATAATGTCACATCAAAAAAGAACTTCCTAAAAGCAGAATCAGAATATACTGTGATTTTAGCACAATACCAGTCCCTGAAAAAGAAGTTGAACTTAATGAATATAAATTCGAACACCTTGTCTGGAGAAAACATTCGGTCGGTAATCAGTGTAACATCACCACTATCAGGTTATGCAACAACTATCAACGCTACCAAGGGAATGTACTTAAATCCATCAGATGTAGCTATTACCGTAACTAAAACCGATGATTTGCATATTGAATTAAAAGTATTTGAAAAAGACCTTCCATTTATAAAAGAAGGGCAACCAATCAATATCAGGTTACAGAATGATGTGAACAATGTTTATAAAGGTAAGGTTCACCTGGTTAACAAAGCAATCAATCCTCAAGATAGAACCGTAGATATTCATGGTGATCTTGTAAATGAAAGTGATACAAAGCGGTTTGTTCCAGGAATGTATATTGAAGGTGAAATTCTAACCACAACCACAATACATCCAGCATTACCTTCTGAAGCTGTTGCTAATATTGATAATGACTATTTTGTATTGGTTAAGGAAAATGACACCGCTTTTAGAAGAGTATTGGTAAAAACCGGTGCGACCAATACCAAATTTATTCAAATAGTGAATGCCAATGATTTTGATGAGAATACAGAATTCTTGACAAAAGGGGCCTATACCCTAATAACAGAATAAAATGACAAAAACAGAAGGGTTGGAAAACTATTTGGCCAGCCATTACATACACAGAAACAATTGATTAAGAGCCGCAATGTTAGGTACCAGTGTAATTTAATTAAAGGACAATGATAATTAGAAATATATCCCAATATTGTACAGAACTATTGACAACCTCTAAATGTAGGCAACTTCCTTTTCACAATCTAGAGCATACCAAAGAAGTGGCACAAAATGTAAACTACCTCTGTACAGCAATGGATGTTGATCCAAAACAAACCAATTTATTAATTATTGCAGCCTGGTTTCACGATACAGGGTTTAGCACCTGTTATAATGGTCACGAAGAGAGCAGCCAAAAAATCGCTACTGATTTTTTGGTAAAAGAAGGTTTTTCCCAAATAGATATTAATAGTGTCTGTAACTGCATAGAGGCTACCAAAATGCCTCAAAACCCAACTACAGTAATTGCCGAGATACTATGCGATGCAGATATTTTTCATATCAGCAACTCACATTTTTTTTATAGAAAATTATTGCTTCGCAGGGAATGGGAGATATTTTGTAACAAGAAGGTAAGCGATTTAGATTGGCACAAAATGAATTTGGAATTTCTAAAAAAACACCATTTCAGGACTGTCTATGGCAAAGGTGTACTAGAAAAAGGCAAGCAAAAGAACATCAACAAGGTAGAACGAATTTTAGCATATTATGACTATTAAAAACCTACTTAAAAGTCAATATAGCTTCAATAACAACGATTTGTTTGAAGCACTTGATAACGATATTTCCACAATATTGCTACGCAATATGGAAACGCATCAGTTCAAAGCAGGTGAGCCTATTTTTAACGAAGGTGAAAAACCAAAAGGTATTTACAAAGTTATCCAGGGTAAGGTCAAAAAATTTACAAAAACCAACTTTGGAGCAGAACATATTTTTTACATCTGCAAAGAAAATGAATTTTTAGGGCACCACGCGGTATTAAGTGAGGAATATTATCCCGACGCGGCTATGGCAATAATAGATTCAGAAATACAAATCATTCCTGAAGAAGATTTTAGAAAAGCAGTAGATAGTTCACATCAGTTATCGAAACGTTTGTTAAAAAATCTTGGTCACGAATTTGGAGTATTTATAAATGCCACAAAAATGCTAGCTAAATATACGGTTCGTGAACGTACAGCTCTAAATCTTTTGATTTTAGAAGAAAAGTACCACTGTGATAACACAGATAAAACCGAAATCATCATCAATAGAGAAGACTTAGCCAGTATGGTGGGTACAGCAAAAGAATCCGTAGTTCGAATGTTGAAAGATTTTAAAGAGGAACAATTAATCACCACACAACGTAGTAGCATTTTTATTGAGGATTACGCGGGTCTCGTAAAAGTGGCAAACTTACTCTAATTGTGTATCAAGTTGATAAATATCAATGTAAGTAATAAGAATAAATACCGTTTAATATATTATATTGTAAATAAATTATTTCTATGAAAAAAGTTTTTTTAATAACTATTATGTTTGTAGCAACCATAAGTGGGTATGCCCAAGAATGGCAAACCGATTTTAGTAAAGTTAAAGAAATTGCCTCGCAGCAACAAAAACCTATTATTCTTGTATTTCAAGGTTCAGATTGGTGCGCACCTTGTATCAAACTAGACCGAGAAGTTTGGAGTACCGATAGTTTCAAAAAATATGCAAGCGAGCATTATGTAATGTTACAGGCAAACTTTCCTCGTAAAAAGAAAAATGCTTTATCAGAAGCGCAAACTGCAGCTAATGCAAAACTCGCCGAAACGTATAACAAAAAGGGAATTTTCCCTCTTGTAGTCGTTTTAGATGCTAAAGGCAACGTACTTGGTAAAACCAGTTACAAAAAAACCACACCCGAAGCTTACATTAAAGAATTAAACGCTTTTGTGAAATAAATTGAAAAATCTAATCTCCATTTTGTCACTTTTTTTTATGGTTTCTTGTATAGCGCAACAACCCTATAAACGTACTTTAAAACTTATGGGTAGTCGTTTTGATATTACTGTTATAGCAAATGATTCAGTAGAAGGCAACAGGTATATTGATACGGCTGTTGCCAAAATTACAAGAATAGAAAAACTCATTTCGTCTTGGGATGCCAATTCCCAAACTTCAAAAGTTAACAGGAATGCAGGAATCAAACCCGTAAAAGTTGATATAGAATTATTTCAATTGATAGAACGAGCTATAGGTATATCTAAACTCACAGACGGTGCTTTTGATATTAGTTATGCTTCTATGGACAGAATCTGGAAGTTTGATGGTAGTATGATCCAAATGCCAAGCGAAGAGGAAATTGCTGCATCTGTGGCAAAAGTAGGGTTTCACAATATAATCCTTGATAAGGAAAATAGTACTGTTTTTTTAAAGCAAGAAGGAATGAAAATAGGCTTTGGTGCCATAGGCAAAGGGTATGCAGCTGATAAAGCCAAAGAACTTCTGATTTCAAAAGGCGTTGCTTCTGGAATCATAAATGCTTCTGGCGATATGAATACCTGGGGTAAACAGCCTAATGGTAAGGAATGGAAAGTAGCTATTACCAATCCGTTGGATAAGAATAAAGTATTTGCATTATTACCTATAAAAAATGGTGCGGTGGTTACTTCTGGTAATTACGAAAAATATGTCAATTTTAACGGTAAGCGATATACCCATATTATTGACCCTCGAACGGGTTATCCATCCAGTGGCATCATAAGTGTAACTGTCTTTGCGCCTAAAGCAGAACTTGCCGATGCACTGGCAACTTCAGTTTTTGTAATGGGAAAAGAAGCAGGTTTAGACCGTGTTAATCAACTACCTAAGATAGAATGTATTATTATTGATGACAAAGGAAATATCACGAAATCAAAAAATATAGAAATCGATAAACTATGATAAAGAAAATAGGAACACTGGCTATTGTTGCTTGCCTTTTTAGCAGTTGTGTGGTGGTGAAAGAATACGAAAAAGTAAATATTAACGACCCTGATATGGCATTAGCTGATAAAAAATGTGACCGTAATTTAACAACAGCACATTCTTATAGAGAAGCAGCAGTAGGAGCTAATGGAGGAAAAACAGGAGGAGGCTGCGGTTGCAATTAAAGAATTAAAATGAAGAAACAATTTAAATACATAACAATTTTTGTTTGCATTTTTGCTTTCGCGAAAATAAATTCGCAAACAACACAGGACTCAACCAAAGTTTATAAAAAACGTGTATTAGAAACCACAGAGATTGATTTTTTAACGAGTTACTACACCCAAGATGGTGATAATGCTGCTGTTAGCGGTGGTATAGGTACTGAAGAACTTACCGATGTAACCGGAACGTTTGTGGTATCTATACCCTTAAACGATGATGATGTATTGACCATAGATGCCGGTGTATCTGCTTACACTTCGGCTTCATCAAGTAACATAGATCCTTTTGACGATGGTCCTGCAGACCCTTTTCAAGCATCATCGGGAGCATCTAGTAGTGATCTTTGGGCAAACTTTACAGGAAGCTACAGTCACAGTTCTGATGATAGAAATGATATATGGTCTGCAAAATTATCTGTATCGACAGAATATGATTATTTCTCTATTGGTATTGGTGGTAGCTATACTAAATTATTTAATGAAAAGAATACCGAAGTTAGTATAAAAGCCAATGTGTATATTGATACCTGGAATGCTATTTATCCTACCGAGTTAAGACCATTTGCCGAGGGTGGTAATGGTTTAAACAATCGCTTGTTTACACAAAACACCATAACCGGTAATACCAATTATGCTCCTCGATTTACAGAATTTGATAGTGAAGGTCGCAATTCCTATTCGTTAGGGTTGGGCTTCTCTCAAATCCTACATAAAAACGTGCAAGGTTCTTTAGCGCTAGATTTCGTTCAACAGAGTGGGTTGCTGTCCACACCTTTTCAACGGGTTTATTTTGCAGATGTAGCCGATTCTTTTATCGATAATTTCCAGTTAGCAGATGCTATTGAACAATTACCCGATTCTAGGTTTAAAATAGCCATAGGTGGTCGCCTTAACTGGTATCTCAGTGAAATTTTTACGGTTCGTACTTTTTATCGTTACTATTTTGATGATTGGGGTATCAATTCACATACGGCAAGTATTGAGGTGCCAGTAAAAATCACCGATAAATTCACGTTATATCCATCCTATAGATTTTATAACCAAACAGCAGCAGATTATTTTAGCCCTTATGAGGTGGCACTCTCTACCGAAGAGTTTTATACTTCAGATTATGACCTTTCAAAGTATAGCGCAAATCAGTTTGGTTTTGGAATATCTTATACCGATATTTTTTCAAAAGTACATCTTTGGAAATTTGGACTTAAAAGTATTGATCTAAAATTTTACAAATACGATAGGGATACCACTTTCAACTCAAGTATCATTACAGCAGGCTTTAAGTTTGTTATGGATTAATTTACTAGTTTACAAATACTTAAAATTACATTAAGGTAACACACAACCCTTAGTGCAAAGCAAATACGCTCTAAAATGGTTGAGTCATTACAACCAAAAAGAATATATAATGGCAAATAATATCTGAAATTTTAAAAAGAAGAAAAAGAGATGAAACAGATACTAACTTTTCTTGTATTGCTAATTGGACTTTCGGTACAGGCACAACAAGGTGAACTTCTGGAACCCGCACAATGGACATCAGAGGCCGTAAAAATCAATGATACTGAATATGATATTGTCATTAACGGTACCATCGAAAACGAATGGCATGTTTTTTCTCAATTTACTCATGAAGATGGATCATTACCATCTGTTTTGACCTTTGAAAATTCAGGAAATACATTCAAACTTGTAGGTAAAGCAAAAGAAAGCAAAACTATAAAAGCGTATAATGATATTTTTGAGGTTGAAGAAACTTATTTCCTTGGTAAGGCACAGTTTACACAACGTATTAAAATTTTAACAGATAATCTTCGTCAAATAAATATCAATCTAAAGTATCAGGTTTGTAAAGAAGTATGTATCAACAAAGAGGAGAACTTTGTTGTTGTATTAGATGGCGGGGTTGCCCAGTTAGAGGAGGCTGTGGTTGACGACCGCAGCAAAGAATTAAACAAAAAATTGGTTTTAGATCTTAAAAATAAAGATCGATTGAATGATGGTTCCGAAACTGTTAGTTCTGATAGTAACCTATGGAAAATTTTTATTTTAGGTTTTCTTGGAGGCCTTGTTGCACTATTAACACCTTGTGTATTTCCTATGATTCCGTTAACGGTATCTTTTTTTACAAAACAATCAGGTACAAAATCCAAAGGAATCACAAATGCAATACTTTACGGAGTATTTATTATAGTAATCTACGTTGTTTTAAGCATACCTTTTCATTTTTTGGATTCTGTAGATCCGGAAATTCTGAATACAATCTCTACGAACGTTTGGTTAAATGTAATTTTCTTTGTCATTTTTATCTTCTTTGCATTTTCATTTTTCGGTTATTATGAGTTGACCTTACCAAGTTCGTGGTCTAATAAAATGGATGCTGCATCAAGTATAGGTGGAATTATTGGAATCTTCTTTATGGCGGTAACCCTTGCCTTAGTATCTTTTTCCTGTACTGGCCCTATTTTAGGTTCATTATTAGCGGGTTCTCTTACAAGCGATGGGGGTGCCTTTCAACTTACAGCAGGAATGACAGGATTTGGTGCTGCTTTAGCCCTGCCATTTGCATTGTTTGCGTTATTCCCTAATTTATTAAACTCGCTACCAAAATCGGGTGGCTGGTTAACTACCGTAAAAGTGCTATTAGGGTTTGTAGAATTGGCTTTAGCCTTCAAATTTTTATCCAATGCAGATTTAGTAGCGCACTGGGGAATTCTAAAACGAGAAATATTCATAGGTATTTGGATGCTTATCTTTCTGTTGATGGCATTGTATTTTTTCGGGATAATTCGTTTTCCTCACGATGGAAAGAAAAAGTGGAGCTTCCCTAAAGCTTCTTTTGCTATTTTAATTGTAGCCTTTGTTATTTATTTAGGTACAGGACTCAAAAAAAATGCACATCTGAAACTTCTGGCTGGATTTCCACCGCCTACATTTTATAGTGTATATGAACAGGACACAGATTGTCCTTTGGGATTAGACTGTTTCAAAAATTTTGATGAAGGGCTGGCTTTTGCGAAAGCTAAAAACAAACCTATTCTACTGGATTTTACCGGATGGGCTTGCGTAAACTGTAGGAAAATGGAGGAAAATGTATGGAGCGATCCTAAAGTATACAATGTTTTAAAAGAAAATTATGTCCTTATTTCCCTTTATGTAGATGATCGAAAAGAGTTACCCAAAGAAGAACAGTTTAATATTAAGCTCAACAAAAACCATTTAAAATCTATTGTAACTGTAGGCGATAAATGGTCTACATTTCAATACTTAAATTTTGAAACGGCGTCCCAACCTTATTACGTTCTTTTATCTAATAATCTAGAAATTCTTGATAAAGCTAAGCAGTATGTCGGTGTTGATGAGTATTATAATTGGTTGAAATTGAATGGTAAAGAATAATTTTTTTGAATAGTAGTAATCAGTAAATAGTTTAATTCTTTAAGTTGAAGAAATGTAAAAACCCAAAAATTAGCAATTATGTTCTTAATTATAATGTAGGCAAGAATATATAAATTGGTCAATTGTTTGTTTTTAAGTACTTCCTACTATAGAATAATTAACATTTAAAAATAGCTTTCACCAAAGTTTTTTGAGCTAATATTTTATGTAATTGAGTTCCTGTCAATATTAGCCTTTTGATAAATTTGAATGTATTAATTAAAAGAACAGATTTATGAAGGTTTTAAAAACAATTGTAGCAATTTGCCTATTGTTTATAACAGTTGGAGCAACTGCACAAAATAAAAAAGACAAAGAAATAATAGCAGATGCTGAAAAAGCAAAAACAACTCTTTTGGCCAAAGATAAAGGGCTTGATAAATTTTTTGAAAATGCCTCAGGGTATGCCATCTTCCCAAATGTTGGAAAAGGCGGATTAATTATTGGCGGGGCAAGTGGTAATGGTGTTGTATATGAAAATGGAACTGCTATTGGAATGGCAAGTTTAAAAAAAGTAAATATTGGACTTCAAGCTGGAGGACAAGCGGTTATAGAAGTTATTTTTTTTGAAACGGATGCTACTTTGGCTGAATTTAAAAAGGGCAATTATGAACTTTCTGCTGAAGCTTCAGCAGTTATAGCTGATAAAGGTAAATCTAAAAATGCTAATTACAATGATGGTGTTATCGTATTTGCCCTACCAAAATCGGGTTTAATGGTAGATGCTTCAATAGGTGGTCAAAAATTTGAATATGATTCTTTTAAATAGTATCATAACTTAGAATTTTTAAAGGGTTGGCAATAGGTCAACCTTTTTTTATTTAAAAGTTTTTACGCTAATTTAATTAGTATTTAAGTCAACCTGTAGTATTTCAAAATTATAATTTTAACTATGGAATCCAAAGAATTTGACGTATTTGTAATAGGCAGTGGTGTTTCTAGGAGGTTATGTCGCTAAAGCATGTGCTAAAGCAGGTTTAAAAGTGGGTATAGCAGATCATCGAGAACGTGCAGACACCTGTGTCAATAGAGGTTACGATCTAAAAAAATAGTATTAAGTCCAACGGAAGTTTTTGAAATGTTCAAAAATTTATTAGAAAAGGTATTTCATTTTTACCTAAATTAAATTGGAAGAAAAACCAAAAATTAACGGATGAGACTGTAAAAAGTATAATTTTTATTTATCCTTCTCGGGGCAATGATATTAAAAGTATGTTATAATTTATGAGCTCTCAAACATATTCTGAAACTTTCAAAATCAAACATTTACCATCTTTAATTGTTAGTACTTATAAGGCTTGGGATGCAGATAACCCGTTTAGACTTAGTGCAGTAGTAGCTTATTATGCGGTGCTTTCATTACCAGGGCTTTTGGTCATCATTATTAATTTAGTAGGTTCGGTTTGGGGTGTCGAAATTGTTCAAGGCCAGTTAACCGACGAAATTTCAAGGGCTTTAGGAAGCGATGCGGCAACCTCTATTAAAAACATGATGGTAGAAACTCAAAATGAAGAAAAAAGTACCATGGCAACTGTACTTGGTATGGGCACTTTAATATTTGGTGCTACGGGTGTTTTTTATCATCTGCAACAATCTTTAAATCAAATTTGGAACATCAAGCCTAAGCATAAATTTAACAGTATTATAAAAATGTTATTGGATCGAACCAGAAGTTTTGCCTTTATTTTAGTTATTGGCTTTTTATTATTAGTTAGTTTTTTAATTACTACAGCTATCTCATCATTAAACAACTATATACGAAGTATACTACCCGACATTATAGTTTATATAGCTTTTACTTTAGATATTTTGGTTTCAATAGGAATAATAACTGTATTATTTGCGCTTATATTTAGGTATCTCCCAGATGCTAAAATTAGATGGAAAACTGTTTGGATTGGTGCCTTGATTACTTCTGTTCTGTTTGTTTTAGGCAAATTTCTTTTAGGGCTTTATTTTGGCGAAGCAAATCCAGGATCAACTTATGGCGCAGCAGGAACAATTATTTTAATTTTACTTTGGGTGTCCTATTCTTGTTTAATTTTGTTTTTTGGTGCTGAATTTACCTATGTATATGCAAAACGTTATGGACTGGGAATTCAATCGAATTCGAAAACAATTGCGCAATAAATACCTATAAAAAATATAGTGTTAGTATCATAATTCTTCAGAATGGATAGTTTTTATATGTTAGGTTTCTTCTTTATTGACTATTTCAGATTTTTTCTTAAAGTTCATATTTAAAAAACGCTTCTAATTATAATTGGAAGCGTTTTTTAAATATTAGTCACTAATTAAATTAAGATTTACCACTCAGAAATCTCTTTTTCTAATTCTTCTCTTTTCTTTCCTGTTTTTTCTTGAAGTTTACCTAGCATCTCGTCAAATTTCCCTTCAGAATAGGTCACATCATTATCGGTAATATTTCCATACTTTTGTTTGAACTTACCTTTTATCTGTTTCCATTTACCTTCTAATTGATCTTTATTCATAATTTCTATGATTTTAAATTTATGGTACTAAATTATTTTAATAATCATAAAGGCATTAACTCAAAAAAGAAAAATATTGATACAATAAAAAACCAATTATATACTGGTAATTAAGTTAATAAATTTTGCTAATAGGTTAAGATAATAAGCTATTTATACAAATATTTGTTGATGCAATAAAATTATGGATCAATATGGACGTTCCAAGTATAAAAAACGAAGATCAATATAAAGCCCTTCGTAATAAAGGATATAGTAAAGAAAAAGCTGCTAAAATAGCAAATACACCAGATGCGGGTAAAAAGGGAGGTAAAGCAAAACCCTATGAAGAATGGACTAAAGTCAAATTGTACCAACAGGCTAAAAAGGTTGGTATTGATGGACGCTCTAATATGAACAAATCAGAACTTATCTATGCATTAAGGAATAACTAGATAAAAAAACAACTACAACTACCTTCCTATTTTACATGAAAGCTATTGATGCCAAAATAATACGCCAAATTTTTATTCTTCTTTTAATACTGCTTATCGGTGGATTGATATTTAAAGAAATGGCTCCCTACCTATCAGGAATCTTAGGGGCTGTAATACTTTACGTATTACTAAAAAAGACAATGGTTAAGTTAGTAAAAAAGGGTTGGCACCCTAATTTAGCCTCAGGTGTATTAATGTCACTATCTTTTTTTGTTATTTTACTTCCTATAGTTGGTATCATTTTAATGCTAGGTAATAAAGTTGAAGCTGCTGTATCCAAATCAGAAAAAATTATTAAAATTATAGAGAAAAAGCTACAAGATTTTGAATTCCGCTTTGGGTATGATGTAACATCTCAATTTGATGGTGCAGCAATTTCTGGTTGGGTCTCTGAAAATTTGCAAGGACTGGCAGGAGGTACGTTCACAACCGTTATAGCCATAGCAATCATGTATTTTCTGTTATATTATATGTTAACCAATCGTAAACAATTACGAGAGTCCCTATTCGAATATATCCCTATTAGCGAATCCAGTTTAAAAATTATAGGCAGCGAAACCCGTGCAATGGTTCGTGCCAATGCATTTGGTATTCCATTGGTTGCTATTGCTCAAGGAGTAGTTGCTTTTATTGGTTTTTTAATATTTGGCGTCGAAAATCCTTTTTTCTGGTCGGGTATTGTAACATTTGGTTCCATGATTCCTTTTGTAGGGAGTTTATTGGGTACTATCCCTGTTTTTATATTAATGCTATCCAACGGAGATACGTTTCAAGCTTATGGTATTTTACTCTACGGAATTATTATTGTAGGCTCGACCGATAATTTAATACGCTTATTTGTACTTCAAAGACTGGATAATGTACATCCGCTAATTACACTTCTTGGTGTTATTGTAGGACTGCCTTTGTTTGGTTTTGTAGGGCTAATTTTTGGACCGTTACTCATCAGTTTATTCTTAATTATAGTACGTATTTATAAAAAAGAATACGGTAAAGGAACGGAAGAAAAGCTTTAAAAACAGTATGCTTAACTAAGCTCCTACTTTTTTGAATCAAGATTTTTACGAATAAAGTCAACTCTAGCAACTATAAATCAATAATTTAGTTCAATACGAAATTGCTTATAGAACTCATCTTGAGTAGTGGTTTTAAGCCGAAAAGTTTGGCTTTAGTGCCATAATGGAGAAATATATTTTTTGTCATAAGATGAAAAATTGAGGGGTTATCAAATTTATTAGTAATCAAAAAGAACAAAACTATGGAAAGCGAATTAGCAAAAAACGAAAAAGATTATATAAGAATTTATGAGGAAAAAGGGTATAATTCCAGCTTTCATTTTAAAGATGAAAAACTTATAAATAACACATCGAAAAAAGCATATAAACCAAAAGATATTAATGTGGTCGCAGAGCATCGTTTTGAAGGCATGAGTAATCCATCTGATATGTCCATTCTTTATGTAATTGAAACCAATAAAAATGAAAAAGGCACTTTTTTACTGGCGTATGGCCCAAGTGCCGATTTAGATACGGCAGAATTCTTTAAGAACATCCCTAAATCAAATATGTCAAACGATAAAAATATCAATCAAAATAATTAAAAACTAATTAGTCTATAAGGTATTATTATATAATTCCAATTCACCTTACTTTCTGTTAAATAAAAAGTAAGGTGTTTTTTATTTCGAATGAAAACAAAAAGCATTACTTTTATAAAATATACTGCCTATCTTTATTAGATACTAAAAAAAGCCTTAATTCATAATGACACTTTTTATAAAATATGATTTTAATACAATGTGCAAGGCTTTTTTAAAAGAACATCTTGACACTTTAGATGTTTCATATAGAATAAACAGTATTAACGAAATAAGCATAGACGGAAATTTATCAGAGGACAAACAAAAATTCTTAACAGATGTACTGAAAAGGTACGGAATAGAAATTGTAACAAACCAAAAATTAACCTTAGTAGAGCGCATTAAAAATGCTGTTGAAGAGGTGCTGAAAGATAAAAACAAGACATCTTTAAGGCTCTCGACTTATTTATCGGATACCTTGCATTATTCTTATACACACCTATCCACTGTTTTTTCGGAAACAACATATACATCTATTGAGAATTACGCCATTCTCAGAAAAGTAGATTTAGTAAAAGAATATCTTTGTAATACAAATTTAACTTTAACAGAAATTGCATTCCAATTAAATTATAGTAGTGTGGCTCATTTATCTGGGCAATTTAAAAAAATGACAGGGCTTACACCAAGTAGCTTTCAGCGTATTATGAAAAAGAAAAAAATTACAACCCTAACACCAACCACAGTACTTTAAATGAATGATATCCCATTAAAAATTGTTTTGGCCGATGATGACGAAGATGATAGAATGCTATTCAGCGAAGCCATAGAAGAGATTAATATCCGTACAAAACTATTGCTTTTTAACCATGGACAAGAGCTTATGGACTATTTGACACTGCCCAATGTGGTGTTACCAAATCTTATATTTTTAGACCTTAATATGCCCTTTAAAAATGGGATGCAATGTTTAATAGAAATACGAAGTAACTCTAGGTTAAAAGATTTATGCGTAGCTATATATTCCACTTCATCATCAGAAAAAGATATTGAGGAAACCTTTTTAAATGGGGCAAACATTTATGTAAATAAACCCACTGACTATAGTAAATTGCGACAATCGATAGAGAAAGTATTACAACTTAATTGGCAATACCACACCTCCAATTTAAACAAAGATACTTTTTTGTTCTGTATTTAATTTTGTATGGATTTTAAATATGTTTATACTTCTACCAAAACTTACATCATATTATTGATCGTTGCTTTTGCTTTGCTTTTATTTGCAGCAAGTATGTCGTACAAACAGATTATACAAATGCAAAAATCTGCAGAAATGGTGACCCATACTTTGCAGGTTTATAATGCTATAGGCAATTTTTCACAACACTATAACCAAGCAGATTCTGAAGAATTTAGGAAAGAATTATTGAAGAAGCCCAGCATTAGTATTCTACTCGAAAATTATAGGTTGGAAGGAAAAACCGTAGTAGATAGTTTAAGCACGTTAACTATTGATAACCCTTTGCAACAAGCAAAATTAAAACCAATACGTAGTTTGTTAAACAAATTGTACGACCAGCTTTATGTTTTAGACACACTAAATCTAAAAAGTGATCAAGCTTTTTTCGAAACCAAAGAATTACAAAAAACAAAAATAAGTACAACACTTTACAATATACGTGTCTTTAATTACCAGATGCTTAAAGAGGAAGAACGTTTAATGCATAAAAGAAAGGCTGAGTATGCATCTCATAAATCCTTAGCACCAGTAACATCATTGCTTTTAGCTTTTTCGGCACTTTTTATATCTTATATATCCTTTTTAAGGATATATAAGAACAAACAAAGAATAAAGGAGTCTGAAGCATTTTTAAAAAGCATTTTATCTACTACCAACAATGTTATAAATTATTATGAACCCATATTTGATACTCGAGATAACATAACAGACTTTAAAATTGTTTACGCTAATGATTGTAATCGTGACTATTTCAACTTGGAACCTGATAAGATTAAGGGAAAAACAGTCTCTGAGGTCTTTCCATTTCTAATAGAAAAAGGCGAACTTAAAGAGTTGATAAAATGTTATACCCAAAATATAAACGTTGATTTTGACAGGGAGATAACTGTGAAAAATAAAAAAATGTGGTTTTCTTCTTTTATAACACCTTTGGTTAATGGTGTATTAGTTACCTCAAGAAATACTACTGCTGAAGAAAAAGCTAAAAAAGAACAGTTGTTATTTAAGGAGCAGCTAGAAAAGCAAAATTTAGAACTGCTAGATAACCGTGCATTTTTAGGAAATATTTTTAAAAGCATCTCACATGTGGTGATTCACTTCAAAAGCATTAGAGATAAAGCAGGTAAAATAATCGATTTTAATATTTTATTTATAAATGAAAAAATAAACCCTATTTTGGGAGATGCTCCAGAAGAAATAATAAACAAAAAAGCATCTGAGGTTTATCCTAATATTTTTAAGTCTGGTGCTTTTGAAAACTTAGTTGATGCCATAGAAAACAATAAACCTATTTATTATGAGACATCTTATCAAGAAAACAATAATGAACAATGGTTTAAGGCGACAGCAATTAAATTAGGAGATGGTGTTACGGTTACCACAAGAAATATCACCGAAGAGAAGAAAAACTCAGACCAATTAATAAAGCTTAACGAAGAGCTTATCATTCAAAATTCTATATTATCTGATGCAGAAAGTCTTGCCAAAATAGGTAGTTATATTTGGTATATAGATACCGATGTTTCTGAGCTCTCTGATAATTTCTATCACATGTTAGGATGTCAACCAAACGAGTTTAAATCTTCTTTAATTAAATATAGAGAATTTATACATCCTGATGAACGAGAGCTTTATGATAAAAGAAGTAAGGAGATTCTAACAGATCTAAAAACCAGAGAGCATACTTACCGTATTATTACCAAACAAGGTAAAGTAAAGCATTTTAAAACCAATGGACAGTTTATCAATAAAAATGGAAAAACAGTTATGATTGGTGTTGTACAGGATGTCACAGATAGTATAGAAGCAGAACAGAAATTACTAAAAAGCAATTTAAAATTAAAGCAGAGTAATGCAGAATTGGAGTCTTTTAACCGTGTGGCAAGTCATGATTTACAAGAACCTTTGCGCAAAATACAATTGTTCATTTCAAGGATTGAAGATAGAGATATAGAACAACTTTCTGCTAAAAGTAAAACGTATTTTGAAAAAGTCATAAAGGCAGTAAAACGTATGCAATCGCTCATACAAAACCTATTAACCTATTCAAGAATAGACAGTAGTAAAACAGATTTTGAAAAGGTTAATTTAAATAATGTATTGAATAAAGTAAAAGACGATTTGGCAAACCGTATAATAGAGACTAAAGCTGAAATGGTTACAGACAAACTGCCTGAAATAAAAGGAGTTGTTTTTCAAATGGAACAATTGTTTACTAATTTAATCTACAATGCTTTAAAATATAAAAGCTTAAGTGATGTTCCAAAACTACAAATCTGTTATAAAAAAATAGATGCATCAGATTTACCAAAACAGAACATGAAATCAAAACAATACTATCATAAAATATCTTTTATCGACAATGGTATTGGTTTTGATTCCCAATATGCCGAAAAAATATTTGAAGTCTTTCAGCGTCTACATCAAAAAACAGAATATTCCGGTACGGGTATAGGGCTTGCTATCTGCAAAAAAATTGTAGAAAATCATGGTGGTCTAATTACTGCTAAAGGCAACGTTGGTTTGGGTGCCGAATTTATCATTTATCTCCCTGCTTAATTATTTAATTATCTACTCACTTTTATTTCATATTTCTACAAAATAAAAACAGTGGTGCGCCTCATTTTATAACTTTTTAGCAAAAATTCCTCCAAAAAACAAAAGTTATATAACACAAACCTAAAATTGTGTAATACAAGTAGCAGAGTATATATAGATCTTTACATATAACTTATTTAAACAAATTTCTTAATTAAAAAAAGGCTAAATATCTATGGTTATGAAGGGGGACATAAAAACAACCACAAAGCAATTTGCCAAAGTAGGTAGATCTTGGTCACGAACAGAATTTACGAGTACAGGCTTTCTAAAAGATGTTTGCAAACAGGTAAATCCTGCGGATAAATAATATTTATTACCTATAACTTCAATCCGAATGTTAAGAGTAACATATATAATTGTCGCAATGTGCTTAATTATTTGGGCAATAGGCTTTTTTCTTTATAGAGCAGGTATGGTTATTCATCTTTTATTGGTTATAGCTGTCATTATTGCCTCTATTAAAGTACTTGAAAAATAACAAATACGAATATTAACAACTTGAAATATAATCTTATGAAAACTACATATTTAAATACAGATACCATAGAAACCATGTTTAATCAGCTACGGCTCAGTTTTGGAGGTTCAGTTGTAAAAGAATCTAAAGAGTGTATTTTAGAAATAAAAAATGAAATTGGAGCAGGCAAAATACAGGGTATTTCTCTTTCGGGAGGGGTTTCTTATATCGAGTTTGATATGACGTTTTCTGATGATATAACAATATCAATTAATACCCCTGAAAAAAATCCTATTTATTTTGCATATTGTTCTCAAGGTAGTTTAACACATAGTTTTGGCGCTAGAAGAAAAAAGAACGTATTGAAAAGTTTTCAAACGGGAATTATTACAAGCCAATTAGACGATGAAAACACGTTGTATTTTAGGAAAAATGAACACTTAAACGTTACGCTAATTACAGTTCAAACCACTAGTAGGGCTAAAAATTCTAAAAAGGAAGGTTTAAAAAGTAAATTATACAATACCTTTATTAAGAAAGATAACATAGAAAACTTTGTATACATAGGGTCTCAAAATTTAAAAATTGCTGAAAAAATACAGCAAATCAACGCCATTAAACAAGATGGTTTGGTTAGAACACTTTTAATACAAGGTTTAGTACATATTATACTAGCCTTAGAAATACAACAACATACAGACGATGTTAACAATCTTGAAACTTCTACAGGGTCTTTAACAACCAGAGAAATGGAAACGATAAAACAAGCATCAATGTATATAGAGCAAAATTTTGACAAACAGATTTCAATTACATTATTATGTACAAAATTTGGTATTTCGCCATCAAAACTTCAAGAAGGTTTTAAATTAATGTATGGGCGTACCGTTACAGATCATATTAGAACAATACGTGTTCAAAAAGCTGAAGATTACCTAAAAAACACAGATATGAATATCTCAGAAGTAGTGTACAGTATAGGTTTTTCAAGTAGAAGTTATTTCTCCAAAATTTTTAGAGAAACTTATAATTGTACCCCTATAGAATATAAGACCGCACAAAAAGTACTTCCGATTTCAGCCTAAAATTTTTAAACATTACTATGTAATCATAACTTTTCTTAAAATAATTTGGCTTATCCTCTCTCTCCATATTAAAAGTTTTTAGATCACTATCGTTTTTACACGTGTTTATGGATTGAGGATATTTAAAAAAATCCCGTTTTGATTTTGCTTTAACAACCACAGCAGTTCAGTATTGATCCCAATTATCTTAAATCACTTTAACAATTATTTCTTAATTAAAAGGCTTTGTTGTGTTATTTTATTCATTTTTCATTTCTTCCTTTTTCTCATCGATTTTCTCATCAATCTCCTCTTTTGATAATAATGGGTGATCTTCTTCTAGGCCAATTATCGCTATAATATTAGTAACAGCTTTGTACAGCATTAAAATTACCATAATCATCATTCCGCTAATTATAGATGTAGATACTAAAGTTGCCCAATAAATAATATTAAACCAAGGTAAGGGCACATTATCCGACTCCATAATTGGGATATTAAAAAATTGAAAAAGGACTAACGCTGATATAAATAGAATAACGTCAAATTTGGCAATACTTAAAACATATGTATAATGCCTTTCTTTTAAAGGGTCTTTCGATCCAAAACTCACACTTAGTAATGTAAGTAACAACGCAAGAATGGTTGCTGAAGCTAAAATGATAGTGTTGCATAACATATTTAAACCGGATAATGAAACTTTTAATAAATACTTGGCTTCATACCCTGATATGTTCCCTAAAAGAAAAATACCCAATCCAGTAAATGTTGTTGCTAACAAACCACCGTATATAGAGGTTCTATTGTTTTTGATAAAGTTCCACATGGATCAATGTTTCATTGATTATTTGCGATGACCAGTCCCTTTTAAATGAATTTTTCATCCTCGGTAGTCGAAGATATTGTAGGCTGTTCATGGTTAAAACCTTTCTCCAGACCAGCAGAATCCACACCAAAAAACTTTAATATATCCGATCTATGGGCTACCTGCATTACTTTTTTCCCATTAATGGCAATAGGTTTTTGTAAAAACCCTGGGTTTTTGTTTATAATTTTAAGCCAATCTTCAGTATTAAAATTTTCGGTATCCCCAATATCACTTCTTTCTACTGTAAAAAGTTTGGCAAGTGGCAAGCCTAAATTTTCAGCAAGCTCTATCCAAATAGTGTCGCCCAAATTTTCCTTACAAATATCTATGGTTTCTATTTTTTTGTCTATGCCTTGTAGATACCCCAATACTTGTTTTCCTAAATGTGATCCAGAACTATATATATAGGTAAGTTGTTTTTTATTTCTTGCTAATACTGACATGGTTTCCATGTTTAAAATTATTTTTTATATTACTTAAAACTTTCGTTTCATCTCTCCCTTGAAGAGATTAAAGCTGTTCTTTTAATAAGTTTTGGATGGCAGAATTTTTTTGCCCCCTAAAGTTAAAATCAAATTGGTAAAATAGCCTTGCACCTTATTTTTTCTACAATAATTGTAAAGTTTTTCATTCCACGCCCTTGCGGGATAATCATTTTTGGTTATGTAACCTATGGCATTTAAAATGTCATCCCATTGTCACCTAGAAAAAAGAGTGTCGTAAGCATGCCGCTTAAAACATCAGGTCATAGAGGGCAAAGCTCTCTTTCAGTTAATGAAGTGGTTTAAACTTTGTAAATTCCCGTTACCATTATTCAGTTATTATAAATTCTTCAAGCAAAGTTGTACTTTTTAAATCTCTAAGGGTAGTAATATATTGTAAGCTTTTTTGTAATAAGTTTTTTAGCTTTTCAAATGAATTGGGTTTAACCAAATACCAATTAGCTCCTTTCTTTCTTAATATATCAGCCAAAGAGTCATCAACATATGTAGAATATATTATTATTGGAATTTTAGAAAGTTGTGGTTCGGTTTTTATATCATCCAAACATTCCTCTCCGTTCATTAAAGGCATATTTAAATCTAAATAAATAACGTCTGGCAATGAGTTTTTTTTCTTTAAAAGGGTATCCATAAGAGTTACGCCATTATTAAAATCTTCAATATGTATTTCTACATTAACTTCATTTAACGCTTCTTTAAAAAACATACTATCTTCTTCATCATCATCTGCTAAGTAAACTAAAAGTGGTTTATGTAACATAACTTTTATGTAGGAATTATGGTATTAAAGAAATCAATTCATATCATTTTATTTTTATTCTCAGTTTTAGTATTTAGATTTATTTCTAAAATTAATCTAGAGGCCTTCTACCAGAAATGATATTGTACAAAATAGCTATTACAGCTATTACTAACAGAATATGTATTAAGCTTCCTGTTCCGATTCCAGCTACTAATCCAAAAAAGCCCAACATCCAAACGATAATACAGATTACCGCTATTAGCCAAAGGATACTTCTCATAATAAAAATTTAAAGGTTAATATTAGGTTATTTAATTCATACTTGTGATTTTATCATGAAGTATGTTATTTCAAAGATAAATTTAGGATGTAAGATAATTTAACTCAATAACGTTTTTTTTTAACAAAATCAATGTGTGTTTTTATGTTTTATAGGATGGTTTGTATAATATTTATAAGGGTGTTTTTACTTTTTTGTCTCCCATATTTTTGGCATCTTCAAAATCTACTTCATTATCAATAGTATTTTTAAAAGCTCTAAACCAACCATTTTTAATGACGTTAAAAATAACTGGCCAAACTTTAGACTCAATATTATTTAAATCACCTTGTAATTGGACCTTTGTGGCCAATGTATTATTGTTTTTGTTTTTAAGAATAAATTTAAAAAAGCCTACAAAACCTTCCCATAAAGTTTCAAAAAAGCCATCTTCTTTACCAATAAATTTAGAGTCTTTTAGTAGCGGTTTAACGTAGCCTGTTAAAAACCCGTTGGCAATAGCTATTTCACTAAAAATATTAAACGAACCTTCAGAAAAATCAATACCCGTATAGTGCTTGGTAAAATCATTAAATGCGGTTGCATTTGCTTTTTCCAGAGAAAAAGATAAATCCATATCGGGGATTTTTTTTACCAAATTCATTTTGCCATCAAGTTTTACCTGTCCATTCCCAATTGAGGTAGCCGTAGCAGAAATATTAGAAGGCAGTAAGGCATCTGTCTGCACCACATTTCTAAGATTGGTAGCATTTAGCCGAATATTATCTATATTCAAATCGATGTTGGGGTTCGCATTAACTTGCACAAAAGCAGCCTTTCCTTTAATAATTTGTAAATGGTTAATATCTATTGGGACCAAACCTGTTAGTGCTTTAGACCAATCTTCGAGTTCAGGTTCGGCAGCTTCATTTTTTTGTTGATCTTCAAACACATAAATAATAACAGGTTCTGTAAGTATCACTTCGCTTACAATTTTACCTTTTAAAAGGGATGTCCATTCTATTGAAATATCACTTTTTTTCAAATCTAAAAAAGGAACTTGTGTTTGAGCATCCACTTTATTTAAATACATATTATTTATTACATAAGCACCTCTAATTAAGGAAATATCTATATGCTCTATATGCCCATAATAGCCTGGGATATCTGCTAAAACCTTATTCACGTAATTTTTTACTAAATAGGGCAGTACTATCCTAAAAATGATTAATGTGATAATAATCACAATCGGAATTACGTAGCGTTTCCGTTTAAATCGACTTCTGTTTTTCGATACTATATGCATATCAATTGTGTGTAGTTTCATTAAAAAATTATTCCTTCTTTCCGTTACCTGTAAGTGTGCTAATAAAGCCACTTTTTATATTAATCCATAAGTAATTAAAGAATGATTTTGTAGCATCTCGTTCTGCTTCAATAGCTCCATAACGAAATTTTTGAGTATCGGTTTTTGAGGCTTCATCAATAAAAATATTTCCTATGGTGGTTAAAAGTTTATTTATTTTAAAACCATTCTCACGCAATATTTTAAATTTGAAATTCTCATATTTCATTTTCATTTCTCCCTTAGACTGTATAGTGTTGCCATAAAACGTAAAATACATTTGTTGAATTTCCCCTTCGGTAACTGCATTTAAATTTGGTTTAAAAAAAGGGTTCAGAATTTCAGTAGATAAATTACTTACTGAACCCGATACTAAAAATGAATCAGAGGTGTTATTTACATCAAAATTCCAATTGAGCTCAAAAGGTGCTTTTGCCATAAGTTTAGATTGTACTTTAATGTCTGTTTTTTTAGCATGTTTAAGGTTAGAAATATGGTGTATAGTTGCATCAACATTGCTGAAAAATAATTTCCCTGCTTTTTTATCTCGCTCAACTAATTCAGCATAAGATATATAGCCGTTTTTTACTTTTACCTCATTTACATCTAAGTTAAAAGGTAAATTCCTTAAAGATTTTCCATAAAACGGTTTAATACTTAAATCGTCGGGTAATAGTTTGTCTCTAAAAATTTCAAGATTAGGAGTTTTAATATGTGCCGATATTGCTCGAATTCCAAAACGGTTTTTACAATAGCTAAAATGAAGTTTTTGCAATACAATTTGTGGAATTTTTAGATTAATATAATCGTGTTCTTTATTTAAATGTGTAGAAAGTTCTTTTTTATCATATTTAGGAATAATCCGTAAGTTTTCTAAATAGATTGATTTTTTATCAGTAGTTATACGATCAATTTTAAAAATTTCATAATCGCTATAGTTTGATATGATGTGTGTTGCATCTAATTTAAAGCTATCGTAAGTTACTGGTGATGCATCCAACACATGTAAATTTATTTTGCTCCCTATGACGGTTAAGTTATAATTTGAAACATAAAATTTGGTAGTGTCTGTACTTTTATTTATAATATTCAAACTGCCGTTTGTAATATTCACTTCATTAATTTTAATGGTTTTTATTTCTTTGGCTTTGGTATTGGTTTCTGTTTTTTTTGAAGTAACATGTTTGTAAGGGTAATAATTAAGCTTCGGTTTTTTTAAGATAAAATTATTAATAGAAAGGGTTTCATCAAATAACAGATTCCAATAACTAATACCTTTTAATTGAAGTATTTCTGATTTTAAATATGTAGGGTTTTGTAGTGTATCTGTATTTTCAATTTTGAGAGAAATATTGTGTAATGTAACTGTTTTGGATAGTATATTAATGTCTAAACCTGAATAGGCTACCGTTAAGTGAGGTGGTATTTTTTGTGATAAAAAATCGGTTATATAATTTTTTGCACACCATTGTAATACGAAAAATATGGAAAAAAGTATCAATACTGAAACTATTAATATCCTTATACTTTTCTTATTACCAATCGCAGCCATATTTTTTAGTTATTTCTAATTAGAAGACAGTTAATTATTTGATATAAACTGTTTTTTTATTTGCGAAAGCCAAAATGCCTTCTCTAGAAAGCTCGCGACCATAGCCTGAATTTTTTGTGCCGCCAAAAGGTAGCCTTGGATCAGACTTTACCATATCGTTAATAAAGAAAGCACCATCTTCAATAGCAATGATTCTTTGTTTTGCATCTTTGGTATCTTCAGTAAAAATCATGGTCCCTAACCCAAATTTTGTATTACTTGCCATTTTATAAGCCTCTTCCTTGTTAGAAACTTTTATAATTGCAGCCACAGGGCCGAAGGTTTCTTCGGTAAATACAGGCATGTCTTCAGTGACTTTTGTTAAAATTGTAGGTTGATAATACGTTTTATCTCTTTTGTTTCCTAAATGCACATACGCCCCTTTTTCGATG
This sequence comes from Bacteroidia bacterium, assembly GCA_030427585.1. Classification (GTDB taxonomy): domain Bacteria; phylum Bacteroidota; class Bacteroidia; order Flavobacteriales; family Flavobacteriaceae; genus Aquimarina. The sequence goes on from JAUIBW010000039.1 coordinate 32,964, forward strand.
GATTTGTTAATCTGCTCTTCTAAGATATCTGCCAAATCTTCTCTAGCTAAAGTGCCTATTTCGGTACTTTCTATAATGGGGTCCCCAAAAGTTAATGCTTCTACTTTTTTAGTGAATTTCTCTAAAAATTCATCATAAATACCAGCTTCTACAATAAACCTTTTTGCTGCAATACAACTCTGACCTGTATTTTGCATTCTAGCTTTTACCATGGTATCAAGGTGTTTATCCAAATCAGCATCATTAAGGACCACGCAGGCATTGCTTCCTCCCAATTCTAAAACCAGTTTTTTTAATTGAGATCCGGCAACTTCTGAAATTTTACGCCCTGTTTTTTCACTTCCTGTAAGAGATATGGCTTTTATAATATCATTTTTTATAATGGTTTTAATGTTGTCGTGGTCTGTTAGTAAAGTAGTAAAGCAACCTTTTGGATATCCTGAACCTTCAAAAATTTCTTGAATAGCCAGGGCACAGCCTGTAACATTCGAAGCGTGTTTTAAAACAACTGTATTTCCTACAGTTAACGTTGGAATTGCAAACCTGAAGGCTTGCCAAAATGGGAAATTCCATGGCATGATCCCTAAGATGCATCCCAACGGATCGTAAGAAATAAAGCTTTCTTTCGCATCGGTTTCTATAATCTCATCAGATAATAAGAGCATAGCATTTTCAATATAAAAATCACATAAATAAATACATTTATCAATTTCGGCAAAACTTTCAGTTATGGGTTTTCCCATTTCCGTAGTCATAAGCCTACTATACTTTTCCTTATTTTTCGATAAGTTTTCAGCAACATTTTTTAGTAATGTTGTCTTTTTAGAAAGACTCTCGGTTTTCCAAGATTGAAAGGTTTTATCAGCTAAATAAAGTGCTTTAGATATGGCTTCATCTGAATAATAATTATAAGTTTTTATGACTTTATTTAAATATGGATTAGTAGTCGTTATTTGTTTTTTCATTTCAATAATTTTACATCTAAATGTAGTGTTTCGTATCAAATGCCTTTAACACAAATACTAAAAACATGAACGTTTTTCAAGATTTTTATTCGAGTTAAGATTCATGTTCATCACGTTAAGGCAACAGGGTTTTTGCTTTTTAATTTGAACAAAAAACAAAGTTTAACCTTAAAAGCTAGAAATATTATGAGTAATAATAGAAATACAGTATTAGGAATTCTGGCAGGAACCGCAGTAGGTTCTATTATACTTGCACTGCTACATACAAAATGATGTCATTTTCAATATGTGGAATGTATTGTTCTATATTTTGCTGTAAACTTCTGATAATGTCTTTTCCTTGACCAATACTTTCTATCTGCTTTTTTATCCACTCATAATGCTCTGGATAGCGTAAGGTTTTATAATCTAGGAACGTACTTTGCCTAATAAAGCATCTGATAAGTCGTCTTTATATGTAATTTAGTTAGTAATAGTTTTAGATCATTCAGATAGAGATGGGGTAATAGAGAAAGATTAATTTTTTACAATACTTATATTACCGAAACACATAAACAATGTCAAGACGTTTCCTTAATTATTAGATTTTTAGTTAATTTATAAATAAGCTTCCTATGTAACTATGATTATGGTTTTTATTGATATTCTAGTAAGATTTCTCCTAAGTTTTTATATGCTGTAGTGAGGTAATTTTTTTAAGGTATTTGCAAGTCGTTTTCCAGAGTTAATGTTTTTACATTTTAGGACCTTCTAAAGAATTAATACAATATATTTTATGTAAAAAACATAAAAACATTGATGCTTGCACGTAATCTTATAATGTTAAAAATTCATAAATTTATGTTAATCAAAAAATTACCTTCCAACATTAATTTGATTATATGCACAAAAACATTTCTGAATCTTCTTTTTTGACAGTTGAAACTGATGGGGAATATTTAAAAAAAGAACTTTACGCACTTATTAAAAAAGATGAATCGATTTTTGACTTTATACAAGAATCTGCATTAGATGGTATATGGTTCTGGGATCTGGATAATCCTGAAAACGAATGGATGAGTCCTAAATTTTGGAATACTTTGGGGTATGATCCTAAAGATATGCCTCATAAATCCTCTACATGGCAAGATATTATTAATAAAGAAGATCTTGCACAAGCTCTTAGTAATTTTACTAAACATTGTAAAACCCCTAATCACCCTTATGATCAGATTGTAAGATACCAACATAAAATGGGGCATACAGTTTGGATTCGTTGTAAAGGTATCGCTATAAGAGATAAAAAAGGGAAACCAGTAAGAATGCTTGGAGCCCATACCGATATCACTGAACAAAAAAAAGCAGAATTAAATTTACAAAAACAAGTAGAGCATTACCAACATATTATTGATGGGACTAATATTGGCACCTGGGAATGGAATGTTCAAACAGATGAAGTTATTTATAATGAAAAATGGGCTAAAATAATAGGGTATTCACTTTTAGAATTACACCCAGTATCTATTACCACCTGGACCAATTGCGTACATCCCGATGATTTAAAAAAATCTGAGCAGGTATTAGAAGATCATTTTAGTGGTAAAACACCAATTTATGAATTAGAAGCTCGTATGAAGCATAAAAATGGTGATTGGATATGGGTATTAGTTCGAGGTAAAGTAGTGAGTTGGACTGTAAAAGGTGAACCAGAGTGGATGGTAGGGGCGCATCAGGAAATTACAAAACAAAAGAAAGATCAAGAAAAGTATAGACTTTTTATAGAGCAAGCTCCCAGTACTATAGCCATGTTTGATACTAATATGTGCTATATAGCTTACTCTAAAAAATGGATAATCGACTATAAGATAAAAGATGAAAATATTATAGGGAAATCGCATTATGAAGTTTTTCCCGAAATAGGAGCTCAATGGAAACAAGATCATCAGGATTGTTTGAGTGGAAAAATTTTAAGATGTGAGGAAGATCGATTCGAAAGAGAAGATGGATCAGTTCAATGGATTTCCTGGGAGTTACATCCATGGTATAAAAGCAATAATGAAGTTGGAGGAATTATTATGCTTACGGCAGATATTACCAGAACAAAAGAAGCCGAGATCAGGCTAAAATTAAGTGAAAGAACATTTAGAGGCAATTTTGAAAATGCTGCAATAGGAATGGCAATCATTGATCTTGATGGTAAATGGAGTAAAGTTAATGATACCCTATGTAAAATTGTTGGATACACTTCGGAAGAGTTAATGAAACTCACTTTTCAGGATATTACACATCCTGATGATCTAGGTGCAGATTTAGATCTTGTTCAGGAATTACTGGATGGAAAAAGGTCTTTTTATCATATGGAAAAACGATATTTTCATAAGAATGGACAAATAGTACATATCATATTATCTGCTTCAATAATTAGAGATGAAAACGAATCTCCTTTATATTTCATCTCACAAATAACTGATATTACCCCCAGAATTCATGCTCGCGAAAAATTAGAGAAAGCTCTATCACGATTAGAAGGGATTTTTGAGGCTAGTACACAAGTTAGTATTGTACAAACAGATTTAAACGGTATTATTACTAAATTTAATAAAGGAGCAGAAAACTTGTTAGGGTATAAAAGAGAGGAAGTTATTGGAAAAGAATCTGTAAAAATTATACATCTTAATGAAGAAATGCTAAAGTACAGTGAGGAATTATCGAATAAATTAGGGAGAAAAGTTGAGGGTTTTGATATTTTCAGCGCTTCTTTAAAAAAGGAAAAACATATCACTAAAGAATGGACGCATGTTAGAAAAGATGGAACACAATTCCCGGTACAGTTAACCACAACAGCCATAAAAATTGCAGATAAAATAATTGGATATCTAGAGGTTGCAATGGATATAAGTGAAATTAAAAAGGTAGAAAAAGAAATAAAATCTTTATTACAAGTAGCAAATGATCAAAATGAAAGACTTAAGAATTTTGCGCATATTGTATCTCATAATTTAAAATCACATTCAGGTAACTTTAATATGTTACTAGATTTTTATATTAAGGAAAACCCAGGTATAGAAAATGATGAGATCATTCGATTATTTAGAATAGCAGCTCGCAATTTATCAGAAACTATAGCTCATCTTAATGAAGTAGTTTTAATGAACACCTCTGTAGATCAGAATCTGATAAAATTAAATCTCAATCTATCAATAACCAAAGTAATAAGAGGTATCACATTGAGTGCACGAAAAGCAGAAGTCAAGATTATTAATAAAGTTGATAAAGGTATTAATGTACTGGGGGTTTCTGCTTACGTGGATAGTATTCTACTTAACTTCATAACAAATAGTATAAAATACAGATCTCTTGAAAGAGATAGTTATGTATTGTTAGATGCTTATATCGAGGGGGATTTTGTAGTATTAACTGTAAAAGATAATGGTTTAGGGATAGATCTAAATACACATCATGCAAAACTTTTCGGGATGTATAAAACTTTTCATCAAAATAAAGAGGCTCGAGGAATAGGATTGTTTATAACCAAAAATCAAGTTGAGGCACTTGGAGGTAAAATCGATGTTGAAAGTAAAGTTAATCAGGGTACAACGTTTAAAATCTATTTGAAATATGAAAAAAATTGACATAGCTTGTATTATTGACGATGACCCCATATTTATTTTTGGGGTAAAAAAAGTAATGAACCTTGCCGACGCATGTAATAGTTTTCTGATTTACCATAACGGTAAAGAAGCACTAGATGCATTGTCTTCTTTGATTTCTACAAATGAAAAATTACCTGATGTTATACTTTTAGATCTTAATATGCCTATCTTAGATGGTTGGCAATTTCTAGAAAGATTTATAAAAGTACCTGTATCTAAAAAGATTATAATTTACATTGTATCCTCTTCAGTAGACCCAGAAGATGTTTTAAGGGCAAAATCCTATGAAATAGTTAGTAATTACATTGTAAAACCCATTACAATGGATAAATTAATAAATGTATTAGAAGATACAGAGAATGTGTAGAGGTAGTATCTCACCAAGTGTGTAAAGATTAAAAATAACTCTAATTCAACTTAACTCTCCATTTAAAAATGAAAAGAAAATCTATTGTTCCTTATAAATTGTGTATTCACTTGGTAGATCCGAAACATATATTTAAGGGCTTAACCCTATAAAATGACTAATAATTATAGTTGTACTGATCATTTATTGTAATTCAATTTATTATTTATGATTAATCTAACATATATCCATATTATATAAAAAAAACTATTTTTTTATTATTATCATTATTAATACAGGTAACCGCATTCTCCCAGCAAAATATAGATGATTTATTAGCTGCGGGTATTAATGACGCTCAATGTTTTACTTCTGATTATTTGACGCCGGCTTCAGACGGATTACTGTATAGCATGAATCGTGGTTGGTTTAATGATGCAAAAGCTAAAAAGAAATTTGGGTTCGAGATTTCTTTAGTAGTAAATGCCGCATTTGTAGGTGATGACAATAAGTCTTTTATCTTAGATACTTCGCAAACTGATTATCATTTGTTTGCAATCTTTTCAAGTTCTCTGTAAAACCAATAACCCTTTATAAATACTAGTATTTATAAAGGGTTATGAATTAGTTGTGACCCCGGAGGGATTCAAACCCCCAACCCTCAGAGCCGAAATCTGATGCGCTATTCAGTTGCGCCACGAGGCCATTTTTCGTATACTACGATAATTTGCTTTTTACTATTGTAGAAATTGTTTTTCCATCTGCTTTTCCTGTTAATGCAGCATTTGCCATACCCATTACTTTACCCATATCCTTCATCCCTTCTGCGCCAGTATTAACAATAATATCTACGACTATTTTTTCAATTTCTGCTTCGCCTAATTGTTCTGGCAAAAATTGCTCAATCACTTTTGCTTGTGCCAGTTCGGGCTCTGCCAGATCATCACGCCCTTGTTCTATAAAAATCGCAGCACTATCTTTACGTTGCTTAACTTGTTTTTGTAATAATTTTAATTCCTGATCTTCAGTAAGTTTTTCTTTTGCTCCACTCTCTGTCTGGGCTAATAGAATAGCTGATTTTACAGCACGCAATGATGTCAATGCGTTAGTATCTTTAGCTTTCATAGCTTCTTTCATCGCAGTCATTACTTTTTGCTCTAAACTCATGATAATCGATTTTTATCTTTGGATTGCGAAGATAAAAAAATAAACCGATACTCTAAGAGTAGAGTATCAGTTTAGTTTAAGTATTATCTTTATTTTTTAGATTCTGATCAAGTCTATACTAAGCAGAGACGAAGTTCAAGAATTATATATTTATACTTCACAATATTAGTATTCTAATTATAATAATGCAATTAGTCTACGTTATCATGCAAAAAAGAATTGTTTTTGCGCAATTGTATATCATCATTACTATCGATTCCTAAAGAAGTTCTTGATAGCCCAGAATCATCTGGTTTAGTATCGACATCTATTCCTGCTCTTTTATAAGCTGGTTCTTTTTCGATATCATCAATATTAGAAGAGCTATTTCTAAACTTGTAATTAAATTCTTTCATCTTAGCTCTACGTTCTGCTGCTCTGGCTTTTAGGGTTTCAGAAATAGGCTGGTTAATTGGATCTGTACCTTCTACTTTTTCTTCTTCCGGAGTTGGAGCAATCGTTTTCTTTTCTAAAATAATCTCTTCATCTTCTTCCATAACTTCTGCCGGTTGTGCTTCGGTTAATCGCTTTTCTTCCTCCATATAATCCTCTAAGCTATACTTACGCACTACATCAGATGCGGTTTCTCCAACAGGAACCACTTCTATTGCATCATTAACTTCTAAATCGAGAATATCATCACTTAGATCAAAAACAATGGGTTGTTCTTCATCTTCTACTTTTTGCTCATCGACAGAGGCAGTTGAAACCTGTGCAGATTCTTCTTCGTTTCCTCCTACGGGCATATCAAAAGCTAGTGCAAACTGGTCTTCTTTTTCTGTTTCGGCATTAACTTCTTTCTCATCATTAACTTCTATTTGTTTAATGATATCCTGTGCATTAATAATTACAAAATCATTATCCGAAGAAAAAGAATCTACCACTTCATAGGATACATCAATATCTTTTAGGAGATCTGTTGTAGGTATCAATAAGGAATCTTCATCTACATCTTCATCTTCAACTAATTCGTGTTTTATAATTGGTGGCTCTTCTACTTCTTTTTTCTTTGGTAAAGGAGAACGCATAGGAGTAACATTACCAGTAGACTTAGGGGATAAATCTTGTATTGCAGAACGTTGTTCGTCCTCTAGAGTATGAATTATTTTCTTAGTTTCAGTATTAACAATTTCGTCTTGTTGTTCTACATCAAATCCAGTAGCAATAACGGTTACAGAGATTGCTTCTTCTAAAGATTCATCTTCACCAACTCCCATAATAATATTAGCGCCATGACCAGCTTCTTGTTGTATATGATCATTAATTTCACCAATCTCATCGATAGTGATCTCTTCTTTACCAGATACGATTAACAGGAGTACATTTTTTGCTCCGGTAATTTTATTATCATTAAGTAAAGGAGAATCTAATGCTTTAACAATAGCATCATGAGCACGTTTATTACCAGAGGCATTAGCAGACCCCATAATAGCTGTACCACTATTGCTTAGTACTGTTTTTGCATCTCGTAAATCTATATTTTGTGTATAGTGATGTGTAATTACTTCTGCTATACCTCGAGATGCAGTGGCAAGAACTTCATCTGCCTTAGAGAACCCGGCTTTAAACCCTAAATTACCATAGACCTCTCTTAGTTTATTATTATTAATAACAACTAAAGAATCTACATGAGCACGAAGTTTCTCTACTCCTAATTGCGCTTGTTCATTACGCATACGACCTTCGAACTGAAAAGGAATTGTTACAATCCCAACAGTTAAGATATCTAATTCTTTTGCCATTTTGGCGATAATAGGGGCAGCTCCTGTACCAGTTCCTCCACCCATACCAGCTGTGATAAAAATCATTTTGGTATTGGTATCCAACATTGTTTTTATCTCCTCATAGCTCTCTACGGCAGATTGCTCACCTACTTCTGGATTTGCTCCTGCTCCTAGCCCTTCGGTTAGCGAAACCCCTAACTGTATTTTATTAGGTATTGGGCTATTTTCTAATGCTTGTGCATCTGTATTGCAAATAACAAAATCAACTCCTTTAATTCCTTGCTGGAACATGTGATTAATGGCATTGCTACCTCCTCCTCCTACTCCAATAACTTTAATTACATTAGATTGATTTTTTGGTAAATCAAACGAAATGTTTTCGAACTCCTCATTTTTACTCATAATTGCTAATTTTCTGGTTCTCCTACTGTATTTTTATATATTTTCACTATTCAAAAAAATGAACATTATTTAAATCTTCTGACTATTCTGCATTATCTAAGAATTCCTTGAATTTCTCTGTCCATTTCTCCAAAATATTCTTTCGTGGTTTTTGATCTACTCTAGGGTCCTCTTCTTCGATATTAATATCATCATCTATAGTTCTCGCCTCGTTTTGTCGTATTGACTGAACACTAGCGACCTCTTCTTTTTTACTAATTTTCTTTTGTTTCTTGATATGTATTAATCCATCCATTACTAATCCTACTGCAGTTGCATACATAGGACTTGTAGTTTCTGAATCGCTATTTCCTGCCAGGTGTTCATTAGGGTATCCAATTCGTGTATCCATACCTGTAATATATTCGACAAGTTGCTTAAGATGTTTAAGTTGTGATCCTCCTCCTGTTAATACAATTCCTGCAATTAACTTCTTCTTTGGGGACTCATGTCCATAATTCTTGATCTCTAAAAAGACTTGCTCTACAATTTCGACCACTCGTGCATGGATAATCTTAGAGAGGTTTTTTAAAGTAATTTCTTTAGGCTCTCTTCCTCTTAGTCCAGGAATTGAAACAATCTCATTATCTTTATTTTCACCAGGCCAGGCAGATCCAAATTTTATTTTTAGTAATTCTGCTTGCTTTTCGATGATTGAGCATCCTTCTTTAATATCTTCGGTAATTACATTACCCCCAAAAGGAATTACTGCTGTATGACGAATAATCCCATCTTTAAAAATGGCTAAATCTGTGGTACCTCCTCCTATATCAATTAATGCAACTCCCGCTTCTTTTTCTTCCTGACTTAGCACTGCATTTGCCGATGCCAATGGTTCTAAAGTCACATCTGACAATTCTAATCCTGCGCTTTTTACACATCTTCCTATGTTACGAATAGAGGTCACTTGCCCAACTACTACATGAAAATTAGCTTCTAATCTTCCTCCATACATCCCCACCGGTTCTTTTATTTCGGCTTGCCCGTCTACTTTATATTCCTGAGGTAATACATGTAAAATCTCTTCGCCAGGTAACATCACTAATTTATGTACCTGATTGCATAATTTTTCAATATCATCTTCGTCTATTACAGCATCTGCATTAGGTCTGGTGATATAATCACTATGCTGTAAACTACGAATGTGCTGGCCTGCAATCCCAACCGTTACATCATTGATTTTTAAGCCAGAAACACTTTCTGCTTCCTGAATTGCTTGTTGTATTGATTGGATTGTTTGTGTTATATTATTGACTACACCACGGTGCACTCCCAAACTTTTGGATTTGCCAATTCCCAATACCTCCATTTTTCCGTACTCATTATATTTCCCTACCATGGCAACAATCTTGGTTGTTCCTATGTCTAGTCCTACCGCTATTTCATTTATTTCTCTTTCCATATTGGCATTATTTTATTGTACACACCACTTGATTACTAAATTGCAAACTGACTTTTTTATATTTTTCAAGACTTTTATCTCTTAGCGCTTTTTGATAAAATGCTTTAAAATTTCTGATTTTGTTATCTAAATTTTCTATTTTTCCAAAAACTAATTTAAACGAGTACACTCGCAACTCTAATTCATAATTTCCTTCAACATTAAGATAAACCCCTACAACATGTTTTTTTAAAAATTCATCTTCTTGAATTTTTTTTAATAAAGGGAAAACTTGAATAACTTCTCGTTCCGATACATTATGTACTATTGGCACATGAGCCGAATAATTGTTAGATAAAGGCATCATATTTCCCGTAACATCAACATAAAAAGGAGTAACCGCATTAACCCTAGCAATTGGGGTGCGTTGCTTGATTCTCGCCCTAAGTTCTCCATTTACAGTAAGATACACATCAGAATGCTCAATCATTTTATGTGCATCAAGCTTTTGTTCTACAGTATTCAAAACTAAAATTTCTTTACCCACGTTCGTAACTCTATCCTGATTTTGTATTAACAATTTATTAACCGTTACTTCATCTACGTAAGGATCTTGTTCTTCAACAAATTCTATAAGCACTTCACTAATCTTTCGTTGCTCATTACGTTTACTGGCAAAAGCAAAAAGAACTACCATTAAAATGAGCAAACCGCTAAATTTTAAATATGTCAAGACCTTTTTTTTCATACCAATAAAGCTTTCTTTATACGACATACTTCTTCTCCAATATCTCCTGCTCCAATAGTTAACACCACCTCGGCATTACTATCTACTATTGCTTCAATCAAATTATTTTTCTGTATTAGTTTTTTATCTTTTACATCTATCATACTTAATAACCAATCCGAGGTTACACCTTCAATAGGCAATTCTCTTGCCGGATAGATATCTAAAAGTAGTAGTTGATCAAACTGACTGAGACTCTGTGCAAAATCTGCAGCAAAATCTCTGGTTCTACTATATAAATGCGGCTGAAAAATAGCAAGTATCTTTTTACCGGGGTGCATCTCTCTCACCGCTTGATGTAGTGCATCAATTTCTGTGGGATGATGTGCATAATCATCTACATACACTAGGTCACTTGTTTTAATCTGGTAACTAAATCTTCTTTGCACACCTTTAAAAGAAAATAAAGCCTTTGCCAAAGATTCGGTCGGGGAGCCGTAAAGCATCGCTATAGCAAAGGCTGTAATAGCATTTAACAAGTTGTGTCTACCTGGCAGGTTTAAATGCAAGTCTTTAATATATTCATCATATGGTGTTTTTAGATCAAAAACATAGGTACCATTATCTATTTTTATATTTTGAGCACAGTAATCTGAGTCATCTTCGATTCCAAAAGTCATCCCCGAAAGAGATAATCCATTGCGCACCAAAAGATAATCCTTTGCTCTAGAAGAAAATTCAACGAATGATTCTTCTAATGCATTCGCTTTTTCATAAATATCCAGATGATCTGCATCCATCGAAGTAATCCCTGCTATATCCGGATATAATTGTAAAAACGATCTATCAAATTCGTCTGCCTCTACTACCACTACTTCATTTCCTTCTAATACAAGATTAGAATTATAATTTTCACTTATCCCCCCCAAAAAAGCAGTCACTTTTGCTCCGCTTTCTTTAAGTAAATGCGCGAGAATAGCTGTTGTTGTAGTTTTTCCATGTGTTCCTGCTACTGCAAGCGTATATATATCTTTTGTAATAATTCCTAAAACTTCTGCCCTTTTCTTGACCAAAAATCCATTGCTCTGTACATACGTATACTCTTTATGATCTTTTGGGATAGCAGGAGTATACACGATTAACGTATTCTCAATATTCAAAAATGGCTTAGGAATATGATCAACACTATCTTCAAAATGAATCGAAATTTCTAATGCTATGAGATCGGAAGTAATTTGACTGGGAGTTTTATCATATCCTGCTACATTTTTACCCAGGAATTTAAAATATCTGGCAAGAGCACTCATACCGATACCACCGATACCGATAAAATATATATTTTGTATGTTCTCTAAACCTTTATTCATTATATGCTTCTAATTTCTTACTACTTTATTTTGTATTAACTTTTCAATCTCATCTACTATATCCGAAGTAGCATTAGGTAAAGCTAGTTCTTTCATCCCTTCAGAAAGTTGGGTTTGTACGTTTTCTGAATCCAATAATTCTGAAATCGTATACTCAAACTTATTATCGAGTTCACTCTCCTTTAGCATTACAGCTCCATTTTTATCGACAATGGCCTTCGCATTTTTGGTTTGATGATCTTCGGCTACATTTGGTGAAGGGACAAATAATGTTGGCTTAGCAACAACACATAATTCTGAAACCGAACTTGCACCAGCTCTTGATATAATAATATCGGCAGCTGCGTATGCCAAATCCATAGTATCTAAAAACTCATGTACCTGCACATCTTTTTGATCTGTATATTGTTTGTAGTCTGAATAGTATAGTTTACCACATTGCCAAAGTAACTGAACCTCTTTTCCTGCAAAAAAGCCAAGTTCTTTTTCTACTAATTGATTAATTCTTCTTGCTCCTAAGCTTCCTCCGATAACCAAAATCGTTTTCTTCCCAGGATCAAGGGTATATTTTGCAATTGCCTGACTTCTCTTTTCTTTGGTATTTAGTAAATCCTGACGAACAGGGTTTCCTGTTTTTATGATTTTATCTTTCGGAAAAAACTTTTCCATATTATCATAAGCCACACAAATCTTACTAGCTCCTTTTGATAGCCATTTATTAGTAATTCCCGGAAACGAATTCTGTTCCTGAAGCACAGTTGGAATCTTTCTTGAATTTGCCACTTTTAATAATGGCCCACTTGCAAATCCCCCGGTTCCTATTACAACATCTGGATTATATTTTTTTATAATTTTTCTGGATTTCCACAGACTACTTAATAGCTTTATCGGAAATAACAAATTACTCAACGTTAATTTTCTTTGAATACCACTAATCCATAATCCCACAATTTCATATCCCGCTTGCGGTACTTTTTGCATCTCCATACGGTCCTTTGCTCCTACAAACAAAATAGAAGTATCTGGATATCTGTTACATATTTCATTAGCAATAGCTATTGCAGGATAGATATGTCCTCCTGTTCCTCCTCCTGATAATATGACTCTTAGCTTTTTACTCATAAAACTTCACTCAAAACTTCTAAAGGGTTCTCTTCTTTTTCTTTTATTCGTTCTTCTTCGATAGTAGTTTCTCTTTTACTGCTTACACTCAATACAATACCAATTGCCAGGCAGGTCATCCAAATTGATGTTCCCCCACTACTAATTAGCGGGAGTGTTTGCCCTGTTACCGGAAACAGCTCTACAGCTACTGCCATATTTATAAATGCCTGAAAAACAATGGGCAGACCAACACCCATGACTAATAACTTACCAAAAACATCTGCGCTTTTGTGCGCTACAATCACTAATCTCAATAATAACAATATGTATAATAGCATTAGAAAAACTCCCCCTACAAATCCCCACTCTTCAACAATGATTGCATAAATAAAATCTGATGATGACTGTGGCAAAAAGTTTCTCTGCACACTTTTACCAGGACCTGTACCAATAACTCCTCCTCTGGCAATTGCAATTTTTGCACGTTCTATCTGATAATCTTCTTGAGTATCCTTATTATCTGCAAAATTTTCTATTCTACTCACCCAGGTATCTACCCTGTTTGGAAAAACTCCCGGAAATGCCTTTGCAAACAAAATGAAAAAAGTAAGTATCAAAAGTCCAGAGCCTAAGATTACCGAAATATATTTTAGAGGATATCCTCCTAGAAATACCAAAACAATAACCATTGAGAATATGATTGCTGCGGTAGAAAAATTGGCAGGTAAAATCAACATTAGCACTAAAAACACGGGTAACCACAATGGCAACAATGTTTCTTTAAAAGTAACAGCTTTATCTTTAATTTTTGAAAGGTATCTTGCCACATAAGCCATCAAAACTACAGCGGCCAGAGTAGAAGGTTGAAAACCTACACCAACAAATGGTAAACGAATCCATCTACTTGCGTTTGTTCCCCCACCTGTAGTGTTCTGTGCTAATGTGATTAACAATAGTACAATCACCATTGGTATCATAATAATAGAAAGTCCTTTAAAATAATGATGCGGTATTTTGTGCACACCATACATGATCAAAAACCCTAGCACCAGGTGTGCAAAATGCTTAACCAGAAAACTGAAGGTATCTCCATCACCATACAAATATGCCAAATTACTACTCGCACTGTATACGGGAAGGAACGAAAACAAGGCCAATAGCGCTGCTACAGCCCATATCGCTTTATCACCTTTAATATTTGCCAGTATTTTTGTCATTGTATACGCTACCTATAGTTAATCTATATCCTTATATATTTATTACATCCTCAACATTGCTTATATATTCTTCAGTATTACTTTAACACTTTTCAACATTGATGGTCTATTTTTTACTTTTCCTTATAGTTCTCTTACGGCTTCTTTAAACTGTCTTCCTCTTTCTTCATAATTTTTAAATAAATCAAAACTTGCACATGCAGGGGATAATAGTACATTTTCATTTCTCTCTGCGATTTTATAAGCCATATTTACCGCTTCTTTCATGGATTGTGTTTCTATAATATTATCCACACAATTTCCAAATGCATTAATAATCCTAGAGTTGTCTACTCCTAAACAAATAATAGCTTTTACTTTTTCGTTAACCAATGCATACAATTCTGTGTAATCATTTCCTTTATCCACCCCACCAACAATCCAAACCGTAGCAGATTTCATGGCATCCAGAGCATAAAATGTAGCATTTACATTTGTAGCTTTAGAATCGTTAATGTATTGCACATTATTAATCTTTAATACATTTTCTAATCTATGTTCTACCCCATGAAAATTTTCCAGGCACTCTCTAATTGTTGTTTTTCTAATTTTCAACAATTGTGATACTGTAGCAGCAGCCATAGCGTTTTTTACATTGTGATTTCCTTTTAATGCTAAATTTATTGTTGGCATGATTATTTTGTTGTTATCTATTATTATTGTTATACTTTCTTTTTCTAAATATGCTCCATTTTCTACCTTTTTGGTCAATGAAAAAGGCAGTAATCTTGAACGAATGGGATGTTGTTTTAAATATTCTGTTATTACTGTATCGTCTGCATCATAAATGAAATAATCATTTTCATTTTGATTCATTGCAATTCTAAACTTTGATGCGATATAGTTCTCAAACTGGTATTCATACCGATCCAAATGATCTGGAGTAATATTTGTAAGAACAGCAATATGAGGAGCAAAATCTTTTATTCCATCTAACTGAAAACTACTTAGCTCAAGCACGTAAAAAGGAGTGTCATTTTTGGCTACTTGTTTTGCAAAACTATCTCCTATATTGCCAGCCATATTAACTTCTAAACCACCATGCTGAAGCACATAATGTGTAAGCATTGTCGTTGTGGTTTTTCCATTGCTTCCGGTAATACCTACAATCTGGGCAGTGGTATATTTTGCAGCAAATTCTATCTCAGATACTACAGGGATTCCTTTTTTACGTAGTTTATTTATTAGTGCTACTTTATCAGGAATTCCGGGGCTTTTCATAACAATATCTGCATTCAGAATTTTAATTTCTGTATGCTGTTGTTCTTCCCATTCAATTTCAAAATTTCTAAGAACTTCCTTATATTGATCTGTAATTGTTCCTTTATCCGAAACAAAAACATCGAACCCTTCTTTTTTACCTAAAATAGCTGTTCCTACTCCACTTTCTCCTGCTCCCAGCACTACCAGCCTTTTCATACTACCTAACTTTTAATGTAATCACTGCTATGATTGCCATAAAAATGCCGACAATCCAGAATCTGGTAACGATTTTACTTTCGTGTATTCCTTTTTTTTGATAGTGATGATGTAATGGAGACATTAGAAAAATCCTTCTTCCTTCTCCGTGTTTCTTTTTAGTATATTTAAACCAACTCACCTGCATCATTACTGATACAGTTTCAATAAAAAAGATGCCACATAAAATTGGTATCAAAAACTCTTTACGTATTGCGATTGCGATTACTGCTATTATCCCACCTATAGTAAGACTACCTGTATCTCCCATGAATACCTGAGCCGGATATGTATTATACCACAAAAATCCTACTAATGCTCCTGCAAATGCAGTAATGTAAATGGTCATTTCTCCAGAATTTGGGATATACATTACATTGAGATAATCTGAAAAAATGATATTACCCGACACCCATGCAAACAGGGCTAATGTTAATACCATGATTGCAGATGAACCCGCTGCAAGGCCATCAATCCCATCGGTTAAATTCGCTCCATTAGATACTGCTGTAACAATAAAAATGACAATAGGTATAAAAATCAACCAGGCATATTTTTCCATTTCAGGACTAATCCAGGTAATCAAATTTGAGTAGTCAAACTCATTATTCTTAAAAAAAGGTATCGTAGTCTTTGTAGACTTTATAGCTGGATTGAAGTCTGACACCTTTTTTCCTGTATTAACTACTTGTTCTATTTCTGACTTTACTTTTTCTTCTTTGATAGTAATATCATTATGAAAATACATTGTACATCCCACGATAAGTCCAAGTCCTACTTGTCCTATTATCTTAAATTTTCCTGCCAGCCCCTCTTTATCTTTTCTTTTTATTTTTAAGTAATCGTCTGTAAAACCGATAACTCCCATCCATAAGGTGGTAATAATCAATAAAATCACATATATATTATCGAGTTTAGCAAACAACAATACAGGTACCAGAGTTGCCAAAATAATAATGATTCCTCCCATGGTTGGCGTACCAGCTTTTTCGGCTTGACCATCCAGGCCTAACTCACGAATGCTTTCTCCCATCTGTTTTTTTCTAAGAAAATTTATGATTCGTTTACCATAAATTGTAGAGATCAATAGCGACAAAATAATTGCCATTGCTGCCCTAAAAGTGATAAACTGAAACAACGTCGCCCCGGGGAACTGGTATTCGTTTTCCAAATATTCGAATAGATAGTATAACATAGGTTACTACCTTTTACTCTGTTTTAGAGAGTAAAGGATTTATTTATTTAGTTTTTTTAGTTCTTGTTTGACAATTTCAAAATCATTAAAATCGGTTCGTTCTCCATTAATTTCCTGATAGGTTTCATGTCCTTTACCAGCAATAAGAATGATATCATTTTTATTGGCTAATTGACATGCAGTTTTAATAGCCTGTTTTCTATCTGTAATCGATAGTGTTTTTTTATAATCCTGTGGTTCTACTCCTTTTTCAATATCTTCTATAATCTGATCTGGATTTTCTGTTCTGGGATTATCACTTGTAAAAATTGTTTTATTACTAAGTCTTGCTGCAATATTTCCCATCACAGGGCGCTTCATTTTATCTCTATCCCCACCACATCCTACAACCGTAATCAAGGTTTCATTATTGGTACGAATATCATTAATAGTCTCTAACACATTTTTTAATGCATCGGGTGTGTGAGCATAATCTACTATTGCTGTTATTTTTTCATCAGAAATCAGATATTGAAATCTACCGCTTACACTTTGTAAGTCACTTAATAACTGAAGGGTTTCTAAGGTTTCGAGCCCTAATAATTCGGCTGTACCAAAAATTGCCAGTAGATTATATGCATTAAAGCTACCTATTAACTTTGCCCAAACTTCATGATCATTCAATTTTAGCAATAATCCTTCTAGACTACTTTCTAAAATTTGACCTCTATAATCGGCATAGGATTTTAAAGCATAGGTATGTTGTTTTGCTTTAGTATTTTGAATCATAAAACTTCCGTTTTTATCATCTTTATTAACCAATGCAAAAGCTTTTGCCGGTAACTCGTCAAAAAATATTTTCTTTACATCACGATATTCTTTGAATGTATTGTGATAATCTAAATGATCATGAGACAGGTTCGTAAAAATCCCACCTGCAAAATCTAATCCCTCTGTACGTTTTTGATGTATCCCATGGGAACTAACTTCCATAAAACAGTATTCTACCCCTGCATCATTCATTTCTTTGAGATAGTAGTTAATAGTTAACGAATCCGGAGTAGTATGTGTCGTATTATACACCTTGGTATCTACTACAACTTTTACTGTAGACAACAAGCCCACTTTATACCCTGCTTTCTTAAAAAGTTGATACAATAAAGTTGCAATTGTTGTTTTACCATTGGTACCAGTCACTCCGACTAGTTTTAGATTTCCAGAAGGAGAGTCATAATAATTAGACGCTATAATTGCCAATGCAGATTGTGTATCTTCGACTTCTACATAGGTTACACCACTAACTACAATATCGGGTACTCGTTCACAAATCACAACCAGAGCTCCCAGATCAACGGCTTTTTCTATAAAATCGTGACCATCTGAAACAGAACCTCTAATAGCAACAAACACATCATCTTGCTCGACTTTTCTTGAGTCGAATTCGATCTTGTTGATGCTCATTACTGTATTACCAACTACGGCATTAATAGCTACCTTATATAGAATGTCTTTTAACTCTGTCACGATAATTCTAATCTCACTGTTTGATTTATCTTTACTTTAGTTCCTGGTTCTATAGATTGTTTTTTCACTCTTCCCGATCCTTTTAATTCGACTTTCAGCCCCATATTTTCTAAAAGAGAGATCACATCCATAGCTGGCATACCTGTTACATTAGGCATTATAGTCTTGTATTTTTGCGCGTTCTGGTAATACTTCTCATAACTATTTACAACTGATTTGCTCTCAACAACAGCATAAGACACTTCATCAATTACTGGTATATCATTATATATTTTTGTTGCTATAGTTTTGAAAACCGGAGCAGCAACTTCATTACCATAATATCCTTTTTTCTTATTTGGTTTATGTACTACTACAATACAAGAGTAAATAGGTTTATCAGACGGAAAATAGCCAGCAAAGGATGATATGTATTCCCGTTCTTTATCTTTCCCATAATTTCCCCAACACGTACCTGTTTTACCTGCAATGCCAAAATTATCTGTACGGATATTATCTGCTGTTCCTCTCTTAACCACATTCTTCATCATTTCCTGCACAATCTTTGCAGTTTTTTTAGAACATATTGTTGGGTTAAGAATTTCTTTATCAAACCTTTCTCTGGTTTTATCCCATGTTTTTACTTCTTTAATAAATCTGGGTTTTACCATTTCACCATCATTAGCGATTGCGTTATAGAAAACCAATGTTTGTAATGGAGTAATTGCAACACCGTAACCATGTGCCATCCATGGCAATGTGGTTCCGTACCAATCTTTATCTCCTGGATAAGGGATTTTGGGTTTTCCTTCTCCTTTAATTGCCAATCCAAGTGTTTCTCCAAGTCCCATATTAATTAACCGATCAACAAATTTTCTAGGATTATCTTTATAATTTTCATTAATCATTTTAGCAAAAGCAGTATTCGATGATAGCTCAAATGCTTTTGCTGCAGATATTTTTCCATATCCTCCCCATTTAGAATCTTTTACAATTCTATCATAAAACTTTACACGACCATTTTCTGTATCTACTACATAACTCGAATCAATAACTCTGTCCTCTAATGCAGCAACCATGGTCATCAATTTAAATGTAGATCCTGGCTCATGAGATTCCCCAACTGCATAATTAAGT
Organism: Bacteroidia bacterium; assembly: GCA_030427585.1. GTDB lineage: Bacteria > Bacteroidota > Bacteroidia > Flavobacteriales > Flavobacteriaceae > Aquimarina. The sequence goes on from JAUIBW010000039.1 coordinate 52,385, forward strand.
TTCTCATAATATTTTCCTGCATTGGTACGCCCCAGATTAGAAATCGCTTTTATTTCTCCGGTTTTGGTTTCCATAACCACTACAGTACCATGTTCTGCTTCAAATGTTTCTAGTTGAGCCAGTAATGCATGATGTGCTATATCCTGTATATTTACATCAATAGTAGAAACAACATCATACCCGTCTTGTGGTTCTACTTCGTTAGCGTCCCCTATAGGTTTCCATTGATTCTTTGCAATTTTTTGTTTTTTTCGTTTCCCTTCTTTTCCTCTTAAAAACGGCCCATAAGCTCCTTCTAAACCTACTCTGGTATAATATCCTTGTTCAT
>JAUIBW010000040.1 GCA_030427585.1 Bacteroidia bacterium
TGCGGGTGCAAACATACAACCCTTTTTCTTTCTAACAACAAAATTTAGTAACTATTTTGAAACTTTTTTTTAACAACCTGATATCATAAACTTTACACTAAATTAAAAACAACAAGAAAACAACATACCGTTACAACTTCTAAAGAGATCATCCAAAAAAGTACAATAACACAAGCAAAAACATACTTCTTTCTTATCTCAGAAGCATAACACCTATATTATCTAATCATTTATTTAAAAAATCAACAAAGAATTACATTGTCTATATTATATTTAATATAGCTACACTTAGATATAATCCTATCCCGAAAATAGTATGAGCAAGCATGCTTTTTATTCTACCTGTTGTTGGATTTGGTACATCTGATAATGCAATTCCCAATCCAAATGCAGGCTGCATAATAAAAAAAAGGAGCGACAATAGTAAAAAGACCTATTAAAATCGCAGGTTGAAGAGTTAGATTAGTTAGCCAATCTTTACCACAAACAAAAACCAATAGAAATACAAATGATATTCCTATTATACAATGTGACAACCAACCTATGATCAATTCATTTTTTAATGAGGGAGAATTAAAAATTTTATCTTGAAAGAATTTTCCTTTGGGTATACAACCTACCCAACGACCAAGAAGACTATAATTTAACGATTTTATTTTAAACAAACTTAATATAAATGACCAAATGTCCATTGCAAATGTAGCACCAACACCAATAATTATTGTTTTAATATCCAATTCATTTTATATCTGTTTTCTTGATTAGCTTAAACGATAAGGAGAGACAGCAAGAGTATTATTAATACTCACAAAATTACCTTTGTAAAGGGTATTGTATTAGGACAAAATTGTAATTTACCAGGACTTATCTATAATTATGTCTAAACACTTTGGGTGAACACCCTATATGTTTTTTAAAGAATCTGATAAAATAAGATGTATCATCATATCCCAAATCATAAGCTATACTACTCACCTGATTAGATGTAGCCAAAAGATATCTTTTAGCTTCTAAAATGATATACTCATTAATTAATTCTGAACATGTTTTACCTAATGTAGATTTAGTGATGGCATTAAGTTGATACAAAGAAAGGTTCATCATTTTTGCATATTGAGCTGCTCGTTTACAGGTAATACTATGTGTTTCTAAAAGAAACAAAAATTCTTCTAGTCGTTCTTGTGAATATGGTGTACCTTTATTTTTATGGTCTTTCCCTATTTTTCGACTAAGCTCGGTAAGTAATATACTTAGGTTTGCATTAATTACTTCCTGATATCCTTCATCCTTATTTGTAAATTCCTGAAAAATAGCCTCTAAAACCGATATCGGTTTTTTAAAACCATTACTATCAAACTGATAACAGTTCAAACTACTTATTTTTCTTAACAATTCTATTCTTACTTTATCATGAGCAACATAAGAACTGGCATTAAAATTAAGTAAATACCCCGTACTCTCTTTATTTAATGTAAGCTGATGTACCTGACCCGGGCGAAGAACAAATATCGAATGCGCACAAACATCATAAGGAATAAAATCTATTTCATGAAAACCAGACCCTTGCTCCAGGGCCAGTAAAAAGAAAAAATCATGCCTATGAAGATTATGAGCCATCCGTTTTCCTCTCAACATCTTCTTAACATTTTTAATCGCGAAAATAGATTCGTTTGAGTTTGCATTACCTTTTCTTACCGGAATCTCTTGCATTATATGACTTTAGGATTTTAATTCAACAGGTCTTTTTAAAAATCATATTATTTTTCTACTAACTTATATTTATACATGGGAGTAAGAAAATCTTATACTAAATTAAATTTTATCGAATCTTTCTTACTCCCTCTCTTGCACAAAAGCTTTGTATTAGAAAAGCACGTTAGTATTTTTTTCGTACCACTAAGATAACTAAACCGATAAAAAGGTAGTTCTGTTTATTTACCTAATTTACTCCAGATTTTCTTAAACTCTTCTAAATTATCAGGAGTCAGATCTTCGTTTGCCATTAGAATCTGCCCTATGTTTGTTTTGGGATCAAACATCATAAAAGCAGATGCTCCCAGATCTGAACCGGTATGGCCTATTTTACCAGATTTAAAATATGCCATAAAAAGCCCAGTGTTAGGTTCTCTGGGGCTAATATTCTGAATCTTGTTCTTTTCATCAAAATTCTTAGTATATAGCTCACTCCATGAATTTTTGGTAAGCAATGTACTGTTTCCATTATATCCTTTTATAAGCTCAATTAAGTAAAGCGATAGGTCTTCTATGTTTGTTTTTAAGCTTCCATCTGGATATGTGACACAAGAATAAGGTTGTATAGCCTTATCTTTTTCATCGTATAATATACTATGCAGCGTACTGTCTATATCTCTATAAAACCAACCAGTATTATTCATGTTTAGTGGTTTGAATATATGGTCTTCGGTAAATTCATTAAAAGGTTTATCACTAACTTTTTCTATGATATAAGCCGCTAATGCTGCTCCAATATTCGAATATTCATATTGCACACCTGCTTTCTTTTTCGAGAAACTTTTCTTTACACTCTTTGTATTATGACTAAGATGTTCATATAAATATGCTTTTAGAGGTGTCTTTGGAGAAAGCTCATAGGCGTATGCTGATTCATATATTTTTTTATTATCTATAATTCCGGAGGTATGGGTTGCCAGATGTCGTAATGTAATGATGTTCGAATCATCGACATGTGGATTAACAATTGTAAAGTCCAGGTATTCATTAATATCTTTATCCAAATCAAGTAATCCTTTCTCTTTAGCTATCATTAAGGAAATCCCGATAACAGTTTTACTCACCGATCCAATGGGTTGAATTGTATTTTTTGAATACTTCTTCTTTTTTTCTGCATTAGCAAATCCAAATGTTTCGATTTTTAGGACTTTATCCTCATTAACTACAGCAGTGGCATATCCTGTAAATTTTTCGTCTTGAGATATACAACTTTGGATACTTAAAAAAATAATTAAAATAAAAGTAAAATAAGATTTCATAGTTATTGTTTTTTTTGATTGATATGTTATTCATTTTGAGGTTACACACTACTCAAACAGTACATGCTTTTTATACCTTATCGAGTAATTGTGCTGTTGAGATTTGTACACAAATAAATATGAAAATGAAGATCCAAACGCCCCAATGCTTCTGTTGGCACCTATTTTAAAGTGTTTTCTGAAGTGAGGATTTAAATTGGGAAGGAGATAAACCGGTTTCTTTTTTAAATATTCGATTAAAGCTCGTTTTGGATTTAAAGCCAGATTCGTATGCAATACCCAAAAGTGTGATATTGTTATACTCTGGTGATTTTATTTTTTCTTTGACAGAAGCTACGCGATACTTATTCACATAGTCATAAAATGTAATCTTTAAATATTGGTTTAAAAATGCTGAGAGTTTTTTATCAGAAATTGAAATTGTATTTGCTAATGTGTTTAAAGTAAGATCTTCGTCTAAATACTTTTTATCAATTGACATCACCTGTTCTAGCGACAATTTCAATGCATTCAATTCTTCATCACTTATACCAGACAAATACTCATTCTTTTTACTCTCTTTATCTTTTTTCTCTGATGTGTTAATCAAGAAATCCGGGAGTAAAATTTTTGACTGTTTAACTCCATAATATCCTAGATATATTATTAATATAATCACAGAAACTAATGTTAAATATGAAGTTTCAAAATTTAGTTCTCTAATAGTAGACTCATACAAAGTGAATATGATATCAAAGCAAGAAATCACAAGCACACCAATAAGCATTCGTTTCACCCAACTAAAATCATTTTCAGAGATGTTTGAAAAATTGAGTTTCATTGCTCTTTTATATCTATTAAATAATTTTAATGAATACGATGTGTAAAAAATAAAATACAACATCAACAAAATACTGAACAGATCTCCGTGATCATTGATCACTTTTAAATAGTTAAACACAAACTCTTTCTTAATGATCGAGACCAGAAAAGGAATTGATACGCATAGTAAATAGAGTATCGTAGGAATAAAATGAATGTAGTATTTCCTTATTAGTCTTGTTTTGTTTTCAAATAGAGATTTAATATAAACAAATAGTAAAGGCCCGGTAAAAAACTCAATAATTTCATTACACACAAAAGTGCTTAGAAATAAAAATCTTACTTTATGAATTTGTGCATATCCATGAATAATGTAAAATAGGGTTATAGAAAAAAATAAAAGAAGTAATTGTTGTGGTGTTTCTTTGGTTTTAGATTTTATCAATAACAGAAGTATAATAGCATTAATAACAATTCCTGTGGTTAAAAAAAAGGTAATTACTAAATTCATAAACTAAAAATGCTGTAAATTATCTCTAATTATGTAGCGAGTATTGGGCTATTTTATGATTAAACCAAAATAACAATGTCTATTTAATAATTTGCAAAATGAGTATGTATTATTTTCGCATTACCTTGTTTATCACTACTAAGAATAAATGTAACAGGGCCTTTTGAAATACTATCTTTTACTGCATTTCTATCTCCAAAATACCATACTGCAGCTACCATTGCAGTTTCTCCATAAATTTTTGTTGTAATATCTTCTAGCCAGAGTGATTTTTTAGGTTGCTTTCCTCCTTCTACAAAACCAAAACCCAGATGGTGTGGTTTTAGATGCTTGTATCCTATCATTAAACCTTCCTTTTCTGATGAAAAATAGGTAAGGTCTTCGGTTTGAAGAAAAATATCGTCTAGCAGATTTAGATCATAAGTCTCCCACAACTTTAACCATTTATCAATCACATGTTCTGTCTCATTATGAGATAAAGTTGCTTTCTTATCTTGAATCTCTATTTCATTTTTTTGCGTATTGCAAGCTAGTATTAATACAAGGAAAAGAATTATATTTAGAAATTTAAGGTTCATAATTAGAGCTTGGTTTTTTAAACAATTAATTATTCGATATTTTTTCTATTAAATTCACTTTTTGCCTATGATTATAATGTTTTAATCATTTGTTCATATTCTTCTATTTTTGATTCTAGTCGCTTGTTTAAATACTCATTTTTATTTTTAAGATGAGACGAAATTAGCTTGGCTTCTTCACAATACTTAATTATTTTGTTTTTAGTCCAATGTTTTGGTGGGGTTTGGAGATTTGTGATTCGATCTGCTATTTTAACAATACCAACTTCTTTTTGCAATTTATTTATACGAATCAAGCTATCCATCATTTTTTCTTCTTTGGATGGCAGCTCCTCATCTTTTGTTAGTGCTTGTACTGCTTTAGCAATAGGTTCCCCAAATATTTGTTTGATTTCTTCGACATCTGTATCTGTATCCTCAATTGTATCATGCAGAATTGCTGTTTGTATGGCAAAGTCTATATCGAATGAAGGATCGAAATTATACCCAAATAAAACTTCCATAGCTACATTTGAAATATGCATAAGATAGTTAGCATTTGTTCCAGGAACTTTTTGTTTGCTATGTTTTTCTCCAGCAAATTTGATTGCTTTTTGATATAATTCTTGTGTCATAGTAGTTTTATCATATACATAATGATTCTAATTTTCTTTCTTTAAGATATTGGGCTCTATAAATACCTCATTTACCAAGGCCGGTTGGTTGTACAAGTTAGGACTAAATTAGTAAAAGAAAACCAACCATAGATAAATCTGTGAAGTTTTCTGGGCATATACAAAATAGGTAATAAACTAAACCCGTTGTCACATATTTTATTTTAATATTTATTCAGGAAGAATTTCTTATACATTCTACTATAACATGTTATTTATTTTTTTTCAAAGATATGGAAATTCCGAGTGCGAATGCTCCAGCATATTGTTCAACAGTTGGTTGAAAGTAATAAATCAAACCTAAATCTACATTATTATTTTGTCCTAATTCTAATCCGAAAGAAAAAGGTATATGGTAGATGAAACCTCTTTTATCTATAGTAGTAAAAGCTGTAAATGTTTCAAATTTTCCCAGAGATGCCCCTATTCCAATTTCAACATATGGCGCAACCCAAGGAATTGGTGCTCTAACTCTTACTTTTCCACCTATTAGAAAGGCTTTAGATTCAGCTTTTTCATCTGTTGGATTGTCATTAAGGTCTTTTCCATTCGAGCTTGTCAAAATTAAACCAGCGTATGGTCTAAGTTCAACCCAAGAGGCGATACCTAATATATATTGACCTTGAAGAAAAAATCCATTATCAACAATCTTATCAGCACTATAATATGGTGAACTCAACCCGTATCCAATTTGAGCATTAATTGACTCATTCTTAACAAATTGCCCTATAGTTAGATTTGAAGTTAAAATAATTATTAGTAAAATTAGGGTATTCTTCATAATGCTATTAACGTTTACTATACGTGTCATAGCAGAGCAAAATGTTACCTAGTTTTTTGATTTTTATGATTATTAATCACTACACTTCCTTAATAAATACCAAAGTCACCATGCAAAACCTAATTTTGAAGAATAGTTTTTGAAAATCATTAATTAGACCTAGATTATATAACCTAATACACTATAACAGACTATTTTTGTGATCAGTTTCCAATCACTACTAGTATTCCGATTAGTAAAAGGACCACCCATCCCGGGTGTTTTCCTTTAGTACCTACTAAAACCAACAGGGATGCCAGAAACATGGTATATATGATGGACTGTATTATAAAATCAATACTAGTTGACTTCAACTCATTGTATTCTATAGAAATTTTGATCAATATTGCCCCGATACACCACCCAAATACTGAAGCCAAATGCCAGGTTGCCCATAATATCCTTAAATGTCTTTCTTTTAATGCTTCGCTTTTTTTTGATGGGACTAAGCTTCCTCTATTCCTTTTGCTATTAAAAATCAAATACTCTCCAAGAATAGAGTGAATAATTCCTAAGAGAAAACACAGGATTCCTGCTATACACAAATACGTATTCATTACTTATTTTTTAGTGAACTCATCTTAAGTTCTGTGTTATTTGTTCGTTCTTTATTTTCCTATCAAAATATGATATTCTGCTGGTATTTCAATTCCTCTATATCTATTTGTTAATCCATAAAACAGTGTCAGTGTTAATATTACGCCAAATAAAAGTATTAAAACAGATTGTTTGCGAGGTGTGAATCCCAATACATTATTTTTCATTTTGACGTCATGAATAGCTGAAATGTGACCAAAAAACGAAAGTATAGCAAGGCCATAGTAGGGTATGAAAAATAGATTTACCGGAAAAGTATTCAACCCTGCTACTCCAAAATAAATATTAGTATCTAAATCTAAAAAAAATCTACCTGTGAATACTGCACCAAGATGAAATACAAAAAAAATAGCCAGGTACAATCCGCTCCATAGCTGTAATTTTTCAAAAAAGCCGGTGGTGTTTTTCCTTCTTTTTAGAAATAGTCGTATCCCAGAAAAAATTTGAATAAATACTGCTATCAACAAAAGAGTTTCGGCAAAAATATTTCTATACACCATACGAAATTTATCCATTAATAGGATGTGTTCCTCTACTCCAAAAAGGCTATAACTATGGTTGAACAAGTGAAAACTTATAAAGATTGTAATTATGACTCCCGAGATATAATGAATTTGTTTCATCATTTTTTTTACAAAGGTCAATCTAAATTGTAACGTATCATTTGATATATATCAAATTCGGTTTAGCATTCAACCGTCTTATAAAATCTCATGATATCTTCTGCTAAAAAATTCTGCATAATTCATTATCAAGAGTATTTCAAAATAATCCTCAAAAAAGAAAAAAAGTCTCTTACCGGTTTTTCTTTATAATAGTTTGCGAAAAGGCCTTTAAAAATTTCTGTCCCCTCTCCCTAATACCATAATGAATGGTAAATAATCCCACCTGAATTTAAAATATCATGCTGCCATATTATTAAATTTTTGAGTTCATCATATTTTTCATTTGTTTTTAACGTAATAGTGTCTAACTCAAGAAATCTACCAGCAGGATAGTTTGAATACAGAAATCCTAGTGAACATCTATCATAACCTTGTATTTGATGGTAAGTAAAATGTTCTACATTAATTTTTAGATTAACACTTAAATCAAATATAAATATTTTGCTTTTATCGTTTTTTTTGTAAATGTTAAGTTTAACATTTGGTGATTTAGTAAATCGGTTAAGGCCTTTCAAACCATCTTAAGCTGTCCTTCATTTTTATATATTTTTGGCTATTGGTTTTATTTTTCCGCTATTATTGCTGGTAATATATATTCCTTCATCATTTTTTCTGTATTAGCGTGGGCATTTGGATTGTTATATGCAGAAGAAGTAATAACAATAACAAAAGGAATATTTTTAAAGATAAAAATCTTATTTCCACCTCTACCACTACAAAAAGAAACTGGATAATCTCTACCATTAACAGTATATATTTTATTCCAGAAAAGGTAACCATAATAGCCATCTTTTATACCAGAATAGGCTTGTGATACTTGTTTTGATATACTTTTTTCTACCCATTTTTCTGTTATAATTTGTTTGCCATTCCATTTTCCTTTGTTTTTATATAATTGCCCATACTTAGCAAAGTCGATGGCTCTTAACTGTATTCCGCCAGCAGTATTACCGACCTTTTGTGGTGTGTATTGCCATTTATAATTGATAATATTAAGTGGTGCAAATAATTTTTTATCTGCATAAGAAATTAATCCTTCAGGAACAGATTTATGAATGATATCTCCTAAGATCACGACTCCAGCAGTAAAGTAAGTAAAGTCTTTTCCTATTGTTTTATCTTTCTGCATTGGTAAATCAAGTGAAAATTTAACCCAGTTATCGGTTGGATACATATTTTCTTCATTTCCTAAGCTATTATAATCACTATCATCACCCAGAAATCCCGAACTCATAGTTAGAAGAGATTTTAATGTTACAGAATCTTTCTTACTGCTATAATTTTTAAAGGATTTTAATTTGTAAAAATCTTTTAAAAATGCATTTTCACTATTGATATAGTTTTCTTTAATAGCAATCCCCAATATTGTAGATGCAAATGATTTCCCTACAGATCTAGAATCGTGTAAACTGTTTCTGTTTTCACCATTAAAATATTCTTCTATTAAAAGCTTATTTTCTTTTATAACGACAACTCCATTAATATTTTCGAATCTCTTTTCAGCTATTTTTCTATTTAACGCTTCTATTTTGTGATGATCAAAACTATCTTTAGATAATTGCCAACCACTATTGGGTTGTATTTTTTGGACAGGTATTAGACTTTCATCTATAGGAATTTTGGCCACTTCGATCGTTATATTTCCTTTAGCTAAAATCGCACCTACTTTTAGCGTTTTTTCTTTTAAATAGGGTCTTACTTCAATAGTTAAAGAATGGTTACCTTCTGCGAGAACATCTTGCCCTCCACTTAATTTCATAAACTTCAGCCACATAAACCAACCCCAAAAATCAATCTGTTCGGGATACATTAATGGGACCATATGTTTAAGTTTGGTTGTTTTAGAATCTATAGTTCCTGCACCTTTGTTTAAATTTTCTACATGAACTTTTTTACCATCTACTAAAAACGAAAATTGAAAATTTCCTTTATTCAATAATTGATCTTGTGATAAACCCGGAGCTAATAATTTAAGGCTTTCGATAAGAGGTTTATCTAATGTAAAATGGAGGTTCAGAAACTCATCTTTATTAAGTGTAAAATTATTGACGTAGTTATTGGGTGTAGGTTTATTTTTTTTAAAGTCAACCTTTGAAAAAAATAGATTCTCAATTTCATTTGTCTGATAATCTTTTGGTGTTGAACTTTTACTAGTATTACAAGCCACGATGAAGCAAACAACAAGTATTAAATAATTTGATTTCATTTTTAATTTCATTTTTGATTGATAATTGAATTATTCAACAAACATAAATCTACCAGGGCTTACAAAAGCTCCATATTATAGAATGGGACTCATTTAATACTATTGAGAGTCATTTTTTATTGACTTTTTATAATGTAAAGGAGTGATCCCCTTAATATTTTTAAAGACTCTGTTAAAAGTTGTTTTTGAATTAAAACCACACTCAAAAGACAAACCTAATAAGGTTATGTGATCATAATTACCACTATCTAATTTTTCGATAATAGCATTTACACGATATTCATTTACAAAGTCCGAGAAATTTTTATTCAAACCATCGTTTATTACTTTAGACAAAATATTGGGGTGCATATTAAGATTTTCTGCTAAAGATTTTAACGTTAATTCTGAATTAAGATAAAAACGATTAGCTACCATTTGTTCTTTTAACCAAGATGCTTTTTTGAAGATTTCTTCAGATGGCTTTTCTTTATCAATATTATTTTCTCTATTAACCTCTAGTAAAATTACTTCTGGTCTTAAAAAAGCTTCTGCACTAATCCAAATAGTGATAATAGACAGTACTACATAAATTGGATAATAATCACTTATGCTTAACTGAAAATTAAACACTATATAATCAATAATAGTATAGGGTGTCCATAAAAACCAAAGTACAGCAAATATGATAATCAACCTATATAACCATCTTAAACTATATGCATCATTATTGCTGTAATTTTTATTTAACCATATATGATAAGCTTTAATTTCTTTTAGGGCATATAAACAATAGGTTACTATAGAAATAATTGCAAAAAACTGAACGATAGGCATTAATTGAAGGTAGGTATTTGTTTCTATACCAATAGTATCATTAACCAGTGCATCACGACTAATCATAAAATGTATCGTGAGTTCTATTATTAATGGTAAAAAATGAATGCTGTCTCTTTTAGAAAGACGGTGGCTAAAGTTGGTTATTTTTTTTACATATAAATATAATAGTGGTCCAAGAGCTAAAGAGTAATTTAATGGTATTAAATAAAAATGTGGTATATAATTATTGATTTGAAAATCCAAACTCAATATCCAAATATTCCAAAAAACAATAATAAAAGTAACTAAGCCAAGTAGTACATTAGCTTTTTTATTTATCCGCTTAGTAAAAATAAGTAATAGTCCAAATGTGGTTCCTATGAATATAGATGCTATTATAATAAGATTAAAAATATTTAAATTGAATTCACACATTATTGTATTCTTCTTTTATAAAACTATCTATTTATAAGTAGACCCGAATTTTATAACAATGCTAATTCACTTTATTATAAGTGTATTCAGTATCTGTGATTATAATATTTTTGAAAGCTGATTTTGGTAATGTTTTTAGTTTGTTTATGATGTTTCTTCAGTTTTTTGTCAATATCTATTGCTTGTTGTGTGCGCTTCTCGAAGGGAGCATATTTAACCTACAAATTATTAATATTTTTTATAACTGATTTAATTCTGAGGTCTAAATAGTAATGAAGTGGTTTAAATTTTATTTTGATTATTCCAAAATTACGGAAGTTTGCTTAGTCTAATACCATTTCCAATCTAAATTTACTCAATAAAACCGCATCTTTTTGTATAATATTATTAAATTCTATATTTTATAAATTCCTCATTTCTAGTAATCTTTTTGGCAAAAATTTTATTCCAATATTAAATAAATAAAGATCTTCTATTTCTTTGAGTTTAGAAAAATCCTCAACTCATTTTAGGCACTAATTTTATAGGGTTATATACAAATGACAAACGTTTGAATGTTTTATTTTGTTTTAAACATTCTAGAATCTTAGTTAAATTATTTTCTCTTAAATCCAGACTAACCAAATACCTATGTTTACTAAAAAAATAAGAGATTTCCTCTAGTCGATTTTCTTCAAAAGATACAATTTCTGTGGTTCCTAATCTACAAATTATCATTATATCTTCTTATGTATTTTGAGAATTGCAATCTAGCTTATTTCTTCAAATGGGATCACTTTATCGTTTCTTGAAACTAATCTATCAAGCCTTCTTATTAACTTAACATTTCACTCAGGAACTTTTTTCCAGGTATAACTCTAGCAGTTTAACTAGGGCCTCTTTTCTTTTATTACTATAACAAAGGTTCTACAACTACTAGCCCTCGTTCTCTCAAAGCACAAATTGCCGTTTGCTGAACATATCTATCAAGATTACAAATATGCTTTTCATTAATTTTCATTTTGCCATTTATCTCAGGTAAAAGTTTGTGTAAAATATATTCTAATCTATTTTGTTTTATAAGGTGTTTTTATCTTTTTCAAATTAGTTTATCAACATAATAGCAACAGGCCACCTTTCGTGTCTAGTCATGGTAACCCAAAATGGCGCCCTACTTTTCAACTCTAATTCTATAGTACTTCCTCTTAATTGTTCGCAAGCCTCATAACCAACTTTATAATTCCAAACTTGAAAATAATCGGTTATTACAGAATCTATATCTTCAGGTAAATTATCTTGTTTTTTAGACAGCTCTTCTATAGCTGGGTTTATTTTTTGTACCATTTCATTAATTGCAATTGAAACAGGAATTTCTGAAAAATCTTCATCAATTAGATCGCCGTGTTCAAGTTCTAATTCAATACCAGACCATTCATTAGGACCTAGATCGGTTTAGACAACTTTCCTTTAGTTATACAACTGTCTAATCCATATGCTAACGCTCCACCAATTTCACTACCACTATAATACCATTGAAAATCTAGAGCTTTGATTTCATCTTTTTCTACACAATGCTGCAAAGCACATCTAATTCCATCATAAAATTCTTTTTTAACCTCTTCTCTTGGTAAACTATTAAGTATTTGGTCTACTTTTTTTAATAATGATTCTAGTTTATTTTTTTTTTAAGCCAACCTCTAATTTCATTTTCTTTTTTTATTAACCTTTTTCCAAATTCATCCATGTTTTAGTTCAAATTTTAATATCATTGTAGGCAATGTGTTTGTATATGATTAGTTGCGTGGTTAAGCACGTAATTAACGAATAAAAACCGAATAGAAAGTCCGCGAGGGTTTTCGTAAGTAGTCTAGAATCAAGCAATTAATCTTTCACGTTGTTGCCTGTAGTTTTTATTTCATTCGATCAACTAAAATTGGATAAAACTCACTAAATTTCGAATATTTTTCTCTGTTATTTTCATATTCTTTTAAAATTTCTACAATATTATCTACTAATAAAAACCCAATAGATTTTTCGTAGTCTAAAAGTTCTTTAGCTTTTTCTATTCCAAAATTTTTATTTGCTATTCTTATTGTTATTGCTCTTATTATAAGTTCGTTAAAAAGATATTTCCATTCGTTATAAGCTTGGCTTTTTCCATCTTTTTTTAAACTTTCAGTATAATATTTTTCTTTAATAGTTTCTATTTCATTTTGAAATTTTTCAGTTAAAGGATTTACGAAGGAATGACCAAATTCGTGTAAAATCATATCCATTTCAAGATATTCTTTTTCAAAATATGGGATATGTTCAATTTCTCCATTTGGTCCAATTATAGCATAAACTTCTTTTTTTCCATCTGCTATAAATTTTGAATTAAAACCTCCTGAATGAACTAATGGAGAGAGAATTAAATTATAGGAACCCAATTTACTTCCGTAATATTTTTCTAAATAAGCCGGAAGATGTTGAATAGATTTAGATTGTTTAACTTGATTAATTACTTTCTCATTCAATTCTTTTACTTCGATTAAATAGGCTCGAAATAAAGAATCTTGATTAAAGGAAATAAATTCTTTTTTGAATTTTTTAATTAGATAGTCTCCTTTACTTTCATCAAAAGATTCTGGATTTATGACTTCTCTTACTTTATTTAATTCAGGAAATTCTCCGAACTGTAGAACCCAATCTGTAACGTTATTAAAATTAAAGCCGTGTTTTTTAGATAATGTATCAAATAAAGCTACTGCCTTATGGTTTTTCAGAGCTTTAAAATTATTTTTTAGCTTTGATTTGTAAAGATTGTCGTGATTACTAACTAGAAAGTAATTATCTAAAAATGCTATTGTATAGATGGTCTCTATCCTTTCATCAATTGTGATGTTTAATTCTGGTTTTTGTCCGATACTTTTTAATGAAACTAAAAGTAGAAATAGTAACATATATATTTTCATTAATTGTGTTTTCAAATAAAGATTAATTTTGTTCAAAATTGTTGCAGTTTTAAATTACTGGCAACGGTCTTATATATAAAAATTAGCGGGTTTTTAAGCGTAAACTTTTCGGTTTAGACCTGGCTCTAAATTTATGAAAACGACTTTAGATTAAGCACTTAAACCGCTATTTTTATTTACGTTGTTGGAGGTAGTATTTTTTTATCTTTCGTTGTGTCCTTTTCCATCAAAAATTTTTGGTTTCGATTTTTCAATTCTAGAAGCTCTTGTTTTGGTTTGTTTTGCATCTGAAAAGTGAAGCAAATAGCTTCTTTGTCTTCCTGGTGTTAGATTGTAAAATGCAGTCTTAAATTCCGAGTTATTCTCAAATTCTTGTTCAAGTTCTTCAGGTATTTCATATTCCGAAGTCTTTTTCATCTTGACTTCTAAACCTGCCTTTTCTACTTCTATTGCCTCAAAAATATAGGCTTTAATAATTGTATTTAAGTCATTGATTTGCTCTTTGTCTGTAAACCGTATTTGACGAGCCGATTGTACGTTTTCTGTCTGTTGTATCAAAATGTTTTCGGCATCTTTTAGCAATACTCCTTTATGAAAAAGTAAAGCACAATATTCCTTAAAACCGTGAATGAGGACTATGTTTTTGCCTTGAAATGTGTAGCAAGGGTGCATCCATTTAAAATCTTCATTAAGTCCACACTCCAAGCAAATTTCTCTCAACAAAATGATTTCTTCTTTCCAATTTTTGATTTTGTCTATATACCTGTCAACTTTTTCCATATCTATTTTTGTTTTTGTAATTCAATGATTTTTAGGTCGTTTGGTCTGAAATACCAAGAAGTAACCGTTACTAAAAGCAAAATAATTGAAGGTAACGTTTCTGTTATGGGTTGCCCAACTGCAATATGTGAAATGGTTGCTCCAGACATTACAAAGAAAAATCCTGCATAAGCCCATTCTTTTAGCAAAGGTTTTTTAGGAATTAAAATGGCTGTTACACCTAAAACTTTCCAAGTTCCAAGAATTGATAGCAAATAGAGTGGGTAGCCAAGTTGGGTAATTATTTCGTTGTATCCACCAATTTGAAGCATTTGCTGAATTCTACCTGCCGACATTCCGAATGATAGGAAAATTGTTGAAGCCCAATAGATTATTTTATTCGTTTTGGTCATTTCGTAATTATTTTGATTTGGTCAATATTTCTTCCAATCTGTTGTGTGCCCAATTGACACCTTGCTTGAATGGAAGCTTTAAATTTTGGTCTCTGTGATTTTTGGACTGATAGATTATTTGCTGTTTTAGTCTGCTTGTCGCTTCGGTCAATTTCTCGAATTCATAAATTTCGAGTTGAACGCCAAAAGGCATATTTTCCATTTCAAAAGTTCGAATGATTTTTTGGTTTGTTGTAAAGTCGTGTATCGTTCCATTAAATCCGATTTCGTTGCCTTTTGGGTCGGGAGTTGAAAACTGGTAGCTTCCGTGTTTTTGGAAGTTGAATTTTAGCACTTTTATTCCCATCCATTGCTCGATTAACTTTGGTTCGGTGTATGCTTTGAACAAAAGTTCTACAGGCAAGTCAAACGTTCGTTTTATGAGTATATCCTGTTTGCCATCTTCGGCTATGACGTTTGTTTTTTGTTCCATATTTTATTTTTTTGATTGATAGTTTTTCATTACCGATTCCAATTTGTTAAATCTGTCGTCCCATAGTTTTCTATAAGGTTCGATAAATTCCGCTATTTCTTTTATTCCGTTCGGATTTAGGTGATAGTAAATTTCTCGCCCTTTTTGTTCCTGCTCCAAAATTTCACACTCGGTAAGGATTTGAATGTGTTTTGAAATGGTTTGCCTTGAATAGTCAAAATTTTCAGCAATCGCTGTCGGTGTCATAGGTTGTAGTGCAACTAAAGAAATGATTGTTCTTCGAGTTGGGTCAGCAATGGCTTGGAAAACATCTCGTCTTAATTTCATTACGCAGTTATTTGACTGCAAAAATAAGCGCAACCATTTGACTGCGCAAATTTTTCGTTTTAAAATTTTGGAATTAATAGACGGTTTTTGGTCTGATTATATTACCACCAACAACGGTCACATATAACCGTCAGTTACGGGTTAATATTCGATAATTTCCGGTTAAGCACAGACGTTAGCAATTCCGAGTGGATTCGGACTTAGTCAAATCCGCCGTAATTGCGGTTATACATTGTTTTGTTTTCGTGCTTTTTCAATTATCTCTTTATAAACGTCCAATTCATTATTATTTAAATCATTTTCAAGTGCCTCCCAAGATGCTTTTTCTAAATAATCCAAATAATCTGAATCAAGAAATTTTTCAATAATTTTATCAATTGAGTTTACAAGATTTAATTTCGAATCAAACGGAAGTTCTTTATGTTTAGAATTAATTAAACCAAAGTGTAAGCTCCCTGATAATTTGTCAAGCCATGAATAAAACACCAATTTTATATCTAAATTAGACTTTTCCAGTTGACTTCTACGATTTTTTATTACTCGTTTTATAAAATCGTTCAGTTCACATTTTTCAATATTCTTTGCAGTCTTAGAATCAATTTCTAAACACCAATGATTTGTTTCCATTTCATTGAGTAAATCATCTAAATCATCGGTTAGATGAATTTCAGCGTAAACTATTTTATCTATACTTTCAAAAAACTCTTCTTTGGTCATTTAGTTAGGCTTTCGTTTGTTTTTGCATGAAGCACAATGATATATATATGTAATATTACACATATACCCATTTGTACTTATTTATAAATGTTTGTAAACATTTGTTTTATTATGACACTATATAAAAATATATTCTGTTACAAAAAGAAATTCCAAACCAAACCGAAACGCAATACAGCATCACGTGTTGCATATCCCGGTGCAGAAAACTCGTTGTTCTGTCTAAAGGCTTCACCAAAATTTTCGACTTTAAAAAAGATTCTTGTCTGTCTTACCTTAGCATTAAAAAAGATATCAAACTGAGGATAACCACCAATCTCTTCGGTATTTTGAACATAAAACTCAGACAACACAGGATCGTATGCATCAGCTTTATAGCTTGTAAAGTATTTAAAGGTTACTCCTGTTTGTAGATACAATGCTTTTTTAAACCAGTGATCGTGATAATACAAACTGTTTCTGGTGATAATCTCGGGTACATTATATATTTGATCTCCACCCTCAATGTTTTGATACATTACGGTATTATCAAGACCTAGTTTCCAGTACTTAACCCTTTGTGAAAGTTTTACCTTCAGCACATCAATACTTTCTGGAGCTTGTAGGGGTACAATTGCAGAATTAGTATCCTTTGTAAAATAGGTGTATTTACTAATTGTAGCGTAGCTCGCTTCTACTTCGGCGATTTTCTTGGCTTTGATATTAACCTGTATTTTTTGAGTTTCGGTATTATCAAAATTATTTTGCCAGTTATAGTTTACATAATCACTTTGATAGAGTAAAAAATTATAGTTGGGAGCAACAGATGTAGAGCTTATTTTAGCCTGGATACCATATTTTTCATTAAGATTATATCCTGCACCTGCATTAAAATAATTTCCTGTAAAATCACCAGAAACAATAGTCATTCCATCGGCAAATAGCTCAAATCCTTTATAGGTATTCTTATACTCTCCTCCAACAGAATATATATCTCCTTTAATACGATTTGTTATGTTTATTTGTGCTCCAGAACTGTTTACCTGATTTACAATTGCATTATATCCATAATTATAATTAGAGCTTCCTCCCAATATACGCAAGTTTCCCAACCACTTATTAGTAAAATCTACAAATACCTGGTTACTAAAATCTTCTAAAGCTACATTATCAGAAATATTTGCAGCTGTATAAGATGCTCCCAAAAGATTATTAGGAGCAATTGCTGCCTGATCATATTTAAATCTCTTGTCTGTAAGATCCATAATATGCCCTACAGACAATGCGGTAGAAGAACTATCTGTTTTTTTTAGTATGGCGTATTCGTGATTTAAATAAAATCGTTTCCCCAGCAATATACTTTCGGCATTTTGAAAATTAACAGATACCGAACCCCGATCTGCAAATTCATCATCTTCCCCTACAAATTCGCCTGTACCCAAATACTGGTTTAGTCCTTCTTCCGATAATCCCCCGTTTTCTTCATTAAGCAAATCTTGTGATACAAAATGTGTACGTACTTTATATCGTTCATTTTTGGTCGAATAATTAGCCGTAGCTCTAAAATTACCTGTACTCGTTAAAGCATGTTGATATTTTCCCAAAGATCGTACACCTTTATAAGCAATCGAAAGATTAAGCCTTGGTGAAGTATTTACCGTAAAAAAAGCATCTAATTGCTGCCCTTGTTCGAAGGTAGTTCTAAAATACAACTCGGTAAGAGGAGTCGGCACATGATAGTATCTGATATCTTCTACTTCCATAAAATTGAAATGCCTGGCTCTGGCCCCCATAAGCGGCAATATATGATCTCGCTCTTCCCGCTTTGCCAAACTGTTATAGGTTTGCCCAACATTATGAATAGGAAGCAACTCAAAATCATCTCTACGCAGATAATTAAACTTATAATCCTTTTGTATCGTTAATGTTGTATCCAGATAGGTCGTATCATTTTGTATCGTAATGATCTTATAGTCTGTTATTGGCGGTTTCTTTTTTTTAGTCTTTGGCTGTCTTAACGATTTTCTGGGCTCTTGAGATCCATCTGCATTAGAAGCATCACCTATTCTCTCCTGATCTCTTTGTGCCCAAATCATCGAAACCGATAACAGTGCAACTATAAATATTATGTTTTTTCTCATTAGAATGCTAAACTGTGGCAAAAATATACTTTTTTAACGAAAGTAAATGACACTCATTGTTTGTTTAAATTAACTTTTTAATCAATTTATGAAAATAGTTTTTTAGGTGTTCTATTCATACTGTATCTTCGTAATATGCTTACATTACAATTAAATCCAGACATTCTCGAATGTGGTACCGATGAGGCAGGACGAGGATGCCTGGCAGGTCCGGTCACAGCAGCTGCGGTAATCTTACCCAATGATTTCAATAATTCGATTCTTAATGATTCTAAACAGCTTACCGAAGCCAAAAGAAATCTACTAAAACCCATAATAGAAGACTCCTCTTTGACCTATGGTGTTACACACATTTTTATGGAAGAGATTGACGAAATCAATATTTTAAACGCCTCTATTCTGGCTATGCAAAGATCTATAGCACAATTGCAACCTGAGCCAAAACACATCATTGTAGACGGAAATAGATTTAAACCATATCATAATATACCCTATACCTGCGTTATTAAAGGAGATGGAAAATATTTAAATATTGCAGCAGCCTCGGTATTGGCAAAAACATATCGTGATGAGTTTATGGAAAAAATACATGAAGAATATCCTATGTACAACTGGAAAAAGAATAAAGGATACCCAACAGTAGAGCATCGTGATGCCATTCGAAAATATGGGATTACCAAATATCATAGGAAAAGCTTTAGGTTATTACCAGAACAACTTACACTAGACCTTAAATAGTTATATCTTTGAAAATACAAAAAAGAAAAAAGTTTGGTTTAAAAAAGAATTCAACAAACAGATGGAAATAAACTTTAGGTCAAAAGAAGAGAGTAATCAAATACAAAGAGATAGATTTTTAGAGTTATCCCCTGCCAATAGAATTTATTCTTTTATTGAATTGGCTTATATTTTTAATAGTTTCCCTTCTCATTCAAAAAAAAATGAAAAAGGAAATAATTTTGTAATTAACCTTTAAGATGGATGATATAACTCAATGGAAAGAAAAAATAGATACTTTTATAAAACTATCTAATAAACACAATGTTAGAATGATTATGGTTGGAGGTGGTGCAGTTAATTTTCATGGGTATCAGAGGCATTCTGCAGATGTTGATTTTTGGATAGATGTTACTCAAAAAAACTTAAATGGTTTGATTCGGGTTTTTAGAGAAATGGGATATGAAATTAATGACTTCCCCGATGATGTTAAAGAAAAAAGGCAGAATATTTCTATCAAATTTTCACCTGTTGATATAGATCTTGAATTGATAACCAATTTTTCTTCTGATAAAAGTTTTGAAGAAGCATATAAGGACAGTGAATCTGTAATTATAGATAACAATGAATTTTTAAAGTGGAATGTAATCTCTTATGAAGATTTGATCAACAGTAAAATTAAAGCTCAGAGGCCTAAGGATTTACTTGATGTTCAGCAATTACAAGAAATCAAAAAAGACATAGAAAAACGTAAAGGTGAAAAATGAATTTTAGATACCTTAAGTTAAATAAATTATTAAATTAGACTTTATATTTTGCAAACCAGGAAACTGAAAATTTTTATTTTGACAACCAAATTCAGGAATACAAAACGCATTGGCATAATGAAAAAGATAGTGGCTGTTCTTCTAATTTTTATGGCTATTTCTTGTGAGGACACATCAAAAAAATCAAATTCTTTACTGGATCACATCCCAAGAGATACTCAAATTATTATAAAAATTAATGACCTTGAAGGTGCTGCCAGTAAATTAAGAGATAATAATTTTATCAAAAACAATAACCAGGTCGCTTTTTTTGAATATTTTAAAAACCTGTCTATTCTTGATCAAACTCATCAAAAAGAAAGTATATTATGTTTCTCTCCATTAGGGAAAAACGATTATGAATATACTTATATTTCAAAATTCGACCCTGCTGTAATCAATATCGATTCGCTAAATACAAAACAGATCGAAACCATAAATTATTCTGAGAATACCATTTATAAAGTGACATCAAAGGGAAAATCATTTTTTGCTACCCGACAGGATAGTCTACTTATTGCCTCTTCTTCTCAATTATTGATTGAAAATGCAATACGAATGCAAGCCGCTCCGATTCCTATTGACAAAGATTTACAAAAAGTATATGAAGTGTCTGGTACCGAAAACACCCTGTCTGTACTGGTTAATGGGAAAAAATTACAAAACATTCACAATACATTACTGCCTAATACAGATCTCAAAAGCTTGCAAAATTTTAGCGGTTGGATATCTGCCGATGCCACTATAGGACAGAATGCAATGTACCTGGATGGTATTGCTATAGAAAAAGATTCATTATCCAGCACCATTGGAATTTTTGATAATACTATTGCCCAGGAAAATGAAATTTCAAAAGTGACACCTGTTACTGCAAAAGGATTTATCTCTTATACTTATGATGACTTTGATATATTGAAAAAAAACCTATCTGTTGCACAGGATAGAGAATTAGAAGATATCTCAGGGGATCTAGATGATATATTATCGGGTGTTTCTGAGGTCGGTATGATTTTTCTCGAAAAAGAAAATATTTTAGTTCTAAACTCTCTAAACCCCGAAACAGCCCAGGAAAGTCTGGCAGGAGATAAAGCAGATACCTATAGAAATATATCGATATACAGTTATAAAAGCTCCTCTGCTTTTTCGCAAATCCTTACTCCTTTGGTAAACGATTTTGACGCCAAGTTTTATTTTGTTCGGGATGATTTTATCATTTTTGGATCTTCTACCGCAGCTCTTAAAGATATGATTGCTAATATTCTGAATCAAACATTACTCTATGATCAAGAGTATTACAAAGCTACTGTAAAAGATTTATCCGACGAATCTTCGATATTAATAGCAGGTACAATCAAAAACATAAAAGAATACATTTCTGAAAATGTTGAAGAAGAATATTCGTCGCAATGGGAAGCACTTAAGGATAAAGGATATCAAATAGGAATAGTACAGGTTATAAAAGAAAACGATTTTGCCCATGTGCATAGTATCTTACAAAAAAGCAGAGCTAAAGGTGCAGCTACATCTGTCACACAAACTGCATCAACTACTCTAGAGAATAAGGTATTAACCAGACCTGTTCTTGTTAAAAACCATAGAACCAAAGGTATGGATGTGGCAGTACAGGATATCGAAAACAACCTATACCTAATTTCTGATAAAGGTGCTATTTTCTGGAAAAAACAAGTCGATGGTGAAATACTTGGCGATATTCAACAAATCGATATCTACAAAAACGGCAGATACCAACTATTATTTAACACTGCAAATACTTTATATCTGGTGGATCGCGATGGGAAAGATGTAAAACCTTACCCTAAGATTTTTGAAAAACCAATTACACAACCTCTTGCATTATTTGATTATGACAAAAGCAAACGTTACCGTATTGTTATTACCCAGGGTAATGAAATCAAAATGTTTGATGCAGAGGCAAAAGCTGTTACTGGTTTTAAGTTTAAAAACACAGAAACAGATCTTATCTTACCACCAAAACATATTAGGATAGGAACTAAAGATTATATTTTACTTTCTGAAAAAAATGGAGCATTAACTATCCTGGATCGAATAGGTAAACCGCGAGTTAATGTAAAAGAAAAAGTTGATTTTTCTAAAAACGAATGGTATCAGTACCTGAACAAATTTACATCTACTACCAAAAGTGGAAAATTAATTCAAGTACAAAACGATGGTAATGCTGTAGAGCAAAACCTAAGTTTGCATGAGGATAATAGAATGGTAGCTACTAATAAAACTCTGGTTACTTTTTCTGAAAATAAGCTTACTATAAAAGGAAAAACTCTTGAACTTGATTTTGGAGTGTATACAGAACCTAAACTTTATTTTATTAATAATAAAATCTATATTACTATTACCGATATACAAGCCAAAAAAGTCTACCTATACGACAGTAATGCCGAGCTGTTTCCTAATTTCCCGGTATATGGCAATTCTGTATTAAGTTTAGGGAATATGGATAAAGATCCTAATCTAGAATTTGTAGTTCAGGGAGAAGAAAATGGAGTACTCATCTACCAAATAAATTAATTCATTGTTAAAAAACATTAATAAAAGAAAACCCTAAATTTAAATTTAGGGTTTTCTATTTCCAGAACTCAATTTATACATAACTACATAATACAGAACGTTTTCTCAATTCTCACCTTACTGTTTTAAGGAAATACATTTATACATTTTATTTAACATTAATTTAAGATTTAAGATCGATTATTATTATTTTATGTTAAATATTATTTTACAAGTACTAAATTTCACGATTAGGAGTTGTACAGCCAATGATATAGATTTACTAACACAAACCAAACTCAATTATGAAAACAAGTATTTTTAACAAAATACTGGTGCTCACGTTCTTATTCGTAAGTATTAGTGTTAATGCGCAGCTATGGAGTCCCGTATCTCCAGCAAAAGCACAAGCCAAATCCAAAGAGCTTAGAAAAACAACACCAACCAAGTATCAACTATTTAACTTAAACACTACAGCGTTAAAATCTATTTTGCAACGTACCCCATCAAGAGTACAGCAAAAAAGTTCTGGTGTTGTCATCCAACTCCCTACTGCAAAAGGAGTATTGCAAAAATTTAGAATTCTTGAAGCTTCTGTTCTTGAAGAAGGGCTCGCAAAACGATTTCCAAGCATCCGATCTTTTGTTGGCTATGGGATTGATGACCCTACATCTATTGCCAGATTTAGTTTCTCTAAAGTTGGTTTACACGCCATGATAACCTCTGGAAATCATTCAACCATCTACATTGATCCGTACACAAAAGATAAAACGAGCTATATCTGTTATGCTAAAGCTGATTTACCTGCCGATCCTAATAGTTTTGAGTGTCTGGTTGAAGAAAACGTTAAATCAAACTTTTCTAATCAACAGTTCA
Organism: Bacteroidia bacterium; assembly: GCA_030427585.1. Classification (GTDB taxonomy): domain Bacteria; phylum Bacteroidota; class Bacteroidia; order Flavobacteriales; family Flavobacteriaceae; genus Aquimarina. Next base: position 23,742 of record JAUIBW010000040.1, read on the forward strand.
ATGCTTTAAAAAATGCTAACGACGGTAAGCTTAGAACTTTTAGATTAGCTATCGCATGTACCGGAGAATATTCTCAATTTCATATCAACAATCAGGGAATTAGCTCTAGCGCCTCTGATCAAGTAAAAAAAGAAGCTGTCCTTTCTGCCGTAAATACTACTATGACTCGAGTAAATGGTATTTTTGAAAGAGACCTTGCTCTTACCATGGTATTAGTAAATAATAATACAGATATCATTTTTCTAAATGCTAATACCGATAATTTAAGTAACAGTAATGCCAGTGCATTAATTAATGAAAGTCAGACCGTTTGTGACAATGTTATTGGTTTTAACAATTACGATATCGGACATACATTTAGTACCGGAGGAGGAGGATTGGCACAGCTTAGATCTCCTTGTACAAATTCTAAAGCACGAGGAATCACAGGAAGTGGCCGTCCTATCGGAGATGCATATGATGTGGATTATGTTGCTCATGAAATGGGACACCAATACGGAGGAAATCATACTCAAAACAATAGCTGCCAAAGATCTAATGCATCTGTAGAGCCAGGAAGTGCTTCTACAATTATGGGATATGCTGGTATTTGTTCTCCAAACGTACAAAACAATAGTGATGCTTATTTTCATGCGATCAGCATCCAGGAAATGTGGCAGAATATTTCGCAAGGAAACAGCACATGTGGTACCCAAAGTAATACTGGTAATGCTGCTCCTACTGCTAATGCCGGACAGGATTATACGATTCCTGCCTCAACACCATTTGTACTAAAAGGTAATGGATCTGATGCTAATTCTGGAAACAATCTTACGTATTGCTGGGAGCAAATGGATGCACAACCTGCAACTATGCCACCTGTTGCCACTTCGACCAACGGGCCTGCTTTTAGATCTTTAACTCCAACAGCTTCGCCAGACAGGTATATGCCAGCATTACCAACAGTTATTTCGGGGCAAACCTCTTCTACCTGGGAGGTTGTTCCTTCTGTAAGCAGAACAATGAATTTTAGACTTACCGTAAGAGATAATGCATCTGGAGGAGCAAGTACTGCCAGTGATGATACAAAAATAACCGTTGCCGGTGCAGCTGGGCCTTTTGTTGTTAATACACCTAATACCAATGTTAACTGGGCTTCGGGATCTACACAAACCATTACTTGGGATGTTGCAGGAACAACTGGTAATGGTATTAATGCTGCCAATGTAGATATTTTACTATCTACCGATGGAGGAAATACCTATACAACAACAATTGCCTCTGCAGTACCTAATGATGGTTCTCATAGCATCACTGTACCAAATGCGGTAGGAACACAAAACAGAATAATGGTTAGAGGATCAGGACATATTTTCTATGATATTTCTAATGCCAATTTTGAAATCTCTGGAGGAAGTGGTGGAGATACACAAGCTCCAACAACTCCTGATGGTTTAGCGGCTTCAAATATCACACAAACTACAGTTGACCTTAACTGGAACGCTGCAACAGATAATGTAGGAGTTACAGGATATGATGTTTATCAAGGAAATACTGTAGTGACTACAGTAACCTCTACCTCATATCAGGTTACAGGATTATCGGCTAATACACCATATAGTTTTAGAGTAAAAGCAAAAGATGCAGCAGGTAATGAATCTAATTTTAGTAACACTGCCAATGCTACTACGCTTTCTCAACCCGATACTCAGGCACCAACAGCTCCTGCTAATTTAGCAGCTTCTAATATTACAAAGACCACAGTTGATCTTTCCTGGGATGCTTCTACAGATAATGTAGGGGTTAGCGGGTATGATGTTTATCGAGGTACTACAGTAATCGCTACAGTTACTACTACGTCTTATCAAGCAACTGGATTATCACCAGATACTGCCTATAACTTTAGTGTAAAGGCAAAAGATGCTTCGGGTAACGAATCCAATGCAAGTAATACTGTAAACATTACAACGCTTCCAGATACAGGAGGGTCTTCATGTACCGCAGAGATTTCATCATTCCCATATACCGAAGGGTTCGAAAATACTCTTGGAGCATGGAAACAGGCAACTGGAGATGATTTCGACTGGACTGTAGATGCTAACGGAACTCCATCAAGAAACACTGGACCTTCTAGCGCTTCACAAGGAACTTATTATGTGTATATGGAATCGTCTACACCTAATTATCCTACTAAAAGAGCAATTCTTAACTCTCCCTGTTTTGATTTAACGGGTCAGACAAAAGCTAATTTCTCATTTAAATATCACATGTATGGTGCTTCGACTATGGGTAGCCTGGCATTAGAAGCCAGTAATGACAATGGTGCTACATGGACTTCAGTTTGGTCTAAGTCAGGAAATCAAGGAAACTCATGGCAATCGGCAACTGTAGACTTAAGTACGTACTTAGGTGATACAGTACAATTACGTTTTAATGGGGTTACAGGTAATACCTGGCAAGGTGATATGGCTATAGATGATGTGAATTTAAGCGAAGGAGGGTCACAAAATACTTGTACCGATGTTGTATTAACTCTTAATTTTGACAATTACCCAGAAGAAACCAGCTGGCAAATTACAGATAGCAATAGCCAGGTTATAGCATTGGGAGGAACTTATGGCTCTCAACCCGATGGATCAACACTAACAATTAAAGAGTGCTTAGAGCCAGGAACCTATACGTTTACACTTAATGATTCGTATGGCGATGGTATCTGCTGTGCTTATGGTAATGGATCCTATACACTTACTTCTGAAGGAACTACAATTGCCTCTGGAGGATCTTTTGGATCTTCTGAAGCAACAACATTTACAATCGGTAGCCCTTCTGCAAGATCATTAGTAACTATAGATGATACAACAACTACAAAACAAGTAGAAGTATCTGCATTCCCTAATCCGGTAGGAAAAGATCGTTTATTACATGTAATCGTTTCTAAAAAAGATACTTCATACGAAATTGTAAGCATTCTTGGAAAAATTGTAATGAAAGGTAAGTTAGTTCAAAAGACAATTAACACCAGTGCATTACCATCGGGATTATATATCCTGAAACTTAACCCAGGAGGTAAAGGTAAATACAAATCTTTTCAATTTGTACAAGAGTAAATATTCGATAATAGTTAATTATGGTAAGCGATGCATTGAGAAATGCATCGCTTACTTTTTTAAGTTAAACCTGATTAAAGCTTTATTTTTTCTTTAATGTTGAAGATTTTATGAGAAACATCGGGTATGTTAAACGATATATCAACATTGATGTTGTCTTTTAATTTTTGAAGCGTCAAATTTCCATCTTTTACCCTATAATACCCTGCTTCTCCTCGACAAAAACAATGTTTCCCAAAAAGTAACTGTACTTGCTCTAATGCCTCCCCTTTTATATTTAGAATTTCTGTAGCTTTATTGATTTCAAAATGTATGGTTTCAGAGTAATCCCCATCTGCAGTACCTTCTGGTCCTTTAATTAAAAATTTAAATTCGACAACTATCCCGTCTCCTTTTTCGATAACAGGATAATAACTGTCTGCGGTATCTTTTTTTAGCACCAGCGAAGAGTTTTTATGAAGTTTTACAGTACAGTTTCCGCCTTCAGGGCAATACCCTTCATTATTTTGAGGTTCTGAAACTACTGCAATTTCTTTTGAAGAATCGACTGTATTTTGAGTTTTGCATGCGCATACCAAGATAAGAGCACTAAGAAAAGCATATCTCTTCATTTGTTTATAGTTTTATATCACTTATATAAAAGATCAGATTGTTATTATAAAAAGGATTAAACTTTTTTCAATGATTCGAAAATATTTCTTTTTTCTACCTAGATTTTTTACTTCAATCAAAAAAATTTAAATCGCCTCTGCATATAAAACCCGGGATTAACTTTTTTAGTATGAAATAAGCTATAAGAATGTAGTAAATACAACTTAGTCCGAGATCAAATTTCGGCTTTTTGTTGTATAAATTCTGCTTCAAAAAGAGTAGTAAAATGTTTTAGCAGCTTTGCTTTAACCTCATCTATATCTACATGATCTACTCCTAATTCGACATGTAACGACGTAACGGTTTTGTCTTTTATTCCGCAGGGGATAATATGATCAAAATACCCTAGATTAGCATTAATATTTAAGGCAAAACCATGCATGGTAACCCAACGACTGGCTCGAACTCCCATAGCACAGATTTTACGAGCAAACGGAGTACCTACATCAATCCATACTCCAGTTTCTCCTTCACTTCTTGTAGCATTAATATCATATTCTGCCAAAGTAAGAATCACCATTTCTTCTAGAAAACGAAGGTATTTATGGATATCGGTAAAGAAATTATCGAGGTCGAGAATTGGATATCCTACAATCTGCCCGGGGCCATGATAGGTGATATCCCCTCCTCTATTAATTTTATAAAATGTGGCTTCTTTTTCTTTTAATTGCTCTTCTGATAATAACAGATTGCTGATATCACCACTTTTACCCAAAGTATATACATGTGGGTGTTCTACAAAAAGAAAGTGATTTGGTGTACTAAGCCCGGCATCTTCTCTTCGATTTTTTATTTTGATATCTAAAATCTCTTTAAAAAGAGCTTCCTGATACTCCCAGGTTTCTTTATAATCTTTACGGCCAATATCCTGGAGGTGAATTTTTTTATTCATAGTTCACAAAGATACGTCATAAAAAAAAGTGAAATGCTATTTTTTTTAATTTTCAAGCTCGACTTCGACATCCAATATCTTAGGGTTTTCCATAAACTCGATAAACCCGACTTCGAGTATAAAACTTTTCATGTCTAAGCTAAATGTAGCCTTATCAGATGACATTTTCACTATTTTTTTAGGAAAAGTATACTTCAGTTTATATTTAGAACTCGCTAAAAACATTCGAGTTTTCTCTAAGCTATCCATACTTTTTTTAACCTTCTCGGCATCGATAATCTCTGTAATCCTGCTAAATTTATTGTCTTTAAAGGTATAGCTTACTTTGGTTCCTCCTTCTTCCGATGTCAATGTTTCGAGAGGATCAAACGTACTCCCATTTCCCGGAGTCTTATTATTCTTACCTTCGATAACCATAGCGGTTTTAAAATCGCTAAATATATCTCCTAACTCAGAAACGTCTTTAAAGTCTCTGTACATATCCATATTCATTTCTTGAGCTTCAGAGTTAACTACAATATGCATTTCAAAGTCTTTTAGCCTTTGTAATCGTTCCTGCATTTCTTTTGACAGTTTTGAAATACTATCTTTATGTTCTTCTAAAAAGTCGTTAAATACCAGTAGCGAATCTATTTTTTCTTTCTTTTCTGCAACCTGTCCTTCTCCCATCTTCATAAGCTCTGATCCATCAAAGTTTATGGTAATTTTTCCTGTTCCATCTTCATTCAAATTCAAATGCTCCGAAAACTGACATCCTACCAAAAGTAAAGATGATACCATAGTTAACACATAAAGATTAAATCTTTTCATATATTTTATTATTTATTCGAAACTAGAGTACTTATTCTAACAGATCTATTTTCATTACGATTATCGATAATACCTTGCTAACTTTTCCTTATACTTTTGATTTGTGGTGCAAAAGTAAATTAAATATTATAAACTATACTTTAGAATATATAATAGCTGTACATATTACTTTACACATAAGTTTTTTTGCGAATACTAATTATTTTTGGTGGTCTTAAAACCGTTTTTATTGACACTAATTTCCAATTCTTTACGCTCTACCGGGATTTCAGAAAAGCTTTGTTGTTCTGGTCATGTTTTAAATTGAAAGTATCGTATCCGTTATATTGAAATGAATCTATTATAATTCTATCTCCTAAAAAATAAGAATCAAACCGCATCGATTAAATTTTTACAGAAAAATCAGAAGTACTTTCTACTATTTTGGATTATTAAGTATAACCAATGCTGCTATCACTCCGGGTACCCAACCACAAATAGTTAGCAACAATACTATTACGACAGACCCACAACCTTTATCTAATACCGATAGTGGTGGAAAAAAAATAGCCAATATAACTCTCCAGATACTCATAGTTTGTAATGTAAAATAAATTAAATGTTATACTTATAAGTAGATGACAATTTTATTATGTTACAATATTACTATAAAATTAATTTCTATATTTTTAACCTGACTTGAAAATTAAAAACAACGAAATGAGTACTGCCAAATTTTAAAAAGGTTTAAACACATGAAATTACCATTTCTAATACTATACTTTAGTATATTGATTTGCCCAAAAATACTTTTGGCACAATATGAGTTTTCTGGCTATGTCGACAAAAAAAACTGGTCGGGAGATATTTATTTATCATTGATAGAAGATTATAGAAAGTTATCAGGAATCTATCCCGAGCAGATTATTCAGAAAACGGTAAGTGACTCGATAGGCTATTTTAGGTTTTCGGGAGATAATCTTCCTTTACAAAATCATATGTATCGAATTCATATCGAAGGATGTTCTGAAAATGAAAAAGAGCCAATTCATTTTAATGGATTTTGCCCTTATAGTAAAGAAATCTTATTTATTGCTAATAACACCGATACGCTTACCTTGCCCTTTTCTTTTGATGATGAAATGTTTTGTAAAATTGTTTCGAATAATGAAAAAAGCAGCGCTTTTATTAAGGTCGACTCTATCATTGATGAAATGCGTTTTGCCTTTGCTTCGTATAGAAGTGAAGCCAATCGTAAGATCAATGAAAAAAAATGGTTTACCACACTACAACGTTTTGTAAAAAATCAAAACGAGCCCCTCACAGAACTTTATGTTTATGCTTTTTTATCTGACAAAGCCAACAATCTGTATGCGCACTACCTCGAAGATTTAAAACAAAATACATATTATGATCATCTATTAGAACGATTACAAAAAAAATACCCCAATAGTACATATACCAAACAATATGAAACAGAATTAGCTTCAGACAAATTTATGATCAGCCCCAAAGAAGTTTCATATAAAAATTGGTGGTTATGGATAGTATTAACATGTGCTATAATACTTAACGTTTTTCAATTTCTCAACTATCGAAAAAAGATAAGCGCGTCTTATAGTTCAGAAAAAAATCTTACACAACAAGAGCAAAAAGTATTAGATCTTATTCTTGACGACAAGACAAATAAAGAGATTGCTTCTACCATGTTTGTGAGTATAAGCACTATAAAAACCCATATCAACAATCTGTATAAAAAACTTGAGGTAAGCTCGAGAGACGAAGTTAAATCACTACATATCAAGAAATAACAAAAAATCCACCCGGGGTCTAGTCCCCATTTCAAACCTGTTTTTATTGATTTTATTCCTTTATGTTTTGATTTTTGATCACTCTTAATCAAAATTTAAAATCATGAAAAAAGAATTCCTAATCTTAGCCAGCCTACTTGTAATGGCTGTAGTATCTTGTAAGGATGATGCTACCAAAAAGATAAACCTAGAAAATGTAGCCGTTTCTGAAAGTCGAGATGCGAAAGTCTCAGATTTTCCGGTAATGGACTTTGCTAAAACCGATCACAATTTCGGAACTATTAACGAAGGGGATATTGTAGAGCACAAATTTACCTTTACCAATACTGGTAAAGCACCACTAGTTATTATTAGTGCCAAAGGTAGTTGTGGTTGTACGGTGTCTAAATGGCCAAAAGAACCAATAGCTCCGGGAGCTACAGGAGATATGTTGGTTACCTTTAATTCTAATGGCAAGCCCAATCTGCAAAACAAGCAGGTAACGATTACGGCAAATACCGAAAAAGGTAAAGAAATACTTAAAATCAAAGCTATGGTTACTCCCAGAGCTAAAGCCGTAAGTGGGACTCCGATAAGCAAATAGCTGTCTGGCCACGCTCAAACATTACTATCAATCATTTCCGGCAAGGAGGAGTTATTTGCAAACGAAGCAGGATCATCTCCCGAAAGGAAGAGTTATTCTAAAACTCAAAACGATCAGCTCCCATCAGGAGGAGATAATCCTACAACCAAAATTATCTCCTCCTGAGCGGAGGAGCTCTTCTGAAATCCAAAATGATGAGCTCTCATTGGGAGTAGCTCTAGATAAACTTCAATACGATTAGTTCATTATAAATCTTCAAAATTTCATACTATTAAAAAATTTACCGTGAAAACATTTATCTGTCTTAGTACCACCCTGATTTTATCTGTAATGACACTTTCTGCTCAATCTTTTAACCATGAGATCAAAACAGAGGGAAGTTCTCCTATGCTTCTTGGTAAAATTAATAATCAGGGACTAACACAAACCCCGTATAACGAGTGGTTTTTAAAAAACTATAAAGAATATATCCCGAAACAAAGCAGTATAGATTCTTTAACCACTCAACTACCCTCCTATACAATTACTCTTTTTATGGGTACCTGGTGCGGAGATAGCAAACGCGAAGTGCCTCGTATGTATAAAATATTAGAAGAAAGTAATTTTCCTTTAGATCGACTTACCGTTGTTGCTGTAGACCGAAGCCGGGAAGCCTATAAACAAAGTCCGGGAGGAGAACACGAAGGTTTAAATATACACCGGGTGCCTACTCTAATCTTTTATAAAGACGGAAAAGAAGTTAATCGCATTGTAGAATCTCCCAGAAAAACACTAGAAGAAGATATGCTTGCTATACTATCTAAAAACTATACTCCAAAATATAGCTCGGTAATGCTAATAGATGATATACTAACCAAAAAAGGAACGTCTTATATCGCTAAGAACACCAAAAAACTAGTTAAACAATTTAAAGATCAGACTCAAAATTTATACGAATTAAACACCTATGCCAGTGTTCTTTTCTATGCGAATAAAAAAGAAGAAGCTATAACCGTATTAGATTTTAATACCGCACTGTTTCCAAAAGAAGCAAAGACTTATGTAAGTCTAGCCAATACATATCTTTATCTCGAGGATACAGCCAACGCAATCAAATACTACCAGAAATCATTAGAGTTTGAAGACAATAAAGAAATACAAAACAAAATTAAGGAGTTAAGCACTACATTAAATATATCGAGGTAATCGTGATAAAATGTATAGACCTCACAGGTTTTTAAAACCTGTGAGGTCTGTTTTTGGTCTACATTTTGGTCCAATCGTTTACCTAAAGCATTTATAATCATCACTTTTTTAAATGTATTCGTCACAAAGTTGATTTGTATCGTAATACTCATGTTTTTTATTATTGATATTTGGCTATCCTTTATTGTGTAACATCATGATAAAATAATCATATATAAACGCTTATAAATACATATGATAGATAGATATACAATGGTACATAGCATGAGTACATCATTTCAAATCAATACAAAAATTTAATTGATGAATATAGAAAACAGATCAAAATTTGCTCTTAATCCAACTGTTTGAAAAAAAGCTCTATTAAAAAAACAATAAAACAGTTGATCGAGTGTATCAAATCGTTAACTTGATTTCAAAAAATAATTGCCAGAATGAAATTGCTAAATTTTCAGAATGATTATATGAAGAAAAACAGAACCAATATTTGGTCTGCTATTCATTTACTTAAAAAATTAACTTTTGACCAACCAACCACACTGCACTAAAAATTATTTAAAATGTGGCCAAAGGAGATAGTATTGAAGCATTAGGATTTCAATATTGGTTAAAACAATATAAATCAAAATGATGTTATAAAAAATAACTTTATAACTCATTGAATTCGTAAAATGATCAACCATAAAATTTACAAAAAATGGACTCTTATCGAATAAAAATAATAGACATTGATAATACATCTGTAAAAGCTACTTACTTTTTATATAGCACTCAGGTTCCTGATTTACCATTAAAAAAGAATATTGCATTTCAATTCATTACCGATGCATATTACCACCTCAAAGAATTTGAGTCTCGGGTTTATCTCAATACTATCAATATTACTACTACAAAAACTTCTGAATTGTTAAGACATTGTGCAACTCAGGAATTGAACGCATATAATGATATGCTTAGGAATATTGATCAATCTCCGGAGTATACTGCGATTTCTAATAGGGAAATTCAAAATTTAGAGCTAATACTCGATAAAAATTGGGATTTGGTTGACACATGGAAAAAAGAAATTTTTGAAGGAATCGAATATTCAAAAACTAGTATTGAGGCTCCTTCTTCGACCATTCAATTTAAAGTTAAAAATAAAAAGATGCTTAAGCACCTGGTTCCCGGATTAGAGTGGAGAACATGTAGTATCTGGGATAGAGATGAATACCCAAACAAAACAAACTAAAAGTAAATATGATTTTAAAAAAAAACTATTTAGCAACAAAGAAAAGCTGATTGTTTAGAAGTGAAATGGAGTATGCAAGACAAAATGGAAATGATAAATTGTTCAAATTACTAAAAGAAAAAGGACATTATCCTTATAGCGATTTGGATAGAGAAGCTGTTATATAAAAGAGTAACACACAAGGCAACATGTATAAAATACACCTGATAAACACTAAGATTAGATGGCTTTTTTCAATGCCTTTAAATTGAGATCAAAAGTTTTTAATCAGACCTTTCTTTAAATTCTTCAAATAGGCTATTTTTGTGCCTTTAAAATGACGAATTTATGCAATTATCAGAACAAGAACTTGTAAGAAGAGAGAAATTAAACGCATTACGCAATCTAGGTATCGATCCGTATCCGGCTGCATTGTATCCGGTTGATTATACCTCTAAACAGATAAAGAGCAAGTTTGAAGAAGGTAAAAAGGTAATTATTGCAGGTAGATTAATGTCGAGAAGAATACAGGGTAAAGCTTCTTTTGCAGAATTACAAGATACCGATGGTCGCATACAAGTCTATTTTAACAGGGATGAGATTTGTCCAGGTGAAGATAAACTCTTATATAATGAAGTCTATAAAAAGCTATTAGATATTGGTGATTTTATAGGTATTGAAGGAGAGCTTTTTACTACTCAGGTTGGTGAAAAGACCGTATTGGTTAAAAACTTTACGATATTAAGTAAATCCTTAAAACCACTTCCTCTTCCTAAAACAGATAAAGAAGGAAATACTTTTGATGAATTTAATGATCCAGAGTTAAGATATCGTCAGCGTTATGCTGATCTGGTGGTAAATCCAAAAGTTAGAGATACGTTTATTAAACGTACACAGATTGTAAATACCATTCGCAATTTTTATAACGAAATGGGCTTTTTAGAAGTCGAGACTCCTATTCTTCAGCCGATACCAGGAGGTGCTGCAGCGCGCCCGTTTATAACGCATCACAATGCACTGGATATCCCTTTATACCTTCGTGTGGCTAACGAATTGTATCTAAAGCGCCTAATTGTAGGGGGATTTGATGGGGTGTATGAGTTTGCAAAAGATTTTAGAAATGAAGGTATGGATCGTACCCACAATCCTGAATTTACCGTAATGGAAATGTATGCTGCTTATAAAGACTACCATTGGATGATGGATACCACAGAAAAGTTGCTGGAAAAAGTAGCCATTACACTTCACGGAACTCCTGAAGCACGATTTGGAGATAATATCATTAACTATAAAGCACCTTATAAGCGTATTGGTATTCTGGATGCGATACAAGAACATACCGGATACGACCTTTATCAAAAGAGCGAAGCCGAAGTTCGTGAAGCAGCTAAGGCACTGGGTATTGAAGTTGATGAAACTATGGGGATCGGAAAAATGATAGATGAAATTTTTGGAGAAAAATGTGAAGCCAGTTATATCCAACCTACATTTATTATCGATTATCCCGTAGAGATGAGTCCGCTTACCAAAAAACATCGTTCTAAAGAAGGGCTCACAGAACGTTTTGAGCTTATGGTAAATGGTAAAGAACTGGCAAACGCTTATACAGAGCTTAATGATCCTATCGACCAACGCGAACGCTTTGAAGATCAGCTTAAATTATCTGAAAAAGGTGATGACGAAGCTATGTTTATCGATCAAGATTTTTTACGTGCTCTCGAATATGGTATGCCTCCAACCTCGGGGATTGGGATAGGTATTGATCGATTAGCTATGTTTATGACTAATAATCAATCTATACAGGAAGTACTATTTTTCCCTCAAATGCGTCCAGAGAAAAAGCAAGTAGAGCTTAATAATAATGAAAAAGCCATCTTTGAGATTCTTAAAAAAGAAAAAAGTATGGATCTATCAGAACTTAAGAGTGCTACAGGCTTAAGTAATAAAGGTTGGGATAAAGGAATTAAAGGGCTTTCTAAATTAGGATTAACAAAAGTAACCAAGACCGATGATGCCCTAATCATAGAAGTTACCGAATAGACAGAGGGAAGCAATCCTTGTTTCAAAATAAATCATTAACATTTTTTTAACTATATTGGCGGCTATTTTATAAATAACCTCAATTATTATGAAACAAGGATTACTAACATCTATTACCCTATTGTTTTGTCTAATTTCTTTTGCACAAAGTGCAGATTTGGATAAAGAAAACTTTAAAGTTTCTTATGTAAAACTACCCACGAAACCTATTCTAGACGATACCAAAAGAACGTATTCTACGAATCACAGGGGGATTTCAATTTCTGGATTCTCAAAAGTAAAGTCTGAAGGAACTTTAGATTTTAACTACACTTTTAACGGTACAGAAATAGGAGAAGTCAATATCAATAAAAACAAAATCGAGAAAAAGGACAAGGAAGGAAAAGTCATTTCTGTAAGCTATGAGTATATGGTGGTTGTTACCTATTCATCTTCTGGATCCTTATCCCTTAACCATGCAGAAACTGCAGAAAATTTTCAAAAAACATATTCAGAAAGTACCACTTATAAGAGTAGTACTTTTGGTAGCTATAACAAGGCAAAAGATTATTACAACAATAATCGACATAACTTAAGAAACAAATATAGAACCGCTCATAAAAACACGATTATAAGCAATATCAACAGCTATGCAAATCGTGCATATGGATATATTCCTTATACAACCGAATATGAATATTTATGGATTTTAGGTTCAAAAAAACATCCAGAATTTCAAAAACACCACGAAGCATTTGATAAGGTAAAAGCTTCATTTGATAAAATCAAATACGATGAACCTATTGATGAGATCAAAAAAGAGATAGAACCTGTCATCGAATATTTTAATAGTGTAATCCCCAACTATCCTGGCGATAAGCGTAAAATAAGAAAAGTACGATATGCTAGTTACTATAACATCGCAAATTTATACTACTATCTAGAGATGCCTGAGAAAGTAAAAGAATACGCTCAGAAAATCATCGATAATAATTATGATAAAAAAGATGGTAAATATTTTATCAACAAAGCTGATAAGCTCATCAAATCTTTAGAGATTAATAAAACAAATACTCGGCATATGAAAGTACTTACCGAGGACTTAAGTAATGTCCCGGAAGAGGAAGAAGAAACTGAGACTGCTGATGTAGAATTAAATAAAGCATATTTGATTACCAAAGAAAATGATACAACTCTGGTGGATATTAAATCCAGTGATATTGCTTCAATCGGATATAAGCTAAAAACGGTAGAATATGATCAAAACGGTACTCCAATAGGAAGCCGAGTAAAGAGTGCTAAAAAATGTAAAGAACTTGTTTTTGTCGATGGACTTCATTATAGAAATATTAAGTTTAAAGAATCTTCTATTAAATCTGGAGCTGTAGATGCAGGACAAATGGCATTAGGTGGAGCTACAGATAAACTTTGTAAGGTACTTTTTGAATCTGATAAGATTAATTTATATCTATTTAACGAATCTGAGTTGGTGATTCTTCCTGCCGGAAGTGAAAAAGGAAAATCTACTATGGGTGCTGGTTTTGTTTTTGGTTTTAAAAAGAACCTTACCAAATATGCTGAAGGTTGTCCAACAGTAATCGAAAAAATAGCTAATAAAGAATATAAAAACAACCAGGAAAGCCTATTAAAGTTTTGCAATGAGCTTACCAAATGCAGTAGTTCGGCAACTACTCAAGACGGAAACTAATTATAAAGAAAATACTGTATAAAGATAAAAAACGCAACCTTACCGGTTGCGTTTTCCCCCTCAAACAATTTCGATTATACGAGAATTTCTCAGTTGTCTTAGAACATACTTTTCTAACAATGCAATAATGACATCCTAGTACACCCGGGCAATCCTTGCCGAAAATGTTATCCTTACGTATTCTCAACTCTAGAGATTTGGATATCACAGATCATCAATATCCAAAATCAAATAATTCCCTTCAATTATTTTTATACATGACAAAGATATCTATACTTTTATATATAAATGTTATCTACATATTAAATAACCTTAACAACACTACGTTTATACCGTAGCATCTTTAATTTATATTATCTAAACATTCCTAAAGCTCACAAAACCTTGAAGTTTTATAATAAACGATTATATTTGAATACTTAAATACAAATCAGATGCCTTTTATAACAGACGAAGAATTACAGGGTTTTAAAAACCAGATAGAAAAAGCCGAAGAATCTAAACGTGCTGTAGAGTATACACGTAACAAAGCTGTAAAAGACGAAAAAGAAAACTCTCGAAAATTTAAGATCGCAACTATTATACTAGGTATTATTGCATTACTGGGTGTTGCAGGTACTGTGTATTTCATGAATTTTAATACTCCAGAAAATATGATTACTCAGAAAAAACATAAATCTGAGGTAACTACACGAGACACGAAAATTGCCGAGTTAACAGAAACGATTAAAAACCTATCTATGAACCAGGAATTGAATGCTAATAGTACCGGTGTAGAAAATGGTCGTTCCTTGCAAGATGAAGTCGTATATGCCGTACAAATTGGGGCTTTTGAAAGTATAGATTTGTCGATGTATTCTGAGAACTTTGTGAATTTCAGACAAATTAAAAGTGGAGGCTATAACAAATATGCCTTGGGGAACTTTGAAACGCTTAATGAAGCCAAAAAATTTCGTAGAGAATTAGTACGACTCGGATTTAGAAATGCTTTTATCGCTTCTTATCAAAATGGAGAGCGAATAAAAATTGAAGAAGCCTGGTAATTATAGGTTCTGATATAACAGATACCCCGACGTTTTCACATTGGGGTATCCCTATCAAAACTAACTCAATGCAACCACTATACATGTGCTATAATATATTTTTCACCTGATTTCTTGTAGTATACGAATTGACGAATTTCTGATCAAAAAACATCAAAATACATAACGACTCAATCTACATACTCCTGTATCGGTATTCCTTCGATAATTACATCTTTCAAGACCGATGCACCATCTTTAATATATACCAAAGCATAGACATCATCTTTTTTAGTATTTCTATTTACATCTCTATAGGCTTTTTCTGCATCGTATGCTTTGGTTTCTTCCATATAAAATCTATTAAACGGCAGTTCGAACATGATTTTATTAGTATACGTATGCGTTACTTTGGCCATAACATAATCGCTACCAAAATCAAAGGGTTCTTTACTTACCCGAGCAACTTTTGCAAAGCCCTCATCATCATTTTCTATATACACTCGCACCTCATCTCCGTACACATAGGTAGTATCTGATGCTGTAAAAGAATTCATTTCAAACTGAAGTGTAATATATTTTCCTCTAAATGGATCTGTAGGATCAATCGGCCTGGTTTTAAATTTATAGGCCGTACCCGAAATCAGGATATCCTCCTTATCAAAAATCATTTTTAGCGGAGTACCAATTTGTACTACTGCCAAGACTATAAATACTATAAAATAAATCGGTTTCATATCTCTATATTTTTTAATTGCTACTTAATCCGTTGTTGTTTTTTTAGCATGATATAATTGGTTAAAAAGAATCCTGCTCCTACCATCACAAACAAAATTCCTCTAACAACAAAGCTCATTCCCGTATCAAAAAACCTACAAATGATCAGAATTGAAATGATCAATAATCCATAGTTAAGGATACCGAAGTTAAATTTATCTGCTCCGATCTTTATGGCAGACATCCCCAGGGCAAACACCAATACATTCATTAATATCACCGGTATAACACCAGTATCGGGAAGTAAGAAATACACTAATAAGAAGACTACAAAAGCCACCTGAAACAGATTAACAGCCCATATCCCCTTTTTTATAACCGCATATCCCAACACAGAGATACTCAATAAGACCATTACTACTGTTGTATAAAACTCCTGGGGATCATAATTAAGTGTCTCTGGGAGTTCATCCCATATCCAACGAAACGTAAAAATCATCAGCGATACCACTGTTCCTAGCGAACCCATAATCAAAAAACCATTTCTAAGGGTTCGTAACTCTTTAAATACAGGAAGTCTTCCTATGGTATATAAGAGTCCAAACATGGTGATATACATCACAAAACCAAGATCTTCACTACGACCGATAAATGCACTTAATGCAATTGCGATACTTATCGGTAAAATCCAGGTAAAAATAGTAGTCGTATTGCTGGCCGTATGTTTTGTGATAAGGGCGTAGTAATACGGTAGCATAACTCCTATAAACGCCATATACAACCAGGGAGTTTCTGTATTTCTATAGTTCCATAATCCAACCTCTACAGCGTAGTATGTACTTAGCAGTATCATAAGCAAGGCAACTGCATGTGATCGTAGCAGGTATACCAATGGCAAGCAAAGGATAATCCAGGTTAGTAAAAAAGAACCTAATTCTCCCGGGATATTATAGATCTGACTTACCAGTGCCATACAGGCACCTACTGCTAAAAAAAGAAAAGTCCCCGAAGCTTCTTTCCAGGTAGTGCTTTTATTTTTTAGTATAGAAAATCCTGTAAAGATCTGTCCCAATAGCAGAGGGCCAAATGCTAAGATTGTTTTTGTTAATCGCGAAAAATCATCCCAATTGTGTGCCAGCATTAAAATAATACCAGACCCTACTAATAATGCTCCAAAAATCCCAAAGATCATAAATAGCTTCGTAGGCTTTCCTACATCTTTGGTAGCATAATATTGCTCTATCTTATCTGCAAGCTCTAGAGAAATGATCTTATCCCTTACCAGTGTTTGTAGCTCTTTATTAAATTTTGATCTCATAATATATTGTTGTTTAGTGAATGTATAACTCGTTTACAGTATAGCATCGCAACGTAAAAACTACTCTCGATAGTCCTGCTGAACCCTTCGATAGATTTAGGAGGCTAAAGTCGAGAGGTCACTATGAAAAATCACTACCATTGACGTATTTCATAATGATTTGTTTTTCAAATATTTACATTTCTTAAATTTCATCTAATTTCCTTCAATTTGGCTTTCTGTTCATTTTCTTTGCTTGCCCAAAGAAAACGTACCAAAAGAAAAGGCACTTTTTTCAAGGTATTTTTCAATTTCACTGAAAACCAGATTTATTGCGCTAAAATCTTTCCAAGGCTTCAAGATTTTTTAACGCAAAACAAATCTTATACTGGTGAAAAAAGATTTCAAAGCCCTGCTTTGGAACGTCAACTTAAACACCAGATAAAATTTTATTGGATGTCTCAATTTGACGGCTTTTTAAAACTAAATCTTTACATCGAATTTACTTTATATCAATAAAAAGACAGCCGCAGCCACACGGCTGTCTTCTTTAATCATCAAAACAAGAGACCTCAAGCCCCCCTAAGGTCCCTTCTTTTGATGTCACTTTTTGTTACCCCTTTATAACGAAGTGCTAATGCACAATTCGGGTAATGTTGTTTAGTTAAGAATAATATTTAAAATTTCTTGCCACACTGACAGCTAAAAGCTTAACTTAACGTCATTGATAATTCGGGTTTAATTATTCTTTACTATTTTCGATAAACTTTTTATCCCTGGTATTCTTCTGTACCGCGATGGCAGCAAATAAACTTAGGGTAAAAGACATCCCATAAAACCCTTTTTCACTAAGCTCGAGATCGGCATTCCACAAACCGATAATCAGTAATAAAATAGAAGTAAGCGTGGTAAACCAACTAATCCCGTAATAGATATCGGTAACAGGGATTCCCTCTAACCTATCTCTAACACTTTTTTGCACAGATACCGCAGAGAACAATCCAAATAGCAGGATGGTAAAGTAGTATCCTTTCTCGTTAAGTGGCATCCCTGCATTCCATAATCCTGTGCAATACGATATCATTCCTATAAACAGTGCAGACCATGATGCCGATATAAAAGCCGGTGTTGGCTTTTGGTCATATACTTTGTTTTCTTTCTTTTCTACATTTTCGATTACTGTATCCTCGGATACATCGTTACTAAATTTGTAATTCATAATTATTGTATTTTGATGATTCAATAAAAACTCAATTGTTCATTCGAACAGGACAAATGTGCGATGATATGCCTAAATATAAAATTCGATTTATTAAAAAAACTTACGATATATTTATGTTAATAATCTAATCATTTCAATATTCATAGTATCTTTATCAAAATTATACTTACGATACAATGCATGTTATTTCTTCTATAATCCACACCTTATCCGACGAATCGAAGCGAAATTTCATTGCGATATTGCGGCAAAAGAATAAAAGAAACGATACCAAAAACATACAGTTGTTTAAGCTTTTGGATACCACATCAACAGTTAAAGACCTCGATATCCAGATTTATGGTAAAAGAGCCAAAGGAGCGTATCACGCCCTATGCAAAAGACTGCATGACACGCTCATTGATTTTATCGCGGCCAAAAGTTTTGAGGAAGAGACTTCAGAAGAGATGGAAACTCTTAAGCTCCTTAGAGCCAGCAGGAGTTTCTTCGAACAAAAACAATATAAAATTGCTTTTAAAACCATTACCAAAGCAGAGCAAAAGGCCAAAACCTATGCACTTTTCAGTATCCTAAACGAGATTTACTACACACAGATCCAATATGCTCATCTTAATCGTGGGATAGCAATAGAGACATTATTCGCTAATTTCAGGAGTAATAAAAAATCACTACAGCAAGAAGAAAACCTAAACCTGTTTTATGCCACTGTACAGCACGAACTTGTAAAACAACAAAGAGATGCCGTACCGATTATAAAAAATACCTTATCCAAATTTGGGTTATCGATTACACAAGACCTTACGTTTCGATCCTTATATAAGATCCTTGAGATTACAAACCAAACAGCTCATATCACCCGGGATTATCACGCTATACTTCCTTTTGTAGAAGAAGTTTATACACAAATAGACACCAAAGAAGATGTAATCGACAAACACCTTTTTTACCATATCCAAATCCTGTATTATGTAGCCAATTCTTATTTTAGGAGTAAAGATTTTGATACCTCGCAGCAGTACCTTGCCCTTATGCACGAGCAAATGAAAAAACACCAGGACAAGTATTACAAGCGATTTTTTCCGCAATACACCTTACTACACTCACTTAATCTTAATTATACAGGCCGGGCAAAAGATGCTATTATGATCTTAGATACTTTTGATTATGAGAAATACAAAGACCAGATTGCCTATATCCTGGATCTTAAGTTAAGTCATATTGTATATTATTTTCAGCAAC
The DNA here is from genome assembly GCA_030427585.1 of Bacteroidia bacterium. Classification (GTDB taxonomy): domain Bacteria; phylum Bacteroidota; class Bacteroidia; order Flavobacteriales; family Flavobacteriaceae; genus Aquimarina. The sequence goes on from JAUIBW010000040.1 coordinate 43,173, forward strand.
AACAGTATAAAGAAGCCCTGGGTATTCTTAATGATTTTTACCACAGTGATCACTGGTATACCGAAAAAGCGGGACTTGCCTGGGTAATTAAGAAAAACCTGATCGAGATCCTGTTACGTATAGAGTTGGATCATATCGATATCGTAGCATCCAGAGTCAACAGTTTTAAAAAGAAACACGGCACCTATCTTAAGAGTAATAAAGAAACGCGAGCATCAGAATTTTTAAAACTAGCGATTACCTATTACTATAAACCAGAAGTAGTTACTACGGCAGCATTTAGAGATAAGATGTATACCACACTCACCACTCCTACCCCCCAGGACGAAGATATTTTTGATATGAGTTTTTATGCCTGGATAAAAACCAAAGTCGAAGGCACCTCATTATACGAAACCACTTTAGAACTGGTTCATCAACGATTCTAATTTTTTTTACTTCTTCGCTTACTATGGTATATCCTTCATGTACCCTTCGGCATGTTTTGATGATTCATATCCGTATCCTGAACCATATCGTACTCTAAGCCCTTCGATAAACTCAGGACAGGTTTATCGAAGGGCTCAGGGTGCTTTAAGGGTATGGGAAGGCACATATTTTGATTACTCCTATCTGTACCCTGAGCATTCTAAGATAAAGCCAAATTTTTATGCACTTAATTTCACAAACGATTCATTTCTTTTGGCCACAGCAAAAATTCTGAGTACTAATTTATTAGCAACGGCATTTAGTACTGATAATTTGTGCTTGCCTTCATTGAGTTTTCGAGCATAGTATTTTTTAAGTTGTGGATCGTGCTGTATTGCAGATATAGCAGCTTTGAACAAGACGCCTTTTAGACTTGCTTCTTTTAAATAATGT